>NZ_JAUHTQ010000030.1 GCF_030418165.1 Ureibacillus aquaedulcis
CACAAACCACTGAGTATTCAGTGGTTTTTTTATTTTAGAAAAAGCTACCAACTACGGTAGAAACCGAAGGTTGGTCGGCGCGGATAAGAAGCAGAAGTAGATACGAAAGAACAAACTCGAGAAGTGGGAGGACCAAGGATAACAAGGAATCAAGGAGCACGAAGCACAATGTACTTTGTACATGAGCATTGGCTTGACGCAGATGACTCTAGTTACGACGTGTCATCGCGCTTCGCAGCTTGGCGTCGATGGAAGATGGGGGCCCCCTGTGAGAGTAGGACGTCGCTAGGCAAACGGAAACCACTAAATATGCGGTAATTTATAATTTGACTCCAACTCTTGATTCTTTTTATGCATATTTCGTGTGTATTCTTTTAGCTACTTCAAGAGGTCTAATATCAATAGAAAGAAGTTTACCTATCTCTATCCACATAGGCTGATAAATCCCTCGATTTCTCGTTATATCAGTAAACTCTTCTCCTTGACCGTTACCGATTTCCCCTTCTACTAGCTCAGCCAGGAAATAATATTGTGTGCCGTTATATTGAAGTATATGAAAACAATCCTTCACATTAATCATAACGCCCAATTCTTCAAATGCCTCTCTTTTGCTTGTTTCCTCAGGAGTTTCACCATCTTCTATTCCTCCGCCCGGAAAAACATAATAAATCATTCCATCTCTAATCCTCTTAATCAAGGCAACTTCCTTACCCCTGATTAAGATACAAGAGCCTCTATCGCGCATTATAAAACACCTCACAGTAAAATATGTAATTTTATTATCCGAATAAAATTTTGATTATTCAAATAAATAATTCTAAAATTAGAAAGTATAGCGTGAAATATATTAAATAGGGGGGAGTGATGTTAAAAAGAAAGTATGGTAATCGGGGAGATTGGAAACGTGTCTTGAAGAGGACCTACCAACAAACTTTTCATCAGGACAAGGACTTTAGTGGATACATTACCTTATTGAGTATAGAAAAAGTTTCAGAGCCTTTAATTGTAAAGGGTGGTGCAAAGGAAGTATGCATAGTGAATGATGGCTATTCATGGCTACAACACTTCCCGATTGGTAAGAAGCATTCACTTACTACTATGTTTGATGATAAAGGGGAAATTGTCCAATGGTATATAGACGTTTGTTACGAAGTAGGCATAGAGAATAATACTCCTTGGATTGATGATTTGTATTTAGATATTGTTGTATTTCCTTCAGGCGAAATAATGCTATTGGATGCAGAGGAACTGGATGAAGCCTTAGCTGAGGGAGTAATTAGTAAGTCCATGCATGATTTAGCCTGGGAAGAAGCAAGGCAGGTATTGAATCTAATACAGCAAGGGAAGTTTAATTTGATTCATCTAGCAAAAATGCATAAAGAAATTGTGAATCAAGTAAATGATATAGGTTAACGAAAACTTGGAGTTGAAGAATGAATGGGGAAATTATTTTATCGATCACTTCAAAGTGAACTCGACGAACTGATATGGTTTATGACAAAGAATGCGTGGGATTATCATGCAGAAACTAACACTTCTGAGGAACAAATTGTTCAATTGTATAACAAGGGCTGGTACCAGGAAGATCGTGAAACGATTTGGATTGAACTAGCAAATAGGAAAATAGGTTTGATTATAATTCATGATATAAGTGACACAATCCCACTTTTAGATATTAGATTAGATAGTGCATACAGAGGATTCGGTTATGGTAGAGAAGCTGTTAAGTGGATTGTAGATTACATATTCAATCTAGAAGATAAAAAAATTAGAGTTGAAGCTTATACTCGCAGCGATAATTATGCGATGAGAAAAACTTTAAGCAATTGTGGTTTTGTGAAAGAGGGATACCTAAGAAGTTCTTGGGAAAATCATGATGGCAGTATACATGATTCCATTTGTTATAGTATGATTCGAACGGATTGGGAAAATGGAGTTCTGACACCGATACGTTTAAATGATCTCCCTTACTAGCGTTCAAGAGGAGTTGTTTGTTTTTAAAACATCTCCTCAATGAAATGTTACTCTTCTACTTTTAATGCTTCGTATTGAAAACCTTCAAGACAATAATTTTGTCTTTGATACATTTCTCTTGGTGTGTCTTCACCATCTGCCACTAAAATAATTGTTTTGTCATGAAAATGTTTCATTATGAAATGCTGAATGGCACTTCCTATCCCCTTGCGTTGATAGGACTCCAATACAAATAAGTTATCGATTTCAGTGGTATCTTCCTTATCAAAAAGAATAACAGATCCGACCGGTTTTGCTTGATCGTATGCGAGTATATAATGAACATTATCTTTGGTGTACTGGTTTCGCAGAAAAGTTTGTTTTTCCTTTGCGAAGTTTTCGCCGAACTGTAAGTCTTCATTAAACTGCAAATGTAAAAAATCCTCTAATTTTTCCCTAGTTACAAATTGAATTGCTGCCTCGGCATTTCCGCTAGCGGAAAAGTCATTAGGTTGTATAGAATAGAGTTCAAGAAAACCAATACTATAATTGTTTGATGATAAATAGGCTTGTATTTCGTCAGTCAATTTTTCGTTAGGTGGAAAAATGAACTTCAGATGCTTTTGGCTAGTTTGTAAATTGAAGTCTCTTAAACTGCCTTCAGCTTCTTTAAGTAAATCAACTGTAGGCATACACTTCCAAGTTATTAGGTTACTATCATAACGGCTTAAAAAATCTGGTTCATGAATCTGCTTATATTCTTCAGTCTCTGGTATAACCTTTCCACCTCTGTGGATATGAGTGAATGTTATTTGCATCATATTATTCTCCTTTAGGTAGAGTTGCACTTCTTAATTTTCTATTATATATGAAAAAATTGAGGTTGATTTGGATATGAAGATATTATTTATAATATTAAGAGAGAAATGATAAAAAGTACTTGCTTCATGAAATGTATAGTGATATAGTAATAAACGTCGCTGAGACGATATCGAATAATTAATATAAATCATATAAATTTATTGATTTTGATAGAGTTGAATGCTATAATTTAAAGTGTTATTAATTACTTCAAATCGTTTGCAATTAAGTTGAAAAAACGATTGACGTTGAATAGCTTATGTGATATATTATAAAGGTTGCTTTTGAAAAGTTGCTTAAATTATTATTGACATAACATTGTGAAAATGTTATAATGATTAAGTCGCTATAAAAGTGATT
>NZ_JAUHTQ010000031.1 GCF_030418165.1 Ureibacillus aquaedulcis
CTACACTTTCGGTGCAGAGTAAAACTTGCACCTGCCGCTACACTTTCGGTGCAGAGTAAAACTGGCTTGCCAGCGTTTTCAATGGGAAATCTTACTTTTCAAGAATTACCTTAAAACACGTGTAGACAAAGTCAAATAGTGACTTTGTCTACACTGTATGCAATAAACAGCTCGTTTATTTCTTATATATTATCTTTTTAATGGTTTCCATAGACAAATGGTATTGCTCCGCTAACTCTAAAAGGGACGTACCATTTTGATATTGCTTTTTGATTTGTTCATTTCTCTTTTGCAGTCTTTGTCTTTCACCAGATACGACTCCCCATTGAATACGTTCTTTCTGGGACTTTGGAATATAGATCAAGTCTCCTTGAACGTATTTTTGGACTTCCATTAATAGGTCCTCTGGTAAAACTTCATGTGCATTTACGTAACGCATTCAAACTTCCGCTCCTTTACTTTTTCGAATTTCAAAGTGAAGGGCAAAGCACACATGAATAAAGTGACTATATACATAAGGCGATGAAAAGCTTAATTACCTCACGCAAAGTATCGCCATATTATTCATAGGCTTTGCATGAGTAGTTCCATTAAGCGGCGCAATGTATTGAGCCATCTTATCACTCCTTTAATAGAGAATTATTTAGTATCATTATACATTGTGAAATAAAAAAATCGAACGGAAAAGTAGAACTACTTTTCATTCGATTTTTTAAAAATACTAATATAGATACTTAACCTTGTTCCTCAAGCGAGCTGTCTAAGCACACAAGCCGCAGAGCCAACTTGTGTCGACTCTACGACTTGTCTTTGGGGCCAACAGGAAGTTGGTCATGGTGACAATGCAACAGGACGTTACGTTATTGTCACCGGCTTTGTGAAGGCCGCTCATAATTATTCATGCTTTCTAAAGCTTCATTAGAGAGTTGCGCAGCTTACGTGTTAGGCTGCGCCTTCTAATGTATTAACAGTTCTGTACATTACTCATAGTTGTTACATTAAATTATTAGTATAGATATAATTCAAATGCTATTTTCAAACTGATTATTGTGTTGGGGCGCAGCAATCCGCCTCATCGATTATGAAACAGCTACCTTTGATCTTCTTGCAATTTCGTTTAATAGCAGCAACTGCATCCGAAATATCTTCAACTTTATCAAATTTCTGTTTTTCATTTGTTAATACAGCGATTGATAAACACATGATCGTAAAATCCTCTAAGTTCCCGGACCTTCCCTTAACTTTAAAATTTGGGTCTTTTAAGTGTTTTTCGTCATAGAAGCTGGGAATCGTTTCATCAAATTCACTGATAATGTCTTCACACATCGCATCTACTTTATACTGAGGGAGAATGGCCATAAAGTCGTCTCCACCAATATGTCCTAAAAAGTATCCTTGCTGGGTGATATTTCTTTTTAAAATATCCGTTACATGCAGAAGAACTTTATCCCCTTTATTAAAACCATATAAATCATTGTACGTTTTAAAATTATCTAAATCGAAATAGAGTACACTGTATTTTTCTAGATACAGGATTTCCGTTAATTTTTGATCAATTAGGTGATTTCCAGGCAACTTGCTTAATGGATTAAGAAAACTTGCGAATTGCACTTGGATATCAACAAATTCCATTAGAAGCGCTCTTATACTAACAACACCCATAAATTTGTCATCCTTCGTCACAATTACATCATCATACAAATCCTCTTCCTGCCTTTCCATCGCCAGCTTACTAACCTCCGTAATAGGCTTGTGAAAATCGACAATAAGAGGGTTTGTTTTAGCCAGCAATTGACTTTCTCTACCCATATACAAATTATAACCATATAACGTTCCAATTTTTTGATAGAAATGTGTTCTTGTAATATGAGCAACTGGTTTTTCATGATGTACGACTACGATTCCGCGCATATCCGGATTCTCAGTAAATAATTTGTCTACTTCTTTATTTTTCAGAGTTGGAGAAATTGAAGGAACTGCCTTAACAATCCGGCCAATATTCGATACTACTTCATCTATTTTCGTCATCATTTCCTCACCTATTTGTCATCAATTTTACATTCGATTCTAAGGTAAGCTAGGCAATTCCCCAAGCTTGATTTCCCGATTCGGTCTACCTAACGCATATCCTTGAGCGTAATGTATACCTATTTTTTGGAGATACTCAATTTCCTCTTTTCTCTCTATTCCTTCTGCAATAATTTTTGTATTGGATTGTACGGCATAATCATTGATCAAAGAAACTAACTGTTGGCCAGGGATACTTTCATCGATATTTTGAATGAGTGAGCGGTCTAACTTTATAAATTCGGGTTTCAAGAAGATTAATGTTTTTAAGCTATTGTAGCCCGAACCAACATCATCGATCGCTATTCTGTATCCTTGTGAACGATAATGAGATAATACACGTTCAAATTCTTGAAAATCTGTCACAGCACTTCTTTCCGTCAATTCAAACACGACTTGTTCCGGATGAATACCAATTTCACGCAACTGCTGTAATGTATCTCCACTATGATAATTCTTATCTAGCAATACATGGGGATGGATATTAATAAATAAAGTAAAGTCTTTATCTTGAAGTTCTTCACTTAAGCCTGCAATATATCTTTTCAGTGATAGATTTCGACAAAACTTTTCAAACTCAAATACTTTATCTGTTTGTCCAACAAATTCATAAAAATGGTCTACACTAGTAAATAATTGGGATTGGCCGGGACGATTTAACGCTTCAAAGCCAAAAGTTTCACCTGTTTGCAAATTAACGATCGGCTGAAAAAAAGTCTCAAGCGACTCATTTTGCATAATCTTTTTCAGCTCATTATATCTCTTAAAGTACAGTAAATCATCTTGCCTTTTATCTAATAAGTATTTTAAATAGGAAAATAAATTTAGAGATTGCTCCCTTGAATATGATACTGAATTCATAGTTACTCCTTGTTAATGAAGGGGATTACTACCTATCATAAGCCTTTTTTGTTAATGTACTATTAACCCTTTATTAACCCTTTGTAAAGCGGTTCGAGAGGCCCACGAAATATCACCTACTCTTCATTTACGAGCCAGTATCTTGGTGATTTACCTCACCAAGGGAAATGGGAACATAAAAGCAAAAAAGAGGGTGGGACATAACCCGAAAACACCATTTT
>NZ_JAUHTQ010000032.1 GCF_030418165.1 Ureibacillus aquaedulcis
CCTACGTACAACGCAGCTTTAATATTATATTAATACTAAGTAATATAAATTTCAACTATTATTTTATCATTAATTCACAGCAACATACTTATAGAAATGAACTGTATAAAAAACTGTTTTGGAATAGAATTTTTAAACACTATGTAGAAATATTATACATAGATTGCTATAATAATCTTACAAATGTAAGGAGGTTTGTCATGCAAAATGTATCCAAGCGAACAATCTTATGGATTGTACCAATCGCAATTATCGCAATTTTTTGGTATTTTTATGGTCCAAAAGACGAAATTACAGATAATGAGTATATTACATACATAAAAGAATCCCCTATGGATGAATCCAACCTCTCATTTGAAAACACCTTTGCCAATACATGTACTGAGAGTAAATGGGTTTATTTTAAAACTCAAAAAAATCATAATGTCGTTGAGTTCAAAGGAACATGTGAAGTTGATGATCAAAATAGTAATTTGAATTTACAATTTGTAGTAGAAGATGAGCAAAAAGGATATTCAATGGGGGTACTGCTTGTTGATGGAAAGCAGCAAACGGAAGAACAACGCAATAATATCTTAAGATTACTAGCATCTAACTAACCAGTCGTTACCTTTAAAAGCATCTGCTTTTCTAGGTAACTTTTTTATCTTCTTAAAATTTATGTGAAAGTCTGATATATTTTAATAAGATAATAATGTGAAAGTAGGAAATGTTATGAATGTTGCAGCTATCGCCAAACTCTCAATTGCAATGGCCATTTTTGGTTCGATCGGATTTTTCACCATTCATACCGGGATACCGGCAGTTGAACTGGTTTTTGTACGATGTATTTTTGCTACCGTTTTCTTATGCGGAATGTGGTTCATTACGGGCGGGCATAAAATTGAGGCATGGAGCAAAAAAGAGGTGTTGCAAACTTGTCTATGCGGAATTTTTCTAGTGTTGAACTGGGTATTTTTATTTAAAGCTTTCGAAGAAATGTCCATATCCGTCACTATTTCAATATATAATTTAGCACCCATAATTGTATTGATACTAGGTACTCTTTTTTTGAAAGAAAAAATGACGCTTCAAGGACTTCTTGCTACGATTGTTTGTTTCATCGGAAGTATTTTGATAGTCGGCATCGATAACTTCCAATCCATCAATCTATTGTTGAACTCTGGCTTTATCTGGGCATTACTCTCAGCAATTTGTTATGCACTCACTATGATAACAAGTAAAACGATTCAAAACTTATCCCCGTATTCGATGACATTTATCCAGACAGCAATCGGCATCATCATGCTTCTGCCATTTTGCGATTTTACGGTGTTTAATGGTTTATCCACTTCGAATTGGATTTATATCGTAGGAACAGGCTTGATACATACCGGATTTGTCTATTACTTATTTTTCGATAGCATTCGAAGCCTCCCGACATTTCTAGTATCTGTTCTTACCTTTGTTGATCCCGTGGTTGCTATCTTATTGGATATTGTCCTCTTGTCATTTAGCCCAACTTTATTACAAGCACTGGGTATTATCTTGATATTCGGAAGTATTTTTTATACAGTTCGACCGCGGAAACAAATGGCTTAGGTTCGTTTTCTATTAAAGTGTGGCCCTTCATCTAGTATGAAGGGTATTTTTAATTTGGTGGGCTGTTTAATTTACTTTTTACTTATGAAACGCGTCTTGAGCAGTTTTTCGACTCAGCATGCGTTTCATCCTTCTTGTATAACGCGCCTCGAGCTGGTTTTCGCTTCAGAACGCGTTTCATTCCTTTTATATAACGCGTCTCGAGTTGCTGTTCGCTTCGGAATGCGTTTCATCCCTCTTATATAACGTATCTCAAACTCTTTCTCCCTTTGGAGTGCGTTTCATTCCTCTTATATAACTCGTCTCTAGCTGTTTCTCGCTTCA
>NZ_JAUHTQ010000033.1 GCF_030418165.1 Ureibacillus aquaedulcis
AGAAAAAGCCCCCAACTATGAATAAAACCGAAGGTTGGTCGACGCGGTTAAGAAGGAGAAATGGATACGGAAGAACAAACTCGAGAAGTGGAAAGAATAAGGGGAACAAGGAATCAAGGAGAACGAAGCGCGATGTACTTTGTATATGAGCATCGGCTCGACGCGGATGACTCTAGTTACGCTGTGTCATCGCGCTTCGTAGATGGGCGTCGATGGTAGTGGAGGCACCCTCTGTGAAAGCGGGACTCGCTAGGGAAACCCCTCAACTATCTTTAAACAATAATAATACTTGTATTACATAGTCAATCTCATAAATAAAAGTAGTAATAGATATAATTTGAGGGGAGAAAGGAAAATTAATGCTAGGCATCGGCTTAGTTAAGGTTAAGATTTGCGTTGCTATTATTGATATACCAATAAATTAAATTATCGCTTCATCGGATAGCTAGATTATTGAAAGAAGTAAAAGCCTTTTAAATTTGGGATGTAAGTTTATACTTTTTATGTAATAATTGTTTTTAGAAGTGTATATATACATTTCATATGGAATGGAAGAGGGAATCGTAATGGCAACGGGAACACATACAGTAGAAATTCCAACAGATGTACAGGCAGTTTGGGATTATGTCAGTGATCTTGAAAAGTGGGCAATAACAGTACCTGCCTATAAAGAACATGAAATCATAAATGAAAAGCAATCTATATGGACATTTGAGGGCAATGTAAAGGGTATTAAAAAAACAATCAAAGCTCAGGTAGATATTACTGAATGGAATGAACCCTCAAATATTAAGTTTGAATTAAAAGGCTTGTCGGATAATTTTACAGGAAGCGGTAACTTTACTGCGCAAGAAGTTAAAGCTAAAACAACGATGACTTGTACTGTGGAAGTTAATGCAGGAGGATTATCTGGTGCGATGTTAACACCAATTATTAAATGGGCTGTACCAAAAGTTGCAACACGTTTAACTGAATCCATTGCACGGAAAATCGCAGTATACTCATAATTCTTAAATTAGAAAATAGGCCTTGATTTTGGAGATTATATTCCTGCCCAAAATGAGAGTCAATGTATGATCACTTGTTTCGCTAATAAACCTATATTACTGGAAATTGGCTGTCAAATAATGAACAGCCTTTTTTTCGTTTTATTGTCCAGATATTAAAACTTTATTAAATAATTAATGATGGCAATAGAACGGAAATAACTATATTCTAAAAAATTCCCAATATACACATCTATCATCAACAGCTGGAGACTATATGAATAATTTAGAAACAGGACAGAATATAGTACATAGATAATATCTCGGGTGTAACTATAGTGGATCAGATATTTAGTATATTAAACCTTATTTATTAAGCACTTTTCAGAATGATCCTTAATATTTATATAAGATATTATTAAAACATAAATCTATTTTAATAATATACTTGCAATCTATTTATTATAGTGATATATTATTTGTTGTCATCAGGAAATATCAAATAATTATTATTAATAATAGATAATTCTTGATTTTGGTATAAAGTGTTGATACGATATCAATATCGTCATTACTAACTGTTTAATTCAAATAGAAAAAGTAATTGACATACTTCAGATTGAATGTTATATTAATAAAGTTGCTGTTTTGAAAAATAGTAAACGAAAATTATTGTTGACATAACAATTTGTACATGTTAATATATAAAAGTCGCTATTAAAGTGATTTGG
>NZ_JAUHTQ010000035.1 GCF_030418165.1 Ureibacillus aquaedulcis
GGTGCTGCACCCCAAAAGTTAGAGTCAAAATCTAACTTTTGGGGTGTTTTTGTATGGCAAAATATAGTGATGAATTTAAATTGAAAATCGTAATGGAGTATTTAAGTGGAAAATTAGGTTTTAAGCGGTTAGCTCAAAAGTACGACATTCCTAACCGTTCCGTTATACAAGGTTGGGTGCGTGCTTACAAAGATTTCGGTATAGAGGGTATACACAAAAAAATAAAGAAGGAAGTTTATTCTGTTCAATTCAAACTCACTGTATTAAACTTTATGAAACAAACAGGTGCTTCTTACCAAGATACAGCGATTGAATTTAACTTGAATAACCGATCTATCATCGCGAACTGGAATCGGAAATTTTTAGAGGAAGGTATAGAAGGCCTAGAAGAAAAATCGAAAGGACGGCCTCCTATGTCTAAAAATCCTAAAATTAAAGCAACCTCTCGTGAAGAACAATTAGCACGTGAGAATGAACTTCTACGGCTGGAGATTGCCTATTTAAAAAAGCTAAAAGCTTTCCAGGAGAACCCGAATGCCTTCCTCGAAAAGCACAAGCAACGTTGGCATTCGACCTCAAAGAAGAAGGATTCCGATTAAAAGATGTATTGAAGCAAGTTGATATCCCAGAAGCGACATATCATTATCACGTAAATCGAATGAAAATTGAAGATCCTGACCGTGTATGGAAAGAGTTGATTTATGAAATTTTCCATAAGCATGAAGGAAAATATGGCTATCGCCGTATCTTTCTAGAATTAAGAAAGCAAGAATATGTCATCAACCATAAAAAAGTGCAAAGAATAATGAGCGAGCTGAATTTGAAGTGTTATAAATTCAAACGTAAATCTCGTCGTTACAATTCGTATAAAGGTAAAGTTGGTACAGTCGCTAAAAACCGTCTCAACCGTCGCTTTAGTACACCTCATCGTCTCCAAAAACTCGTAACAGATGTGACGGAGTTTAAATGTACAGGCGATGAAAAGTTGTATTTAAGCCCGATTCTAGATCTCCATAACGGAGAAATTATTTCATTCGGCACATCAAATAGACCTACATTAGATTTTGCTTTAGAACCATTACATCAAGCAATTAATATTATTGGAGACGAAGCAGAATATCGCACAACGATTCACTCAGATCAAGGGTGGCAATATCAACATAATCAATGGGTGAAATTATTAAAGAAAAACAAAATCTTTCAAAGCATGTCTCGAAAAGCAACCTGTGCAGACAATGCGTCAATGGAAAATTTCTTTGGGATTTTAAAACAGGAAATGTATTATGGAGAAGAATTACTGTCGTATCAAGCATTGAAGCAAAAAATCGAAGCATATATCAATTACTATAACAACGACCGAATTAAACAAAAATTAGGCGGTATGAGTCCGGTACAATACCGAACTCATACCAGCCAATTAGCTGCATAATAAAAACTCTAACTTTAGGGGGTCACTACC
>NZ_JAUHTQ010000037.1 GCF_030418165.1 Ureibacillus aquaedulcis
GGAACTGACCATCATTTTTGAGACAATAAGAAAACACCCTACATTGCAGCTAGTTGACGGTATTCTACCGGCGATTGGCTGTTTAGTTTCGTTTGAATACGGATATTGTTATAATAGTTAATATAGTTTTCGACGATTTGGATTACATGCGCATTTGTTGTGCGATAGATCCCGTCGAGATAGAACGTTTCAGACTTTAGCGAGGAGTGAAACGTTTCAATTGGGGAATTATCAGCGGGTGTACCTTTACGGGACATGCTCATGATAATTCCTTTTTCTTTTACTGCTTCTTGATAGGCATATGACGTATATACAGAGCCTTGATCACTATGTAGAATACATCCTTCAGGTAATTTAGGTAGTTGATTTAATGTATCTAAAACAAACGCAGTATCTTGGGTATATCCAATTGTCTGTGCTACAATCTCACCATTAAAGACATCTAGAATACTTGAAAGATACATCATTGATTGTCCAAAAGGCAAATAAGTAATATCTGTTACTAGCTTTTCGAATGGTGCTTCTGCAGTAAAGTCACGATTTAATATGTTTGGTGTGATATAAGCTGGTTGTCCAGTACGTTTACGTTTTTTCTCTTTTACTCGACACTGCCAACCATGTTTTTGCATTACTTTTTGCACTGTATTTTTACTAATGGCTTCTCCATAAATACTCATAATTTTACGATATCCATATCGGAATCTATGAAGTTTACAAAGTTCTCCTATTTTCTTATCTCGTACCTCTTTATCGGTTTCAACGTTATTATTCTTTTTCCATCGATAATAAGATGACCTACCAACCCCCAAGTGATCACAGATTTCGCCGATTGTCATCATTCCCTTCAGTTCGTCTACTAATTGTACAACTACTTTTGGCACCACTTCCTTTCCAACTCTGCGTACTTTTTTAAAACTTCAATTTGTTGCTTTAAATAACGATTCTCTGCCTTTAACTGGGCAGTTTCATTTTCATATTCGGGTCCTTTACCGAAGGTATATTGCTTTCCAACCGGCTGTTCAAGACGATGATGTTCCTCATTTCGATACCACTTCATCCACGTTTGCAGTTGTGTACGATTCCGAATATTCAATTCTTCTAATACTTGATTAACAGGTACTCCTGCCAGTCTCATTTCAATTGCTTTCATTTTAATCTCTACTGGATAACTAACTCTTGTTCCCATAGAAAAACACCTCCACGTTGTATTTAAGGGTTAAATACCCATATTTCAACGTAAGGTGTTTTTATTTGTCTCATTTTATTAGGTCAGTGCA
>NZ_JAUHTQ010000038.1 GCF_030418165.1 Ureibacillus aquaedulcis
TAGGTTAAGTTATTAAGGGCGCACGGTGGATGCCTTGGCACTAGGAGCCGAAGAAGGACGGCACTAACACCGATATGCTTCGGGGAGCTGTAAGTAAGCTTTGATCCGGAGATTTCCGAATGGGGGAACCCACTGTTCGTAATGGAACAGTATCTTGACGTGAATACATAGCGTCTTGAAGGCAGACCCAGGGAACTGAAACATCTAAGTACCTGGAGGAAGAGAAAGAAATTATTCGATTCCCTGAGTAGCGGCGAGCGAAACGGGAAAAGCCCAAACCAAGAGGCTTGCCTCTTGGGGTTGTAGGACACTCTATACGGAGTTACAAAGGAATGGATTAGGCGAAGCGACCTGGAAAGGTCCGCCATAGCGGGTAAAAGCCCCGTAGTCGAAAGTTCATTCTCTCTTGAGTGTATCCTGAGTACGGCGGAACACGTGAAATTCCGTCGGAATCCGGGAGGACCATCTCCCAAGGCTAAATACTACCTAGTGACCGATAGTGAACCAGTACCGTGAGGGAAAGGTGAAAAGCACCCCGGAAGGGGAGTGAAATAGAACCTGAAACCGTGTGCCTACAAGTAGTTAGAGCCCGTTAATGGGTGATAGCGTGCCTTTTGTAGAATGAACCGGCGAGTTACGATTACGTGCAAGGTTAAGCTGAGAAGGCGGAGCCGTAGCGAAAGCGAGTCTGAATAGGGCGAATGAGTACGTGGTCGTAGACCCGAAACCAGGTGATCTACCCATGTCCAGGGTGAAGGTGAGGTAACACTCACTGGAGGCCCGAACCCACGCACGTTGAAAAGTGCGGGGATGAGGTGTGGGTAGCGGAGAAATTCCAATCGAACTTGGAGATAGCTGGTTCTCTCCGAAATAGCTTTAGGGCTAGCCTCGTGA
>NZ_JAUHTQ010000039.1 GCF_030418165.1 Ureibacillus aquaedulcis
TACTATTCTTCTTGTGCTTTTTTATATGCCTGAAAAGTTGGTAGCAGAGTAGACTACGTTGTTTGAGTTAGGGAATTAGTTGTTATTGGAAGAGGGGTTTCGGTTTAAGTGGTCTTTAATTGTAAAACTAAACGGAGAAATGTAAGTAGTGATGAAGAGAAGCGGTTAAATTATCTTTTTGTTTAATTACCGAATTTTAACTATCCGAACAGACCATGAAAAAAGAATACCCTTTATAGTCGTGTAAAAGAACTGGAGAATAACCAATCAAAGAAAAAGTCAATGAAAGGATATTTTAAATAGTGCGGAATTTTTAAAAATATCCGTGATTAAAATGGCAGTATCTATATATTCATAAATATAAACTAGGTAGGTCGGCAAAGAGGAATTTATTATATTACAAAAAAATCCTTGGAAGATCTCATTCTACAAAGTAAACTCTAAGCTTGGTATAAGACTCTATCCACTAATGGAGCGATAAATCTTGAATCAAATGAATACAAAACTATGTAGATAAGCTAGATGTTCTTTTCTTTTTAAAGTTTAATCATTATAAGCAAAGCTAATAAATGATTAGGAAATAAAAGTTTTGTAGAAAAGTAATTTTTTTTAATTAAAGTGTTGACGTATGGATCAATCCTTGTTATTATAAGTAAGTCGCCAAGAGGTGACGCGATATGAACCTTGAAAACTGAACAACAAAACGTTAATGAATATAGTTTCTTCTATTAATTTAGGGAAAC
>NZ_JAUHTQ010000004.1 GCF_030418165.1 Ureibacillus aquaedulcis
TTGAAGAAGTTGCTTTTTTCATTTATGCTCTTGATTGTTTTAACTCTGCATTGACTGCTTCGTCAAATTCTTTTTCTGATTTCGAAACAACTACTGCTGCTACACCGTTACCAATTAAGTTCGTTACAGCACGAGCTTCTGACATGAAACGGTCAACCCCGATTAATAGCGCAATCCCTTCAACCGGAATCATTGGGAAGGCAGCTAAAGTTGCTGCAAGCGTGATGAATCCTGAGCCTGTTACTCCAGCTGCGCCTTTAGATGTAATCATTAGGATACCTAGTAGAGTGATGATTTGAACCCAAGTTAGTTCTACGCTATAAGCTTGTGCGATGAATAATGCGGCCATTGATAGGTAAATTGCTGTACCGTCCAAGTTGAATGAATAACCTGTAGGAACAACTAAACCTACAACTTGCTTAGAGCAGCCATATCTTTCTAGTTTACGCATCATTGATGGCAGGGCAGACTCGGATGAAGATGTACCGATTACCAAGAAAATTTCATCCTTAATATAAGCGATAAATTTAAAGATATTAAAGCCGTAGAATTTCGCGATGGAACCTAGGACTAGAATAAGGAATAGTGCCATTGTAATATAAACGGCCGCCATTAAGAATCCCAAGTTTCCAAGAGCTTCTAAACCAAAGTGACCAATCGTGTAAGCCATTGCACCGAATGCACCAATTGGAGAGAACTTCATAACCATACCAACGATTTTAAAGAAAATTTCTGAAACTTGTTCAAAGAAAGTAATTACTGGTTTCGATTTTTCACCAAGAGCTGCTGCTGCCATACCGAATAGTACAGCTGCGAATAATGTAGGCAATAATTCGCCGTTGGCTAATGCGCCAACAAAGTTTGATGGAATAATACTTGCAATGAAAGCACCAATCCCATGTTCTTGGTTTGCTGCTGCTTCTGTATATTGCGAAACATCCGAACTATTAGCAGAGTCTACATTCATTCCATCGCCTGCGTTAACTAGAAGCGCAACAGCGATACCAATCGCAAGTGCAATTGTAGAGACAACCTCAAAATAAATTAATGCTTTACCCCCGATTTTACCGACTTTCTTCATATCACCCATTGCCCCGATTCCGATAGCAACAGTTAAGAAGATAATTGGCGCAATTAACATCTTGATTAATTTTATGAATAAATCCGCTAATACTTTCAGGCTTGCACCGAACTCCGGCCAAATCGCCCCAACGATAATACCTAAAATGATTGCAATAATAACTTGGGCAGTCAAGTTCTTAAATAATTTCATTTCTCACCCATCCTCCTTATAAACTAATTCAGCAATAATGATATCGCTTTCAATATCTGAAACTATCATAACTCATCGTTTTCAAAAAATACTGTTTAGTTTTTAAAGGTTATATCGTTCATTTTGTTCTATAACATGTGAAAATGCTCACAAAATGCCATATATCAATGTTCTACCTGTTATAATACTATCTCTAGAATGCTGAATAGTGTTATAGTACAAATGTTGTATAGATAAAAAAAACTACCTTTTTCGCAAGGTAGTGTAATATTGTTCATTTTGTTCGTTGTGAATCAGTTTGATCTTATCTCTTTTAAAAGAGCTTCGAGATAATGGCTATTAATTTTCTTTTCGTAACGTGAATAAATTGGATTTAATTTTTCTTTCCAGGCGTTTTTTGTTTGTTCATCCAATTCATAAATATTCACATTTGGATTGGCTTTTAAATACGATAAGTTTTCTTCATTAAATAACTCAGCCCGTTCAAATTGCCAGTCCTGCATTTCTTCAAGCGAATCCGTGATGATAGTTTGAATTTCTTCATCCAGGCTATTCCAAAAATCTTCATTGATCATGACGGCATAGGCCAGAATCCCGTGATTTGAAAGGGTAATATGATTTTCCATCGTATGGAATTGCTTTGAGTAAATATTCGAAATTGTATTTTCTTGTGCATCTACAATATTATTCTTTAAGTCGGAGTAGACCTGGCCAAATGGAATGGCAATTGGTTTAGCATCCAGAAGATGAAATTGTTCCTGTAAAATGTCACCCGACATCATTCGCACACGCTGTCCTTTAAATTGCTCCACTTCGATAATAGGGGAAGTAGAGGCAATCTGCTTAAAACCATTGTTCCAGAAAGTCAATCCCTTTACATTAATTCTTTCAAGCTCCTGTAAGAGTGATTTACTTGTGTCTCCATTTAAGACCTTTTTTAATTGTTCATTACTTTCTATGATAAAAGGCAGATCTAGTACTTGCCAATTAGGTAATGTGTTTGTCACCTTTGAACTTGTCGGGGCAATCATTTGTACTTCGTTATCGCGAAGTGCTTCCAATTCATTTTCATCATTATATAGCATGCTATTAGGATAGATTTGAACAACTACTCTGCCATTGCTTTTTTCTTCAACTAACTCTTTAAATTTCTCGGCTGCAATTCCTTTAGGGGTATTTTCAGCCACTACATGGCTAAAGCTAATCGTTATTTGTTCATTCAAACCTTGTTGTTCGTCGTCATAAGGAAGTGTGGAAGTTGAAAAAATACTTTGACGGTAGCTAAATAGTACGATTAAGATAATGATGGTAATAAAAGATCCAGTTAGAAATAATTTCATTTTTTTCACCACATGACTAAAATTAATATTGAGTATCGGAACAGACAAATTTAGGTAAAGTCCACAATATTTATAGATAATTATATACATTAAAACAATAATGTAACAGTTTTATTTAAAGGAGAGACAACCATGAAAATACGAAAATTATCGGTGAACCAGAAAATCATGATGTTAACATTTTTCATAATTGTCTTTTCTTTTTTAATTGCTGGCACCTTTGTTATTGGAAGTTTATTAAAAGAAAAAGAAGAAGATATTGGACAAGAAGCAATGCTTGTAGCTCGTACTGTTGCAAATTTACCTGAAATTAAAACACTATTGCAAAGTAATGACTTTGAGACAGCATCCGCAACAATTAACGAAATGGTAGAGGAAATCCGCTTTATAAATCAAGCAGATTATATTGTTATAATGGATATTGATCGTAAAAAGTACTCCCATCCATCGAGTCGGGAAATCGGACAGGTAAGCAAATCATCGGATATGGATCCGGCTTTTGTTGAACATTATTATTTATCCAAAGCAAATGGCGACCAAGGAACAACAATCCGAGCTTTTGTACCCATTATGAATGAGTTTAATATCCAAGTTGGGGTAGCACTGGTAGGATTTATACTGCCCTCCGCAACTCAGATTTTTACTGATTATCAAAGCGAAATATTGATTACCATTGCAATTTCCGTTCTCTTCAGCATTTGGGGAGCGCATACACTTGGAAGACATATAAAGTTGCAGATGTTTGGTCTTGAACCGCATGAAATCTCCAAACTGTATGTAGAAAGAACGGAAACTTTCAATGCCATGCATGAGGGGATTATTGCGGTAGATAAAGATTTGAATATTACTATTTTCAATAAAAAGGCAAGTGAGATTTTAGGGGTTGAAGGGGAACATTCCCTTTATATAGGGAAAAATATTTATGATGTATTACCTGATACTCGATTGCCCGAGATTGTCCTTTCCGGAAAGCCGGTATACGACCAGGAAATTTATGTGAATGAACACAGTATTTTAAGCAACAGGATTCCCATACTTGTGAATGGAAAAAAGGTAGGGGCAGTCGCGGTCTTCAAGGATTTAACTGCCTTTAAACAATTGGCGGAAGAACTAACAGGCGTAAAAGCCTTTGTACAAGCATTAAGAGTGCAGACCCATGAATACAAGAATAAGTTGCATACCATCTCGGGGTTGTTGCATTTAGGACATATTAAACAGGCATTGGAGTATTTATCCCAAGTGCAGGATGAACATGATACAGTAACAAAATTTCTAAATGAGCGTATTTACAATGAAAATATTTCCGGATTATTATTAAGTAAGATAAGCCGGGGTAAAGAGCTTGGAATCGCAGTAAACCTGGATAAGGAAAGTAAATTTACAAAATTTCCCGAAAAACTGGATCATCACGATTTTGTTGTGTTATTTGGAAATTTAATCGAAAATGCTTTTGATTCATTCAGTTCGGTTTACGGAGAGGAAAAAGAAATTAACATATCGATAGATGATAATGATGGCATGCTTGCTATTTTAATAAGCGACAACGGAGCCGGAATGTCCGAAGAGATACAAAACCATATTTTTGAGAGTGGGTTTTCAACAAAGGACAAAGAGGGTAGGGGAATCGGCCTCTATTTAGTCAATGAAATCGTACAGAAAGGCAATGGTACAATAGAAGTAACGAGTGAAATAAATAAAGGGACGACATTTATCATTACATTCGAAATTTAAGGGGGAATTCATCGTTGGAGTCGATTAAAGTATTGCTTGTAGAAGATGACCCAATGGTAAGGGAAGTAAATCGACAATTTATCGAGCGTGTAGAAGGGTTCAAAATCATCGCTATGTGCAGTAATGGGGAGGAAGGCTATAACCAGATTATTGCACTGAGGCCCGATTTGGTCATTATGGATATCTTTATGCCCGAACAAGATGGGTTAATTACGCTTAGAAAAATACGTAATTCGAATTTGCCTGTTGATGTGATTACTGTAACAGCAGCAAATGATATGCAAACAATTCAACAAATCCTGCATTTAGGTGTTTATGATTATATTATGAAGCCGTTTACCTTTGAAAGGATGCAGCAAACTTTATTAAATTATTGTAACTTTAAAATGAAGACATTTGGTGTCCAGGATATTACACAGAAGGAATTGGATGAGATGATTCATCCATATCGCGAGATGGATGAATCCACCGGAAACGAACCTACATTGATGACTGAATTGCCAAAAGGATTTAATCGAACAACTTTAGATAAAGTTCTCCTTTTTGTAAAAGCATCCAAGGAGGGGGTATCAGCAGATGAAGTGGCCGCAGGTATCGGTGTCGCTCGCGTTACGGCACGAAGGTATCTGGACTTTCTGGAAAAACAAAATTTTATCCAGGTAGATGTACATTATGGCGGGGTTGGCAGGCCAATCAACCATTATTATGTATAATCTCTATAAAAATTCAGTAGTCATTTCGTGATGTAGGAAATGGCTATTTTTTATGTTCACAAAAGGATTGTTTTCAGGTTTTTCGAGAAGTCTCCACACATTTCCCGACCTATTTCGGATGTTGGATAAATGCTAAATCTAGTAAAAACGTACATTTAAATGCCTAATTGCATATGATACCTTAGAACAACTTCGTCTTAAGTGTAAAGAAAGGAGATTTATATGCGCCCTCAAAGTTTTCGTCAGCCCTTGCCACCCAACCGTCCTTTTAATCAGTTCCAAGGACCAAGAGGCAATTATGGAGCTAGACCACCACGATTCCCGTTCCCGCAGCCAGGAATGCAGCCGCCCCCTATCCAAGGTCAAGGTCCGGCACCTGGACTTGGGATTGGCACAGGAGGAGCTACGCCAAGATTACAATCGATTATGGATACTGCCAATAGGTTTTTGGCAACTGCACAAAGTTTTCAACCTCTAGTTCAACAAGCAACACCGATGTTTCGTAACTTACCTGCTCTCTGGAGGCTATATAAAGGGTTTCAAGGATTACCAAAGACCTCTGCTTCCAAGGATGATGAATCTGGAGAACAATTTGATTTCGATGAAAGTCTGGAAAGTCCGGAAATGTTTGCAAAACCCGAAAAGGCTGTTAAAGAAAAAACAGTTGAAAAACACAATAGACCAGAAAAACCAGCTAGACCGGAAATGTTTAAAAGACCTGCAAGACCAGCAAGCAGAGATAGATTTGAAGAATATGATTCATTTGAATCGCCTACAATTACTGAAAGAGTAAAACCCAAAAAAGTATCGACTAGACCATCAGTCCCGAGAATCTTCCAGCCACCCTATCATTTTGATGAATAGTGAATAATAGGCTGAAAGGAAGTTTTGTATTAAACGTGTCGCTCCGTTATAATAGAATTATGTATGGACTACAGAAGGAGTTGACATGATGCAAGTCATTAAAATAAATCCAAGAGGCTATTGTTATGGTGTAGTTGATGCAATGGTCATTGCACGGAATGCCTCTTTAGATAAAACATTACCAAGACCAATCTATATATTAGGCATGATAGTTCACAATAAACATGTAACGGATGCTTTCGAAAGGGATGGCATCATTACACTGGATGGCGAAAACCGAAAAGAGATTATTGAACAGGTTGAATCGGGTACTGTTATTTTCACAGCGCATGGCGTTTCCCCCGAAATTCGCGAGATTGCGAGAAAAAAAGGACTTGTTTCAATTGATGCGACATGTCCAGATGTAACCGTGACACACGATCTGATCCGTGAGAAGTCTGCGGAAGGATATGATATTATCTATATCGGCAAAAAGGGACATCCGGAACCAGAAGGGGCTATCGGCGTCGCACCCGACCATGTTCATTTAGTGCAAAGTGAACAAGATATCGAGAACCTGCAATTGAATAACGATAAATTGCTTGTGACGAACCAAACGACAATGAGCCAATGGGATGTAAAAGCTGCAATGGATAATTTAAAAGTAAAATATCCACATATTCAAATTCATGAAGAGATTTGTCTTGCTACGCAAGTTCGACAAGAAGCCGTTGCAGAGCAAGCAGGTAAAGCGGATCTACTAATCGTTGTTGGAGATCCAAAATCAAATAACTCAAATCGCTTAACACAAGTATCCGAGGAAATTGCCAACACGCCTTCATATCGTATTGCAGACATTACAGAATTAAATCTTCAGTGGTTGGAGGGAATTGAAACTGTTGCAGTGACTGCCGGGGCATCTACACCAACCCCGATCGTAAAAGAGGTCATTACGTTCTTGGAGAAATTCAACCCTCAAGTTCCATCAACACATGAAATTAATCGAACAGTGACAATAGATAAAATTCTGCCAAAAATTAAAGAACCAAAACCAGTTGAAAAAATTATGCCCTATTAAAATGGGGTAAACTAAAAAATCAGGAACATTCCTGGTTTTTTTATTTTGCTTACGGTTCATTTGAGCGAATAGCTTAAATATTCGAAAAGCCTTGATGCAGCTTGAGTTCGACATTAGTTTAGTTGTTCTTTGTTCATAATAGATGGTACAATATGAAACATATTAGGAGGTACGAAAAATGTCGAAGTACTCAGATTATGATTTTAGGCCATTTTTAAAGGAAGCAATTTCAAAACTTGGCTTTGAAGAACCAACACCCATTCAAAAGGAAATGATTCCGCTGATTCTAAAAGGGAAAAGTGCTATTGGACAAGCACACACCGGGACAGGGAAAACACATAGCTTTCTATTGCCGATTGTTCAACGCCTGAATGAAGAGAAACAAGAGGTGCAAGCGGTAATAACTTCTCCGACGAGAGAGCTTGCACAGCAAATTTTCGATGCATTAAGCGTGTTAATCGAAGAAACAGATATTCAGGCGAAACTGTTCATTGGTGGAACAGACAAGCAAAGAACGATTGATAAATTAAAAACACAGCCGCAAATTGTTGTAGGAACTCCGGGTCGAATTCGCGATCTAGTGAAAGAAGGGGCACTACTTGTCCATACTGCACCAATCCTGGTGGTAGATGAAGCTGACCTGGCTTTTGATATGGGATTCATCGAAGATATAGATGGTTTTGCATCCCATATGCCAGAAAAACTTGAAATGTTTGTTTTCTCCGCAACTATTCCTGAGAAATTACAACCGTTCCTGAAAAAATATATGGAAGCACCCGTCCATATCCATATGAATGATAAACGACCAGTAGCTGAAGGAATTGATTTTGTTTTAGTTCCAGTTCGTTCAAAATCCAGAAATCGCCGTTTAGTTGAAGTAATGGAAGCAATCAATCCTTATTTAGCGGTTATTTTCTGCAACACTAGAAAAAATGCTGAAGCTGTTGCTGGATACCTGGCAGAGCAAGGTTACCGAGTAGGACAAATTCATGGGGATCTAAGCCCTCGCGACCGAAAGAAAATGATGAAACAAATTCGCGATCTAGAATTCCAATACATCGTTGCAACAGACTTGGCAGCGCGTGGAATCGATATTCAAGGGATTTCCCATGTCATCAATTATGAAATTCCGGATGATCTGGAATTCTTCATTCACCGTGTAGGACGAACAGCTCGTGCAGGAAATAAAGGAACAGCCATTACATTATTCGAGCCGGAAGATGAAGATGCAGTAGTTCGTGTAGAAAAGATGGGGATTCCATTCGTTCAAAAAGATGTAAAAAATGGAGAATGGATCGAATTAAAAGAACGCCATGCACGCCAAAATCGAGCGAAGCATGAAAACGAAATTGACGCAATCGCAAAATCGAAGGTACGTAAACCTAAAAAGGTAAAACCAGGCTACAAACGAAATATGCGTTGGGAAATGGAAAAAATTAAAAAGAAAGAAAGACGAAAGAAAAATCGTCAAAAATAATGAAGAATCATTGTTTAGTTTAAGTTATAGGAGGACTTGAAAATGTTGCTAGGTTCACACGTTTCGATGAGTGGGAAAGAAATGCTTCTAGGTTCAAGTAAAGAAGCGGCTTCCTATGGGGCGTCAACGTTCATGATTTATACTGGTGCACCGCAGAATACTCGCCGCAAAGCAATTGAAGATTTAAATATTGCAGCGGGACTCGAACATATGAAAGAAAACGGACTTTCAAACATTGTGGTTCATGCACCATATATTATAAATATTGCAAATACCACAAAGCCTGAAACGTTTGCTTTAGGCGTCGATTTCCTGCAAAAAGAAATTGAACGCACCGCTGCTATCGGTGCAACGCAAATCGTTCTGCATCCTGGTGCCCATGTAGGTGCGGGTGTTGAGGCAGGAATTGCAAAAATTATTGAAGGCTTAAACGAGGTGCTATCCTCTGACTACCCTGTCCAGATTGCTTTGGAAACAATGGCAGGCAAGGGGACAGAAATCGGAAGATCATTTGAAGAATTAGCCCAAATTTTTGATGGCGTTAAAAACAATGAGCGTTTATCCGTCTGCTTTGATACGTGTCATACACATGATGCTGGCTATGACATCATTAACGATTTTGATGGTGTATTAGCTAAGTTCGATCAATTAATTGGAATCGACCAAATAAAGGTTGTCCATATTAATGACAGCAAAAATGTATGTGGAGCTGGCAAAGATCGCCATGAAAATATCGGCTTTGGACATATTGGATTTGAAGCACTTAAATCGATTGTTCATCACGAAGCCTTTAAAGAGGTACCAAAAATACTCGAAACGCCATGGGTAGGACCTGACGCAAAGAATAAAAAAGCACCATATAAATATGAAATTGAAATGCTTAAAACCGGGGAATATAAACCAACAGAAATCGAAGCATTACTAGTTTAATAAAGACTCAAAAACATCAAGCAAACTAACTTGCTTGATGTTTTTTTGCTAAGGAAATTATAAAATTTTTGCGTTGTGTAAAACTTTTAATAGTAATGTATGCAGGAGAAAGTAGTGATTTGAAAACATCAAAAGGAAATAGGGCAGCCGCTATTGCAACATGCAGGAAGCAAAGTGCATGGAACAGTAGAGAGGAGGCGCTATTGGGATGATGCATTAAGAAAAGTGCATCGAATGCTAGTAGGGCAATTCATATTACGATGATTCCAGAAGAAAACCGCTTCAAGAGGTAGCAAAGCAAAAGTTATCTAGATTAAAACTGTATAGTTATTTAAATAGAAAAGAGTCATTTATCGCACTACGGTAATACCTGATAGTTTACGCCAGCTTCCATAAAAGCCCCGCTTCTTCTTTGAAATGAATACTTTCCTGTTTACTTACTTGAAATACTTTATTTCTAAACTAATCAGTGAACACTAAAAACCTCGCTATCAGGTAGCTTGAACAAGTCGTATAAACACTCAATAATACATATAAATAGAGGAAAATTAATATAATTCTATAATCAATTTGGTTTTGTTTAAATGAATCGCTTAAGGATTAAAAAAGAAGCCAATACTAATAACATCTCAATTTTTTTGGAGGAATTAATGAAAACGAAGCTAATTCTTTCTCTGATCATTTTTTGTCTATTTATTATTCCACATCATCTTGTACAAGCAGCATCAAATCTAGAAAGTAGTGTCCAGAACCAATTAGGAAGCGAAGATATCAGTGTTTCATTGCGTGAATTAGATAGTGGAGAACTGCTATTTGAAAAAAACGGCGATTTAACGATGAAACCGGCATCTACGTTAAAGCTATTAACAGCATCAGCAGCACTCGGGATGCTCGGGCCGGATTATCGATTTCGAACAGAGATTTTTATAGATGGTGAGATAGAAGGCAAAACCCTAAACGGTGATCTCTATATCAAGGGTGGAGGAGATCCTACTTTACAGAAGAAGGATTTTATTTTTTTGGCAGGAGTCTTGAAGTCTAATGGAATTTCTGAAATCAAGGGTAATATTTATGGCGACGATTCCCTATTTGCAGGAGAACAACTCACTCCCGGTATTGCCAAGGAAGATGAGAGTTTCTATTTTGCCGCCAGAACATCTGCTTTAACCATGTCTCCTGATAATGATTACGATGCCGGAACAATTATCATCCATGTAAATGCTGCAAATGCAGGAGAGCGGCCACAAGTAACAGCGGATCCGGGAACAAGTGGCTTGATTATTGACAATCAAGCGTTGACAGTAAGTAGAAATCAGCCAAATACGATTGAAATTTTACGTCAATATGGAACAAATCAAGTTACTATAACGGGTAATATACCCCTTAGTACGACCTTCAAGGATTGGGTAACATTGATAGACCCAACTATCAATACATTAGAAGCCATCAAAGCCTCTTTGGAGGAATCTGGACTAACTTTGGCTAAAACCATTAAACTTGAGCGAAAATCAGTACCCAGAAAAGCAAAATCAATTTATACAAAGCATTCCTTACCGCTGGAATCCCTCATGCATCCATTTTTAAAGCTGAGTAATAATAGTATGGCTAATATTTTCATTAAAACATTAGGTCGTGAGTTTAATGGGAAAGGTGATACGAATGAAGGGCTGATTGCATTGAAGGACTATGGAATCTCGATCGGTTTGAATATGGAGAACTGGCGCCTTGAGGATGGTTCGGGTTTGTCGCATGCCAATAAAGTATCAGCAAATGAACTCTCACTTTTATTGACTAAAATGAATGAGATCCCTTCGTATAAAATCCTTCACTCTAGCCTGCCCATTGGTGGACAAGCTGATCGCAAGGTAGGGGGATCCTTGAAAAATCGATTCATCGAAGAGAAATATAGAAATCGGGTTATTGCAAAAACAGGGCATATATCAGGAGTCTATACATTAGCAGGCTACGTAAAAGCAAATAGCGGGCGTACTTATGCTTTTGCCATCATGACACAAAACCAGGCAGCCAACAGACTTAATGCAATCGACCAAGTAGTAAAACAAATGATTAAAGACTATTAGAGAACTTAATCATCGAAAAGCTAGATGGGTTTACTCAGCTGCACGTGAGTGGGTAAAAAATGAGTCTACTTTTATCTATTAAAAAGAGGTTTCTTTCAAAGAAGCCTCTTTTTTGTATAACCATCTTAGTTAATAGTTCTCCATATACTTTAAAAGTTTCTTTAATTTCTTCTTTCCAATAATTGATTCTACTTCTTTTAAAAAAGAATTCGGTATCCCGGTGAATAGCCAAGTGATGGAAGCGCGTTCTGAGAGCGGTCTTAATCGCTGCACCTCTTCAAGCGTTAAATCGATTCCATATTCCCTTGAAAATTTAACGATCTCTTTATCTGATTTAGATAAAAACTGTTCAATAAGCTCAATCTGTTTCAAAAAACTACATCCTTTCAAAAGTTCATTTCATTTTAAAATCAAATTTACTTATAATAAGATTACTTACTTTACAATTTGCGGCGAATCAACTATACTAACAAGTTGTAAATCGTAATGATTATGAATTAGAAAGAAGAGAAAAAATGAGTCAAACATTTATTGATATAAAAAACGTGTCTTTTCAATATGAATATACGCAAGTATTAAAAAACATCTCATTAAAGGTGGAGGAAGGAGATTTCCTGGCAATACTCGGGCCGAATGGTTCAGGTAAATCCACATTACTTAAATTATTGCTAGGGTTATTAAAACCAATGAGTGGGGAAGTTCAACTTTTTGGTCAATCGAACGAAACATTTCGTAATAGAGAATGGATTGGCTATGTTTCCCAAAAATCCAATGCATTTAACTCGGGCTTTCCAGCTACCGTCGAAGAAGTTGTAAAAAGTGGCTTAACGAAAAAGGTAGGCCTATTTAAGAAAATGCCAAAAGATGCAAATGTTAAAGTAGAAGAAGCTTTAACCTCTGTAGGTATGGAGCATTTTCGTTCTCGGAATATAGGTCAGTTATCCGGCGGTCAGCAACAGCGAGTGTTTATTGCAAGGGCTCTTATTTCAGACCCGAAAATTTTGATTCTGGATGAGCCGACTGTAGGGATCGATCACGAAAATGTTCAATCATTCTATGATATGTTGGCAAAGTTAAACGAGGAACAAAATAAGACAATTATTTTGGTGACACACGACGTGGATACAGTTTCAAACCGAATAAGTCATGTTGCCTGCTTAAATCAGACGATTCATTTCCATGGGTTCAAGAAGGAGTTTGATACAATTTCGCAAACTCAATTGGATAATTGGTATGGACATTCAGTTAGAAAGATTCATTAATGAGGAGAAGGCAGAATGATCGAAGCAATTTTAAACTATGAATTTTTACAAAATGCCTTTATCTCAGGGCTAATTATTGGAATCATTGCACCATTATTAGGTGTTTTTATCGTTGTACGCAGAATGTCCCTTATAGCGGATGCATTATCACATGTAACGTTGGCAGGGATTGCGGGGAGCTTATACTTAAGTCAGAGCTTCTCGGCACTAATTCTGTTAAATCCTATTTACTTGGGAATTGTGGCAGCAGTAAGCGGCTCAATTTTAATTGAACGCTTGCGCAGGCTATACAAACATTATGAAGAGTTGGCCATTCCGATTATCATGTCGGCAGGGATTGGACTAACTGCAATCTTTATCTCATTGGCAAGTGGATTTAATACCGACTTAATGAGCTATTTATTTGGTTCGGTTTCGGCTGTATCGAGACAGGACTTATGGATTGTCATATGTATTGCAATCGTTGTCATCGTCTTCTTGTCCTTATTTTTCAAAGAGATGTTCGTTCTGGCCTTCGATGAAGAATATGCGAACGCTAGCGGCCTGCCTGCAAAATGGATCCATTTCTTATTTATGCTGGTCGTTGCCTTAGTGATAGCAGCAAGTATGCGGATTGTGGGGATATTACTAGTTTCTTCACTAATAACATTGCCTGTGGCAGCCAGTATGCGTATTGCAAAAGGGTTTAAACAAACGATCATTTATTCGATTCTTTTTGGGGAAGCAGCCGTTATCCTTGGATTGATAAGTGCCTATTATTTGAATTTGGCACCGGGTGGTACAATTGTTGTTACTGCAATACTTATTTTATTGATCGTCATCCTTGTGAAAAAAATCGTACTTAATATAAATGCAAAAGAAAGGGGAGCAGTTAAATGAATCTGACAAAAGCATGGGAAATACTTAAGGATAATGGTTACAAAAAAACAGATAAACGTGAGTTAATATTGAATATGTTCCAGGAAACGGATAAATATTTAACTGCAAAAGATCTTTTGTCTGTTTTAAAGAAGGATTTTCCCGGGATGAGTTTTGATACAATCTATCGAAACTTGTCTACTTTTGTGGACCTGGGGATTTTGGAGGAAACCGAGTTGAGTGGTGAAAGGAATTTCAGAATGCAGTGTGAATCCGATCACCATCATCACCATTTCATTTGTATGGAGTGTGGGAATGTAAAAGAAATCTCTATCTGCCCGATGGAGTTGTTAAATGAAAAACTTCCAGGGTATACGGTTGAAGCACATAAATTCGAAATATATGGGAAATGTGTAAATTGCAGTTAAGCGCTGTGTTCTATTTTCTCTTCTCTATAAAAAATATGAATACTATTTTTTAGAAAAATATGATATATTTCACTTAAGTGAATAGTGTTTGCAGGAAAAAGATGCGTGAAAACGATTAAATGGGAATTCGGTGCAAAACCGAAGCTGTATCCGCAACTGTATGTGTTAATTTCAAGAATTCGCCACTGTCTATCTTTAGATGGGAAGGCTCGTTGAAATGCTATACACAAGCCAGGAGACCTGTCTTTTTCTGATCGTAACTAACCTCTTCGGAAATAAAGGGAATGTACGGCATAATTGAATAAATAGAATTCTATGATTTATTCTGTTGATTTTTGCCATCCAATTTTCGCGGATGGCTTTTTATTTTCGTTTCTAGATGAATGGGTTTTTCACTTATTGACTTTTTGGGGGTGGATTGAAGATTCGAAAGGATATAAGGTTTAGTTGTTATCCATTTATGCGCGAGCAACAGAGTTTAGTAGATTTTGAAATTCGAACAGATTCCCTGACGACACGAATTGGGGCTGTTTTGCCAGCTTTACGTACTATTGAGAATTGTCAAGTGGTCTATGAGGATTTGCAAGTCATCCAGCCTAATGCTTATCATGTCAACGGCTCTGTGCGTGGGAAATTAGCGATTTCAGAGGAAGATTTACAATGGTTGAGTGACCGATATGATTACTATGTAGGTCAAGTAGGGGATGTAATCAAGCAATTTCTTCTACCGCAAGGAAGTGAAGCGGGTGCTTTGCTTCATGTTTGCCGCAGTGAAGCGAAAAAATCATATCGTGCACTCCACAAAGTAAGTGAAGAGCGTGATGTTCCGGAAATTTTATTCGACTATTTGGGTCTCCTTGCAAATGTATTTTTTGTGATGGCCGTCTACATTAGCCGTAAACAAGGCGTTGAAGAAATTCCTTTTGTAAGTAAATCCTATCCTATAAAGAAAAAACGAAAAGAGGAAATACAATGAAATTAGTAAACAAAAAGTGGCTTGCTCCATTAGCTGTCTCATTGCTATTGGTGGGATGTGGAGATTCGGAAGACACAACCAAGAGCGATAAAGTTGAAACAAAAGAGACAACTAAGAACACGGAAACTACTGAAGAAACTGGTCCCTATACAGTGATGGATGACCGTGGTGTTGAAGTGACATTTGAAGAAGTACCGGAATCAATCGTTTCTCTGCAGCCAAGTAATACGGAAATCTTATTTGAGCTGGGGGCAGGAGAGCAAATCATCGGTGCAACAGAATATGATACATATCCTGAAGAAGCACTTGAAATCGAACGTGTTTCAGATTCAATGACGATTGATACAGAGAGAGTAATTGAAATGCAGCCTGATGTTGTATTTGCCTACACAGTAGGTGAAGAAGCTCATATCGAACAACTGGAAAGCGCCGGATTAAAGGTATTTGTTATCAAAACTGCGGCAACAATCGACGATGTTTATGGAGACATTGAGCAAATGGCGGAAGTACTGAAAGTTGAGGAAAAAGCAGATGAAATCGTTTCTGGAATCGAAGATCAAATTGCAGCGGTTCAAGAAAAAACAGCATCAATCGATAAGAAGGAAAAAGTATACTTTGAAATAGCGCCTGCTCCAGAAATTTGGTCAGTTGGCTCTGGTACTTTCCAGCAAGAGCTTATTGAAGCGGCAGGTGTTGAAAACATCTATGCTGATCAGCAAGATTGGTTTGAAGTAACAGAAGAGGATTTAATTACCCGTAATCCAGAAGCAATTATCACAACAGTAAATTACAGCGAGGATCCAAAAGGGGAAATAATGGCCCGTGAAGGATGGTCGAATATTACCGCTATTCAGAATGAGGAAGTATATGAATTAAATGCCGACATCATGGATCGTCCAGGACCACGAATCGGCGAAGCAATTGAATTAATCGCATCCACAATCTATCCGGAAATATTTAACTAAAAAGCAGCAGGGCAAATTCTTGGATCAAGAGTTTGCTCTTTTGTTATTCAAGATTTATGAAATTTCCTTGGAGGTACAAATGTGTAAATTAGTCTTTATCACAGGAGGCGTTAGAAGCGGAAAAAGCGCTTTTGCGGAATGCTATGCAAAACAGCTCCATCAACAATTTGAACGTACATATCTGTACTATATTGCTTCGGGTGTTGCTATGGATGAAGAGATGTCAACCCGAATTAAACGGCACCAGGAAGATCGTCAGGGCTCGGCGGTTGTATGGAATACAATTGAAATACAAGCGGACTTAGGGCCAGCCGAAGCAATTTCCCCCAAGCAATCGGTAATTCTCTGGGATTGTATAACAACTTGGCTAAGCAATGTTCTTTATAAAACGGAAGAACTTGACGAGAATGGCAGAATGGTTGAAATTGAAAAGTATTTAGGAAAACTAAAGAAACAGCTTATTCAATGGACAAAGGATGGCGGGATTGTGCTGCTTGTATCAAACGAAATCTTGGATGAACCAAATTCCTCCTACTCAGAGGTAAATGTGTACCGCCAACTATTAGGGGAATTACATCAGTGGATTGCTCATTATAGCGACGAGGCATACGAAATGGATTACAGTAAGGTGAAACGTTGGAAATAGGGAGGTACCCATTTTGAAGAACAGCATAACCGGATTTCTTTTAGCATTTCAGTTTTTTTCCTCATTACCAATTCGTAAGCAACTTCCGATGAATCAGCAAACAGTAACAATCATGTATATAATGCTTCCTTTTTTAGGGTTATTGATGGGAGGCAGCCTAATTCTCCTAAACCTGATCAATGAACAATATTTTCAGGTTTCTGTTTTATTATTTGCTATTTTGGTTGTTGTTGCAGGAATCGTCATGACGGGAGGACTCCATTTAGACGGTTGGATTGATATGGGTGATGCATATTTTTCTTATCAGAATCAAGAGAGAAGGCTCGAAATCCTGGAAGATTCAAGGGTTGGCGCCTTTGGGGCTATATGTTTAGTCGTATTGCTGCTATTAAAAACAGGATTTATCTATGAACTGTTACAAAATCATCCACGGAATATCAGTTTTTATTTCATTACAATCCCTTTTCTAAGTAGATTAGCCCTATTATTCTACTTCATTATAACCCATACAGTGAAAGAGAAAGGGTTAGCCGCCTTTTTTAAATCTAATGTAAACCACACAATAATTTGGAGCGCGCTTATAATCTATACGCTATTGTTCACTATACTTTCATATATTTCTATTGGGCTAGATGGAATTATTTTAGTTGGATGCATGCTTCTGTTCGTTGTTCTATATAGAATATGGACGATTAAAAACTTCGGAGGAATGACAGGAGACTTGCTGGGAGCACTAAATGAAGGGACTGAGCTGTTCTTATGGGGAATCCTGCTGTTGTTCATCTAATAAGACACGAAAAGACAGATGCTAACTTGAAAAGGAAATACATTGGTTGGACCGATGAACCTATTGATATAAAGGAACAGTATTTCAATATTACTATAAATCCTGGTGTGGTTTATGGAAGTGATTTAAAAAGGTGCATCGAAACAGCACACCTATACTTTCCGCAGGCTACCTATTTACCGGATAGAAATCTCAGAGAATTAAACTTTGGGGATTTTGAAATGAAGACTTATGAAGAACTGAGGAACTTATCTTTGTATCGCCGTTGGATTGATGATCCCAAAACAACTACACCTCCCAATGGCGAGTCCTATGATGATTTTGAGCAAAGGGTGCTTCGCTCTTTTTTTCACATTGTTTCGCAAAATGACGAAAGCACTTTTGTTGTCCATGGTGGCGTCATTCGCGTTTTGCTGTTTTTATTTGGTCCGGTGGAAAACACTTTTCAGCAGATCATGATATCCCATAGAACCATCTATTCTCTGCAATGGCCTGATTATTCGGAATTGAAGGAGGGGAAACGGTGCAAATTGTTATCGGAGGAGCCTATAATGGCAAAAGAAAATTTGTAAAAGATAGATTAGCAAATCAATTATCAGGCAATTACTATTTTTTTGAAGGCATAATACCGAATGAAACGAAGTTCTATAAAGAAGACGTCATTATTATAGGAGATTTCGAAAAGATCATTCTTCAAAAAATACATTTGGATGAAGAAGCAATAGCGGAAGAAATTTTCAACAACCTTTATCGGTTGAACCAGCAAGTACAAGTCATTTGTATTTGTACAGATATTGGAAGGGGGATTGTACCTTTATTAAAGGAAGAAAGAAAATTACGCGATGCTTGTGGACGTTTATATCAAAAGCTTTTTTCCGAAAGTGAAAGTGTCGTTAGAGTTTGGTATGGCATCCCACAAGTATTAAAGGGTGGGGGGCTGTAAAAGTGGAGATTTCGAAATTAAAAAAATTGATCTTAACAGCGTTAGTTGCTGCAATTTGTGTAATCGGAAGCTTTATAAAGGTACCTGGATTTGTGGCCACTGCTGCATTGGATTCTGCCCCTGCATTAATTAGTGTCGCATTTTTACCACCACTGTACTCAGGATTCGCGGCAGGCCTGGGACATTTAGCAACAGCTCTAACATCCGGATTTCCATCAGGACCATTTCATCTCCTCATCGCTTTGGAAATGTTGATCATTACGTATATCTTTAATGTACTGCATAGAAATGGATTACATATATTAAAATGGATATTTTTCATTATCGGAAATGGTGTACTTGCTGCACTACCTTTCTATTACCTAATTTCACCCGCATTTTTTATTGGCGCTGTGCCAAGCTTGGTGGTTGCAGCAGTCATCAATGCTGTAATTACGGCGATTGCCTTGCCTATTATCGGGAAAGTATCAGCGAAAGGAAAGTATGAAATATATGAGAAATGCGATTAAAATAGACGAGACGTCGGTCGTGACGATTGATAATTCAGGCTGTATTGGTGAAAAAGAATTGGATGAAGTGCATGCTTCAAATGAATTGACTGCTTACTATACTACACGTGTTGCGTTATTTGAACAGTGGTGTGCGGGTGCAGAGCCTACACATATCTTCTTATCAAACTTTACCGGTGAGGAAGCGTGGGAAGATTATAAGAGGGGGATTCAAGCAGCATTTGACGAAATAGGTGCAGCATTGCCAGCAATCAATGGCTCTTCTGAATCAAATTTTAAATCATTGCAATCCGGTATTAGTTTAATGATCGTAGGTAAAGTAAAGTATGAAAACTCTATAGAAAATCTCCAATGGTTTGTTGTTGGAAAGCCGTTGGTAGGACAAGAAGTAATAATGGAACCACAGGATGTTGTTAAATTGAAAGAAGTACACAATTTAATTCAATTGAAAGTTGCAAAACACATCTGGCCTGTTGGCTCTAAAGGCATTCGATCAGAACTTGAAAGGATTTTCCCGAATCGTAAATTCGAATGTCCGCTGGATTTGGAAAAATCCAGCGGACCGGCAACCTCGGTCATTGTAGGGATACCTTTTGACAAGATAGAAGAGTTCAAAAATCTAATAACTACTGACTGCTATTTGGTAAAGATAAACTAAGTAATAATTTAAAGCCCAGCTATCTTCTAGAGAAAAGAATAGCTGGGCTTTATATATATATAATGAGAATTAAATCCCCGAGCCTATAAAAGGGATTTCTGATATTGATCTACATATAAGAAATAAGCTTCGTCATAGCATTTTTTAACCATTTGTGTAAATGAACCTTCCCGCAGCTCCTGCACAGCTGCTTTAACAAATTGTGCCTGATCTTCAAGGAAGATTTGAATTTCCTCATCCGTGCCTTCGAGAGCCTCAAAGTAACGACGGGTTTTGCAACGCTCCATCATGTCATGTAATTCATATTTTTCCATTACAAGCTTGATCCATTCGTTTAAACCTGTCGCCAAAAATAGAGAAGAGAGATAGAACAACTCAGGTGATGCATCTGTTCTTTCCTTTAAATTCTGGAAATGTGCCTCAACCTTGAATGCGTCATAAATCAGAACATTAGCTGTATAATAAATCGATGTCTCGTCCGTTTTAATGATTATGTCATCATCTGGCAACAGCAGCAGCCAAATATTAAAGGCCATTATCCATCCATCCATTAGGGTAATCCCGCCTTCTTTCAGAAGGTAAGAATAGTTGTCCAATTTTGTTGCCATTTGTTTAAAAGTGTCAACATGATGCTGTTCAATGTATAAAATACTGTGGTCTATAGTAATCTTCTCATACATCATAAACACCTCTTAAAGTATAATTAACAGCTTATGTAGATAGTTTATACTTAGTTTATGGAAATTATCTAATATTGACAATTAGAAAGTATATAATGTCGATAAAATAAGTAAAAGATAATGGAAAGGGATAGTCCCAGTATTAATTTTATGTGTAAAGAGACATAAGAAAACTCCTTCCAATTTAAAAATTGGAAGGAGGGGATATTACGATTCGCCTAGTTCTTTAATCGTTGGGTTGTTGTAAATGTCTTTATCCAGGTCACCCAAAATTCTTGCCGTCGTAACACCGGCAGTCATAGAACCACTAACATTCAAAGCAGTACGTCCCATATCAATCAATGGTTCAACTGAAATCAATACCCCTGCAAGTGCAACAGGCAGGTCAAGTGCCGACAAAACGATTATGGCAGCAAATGTTGCGCCACCACCGACTCCGGCCACACCAAATGAACTAATGGCAACAATAACTATAACAGTTGCGATAAAGCCAATATCAAGGGGATTAATCCCTACGGTTGGTGCAATCATGATTGCCAGCATCGCAGGGTAAACACCCGCACATCCATTCTGGCCAATCGAAAGTCCAAATGAACCCGCGAAATTTGCTATTCCATCAGGTACACCTAAACGTTCTTCTTGTGTTTTTAAATTCAATGGCAGGGTTCCAGCACTGGATCTTGATGTAAAAGCAAAAAGTAAAGTTTCACTTACTTTTTTCAGATACATAATAGGGCTTAAACCAGTTAGCGAAATGATGATCAAGTGAACAAGGAATACAACAAGTAATGCCGCATAAGAAGCGATTACGAATTTCCCTAAATTATAAATTGCTCCAAAATCACTCGTTGCTACAGTTCGTGCCATTATAGCCAAAATCCCGTAAGGTGTTAATCTTAAGACAATCGTCACGACGCCCATAACCAACGAATAGATTGCATCAATCGCCTTATTAATCGTTTTGGAAGTCCCTTCATCTTTACGGACAATTCTTAAATAAGAAAAACCTAGAAAGGCAGCGAAAATAACTACTGCAATAGTAGAAGTTGAACGTGCACCAGTTAAATCCAGGAATGGATTAGCAGGAAACAGCTCAATAATTTGTTCTGGCAGGGATTTCACTTCCGCCGATTGTTCTTCCAAGGAAGTACCTCTTTCGATTTCTGCTTCACCTTGAACTAATTGAGAGGCATCAAGGTCGAATACGGTAGCAGAAAGTATGCCGACACCGGCAGAAATTGCTGTTGTACCAACAAGTATAAGTAAAATAAGCCCAGCAATTTTGCCTAAATTATTGCCAAGTTTCATTTTGGTAAAGGCTGCCAATATGGATATGAACACAAGTGGCATTGCAATCATTTGCAAAAGTTTAACATAGCCGGTACCAATGATGTTGTACCAAGGGACAGTACCTGTAACCACATCGGAAGTAGCACCAAAAATAAGCTGAAGGGCTAAGCCTAACAGAATACCAAGGCCCAGGCCTGCAAATACACGGTTGGAAAACTTAACATGTTTTTTATTTAAATAGCGTAAGAATCCCATAAGTACAATTAATATTGCGACATTAAGAATTATCATTATTGTCATCTAGTTTCACCTCGAAAAATAGTATACCAGAATCCTAAGGATTATAGGAGAAAAATGTTTATAAGATTTATAGGAATTATAAGTTTAGAAGGGTATAAGGTGTTTCAACACTGCTTATTATGGTGGATTTGCCTTCTTAGTATGTGTTTTATGAGAAAATTCATTTATAAGGTTGTAAATGTAAACATTTACTGTAAAGTTTGATACAATACAAATTATTCTAGTTACATACATTGGAAAGGAAGAAAAGACATGAAATCCCCATATACGTTTAAGCATATTGCACCAACAAATAATAGTGAAGAGCATCAAGGGGCCATCTTTTTATTTCATGGCTTAGGAAGCAATGAAGAGGATTTGCTGCAGCTAGTAGAAGAATTTAAAGGCCAATGCCATATCTTTAGTTTAAGAGGGCCTATAACACATACTCCTGGATTTGCTTTCTATACTTTTGAAGAAGAAGGGAAGCCGACAAGAGAAGTGTTTGATAAAATGATTACCTTTACTCAAAGTTTTATAATAGAAGCTATCGACCAGTTCCATCTCGATATCAACAAGATTTTTTTAATCGGATTTAACCAGGGTGCGGCAGTTGTCGAAACACTTACCCTAACATTGGGTAATCTTGTTAATGCTGCGGTTGCCTTGAGTGGTTATTTACCGGAATTCGTAATGAATGAATATAAAAAAGTTCCTTTAGAGCGAACGAAGATATTTATCTCTCATGGTGAATATGATTATGACTTTCCAATCCAATGGGGACTAAGCAGTAAAAATTACTTTGAAGAGATCGGTGTGCAAGTTACCTTTAAAACTTATCCGGATGGCCACGGTGTAACACCTGAAAATTTAAAGGATATGGTTGACTTTATTGCCGTTAATCTAGTGGATACAGTGAACTAATAAAAGACGCCTATACAGTATTGCTGTATAGGCGAAGTATTTACTAGATCGAATCAAGCAGATTTTCAGCTTCCTCCAGAGGCATTGGTTTGTGGAAATAATAGCCTTGTCCTGATTTGCATCCAATTTGCTGCAATATAGAATACTGCTCAGGGGTTTCGATACCTTCCGCTACAACATGCATTCTTAACTTTTCGGCAAGTTGGACAATCGTTTGTACCACTGCATGCATATCACTGTTATTGATACTATTAATAAAACTGCGATCAATTTTAATCTCCGAGAAAGGCAGCTGCTGCAAATAGCTAAGACTTGAAAAACCAACCCCAAAATCATCAATGGAGCTCTCATATCCTAATTCATTTAGTTCCAATAGGATTTCTTTAGCCTTCCTGAAATCGAACAACTCAACACTTTCGGTTACTTCAATCTTTATCAGATCTGGCGTTATCTCATATTCCTCCACCAAAGAAAGAAAATCTTTCACAAAAGTTTCGCTATAGAAGTGAACAGGTGAAATATTGACAGCGATAGGCACCATTTTCAGACCCCTGGAAAGACGGACATTTTGGAATTTGAGTACTTTTCTCAGAATCAAAATATCCACTTCATTTATTTTTCCACTCTTTTCAGCACTTGGTATAAATTCAGCAGGAGAGACATGACCTAAAACCGGTGAATACCACCTTGCCAAAGCTTCAAAGCCTTCAATTTCATCTGTATTCAGGTTGATTTTTGGTTGTAAGTGGACGGTAAATTCTTCATTTTGAATGCCGAATTGTAATTGATTTAATATATTGAGTTCTCTTTGAATGATTTCATCTGAGCCCATTTCAAAATACGATACCACGGAATTTTGAAGACGTGATTTTGTTAAAGCTGTATCTGCACGCCGAATACTTTCATCAATAGTTAAGTCTTTATTAAAGTGAGATACCCCAATTCTTAATGTGATGAATATTTCTCTTTCGGCGATTGTAAATGGAATCGATGTTACTTGTATGATTTGATTGATAAACTGATCTAGATTTTCTCCATCAGTTTGTTTAACCCCCAAGATAAAGGAAGTAGTTGAAAATCTACCATATATAACCTCTTCACTTAGTTCATTCATTGATAAAAAGCGATGTACAATCTGACCAATTAATTCATCCCCAAATTTCCTCCCGTATAAATCAACAATGCTTGAATATTCATTTGGTTGAATGAGCAGGAGGGAGCCTTTTATTTTCTGATCAGCCCAAGTGGCTAAACTTGTGTAAAAGTTATTATAATTTGGTATGCCTGTCGTCATATCAAAAAATGCTAATTTTTTTAGTTCCTGTTTCTGTTTCACATATTTCATGGAGAGAGCAACTATGGGAGAAAGTTTTTTTAGAAATTCAATATCTACCAGCCTAAGTTGCATTTCTTCTTTTATGTATATCGAAAAATAGCCGAGTAAAATTTTTTCATTAGTAAAAATGGGCTTTGACCAACATGAAGATAGATTATATCTTTTTATTAGTTTATTTGAATCGTGACTTGTTGTCGCTATATCATTAATATAGATAACACTCTCGTTATAGCCTGTTGCTCCCCCAATTTCCAGATGATTCATGGTTTTAATCAAGGAAAGTGGGAGGGAACCGCTGGCAATGGCCGTTAAATTGCGTTCTGGGTTCACGATATGGATTGCACAGTAAATATCACGAATATAATATTCTTCAACCTTTTCAGTTATTAGCTGCAGAATATTGTTTAGCTCGCCATTCTCTTCCAAATCAATATATACTTCATGTTCAAGCTTTGAGAGCATCTTGCTTAACATCTGCTCTGTAATATCTTTGCAATGAATTATAGCATAGGAAGCTATATCGTTATGATCCTTGATTGGTTGACAGGTGATATGGTTCCAAAAAGCGGATCCATCTTTTTTATAATGTATAATGTTCTTTTCGAAAGAGTTTTTATTGGCAAAATTAAAAAAGAGTTCCTCATTATGCTCAATACTTGTTTTAATCCCATTTAATAAATCGAAGTTTTCCTCAATTAATTCATTTTGCAGGTAACCAGTTAATGTTGTAAATGCTTCATTCACATAGACAAAAGGATAATCATTTCTTTCTAAGCTTATGATGGCGATACCAATATGAAATTGCTCACTAAGATTACAAAGAAATGGAAATAACTCATCCTTTGTGAGGGGCATTTTCGTTTTATACATGCCTGTTCCCCCGATGCAATAAATTGTTTAAAAAAAGTATAACAAATTAATATAGATTATAGCAGTATTATTTTATAATAGTTTGAATATTTGATTATTACAGGAAGGGATATATAGATCGCTGCTGTCATTGGAGGACTGGAGATGGTCTACTTTAACAAGTAGATTACTGTTCCTTTTTTTCCTAATTAACAAGTTTTCTCTCCTTGAACCTAAAGTAGTGAATTTAAGTTAATGCGCTATTTTTTCATAATGTTACTTGTACGAACGTAAAATAGTTTCAAGCAAAATACCAAAAACTCTCTTTTTACTGAGCTTGCTTTGATGACAACTTAAAAGGTTGGATGACTGAAAGAGTAATAGAACTGCTTTTTCAAGGAAGATTATACCCTGAAAAATTGAGAAGGGAAGTATGAATGAAGATAGATGATGTTGTTTTGGAGAAATTAGGGGTCTATTTTGTGTATCATGATATCTATAATCGGTATGGAATTCGCTTTGAAACATTTGTAGAGAGGTGGGAAAAGGGGATTTTGGAAATATAAGAAAAACAGGCAACAGTAACTCTACATGTTGCCTGTTCTGCTAGAAGTGTTTTAATATCCACTGATTAGCATCAGCCCAGGTATTAATTCTCACGACATTTGATGGAATCGACTTGCGATTGTATGGTGTATCAAATAATAACACCGGGATATCCAGTTCTTCTGCCAGCATCACTGCGTTATCATGTTTATCCTCAAAGAAGACGTCTACAGCGTGCTTTTTGGCTACAGCTAATTTATCATGGCTTCCGATCAACTCGATATGATGGAAGGGAACTTTATGATCCTCGAACCATTTTTGCGTAATATTAAATACACTTATATCACGTGCAGAAATATAAAAAAGTTCATATGAATGCTGCCATTTTTCTAAAATAGTCTGTGCATCCTGTGCAATGGTGCTAACAGAATACATATACGCTTCATTTTCCCTGAACCATTTTGCAAATTCATTACGGTCCACTGGATGGGGAAAAGCGCTTAAAAAGTCATATTCAATAACATCGTTCAAGACTATGTTTGTCTTATAGCGTTCGTTAATGTGAGGAATGAGCGTGTCTGGTGTAGTCACTGTTCCATCAATATCAATCCCGAAACGTGGTTTCTGCTTGGAAATCATAAAAAAACTCCTAGCCTAAGTTAACTTGTGCTTCTTTCTTTTCTCGTTCTTCAACCATTTCAGCAGCCAATTTATCAATTTCTTTTTTCAGTTCTTCAACCATAGTGGCTTCAGGTACTTTACGAACTGTTTTTCCTTTCATAAATAACAGTCCTTCCCCGCGTGCACCGGCAATACCGATATCAGCTTCGCGTGCTTCCCCGGGACCATTTACCGCACAACCAAGAACGGCTACTTTTAAAGGAACATTTAATTTTGAGATGTATTCTTCTACTTCGTTGGCAATTGAAATAAGATCGATTTCAATTCGACCGCAAGTAGGACAAGAGATAAGGGTAGCCATATTTGATGCTAGGCCAAAGGATTTTAATAATTCACGCGCAACCTTCACTTCTTCTACTGGATCGGCTGATAGGGAAATGCGAAGTGTATTCCCGATACCCTTAGACAGGATTGCACCCAGACCTGCAGCAGATTTAACTGTACCTGCAAATAAAGTGCCTGACTCTGTAATCCCTAAGTGTAATGGGTAGTCAAAGGCTTTGGCAGCTTTTTCATAGGCTTCAATTGCAAGATTAACATCAGAAGCTTTCATTGAAACGATAATATCATGGAAATCCAAGTCTTCTAAAATTTTAATATGATGCAATGCGGATTCTACCATACCATCGGCAGTCGGGTAACCGTACTTCTCTAATATATGTCGCTCTAATGAACCGGCGTTTACCCCGATACGGATCGGAATGCCTTTTGCTTTAGCTGCATTCACAACAGCTTCGACTTTCTCGCGACGGCCGATATTTCCTGGATTGATGCGTACTTTATCGATCCCGTTTTCAATTGCCTTTAATGCTAACTTATAATCAAAATGAATATCCGCTACTAGAGGGATATTTATACGTTTTTTAATATCAGCAATCGCATCTGCAGCACGCTCGTCTGGCACTGCTACACGAACGATTTGGCAACCTGCTTCTTCTAACCTAAGAATTTCTGCAACTGTTGCTTCTACATCATGTGTTTTTGTTGTACACATACTTTGGATGAATAGTTCATTACTACCACCAATCGTTAAATTACCCACACGTACAGGACGTGTTTTTGAACGGTGAATGAGTTCACTCATGAAGATTCTCTCCTTTTTAAGGTACGTAGCTTAACATTTCTCGTACCGCACTTCCATTATTTTATCAGTGTAGTGAAAGATGAACAAGGAAGAAGCGTCATTTTTTAATCATCAGCAATTATTTTCTGTTTTATCATAGATTGGTATTTTAATAAGCTCCCCGGTAACCATGGCTTGCTTTTGCAAATGAGGATTCAGTTGATAGAATTGTGCCATTCTTTCTGGATAAGATAAATCAACTTCCGAAGGATATGCTGCAAGCAAGGATTGTACAGTATCACCGGCAACTGTCACTACAGAAAGGGTTTTAATGGTAATTTGCTGCTCGCATGCTTCAATTTCTTTTTCGTGATCAAAGGCTGCCAATGGGACAGTCCCTTCAGTTAAATCTATTTTAATCACGGCTGCTATCAGGAAAAACACAGCCGTAAAGATTAGAAATCTCATAAAATTCCCTCCTTTCTCTCACTATATGTAGAGAAGGAGGAATCATGCCTATTATTTTTTTGGTATTTTTGGATATTTTGTTGAAGCTAAAATTAATAGAATGATCGTAATAAGAATCCCCAGTATAGTAGAAACTATGCTAGAAATCTTTAATATTGATAATAGTACAGTTAGAAGTGTCGACCAAGTAATCGCCAATGCGGCTGTACGCCACATATGCCGGTATTCCCCTCGGCGATGCATCACTTTTAAAAGGATTACACCAACAAATGCATATATACTAACCCTTATAAAAATGAGAATTGTCGATGTTAGTGTTAAGAGTACAAAAGCGAAAGGATACAGGAGCCATTGTATATCTTTTACATATTCCGTTAACCCTGTAAAGTTGTATGAAGTCTCCGTTACGCCTGTTAAAAATTGGAAGAATGAATAGATTGTTACCACAGCGATTAGTAGAAAAACATATTGAATTGTTTTACCGATCGTTAATAATCTATAAGCCGCTAATTTTTTTGGATGAACGAGACTATCAATAATAAGTTGCGAGTGTTTTACCATATTTTCTCCTCCATATGTGAGTTTAACATGAAGATAAATGGTCTATAAAGATACAAGCGATAAATTTAATAGAATAAAAATTATTAATTCTTCATTTGAAACTTTTTAAGAAGTCTATCGTATATCATTGGTAATCAGGAATAGGAGTTGTTTTTTTGGATATAATTGCATGGGTACTAATTATTGCTAGCTTTGCCGTCGCGTTTGTAGGTCTGGTTTATCCGATCATTCCATCCGTACTTTTTATTGTACTGGGCTTTATCGTATATGGGTTGTTTTACTCATTCGCAGATCTGGGCTGGTTATTCTGGACAATTCAAATCTTGTTTATAATCCTGTTATTTGTTGCAGATTCCCTTTCCAATTTGGTTGGAGTGAAAAAATTTGGCGGTACAAAAGCGGGAATGTGGGGAAGTACAATTGGCTTGCTTATTGGACCATTCATTATCCCTGTAGCGGGAATTTTGATTGGACCTTTTATTGGGGCCGTCATAGGGGAACTTTTAGTCACGAAAACAGAATATAAACAAGCACTGAAAGCTGGTGTAGGGTCATTAGTAGGCTTTTTGACATCCATCGTAACAAAGGGGATCATCCAGGTAATTATGATCATTATTTTTATCATTGCGATTTGAATGAAAGAAGTCTAGAGGTAAATGCAGCCAACCTTTCCGTCAAAAGGCTGAATTGTAATTCTGAAGTGTTTATTGATTGAATCAGGTCAATAATTTTGATAACCTAGAAAAGGAATCGAGATTACTTTTTATTTTGAGGGAGGAAATACAAAATGGCTTATGAATTACCACAATTAACTTATGCTTATGATGCATTAGAACCAAACATTGATGCAAAAACTATGGAAATCCACCATTCTAAACATCACAACACGTATGTAACAAACTTAAACGCTGCAGTTGAAGGAACAGAATTTGCAGGCAAAGATCTTTTGGAACTTATTTCAAACATCGATGCTCTTCCAGCTGACAAACAAACAGCTGTACGCAACAATGGTGGTGGACATGCCAACCATACATTATTCTGGGAAATCCTGGCTCCAGGTGGAGCAACAGCTCCAACTGGTGAATTAGCTGCTGCAATTGACGCTAAATTCGGTAGCTTTGATGCATTCAAAGAAGAATTCGCAAAAGCTGCAACTGGCCGTTTCGGTTCAGGTTGGGCTTGGTTAGTAGTAGATGGCGGCGAAATCGCAATCACTTCAACTCCAAACCAAGACTCTCCAGTAATGGAAGGTAAAACACCAGTACTAGGCTTAGACGTTTGGGAGCATGCATACTACCTAAACTACCAAAACCGTCGTCCTGACTATATTACTGCATTCTGGAATGTAGTAAACTGGGATGTAGTTGAATCTAAATATCAAGCTGCAAAATAAGCTGAATTAGACCCAAAGAAGTAAAATAAAAGCGCTGGCTCAATACATTTATGAGCCAGCGCTTTTTTAACTATGTAGGGGACTAGTCTGTTTCTTACCGACAGGACCTATAAAGGAATAAGAATATTTGAATCCAGGAAGGAATACATTAGACAGAGATCCTATTTCTGGAGTGAATCACTTATAAAAGTTGATTGATTGTGCAATTTGCATAATGAATGGAGTGGATTATTGGTTGCAATAGTGAGTTCTATTAGTATAGTATTACTTACTCTTGTTCTTAGCTCAGTATTTCGGCGACAGTCCAAAGAAAACCATCTTTCCAGTTGCTTAGCCATGTTTGTAACGATGACGAAAAGTACATTAGTGGGAATACTGGTTGGAATGTGGATTACCGATATGGTATTTGCTACAGTTATTGCAATACTTATCAGCTTTTTGTTGGTTTGCATCATGACCTATCAGCTTTCCATTAAAATTGTTTTAGAGAGTGTAAGTGCACTTTTTATGGGGGCAATGATGGGGGCGATGCTCAGTATCATGACAACAAACAATCAACTGCTTAGCATCGTTTTTTTTACAATTATTTATTTAGTTAGCTGCATTTTGGCAGCAGGACTATGGAACAGACAAACCTACCACAATTTTATTAAAGGTATTCCATCCAAGGTAAAGCTGAGTATTGCATTAGCTGTTCTATTTTTGGCAGTAACGGCTTTTATCGATTTAAGGTCGATAGCAAACGATGAAGTGAAAACTGAGCAGCATCAACATCATCATTAATCGATTCAGCATGAAGTTTATCGCTTCATGCTTTTTTAGTTTTAACCAAAAGCATAATAATCCGCTAAAAGGTTCAAATTATGCTATATGGAGGTGAAGATGTTGAATAAAGATAAAAAAAACTCACTGGATCGAGAAGAATATGGACATGGCTACGATTTGAGTCCTGATGATTTTGATGTCATTGGTCAAAACGATGAGGCGAAAAAACAAAACCAGAATGAAAATAATGACAAGCGTGATAATAAACATAACCCATCCAGATTAAATCAATAATAAAACGAAGGCATTCGGCTTCAAAGCAAATTAATTTGAAGCTTAATGCTTTTTTTTCGCAATAATACATCATGTCGAATGTTTTTTTCGACAGAAGTTCTAAAAACTCCCCTTTTTTCTTAAAGTGTAACGAGAACAAATAAAGGGGAGTGTACATGCTTATTGATGGAGTGTTCTCAGGTGGCGGTATAAAAGGATTTGCATATATTGGGGCGATGCAGGTTCTGGAAGAAAAGAATTATCGCTTTAAACGTGTGGCAGGAACAAGTGCTGGTGCCATATTGGCATGTTTTATAGCTGCAGGCTATACTGCAAATGAGATAGAAGAAATCTTGGATGAACTCAATTTGAAATCACTTCTCGATCCTCCAAAGCCAGCTGGTACTCTTCCTTTTTTAAAGTGGCTGAATTTATACTTTCGGATGGGATTATATAAAGGAAAAGCACTCGAAAAATGGTTTCATAAAAAACTGGCGATTAAAGGGATCCTGACATTTAATGATTTACCAAAAGATTCATTAAAGCTCATTGCGTCGGATCTGACAAATGGCAGAATGATTGTCATACCCGACGATTTAGCTTCCTATGGCATTGATTGGAGAAAGTTCCCGGTGGCCAAAGCATTGCGTATGAGTTGCGGCATACCATTTTTCTTTGAACCAATTAAGTTAAGTAATCGAAATGGTGAGTGCCTATTTGTAGATGGGGGAGTTCTTAGCAATTTTCCATTGTGGGTTTTTGATAATGGAAATAAACAACGCCCTACTATTGGGTTGAAACTGAGTAATCCCAGAGAAGATATGCCACCCCAGAAAATCAAAAATGGATTGAATTTATTTGAAGCACTGTTTTCAACAATGAAAAATGCCCATGATGAACGTTATATTGCCAGGAAGCATGAACGGAATATTGTTTTTATACCTGTGGAAAAGTATAGTGCAACACAGTTTGACTTGGACGAAGAAACCAAAAAAACGTTGATAGAAATTGGGAGAAAGCGTACTTCTAGATTTCTGGAAACCTGGAGACCGTCGTAAAGCAGATTGGATAATTCCCGCTGCACATCACATACTTATCATGATATGTAAAAGGGAGAGAAGAAGATGTCAAAAACACCGGAGAACACAGCAGCAAAAATATTGGAAGATAATATGGTCGGAACAATGGCGACAATTGAAGGGAATAAACCTCACGCTCGTTATATGACTTTCTTTAATGATAATTTTACTTTATATACTGCAACAAGCAAAGATACACATAAAGTGGAGGAATTATCAAAAAATCCACATACTCATATCCTTATTGGATACGATGGTAAAGGGCTCGGCGATGAATATCTGGAAATTGCAGGAGAAGTTGAAATATCCAACGATGATGCAATGCGGGAAAAAGTATGGAATAATTCTTTAAAAGATTGGTTTACAGGCCCACATGATCCAAAGATGGTCATTCTAAAAGTTACCCCAACCCAAATAAAACTCATGAATACAAAGGGGAAGGACCCTGTAAATATTAACTTTTTATAGCTGCCTGATTATATGGCTCAATTTATATCCAGAGGCGGTTGTCAGCAATGGGCAATCGCCTAATTCTTATGAAGAAAATAAAAGATATGATGGATTTAGTAAAAAGATTTAAGAAACTGGTTCTATCTTGTCCAATTTTTCTTACACTAAAGTATGAAGAAGAATTGAGGTGGATAGTTTGTCGAAGAAATGGAGCATAGCTGCGCTGGTTTTGTACGTAGTCTACGCTGTTGGTATGTATTTTTACATATTTCATGGGGCATCGGGAGGCGTTCCAGCTACATTGAAGGGGACTGTAGCTGACCCGCAAACCTTCATGACGGAACGGGAACTTTATTTAAGTGATGATTATTCAAAAATACGAAATTTCCTCTTCTTTGTTGTTACACCTTTTGAATGGCTAGTTTATTTTTTAATTTTATTTATGGGGATTTCCCGGGTTTTCGAAAAATGGGCGGATACCAAGTGGCGGTTATTTAAAAATGGCGCTTATTTATTCCTTCTAAATCTTTTTACGACGATTGTCTTTTATCCGATTGATATCTATCGCTATTCCCTGAGTAAAGAATATGGAATTAGCACCCAAGGATTTTCTTCATGGATGAGGGATTACGTGATTGATTTTTGGGTGAATTTCGGAACGACATTACTCATTGTTTTAGTGTTGTATTGGTTGATTCAGAAGAGCGCAAAAAAATGGTGGCTTTACGCATGGTTACTTACAATCCCGTTTGCTATTTTTATGATGTACCTTCAGCCGGTTGTCATCGATCCTCTTTATAATGAGTTTACACCACTGAAGGATAAGGAGCTTGAAGCGAAAATCCTAAGCCTTGCAGATCAAGCGGACATTCCTTCAGATCATGTATTTGAGGTGGATATGTCCGAAAAAACCAATGCACTGAATGCATATGTAACAGGAATAGGAGGCAACTCGAGAATTGTCTTATGGGATACAACACTCAATAACTTGACAGATGAAGAAATTCTATTCATTATGGCGCACGAGATGGGGCACTACGTAGAGAAACATATTTATATTGGAATTGCCCTCTATTTGCTGTCTATGTTAGTTGGATTATGGTTAATCTCCAAAATCATGCCATGGATGGTTTCGAAATTTGGGCGAGTGTTGAATATCGAGAAGGTGAGCGATATTCGTTCACTTCCTTTATTCTTGGTATTAGCTTCATTTTTACTGTTTATTTCTAACCCAATTTCCAATACTGTTTCAAGGTATCAAGAAACAAGGTCAGATGAATATGCAATGGAACTAACCGGAGACGCCGAGGCTGCGGTCAGCACATTCCAGAATCTTGCTAAAGCGGGGTTAAGTGAAGTAAATCCTCCATGGCTAGTTAAGATATTCCGATATACACATCCACCAATGTTGGAACGCATCAATACAATCGCAAGATATACGGATAAAAACGAAGTTGAAACGGAACAGCAAGCCGAATAATAGAAAATTTAAGAATAGCTAACAATGTAAAATCACTGTTAGCTATTTATTTTTCGTCAAAAAATAGAAAATCCTCTATTCCTGATAGAAGTAAGAGATTTTTGTAATAATTGACTAATATATATTGTCGGAATACTTCGTCTTATCTACCGCTTCTATGTTATATTAAAAGTTATTAAATAATAAAAAGTTATGGGCAGATGTAATTTGACAGTAAATAATTATCTATCCCATTATTCTGCTTTTTATGAAGGGGAGTAAACAAGATGGCACAATTAACAGCACCATTTCGTTATGATCATGTGGGAAGCTTTTTAAGACCGGCAGAGTTAAAAGAAGCGCGTTCCAAGTTCCTAAATAACGAAATTACATATGAAGAATTGAAAAAAGTAGAAGATCAATCAATCATTCGTTTAATCCAAAAACAAAAAGAAATGGGTGTTCTAGCGATTACTGACGGGGAGTTCCGTCGCAGCTGGTGGCACTTTGATTTCCTGGGTGGCCTTGAGGGAATGGATTATTACGAAAAAGAACAAGGCTTAAATTTCCATAACCTTGAGACTCGGAAAGAAGGAGTGCGAGTGGTCGGGAAAATCGACTTTGGCAACCATCCATTTCTAGATCATTTTAAATTCTTGAAAGAACATGCTGGTGATTCAACGGCGAAATTCACAATCCCAAGTCCGAATATGCTGCATGCCCGTGCAGATGGTAATGCAGAGATCTATCCAGATGATCAAGAGCTAATTGAAGATACAATCAAGGCTTACCAAAAAGCAATTCAGGCTTTTTATGATGCAGGCTGCCGCTATTTACAACTTGATGATACTTCTTGGGCAAGCTTATTCTCCGAGGAATCACGAGCTAAATTAGTGTCTGAAGGCAGAGACCCTCAAAAGTTCATGGAGACGCTTCAATATGTCATTAATGAATCGATCAAGAATAAACCTAGTGACATGACAATTACTATGCATATTTGCCGTGGAAATTATAAATCGACATTCTTCTCCAGTGGTGGATACAATTATGCCGCTGAAGTGATTTTCGGTGGATTAAATGTCGATGGGCTATTCCTTGAGTTTGATGATGAGCGTTCTGGAAGCTTTGAGCCATTACAATATGTAAATCGCCCTGATCTGAAAATTGTACTGGGCTTAATCACATCAAAATTTGGTGAACTAGAGGATAAGGAAGAAATCAAAGCACGCATTCAACAGGCAGCAAAATATGTTTCTTTAGATCAACTTTGCTTGAGCCCGCAATGCGGATTTTCTTCAACAGAAGATGGAAACATTCTGGAAGAGGAAAACCAATGGCAGAAGCTTACATTAGTTAAGGAAATAGCTGAAGAAGTTTGGGGTTAAATAGTAAGTAAAAAACTTGGGCTTACACTTATGTGTAGGTTCAAGTTTTTTTATAGTGGACGAAAAAAATTCGAAATATTGTAATTTGTAAACGTATACACCGTTTTCTATAATTAAATAAAGAGCTTCAATAAATTGTTTGGAGGGGTTAGATGGCGGCTATACAAAAATCCAGGCAAAACATTTGGTTGATCCTGCTTCTATTCGTTCTTGGAAGTAACATGATTTTATATCGTACGGAATTAGGTGAAAGTGTAATTGAAGGAGCAACAAAAGGTGTTGTGATTGGGTCGTTAATTGATTTGGCGATTGTGTCACCATTGCTATTTTTATTATGGAAAAAACAAAAAAGTGTCAAAGTGTTTGTTCTGCTTACGGCAACAGGTCTTGTCATCGCAAGATTCGTTATACCGATGGAGTATTTAGCGCCATATGCAGCGATTACCTGGGCAGCAATTGCAGTTGAGGCTGGACTGGTATTATTGGAATTGCTTTTGATTGTGACCTTATTTAGATTTCTGCCAAAAATAGTGAAGGCAACGAAGGAAAGTCCGCTGCCAATGAGTTTTGGTTTTTCCAACGCGGTCGATCTATATGTAAAAAAACACCCAATTATTCATATCATTTGTTCGGAAATGTTAATGTTCTATTATGCATTAATGAGTTGGAGAAAAAGGCCAAATCAAAATGACGGCACTTTAACTTTACACAAAAACTCAAGCTATATTGCGTTTCAGGTTATGATGATCCATGCCATCGTAATTGAAACGGTAGGTATCCACTGGTGGCTGCATGACAAATCGATCATCTTATCGCTAGTTTTGCTCATCTTTAATATCTATTCCGTAATTTTCTTCTTAGCAGACATCCAGGCAGTCCGATTGAACCCTGTCCATTTAGACGAAAACAAATTTTACATTTCACTCGGTTTGATAAAACGGATGGAAATCGAGTGGGATCAAATCGAAGAAATTATTACGGATAAAGAAATATTGAGGCAAAAAATTAAGAAAGATACAATCGATTTTATGGCAAAAGACTTCGAGGAAGTTATCCCGGATGTCATTCTAAAGTTAAAGAAACCTAAAGAAGCAACACTGATTATGGGAATCAAAAAACCATATCAAAAAGTGGCTGTTAAATTTGATAATCATCAGCTTTTTATGGATGCACTTAAAAAATATAAAACTATTTAATTAAAAGAGGAGCAATAGGCTGCCTCTTTTTTTTTCTGGACCAAAAAATTGTTAAAGAAATTGCTCTGTAGTATAGAAGTTCGATATATAATATAGGAAAGTTTGTTAAAATTCCCTAAAAAAGCTAGGTGGACGTTTTTGAAATTATTTATGCTCCGATTAACCTGGATTGCTGTCATAATTGGTACCCTGCTTATAAATACCTTACATACAAAAGCTGCTTTCGCAAGTGCGTTATTTATACTATCAGGAATCTTTTGTTTCTATTTTTTAATGCCGGTTGTAAAAATACCTCTTATAAATTTTATTCTTATTTTACTTTTAATTTCGCTTAGTAGTTTTATTTCGACGGATCATGCCTATTGGTTGCCTTTAATAGGATTTATGATGGTTGAAGCCACCATTCTATTAAAAGGCAAGCACTATTTTATATTCTGCATAACTTCAATCGTAGTCTCTATTATGTTCAGCTTTGTAAACAATCTATCAATTTATGATTTACTTCTAATGGCAACTATCTTTGTAGTTTGTTATTTGCTTTATCAATTTAAAGAGAATGCGCAATTAAAAGCATCAATCTATGATGAATTGTTAATGGAATATAGGCTGCTGAAGAGGATGTCTGTTGAACAAGAGCAGCTTGTACGCGCAGAAGAGCGTACAAAAATTGCAAGGGATATCCATGATTCCGTCGGGCACAAACTCACCTCTTTATTAATGCAACTGGAAGTTATCTCCATACAAAATAGCATGGATAGTATAGGGGAAGCGAAGCAGTTGGCAAGAGAAAGTTTGGAAGAGACAAGATACGCGGTAAGACAATTGAAATCTGCTGAAACAACAGGAATTCAGTCCGTTATCCAGCTTATACGAAAGCTGGAGATGGAAAGTCGGCTGCATATTCGCTTCACCCTTGAAAAAGGTGTCTTATCCTTACCTTTATCCAATAAACAAAGTGTCGTAATTTATAGAGTTTTACAGGAAAGTCTAACAAATGCCATGAAATATAGCCATTCCAAAGAGGTAGAAGTTATTCTGGGTGTAAATTCTTTGCAGCATCTACAATTTGAAGTGAAAAACAAATTGATTTCCAATAATCCAATTATTCAAGGGTTCGGGTTAAGCAACATGGAAGACCGACTGAGAGAAATTGGGGGAGAACTATCCATCTTAAGAACCGATCAACACTTTATATTGAGGGGCACCTTTCCAATAAAAAAAGATAAAAATACGGCTGAATCTATTGATGATGGGGTGAAAAGAAATGACAGTTCGAATTTTACTGGTTGAAGACCAGGCAATTGTCCGAAATGGCTTAAAACTAATTCTTGAACAAGATGAAAAGTTTCAGGTTATAGCGGAAGCAAGCAATGGGGCTGAGGCAATAAGCAATCTAAGAAATCACCAAGTTGATCTTGTGTTGATGGATGTCCGTATGCCTGAGATGAGCGGAATTGAAGCTACTAAACGTATTAAATCCCAATACCCGGATTTAAAGGTTATTATTCTAACTACATTTGAAGACGAAGAATATGCCTATCAAACCTTGAAAGACGGGGCAAATGGTTTCTTGCTGAAATCCTCTGAACCCGAAAAGCTGCTTTCTTCCATTCATAGTGTATTAAGCGGTGGATTAGTATTGCAGGAAGACGTTGCTGCAAAACTAATGCCAAAATTATTGCAGCAGAGAGTTGGACCCATGGATGAAGAAAAGTACCTTCCATTAACTGAGCGTGAAGTATCGATTGTCAGATTAGTAGGAGAAGGCAGAACAAATAAAGAAATAGCGAATAGTTTATTCTTATCCATCGGAACAGTTAAAAACCATATTACACATATTCTTCAAGAATTGGATTTGCGTGATCGAACACAACTAGCTATTTATGCGGTGAAAAATGGGTTGGTTTAAGCGGGTTTTACACCGCTTTTTTTATTTGGAATGGATAAACAAATAAAAAATGACTTAGGTCACTTTGTTTAGTGACGTCCGCTACTTAGAAGTTTTTTTCCAAATTGTTAAAGTATAAATAGAAAGGATGGGGTTGATTTGATTGAAGTGGTTAATTTGTCAAAAAATTTTAAAAAAGTTACAGCGGTGGATCAAGTTAATTTATATATTGAACCCGGGGAAATTGTAGGGTTACTTGGCCCTAATGGTGCGGGGAAATCGACAACGATTGCAATGCTCTCTACATTGATTTCTCCGACTGAGGGCGATGTATTGCTGAATCAAAAAAGTATTCTTAAGAATCCTTCAGATCTCAGAGGTGTTCTGGGTGTGGTTCCTCAAGAGATTGCACTATACCAGGATTTAACTGCAAGGGAAAATCTTCAATTTTTCGGCAGCATCCAGAAAATGGCCAAACAAGTTTTAAATAAACGCATCGACATTGTACTTGAACAAATTGGATTGCAAAATGAACCGAAAAAGTTGGTAAAACACTATTCTGGCGGTATGAAAAGACGTCTCAATATTGGGGTTGCAATGCTTCACGAACCAAAATATCTAATAATGGATGAGCCGACTGTTGGAATAGATCCACAATCAAGGAACCATATTTTAAAAACAGTCAAAACCTTGAACGAAAATTCGAATATGGCCATTATCTATACTAGCCACTACATGGAGGAAGTCGAATTTCTATGCAACCGTATCTACATCATGGATAAAGGAAGAATCATTGCATCTGGTACAAAGGAAGAAATAAAAGCGGTCCTTTCATCGGAAAACACTGTACATGTAAAACTTGAATATCATTCGAAAGGCTTTGTCAATGATTTGCTGGAGCAGCCAATGTTATCTAATATCAATGCAAAAGAAGGTGAAATCACCTTTACTGTTGCCAAAGGGATGGATTTTTTACCGATGTTGCTTTCCCTTTGTGAAAAAAATAATGTCATTCTAAAAAGCTTCCAGGTGGAAGAGCCGACTCTTGAAGATGTGTTTCTTCATTTGACTGGGCGGGCATTGCGAAATTAGGAGGGGGCAAAACTATGTTTATAGCACTGCTAAAAAAGCAGATGAAGATACTATTTCGAAGTCCTTCCGAGGTATTCACATTATTCGTGATGCCTATTGTACTAATTCTGATTTTAAGCTATGCCTTGGGATCTATAATGGGAGGCGACTCCGAGATGACGACCATCGAAATGGCTATTATTCATCACGGTGATGAACAAGAACAATTCCGGAATGTTATCAATGATCTTCCTCCAAATCTAGTTTTAGATCAACAAGCAATTGACAATATAGAGAATTCCTTACCGGTTTCTTTGTTGTTTGAGGAGCTTACAACTGATAAGGAAATGCAGAATTTAATCCATGTAACACAACTGGAAGGTAAAAGCTTGGCTGAGGTAAAGGAAAATGGGGATTATGATGTTGTGGTGGAAATACCCCAAAACTTTACGAAAGAGTTTTTGCAAGCCAAGTTCTTTAATCAGGAAAAACCTGCTTTTAATGTGTATTTAAATGAAAGTGAACAAATCACTTCAACAATTGTCAAAGATCTTGTCGATTATTTTCAGCTGCAATATACATTGCAATCCGAGTTATCGGAAAATAATATCCAGATAAATAACACTGCACTCCCTTCTGCACAAATCAATTCCACCATACGAACAGTTGATTCGCTAGAAGAGGTAACCTCAAGTGTCTACTACACTTTTAGCATGGCTGTCATGTTCATGTTATTTGTTGCCGGAACTCTTGCTGGTCAATCGTTCATAGAAAAGAATACCCATATTTTTGATCGCATCTTGCTGGCAAGAATCCATCTGGGTACTTATTTGCTAAGTATTATTGTTTCATCGGTCGTATTTACATTGCTGCAGGTATTGGTTTTATTCTCATTCTCTTATTTTGTATTTCATATCAGCTTTGCTAGGTGGGAACTGTTTCTGTTGCTGACTATTGTTTTTTCGCTGGTTATTGGAGCAATTGCGGCACTATTATCTTCTATTAATTACCGTTCCAATTCTGCGGGTGCTTCCAATTTATTTTCAACAGCAATTGTAGCGATTTTGGCATTTTTCGGGGGAAGCTACTTTAATATCAGTAGCCTATCGCCATTTCTTGCAAAGGTTGGCATGTGGACGCCTAACGGGGCAGCATTGGATGGCTACTTAACAATTGCACAAAACGGCAGTTTAAGTGATCTACTGCCGAATATCACAATTCTTTCGTTTCTGGCTGTTCTGTTTATGCTGTTAGCCTTCCTTCTGTTCCCGAAAAGAGGTGGAATCGTATGATACACATATTTAAAACAAAATTGTTACTGCTGTCACGCCAACCAGCGAGCTTTATCATCATTACCGTAATTATTTGCGCTTTTGCCTATGTGCTTGGTCTGGGCTCTCAATCAAAATTGCAGATTGGTGTTTACTCGGACCTGGACGATGAGAAAACTAAAGCTTACATGGCCGAATTTGAAAGAATCCCTCAAACGGAATATATTTTATTTTCAGAGGAAAAAGCAATTTCACTTGTTGAAGAGGGAGAATTTGAAGTAGCAGTGCACTTAATGTTGGATGGTTTTGAGCTAATTACTTCACCGGATTTTATGGATGCTCCTTTAATTTCAAATGAATTGACAACCATCTATAGTAGACTTACACAAGAAGAAGCAATATTAAGTGCAGCCCCTATCAATAAACACGATGAAGTAGAGAAGATTATAGGAGAAGCTGCTGTACATCCAAGCTTCCATATTAACTATTCAAGCTTTACAAATGATGAAGAGTTTGTTTGGGATTCGAAGCTCCATAGCCTATTTGGATTTAGTTTATTTATGGTAATCTATACAGTGGCAAATGGAGTATATCCAATTATCATGGATAGAAGAATGCGTATATGGGATCGTTTAACAATCTCGGCCATTGGAAAGACGGAGATTTACATGGCCAATATTTTATATAGTTTTTTAATGGGCTATTTACAAATAGTACTTGTTCTATCTATCTTTCACTTTGGTGTCGGCGTTGATTTTTATGGAGGCTTTTATTACAGTTTGCTATTGGTGATTCCCTACCTGATTTGTATTGTCTCATTGTCGATATTTATTGCCTCTGTGGCAAGTACGCCAGGTAAGTTCAACGCAATAATCTATGGGATGGCAGTACCATTCGCCATGTTGGGTGGTGCTTATTGGCCGCTTGAAATTGTGAATTCAGATGTTATTCTAGCATTGTCAAACATCTCCCCAATAACTTATGGGTTGGAATTATTAAACGGTGCCACGATAAATAACAGCCCTTTTGGGGATTTAATACAGCCACTCGGAGTATTGCTATTCATGTCGGTAGTTCTAATGGGGGTCGGTATTAACTTGATGGAGAGAAGAGAAGTATAGTAACCCTTTATTATGGTAATCGCAGACTCTATGCCTGCCGCAAATATATTCTTGAAATGGTCACACTAGGTATATTGGCGGAATAAGGCATCAATTGAATAAGCTGTCATTATTTTGGGGGATGGAATCCTATTTCCATCCTCTTTGCAGTAGTTCATAATTTTATAAGAATCCTCTCGTACTGAACTGATTTGAAATATATGTGGCTAAAAAAAGGAATTATAAAGAGGAATAATTATTTTTAATCAGAAGGAACCATTTTCTATTTTTACCGTCACAAAACATGAAGATTAAGACCTTCAGTGCTTTTTTATCATACGCTCAAATGCTATACTAAAATGTATGTTTTTATCCTTGGAAAGTCAAAATTAAGAAAGGGGGAGCCATTTCAATTGCGAAAAAAAACAAAAACTCAACGTGCATCCAGTGTAAAGGCAAAATACCGGGCTAGTTTATCATTTCGTATGAACGTCCTTTTCTTTTCCATTTTCCTATTATTTTCCATGCTCATATTCCGACTTGGATACCTGCAAATTGTAAAAGGCGAAGATTATGTACGGGCTCTCGAAAGAACCGAAGAGGTTGCGGTGAATACGAGCGTTCCTCGGGGAAGAATATATGATCGATACGGAAGAGTATTAGTTGACAATGAACCTGAAAATGCTATTACATATACGAAAATGCAATCAACAACTACCTCGGAGATGCTGGATATCGCAGAGCAACTAGCCATGTTGATCGAACAGCCGATTGATCGAGTGACTTTACGAGATAAGCAAGATTTCTGGATCATGAAAAATAAAGATGTTGCTTATAAGAAAGTAACGAAAGAAGAAGAAAAAAAACTAAATGAAAACGAAGAGCTTGAAGATAAAGAGGTTCAGGCTGAGATCGATCGTTTAGTCCGTGAGCGCATTACAGAGGAAGATTTAGCTCAGCTAACACAGTTTGATCTGGAAGTGCTGGCGATTTATCGAGAAATGTCATCCGGCTACAATTTATCTCCTCAAATAATCAAAAGTGAAAATGTGACAGATGAAGAATTTGCCCGTGTCTCGGAACGTTTATCAGACTTGCCGGGAGTGAATACAACAACAGATTGGAAACGTGTAAAATTATCTTCATTGGCGATTTTGGGCAGAACAACAATCCCAAGTAAAGGGATACCCAAGTCCAAGCTTAATTATTATCTAGCAAGAGATTATTCACGAAACGACCGAGTTGGGGAAAGTTATTTCGAAGCAAGCTACGAAGAACTTCTGCAAGGTCAAAAATCCGTAGTGAAAAATGTAACGAATAAACAAGGTCAGGTAATCGATACAGTAACAACGTATGAAGGGGAACCAGGCAGTGACCTCGTTACAACGATTGATATTGAGCTGCAGGCAGCAGCCGACCGAATCGTGGAAGAAAAATTACTGGAATTAAAATCGATGAGCCAATCCCAGTTACTTGATAGAGCGTTTTTTGTTATGATGGACCCGAACACTGGGGAATTATTATCAGTGGTTGGGAAGAAACTTGAAACCGACAAAGAGACAGGTAAGCGATATGTGGTAGATTATTCCTACGGCTCCTTTACAACTGCTTATGAAGTAGGTTCGACAGTTAAAGCAGCCACATTGCTAATGGGGTATTCAGAGGGTGCCATCGAACCAGGGCAAACGCTGATCGACCAACCAATTAAGCTGGCCGGAACAAATGTAAAGAGCTCGATCTTTAACCGTAATGGCAGTATCCCAATGAATGATCAGATGGCGTTGGAACGCTCGTCGAACTCATATATGTTCCAGACTGCCATCAAAATTGCCGGTTCAACATATAGCTATAACATGCCATTCAGAATTAAGGATGGCACACTCCAAACGATGAGAAATGACTATGCACAGTTTGGACTTGGGGTAAATACAGGCATCGATTTGCCAAATGAATTCGCTGGTTTCGCCGGGGAGTTAACCGATAATGGTAAGATTTTGAACCTTGCCATTGGACAATTTGATACCTATACGCCGCTGCAAATGGTGCAATATATTTCTACTGTTGCTAATGGTGGTTATCGCATTCAGCCGCGAATGTTAAAAGAAGTCAGAGAACCATCGAAGGATGGGGAGATGCTGGGTCCTTTAGTAGAGGAAGTTTCACCCAAAATATTAAACCGAATATCTAATCCAACCGATGAAATTAACCATGTTAAAGAAGGGTTGAGAAGAGTGTATGTTGGTGAGAACGGGTCAGCACGCTCTTATTTCGCGGATGCACCATACACAGCCGCTGGAAAAACGGGGACGGCAGAGGTAGTCTACTACGGTCCAAACCGTAATGAGTGGGCGACTGAGACAATCAATATTGCGCATGTCGGTTTTGCACCATATGAAAACCCGGAAGTAGCCTATGCCGTTATTTTCCCATGGGCAACAACAAATTATAATATTTCGTTGCCGCAAGCTGGCCAAACTGCCAGAGAGATTTTAGATGTGTATTTCGAGCTGAAAAAGAAATATGCTAAAGAAGGGCAAACTTCAAGTTCGGTAAAACAAGAAATCCTTCCTACTACCACTGGCGAAAAAATAGATGAAGATACAGAAGAAGAAACAGTAACTGAATAAAGGATTAAAAAATCGAAATCCCTTAGGAATCTATTTTCTAAGGGATTTTTTCTATTTTGAACATGCTGTACTTAGAATAGAAAATCTATCTTTAAAAAACAATTTTGTTAAATGGAAGTGGATTTAAATCTATTAAAAAAGCACATATGTTTACAAAATTCGATATCGATTTACAATTTCTTTACAAAGCGTTTATATGACATCAATAAACTAGCTTTATAGTATTACCTGTAAGACAAACTTACTATGAATTTGATGGAGGAAATAAGAGATGAAAAAGTGGAAATACTTAACAATGACAGCCGCACTAGGCTCAGCTTTAGTTTTAGGTGCGTGTGGAGCCGAAGACTCTGATACAGAGACAGAAACAGAGACAGAAGATGGAGCGGCAACAGGTAGTGACACTACTGAAACAGCAGATTCAGGTGATGCAAAATTATCTGGTGAGGTACTAGGTGATGGTTCATCAACTGTGGCACCGATTACAGAAGCACTTGTTGAAGAATACGCTGGAGTTCAACCAGATGTAAAAGTGTCTGCTGGTGTTTCAGGTACTGGCGGTGGTTTCGAGAAATTTATCGCTGGAGAAACGGACTTCTCTAACGCATCCCGTCCAATTAAAGAAGAAGAAATAGCTGAATTAGAAAAAGCAGGTATTGATTATACAGAATTCCTAGTTGCTAATGATGGTTTAACAGTAGTTGTTAACCCTGAAAATGATTGGGCTACTGATTTAACAGTAGAACAATTAAAACAACTTTGGATTGAAGATGGAACGACAAAAAAATGGTCTGATATCGATCCATCATGGCCAGAAGAAGAAGTAGTATTCTATTCTCCAGGTACTGACTCAGGTACATACGACTACTTCGATGAAGTAATCCTGGAAGGTGCTGACTTAGCAAAAGCCGCAACACTATCTGAAGATGATAACGTATTGGTTCAAGGTGTTGCTGGTGATAAAAACGCAATCGGATTCTTCGGTTATGCTTACTACCTAGAAAACCAAGATCAATTAACAGCTGTAAAGATCGATGGTGTTGAACCAAATAACGAAACAATTGAGTCTGGAGAATATACTCCACTATCTCGTCCACTATTCGTTTATGCGAAAAACTCTGCATTACAAGAAAATGAAGCATTCTATGATTTCATGAAATTCTCTTTAGAAAATGCTGGCGATATGGCTGAAGCTGTTGGTTACGTAAGATTACCAGCTGAAAAGTATGAAGAAGGTTTATCAACTCTAGAAGGTTTAAAGTAATTTAGCATTAAAAAGTAAATAAAATGTGTGGGAACCGCCACTAAGGTATCTCACACATTTTCTCACGTATTTGAAGGGAGTTTGTACAATGGCTTCTCAAGGCTTAGGGAAAGAGCAATCAATTCAAGAAATGGTTGCACAATCCCGTAACAGAAAAGGCAAAAAATTTATAGAAAAATTAATGCCCATTATTTTGATTATAACTGCACTAATATCTGTACTTACTACAATTGGTATCGTTTTTACGTTAATTTTTGAAACGTTTGAATTTTTTCAGAGGGTATCAATTACCGACTATTTATTCGGTAGAGAGTGGCTGCCATTCTCAGGAAGCGAACCATTATACGGTGTACTACCTTTAATTCTAGGTACATTAAAAGTTTCGGTAATCGCAGCATGTGTTGCTGTACCCTTAGGGATTGCAGCTGCAATTTATCTAAGTGAATATGCTTCGGACAAAACGCGTCGAACGATTAAACCAATCTTGGAGGTCTTGGCTGGTGTCCCGACAATTGTGTATGGTTTTTTTGCCTTAACATTTGTTACACCCTTACTTCAAGAATTGATACCGTCGCTGAAAATATTCAATGCCCTTAGTCCAGGGATTGTTGTTGGAATTATGATCCTTCCAATGATTGCATCATTATCTGAAGATGCAATGAGCTCAGTACCAAATTCAATTAGGGAAGGTGCTTTAGCCTTAGGTGCTACTAAGTTGGAGGTTTCAATAAAAGTAGTTTTACCAGCAGCTTTATCAGGTATAATCGCTTCTGTGGTACTAGCAGTTTCTCGTGCGATCGGAGAAACAATGATCGTATCACTTGCAGGTGGAGCTACGCCTACATTTGATTTTAATGTAACGGGTTCTATACAAACAATGACTGCCTATATTGTTCAAGTTTCTTCTGGTGATGCTGGTTATGGAACAACTATTTATTACTCAATTTATGCAGTAGGATTTACATTATTTGTATTTACTCTAATCATGAATTTACTCGCACAATACATTTCTAAACGCTTCAGGGAGGAGTATTAACATGAAATATATCGATGATACTGTTGTAATGAAGCGTATGAAATCGCGGTTAAAATATAATTCTATCTGGAAAATGATCTTCCTAATTGCAACGACACTAGCTTTACTTACTTTAGTTATTTTGCTTGTCCGTATCGTGACACAAGGATCTGGATATTTAAACTGGGACTTCTTCAATAATTTTGGCTCTCGCTTCCCTGAGAAAGCAGGGATTAAAGCAGCTTTAATTGGTTCCGTGTTATTGATGCTGATTATTGCACCAGTTTCTATGATTTTAGGTGTGGGAACAGCTATTTATTTAGAGGAATATGCGAAGAAAAATAAGTTTACTAGCTTTATCCAAATGAATATCTCCAATTTAGCTGGAGTTCCATCTATCGTTTTCGGTTTACTAGGTCTTACAATATTTGTTCGTATGTTAGTACTGGGGAAAAGTTTACTCGCTGCTGGTTTTACAATGAGTTTGCTAATTTTGCCTGTTATCATTGTTGCTTCCCAAGAGGCAATCCGTGCAGTACCAAAGGAGCAACGTGAAGCTTCGTATGGTATGGGCGCAACAAAGTGGCAAACAATCACTCGTGTTGTATTACCGGCTGCCATTCCTGGTATTTTGACTGGTAGTATTTTGGCCTTGTCCCGTGCTGTAGGAGAAACGGCTCCGCTGGTTGTTTTGGGGATTCCGGTAATCTTACAATTCTTGCCTGATGGCCTATTAAGTCAATTTACTACTTTGCCGCTTCAGATTTATGACTGGGCAAAACGTCCACAGGAAGCTTTCCAGTATGTTGCTTCCGCAGGTATTATTGTATTGATGATTCTTCTAGTGATTATGAACTCTATTGCTATATTTATTCGCAATAAGTTCCAAAAACGATATTAAGGATGTGTGAAAGTGGTAGAGCTTATGAATAAAACTAATAAACAAGAAACAGCTAATATAAAAACTCCGTCACAAATAGTCGGTGAATCAACTAAATCAGTTGAAAGAAACTCTGTGTTCAATACAAAAAATTTTAACCTTTGGTATGGGGATCACCATGCTTTAAAAGATATTAACCTAGATATTAGGGAAAACGAAGTAACTGCAATTATCGGACCATCTGGTTGCGGTAAATCCACTTATATTAAAGCTTTAAATCGTATGGTGGAATTAGTACCTATCGTTAAAACGAATGGTGAAATTAATTACCGCGGCCGAAATATTCTGGAGGCATCATATGAAGTAGAAGAGTTACGCACTCGCGTAGGTATGGTATTCCAAAAGCCGAATCCATTCCCAAAATCAATCTATGATAATATCGCTTACGGACCCCGCATTCATGGAATAAAAAATAAAAAAGTTCTTGATGAAATTGTGGAAAAATCCTTGCGTGGTGCAGCTATTTGGGATGAAGTTAAAGACCGTTTAAACCAAAATGCATATGGATTATCCGGTGGTCAGCAACAACGTATTTGTATCGCACGTTGTTTAGCTATAGAGCCAGATGTAATTCTTATGGATGAACCAACATCAGCACTTGATCCAATCTCGACTTTAAAAGTAGAAGAACTTGTCCAGGAATTAAAGGATAACTATTCTATCATTATTGTTACACACAATATGCAGCAAGCAGCACGTATATCTGATAAAACGGCTTTCTTCTTAAATGGTGAGGTAGTAGAATTCGATCATACAGATAAAATATTCTCTACTCCAAAAGATCAACGTACAGAAGACTATATTTCAGGTCGTTTCGGATAATAAGAAGGGATTGGTTTATTCATGGCAGCTAGAGAGCGCTTTGATCATGAAATTCAGGCCATTCAATCAGAACTATTAAAGTTAAGTATTCTCAGTATTCAGGCTCTGGAAATATCCTTTAATGCATTCATCGAAAAGGACCTTGATAAGGCGAGAGAAGTTATAGAACAAGATGTGATTATTAATCGTTTGGAAGAAGAGATTAATGATCGTGTTATTATAGTGATGACCCGCCAACAGCCAGTTGCAAAGGATCTGCGTCGATTGGTTGTATTATTAAAGGCTGCAGCTGATATGGAGCGTGTTGGGGATTATGCTGTAAATATCGCCAAAGAATCAATTCGTATCGGTAAAGAGCGGTTTATCACCTCTGTTGAATTGCTTGAAGACATGTGTTTTAAAACAACCTTAATGCTTCGCCAAGTAATTGAAGCTTTTGTAGATGAAAATATGAGTAAAGCAAAAGAAATAGCAGAATTTGACGATCAAATTGATGAAATGTATGGCAATATCATTACACATTTAATGCGATTAAGCTTAGTTGTCCCTGAAAGTATTTCACAAATTACCTATCTATCCTTTATTTGCCGCTATATTGAACGATGTGCAGATCATGCCACAAATATTGCTGAGTATTTACTCTATTTAAAAAAAGGTCAAAGATATGATCTAAACCAATAATAACCAAGGAACTTCATGAAAATCATGGAGTTCCTCTTTTTTTGCGAAATTGTTTGAATAGAAGGAAAACTTGTTATAAAATGATTGTAAGTTAATAATTAAAGCAATGATGAAAAAGAGTAGTATTATGGAGTGGCATAGAGAGCCAGCGGTTGGTGGAAGCTGGAGCACGATATGATATGAATGGGCTTTCTAGCTTCTAGTACTGAACCAAAGTAGGTGCTAGCGTTCTGTAACGTTAAAAACAGTTAAGTGGATTAAAGTATTTCTTTCCAGGAGAGCTTTAGTCAATGAAGGTGGCACCACGGCTCTTTCCGTCCTTTTTGTGATGGAAGGGCCTTTTTATATTGTCTAAATGCTTATCCAATGTATTCAGGCAAAGTGCACAAGAGAGCAGAGATGAGAAGAGAAAGGAAGAGTTGAGATGACTGTTGAGATGAAAAATTATGTACTCAAAGAATTACAAGGTGATATGATGACCCCCATTTCCATTTTCGAAAGTTTAACAGGAAGCAGGAAAGTATTATTTGAATCTTCCGCAAAACACGAAGAGAGTGGTCGTTATTCATTTATCGCATTAAATCCAATCGCTGAATTAAAAGGTAATAAAGATCATTATTGTTACCGACTTGAAGGTGATGAACCACAATTAGAAGAGGGTTCGGTACTGGGAAAACTTCGCGGTGTGTTACCAATCGAGCATGGAGCTTATCCCTTTTCTTTTTTCGGAGGAGCAATTGGCTATTTTGGCTACGATACAGCCTTTTATAATGAAGAAATTGGGGAAACACTTGAAGATGAGCTGAAAATGCCGGATGTTCACGTTTATTTTTATGACACTTTTATTGTTTTTGATCATTTAACTCAAAAAGTATCTGTTGTTTCGGTTGATTTATTGAAAAGCGGAAGAACAGAAAATGAGATGGAAAAATCCGTGAAAGAAATTTTACAGGAGATTAAGCTGGGTAAAACATATACAGAAGAAACATCTGTTTCCGTTCATTTTGAACCGATAATTGAAAAAGAAGAGTTTATTAGAATGGTAGAAACAGCGAAAAGACATATTGAACGGGGAGATATTTTTCAAGTTGTATTGTCGCAAAGATTCAAGACAGACTTCTCGGGGAATCCCTTCTCATTATACCGCAGATTACGCACTTCCAATCCATCACCTTATATGTTCTATCTTGAGTTAGACGGTTATACAATTCTAGGGACTTCACCTGAAAGTTTAGTGAAGGTAGAGAATCGAAAAGTTACAACGAACCCCATTGCTGGAACAAAACCTAGGGGAAAGACAGTGGAAGAAGATGAGAATCTTGCAGATCTGCTGATACATGACGAAAAAGAAATTGCAGAGCACCGGATGCTGGTTGATCTAGGTCGCAATGACATAGGGCGGGTAAGCAAAATAGGTACAGTTCAAGTAGCTAAATATATGAATATTGAACGGTATAAACATGTCATGCATATTGTTTCTGAAGTAACAGGTGAATTAAATGAAGATGCTCATGTCCTGGATGTGCTAACTTCTTGTCTGCCAGCAGGAACTGTTTCTGGAGCACCCAAGATTAGAGCTATGCAAATCATCAACGGATTGGAACAACTAAAAAGAGGCGTATATTCAGGGGCAATTGGCTACATTTCAGGAAATGGCAATATGGATTTGGCTCTGGCCATTAGAACAATGATCGTAAAGGATGAGAAGGCTTTTGTGCAGGCTGGTGCCGGAATCGTTTATGATTCCATACCGGAATCGGAATACGAAGAGACGATCAACAAAGCAAAGGCTCTATTGGAGGTGCACAGATGATTTTACTAATCGATAATTACGATTCATTTACGTATAACTTATATCAACAAATCTCATCTTTTAGAAAATCCGTTAAAGTGTTCCGAAACGATTCATTGACGATTGAGGAAATCCGACAGTTAAAACCAGAGGCAATTGTATTGTCCCCAGGTCCTGGTACGCCTTCAGAAGCGGGGATTACAGTTGATATAGTAAAAGAATTATATAAGGAATTTCCGATTTTGGGAATTTGTCTGGGTCATCAATCGATTGGAGAAGCATTTGGTGGTAAGGTAGTGCGTGCAGAAAATATTATGCACGGAAAACTCTCTAACTTAGACTACAAAAAAGTGGGGATGTTCGAATCGCTGGATGGTGAAATCCAGGTCATGCGCTACCATTCATTAATCATTGATCCTGCTACATTACCGCAAGATTTAGAGGTTATTGCAATCTCTCAAGGAGATAGTGAAATAATGGCTATCCAGCATAGAGAGTTTCCTGTCTTTGGTCTGCAGTTCCACCCGGAGTCGATTGGAACAGAATCAGGTACGAGGATGATCCAATCATTTTTGCAGCAAACTGATTTATTAGAAGTTCTATAGATTTAAGAAAGGGAAGGAGCAGGGTTTTGGAAAAAACAATAGAAGAATTCCTGGCAATGACTGATGAACAACTTAGAAGTGAAATACCGTTACTATTGCAACTAGTTGATGAAAAAAAGGTAGAGAACATACAAATGGTGGCTGAGTTGCTGCTTAAGTTTCCAACCGAGATTACACCCTTTATTTTTGAGTTGTTTGAATCTGAAAGTACTAGTATTACGATGAAGGAATGGAGTTTGGACTATATTGTTCCACAACTGCCCTTTTTCGTAAAAATTGCATTGGAGGATGCTTTGCAAAAAATTGTCCACTCTCCAACTGATGACGAAAAATTAGCCGAACTTGATCAAAAAGCAATGGATGTACTGAATGGGTTTGTTTAATTTAATGAGCGCACACATTTTGAAAAAAAGTGTGTGCTTTTTTCGTCTAATTAAAAATTCCCTGCGTCTATATAAAAGAGAGAGAAAGAAAGGAGGGAGGCATTTTGCAAAAACATCTAGAAGAAGTACTCGAGCTATATGGCGATTACTTGCTTCGTATTGCTTATACATATGTAAAAGACAAAAGAATCGCGGAAGAAATACTCCAGGATGTTATTTTTGCCTACTATAGGAAACATGGCCAGTACAGGGGAGAGGCAACGCTCAAAACCTATTTAACAAGAATGACAATCAATCGGTCCTATGACCATTTGAGAAGCTGGAAAAACAAAAAAGAGCTTCTAATGAAGAAGATTTTTGACAAGGATAAATCGAAAAGTGTTGAAATGTGCTACATAGAAAATGAAGAAAAATTAGAGATAACCAGGATAGTTTTTACTTTAAAGGTAAAGCAGCGGGAGATTATTCTGCTTTATTATTATGCTGACCATACAACCAAAGAAATTGCTGAGATTTTAAACAAACCTGAATCCACTATTAAATCCAGGCTGCAAAAGGCTAGAGCCGAATTAAGAGGAAAGCTTCAAGATACTGATTGGGAGGTGTTGGTCGATGAAAATAGAAAAACCTTTTAAGGAAGCATGGAAAAAAGAACTTGATTTCATTTATATGAAACCTGAAATGAAGGAGGAGTTAATAAAAAAAGTCATTTCTCAAGGTGGACTTTCATCAAGCGGGAAATGGACTTATCCAACTGTTATGGCCACTTTTGCTCTAGGAATTGTTTTTTTTCTAGTAATTACAATTCAAGGCAATCCACAATATCTAACTGGATCCCCAACACAAGCTACGAATACGTTTTTATTAATAGAGAGGCTCTTCTATACAGAAAAATTTTACTGGGTAGCAGGCACGATCCTGCTGGAGACAATCACGGTTCTATTATTTTTTGAGGTCATAAAGAAAACAAAAAGGTGGCAGTCAAAGCAAAAGATCAGATATTTTAATAAATTGCTAGCAACAAAAAGACGCAATTTACTAATTCCTGGATTTTGCTGCATTTTTTTTGGTGCTGTAATTGCATATATAGCAAGCATAGTATCATTAAATACCATCCAAATCTTAGCGTCGTTTATCATGGTATTATTTAATTGCTTGCTGATGTTGTGGTTCATCCGGAAACTAAACAAGTCAACATGTCCACATTGCGGATACACCTTTTCACGAAAGGAACTTTTTAAAAATACATGGTCAACTTATCGTGTAAAATGTAACCGATGTGAAGAGGAAGTTTATTATAGTTATTCATCAAGTAAAAATTACCTATATATGTTCATACCGATTATTACCCATTATGGTTTAGGATTTCTCGGTATTCCTTTTGCTATCGCCGTCTTTTCATATCTCCTTGTCGGATTATTTTTCAACTTCTACATTATGAATTTCACTACGATTTATTCAGAGAAAGATGAACCGTTATGGTAATTAAAAGGACGCGAATTTGAATTGGCGTCCTCTTTTTGGTTATAAATATTTTACGATGTCGTCTTCAAACTTCGAAGGTTTATCAGTTGGTGCAAAGCGTTTCACGACATTGCCATCACGATCGACTAAAAATTTTGTGAAATTCCATTTTACACTTTTACCTAGAAGACCTTTTGTTTCTTCAGTAAGATATTTGAAGAGGGGATGGGCATTCTCTCCATTAACTTTAATAAGCTCATGCATGGGGAAGGTAACGCCGTATGTAAGTCGACAAGCTTCTGCTGCTTCGTTGCCTGAGCTCAATTCCTGCTTGAATTGATCGGATGGGAAACCGAGTATTTCCAAACCTTGTTCACGATACTTTTTGTATAGTTCTTCCAATTCATCAAACTGGGGTGCGAGACCGCATTTTGTTGCAGTGTTTACTATGAGTAAGACCTTTCCTTTAAAATTTTCAAGTGAATAGGGTGTACCGTTTTCATCTTTAACATCAAAGTTATATACGTTCATTGTCATCCTTCTTTCCTCAGGCATTGTAAGTGTCTCAAGCTTTCTCGGGTCTTCGATTCAACAATACTATTGTAACAGCTAACGTAAATGCTGTAACGATACAAGCACTTATAAATGCAATGACTCCATTCCATCCCCATCTCACCCAGAAAAATCCTCCGGTCGTACCACCTACACTCGATCCGAAATAATAGGCGAAAAGATAAAGAGAGGATGCTTGCGCACGATCTTTCGTCGCACGGGAACTTACCCAGCCACTTGCGATGGAGTGGGATCCAAAAAATCCAAATGTAAAAATTACGATTCCCATAATCTTAATAAAGAGATTAACTGGAAGTGTTAGTATAGCACCAGAAAACATAATCGCGATCCCGGCGAGCAATATTTTTTGGCGGCCGAATTTATCGGAAAGACCGCCGAACCAAGTGGAACTAAATGTTCCCACCAGATACACGACAAATACCCATCCGACAACAGTATTACTCAAATTATATGGTGACGCGAGCAGTTTATAGCTAATATAATTATAAAGTGTGACAAACCCGCCCATTAACATAAATGAAATACCAAATAAACAAAGTAAGCCAGGATCCTTTAAATGATGAAATAATGACTTTGACAATGCCTTAAATTCAAGCCTTCTCGGTGTGAAATGCTTTGAAGCCGGGAGTGCCCATACAAAATAGAGGCAAATTAGCAAACTTAGCAATCCTGTAAAGATCATTCCTATCTGCCAATTGAAATGGTCGTTCATGATACCCATTATAATTCGGCCGGATAGCCCGCCAATCGAATTTCCACTGATATAAAGTCCCATTGCGACCCCGAGGCTCTTGGAATCTACTTCTTCACCTAAATAAGCCATCGCGATTGCTGGTACACCGGCAAAAACAAAGCCTTGCAACATCCGTAATAAAAGTAGAATTTCAAAGCTTGGAGCAAAAGCAAGTAATACGGTTAGGCTTGAAGCAGCGAATACTGAAATGGTCATTAACCGCTTGCGCCCCCACGATTCTGAAAGGGATCCAAATAATAATAAGGCAACAGACAATACCCCTGTTGACAAAGAAAGGGAGAGGCTGGCAGTAGCTGGGGAAACACCAAAGGAGTCCGTAAATTCGGGAAATAATGGCTGTGTTATATACAGATTTGCGAAGGTGATAAAACCAGCAGCAAATAGAGCTAAATTTGCCAAGGTAAATTCTCTTGATCCTTTTTGTAAATAATCCATGCTGATACGCCTCTTTTTCTAAGATTCACATCTACTAAACTTTAAATTTATTATAATGAAGAAAGAGATATAATGAAAATTCATTGTATTTATGTGTCTTATAAATTTTAGTAATAAGGAGTCCCAAAATGGATTTTAATTCACTTCGTTATTTTGTTTTGGTAGCAAAATTTGAAAACATGTCACGTGCTGCTGAAAGTTTACATATTACTCAACCTGCGCTAAGTAAATCCATTTCCTTATTGGAGGAGAATTTGGGAGTTTCTTTATTTGACCGAAACGGAAGGGCAATCAAATTAAATCGCTATGGTCAATTTTTTTTAGAACGAGCGGAGTTTATATTGAAAGAATATGACATCACAAAAGATGATCTTTTAAATCTTGTTTCTCCGGGACAGGGAGTCGTTTCCATAGGTTTTATGCATACGCTCGGTCTTGAAGTGATTCCCCGGTTAATGGCTGCTGTTCAAAAAGTCTACCCGCAAATGAAGATCCAACTTACTCAAAGTAATTCTAGTACTATCTTAAGTAGGCTCAATGTAGGGGAGTTGGATTTATGTTTAATTTCCTCGTCAAATACTAATAAGGATTTGGTATGGGAAAAACTTTGGGAGGAAGAATTATATCTAATTGTTCCAGAAAATCATCCACTTGCGTATAAAAAGCTAGTAAGTGTAGAGGATTTTGCTTCCGAACCCTTCATTTCCATTAAAAAAGGCAATACATTGCGTAAAACTGTTGACGATTTATTCAAACAAGAAGGGTTTCAACTGAATATAGCACTTGAGGGGGAAGAGATTCATACGGTTACCGGTTTAGTTGAAAGTGGCCTCGGTGTTTCGCTGATTCCCAATATAAAGGGATTGGAACAATATAAAATTCGGCTTATAGAAGTAGATGCGCCGAATTGTCGACGTGAAATAGGATTGGCATATCTAAACAACTACTATAAAAGCGCCGCAACCAGACTCCTTGCTGATTTTATGCGGGAGTATTTCTCGAAGATCAAACCTGGACAATAAAGGATGCAGCGTTTAAATACAAATAAAAGGGAAGCCTGCTTAAAAATGGGCTTCCCTGAAATTATTCTTTGTCTGATTGTCCTGTAATAATATTGGCTATTTCTTCTATTGACATGGTGGAACTTAATTGGAATTGTCCTTTTTGAATGGAAGTTGCATACTCCGGTTGAGCCAAGAACAGTTCCATTTCCACACTATTTGCAATAATCTCCATATCCTTTAGTTTTTGGGCAACTTCGGCGGGAGTTAGACCAGCATAAATATAGAGAGTTTCTGTTACCACTTCATCTGTGGCCGCGCTTTGGGAATCCGCGAGCTCCGTTTCTTCTTTTAGTTGTTTCTCTTCTGGAACAACTGCCTCAGTTGCTTGTTGTGAATCCTTCACTCCTTCCAAACTGGAAAGTTGTTCGTTTGCCGCTTTCAATTGTTGTTCCAGTTGAACTATTTCAGTTTTATATTGTTCTGCCATTTTCGTTTCAGGTGAAGATATGAAAGGTAGATTTGTGTTTTGCGAAAAAGTAATGAGAAAGCCGATGATGAAACAGGCAATACCAAAGGCACGTAAAGATGATTTTTTCATCGGTTGCCACCACTCTTTAATATAGTAATAATTTGCTCTTTTGATAAAGTGGACATTTTGCTAATTTCATCGACTGGATAACCTTGTTTATTTAGCTGGATGACTTGGCTAACGAGTATTTCATTTATTTGTTGGCTGTTGTTAGCTGATATTGCTGGTTTTGGTGCCGTTGCTTGAGCACTTTTTTTATATGCTTCCAATTGTTTTTTACTTGTGTCTTGTTTAACAGTAAAACTCGGTTCTAAAAGTAACTCTTCCTCTATAATTTTCAAGCGCTTCTTTAGCGAATTTGTTTCTTGGTATATACTGATAGATAAATCTTCAAGGTCTTGTTCTAATTTCTTTGAAGTATCTTTTAGGAAAAATGATGCTACGATACAGACGATACCGACGATCATTAAAATTGTTGAAAATTCCACGTTGTTTCCTCCGTTGACAGGCATTTTATGTTATTTTACCATACGAAAAGTTAATAATAAATCATGCTAGATTTTTTTTCAGTTTGTGTTATAATGATTTAGTCGTATAAATCATGCTCAAATGTAATACAAGTCTTGATATAGAGTGGGAGGGTTAATAATGCGCGTAAACATTACTTTAGCTTGCACAGATTGTGGCGAACGTAACTACATTTCTAAAAAGAACAAACGTAACAATCCAGAGCGTCTTGAACTTAAAAAATATTGCTCTCGCGAGAAGAAATACACTCTTCACCGTGAAACTAAGTAAGCATTATTGCCAAAACCACTTGTGGTTTTGGCTTTTTAATTATAAACAATATTATTTTAATAGGAATGAATTGTATTGGATAAGAAACGATTAAGAAATCAGGTTAGACACTCCTTACAGGAAATGAACTCCGAACAGTTCATGCTTTCATCTCTACATATAAAGGAGAATTTTTTTAAAGAGCCTTCTATATTGGAAGGAAAGACGATTGCTATCACGATATCCAACAAACAAGAAGTCGATACAAAAGAAATTATAGAAATGCTATGGACCCTGAATAAGAGAGTTGTAGTGCCAAAATGCAACCCAAATGACCGTTCTATGAATTTCTATGAAATTGAGAATTTCAATCAACTAGAAAACGTATATATGGATTTGCAGGAACCAATTCCGGAAATTACACGACTTGTACCTTCCGAAAATATTGATTGCATAATCGTGCCAGGAATCGTCTTTGATGTCAACGGATATAGAATCGGGTATGGTGGCGGCTATTATGATCGCTATCTAACTCATTTTAATGGGATGTTGATTTCCTTGGCGTTTAATATTCAAGTGAAAGAAAAGGTTCCTTCCGAAAATTATGATATACCAGTGGACCTAATACTTACAGAAACCGATCGAATTGATTGTTTGGAAAATCGAAAGGAGTTTTATGGATGAAATCAATGAAAGATATCTATGAGTTGCTAAAACAATATGGAACATTTATTTATACAAGAGATCGTTTAGGGGATATCCTTTTGATGGAAGACGAAATTCGCGAGCTCTATAAAGCGAAGGTTCTTGAACCCAAAGATTTTCAGACTGCGATGTTAATCTTGCGACAAGAAGCTTCACGAATTGAAAAAGAAGGAAAAAACATCCATTAGTCATAGATTGATACTGGAAAAAAATGATTTTTTTGTAAAATTTACAATTTCATGTTTGGAAAAAGAAAAACGTGGTAATAAATGTTAAATATCTGTTAATTAAATTCAAGGAACCAGCAGTGGATATTTTCCACTGTTTTCATTTGGGAACCTTTTTGTAAACGAAGCGTAAATAATTAAAGGCAATTATAAAATTTGCAATAAAAATGTTGTTTTTTGTACTATCCTGTCGATTAGTTTTACACTGGATACTATTGCTAAATAAAGTAAAAAAGATTAAGATAAATTTTGTTTATTATTATCTTTGTTGATTCAATGTAAATTTCATTTCACTAAAAATGTATTGCACTAATATATAAATTTGTAGGAAAGGATGTTTTGGAATGAGCTCATTTAAATGGCCTAAACATTCGATACTAGCGATTGCAATAATTGCAACTTGGCTTAAAACTGTCATTGTGTATCACACGAGCTTCGAGCTGGATATTGAAAATGCCATGCAAGAGTTAATATTAATCATTAACCCACTAAGTTTCATCCTATTTGCATATGGTATCTCATTATTCTTTAAAACAACGAAGACGCGAAACCGTTTTTTAATCGCGGTAAGTACAATTTTAGCAATCGTACTTTATGCAAACGTTGGGTTTTATCGGTTCTATAACGACTTTATTACCTTTGCAGTGTTGTTCCAGACAAGTAATTTCGGTGATTTGGGCAACTCAGTGGCCGATATTATCAGTATAACTGATATTCTATATTTTGCAGATGTTATCGTGTTGCTCCTAGCCATCAAGTTTATTCCAAAAGTACAGGGGATTACTCCTGTAAGAATAGAATTGCGTCGTGCTTATTTTATCCTTTCTATGGCAATGGTTTTCTTGAATCTAGGTTTGGCTGAAACGGAACGCCCTGAGCTTTTAACACGCGCTTTCGACCGTGAGTTGCTTGTGAAAAATATCGGTACGTATAACTATCATTTGTATGATATCTATGTACAATCCAAATCAAGTGCACAACGCGCTTTAGCTGATGGCAGTGAATTGGTTGAAGTAGATAACTATGTTCAAGCGAATCAAGCTACTGTCAATGAAGAGATGTTTGGAAAGTATAAAGGGCGTAACCTGATTATTGTTCAATTAGAGTCGTTACAAAGCTTTGTTATTAATAATAAAATGAATGGGGAAGTCGTCACACCGTTTCTAAATTCCCTAACAAATGATAAAGATACGTATTATTTTAATGACTTCTATCACCAAACTGGCCTAGGCAAAACGAGTGACTCCGAGTTCATCGCAGAGAATTCGCTTTTTGGATTGGGACGTGGAGCGGTATTCTTCACCCATGGAGGCAATACCTATAATACGATGTCCGAAAAACTAGGTGAGAATGGGTACTTTACTAACGTAATGCATTCCAACAATGCATCGTTCTGGAATCGTAATGAAATTTACGAGTCATTTGGTATTGATCAATTCTACGATATTGAATCTTATGATGTGAATGACGAGAACTCAGTAAACTGGGGATTGAAGGATATCCCATTCATGGAGCAATCCGTAGATTTAATGACTGGGATGCATCAGCCATTCTACTCAAAATTGATCACTTTAACTAACCACTATCCTTTTACTCTGGAAGAAGAGGATATTATGATTCCTGAGTATAATTCTAATTCCGGAACGTTAAACCGTTACTTCCAAACTGTTCGTTACTTAGATGAGTCGATCAAGACACTATTTGATGAATTAAAGAAATCTGGTCTATATGATAACTCAATTATCGTTATGTACGGGGATCATTATGGAATCTCGGAGAACCATAATAAAGCAATGGCAATGTATTTAGGAAAAGAAGAAATTACAGCATATGATAGTGCATTACTCCAATCAGTACCTTTATTCATCCATGTACCAGGCTCGGACGACGGGGAAGTGATTGACGAGGCTTCGGGTCAAATTGACCTGCGTCCAACGTTATTGCATCTTCTAGGTATTGAAACGTCAAATGATATGCAATTAGGAGCAGATCTTTTCTCCGAAGAACATGAGGATTTTGTAATTTTCCGCGATGGTCGATTTGTAACGGATGACTTGGTTTATGCCGGGGAAGTTTGCTATAACCGTGACACTGGCGAGGAAACAGGAATCGAAGCATGTCAGCCATATATTGACCGTTCCTTGGTGGAGCTTGAATACTCGGACGAAATCATCAATGGCGATTTATTGCGATTCTATGATGAGGAAACTGGTAATTTACACCAAGATGCATTAGAAGCAAAAGAATAAAATATCAAAAGTGTAGAGAAAGTTGAAATAGGACTTTTTCTGCACTTTTTTTCTGATGATTATGTTTACAAATACAAATAGCAGTTTTAACAGATGCTGGTGCAACAGGTGACTAGGAAAGCTGGAAGAATGTCGGAAATGACCTACTAAGCATAAAAGCGAGTCAAGTTGCTTGGGGAAAGTTTATAAACCCAAAAATAAAAAGAAAAAACGAGGTATCCGATAGATACCTCGTTTTTATCTTAATGCAATTTTGGTGGGTAACCTTGATTTAAAATTGTCATGACTACAAACCAACCAAAAATTGCTGCAGTAGCAAAACTAAAAACTAAAGCAAGAACATTTTTTTCTTTAACTGCTTGGAAAATATTTACTACTGCGAAAATTGCTACTAAAGCGAAAATAACCATTAATAAGTTCATTAAAAAGACACTCCTTTCGACATCAAAGAAAGCATGTCGATAAACAATATTCCTTCTTTATTGTAAATCACCTTACACTGTTTGTCGAGAAGAAATAATCTGATTGTTTGACTAGACAATGTAATTTTTTTCTAATCAATGTATAATAATCGAGAGGTGATTCCATTGATAAATGTTAAAGCATATAGCTTAGGTCCAATCCAGACAAATTGTTATATCGTTAGTAATAAGCAAAAAGATTGTATTATATTCGACCCGGGAGAAGAATCTTCAAAAATAATTAAAGCAATTCGTACAACTCAATTAAATCCTAAAGCTATTTTCTTAACGCATGCACATTTTGACCATATTGGTGCTGTGGAAGATTTAAGAGAGGAATTTAATGTTCCTCTATATATCCATGAAAAGGAAGTTAACTGGCTTATTGACCCACTGAAAAATGGCTCTGGCAGATATGCGGAACTTCCTAATTATATTGTGAAGAAACCTGAGAAAGAACATATAATCTATAAGGAACAATTGTTTAATATTGCTGGTTTTAGTTTTAAAGCAGTATTTACACCAGGTCATTCACCTGGCAGTATTTCCTACATTTTTGAGGAAGATGGATTTGCAATTGTAGGGGATACATTGTTTGAAGGAAGTATTGGACGGACAGATTTGCTTGGCGGTTCTCATAAGGAGCTTTTAAAGTCAATCCATGAAAAATTATTGGTATTACCGGAGGATACGATCATTTATCCTGGACATGGCAGCTATACGACACCGGCTCAAGAAATGGACAGTAATCCTTTCTTAAACGGATTTTAGGTAATTGAAGGACGATTCAACTGGGGTTGGATCGTTTTTATTATGGGGGTTTATAAAACCGTCATGTACAAATTACTTAAACTAATTATTTGCCATGCTATATGATGCAGTTCGGGAATTACCCGTTTAAAGGAAATAAAAGATGCCATCCATTTTGATCAGTGACTTGGCTGTAGTGGCGCTTAATCGTTTGAATTTAAATAAAAAACATCGACTGAGTATTCAGTCGATGTGATTTATTAGTGGCCAGCACCAGGTACATGGATAAACGTAGTGTAGTACGTAAATCCTGCGAAGAATATTGTTAAATAAGCTCCGAAAATGTACATGTACATGCGTTCTGTTAGGTTTAAGAAGCCTAATAATAAGAATAATATTGTATTACCAACGAATAATAGCGAAACCTCGTACATATCACCAAGGTAGAACATAACGGCAAAAATACCAGTCCAGAAAGCCATAACTTTATACATATTGCTCATGAAGAATCCCTCCTTTTGCCAAACGACACAATAATATCATCTTTTATTATAAATGATTTGAAACTATAATGTAAACTCTAACTTACATTAAGTTTGTGACATTACAGTAGAAAATACTAGAGGATGTCTATCTCGTACTTACAATTTTCACAATCATGAATCATGCTTTCTACCTGAACAATGTCGTTTTGAGTAAAAAGTACATCGACTTGGCCTTTTAAATAGGATTCATGTAAAGTACATATAATTTCATTATTTGTAGATAAATGATTTTTAAACGGACAATTATAGATTGAGAAAATTATTTTTTTCCCCGTTGAAGTTTCCACGATCTGAGGTATATATCCAATTAAAGCAGCTGAATCAGTCAGGAGCTTAATTTTTTTATCAAAATCCGGTAAGCCTATTCCTTTTCCGCTTTTCAGCAACAATTTCATTTCGGATTGTCCATCATCATAGCTTATTTGTTGAGCCATCTCCAACGCTTCCGGACCAATTGAATTGATAAGTTTCATGGCCCACTTTAGTAAACGGCTCTCGTCTTTTTTCGGAAAGCTCAATTCGATTCCTTGTTCAGAGGCTTTATATTCTCTGCCTGGTCTTCCACCTTTGCCAGTTTTCACAAAGTAAGCAGATAATAAATTGATTTCGGAAAGCTTCGTTAAATGCAGTCGGGCAACATTTGGGTGGATATTGAATTGATCTGCAATGGCTTGCACTGTAAATGATTTTTTTTGTTGAAGGAAGTACTCATATATTTGGTATCGTGTTTCATCGGATAAAGTACTTGTTATTTTTAAAGGATGTACCATGCAATCACCTCTGTACGATTATTTTACTTCTCTTACCATTACATTTTAACTTTTCTAGGATAGAATTGATACAGAAATTCCCAATCAATTATTACAATTACCGCAAAATTGAACTATTTTCTGTTTAGCCAAGTGAGCTGAAATTGTAGGGCAAAAATGAAATTTAACTAATTTTTGGTTAGCCAAAAATTAAACTTAGTTAAAAGGGTTTCTTATTTTGAAATACCAAGATATACTAGCGGTAAATAGTTGCGGTCAACTAATACTCTAAAAACAAGGAGGTGTGGTTAATGGAGATAGAATCGGTTGTTGAAAGCAAGAGTATGCAGTTATTGTTAAAGGCACTTCATTTTGGTGCATCAGATATTCATGTTATTCCAGGGCAAGGTAGCTATTTTATCCATTTCAGAAAATACGGGAAGCTATTTCCGGCAAGCAATCTACCCAATGAGATAGGAGACAGAATTATTTCTTATTTTAAGTTCCTGTCAGCCCTTGATATTAGCGAAAAGAGGAAGCCACAAAGTGGTTCTTTCCAGAAAGAAATGTTAAATACATTGTACGCATTTCGTGTGTCTACATTACCTTCAATTTTTAAAAGAGAAAGTTTAGTTATCCGGATTCTTGTCCAGAACTCCCGTCTTCCAATTTCTTCTATATCCTTACACCCTAACTCTGCAGAAAAATTAACCCAGCTTGTATCAAATAGACAAGGATTATTATTGTTTTGTGGTGCTACCGGATCCGGGAAAACAACCTCATTATATTCCTTAGTCAATCACGCAAGTGAAATGCTGGCTCGTCACGTAATTTCACTGGAAGATCCAGTCGAAAGCAACCAATCTAATCTACTTCAAATTCAAGTAAATGAGCGTGCAGGTGTCACATACGCAACAGGACTTAAGGCAATCCTGCGGCATTCGCCGGATGTTATTATGATTGGTGAAATAAGAGATCGAGAAACAGCCAAGATTGCTGTTGAAGCAGCACTGACGGGCCACTTGGTACTCTCGACGATTCATGCAAAGGATACGGTCAATTGTATCTACCGCTTATTAGATTTAAATATCTCGATTGAGGAAATTAGACAAGCCGTCATTGGAATTGTTGCCCAGTCATTAGTGCAAGTAGGGTTGGAGGAAAGAAAAGCAATATATGAGATTTTAAGCGACCTCAATCTAGTTGATGCAATAGCAGCAACCATGAGGGGGGAACAATACAAGCTGCCACATTCGGAAAGGCTGTCGAATCAGCTAGCTTCATATGAGGTGAGAAAAAGAAATGCACCTACCACTTCATAAAATAAAAAACCTTTCGTTTCGTCCCCGCAAAAAAGATAAAGTGCATCAGTTACCTTCTTTCCTGAACCGTATCAGTACATTGTTAAACGAAGGGTATACTTTCCCGGATTCTATCGATATGTTGCTGCCTTATCACGTCGATAATCCCGCTGAGTGGCGCAGCAAGATCCAGGAGAAATTTAGAAATGGAGAGGGTCTAATAGAAATACTGCAATGCTTTTCTATTCCAAAACATTTCTTGATTGCCATTAGCATTTCAGAGGAAAACGGAAAACTTGCCCAAAGTCTGCACTCGATTTCTATGCAATTGGACTTTAATGAAAAAATGCGCAAAAAAATAGTTAACTTATTAAGCTATCCTATTTTGCTGAGCATTGTGTTAATGAGCATCTTTTTTGCCTTCCGCATTTACTTTCTGCCGAATATTGCACAAATACTAGAATCGAGAACCGAAGTTGGCAGTAATTCCACAATATTTATCTCCTCAATTTTCCTCAAGCTGCCGGATATACTTCTTCTGGTTTTCGTCACCGTTCTTTGCATCATAACAACCTCAATTCTGTTTATTAAGAAACAAAGTGTCCAAAGACAACTACCGCTGATTTTAAAACTTCCCATCGTTAGCTACTTTTATAAAATGCATATTACAAATCAATTAGCGAAAACGATGGGGGATCTTTTGATTGGAGGATTTTCACTGCAACATGCCCTTACTATCCTGCAAAATCAGCAATTAAATAAGACATTGGCGTACGTGTCCAAAGAAATTGAAAGGCGAGTTACTTTTGGTGAATCACTTTCGTCGGCTGTTCTTCATTTAGGGTGGTTTTCGGCAAAATTTGAGGAATTTATAATACATGGTGAAAAAAACGGCTATCTTGGAAGAGAACTATTAATATACAGTGAGTTGATTGATGAAAAAGTACAGCATTTTATCAAAACAGGAGTATCAATTATACAACCACTATTCTTTATCATCATTGCGTTAAGTATTATTGCAGCGTATTTAAGTATTCTACTTCCTATGTACGAACTAATAGAAATCATTTAATAGGAGAGTGTGTATTCATTGAAAAGAATGAACGAAAAAGGATTTACTCTAATTGAGATGTTAATCGTTTTGCTGATCATATCGGTCCTCATATTGGTAACGATACCAAATGTGACAAAGCACTTTACGACAATTGATAACAAAGGTTGTGAAGCCTATTTAAAAATGGTACAGGGGCAGGTAGAAGCTTATAAAATTGATCATAATGCATTGCCTACCTTAGGTCAGTTAAAAACTGGCGGTTATTTAACTGATGATGAAGAAACTGCATGTCCAAATGGTGATTTGATTGAAATAGAAAGTGATGGCAATGTGGTAGCAGTGAAAAAGACAAGTGAAGTGGATACGAGTGACAGCTGAATTTCATACGCATCCTTACACGAAGAATCAAAAAGGGTTTACATTAGTTGAAATACTCCTCGTATTATTTATTTTCCTTCTCATATCTTCAATCGTTTTTCAAATAACGGTCAAAATTTCGGAAAAGCGAGTAGTGGATCATTTTTTTCAGCAGCTCATATTGGATATTCAAGAAATGCAGGCACTAGCTATCCAGCGTGAAGAAAAGATCCACATCCAATTTTATAATTCTAATCATTATAAGGCTTTCGGAGTATATTCTGGAGAAACCCTACTGGAAAAGGACTTCCCGAGCAACATTCAACTTGAAATTTATAGCAACTTGAAACGTTTCATTATAGATCCGAAAGGTGAGATTTCGCCATTTGGAACGATAAAGTTTTATACCCCATACGGAGAAACGAATCTGGTTATTTATATTAAAGAAGGACGGATGAGATTAGTTGAACAGTAAAGGAATCGCATTTGTGGAGACGTTGCTGACGGTTGTTATTGTTTTAATAATATCGGGATCATTAATTCCTTTAACCTATCAATTAAAAACTACTTTGCATAATGAAAAAGTTGAATTGCATGCATCCCAAACAGCCTTAGAGGCGGCTAAACTGATAAAATCGCGCTCTTTATCCAGTGGTACCAAATCGATTGAACACAATGAATATCAATGGAGATATGATGGAGAACAAATTTGTGTACAATTTAATAATTTAAGTGGAGAACAAGTGAAATGCATCAATCAAAATGGAGAATAATCCATAATAGTCAAGGCTATACACTCCTTGAAGCGCTCTTTTCCCTTGTGGTGTTTGTCCTTCTTTCCCAAATCTTGTTGCTGGTAATGTTTTGGATCAAGCAAATGGATACAACCTTTTTTACTGAAGAACACTTGCAATGGGAACTTTTCGTTCAAGATTTCCAGGACTCTTTCTCAAACGTGAAAGAGGTAAGAGTATCCAATCAATCCAACACATTAGAAGTGTTTTATATGAAGCCGGATGAATCAATAAAGATAGATCGAAGTGGTGATGTTCTGCGTCTAACCATTAATCATGAAGGGAATATTCCATGGTTAATAGGAATTGAAAGTGCTTTGTTTAGTTGGGATGGACAATTTATCAAGATATCCGTGATTTTTCAAAATGGTATAGAAAAGGAGAGGAGGTTTTTTGTTCAAACGAATACGGAATGAGAGAGGAGCAACTTTTGCACTTGCTATCATGCTGCTATTTGTAACAACTTCTTTTATTGCTTTCTATTGTTTATCTTACGAATCGCAAATAAAAACGTATAATTCATTGGAATTCGCCAATGTTCGTGCTACGATAAACCTACTGAAGGAAATTGGTAGTAAGTAGTAGATAGATTTTGGAAAGTCAAAGAAGGTGATAGCATGCGGAAAATATATTTAGTTGGCTTCATGGGGTGTGGTAAGAGCGCTATCGGACGAAGGCTAAGTTACTTTTTAAGACTGCCATATTACGATATGGATCATGAAATTGTTCGCCAACAAGGGATGTCGATTCCCGAAATATTTGAAGAGTACGGGGAAGCTCATTTCAGAGCCCTGGAGACGGAATTCCTGCTTAACTTCCGAGACGAAGCATGTATTATTGCAACTGGTGGTGGAGTGGCAATGAACGAAGATAATCGTAAAATCATGCGGCGTTCCGGATTGGTCTTTTTTTTGGATGCTACATTCGAGGATATTTATGTGCGAATCAAAAATGATAAAAATCGACCAATCGTGCAGCGTTCTACTAAACAAGAGCTGGAACAGTTGTATCAAGCAAGAAGAAAGTTCTATAGAGCGACGGGGCACATTCGAGTATTAACCGAAGGCCGAACTCTTCGTCAAATAGTTGAATATATTGGTTTCCAAGTGAATCGTTTGAAAACCGAATAATTAATTATTGTTACGTTTAAATGTTCGTTTTTAAACTATATTTAAAAAAAGATTGCCTTTTCATAAAGACCAATGTTAGGATATAGCCAAGAGATGTTGTATCGAGTACATTGAATTATGAATATTTGCGCGGATGATTGTGCGGGGAGAGAACGTGAAGAGCGTCGCCGAAGGAGCAAGTAGTGAAAAACTATGAATCTCTCAGGCAAAAAGACTCGTACAGGACGCATCTCTGGAGAGTGCTGTTTCGTTAAAGTTGTTTCAGCCACCAAAGGGGAAAGCCAATTTAATCGATTCAAAATTTATGATAATCGGTTTGGTGTAACTTTCAGGTGCAAGGACAGAGGATTCCTAGAAATAGGGATTCGTCTGTCCTTTTTTGCGCTTTGAAAGGTAAGGAGTAATTAGTATCCTGCATCAGATGCGACATCAACTCAACCTATTTGGCTTGATTTGTGTTTTTCCAATATGTAAAAAACTGTAGGGGGACATAACAATGGGGAATGAATTAAAACGAACGCCATTATTTAATGAGTATGCAAAATATGGCGGCAAGACAATTGACTTTGGAGGTTGGGATTTACCTGTCCAATTTTCTTCCATTAAAGATGAGCATGACGCTGTTCGTCACCGTGCCGGACTTTTTGATGTATCCCATATGGGTGAGATCATGGTAGAAGGAAAAGATGCATTAGTTTACTTGCAATATTTATTAACAAATGATATTTCAAAAATTCAGATTGGTGGAGCTCAATATAATGCAATGTGCTATGAAACTGGCGGCGTTGTGGATGATCTCCTGGTTTACCGATTAGAAGAGGAGAAATATTTGTTATGCGTTAATGCGGCTAATATTGAAAAAGATTTTGAATGGATGAAAGCGCAAGTTCAAGGCGATGTCACTGTAACGAACAAATCGGACGAATATGCACAAATTGCTTTGCAAGGTCCGCTATCTGAAGAAATACTTCAGACTTTGACAGATGTAGATTTAAACTCTTTAAAATATTTTAAATTTATAGAAAACGTACAGATTGCTGATCATTCCGTGTTGGTTTCCCGAACAGGATATACGGGTGAAGATGGCTTCGAACTTTACGGGGAGCCACAAGCAATTATTGATCTGTGGTCCAAAATATTAGAGGCGGGAGAAGACAAGGGCGTTGTGCCGGCAGGATTAGGGGCACGTGATACTCTGCGTTTTGAAGCGTGTCTTCCACTTTATGGGCAAGAGCTTTCAAAAGATATTTCACCACTTGAAGCTGGCATCGGTTTTGCTGTGAAGCTGCAAAAGGAAAGTAACTTTATTGGAAAAGACTCACTAATTTCTGAAAAGGAAAATGGTTCAGCCCGCAAGTTGATTGGTATCGAGATGATTGATAAAGGAATCCCTCGCCATGGCTATAAAGTGTATAAAGATGGTGTTGAAATCGGTGAAATTACAACAGGTACTCAATCACCACTTACAAAAAGAAATATCGGTCTAGCTTTAATTGATGCAAAATTTGCTCAATTAGATACTGAGTTGGAAATTGAAATTCGCAATAAAAAATTAAAGGCGAAAACGATCGCTACTCCTTTTTATAAACGCGTAAAATAAACTGTGAAAAGAGGCTTAATAGAATGGTACATCGTTATCTTCCTATGACGGAACAAGACAAAAAAGATATGCTTGCCACTATTGGTGTAGAAAGTGTAGATGAACTATTTTCAGATATTCCTGAAAGTGTTCGATTCAAAGGCTTATACGATATAAAAGCGGCAAAATCGGAATCTGCACTACTAAAGGAATTAAAACAGCTAGCAGCTAAAAATGAAGACACAGATTCAAACGTTTCCTTCCTGGGTGCTGGAATCTATAACCACTATAAGCCAGTAATAGTGGATCATGTTATTTCCCGTTCAGAGTTTTATACTGCTTATACACCATATCAACCTGAAATTTCACAAGGTGAATTGCAAGCGATTTTTGAATTTCAGACAATGATCGCGGAATTAACGGGTATGGATTTAGCTAACTCATCCATGTATGATGGCGGTACTTCATTAGCGGAAGCCGGGATGCTTGCTGCTGGTCATACTCGTCGAAAAAAATTGCTCGTATCTGAGTCCATCCATCCTGAATATCGTGATGTCGTTGCTACCTATGCATACGGCCAGTCGATTGAAGTTGTAACAGTACCAACGAATAATGGTGTTACGGATATCGACAAACTAAAAGAATTAATTGATGACAATACAGCTGGGGTTATGGTGCAATATCCAAACTTCTTTGGACAAATTGAAGATCTGCAAGCAATCGGTGACATTGCCCATGAAGCAAAAGGTTTATTCATCGTTTCTGCAAATCCACTTGCTCTTGGCATCCTGACACCTCCTGGTAAATTAGGTGCCGACATTACTGTAGGGGATGCACAGGTATTCGGTATTCCTGAGAGCTTTGGTGGTCCTTATTGTGGTTATTTCGCAACTACATCGAAACTGATGCGTAAAGTACCCGGCCGTTTAGTAGGTGAAACAGTCGATCAGGATGGTCGTCGCGGCTATGTACTAACATTGCAAGCTCGTGAACAACATATCCGCCGCGAGAAAGCAACGTCCAATATTTGTTCGAACCAAGCCCTATTAGCCCTTGCTGCATCTGTTGCCATGACGGCTCTTGGCAAGAAAGGCGTACAAGAAATGGCAAAACAAAATATTGTGAAAACCCGTTATGCGAAAAATGCTTTTGAAGCAGCTGGATTCACAGTTTCGTTCCAAGGTGCACACTTTAATGAAATAGTAGTCAAAACAACCAAACCTGTATCTGAAATCAATAAACAACTAATCCAGGACGGAATTATAGGAGGTTTTGATTTAGGAACTGTTTATCCTGAATTAGAAAACCATGTGTTAATTGCTGTTACGGAATTGCGTACTAGAGAAGAAATCGACGTATTAGTTGAGAAAATGGGGGCTTACAATGCATAACGAAAATCAATCACTCATTTTTGAATTATCCAAAGAAGGTCGTGTAGGCTATAGCTTACCTGAGTTAGATGTACCGGAATTCGATTTAACGGATTTACTGCCGGAAGGTTTTGTACGTGAAGAAGCAGCTGAATTACCTGAAGTAGCTGAGTTGGATATTATGCGTCATTATACAGCTCTATCTCGTCGCAATCACGGGGTAGATTCAGGGTTCTATCCATTAGGTTCTTGTACAATGAAGTACAATCCAAAAATCAACGAAAATGTAGCTAGGCTTTCAGGCTTTGCCAATATCCATCCTCTGCAAGATGAAGCAACAGTACAAGGGGCAATGGAATTATTATATGAACTTCAAACATCTTTGGTAGAAATTACTGGCATGGATGAAGTGACACTGCAACCAGCAGCAGGAGCTCATGGGGAGTGGACAGCATTAATGATGATTCGCGCATTCCATGAAGCAAATGGCGAAGGACACCGCAACAAGGTAATTGTACCGGACTCTGCCCACGGAACGAACCCAGCTTCGGCAACGGTTGCAGGATTTGAAACAATTACGGTGAAATCAAATGAAGATGGCTTAGTTGATTTGGATGATTTACGTCGAGTTGTCGGAGAAGATACTGCAGCATTGATGCTTACAAACCCAAATACATTAGGTTTGTTTGAGGAAAACATCCTGGAAATGGCTGAGATCATTCATGGTGTTGGCGGTAAAGTGTACTATGACGGAGCCAACTTAAATGCGGTTATGAGTAAAGCACGTCCAGGAGACATGGGGTTTGACTGTGTTCATTTAAATCTTCATAAAACTTTTACAGGTCCGCATGGCGGGGGAGGTCCAGGTTCAGGTCCTGTGGGTGTGAAAGCAGATTTGATTCCTTTCCTGCCAAAACCAGTTTTGGTTAAAACAGATGATGGATCTTTCCATTTTGACTACAACCGTCCGCAATCAATTGGCCGTGTAAAGCCTTATTACGGAAACTTTGGCATCAATGTACGTGCTTATACTTATATCCGTACAATGGGGCCGGATGGTCTGAAAGCTGTCACTGAATATGCCGTATTAAATGCAAATTATATGATGCGTCGCCTGGAACCATACTTTGACCTGCCATATAACCGTTATTGCAAGCATGAATTCGTTCTTTCCGGGCGTCGCCAGAAAAAATTGGGTGTTCGTACGTTGGATATTGCAAAACGTTTATTGGACTTTGGATATCACCCACCAACAATCTACTTCCCATTGAATGTTGAAGAGGGAATGATGATCGAGCCGACAGAAACGGAATCAAAGGAAACATTAGACGCATTTATTGATGCAATGATTCAGATTGCAAATGAAACAGAAGAAAATCCTTCGATCGTTCAAGAAGCGCCACATACAACAGTGATCAGTCGTTTAGATGAAACTCGTGCAGCCCGCACACCGGTTCTTCGCTATACGAAAGTAGAAGGGTAATACACTTGGGCGTCTCCACGCGGGGCGTCTATTTTTTATTTGAAAATTTCATAAAAAAACATCAACAAATGAATGTCATAAGAGTTTTTGTTATAACGGAAAAAGGAATGAAATACTATTCCTATATAATAGGAAGAAATTCATAACCTATCATTTTGGGATAGCGTTTTTTTGCGCTTTCCTATAGATGAACAACTGAAAATATGGCCGGGATAATATAGAATTCGAACCATTTTTAAAGGGACATCTCACAAAACCGAGAAGTCCCTTTTTAGGTGGAAAGTTTTAAATTAAAATGGTAAGTGAAAGAGATTTAACTCCAGCCTCATAGGTTTGAGTTGTCTCTTCTTAAAGGTTTATGCTTTTGATTTTACTTTACCTGTCCAAGTTTTGAATCCACCTTGCAATTGGTATACCTGGTTATAGCCTTTTTTCTTTAGGAAAAGTGCAGTACGTGCACTACGGCCTGCATTTTGGCAATATAGGTAGACTGGTAAATCAGGGCGGATTTCTTTGTAGCGTTGGCGAAGCTGTGTTGAAGGGATATTACGTGCACCTAGAATATGTCCCGCTTCAAATTCTTTTACTTCGCGCACATCAATCAGTTGTGATTTTCGATAGCCTTGGATAAACTCATCCTGAGTTAAGTTTGTCACTGCCTTTTTCAGACGCAGTGTATTTACTAGAACGTATACGATGATAAGACCTAGTATGATAGCAATTGTATAAAGTACAGCCACTGCAATATTTCTCCTTTCTTTCTTCATATTCCATTATAAAAGAGAAAGTGGCGTTCGTCCAATCAGTTTGTTAAAATGATATTTAGTGCGTCTTAGGAGATGATGAAATGAAAGCAAAATGGTATTTTATAAATTCAGGACCATGTAGTCCCTCGTACAATATGGCTCTAGATGAAGCGTTGCTCGATCTACATAGTAAAGGAGAAATTCCTCCAGTAATACGCTTTTATGAATGGAATCCAGCTACTCTATCCATCGGTTATTTTCAAAGTGCAGAAAAAGACATAGACCTAGAAGTCTTGCGAGAACAAAAATTGGGATTTGTCAGACGCCCAACTGGTGGACGGGCAGTGTTGCATGAGAGTGAATTAACTTACAGTATCATCGTGACTGAGCAATACCCCGATATGCCTCCAAGTGTCACAGAAGCTTATCGGGTGCTAAGTGAAGGGTTGCTTCTAGGCTTTCAAAAATTAGGTTTGGATGCGTATTTTAGTATTCCTGATACAGAGGAAAAGCAAGCAGATTTAAAGAAACCGAAAAGTGCTGTGTGCTTTGATGCACCGAGCTGGTATGAATTAGTGGTTGAAGGGAAAAAAGTAGCGGGAAGTGCCCAAACGCGCCAAAAGGGTGTTATTTTACAGCATGGAGCGATTTTGCTGGATTTGGATGAAGAGAAACTGCTCTCTGTATTTAAATTTCCATCCCCTGAAGCAAAAGAAAGAATGCGTCAGAAGCTACCGGAAAAGGCTGTTGCCATAAATGGATTAACAGATAAGGAAATTACGATCCCGCAATGCATCACGGCTTTCAAAGAAGGTTTTGAAGAAGCATTGGAGATCGATTTAGTTCCGTATCAACTAACTGAGGAACAATTACAATATGTTAAAACGCTTGAAGAAACAAAATATTTAAATGATGAATGGAATTTTAGAAAATAAGAAAATACATTTCTGTTGGCAAAAAGGCAATCCCGTGAAGGAAATTGCCTTTTTCCTTTAAGCGAACCAGTAATCATAGATGTTTTTAATAATTAATATGACAGTGATAATGATAAACAACATTCTAACGAAGCTGGTTCCTTTACTAAGTGCAAATTTTGTCCCAAAGAAAGCACCGGCAATCATCGATATCCCCATAATTAAGCCGTAAAGGAAAACTACTTCACCCAAAATCAAGAACATGATAAGTGCGGCAATATTACTAACAAAATTTATCAGTTTTGCATTGCCGGCAGCTTGTAAAAAATCAAAGCCTGCGATTAAGAAGACGAACATCATAAAGGACCCGGCACCTGGTCCGAAAAACCCGTCATAGAATCCTAGTAATACAATGCTGGCAACAAAGAGTGTACCGCGCTTCCAATCTAGTGGCTTTCTCTCTTCCGACTGTCCCCAGTTCTTTTTTATCAGCGTATAAATTAATACAGCTATTAACATGACAATAATTAAAGGCCTCAATAACTCGGAATCCATTAAATGGACGGTCCAGGCCCCTAACATTGAAAAGATGAAAACGAAAGGCAAAATAGGGCCAAGCAGCTTGACATCAATTTTACCTGCCTTAAAAAACGTTAAAGAGCTTGTCAGGTTCCCCATGGATGCTGCTAACTTATTTGTAGCAATGGCAGCCGATGGGGGAAGACCTACCGATAGTAGGGCGGGAAGCGTGATTAATCCGCCGCCTCCAACAGTAGCATTTACAAAAGCGCCGACAAAACCAAAAAAGATAATGATCATAACTTTCACTAAATCTAGTTCCATTTATGCGTGACCCCTAAACAATTACTGTAATGTGGTAATCTTATCGAACTTGTAGGAAATTGTAAATGGTTCTTTCTGAAATCGGGGCAACAATAAAAACGCATTTGGTATTTCACCAAATGCGTTCATGTTAGTCGTGATGTAATTTCATCCCGATTTCAGGATTCTTTTCAACTTCGTGCAATTTCTTGAATGAAGCGATTGCTACCTCAACCATTTCATCTTTCGGTTCTTTTGTAGTCAATAATTGGAGCCATAAACCTGGGTAGCCCAAGTATTTTAATACAGGAATGTTCCTAAGTGAATTTGTTGCTTGCAAGACTTCAAATGAGATTCCAAGTACTACTGGAATTAACAGAATTCGAATGACGATACGCAGCCACAAAGGATCGGTAGGGAAAAAGAAATAAATAAACATTCCGATCACTACTGTGAATAATATAAAGCTAGAACCACATCTGTAATGCAATCTCGATTGCTTTTGAACATTTTGCACTGTTATATCCAAACCGGCTTCATAACAATTAATGACTTTATGCTCTGCACCATGATATTGAAATACACGTTTAATAAGTGGGGTCATTGATATAACATATAAATAACTTAGAAGTAAGATTAGTTTAAAGAAAGTTTCCAAAAATATTTGCTCAAATTTCCCTGATATCCAGGGCGAAAATAATTCAGCCATAAACACCGGCACCAAGGTAAAGACAAATTTACCGAATAGGAAGGAGATGACCCCGACAACAGCTACACCTAAAATCATTTGAAGCTTGGACGTTTCTTCTGTATTTTCTTCTTCTGTACCAGGATCTACTTCATAGCGTTCGCTTGAAAATTGCAGATGTTTTGCTCCAAGTCCGGAAGACTCGATTAATGCAATAACTCCTCGTAGAAAAGGAACTTTTTTCAGTTTTTGAAAAATAGGTTTTTTCGGTTTTTTTGCATAATAGTATTCAATTGAATCATCGTTTCTGCGAACTGCTGTTACGGTATGATCCTTCCCTCCGAACATGACGCCTTCCAGAAGTGCTTGTCCGCCGTATACAGGTGCTTCATTACCCAAGGTTCTACACCACTCTCTCAAAATATAAAACTTATAGCTAATCTATTGTACTAAAATTTTGTCAAAACCTCTACGTTTACGCATACGAATTTTAAATATTGGCGAAACTTACGAAAAAAGAGGTGTTCTTCGTGATTTATATGGCTGTAATTACAAGCTTATTTGCTTCTATTTTTCTAACGATCAGTTTAAAGCTCTTATCCCTATTTCATTTCATTAAATGGAGCCCGGTAGGTTATGCAAAGAGGTTAAATATTCTGGAATCCAGTCACTGGACAGTAAAATGGCTATTTTTATTGATCGCTATTTTTTTAATAACCCTGCTTCTTTATTTTGCAATGCAGTTTGTGGAGATGGTTCCTAGTTTTCTAACTTCGCTTATTATTGGTTCCATCTTGGCCCTTATATGTGAGTGGATTATCTTTGATTTGCCTGCTGAACTTTCATCATTTAAAAAACTGTCTATTCCATTTATGGTTACCCTCGTCATTACTGCCAGGTTTGTTTTTGAAACAGCCGTATTCCACTATCGGGCACATAGTGGACGAAATAGGTTGCCGTATAAAGACTCTGTGGTAAAATAAAAGTGGTAATTTCCGTTAATAGAGGAGAAATGTTGATGAAGGTTTTAGTGCTGAATGGACCGAATTTAAATCGTCTTGGCAAACGCGAGCCCGAAATTTATGGAAGTGAAACTTTGGAAGATGTAAAAGAGAAATGTATCAACCTGGCATCACAATTTAATGCTGTAATAGATTTTAAACAGTCCAATCATGAAGGGGTACTGATTGATTGGATTCACGAAGCAGAAGATACGGATGTTGAAGCAATTGTCTTTAACCCTGGCGCATACACACATACAAGTATTGCGCTAAGGGATGCAATTGCTGCTGTAAATGTGCCTGTCATTGAAGTGCATATTTCTAACATACATAAAAGAGAATCGTTTCGTCACGAATCAAAGTTAGCAGCAGAATGTGTTGGTCAAATAAGTGGTCTTGGAACTTTTGGCTATGAACTAGCTCTTAGGAAGTTCTTGGAACAATGAATGGGGGAACTTTGAATGATTAAATTAGAAAAACTGCGTGAAGCGCTAGTTGAACAAAATGTTGATGGGTTACTGATTACAAACGGTTATAACCGCCGTTATATGACCGGATTCACGGGTTCGGCAGGTGTTGCTGTCGTATCCAAGGATGATGCAGTATTCATTACGGATTTCCGATACACTGAACAGGCCAGCAAACAAATACAAGACTTCCGTATTGTTCAACATGAAGGGACAATTTTTCAAGAAGTAGCAGATGCGATTGAAAAAATGGGTATCAAAACATTAGGGTTTGAGAAAGATACGTTGACTTACTCAATGTATGAGACTTATAAATCGCTTATATCAGCTGAATTAGTACCGGTTTCTGGGTTAATTGAAAAAATTCGCTTGATAAAGACTGAACAAGAGATTAATATTATTAAGGTTGCATGTGAGATTGCAGATAATGCTTTTTCGCATATTCTAGAATTTATTAAGCCAGGTTTGACTGAGCTTGAAGTTTCGAATGAATTGGAATTTTTCATGCGTAAACATGGCGCAACTGCCTCCTCTTTCGACACGATCGTAGCAAGTGGAGTGCGCAGTGCATTGCCGCACGGTGTTGCTACAGACAAAGTGATTGAAAAAGGTGATTTCGTTACACTTGATTTCGGTGCTTTATATAATGGTTATATTTCAGATATTACTCGAACAATTGCAGTTGGACAGCCTTCCGAAAAGCTTGTTGAAATGTACAATACAGTGCTGGAATCACAGTTGCTTGCATTGGAAAAAGTAGGTCCAGGCATGACTGGGGTTCAAGCCGACAGCATTGCACGCGATTACTTATCATCTAAAGGATATGGTGAAGCCTTCGGACATTCAACAGGACATGGAATCGGTCTGGAAGTACATGAGGGTCCTGCACTTTCATCAAGATCCAGCTCGGTACTGGAACCGAACATGGTTGTGACAATTGAACCAGGTATATATTTGCCGGGAATTGGCGGAGTTCGTATTGAAGACGATATTTTAATCACAGAAACAGGTAATGAAAAATTAACCCATTCTACTAAAGAATTAATTATTTTATAATGGAGGATTACAACTATGATCTCAGTTAATGATTTCCGTACAGGCCTTACAGTTGAAATTGATGGCCAATTATACCGCGTATTGGATTTCCAACACGTTAAACCAGGGAAAGGTGCAGCATTCGTTCGTTCGAAATTGCGTAACCTGCGAAATGGCAACGTAACGGAAAAAACTTTCCGTGCCGGTGAAAAAGTAGAGAAAGCACAAATCGACAACCGCAAAATGCAATACCTATATGCACAAGGTGATTCCCACGTATTCATGGATATGGAATCATATGAGCAAACTGAGCTTGCAGGTGCACAAATTGAAGAAGAGTTAAAATACCTTCTTGAAAATATGGAAGTTCACATTCAATCTTACCAAGGTGAAATGTTGGGTGTTGAGTTACCGAATACAGTTGTTCTTGAAGTTGCAGAAACTGAACCAGGCATCAAAGGTGATACGGCTTCAGGCGGAACAAAGCCGGCTAAAATGCAAACTGGTTTAATGGTAAACGTACCATTCTTCGTCAATGAAGGCGATAAATTAATCATCAACACTACTGATGGATCATATGTTTCACGCGCTTAATCAGGAAACGGTTTGATACTTTAGAGTGCAGACAAAGTCAAGTTGGCTTTGTTTGCACTCTTTTTTATTTTGGAGCTGATAATTACCTTAATTTGATAATAAAGTTATAAAAAGTCATCTTTCTATCAGATGATTTTTTTCTTTGGTTCAAGGTCTATTTTTTTGAACAAGCTCATATATTGCCTTACACAAGGAGGCGTCGTGATGGAGTTACAGGACGTTTTGCGAGTAGCTGGAGTAGGGCTCATTATTGCTTTGCTTCATGTTTTCTTCGAGCAAATCGGCAAAAAGGAATTCTCTTTCTTTATATTTTTTATCGCATATTTGTACATCACTGCAGAACTAATACGATTTTTACGGCTTTTCTTTGGCGATATTCTTACATTCTTCCAATGGCTTAATTTAAATTAGGGTTCATCTATGACATTTTTAATTTACGCCGTAATCCTGATGATTCTTCTACTATTTATTAGAGAAACAATCAACAAACTACACGGAATAATTGTCGTCATCTTTTTTTTCGTCCTATTATATTTCTTGCTGTCGATGCTCACTATTCCTTTTTTAGAGCAGCTCCTTTCATATGTTCAATCAGTGCCCTATGTACCTCAACTTGTGTACTCTGCACTTTTCTATCAGCTAGGTTTGTTCTTTCAATCAATGTTTGAGGAAGAGGATTATGAAACATTCGGCGAACTTGTTATGTTCTCAATTCGTATCGTGCTGTTATTTTATTGGACTAGTGAACTAGGAAAAATACTGTCGGATTTATCGTCAATTTTAGAAAAGCTTCAGTAAGGGGCTCTGCGCCAATGCATGAAATACTCAATATCTTTATAGGTCCATTGAAGATTGCTGGACAATCCATCATCCTGATCTTGACCTATACCATCATGTTTTTAATCGTTGAAGCATTTGTACCCAAATTCAAAAAATGGGCAGATGCATTATTTGTGATTATTCTCGTTTTAACACTAGGACAAACCGTCATGGATGCTTTCTCCTTGATGGGGGATTTAGTCAATGTTGCTTCTGATTTCTTTTTAGCGCTTACACCAATTTTAACTTCCCTTTTAGTTGTCTTAAATGCAGTGTTTTCTTTTATTGCTTGGAGCCCGGTTATTCTTTTTATTTTCGAGATGCTGATTTTGCTTTGTAAAAAAGTCTTGATTCCGGCCATTACGGTGGCATTGATACTTGATTTTTGTACAAGGTTTATTCAAGATATTTCATTTTCAAAGGCCTCAGAATTGATACGGGGAACAGTGATGACCTTGATTACTGCATCCCTGATAGCGATGGTCACCGTACTTTCTTTTACCGGTGTGGCTTTCTTCACAATTGACCAAGCCATCGCAAGCCCGATCAAGAAGGTTATCGAACAAACGGTTCCCATAGTTGGATCACTGATTGTTGAAGGGTTTTCTATTTTCCACAAATACCAATCGACTGCCACAACAGTAGTCGGCTTTGGAGCTATGACTGCTTTTTGGGGAGCGTCCTTCTATCCTGCCGGTAGGCTGCTTATTCATGCCTTGACATTTAAATTTATTGCCGCGATAGTTGAACCCTTTACTGGAAGTACGATAAGTGGATTGCTGGATGATGTAGGGAAGTCGTTATTGCTGCTTTGTGCAGTTGCCATTTTGCTGGGAATTGCCTTTGTCTTTATCTGGTTGATATTAATGGTAATTATGCAATTAGGGGTGGGGAAAAGCTTTTGATCAAACTAATCGCAATTATTTTAATAGGAAAATGCTTACTACTTCTGGCAGATGAAAAAGACATCCTGGTCTATGTAAAACTAGCAACCTTATTAATTTTTTTAACAACAGTATTAGATTTTCTGAAACTCTAAAGCATAGAGTTGGGACTAGCTTCATACAATGTGTTGAAACAGTAAACTTTGTTCAGTAAGGCTGTAATCAGCTAGAAGCTTTCATTCACGTATAAAGAAATTAAGATGCCGAACAAAGTAAAGGCCCATCGGCAAATGCCGGGGCGGATTTGATAGAAGGGGGGCGCCAAGAAAACGTGAGGTGGAAAATAAATGGAAAAAACAAAAATTAATCTTTATTCCGATTGCCGTATTGGTGTTCATTGCGTACATTTCTGTTACGTGGAATGAGTCAAACGAAGAGCAATATCAATCGTCAACAGAAGAAAGCAGACTTGAACAAGTACTTGGTCAGATTCAAGGTGTTGGACAAGTAAAGGTATATTTCCATTATGAGAACCAGAATCCTAATGAAGATGACTCGGACAACCTGCTGAATGGCTATTTAAGTTCAAGTGAAGGGTCAAAATATGTATCAGGATTGCTCGTTGTATCGGAAGGGGCGTCTAACCCGGCTATAAAAAAGCAACTTTTAGAAACAATTAGTAGAGTCATGCAAATGCCTACTCACAGAATCATGATTGTACCTATGGAGAACAAAGGAGATGAACAATGAAAGTTAAAAGAAGAACAGTATGGTTATTAACGTTACTAAGTTTGGCGGCAGTTATTTCAGTTTATTATGTATTTGAACCAAACCGCAGTGTGGATCTAACAACTATTTTCACGGATGACACATTACAAGAAACGACTCTGACGGGTGTAACTGAAGAAGAAATTACAACAACTACTTCAGAAAGTTATTTATTCGATGAGATGCGTATGGAAGCTAGCAACGAACGTGATCAGCTTAGAACTCAATTAACTGACAAGATTGCATCAGACGACTATACAGCAGAAGAAAAAAGTGCTGCATATAATGAAATGAATGAATTAATCGCACAAGAATCTTCGGAATCAATGCTGGAGATGTTGATTGAATCCATTGGTTATTCAGATGCATTAGTTCGAATTAGTGACGAAAAAGTGGCAGTTTCAGTATTGACTGATGAGTTATCTTCAGCACAAGCAAACGAGATTATCTACATCGTAAAATCTGAAATCGAAGACGCACAAGTTACAGTAAACCCAGAATCAAATTACTATTAAGATGATAATATATTAATATAATATAAGGATATTCTTTCAAACAGAAATTACGCAGTGCGTTCGTTAATAGAAACGAAAGCACTGTTTTTTTCTGTTTTTCAATAAAAATCTATTTTTGTATTTCAAAAAGTATTAAAAAAATATAAAATGGTAATTGTAGTTATTAAAGTACAAGGGGTGTTCTCATGTTTAAAGTACAAGAATTGAGAGAGATAATTAAATTAGTGGACAATTCATCAATTGACGAATTCGTCTATGAAAACGATGGGGCTAAGCTAAAGCTGAAAAAAAATAATGGAGTAATCTCAGAGGTGGTTGTACCGGCAAAAGAAACTGCTGCAGTAGTACAGCCAGTTGCACCAGTTGCAGCTCCTGTTGTCCCTGAAACTCCAAAAGCAGAAGAACCAAAAGTGGAGGAAAATACAGCGCCAGCTCGTGTAGATGATTCGTCATTACATAAAATTACTTCCCCAATGGTTGGTACTTTCTATCAAGCGTCTTCACCTGATGTACCTGCCTATGTAAAAGCAGGAGATAAAGTTGGCGAAGAAACAATCGTTTGTATCGTAGAAGCAATGAAGCTATTCAATGAAATAGAAGCTGAAATCAAAGGTGAAATCGTTGAAATACTAGTTAAAGACGGCCAATTAGTTGAATATGGTCAACCACTATTCCTAGTGAAACCTGAGTAAGGGGTGCTTTAATGATGAAAAAAGTATTAATTGCAAACCGTGGTGAAATTGCAGTACGTATCATTCGTGCATGCAAAGAGTTAGGAATTGAAACAGTGGCCGTTTATTCGGAAGCAGACAGCAATGCGCTTCACGTTAAATTAGCAGATGAGGCCTACTGTATTGGACCAAAATTATCAAAGGATTCTTATCTAAGCTTCCCGGCTGTTTTAAGCGTTGCCGAGAAAACTGGTGTGGATGGAATCCACCCTGGATATGGCTTCCTGGCTGAAAATGCTGATTTTGCAGAGAGCTGTGAACAAGCAGGCATCAAGTTTATCGGTCCATCATCCGATTCCATCAAAATAATGGGAATCAAGGACGTTGCTCGTAGTTCAATGGAGGAAGCCGGTGTTCCGTTGGTACCTGGTACAGGCATTGTGCCAGATATTGAAACGGGCAAGAAATGGGCAAGCGAAATCGGTTACCCGGTTATTATTAAGGCAACTGCCGGCGGCGGCGGTAAAGGTATCCGTGTAGCACGTACAGAAGAAGACTTGGTAAAAGGCATCGAAATTACACAAAAAGAAGCAGCAGCTGCATTCGGCAACCCAGGTGTCTATCTGGAAAAATTCATCGAATACTTCCGTCATTGCGAAATCCAAGTGTTGGCGGATTCTTATGGAAATGTTGTACACCTAGGTGAACGTGACTGTACGGTACAACGTCGTATGCAAAAGCTAGTTGAGGAAGCGCCATCTCCTGCACTATCAGAAGAACGCCGTGCTGAAATGGGAGCAGCAGCTGTCCTGGCAGCACAAGCATGTAACTATGAAGGTGCCGGCACTATTGAATTCATTTATGATTACCGTGAAGATCGTTTCTACTTCATGGAAATGAATACACGCATTCAAGTGGAACACCCTGTAACAGAAATGATTACAGGAGTGGATCTGGTTCAGCAGCAGCTGAAAATTGCTTCCGGTGAGGCTCTGCCATTTAAGCAAGAAGATATTAAAATCAACGGCTGGGCGATTGAATGCCGCATCAATGCAGAAAATGCTTATAAAAACTTTATGCCTTCAGCTGGTACAGTTGAAACTTATATAACGCCTGGCGGCTATGGTGTACGTATTGATTCAGCGGTATATGCCGGCTATACAATCCCGCCATATTACGATTCAATGGTAGCAAAATTGATTGTTCATGCAGATACTCGTGAGGAAGCAATTGCAAAAATGAATCGGGCATTAAGTGAATTTGAAGTGGATGGACCAGGGATTCACACAACAATTCCATTCCATGAAGCATTAATGAATAATGAAGTTTTCCAATCCGGGAAATTCAATACTAAATTCCTTGAAGAAAACGACATTTTAAATGTTTCGAAAAAGGAAGAAATCGCTTCAAATTAAACGATCTAATTACAAAAACGTCCTTCATCGATTGAATGAAGGACGTTTTTTTGTAAACCATAAGGAAGTATTTTCATTAACATATAAGTAAGTTCTTTATTTCGATTATTCGATTTGCTTAATAACGAGCCAAAATAAATGATTCATTACGAGGTTCGTTTTATACTTAATAGGTATGAGAGGGGGAAACATAATTGTTGCCAAAATTATCAGTACTTGATTTAGCACCGGTGTTGGAAGGTAGTACACCTGCAGAATCATTTAAAAATAGCAGAGAGTTAATTCAAGCTGTCGAAAGCTTTGGGTACAATCGTTATTGGGTGGCAGAACATCATAATATGCAGGGGATTGCGAGTTCAGCGACTGCCGTTTTGATCGGATATTTAGCAGCTGCCACAAAGTCGATCCGAGTGGGGTCCGGTGGCATTATGCTGCCAAATCATTCGCCTTTACTTGTTGCAGAGCAATTCGGAACATTGGAATCCATGTATCCTGGGCGTATAGATTTAGGGTTAGGCAGAGCACCCGGCTCAGATATGATGACAGCTCGCGCACTGCGCAGAGATGACCGTGGGGCCTATGAATTTGACCGTTTAGTGGATGAACTAAGAGGATATTTTGAAGATGTAGAACGTCCTGTTATTGCTGTCCCGGGTAAAGGGATGTCCATTCCGGTTTGGCTTTTGGGTTCAAGCCTTTATAGTGCACAACTAGCTGGACAATTGGGGTTGCCTTATTCATTTGCGAGTCATTTTGCACCGGATTTATTGGATGATGCCTTGAATACCTATAGAAGAAATTTCAAGCCATCAGCCGTGCTTGATAAGCCTTATGTTATGGTAGCTGTCAATGCAATTGTTGCAGATACAGATGATGAAGCAGAGTTTTTAGCTAGTACCTTATTCCAGCAATTTTTGGGAATTATCCAAGGGAAAAGAGGGAAAACACAACCCCCTCGTGACATGACGGACCTTTGGACAGAAGACCAAAAGAAAGTAGTACTGCAACAACTCAAATATACATTCTATGGCTCAAGTCAAAAGGTATTCACCCAATTAGTTAAATTTATGCAGCATCGCGAAATAGATGAACTCATGATAAATAGTCCGATCTACAATATTGAGGATCGGAAAAAATCGTATGAATTGCTTTCAAAAGTCTGGAAGGAAGTTTAATAAAACTTGGAAATTACAGTGTTCACTTGAAGCCTTCTGGAGAAAAATGGTGTATAATGAAATTCAAATAGAAGTCTTTATAAAGTACTGTTTTTTAATAAAATAGACAGATTTATGAAGTGAGAGAGGATGAAGAAGATGGCTGAGAAAGTAACAAAGGCTTTCATACAACCAACTCCTTCTGGTAAAGAAGAACTTGGTCAGATAGAAGTGGCACCGGAAGTAATTGAGGTGATTGCAGGCATCGCAACAACCGAGGTTGAAGGCGTTGCTGCAACGCGGGGTAATTTTGCTTCGGGTGTAGCCGAACGCTTTGGCAAAAAAGTACATTCCAAAGGTGTAAAGGCGATTATTACCGAAGAAGGACAAATAGTCATCGATGTATTTTGTTCGGTGAAATATGGTTTTTCAATCCCCAAAGTGGCTAAGGAAGTCCAAACTGTAATTAGACAGGCTATCTTGAATATGACTTCAATCGATACAAACGAAGTGAATGTCCATATTACGGCCATCCAATTTGAACAGGCCAAAGAAGCAGAGTAATTTAATGCCATCGATACCACAAAGGTTAAAAGACCTTTGTGGTATTTTTTTCCAAAATAATTGACAACGAAAAAACGTATAAACACAAAAAATGATACCAAACTAAATCCGTATTTGAATTTTAATAAGGAGGCTTTCTTATGTCAAAATATCAAAAAGCAAAACCAGACGACAGATCAGATAATGTAGAAAAATTACAAGCAACGGTACACAATACTTTAGAAAACATTGAAGCTGCAGAAGAAACGCTAGCTTTTTCAAGTCCTGAAGAAAAAGCGAAAATTCAAGCAAAAAATAATCGTCGCAAAGAGGCAGTTGAAGGGTTGCGCGAAGAAATTAAAGACGAAGCTGCTCACAGGGAACAATAAGATCGGCGGAAGAATCGTTTATTTTCAAAAAAATCGTGTAATAAATTGATAAAGTATGCATTAAAAGAGTATGTCCAATCCGGCATGCTCTTTTTTTAGGGGTTTATTTCTTTTACTTTTGTGAATCTAAATAGTAATAATAGAATGTAAGGAAAGACATGATTTAGTTGGTACATAATCATACTTGGAAGGAGAAAATAAATGGAAAAGTACATTTTATCCTTAGATCAAGGAACTACAAGTTCTAGAGCCATTTTGTTTAATAAAGAAGGAAAAGTAGAGCATATCTCACAAAGGGAGTTTAAACAATACTTCCCGCAAGCTGGCTGGGTTGAACATAATGCGAACGAAATTTGGAGTTCGATTCTTTCCGTCATTGCGACTGTTTTAACTGAAAAAAATATCCGTGCCGAACAAATTGCGGGCATCGGGATTACAAATCAACGGGAAACTACCGTTGTCTGGGATAAAACAAGCGGAAAACCAATCTATAATGCTATTGTCTGGCAATCCCGACAAACAGCGCAAATTTGCAATGAATTAAATGAAGCAGGATATGGGGATTTATTTCGAGAGAAAACGGGATTATTAATTGATGCTTACTTTTCGGCTACCAAAGTGAAATGGATCTTGGAGAATGTTGAAGGGGCAAAAGAAAAGAGCGAGAAAGGCGAGTTGCTATTCGGGACAATCGATACTTGGATTCTCTGGAAACTAACCGAAGGAAGAGTTCATGTTACCGACTATTCAAATGCTTCCCGAACATTAATGTATAATATTCATGAATTAAAATGGGATGAAGAGCTATTGGGAATATTAGGTATACCAAGCTCCATGCTGCCAGAGGTTCGACCATCTTCGGAAATCTATGGGCATGTTTCGAAAAAGCACTTCTTTGGAGTCGAGGTTCCAATCGCGGGAATAGCAGGCGACCAGCAAGCTGCATTATTTGGACAGGCATGTTTTGAATCGGGAATGGTTAAAAATACGTATGGTACAGGTTGCTTTATGTTGATGAACACGGGTGAAAAAGCAGTTCGCTCAGAGCACGGCTTATTAACGACCATCGCCTGGGGTATCGATGGCAAAGTGGAATATGCATTGGAAGGAAGTATTTTTGTTGCCGGTTCAGCCATTCAGTGGTTGCGGGACGGCTTACGGATGCTTCGTGACTCATCGGAAAGTGAGCAATATGCCCAAAGGGTGACAAGTACAGATGGTGTCTACGTCGTTCCTGCATTTGTCGGTTTAGGCACGCCATATTGGGATAGTGAAGTCCGTGGGGCTGTATTTGGATTGACCCGGGGTACGGAGAAGGAACATTTCATACGTGCGACATTGGAATCGTTGGCTTACCAAACGAAGGATGTTCTAGGTGCCATGGAAGCGGATTCTGAGCTTTCTTTGAAATCACTCCGTGTTGATGGGGGCGTAGTTAAAAATAATTTCCTGATGCAATTCCAATCGGATATTTTGGATGTTCCGGTTGAACGCCCTGCCATAAATGAAACAACTGCTTTAGGAGCCGCCTATTTAGCAGGTCTTGCGGTAGGCTTCTGGGAAAGTAAAGAAGAAATTAGCGAGTACTGGGATCTTGATCAAAAGTTCGAACCCCAAATGGATAAAAAATCCAGAACGGAATTATATGGTGGATGGAAAAAGGCCGTACAAGCAGCACAGATTTTTAAATGAACTAAGCTTATGTTGCTGAAGTTTTCGTATTCAGGTAATGGAAAATAGAAAGTGCCGTCTATAAATGTACGGCACTTTTTTAGGGATTACCCATTTTTAGGATATGATTGCTCTGGACAACTCCAACCACAGCCACACTAAATACTCTTTCCACAAACTTGCACCTTATATTCTCTCCATCATGAATAAATCACCTAATCATAGCTCAATAAATAATACTGATAGCCTAATGACAAATTTTTTAGGCGGAAATGATTGAAGCAGTGTTCGGAAAGCTAAAATATGTTATTATAAAAACTAATGTTACCAATGAAGGAGATTTATACATGAAACGACATGATGCGCGCGAAAAAGCAGTGCAAGTACTGTTTCAGTTAGATAACACAGATCTAACATTACAGGAAGCAATTAGCCACGTACTAGAAGAAGAGGAATCAGATGCTTTTTTTGAAAAGTTAGTACATGGTGTTACGGAAAACTTGGAAGAAATTGATGAACAACTTACTAAAAACCTAGAAAACTGGTCATTAGGCCGTTTACCTAAAATAGAAAGAACCGTATTAAGAATTGCTTTATACGAATTGCAATATATGCAGGATACGCCCAACCGTGTAGTGTTGAACGAAGCGATTGAGCTTTGCAAAACATTCGGTGATGAAAAATCGAGTAAATTTGTAAACGGTGTACTATCTAAATTCACACAACAATAGTCGTTTGAAAGGATGTAAGAAAATGTCGAATGCAATGATTATCAATGGTAAAGAAATTGGACAAGAAATCCGTAAATCTGTAGCTGAGGAAGTAGCCAAGCTAAAAGAACAAGGGATTACACCTGGATTAGCAGTTATTTTAGTTGGTGACAATCCTGCATCACAAACATATGTAAGAAATAAGCAGAAATCATGTGAAGCGATTGGAATCTACTCCGAACTTATCAAGTTACCGGAAGAAGTTTCTGAAGAAGAGCTGCTTGCTCAGATTCGTTCTTTAAATCATAACGATAATATTCATGGGATTTTAGTACAACTGCCGTTACCTGGGCACATTAATGAAGACAAGGTCATTGCGACAATTTCTCCTGAAAAAGATGTTGATGGCTTTTCTCCTGTTAGCGTGGGAAAAATGATGCTAGGCCAAGAAACATACTTACCATGCACCCCATATGGCGTAATGAAATTATTAGAATACGCACAAATAGATATCGCTGGAAAACATGCAGTTATCGTTGGCAGAAGTCATATTGTCGGTAAACCAATGGGACAACTGCTTCTTCAAAAAGATGCTACTGTTACATATACACATTCAAAAACACCTGACCTGCCATCCATAACAAAACAAGCAGATATTATTGTTGCAGCTGTTGGTCGCCCTAATTTTATTACAAAAGAACATGTAAAACCTGGTGCAGTTGTAATCGATGTGGGGATTAACCGTGACGAAAATAATAAATTGATAGGTGATGTCAACTTTGCAGAAGTAGAGCAGCTTGCATCACATATTACACCGGTTCCCGGTGGAGTAGGGCCAATGACAATTACAATGTTGCTGTATAATACAGTGCAGTCCGCTCAAAAAACGCTATCACAGGACAAAAAGCATAAAAACATGTAGAATATAAAAGGGCTGTTTTTCTTTAGAGAAACAGCTTTTCTATTGATGAACATCGAATTTCGCTTTCTTGGTGAAATTCGTATTTTTCTAATAAAATGAATTTAACCATTCGATGAAGGAGCCGTACATATGACAACGTCTTCTTATTTAACCGTAAAAGCACTAACGAAATATATAAAAAGAAAATTTGATGCGGATCCACATTTACGTGAAGTCCATGTAAAGGGTGAGCTTTCCAATGTCAAAATACATAGTTCAGGCCATATTTACTTTACTTTAAAGGATACGGACGCAAGAATAAATGCTGCTATGTTCCGGACACAGGCAAGTAAGCTGAAATTCAAGCCCGAGGAAGGAATGCAGGTTTTCATCCGTGGTGAAGTGTCTGTTTATGAATCGTCCGGAAATTACCAGCTTTATGCCCATACGATGGAACCGGATGGAGTCGGCGGATTATTCGTCGCATTCAATCAGCTAAAAGAACAGCTGCAAAAAGAAGGATTATTTAATCCGAATTTTAAACAGCCTATTCCAAAGTTTCCAAAAACAGTAGGCGTTCTTACAGCTACAACCGGTGCTGCTATACGGGATATCTGCACGACCATTTCAAGACGTTATCCATTGACGGAAATTGTCATATATCCAACGATCGTTCAAGGGGATTACGCAGCACCTAATATTGTCGAAAATATTCGACTAGCGAACAAACAACAACTATGCGACGTCTTAATAGTAGGGCGCGGTGGAGGCTCAATAGAGGATCTTTGGGCATTTAATGAAGAAATTGTTGCAAGAGCGATTTTTGAAAGCCGCATCCCTATCATCAGTGCAGTTGGACACGAAACAGATACAACGATTGCTGATTTTGCAGCAGACCTTCGTGCACCAACCCCTACAGCAGCAGCAGAATTAGCTGTTCCTAATCAACATGAACTAATGCAGCAATTGCTGCGAAGCCGTTCTCAATTGCACCAAATGACGTCACAAAGATTACAGTATGAGAGACAACGTTTAAATAAAATGCAAAATGCGTATCCACTAGCAACGCCTGAGCGGCTTTACCGTCCTTTTACGGAGAAGGTCATTCAATTAGATATGCAATTAGGCAGAGCTTCCCAATTGTACTTAATGAAAAAGTCAAATGAGCTGCAAAAGTACGTGACAGCCATCAAGCTACATTCACCGCTATATGCGATTCAATCGAACCATAAGCAAATCGAACAAATGACGAGGATGCTAAATCGTTCCATCTCGTCTCTATTGGACAAAAAGAAAGATGTATATCTATCCAATATACGCACTTTAGAAGCATTGAATCCCTTGGCGATTATGACGAGGGGGTATAGTGTAGCTTATAAGGATGAACAGGTAGTAAATACGATTACAAAACTTTCAAAAGATGATGAGATTTCAATTCATTTCCATGATGGGAAAGCACAAGCGAAAATTCTAGATACGCTTGAACAAGAAGGAGGCGAATAATACGTGGAGAAACAACAACCATTTGCTGAGGCTATGTCGGAGCTTGAGGAAATTGTTCGTAAACTGGAACTTGGAGATGTGCCTTTGGAAGAAGCGATTGATTTATATAAAAAAGGCATGGAATTATCTCATTATTGCCATCAAAAGCTTTCAAATGCAGAAAATCAGTTAATATCGATCGTGAATGATCAAGGTGAAAAGCAGCCATTTGAACCTGCAAACGGAGAGGACTAAATTATGACAAATCATTTAGAGCAATTTATTGATGATAATCTATCTAAAATTGAGGCAGAGTTATATGATTTAGTTGAACGGATAAAAGCCCCGGAAACTTTAAAAGAATCGATGCTCTATTCATTAAAGGCCGGTGGTAAAAGAATTCGTCCACTTTTTGTTGTAGCAGTGTGCGATTTGTTTCATAATAAGCAACATGAAGCGCTGACGGTTGGGGCTGCAGTTGAAATGATTCATACATATTCTCTTATTCATGATGATCTGCCAAGTATGGATAATGATGATATGAGGCGTGGAAAACCAACAAACCATGTGGTATTTGGAGAAGCATTGGCAACACTTGCAGGGGATGCATTAAATACTCTAAGTTTTGGTGTTCTCGCAAGGCTTGAAAACGTAGACCCACATAAAAAAGTGGAGCTCATCAATATGCTAAGCATTGCATCAGGTTCTGAAGGCATGGTGGGTGGTCAAGTATTGGATATTGATGGGGAAAGCCGCCGTTTAAATCTGCCGGAACTTGAACATGTTCATATCAACAAAACGGGTGCAATTTTAAGATTCAGTATTGAATCCGGAGCAGTATTATCGGACGCATCGAAAGAGGAGCGGGAAGCTCTGGTGGAATATGCCCACCATATTGGCCTGGCTTTCCAGATTCAGGATGACATTTTAGATATCGTTGGAACTAGTGAAGAACTTGGCAAAACAGCTGGAAAAGACGTTGAAAGCCAAAAGAGCACTTATCCAGCTCTCCTGACTCTGGAAGGCGCCAAAGTAAAACTGGAAGAACATTATAATCTTGCTATATCGGCACTTGCAAAAATTGAGAAGAACACGTCATTATTAGAAGAATTTGCTAGGTATATTGTGAAAAGAAATAACTAAATGATAGGAAGTTCTTTTGAATGCGAGTATTCACTGTTATAATAGTAAATACGTTTTTCCTACTATCATTTAGCTGCGGCGGCTAACTTTCGGAAACTTTAGCTTCCACGAACTAAGCAAAATTCATGCTTATTGAATTTTCTTTATTCCTGTTGAAGCTCATACGGGCCGCCTCCGTTTTTCTTAGAATAATTATGATGAAAAGGTGTGTGAGAGATGGATTTAACTAAAATTACCAGTCCATCCTTTTTAAAAAGTATGACGAATAAAGAGCTGGAGTTATTAAGTCGTAAAATCCGCTCATTCCTGATTGAAAAATGTTCGATCACCGGCGGACATATAGGTCCTAATCTTGGTGTAGTTGAACTAACGATTGCTTTGCATAAAGCATTTAATAGTCCCAAGGATAAATTTCTATGGGATGTAGGACATCAAGCTTATGTTCATAAGATTTTGACTGGTCGTGCTGATCAGTTTGATACGTTACGTCAATATAAAGGCCTAAGCGGGTTTCCAAAACGCCTGGAGAGTGAACATGACGAATGGGAAACTGGACATAGTTCAACTTCGCTATCAGCTGCCATGGGAATGGCCATTGCTCGAGATATTAAAAAAGAAAACAATTACGTTGTCCCAATTATCGGCGATGGTGCACTAACTGGTGGGATGGCTCTTGAGGCGCTAAATCATATTGGTCATGAGAAAAAGAATATGATTGTCATTTTAAATGATAATGAAATGTCGATTGCCCCTAACGTTGGTGCACTGCACAGTATTTTAGGACGCCTGAGAACAGCAAAAGAGTATTCAAAAGCAAAAGAAGAACTGGAAGTATTAATGAAGAAGATTCCTGTATTAGGCGGGAAATTTGCAAGTACGGCTGAACGTGTAAAAGATAGTCTGAAATATCTTGTAGTTTCAGGTGTATTCTTTGAAGAAATGGGCTTCAAATATTTAGGTCCAATTGATGGTCATGATTTTGAAGCATTAGACAAAACATTAGAGTATGCGAAAAAAGTAAAAGGTCCTGTCATAGTTCATGTGATTACCAAAAAAGGCAAGGGCTACAAACCGGCAGAAGAAGATACGGTAGGTACATGGCACGGTACGGGTCCTTATAAAATGGAAACAGGTGACTTTGTTAAATCGACGGTAAAGGGACCCGGATGGAGTAATCTGATTTCTGAATCCGTTCGCAAGCTTATGGAAAACGAAGAGAGAATTGTGGCGATCACTCCTGCAATGCCCGTCGGTTCAAAAATGGAAGGTATACAGCGCGACTTCCCAAATCGTTTCTTTGACGTAGGGATAGCAGAGCAGCATGCTACGACAATGGCAGCTGGAATAGCTACGCAAGGAATGAAACCATATTTGGCTATCTATTCTACATTCCTGCAGCGTGCATACGATCAAGTGCTGCATGATATTGCCAGACCGAATTTAAATGTCGTTATCGGCATTGATCGTTCTGGATTGGTTGGAGCCGATGGTGAGACACACCAAGGCGTTTTTGATATTTCATTCCTGCGTCACTTGCCAAACATGGTATTAATGATGCCTAAAGACGAAAATGAAGGTCAGCATATGGTCAAAACAGCATTTGAGTATAACGACGGCCCTATCGCATTGCGTTACCCACGAGGCAATGGTTTGGGGGTTCCGATGGATCAAGAAATGAAAACCATTCCAATCGGTAGCTGGGAAGTCTTAAAAGACGGCAAAGATGCTTGTATTTTAACATTCGGGACAACAATCCCTATGGCTATGGAAGCTGCAGAAGAATTGGCTTCCAAAGGTATCGATGTAAAAATCGTAAACGCCCGTTTTATTAAACCGCTTGATGAGGACATGCTGCATGAATTATTTGCTAAGAAAATGCCGATTTTAACAATCGAAGAAGCTATGCTTCAAGGTGGTTTTGGCAGTGCAGTGCTGGAATTTGCGAGTGAAAACAACTATTACGATGTTAAAGTGGATCGTATAGGGATACCTGACCAGTTTATTGAACAAGGAAGCGTCGACCTGTTATTGGAAGAAATTCATCTAACAAAAGAAGAAACAGTTGCCCGAATAGAGCGATTGGTAAAAAGCGACAAAGTAGTAGGTACGAAATTAGTATGACTAAACAACTAAAAGAACGAGTGGATATTTTGCTTGTCGAAAGAGGCCTATGTGAAACTCGCGAAAAAGCAAAACGTTCGATTATGGCTGGCCTTGTTTATTCCAATGAAACAAGGATTGATAAAGCCGGCGAAAAAATTTCAATTGATGCACCTTTGCAATTGAAAGGCTCACAATTAAAATATGTAAGTCGTGGCGGTCTTAAATTGGAGAAGGCGTTAGAAATTTTTGATATGTCTGTTTCGGGCAAACTGATGCTGGATATAGGTTCATCTACAGGCGGTTTTACTGATTGTGCCCTGCAAAATGGAGCAAAGCATTGTTATGCTCTTGATGTAGGTTCCAATCAGTTAGCCTGGAAAATCCGCTCCGATGAACGAGTAACGGTTATGGAAAAGACCAACTTCCGATACTCGAAGCCGGAAGACTTTACTGAAGGATTACCGGATTTTGCTACAATTGATGTTTCCTTTATTTCGTTATCACTGATACTACCAGTTTTAAAAACGATTTTGATTCCTGGTGGAGATGTCATGGCATTAGTCAAGCCGCAGTTTGAAGCTGGGAGAGAGAATGTCGGGAAGAAGGGGATAGTTCGTGATCCCAAAGTGCATCTGGATGTACTTGAAGAAACCGCGAGTATGGCAACAAAACTTGGTTTTATCGTAAAGGATGCTTCGTATTCCCCTATCACCGGTGGAGAGGGGAATATCGAATTTCTCTTCCATTTGGTAAATCCTAAAGAAAACCAAGATGTTGCTCCCTTTACAAACTTTAAAGAGGTAGTAGAATCAGCTCATACTGAATTGAAATAAGATTTAGTAGTGAAAGTGGGCGGCCCTGGAAATCAGGGTTGTCCACTTTTTCTTGTGGTTTTTTAGGCGAGATGTTAGTATAAATATACATAAATATTCATAAGAGGTGAATGTATGAACAAGGGTCAACGCCATATGCGCATACGGGAAATCGTAACAAATAATGAAATTGAAACACAGGATGATTTAGTAGATCGCTTAAAGCAAGCCGGGTATAACGTAACACAAGCAACAGTTTCGCGTGATATAAAAGAATTGCATCTCGTAAAGGTGCCGCTCCAGGATGGACGCTATAAATACAGTTTACCGGCAGATCAACGCTTTAACCCTTTACAGAAGCTGCAAAGAGCTTTAGCGGATTCATTTGTCAGTATTGATGGTGTTGCTCATTTTCTAATGTTAAAATCTTTGCCAGGCAACGGAAATGCGATAGCCGTGTTAATAGATCATCTAGAATGGGAAGAGATATTAGGGACCCTATCCGGCGATGATACCATCCTAATCATTTGCCGCCGTGAAGAAGACCGTGAAATGATTAAAGAGCGGATAATTGGATTAATTTAATGATTGAAAAATAGTCCAGTGTTCCCGCAATGAACTATTGCATGAATAATTAGCTTGTACATAGTATAAAGCAAATTCAAGAGGTGATGTATGTTTGTTAAAAGAACTTAGTATTCGCAACTTTGCAATCATTGATGATTTAACTGTGGACTTTTCCGAAGGACTAACCGTTTTAACAGGCGAAACAGGTGCAGGTAAATCCATTATAATTGACGCGGTTCATTTACTGGCGGGTGGACGAGCTTCACTTGAATTTATTAGACATGGTGCTAAAAAAGCAGAGTTGACTGGCCTATTCATGATTCTGAATGAAAAACACCCTATCCATGATAAGCTTCAGGAATATGGAATTGAATGTGAAGAAGAAATGATTATTCTTCGAAGGGATATCAACGAGAATGGGAAAAGTGTATGTCGTGTCAATGGAAAATTGGTTACACTATCAATCCTTCGAGAAATTGGCTCAACATTAATTGACATTCACGGGCAGCATGAAAGTCAGGAATTGATGGATGAAAAAAGGCATATCTTTTTACTTGATCATTTTGCGCATGCTGAGTTAGCGCCAGTAAAAGAAAAATATACAGAAAAATATCAGGCATACAGGGAATTTAAGCGTGAAATTGCCTCAATCAGCTTGGATGAACAACGACTTGCTCAGCGCATTGATCTATATCAGTTCCAAATAAACGAGCTTGAAGAAGCGAGCCTGAAAATCGGTGAAGAGGAGCAGCTTGTTGAAGAACGCAGACGTCTATCAAATTTCCATAAAATCTTTGAAAAAGCCAATATTGCCTATGAATCCATCTCCGGTGAATTAAAAGGCCTGGATCATATTGGTGATGCGATGGGTGCGTTGGAGGATATTATCGAGTTAGATGAACAATTTAAAGAATCCTCCGAATCGGTTAGCTCCGCTTTTTATGCATTACAGGATGCTGCATACCAAATAAAAAATGTCCTGGATGACCTGGAATTTGACCCAGAACGTTTAAATGAAGTCGAACATCGTTTGGCACAGTATCAAACAATGAAAAGAAAGTATGGAAATACGACCGAGGATATATTGAATTATTTTGAAAAAATCCAGGATGAGTTAATCCAATTGCAAAACCGTGACGAAACGATTCAAAATTACGAGAAAAAAATCAACATGATGGAAGAAGAGCTGGAACAGCTTGCACTATCGCTAACAAAGATTAGAAAACAAAGTGCACTAAAATTAAGTGAAGCCATCATGGTTCAATTGCGTGATCTACATATGGAAAAAGCGAAATTTATCGTTAATTTTGAAACCTTACATAGTTTTGATTCCAATGGGAAAGACTATGTATCATTCTATATATCAACAAATGTTGGTGAACCACCTAAATCTTTGCCAAAAATTGCATCAGGTGGAGAGTTATCCCGTATTATGTTGGCATTAAAAACGATGTTTTCTTCATCAAACGGCATCACTTCCATCATCTTTGATGAAGTCGATACAGGAGTGAGCGGCCGGGTTGCACAAGCGATTGCCGAGAAGATTGCCGCGATTTCAATCGCCTCGCAAGTACTTTGCATTTCACATTTGCCGCAGGTCGCGGCAATGGCAGATCAGCATTATTTAATTCGTAAGCAGGTAGAGCAGAATAGAACCTATACAACTGTTTCCAATATCGGTATACAAAATCGTGTAGAAGAGATTAGTCGTATGATGAGTGGGTCGGAAATAACCGACCTCACATTGCAACATGCTTCCGAACTTTTAAAACTTGCCAATGTTCGAAAAGAAGAAATGAAAAAACTGATCGTTTAAATTCAATATAATGCATTTTTGTTAAATAATATTTGTCCAATGAATTCTGGGAGTAGTTAGAACGATAGCTACTCCTTTATTCCACCTTTTTTAAGTATTACACGACAAATATTTACCTCTCATTATTGATGTACAAGTGACACATAGTAAATGTACAAATCTTAAAGGAGGTGGACTATGAAGTGCCATTTGCGTAATCTGTTTACGTTTATCATACTCATGGTATTCATTTTATCGCCAAATGCGGAAGCCTTTGCGAAGAAATTAATACCGATGGGTGAATCGATTGGGATACAGTTGCAATTGCCATTTGTTTACGTTGCCCATGATGTGCTCCTGCCAAATGGTCAGTGGCTGAAAAAAGGTGACGTAATTAAGGGAATAAACGGTTCGGAAGTATCATCAGTTGATAAAATTAAACAGCAGTTAGGCACCAAAGAGCTTACATTATCCGTTAAGCAAAAAGCACAGGAACAACGCGATATTTCGCTGACGAGCGAGCAGGCAAACAATATTTTGCCCTTTTTGAAAGATGAAACGGATGGCATCGGGACATTAACCTTTATAGATCCAGAATCGAAACAATACGGCGCTTTGGGTCATCAGATAATAGATGGTGTTTTAAATGAACCACCAGACTTTACAGATGGATCTATATTTTTAGCTTCCATTGAACAAATAAAGAAGAGCAGTCCGGGCAATCCTGGTTATAAAATTTCTGTAATAGAAAATAATAATGTTCGATTAGGGAATGTAAAATCGAATGATTTATATGGTATTTTCGGCAGCTGGGAGAGCGAAATAAAAAACAACCTGCGAAAACCAATCGAAATAATGAAAGATGAAGAAATAGCGTTAGGCAAAGCTGAAATTTATACAGCTATCGAGGGTTCCGAAGTAGAGGCCTTTGAAGTTGAAATTGTGAAGATTGAAGATAACTTTTTACAATTTCTTGTAACCGATAAAGAGCTCCTTGAAAAAACAGGTGGAATTCTGCAAGGAATGAGTGGGAGCCCTGTTATTCAGAATGGCCAATTTGTTGGTGCCGTTACCCACATGTTTGTCGAACAGCCTTCCAAAGGTGCTGCGATAACGGTAAATGAAATGTTGAAGAAAAAGCCAAAATAAGATTTAAAAGGGAAAAAGACTATATTTTTTAAAACTATAGTCTTTTTCCTTTTTTTTTATTAAAATAAAGCTTATATATATTTGAAAATTGACGTTTAAGAAAGTTATTCATAAAATAATGTCGATTCAGCAAGAAACAATCCTACTACATAATTATTTTTAATTTAAAAAAAGGTTTTTCCTCAAAATTGTCGAAAATAGTGTTGTCAAGTATAGTAAATATGTGGCATAAATTGAAATGGGATACTATTAAAGTAGAATATGTGTTGTTTATAATCTAAGGGGGAATTTTTTTGGCGAAAGTAAGAGTGGCAATAGCCGACGATAACCGAGATTTAGTTAGAACGATGGAGCAATTTTTTGAAAACCATCCTGAAATTGAAGTAGTGGCAACTGCATCAAATGGTAAACTTTGTATTAAGATGTTAGAAGAATTTCATCCAGACGTTTTACTCCTAGATATTATTATGCCTCATTTGGATGGTCTCGGCGTACTTGAAGCAATGTATAGCGATGATGGCCTTGCAAAAACGCAAGTGATCATGCTTACTGCCTTCGGACAAGAGGACGTCATGAAACAAGCGGTTACATATGGCGCTTCATACTTTATGTTAAAACCATTTGAGTTTGACCAACTCGTGCAAAAAATCCTGCATTGTGCCGGCCAGAAAGTAGAAAGTGTAAAAAGGCAAAGCATCCTTCAACCAGAAGGACAAGCTAAAGTAAATCAGCGTCAGTTAGATACAACAATTACGGCCATTATCAAAGAAATCGGTGTCCCAGCACATATTAAAGGATATTCTTACTTAAGAGAAGCGATCCAAATGGTGTACTATGATATTGAATTATTAGGTTCGGTTACAAAAATTCTATACCCTGAAATCGCAAAGAAATTTGGCACAACGCCATCACGTGTGGAGCGTGCCATCCGCCATGCCATCGAAGTGGCCTGGAACCGGGGCAATTACGAATCCATTTCGCAAATGTTCGGCTACACAGTGCACCACCTAAAATCTAAACCAACAAACTCAGAATTCATCGCCATGATTGCGGACAAAATCCGTATTGAATTGGTGGCTTCGTAAGTATTGGTATGACTGGGTTTGTAGATGATAGAGAACCAATAAACTTTGAATAATTATACTCAACATCAATTTTTAATCCAATAAACTTTTGAGTAAACGACCAATGAACTTTTTTATTCGTTGGTTGTTTTTATTTTGTTTAGGAGTTGATGAATTGAAACTGACAGAACTTGAATTTTACTTAGAAGACTTTTTAATTTACTGCCAATCGAGAAACTTATCTAACAAAACAATATCTTCATATGAACAATCATTAAAATTATTCATTGTATACTTAAAAAATGAACAGGAGATTGAGGAACCTGAAAAAGTAAAATCCGGACATATTCGACAATATATAAAATATTGTCAAGAACGTGGAAAATATACAGTAGTAGCTAGTGAAAAAAGTCGTCAAATAAACCATCCACAAAATAGAACTGATTATAAAAAGACAATCAGCAATATCACAATTAATAATTACATTCGGATTATAAAAGTATTTTTTAATTGGCTTCATAAAGAAGGAGAAATAAGGAAGAATCCAGTTGAAAATATCGAGAAAATAAAAACAGTTAGAAGAAAGAAAGTAGAAATAACCGAGAAAGAATTTAGAGCACTACTTGAAGAATTTGATTATACAAAATTTCACGGTTACAGAAACAAAATAATTGTAATGTTGCTCCAAGACACAGGAATGCGTATAAGTGAGACATTAGCCTTGAAGGTAGATAATATTGACTTTAAACATCGAATGATTCTAGTAACTAAAACAAAGGGCAAAAAAGAGAGATATGTTTTCTTCTCACAACAAATGAATCGAGAATTAAGACATTATATCCAATTCAAAGAAAGGTACACTTCCTCAAGCCTATTATTCCCAACAATGAGGAATACAGAAATGAGTGTACATTCCTTTGAAAAGCAATTAAAACAAGTAGCAAGTCGAATTGAATTGTCAGTTCATCCACATCAAATTCGAAATAATTTTGCGAGGCAGTATCTGATGAATGGCGGCGATATTTATACACTTAGTAGGATATTGGGCCATAGTTCTGTAAAAGTCACAGAAGAAGCATACTTAGATTTGACAGATGAAGAAATAGCGAAGAAATACCATAACCATTCACCTTTAGCAAAATGGAGGATATAGGATATTTTTACCAAAGAGAAGATTTACTATCGAACAAATGTTTGTTATAATAAATATATACGCTTTAACGCACTAATAAACTAAAGTGTTGTTGAAAATAAAAATCCCTGTCTACATGAGTTGGTCGCTCAGACAAGGATAAGTCATAAAACAGAAGTATTCTGCTACAATTAATTTTAGTAGTTCTCCTTCTGTTTGTCAAAGGAGAGAATAAAGTGAAATTATTATCAATGTTAGGTGGAAATGCTTTCGTAATGTTTAACAAAGAACTTGCTCATGAAGTATCAGTAAATGGAGCAATTATTTTTGGACAACTTTGTTCAAGCTATGAAAGTTTTGGTAGTAAGAATATGCTTACTAAATATCAAGGAAAAGAATATTTCTTTTTAACAAGTGAGGTTCTTGAAGAAGAAACTGCACTTTCATACAAACAGCAATTGAAAGCTACTAAAGATCTAGAAGAAGCTGGATATATTGAAACTGTTATTATGGGTCAACCAGCAAAGAAATTCTTTCATATTACAGATAAAATATTTGGACAGTTCAGCTCTGACAAAAAGGAAAACCTGAAAGAGATCGAGGATGTTGATGTAGCACCAGTCAAGGAAATTTTCAGCTCGGACGAAAGGGAAACCCTAGGTGTGACAAAAGAGCATCGCAAGCCTTTACCTTTTGGCCCAACATATAAAGAAATAAATAAAAAAGAAAAAGATAAAAATAATAAAGATAATTACAATTGTAATTACAAGGAATCCTTAGATGCTAATCAATTTAGTATCTTATTAAAAGATGCTTGTAATGAGCTTTATACAACATTTGCATCTGGAAGATACTCAAAAAAGAAATGGAGTACACTTGTCGATATTTTTGTTAGTGACTCGATTCAAAGTAAATATCATGAAAGAGTTCCAGAAGACAAGGTGTTGGGATTTGCTTTTAAATGCCTAGAAAAGATTGCTGATAACACAGACTACAAGAATTCTGACGATTTTAAAGAGTATCAAGAAGCTATGATAGAATTATCGAGGAGTTCTACTCCAAGAAATACTTTTAACCCGAATACTCCAAATTACGATTGGCTAAACAATTAAGTAGTGTCTTGGATGTTCAGATTGGGTTATATGAGCTTTTAGATTAAAAGTTGAATATATTCTATTACAAGAGGGAATTGGGCGCAAATATGAATGAGAATAACCAAAAACATATTGTAAATGTTAAAATCGAATTAGAATTAAAAGTTGAAAATAAAAAATATTCCTATGAAGAAGTAAGAGAAATAATAGGGAAAAATATGGATGATGTTGAACGTTTTAAATTAGTTAATGCTATAAAGAATTTTTAACTATGAAACCAAACAAAAAAAGGAGCAAAACCAAATGAGAGATTACAAGCAAATTGAGAAGACTGAAATAGATTACAAACTATCGTCTATTACATGTAATAAGTGTGGAACTACTCATACTTTTAAAAGCGAGAACCAATTTACAGAATGGCAAGAAGAGACTTTCCAGTCCTTTGACTTTACTTTCGGTTATGGAAGCAAATTCGATGAAGAACATTGGAAGTTTGATTTATGTGAAGATTGCTTGGAAGAATTAGTTGATTCTTTTGTACATAAACCAGAAGGGTACAGAAAATAAGGTTAGAGAGGAGCATAAAAATGAACAAAGAAGAAGAACTTACTGAACTTATTATAAAAAAGCTTACAGAAATGAATGAAGAATTTAAAGACTTTGCTAACGATGTTGATAAATCTTTTAGTAAAATTCAAAATCGATTTGATTTGCTTGATGAACGATTTGATTCGCTTGAAGTTAAGTTAACTAAGCCAACTGAAAATATAACTGTATCAAACAAGAATTTCAACGATGAATATGATTCTCTTGAAAGAAGAATTACCAAAGTAGAAGAGAAGATTAGAGAGATTAAGAAATCTCGAAAATAATTTGTATTTTGCTTTACATTTTGTTTCCTCGAGATAAAACCTCTGTGTAATATAAAACAAATTTACGGAGGTCATTAAAATGACAAAAACAACTACTATTCAAATTTCAGTCTATGATTGGTATCTAAAGCATGAATATATCTATGAAACTCAAATTGGAAGTGTTGAAGATTTGATTTCTCTTTCCAGTCAGTTTAATAAGAAGGTAAAGTATAAAAAACCGACGGATATAAATTGGTATTATAGCAAAACAATGATTAAACGACTATTTAAGAAAGAGATCGCTTCTGCAGAGTATCCCGAAGTAAAACTTGTAGCTACAAATGATTTAAACAAACTGATAGAGGAACGGCATCAAGAAAAATTGAAGAAGGAAAAGGAACGATTAGAGTACGAAAAAATGATGCTCGAATTTGAAGAGAGAAAGTATCAAATGGAAGTCAGCAGTAGAAATTTAATATTTTAATTGGTCGAGCTTAATGCTCGGCTTTTTCTTTTATATTGATTTACGTTCAATTTTCTCCAGATATAAACAATAAGTAACAATATATCTAGGAGGAATTTATTATGGAGAATAAACAATATGTAAGTGAAGTAATAACAACTGATGTTATTGATAAATTGGAAAATGGAAAGAATTATTTAATTGGTTCAGAAATGAGCAGTGGGAAAAACTACTGGGCTCGACATGTCTTACTTCCATATGCCTTGGATACTAAAAAGAGAACATTATTCTTATCACATCGTACTCAAAGTTTAAAACAACAACAAAGCTACCTTGAAGATTATAGATTAGAACGTGAACGACAATTTTTAGGTGGTATGTATGAATTAAAAACGTACCAATCATTTCAGAATATGATTAAGAGACGTGACCCAATTCTAAAAACATTTGATTATATAGTTTGTGATGAAGCTCATTATTTTGTTTCCGATAGTGCCTTCAATACAAAAACAGAATTGTCATTCAATTACTTAAACGAAAATACTGATGCAGTAAAAATATTTATGACGGCTACTTCTGATGGGCTATTTTATCTTCCGTGGAAAAACAAATTTGAAGTTTTGAAGGAAGCAAATTTTTATAACAATTCAGTAAAAGATTTATATCGATATGAAAAAGATGAAACTGTCTTGTCAGTAATCTCTAATGAAGTTGAAAATGATAATAAGGTTCTTATGTTTCATAATTCAGTTGAAACTATTGCAGAATTCAATATTGGTAATAGTAAAATCTTACATGCTGGAAATCGTGAAAATTCATCAGAGTTCAAACAAATTGCTGAATCTCAACAATTTGAATGTGATATATTGAATACAACAAAACTATTGACCGAAGGTACTGAAATTAAAGATGATTCGGTTGAAACAGTTGTTATTCATGGTATCAGTGATATTGATACATTTGTTCAAGCTACGGCACGTGTCAGAAATCAGAAAGTAAATGTTTACTACAAACGTATTTCCAAAAAGTCTATCCAAGCTAAACTTCGTTATCTTGAGAAACAGCTCCATTATTACGATGAATTTGATCGTCTTGGTGAAATTGAATTTATTAAAGAATATGGAATTGATGTAATTGGAAAGTCAATGAAGGCCTTCTATTTGGACACAGTAATAGACCCAGAAAGTAATCAAGAATATACCCGGCTGAAGGTTCATCAGACAGGGCTTGCTTATCTTTGTTACCAAGAAGAAGTGTATTCATTTATGAATGAATTGGGATTTGAAGCTTTCTTCGATAAATATTTCCCGAATATTCAGTTCTATGATTTGGAACTGTTGAAAAGAGAAAACTGTATAAAGCTTGATATTATTGATAATTACAGTAACAAAAAAATCTTCAGGGACCAACAACAAGAACTAGTCAATGTTATCTGTAGTAAGTATGGATTACGTGGCAAAAACGGTTCAACTAAAGTCGGTATGAAAACTATCAACTCATTCTTTGAGGAAAATAATATTCCATATGTTATTGAAAGTAAGAAAGATAATACAAGAGATTCTGAAACTTACGGTAAAAGATATTGGATTCTTAATAATAATTGAAACCAAAAAAGTTATATGACTTATTTAATATAGTAAGGTAACATATTTGGTTTAATCTTAAAGGACAGCAAATTAAAGCTGTTCTTTTTTTATGCTCTCATTTACGTTTCAGTTCTTTCAGATATAAATAGAAAGTAATTAAAATAAAAGATTTGGGGGAAATATTATGGAGCATCCAATAAATGAACAAATTCGTAAGCAAGTTGAAGACATTGAAAAAATTAAAGAAGAACTGGCATTTCTTAAAGAACGATACCCTCGAAGATCGTTTGAAGGATATTCTGAACTCTTCGTTTTTAATGGAGTTTCTAAAGGCGATATACCAGCACCACATTCTCGACCAGTTTATATTCTTAATAAAGAATTACAAATTATTGCTAGAGTTGAAGAAATTCATTTGGTGGGTCCATGGATTTCTAAAAAAAAATATTGGTTCAAAGCACCTGGACGGTCTACAATTTATGAATACATCAAGCGAAAGCTGTTGTATAAGGAACAACTTTATTTTGTTGAAGTTAGTAAGTATGAGGAATTTATGAAATATAAAAAATTTAGTTTTTTTAAAAACAATTGTCCCGGAAGATAGATCTGAACGTTGTTTTGTTATATATAAATATGTAGAGCTCTATAAGCTCTTACTTCCTCGCTTGATTTGGTTGGTTGTTTACTTGTAAGTTTAATGTTCATTAGAATGGCAGTTTCATTTCTGTCACGAAGATCGAGGTTACTCCTATACCTTGGTCTTCCTTCATTTGTTTAATATTTATAGATAATCAAGAAATTTGCTGCTATCAGCAGTTACTAAAATAATTATCATTACAGAATAGTTTTTTCCTGTTATTTTTTCTTGTGTGGGCGTGCTCGATTATGGGTACGCTTTTTTATTTTTTATACTATTTTTGCTTCGTCGAGCAAAAGAAATATTTTTTATTGAGGTGAAAGAATTTGAGAATGGAACTCCGTGTTCAATCTGTTGAATTAACTTCGAATGAAGATGGTTCGATGACGGTTTCTGGATATGTGAATAAAACTAATCAATTTAGTAATGTACTAGGAACAACAAAAAAATTCAAAGAAAAAATCGCAAAAGGCGCTTTTCATAGAGCGATTCAAAATGCTCAAAAAGATATTGATTTTTTAGCAGAGCATAATAATAAAAAAATTCTTGCATCCACTCGTAATGGTTCATTAGAGCTTCGGGAGGATGACAAGGGTTTATTTATGTCTGCAACTATTGCTCCAACTTCATGGGGCAAGGATTACTACGAGTTGATTAAATGTGGTATTTTGAAAAACATGTCTTTTGGTTTCCGAACTGTCAAAGACAACTGGAGAAATATTAGTCCAGGTCTTTTCGAAAGAACTATTGAAGAGCTTGAATTGTTTGAGGTTTCAGTTGTTCGAGATCCAGCTTATAGTAATAGCACTATTGCAGCAAGAGGAATTGATCTAGTTGAAAAAGTCGTTCCTTTAAACATACAAAATGAAAAGAAAGAGGAGAACAAAAATATTATGAAGACAGAATATCGTTATAACATTGCAGTTAAAGAAACAGAGGAAGAAACAGAAATTCGGGAGTTTAATAACGGATTGCGAAACCTTCAAATGACAAGTGGTAGTTCGTCAGTTATTCCAGAAACAGTTGCAAATATGATTGTTAAGAAGCTAGAAGAAACATCATCAATCTTCTCGCAGGCAAGAAAAATTCCATCAGTAAATGGAACTGTTAAAATTCCGAGAGAAACAGTAGTAGGTATCGGCTCATTTGTAGGTGAAGGCAAAAGTTTGATTGAAGAAGCTTTTAGCTTAGGAGAAGTGAAATTGCAGCAAAAGAGAGTTGGAGCCTTCGTTTCAGCAACGCAACAACTGTTAAATGATTCTGCAATTAATATGGCAGACTATATTTCATCTTTACTGGCCACTCGTACTTACAAAGCAATTGAAAAATCGATGCTAAAAGGAACGGATGAAGACGAGTTTTCAGGTATTGTTCCTAATGAAGAAGTGTTTGAACATACTTTATCAGTGGGAGCTTCTGATCAAGAATTGTTAGATAAATTGTTAGATATGACGTTAACTATACATCCAGAATATTTACAGGGTTCTCAATTTATCTTGTCTCGATCTTTCTTTAATAGAGTATCAAAATTAAAAGATGCAGCCGGGAAATTTTATCTCCAAAACGGAATGAATAATGGAACAATCAATTATTTACTGTTTGGATTACAAGTAGTAGTTACTGATAGTTTAGATGCTGGTGATGTAGGAGAAGTTCCTTGTATTGTCGCGAATATTCAAGCTTCGTATGCTGTAATGATCAAGAAGAGTCCCACTATTACTATAGTACAGGATACGGATAGTGCCCTAAGAGGAACTGTCGGATTCTTATTTGATAGCTACTTAGATGGGGTGGTATATAACCCAGACGCTATAGCGAAGTTAACAATAGTTGCTTAATTAAAACTAATTATGTGAACTATTTAATAAATGCAGACGAGACTAAGTTTAAGATGCTTGGTCTTGTCTATTTTAAAAGAAGGGAAGTCAGCAGATGGAAAGTCAAGAACCTAGAATGAAAGAGAAATTAGAACACTTAAATGCAATTAGAGACGAATTAAAAAAGGATGATTTCAATTTTCTGTGTGCAACCGTCATTGCTCAAGAATATATATCTAGCTGTAATTTTCAAGGGATTAAACGCAATAGGCAAAACATTCTCAATAAAGTCAATGCAGAATTAAAATCAATTGGATGTGATTCAGTAAGCTATGGGTTTCTACGTAAGCTTTGTTAGATATTTATAAAGTATCGCCTTACCTTGAAATAAAAAAACTGTCGGAGAACAGAGATAAACGGGAGAGAGCTATTCACACACAAGGACCCAAAACGAATTTTGGAAGCAAAGATGTTTTGGTAAAAATGTTAAGTATTGTAAGGGGGGAAACTATGATTAAGCTTTATAATTTCATATATAAAAGAAAGTTTATAAAAGTTTTTGCTTCGTCATTTCATGAAGCTGAAATAATTGCACAGGAGATATTTAATGAATTAGATACACTTGAAGAACAAGAAGAAAACGAAGAAAAAGATTAGGCCCTTGATTTGTCATTTAATATGATTAGTTGAGGGCTACTTATTTTTTTATTTTGTAAAGAGCTATAGTATAAATGAATTTTATGGAAAGAATCTTCTCAACCACTGTTATATTAAAAAAGAAGAGACACATATCAGGTGTACGTGATATTTTAAAAAATTCATATTATGGATAAAAATGTAATGTTAAGTTAAAATAAATATAAAAATATTCTTGGTATAGAACAAAGAGGAGTCAAATATGAGTCGTTATTTAGATGATTTACGAAAAGATTATCACGATGGTAATGTGGTTCCCTTTATCGGAGCAGGTCTGTCTGAACCGTTTAAAGTACCATCATGGGGCAAATTAATTGAATATTTAACCGAAAAACATGCTATAGAGGATTTAGCGTGGATAAAGAAAGCAGTTGAAACTGATTTAAAGAATTATGACTACTGGGGGGCAATTGATATGTTAAAAAAATATGCCCTTGAAGAGGAAGATGTTCAAGAAGAAATAGTAGATCTTATCATGGAAAAACAAATAAATCTAGATGAAAATTCAATGCATAACTATTATGATCTTAGTTTAATGAATTTCAATTTGTATTTAACTACTAACTATGAAAATCTATTACAAAAGTACTTGAACTTTGACTTACAACCAATTCTTCTAAAAGATATTAATTTTAACACTCAAAAATTATTTGCGCAAAATAGAGTATGTCACCTTCATGGAGTTATTTCAAATTCAGGCTCTATTGTAATTAGCAGAGAAAGTTATAAAGAATTATATAATAATAAAAAATATGATGATTTATTAAGATTAGTAACTGGTAATAAAAAGTTACTGTTTATGGGTTTTTCTTTTAATGACCAATTTATTAAAACGTTAATAAAAGAACATCGAGAATCATTTAAAGGAGTACATTATATTCTTTTAAATAATCCTACTGAAGAAACAATTAAGGAATTTAGAACTTACGGATTACGTACCATTTCTTACAATACAGAGGAATCTAATCATCCTAATGAAATAAGAAAAATTCTTAACCAAATTTCTCAACCATTAAAAAAAAAGAGTAATAATGATGAAGAAGAAAGACCAAAATCATCAATTATAATGGGGGCAGGCTTGAAATCTTTTAAAAAAAACTTTGAAGACAACTTATTCTTTAAAAAATTAAAATTAGAAGATATTAATCCTGATTTAATAGATTTAAGTTCCGTTTTCTATGTTGCAGCAGAGTCATATATTCGAGAATTCAAGAAAATAGGGATGCCAATAGAAATTATAGATTCACTATTAGGACAAGTTTTTATGGAGTACCAAGATAAATATAGTGATACTTATAAAATACATGGGAATAGTGAAGAATTTTTAAATGTTGTTCATAAAAGTTTGGAAGGAATTGACTTTGGACGACTGAATAAGGCATTAAAAGATAATACATCTAATAAACATGAAAATAGAGGTTTTATACATATTCTAGCTGATGATGAAAATGAGGAAATTTGGTGGGGGGAGGAACGGTTTAATGATACAAAAACAAGAATCTAATTATTCCACTCCTACATCAATACAAATATTATTTAATAATCAGAAATTAGAAATAATGAAGGTACTATGTTTATTGAATGCATTATCAAGTCAAAATAATAAACAGAGAAAAGTAGAAGAAATATTGTTTTACTATAGCATAGTGAATTTTGAATTAGACTATCTATTTAGAGAAAAGCAAAAGAGTGAAAAGGACATTTTTCCATCATCAAATCAATATTTTCGATTTCAAACAAAAATTAATGAAATATTGTTATTAATGTCGAGTTTGAAATTTATCGAGGTGAAAGGGAAAATATCCAATAAATTAGATGATTTAAAAGTAAAATTACTAAAAGACGGTAGAGTTTTTTTTGTAGATAATTCATCAGATTATCTTAAAGCTCTTTATGAAAATTATATTATTGCATTCAATTCAATAAATTATTCTATGGAAAATGTAAAAATAATAAAGGAGGGATACTAGTGAGTAGACTAATTTTAAATAAACTAATATTACAAGGTACTACATATAAAAGGACTATTTCTTTTAATAAAGGTTTAACAATTATTAGTGGTGAAAAAACATCTGGAAAGTCTCTTGTTTTAAGTTTGATAGATTACTGTTTGGGTAAAAGTGGGAAAATTGATTTTAATGTGCAACGAGAATTAGATAAAAGATGTGATCAAGTCTTTTTAGAGATGAGTATTAATAAAGAAGTATTAACCTTAAAAAGATTATTAAAAGAGAAGCAAACAAAAATTAGTATTTATTTTTGCTCTTACAACTCTATTGATGAGTATACTCCTAAAACACTAGATATTCCGGATGCAATGAAGATATTAATGAATAAATTAAATGTAGATGAATATAAATTAATTCGTCATCAAAAGCATAGTAACAAAAAAGAAATCGAAAATGTTTCATTTAGAGATATATTTCGTTATGTATATATTCATCAACATGAGCTGGGAACAGGTGATTTTTTAGGGAAAAAAGATAATTTTAAAGCTCGTAAAAACCCACATGCTTTTAAAATGATATTTAATTTAGTGGATGTAGATAAAGAAGCGTTAAATGAACAATTGGTTAAGGTTCAAAATGAAATAGAGGATATACGTAGAGAACTTTTTGGATTAAATGCATATTTGGAAGATTTAGATGAAACAGATAAAGTAATTTTGCATTTAAAGTCCGGAAAGCTTCAAGAAGAAATAGAGAAAAATAAAAAACGAAAGATAATAATATTAGAAAAAAGCGTTAATAAAAGTAATAAGAATGATGAGAACAAAATGTATATCAAATTAAAAGAGGATTTTAATTTGATATCTAATAAAATATTTCAATTTCAAAATCAAAAAAGAAAAATACAATTATCAATTTCTTCAAAAGAAATATTGATAGATGATTATATAAAAGAATTGAAAGAAATTGAAGAAACTTTAGAGATTAATTATAAATTGATAATCCCAGAACAAGTTATTGAATGCCCTTTGTGTAGTTCACAAATACCAGGGCATAATCATAAAGATATTATTAAAAATGAGAATGCAGAAAAAACTCTTCATAGAATTAAAAAGCAAATTCTAGGTAAAATTAGTTTTGTGAAAAATTTAATAGAAAAGGAAAACAAGAAAATAGAACAATTAGATAAAGAGATTACTATACTATCAGAAAAACAATCTATTTATGATGATGCCTTAAGTGTATATTCTAAAAAAACTAATGTTCCGTACCTTTCTCAAATAGATAGTATTAATTCTATAATGAATAATTTAACTAAAAAGCAAGAAATTTTAAAAGAAGGGTTAAGAATACATAATAAAATTGAAGAAAAAGATAAATTAATAGAGGATTTAAAAAACGAGGAATCTCGTCTAATTAAGAGTATTGAAGCTCTACAAATTAAAGATGATAAAAAAGATATTATATTTAATTTTTTAGATGAAGAATACCAGGGTTTTATGAAAAGATTTAAGTATGATACAGAAGAAACATTTATTGATAGAAGTCTTATGATTCCTTTCTACAATGGAGCAAGTGTCTATGCTCATGAAAGTGGTGGATTGTTAGAATGTATGCAACTCTCATACTTAGCAGCAATTCTAAATTCTAAGATTGAAGGCCATGGAACAGGTCATCCTGGTCTTTTGTTATTAGATTCTATAAGTAAATATGTAGGAACTTTAGAAAAGAATCCTGAAGTCGAAGGTGATACTACTAACACTGAAGAAAAAATTAATGATCCAGAAGTTTATGACGAATTTTATAAGATTCTAATAGAATTAAGTTTGAATCATCAAATAATTCTTGTAGAAAATACACCACCGGATAAGTATGATTCAATTTATACAAAGTATACTTTTTTAAATGGCGAAAAAGGTTTAATAGATGCAGAGAAAAACGAACTTGAACAAATTGCTTATTAATAAAATATCAATTATATATCCAAATTAAAGGTTATTAATAATAATCAACTTGATTATTTTCTTAACTAGTAGTTTATTTTGTAAACTACTAGTTTACTTTTCTATTTACACTAATCTCTCATAATAGTAAGATAAACATATTAACACTTTACGATATATCGTAAAAATGAAAAGACTTACCTATAAGGCAAGTCTCATTTTAAAGCTATTTCTTTTTGATGGTAAAAAAGGTCTTATTATCTCTTCTTATTGTTTCAACATTGATATGGCCTTTTCTTCTTAGTGAACCTAATAAATCAAAAATGTTTTTCCATTGTAGACCATATTCATTTAATAGCTTCTGCTCTAATAAATCTTTAGAAATAGTAGGAGTTTGGTCAAAGTAGTTCTTAAGAATTTTAGTTATTTGTGGACTAGAAATCTTCTGGGATTTACTTTGTAGATTAAACTCATTTTTCTTACTTTTACTTTGTTCTAAGGGGTTAACAACAGGAGTTTCATCAGTTACTTCAGTTACTTTTGCAAACTTCGTTATATAAGTTTGATAAATCATTTTCTTTTCTTTAATAATTTCATGTTCTTGATCTAGTAGTTCAATCTGTTTTAATAGCATAGTTTTTTCATCCATGATATTGCCCTCCTAATAGTAAGTTGATGATGAAAGTTTCCGACGCTTACATCATTATTAGTTTACTATTAGTTTAGTCTATTGACTAGTAGGTATATATAAAAAAGTCGAAATATTCGGCTTTTTATTTTGTTTAACAGGTTCAATTAATAAAGTGAATTAGATACAGCTTATCTTCTTCTATTAGAATAAAATCTAAATTTTATATATTAAAATCATCTCTATTTCAATTCCGAGGTGATTTTTTTTCGTCTGAATTGAATAAATGTGTAGGTATTTTATGGAAATCCCTCTTTTCATTGAGAATTCTATAAAATTTAAGTTATTATTGAATATATAACCTATTAATATATAGCACACTAGAGAGGGATACATATGAAGAATATTAAAAGATTAGCATTAACTACTTTAGCAACAACAGTATTAGCAACAGGATTTGCTATTGGAGGAAATAATGCCGAAGCTGCTAGTACAGGTCTTGCTATGCATGAGCATGAGCATGAAATCTATGGTGGTAAACTTCTAAAAGGAAGAACTTATGGCCCGATTCGAGCGATTGGCGAAGAACTTGATGCTAAAGTTGAATGGAACAACAAAACTAAAGTAGCAACCATAATTAAAGGCGACGACACTATCACAATGAAGGCAGGCTCAAAAGTTGTAACAGTAAATGGTGAGAAAATTCAAATGGATGCATCTGTTCATTTGGAAAAGGGAGTTACTTATCTACCAATGAGATACGTTGGTGAAGCTTTGGGAGAAGAAATACGTTGGGAAAAAAATAGACAACGTGCTGTAATAGGAAGCAATTGGAATGATGAAACTGTGAAAGAGCAGATTTTTATCTATGTTCAACCAATTTTCTGGAGAGATGCAGTTGAGATTGTTGACAATAAAATAAGTAACTCTGGTGATCGTTATGTAGATATGACAAACGCTGATTATCTAGATTATTCTTATCCAAACCAAACAAGTATGATAATCGAAAGAATAATGGTAGTTGGCGATGCAAATGTTACACAATTAGCTACATTAATTAAAAAGAATGGTAAGTGGTCAGTGTCTTCTATCGTGGAAGATTCTGAAATGTACCGTCCATAATTTATACCGAAATCCGTCCTAGTGACGGGTTGTACACTTAAATAATAATAAAATAAGAACTTTATTTTACATTTTAGATTGCCTCGATATAAGAATATCGAGGTGATTTTTTATGTTTTATGTATATATTCATAAACTAAAACAAACGGAAGAAGTAGTGTATTGTGGTAAAGGTTCTAACCAAAGATTTCGTGATTATAATAGTCGTGGAAAAGAACATGTGTCTCTTATGAAGAGTGGTCAATTAGATTACATTATCTTGGAGTATTTCGAAGATGAGAATGAAGCATATGATAAGGAAGAAATAATTACAGAACGATATAAACTAGCTAATCAATGTAGGTTTAATATAGCACTCGGAAGAAGAACAAGTGAACAAACAAAACGAAAATTATCAAAAGTTCTAAAAGGAAAGAAAAGAAGTAAAGAAACAAAAGAACGTATTAAGAAGAATCATAAAAGGCCACATGCTAAAAAAGTTCTATTGTTCAAAGAGGGAAGATTAATTAAAACTTTTAGAAGTTCACGTGAAGCCGGTCAATATGCTGTTGAAAATGGTATATGTTCATATGGTTGGTGTGGGCGATCTCTCAAAACGGGAGAACTTACAAAGCCTACAAAAGAATTTCCAATTGGGGGCTTTCTATTTGAATATGAAGATGATAATATTGAGTTATAAATTACCAATATGTTTTTTACTAAGTACAAAAAACTCTTGGTCATTTTACTCAAATTTTGAAAATTAGATGTTGATAAATCAATGTTTTATACCTTCATTTACAAATAACCAACCGATATGCTCAGAATTCATCGCCATGATTGCGGACAAGATTCGTATTGAATTGGTGGCTTCTTGAAAGTGATAGGACTAGGGTTTGTAGGGGATGGAGAACCAATAAACTTTCCTAATTTGTACTTAACATAAATTTTTAAGTAAATGACCAATGAATTTATTTATTCATTGGTTGTTTTTTATTTTGTTTAGGAGTTGAAGAATTAGCAAAGCATTTACAAGTATGAAGATAGGGATCGTTGAACTGAGTTTTTGGTGATTCACTAATGAACTCTTTTAGAATGTATAAAAAAATCTACAACTTGCCTACTTTATATAAAAAAATATATAATTGAATGGAAATTTATAAATGAGGTAGTTAGTCATGGAAGAAATTAAGAAATTATTAGAGAGTTTTATCCCTATAGCCAAATCTACTGCAAAAATGTTTGGATCAAATTGTGAAGTCGTTATTCATGATTTGACGAACCCTCAAGCATCTGTAATGTTTACAGTAAATAATCATGTTACAGGAAGAGAAATCGGTCAATCATTTGATCACCTAGTGAAGACAGTATTACAATCGAAAGATTTTAAAGAGGATTATCTTGCAGGTTATACTTTTGTAACAGCTGATCTGCGTACTATTCGTTCTTCGACTTCATTAATACGAGATTCCAAGCAAAAAGTGATTGGAGCTTTCTGCATAAATTTTGATGTTGAAGCACTGAATCAAATGCAACAATTTATGAATACTTTTCTTTCTACACATGATGAAGTTCAAGACAATGTAAAAAAATCTGACAATGATATAGGAAATGTTGAAGGTATAGTGGATCAATTGATTCAACAAATCATTCAAAACAGCGTTCATCCTGTCATGAAACGCCATGAAAAGATTGAATTAATAAGATTTATGGACGAAAAAGGTATTTTTTTAATGAAAGGATCTGTTGAGAAGGTCGCATCTTTGTTGGGCATTTCCAAAGTAACCGTCTATAGTTATTTGGATGAAATCAAAAATAAATCTAGTTAAGGAGAATCCAATGAAAAGCACTTTTGAAGTAGGAAACCTAAAATCAAATGGACACTATGCATTGGCAACAGTTTATCAGAACACTGTCTATGTATCAGGGCAATTTTCCATTAATCCAGAAACACGTGAAAAGAGATTCGGTACAATTGAAGAAGAAACATTGCAAGCACTTAAGAATGTGGAAAAGATTGTAGAAGCTGCTGGAAGTAAAAAAGAAAAGATTTTGCGCATGACATTATATATCCCCGATGTGAAATTATGGGATAAAGTAGATGCTGTTTATAAGGAGTTTTTCGGTGAACATAAACCTGCTCGTACCGTTGTACCAACTAATGAATTACATTTTGGGTTCAAAATTGAAATTGATGCCATTGCCTATATTTAGTAATATTTTTTTACCTGTTTAGTATAAAAAAGTCTAATTTATATAAAAAATATTCAAAGGAATGATAAATGATGAACCAATTTGTTTGTAACAGTTGTGGCAAAAAGCATGATATTACACCAACTCTATGGAAATGTGATTGTGGCGGAGTATTAAACATAGTAAAAGATACCCCAAAAGTTGATATTTCTGCATGGAATAACTATCCTAACTCCATATGGCGCTATTTTGAAACCATGCCTTTCGCAAAAGATTCTAAGACATGGCAATCCGTGACGATGGGTGAAGGGCAGTCACCTTTAATCGTTCTAGATCCTATGGAGCCAAATACGTATGTAAAAGTTGATTATATGATGCCTACATTATCCTTTAAAGACCGCGGAGCTGCTGTTTTAATGACAAAGGCAAAAGAATTGGGGGTATCGAAAGTAATTGCTGATAGTAGTGGTAATGCAGGAACCGCGATTGCAGCTTATGCAGCACGTTGTAATATTGCCTGTGATATATATCTAAGCGATGAAACTTCACCGAAAAAGATTGCTCAAATAAAAGCCCATGGAGCAACGATTAAAGCAATTCGTGGTACACGAGAGGACATTGCAGCTGCGGCACAAAAAGCAGTAGACGAAGAAAAAGTTTTTTACGCAAGTCATGTGTATAACCCTTATTTTTATGAAGGAACGAAAACATATGCCTATGAAATTTATGAACAATTAAATGGTGCTCCTGATGCTTTAATTGTTCCCGTTGGAAACGGTACGCTTCTCCTGGGTGCATATTATGGCTTTAAAGAGTTATTTGAAAATGGATTAATTGATAAAATGCCGAAAATCGTTGCCATTCAAGCGGTAAACTGTGCACCTCTTGTAAAAGCTTACGAAACCGGGGAGGAAACAGCACAACCTGTGACGAATAAAGGTACTTTAGCGGAAGGGATAGCCATTGCTGCACCAGCGCGTTCTCAACAAATTTTAGAAGCTGTACGGAATACCAATGGCACATTTATTGATATTGAAGAAGATGAGATTCTGAGTGCACGAACTGAACTAAGTGACAAAGGATTTTATGTGGAAGTGACATCAGCAGTAAACTATGCTGGCTACATCAAGTATAAAATGGCAACAGAAGAAAAAATAATCATACCACTTTGTGGAGCAGGTATTAAATCAAAATAAATCATAGCTACTATAAAAATAAGAGTTGATGTATTAATGTCTAAATAAAAAGTAATGCAAAAAAACTGAGATGATGTACATTAGTATCAAAGTGGGCAAATATAGGGTGGGTGAGAATCTCTGTAATAAGTATGTCCTGGAACTAATAGGGAAGTGTTATAAAAATCCTTACAAAAGTAAATCCATATTTTGGTAATTATCTATTCTATGTACTATATAATAGATTAAAAGGGGTTTTTTCATGTTGGTAAATTCCATCATCTATTGGTGGCCGATACTAATTGTATTTGTTTTTATTATTTTGCAAACGGTGGTTACTATTAAAAAAAAGGTACTGTGGAGTTTAGCTCTTTCAATACTTTTTACAGGATTTACATTCTTTGCATTCTCCTTTTTTGATCTAGTTGTCATACTAGTTTTTGTCTGTGTTATATCCTGGGCAATCCCACTTGTAACATATTTTACCAGGTAATTAAGCAATGTAAACTTTGTTTTATGATTATTAATAATGCTGACAAGCTCTAATATAAGATAGTACAGTACAAACCTAAGCTAGGGAAAGTTACTGTATGTTAATAAAATCCATTACATATTGGTGCCTGTTTTAGTTACCAATAGTTAGGCTGTGACGATTATAGATAAGAAGTTTAAAAAATATGAATTATTAACTATCTGAAAGCATTATGCAATAGATTATTCAACAGTCGGGCACATTTCTATAAGAAATGTGTCTTTTTCCATTCAAGGGGCATATTGTTGAAACACATTCAATAAGAAAGCATTTGTAGCGCTAGAACATTTGGATTATCAAATAATAGAAGGAAAACTCGGATAATAAACTCCTTCGATGTAAACGAAGGTGAATATGTTCTTGGGGCTCAGTTTAAAATTAAAGAATAATAGTTTTAGTGAATTTATATTTCAACAGGGGCTTTAGTTAAATTACGATTTTCTGCAATCTTGCGCTTTCCTTGTACGAGGAAAGTGTTTTTTGCTATACAACCGAATAAGACCTGCTTGGAGCTATCTGCATGGTTTTGGTAAGGGTGATAATCACAGTAGTTCTTATTAATTTATGGATTTGAAAAGTGTAAAAAATCGGGAGCAGTTTAAAGTAATGCGCACAGGGTAAAAAATGTACCAGAGATTAATCTGTGAATGTTTAAAGTCTTAGTGAATTTTTTATTCATGGCTTTAAATATTAAACAAGATAGGAGATGACTTTGATGAAAAACCCACATCTAACCGATCCACGTAAGAAATTTTATACACAAAAATTCCCGGATCAAGAGCAGGACACTCCAGCGCTGCAGAGTGAAATGAGCCCTAAACCTGACTGCGGAGAAGAGTCATATAAAGGATACAATCGCCTGGAAGGGCGCAATGCCTTGATTACCGGTGGCGATTCCGGAATTGGCCGTGCCGCCGCCATTGCCTATGCCCGCGAAGGTGCAAATGTGGCGATCCAATTCTTCCCTGGTGAAGAAGAAGATGCGAACGAAGTCAAAGAACTAATTGAAAAAGCAGGCAGAAAAGCATTGCTGCTACCGTATGACTTGCGGGAAGATGGCACAGCGACGGAAATTGTTACAAAAACTGTGGAAGCTTTTGGCGGATTGGACACGCTAGTATTGAATGCTGCGCAGCAAATCGCACAGCCAACCCTGGGTGATTTAACAATGAGTCAAGTGCAGGATACCTTCAAAGTAAACATCATCAGCATGTTTGAGACCGTAAAAGCTGCCGAAGAACATCTGGAACCAGGAAGTGCGATTATTACTACCACATCCGTGCAATCTTTCAATCCGTCCACATCTTTAATGGATTATGCCGCTACAAAAGGTTCTATAAGCAACTTTATGATAAACCTTTCCTCATACTTTGCTTCCAAGGGGGTGCGTGTCAATGGGGTTGCGCCAGGACCAATTTGGACACCATTGCAGTTGGATAATGGACAATTGGAAGGGCAAATCCCAGAGTTTGGCCAAAACACTCCACTTGGCCGTGCGGGACAGCCTGTAGAACTTGCGCCTGTGTATGTTCTTCTAGCATCCGATGAAGGGAGTTATATCACGGGGCAGATTTATGGGGTGACCGGTGGCGAGCCGATCGACTTATAATCTTAAGTGTGAGTCAAAATAAAAACACCTTACTCGAATTCAGAGCGCTTTCTACTCCTCTTTTATCACGGTATGGCAACAAGTAAAAGAAGATGGACAAATAGCTTTAGCATTGATAATTTAAAACGCCGTAGTTAGTGTTTAAATCACCTCGAAATAAATATACCGAGGTGATTTTTTTTGTTTTATTTATCTATTTCAAAGCTGCTTTTTTTAAGTCCAAAAGATAATTAACGTGGCTATCAATCTTTTTGGAGAGGAAAACCGCTGGTTACATTTTTTCATATAATACCTAGAAAAGAGGAGACGATAATTTTTAGGAGGATTAGGAATGGACTTTTCAAAACAGTTTGACAGGATAAAAGGGTCGGTGGTAAATATCTGTGTTCTCAATAATGCGGAAGATAAAAAAATTCTGTCCTCAGGGTCGGGGGTATTAATCGGTGATGGCACTAGAATCATCACTTGTTCCCACTGTATTAAGCCTGATCTTATAAATGTTGCCAGGTTTTCAGGTGAAGATAGTGCGAAAGAATGTAAAATTGTTTTTAATGATCCCAATAAAGATATTGCAATTCTAGAAGTTGATAAATCTCTTGGTAAAGGGGTTAAAATAGGCGATTCTTCGTCGGTGGAAATTGGGCAGGAAGCATTTGTCGTTGGATTCCCTTTGAATATAAAAAAAATAACTGCCCTTTCAGCCAATATTGCTGGATTTGAACCATTGAATGGATTTGAATTAATCAGGATTGATTCATCTATCAACCATGGTAATTCAGGTGGACCGTTATTTAATGCGAAGGGCGAATTAGTTGGAATAGTGAATGCAAAGCACGGAGGGTTATCTTATATTTTGACCGAAGTCCAACAGGCAACACCAAAAGAAATGGAGGTAATTGGTGGGACAAATCTTGTTAAATTTATTCAGGTCTTGATGAAACAAATGCAAAGAAATTTGAACCTCGGCATTGGCTATGCCATCCCTATAAATACGGTAGTGAACAGTGTAAGATCGTCAAATTCATTGTAAACAAGATATTAATAGATAGTTTAATAAATTATTTGCACTATTATTTATTGGGTTATAAAAATCCAATTAATGAGGGTGCTTTTTTTAATCCCCAACCCACAAAGCACACCCAAATCACGTCAATAGATATGTTTTTTGCATTTGAGTAGGCAGTTACTTCTATTCTCTATCAAACTGGAAAATAGTATAGAAACAAGAGCTCCTATACTTTTAGCGAAAGAGGAACAGATCATGAAAATAAATTGGAAAGTTCGTATTAGACATAGACAATTTTGGGTGGCAATCATTTCAGCATTCGTTTTATTGGCCAATCATGTTGCATCATTATTTAGTATGGATATCACTTTAATTAGTACAAAGATACAGCAATTATTAGAAACGATTTTCCTCATACTAGCCCTTTTTGGTATTGTTATTGATCCGACAACAGACGGAGTTCAGGATAGTTCCCAAGCGATGGATTATTCAAGGCCAAGAAAAGAAACAGATAAAGATGAAGCAAGCGTGAAAAAAGCAGGAGAAGCAAAGCAAGAAATGAAAACAGAAGTGGAACAACAAGAAGAAGCAAATCATGAAAAATTAAAATAAACGCCGGCAAAATAACATTAAAAAAATGGAGTGTGTATCGAAAGTCATTATTTTGCTGATTCAGGATAATGCTCTAAACAAACTGGAAAATTTTATTTATACTAGGACATGGGAGTGGGGTGTCTTACGATGATTATATTTTCCAATAACTATGTAAAACTTATAGAAGAGAACAATAAAGTATTTTTATATACCATCCAGCCTAATTTTAAGTTGAAGGACTTTGATGAAGTTTTAAGAAAGTACCCACGGATTCGATTAACTAATTTTGCGTTATTAAAAAAAACATTGGAAGCAGAATCTCTGCAACAGGTTGAAATTGGTCAATGGCTCCCAGTCATTGAGTTAGAAATATCTAAAGACAAAATGTCAGCCAATATCTCGGTCAATGAAACGACTGAAAACGTAAAGAATAATCAACATACCATCCTTCAAAATTTAGAGGAATTACTATCCAAAAATCAAATTAAGCATGGTATTAAAGAAATTGAAATTCCTGCACTCATTACCGGAAAGTCCTACTGCATTGCTGAAGGTACACAGCCTGTAAAAGGTGCGGATGCTATTGTTAAGTATCTAGAGATTCCGGAAAGAAAACCAGTCATTCATGAGGATGGAAAAGCAGATTATTTTGAAATGAACTTTATTTTTGAGATTAAAGAAGGGGACTGGCTGGGTGAAAAAATTCCTCCTCAACCAGGAATCGAAGGGGTAAATATTTTCGGCGACAATGTGCCTGCACCTTTTGGTGAAGATGTACCTCTTCAATATGACCCACAGGCTGCAAAAGAAGTACAAGAAAATGGAAAAATTATTCTATACGCCTCAAAAACTGGGGCAGTTGAAAACCTCCAAGGACTACTGACGGTTACAAACCATTTAATAATTGATGGGGATGTAGGAACTGCTACAGGGAACATACAATTTGATGGCTCCGTCTCGATACGTGGAACAGTAAATAGCGGGTTTTCTGTGAGAGCAACCGGGGATATCTCGATCGAAAGTCCAGAAGGAATAACGGGTGCCAAGCTTCTCAAATCAGAAAAGGGGGATATTTTTATAAAAAATGGCCTCTTTGGCCTCGGCGATACAGAGGTTGAGGCAGGAGGAAGCATTTTTGTAAAACATGTAAACGATGCAAAACTATTTGCACAAAATGAAATCGTGATCGGATTTTATTCGTTAGGTTCCTATTTAGTGTCAGATTCCATTCTATTGGATGAAAGAAATGGCAAGATTATAGGAGGTAAGGCAGTTGCCAAGAATTCGATTATCACGGCTTTTTCAGGGAACAGATTAGAAAGGCGAACAGAATTGATAATCGAAAGCTTAGGTAAACAGGAAACGTATGACAAAATTCAGGAGAAAGCAGCCCTCTTAAAGAGTACGCGTGAAGAAACTTATGAATTAACGATAAAAGTAAATGAGGCAAATAAACATATTAGCAAGCTGAATCGACAGCAACTTCAAAGCTTAAAGATTTTGCAACAAGAATTGGAAAAGAAGAAAATGCACTGTGACCGGATTGATAAAGAAATCCAGCAGTTAATGCACGCTATCAAAAATATCGGAAAAGAAGAAATTAATGTTACGAAAGAGGCCCATCCGGGTACCTTTATTAGGATTGGCAAGAAATCCTCTTTACTTAACAAAAGTAAACAGGGGAAGTTTATTATAGAATATGGAGAGTTGAATGTATAAATGTTAAGTAGAATCCCAATCTATGCCCACAGGGGAGCATCTGGCTATGCTTTGGAAAATACATTTAAGGCCTTTGAAAAAGCCAGGATTCTTGGCGTAGATGGTATAGAATTGGATGTACAATGTACGAAGGATAACCAGTTGGTTGTGTTCCATGATTCAGATTTGTTTCGCTTGACTGGCGTAAGGAAGAGAATCAATGAATGCACTTTAAAAGAGTTATTGAATTTCCCGCTGGGCAAACACTTTTTTCGGCGCTTCTCAAAAGAACGGATCCCCACTTTACAGAAAGTCGTGGAATGGGCCAATTACTACAATATGCCCTTAAATATCGAGTTGAAGGAAACATTGCTTGATAAGCATAAGGCAATTACAGATTGTCTGCAAAGATTGGAATTGCCAAGGGGCAGTCATTTTTCTTCATTTCATGACGAATTGATGAGAGTAGTGAAAATGCAAAGACCGGATTTTCAAACGGCTATCATTGTAACTAAGAAATTCAATTGGCAGGAGTTATCAAAACTATCCCATATAGATGCACTCCATGCCCATAGAAGATATTATAAACCGCCATATTTAAAGGCAGGCCTTGAGGCGGGAAAGGGACTTCGGTACTATGGCATTACAGGAAAGGAACCATATCTAGCCGATCCAGATCCATCTGTTATTGGTTGGATAACAGATTTTCCGGATATTGTAGCAAAGGCAGCAAAAAGAAAATTAAAATAGACGTTCAATTTAGAAGGAATTTGGTTATCCTCAAGTTGAGCGTCTTTTTTATGTCGGAATAAAGTATAAATTTCTTTTTTATTGAACCTTTGGCGGAATTTTTCCGTTTTTACGATCTCGATGGATTAAAAACCCAGCAAAAAATCCAAGCCCAACGACCAAGAAAATGATCCCGATACTGAATTGTAGCCATAACCAGGGAAACGGTGAAATTAATTTGCCGAATAATGTATCTCTCATAAATTTAATTCCTGCGCCAGCCATCAATGCGGGAATTAACATAATGATAAACGCTAACATTCTTGCCATGTCTTAACACCTCACTATAACATTAATTGTACAATGGACAGGCTGAAAGTCAAGAAACACTAGCTTTTTACATAAAATAGAATAATGTTTTTTGATAGTTCGAAAAATTCTTAATATAACAATTTTGGCATTTATTATTGCCTAATTCCGGAATAAAAAGTATGTTTAGATTAGGTTATAAAATTTTTGGAAGTACCAGTATGATTTTAGCAGTTCAGTACATTTTTAACGAAATAAAGTAATATTCGAGAAAGAAAACGCTTACTTAATTGGAGGGAATGTTATGGAAATTTTCAAATATCTAGAGAAGTACGATTATGAACAAGTTGTTTTCTGCCAAGATAAAACTTCTGGTTTGAAAGCCGTAATTGCTATTCATGATACAACACTTGGTCCTGCATTAGGTGGTTGCAGAATGTGGACGTATGCAACAGAAGAGCAAGCAATTGAAGATGCACTCCGTCTGGCTCGAGGAATGACTTATAAAAATGCAGCTGCAGGTTTGAACCTTGGTGGTGGAAAAACTGTTATTATCGGAGATCCTTTCAAAGACAAAAATGAAGAGATGTTTCGTGCGCTGGGTCGTTTTATTCAAGGGCTGAATGGGCGATATATTACAGCAGAAGATGTTGGGACAACTGTTTCCGACATGGATTTAATCCATGAAGAAACGGATTATGTAACTGGAATCTCACCAACATTCGGTTCATCAGGCAACCCATCCCCGATTACCGCTTATGGCGTATACCTTGGAATGAAAGCTGCTGCTAAAGAAGCATTTGGCAGTGATAGCTTACAAGGCCGGACAATAGCTGTGCAAGGACTTGGAAATGTGGCGTATACCTTATGTGAATACTTATATAAAGAAGGCGCTAAATTGGTGGTTACTGATATCAATCAGAAGGCAATTGATAGAGTTGTCAATGATTTCAATGCGATAGCGGTCGAGCCTAACGAAATCTATCAACAAGAAGTTGATATTTTTTCTCCTTGTGCCTTGGGAGCAATCATCAATGATGAAACGATTCCACTATTAAAGGCAAGAGTGATTGCAGGTTCTGCAAATAACCAGCTTAAAGATTCGAGGCATGGCGATATCATTCATGAAATGGGCATCGTTTATGCACCGGATTACGTAATCAATGCTGGAGGCGTTATTAATGTTGCAGATGAATTATACGGTTATAATAGAGAACGTGCTATGAAACGTGTAGAAACAATTTACGACAGTATTGAAAAAATATTCGAGATTTCTAAGCGCGATAATATACCGACATATCTAGCAGCGAACCGTCTTGCCGAAGAACGGATTGAACGTATGTCAAGATCGCGTTCACAATTTTTAAAGAATGGAAAAAATATCTTAAACGGAAGATAATTTTATATTTATTTGAAAGTATCTACGGGGAGTGAAGAGTTTCTTTGCTTCCCCATTTGGGTAGGAGGGATTTATTTGGCTCAAGAATATGATTTAGTTATTCTGGGTGGTGGAACAGGAGGCTATGTAGCCGCGATAAGAGCATCACAGCTAGGTCTTAAAACGGCAATTGTAGAAAAGGAGCAGTTGGGCGGTACTTGTCTTCATAAAGGGTGCATCCCAAGTAAAGCTTTGCTGCGAAGCGCCGAAGTTTACCGACAAACAGCTAATGCTCATGCCTTTGGTATTGAAGCGCCTGAAGTGAAACTGAATTTTACGGCAGTCCAAAATAGAAAGACTGGCATAGTTGAGCAACTTCATAACGGTGTGAAAGCATTGATTAAAAAGGGGAAAATCGATGTTTATCATGGTACGGGCAGAATTCTGGGGCCATCCATTTTTTCGCCGATGCCGGGAACGATTTCAGTGGAAATGGAAGGGCAGGAAAATGAAATGCTGCTTCCGAAAAATGTAATTTTAGCAACTGGCTCAAGACCTAGAAATTTAGATGGGATCAATGTTGACGGACAAACAATTCTTTCATCTGATCATGCTTTAGAATTAGAAGCGTTGCCTAGTTCCATCATCATTGTTGGCGGAGGAGTCATTGGGATTGAATGGGCTTCAATGTTAGCAGACTTTGGGGTGAAAGTATCGGTTTTGGAATATGGCAATCGAATTCTTCCAGGTGAAGATCAAGAAGTGTCGAATGAAATGGAAAAACACCTTGTAAAAAGAGGTGTTGAAATAATAAAAAATGCTGAATTGCTGTCCGATTCCATTGAAGTGGGGGATGGAATCAAGATTTCTGCCAACATAAAAGGGGAGCATCAATCTTATTTTGCGGAGAAGCTGTTACTGGCAGTGGGTCGCATCGGTAATATCGATGGAATTGGATTAGAAAATACCGAGATTGAGACTGAATCACATTTCATCAAAGTAAATGATGTATATCAAACAAAAGAAAAGCATATTTACGCGATCGGTGATGTGATCGGGGGTATGCAACTTGCACATATCGCTTCACACGAAGGCATTGCAGCTGTTGAACATATTGCGAGTGGCGAAAAGAAACCGATCGACTATACAAATGTTGCCCGCTGTATATATAGCTATCCGGAAGCTGCTAGTATTGGGTTGACGGAAGAACAAGCAAAAACAAATGGGTTCGATATCAAAGTTGGTAAATTCCCGTTTAAAGGAATTGGTAAAGCTTTGGTTTACGGGGATGCAGAAGGATTTGTTAAAATTATAGCAGATAAAGAAACTAACGATCTATTAGGTGTTCACATGATAGGACCCCATGTAACAGATCTTATTTCAGAAGCTGCATTAGGGAAGTTATTGGACACTACTGCTTGGGAAATCGGCCAAACCATTCACCCCCACCCTTCATTAAGTGAGATAATGGGGGAAGCAGCTCTAGCCGTAGAAGGAAGAGCAATACACTTTTAAAAAATAGATTAATAGATGTTCGAGACTAAGAAGGTAATTGGTACCAACTAAATTATATGGATTAATGGTAATGAGATGAAGCTTTCCACTTTATTGAAAGGGGATGTTTATGTGGGAGAAGCAAAAAATCAACATCAGCAATTAGGGCTATCTGATAAAGATGTGCTCAAAATGTATGAGACGATGTTAATGGCAAGACGCCTCGACGAAAGAATGTGGCTGCTTAATCGTGCTGGTAAAATACCGTTTGTCATATCTTGTCAAGGTCAAGAAGCTGCACAAGTAGGAGCGGCATTCGCACTTGACGAGACTAAGGATTATATCGCTCCATATTATCGAGATATGGGAGTAGTACTACATTTTGGAATGACGGCAAGAGACCTGATGCTATCAGCGTTTGCAAAAGCCGAGGATCCGAATTCTGGTGGACGTCAAATGCCCGGACACTTCGGACAGAAAACAAATCGTATTTTAACGGGTTCATCTCCTGTTGCGACTCAAATACCCCATGCAGTTGGCGTAGCACTTGCAGGCAAAATGAGAAAACAAGATTATTTGGCATTTGTTACTCTAGGTGAAGGCTCTACGAATCAAGGAGATTTTCATGAAGGGGCTAATTTTGCAGGTGTTCATAAGTTGCCGGTCATTATTATGGTTGAAAACAATCAATATGCGATTTCTGTGCCCATTGAAAAACAATTAGGCTGTGCAAAAGTATCCGATCGAGCAATCGGCTATGGAATGCCGGGTGTTACGGTGGATGGCAAAAATCCATTGGAAGTTTACCGTGTAGTAAAAGAGGCTGCAGATCGGGCAAGACGAGGAGAAGGGCCAAGTTTGATTGAAACGGTTACTTACCGTCTGACAGCGCATTCATCAGATGATGATGATAGACAATATCGTACGGCTGAGGATATTGCCGAAGGTAGAGCCAAAGACCCGATTAAGTTATTTGAAACTTATTTAATAGAGTCGAATACGGCAACAGTAGACGATTTTACACAACTCAATGAAAAAGTGATGGCTGTCGTTAATGAGGCCACGAACTATGCGGAGAATGCTCCTTACGCAACTCCAGAGCATGCACTGAAATATGTGTACGAGGAAGGAGAAGAGGGCTGATGGCAGTGATTTCTTATATTGAAGCGATTCAACTGGCAATGAAGGAAGAAATGGAAAGAGACGAAAATGTCTTTATCCTAGGGGAAGATGTCGGCCTCAAAGGTGGCGTATTTAAGGCAACTGCCGGCCTATATGATCAATTTGGAGAATCTCGTGTACTTGATACACCATTAGCAGAAAGTGCGATAGCGGGCGTAGCAATCGGTGCAGCGATGGTTGGAATGCGTCCTATTGCCGAAATGCAATTTGCCGACTTTATTATGCCAGCCGTAAATCAAATTGTGTCAGAGGCTGCAAAAATTCGCTATCGTTCAAACAATGATTGGCATTGTCCAATTGTTATCCGTGCTCCTTTTGGCGGGGGAATCCACGGTGCACTTTACCATTCCCAATCCGTGGAAGCATTATTTGCCGGTACACCTGGCTTAAAGATTGTAATTCCTTCTTCACCATATGACGCTAAAGGCTTATTGAAGGCGGCTATTCGAGACGAAGATCCCGTATTATTCTTTGAACATAAACGTGCCTATCGATTAATAAAAGGTGAAGTACCTGCAGATGACTATGTACTGCCTATTGGTAAAGCCGAAGTAAAACGAGAAGGCGATGATATTACGGTAATTACCTATGGCTTGGCAGTAAATTTTGCTATCCAGGCAGCGGAGCGACTTGCAGACGATGGGATTCAGGCTCATATCTTGGATCTACGAACAGTTTACCCATTAGATAAAGAATCAATTATTGAAGCAGCAAGTAAGACAGGGAAAGTATTATTAGTTACGGAAGATAATAAAGAAGGCAGCATTATGAGTGAAGTTGCAGCGATTATCGCAGAACACTGCTTATTTGACTTGGATGCACCGATTAAGCGCCTGGCTGGTCCGGATGTTCCTGCTATGCCATACGCACCGACAATGGAAAAATATTTCATGATTAATCCTGAAAAAATAGAACAAGCAATGCGAAGCTTGGCGGCGTTCTAGAAGGGGGATATTAGATGTCTATTGAAAATATTTTAATGCCACAGCTGGGAGAAAGTGTGACCGAGGGGACAATTGAAAAATGGTTGGTAACGCCTGGCGACAAGGTCAACAAATATGACCCGATTGCGGAAGTGGTAACCGACAAAGTAAATGCAGAAATCCCTTCCTCCTTTACTGGAACGATAAAAGAACTAATTGCAAAAGAGGGCGAAGCATTACAGGTTGGCACAATCATTTGTTCAGTTGAAGTAGCAGGTGAAGCGACTGAGGATACCCCAGCTACCCAGCCGTCAAATTCTAGTGTCAGTTCAGACAGTATAAGTGCAACTAATCAGGTTCAAACAGAAAAGGCGGAACCGGCTAAAACTGCTTCTAGTTCTTCATCAAAAAAACGCTATTCACCAGCTGTTTTACGTCTGGCCGAAGAACATAATATCGACTTGCAACTAGTAGAGGGTACAGGTTTGGAAGGTCGCATTACTAGAAAAGACCTTCACAAACTCATTGAAACTGGCCAAATACCGCAAACAGAATCTTTATCTAGCGTAAAGCCTGTACAACTACCAGAAGAAAAGACAACAGTGGTTCAAGACAAAGCTGCTGCATTTGAAAGTGCTGTCCATGATATTGAAATTCCCGTTTCATCAGTACGCAAAGCTATTGCCAAGAATATGGTGCGGAGTGCACAAGAAGTGCCCCATGCCTGGATGATGATGGAAGTGGATGTAACGAACCTTGTAGCTTACCGCGATGCCATCAAAAATGATTTCAAGGCTAAAGAAGGATTCAACATAACTTATTTCGCCTTCTTTATCAAAGCGATTTCAAGAGCACTAAAAGAGTTCCCGATGATGAACTCAGTTTGGGCGGATGACAAAATTATTCAAAAGAAGGACATTAATATTTCCATTGCAGTGGCTACGGAAGATGCCCTATTTGTTCCTGTAATCAAACATGCTGATGAAAAATCCATAAAAGGCATTGCAAAAGAGATTCATGAGCTATCTACAATTGTCAGAGGCGGAAAGCTGCGTTCAGAGCATATGCAAGGCGGAACATTTACAGTTAACAATACGGGGTCATTTGGATCTGTACAATCAATGGGAATCATTAATTATCCACAAGCTGCGATTATACAAGTCGAGTCAATCGTAAAAAGGCCCGTAATTATGGACGGTGGGATGTTTGCTGCACGTGATATGGTAAACTTATGCTTATCTCTTGACCATAGAATATTAGACGGGCTTGTTTGCGGGAAGTTTCTGAAAAGAGTAAAAGATATTCTCGAAAATGTAAATAAAGACACGATGTCCGTGTATTAAAAGTAAAAGAAGCCTTGTCCATTAAGGCTTCTTTTATTTTTGTACTTTAATGGAAAGCTTTTCTAATGTAGAATTGAATTATAAAATGAACAAAAGTTGGTGGAGTTGACTACGCTCAACGAACTACTTGTTCAAATGGCGGGATATTAATGGGAGAATCCTGCAGTTTATTAAAATGGGATTATAGGTAAAGGGGGAAGCTTTTTAGCGAGAATATGTCAATTCAAATGAAGAATATTCAATTTCCATCAGCTAGTTATGATGAGTGGAAAGAACAAGCAATAAAAGCATTAAAGGGGAAGCCCTTCCAATCATTATTTACAGAAACAATTGAAGGGGTCACACTTGAACCCCTGTATACACAAGAAATGTTGATGGACAAACTAGGGGATAATTTAGAAAAGCAAATTTCGACTATCAGGTCGTTAAAGGACAGCGCCGGCTTTAAAATTTCACAACAAGTTTACGGTGAGACCTCATCACAGTTCTTCACATTGCTACAAGAAAGTGTGGAAAGAGGAAACGATTGTGTAACAATCCACAGCCGAGTTCCTTTTAAATGGGATGAGGAAAATTTAACGCTATTAGCGAAATACTTAGCTGAAAATACGTTTAAACTTTTTATAGAAAATGAGAAAGACCCAATCTTGAATGTTTTTAATAAAATCAATGCACCATCCGTAAAAGGTTTTATTATTTCGCATCAAGGAAATATGTTGAGTAATTTTGAGAATGTAAGATCTATTTCGATAAATACCATTCCTTATCATCATGACGGGGCGAGTGTCATAGAAGAATTGGCCATTTCCCTTGCATTGGCAGCCAAATATGCAGAGCAAGAGGGAAGCTATGAGAAAATGATCTCCAAATCCTTTGTCAGCTTTGCCATTGATACACAGTTCTTCCTGGAAATTGCAAAACTCCGTGCCTTCAAAGTATTGTGGAAAGCGTTTTCAAAAGCCTATAAAGTTGATAAGCCTGCTGCAATTCCAGTGATGGCGGAAACCTCTTTGCGCAGCTATACAAAAGCAGACCCATATGTAAACCTATTACGTGCAGGAAACGAAGCATTTGCTGCCCTGATCGGCGGAGCGGATTATTTCACTGTTCATCCACATGATTGCTTAACAAAGCCAACAGAAAAATCGATCAGAATCGCCCGCAATGTTTCATTGGTATTAAAAGAAGAATCGTTTGTTGAAAACGTTCTTGATGCATCGGGAGGATCATATTTTATCGAAACCTTAACAGCCGACTATGCAGAAAAAGCTTGGGAGCTATTCCTGGAAATCGAAAAGGCTGGGGGTATTGATGCATATACCCAATCCGGTCAACTACAAGCAAGATTGGACCGACTATTCGAAAGTAGACTTGATGCAGTACAAACAAGAAAAGATTCACTTATTGGAACAAATATTTATGCAAACCCAGCAGACGAAGTACCAGCAGAGACAAATCCTCAATTTGCCCAGATTAAGCGATTAGCGATTCCATTTGAAAAATTACGGGTGAACTATAAAGAATTCAAACCGAGAATTGCCATCTTGACTTATGGAAAACTAAAAGATTTCAAACCTCGTGCAGATTTTGTTGATGGATTTTTTGCTACCGTCGGAATCGTGCCGGAAAAATCAGGCGAAATTACTAACATAGAAGCTGCAAAAGATTGGATGGAACAAGCAAACTACGATTATGTGGTAATTGCTGCAAAAGATGAGGATACAAAACTGTTACTACCTTCAATTCTTGAGCTTCAACCAAAAGGCATATTAGTGGATGTTGCCGGCAAGTATAAACAGGAGCAAGAAGAATGGCTAGAAAAAGGTTTGAACGGCTTTATATATGCAGGTCAAAATATTGTTGAGAAGCTAACAGAAGTTCTTGAAAGCTTGAAGGGGGTACAACAATGAGTAAACCACATTTCGAATCCATTCATATAAAAGATATTTTGGAAAATGAAAACCTGCAATCTAAAGGCAACTTTATGACCAATGAGGGCATCGAGGCCAATGCATTCTACAATAGGGAGGATATCCATCATCTCAAGCATCTAAATGACGTTTCAGGTGTTGCACCAAATACACGTGGGCCGTATCCGACAATGTATGTTGCCCGTCCATGGACCGTTCGCCAATATGCAGGGTTTTCGACGGCAGAGGAATCGAATGCATTCTACCGCCGTAATTTAGCGATGGGTCAAAAAGGGTTATCAGTCGCATTTGATCTAGCTACACACCGTGGATATGACTCGACACATCCCCGAGTAAAAGGGGACGTAGGGAAAGCGGGCGTAGCAATTGATTCGATAGAAGACATGAAAATACTGTTTGATGGCATTCCTCTGGATCAAATGTCTGTGTCAATGACAATGAACGGTGCAGTATTGCCTATCATGGCCTTTTATATTGTAGCAGCCGAAGAACAAGGCGTTGCCCCGGAGCAACTTGCCGGCACGATTCAAAACGATATATTAAAAGAATATATGGTTCGTAATACGTATATCTACCCGCCGGAAATGTCCATGAAAATTATTGCTGATATCTTTGAATACACAAGCAAGTTCATGCCAAAATTCAATTCCATTTCTATTTCCGGATACCATATTCAAGAAGCAGGTGCCACAAACGACATTGAACTAGCATACACACTAGCTGATGGACTTGAATACGTACGTACTGGCTTAAAAGCGGGAATAGATATTGATTCATTTGCACCGCGTTTATCGTTTTTCTGGGCGATTGGGATGAATTATTATATGGAAGTCGCGAAGATGAGGGCAGCTCGACGGATCTGGGCACAGATGATGAGCACATTTAACCCGAAAAATCCGAAGTCCTTGGCTTTACGTACCCATTCGCAAACTTCGGGGTGGTCTTTGACTGAACAAGATCCATTTAATAATGTGACAAGAACATTGGTTGAGGCAAACGCAGCAGCCATGGGGCATACGCAATCTCTCCATACCAATGCACTTGATGAAGCAATTGCTCTGCCAACAGATTTCTCTGCCCGTATTGCCCGTAATACACAACTATTCCTGCAGGAAGAAACAGGAATGACGAAAGTTATTGACCCATGGGGCGGCTCTTATTATGTCGAGAAATTAACAGATGAACTAATTGAAAAAGCTTGGACATTGATTGAAGAAATCGAAGGACTTGGCGGCATGGCTAAAGCGATTGAAACAGGCTTGCCGAAAATGAAAGTCGAAGAATCGGCAGCAAAGCGCCAAGCAAAAATTGATTCTAAAACGGAAACAATAGTAGGAGTCAATAAATATTTGTTGGATGTGGAAGAACCAATTGATATTTTGGATATTGATAATTCCATTGTTCGCCAAAAACAAATTGAACGATTGGAAAAGCTTAAAGCGGAACGAAATGAAGAGGAAGTCCAAAAACATCTAGCCCGCCTAACCCATGCTGCACAAACAGGTGAAGAAAACCTTTTGGCAGTTGCAGTCGATGCGGCCCGTGCACGCGCTTCCCTTGGTGAAATTTCAGATGCCATTGAACAAGTATCGGGTCGCCACAAGGCGGTTATCCGTTCGATTTCCGGTGTGTATTCTTCCAATTTCTCAGATGATGAATTAATTCGGGAAGTTAAGCAAATGACGGATGAATTCCTGGAAAACGAAGGCCGCCGTCCGCGAATCCTTGTCGCAAAAATGGGGCAGGATGGTCATGATCGCGGAGCAAAAGTAGTAGCGACAGGTTATGCGGATTTAGGCTTTGATGTAGATATATCGCCATTATTTATGACACCTGAGGAAGCAGCACAAATGGCTGTTGAAAATGATGTACATTGTGTGGGCGTTTCTTCCCTTGCGGCCGGACATAAAACATTAGTACCTGAACTAATCGAGGAACTCAAAAAACTTGGACGACAAGATATTATCGTCATTGTTGGGGGCGTTATTCCGGCACAAGATTACCAATTTATATACGATGCCGGTGCAGTAGCAATCTTTGGGCCAGGAACGGTTATCCCGGTATCCGCCATAAAGATCATCGAAGAAATTTATCGACGTTTAGGCTACGAGGAAGTGCAAGGTTAATGGAGCGCAACAAAAACTTGCAGGAAGACAGAGGCGCTTTAAGTGTAAGGAACGGAGTGAAGGGTGGTCATGATGGGATGGCCATCAAGCCAAAAAGATTCAAGAAAACCAGCCAGGGTGCAATAGACATTCCAAAATTGGCAGGTGAAGTCCTAAGTGGACAACGAACATCCCTGTCAAAAGCTATCACGCTCATTGAAAGTTCGAATAATGAACACAAAGAACAAGCTCAAATGCTGCTGCAAGAGCTTCTTCCATATACAGGCGGGAGTATTCGGATAGGAATAACAGGTGTCCCGGGCGCTGGAAAAAGTTCTTTTATTGAAGCCTTTGGAACAATGCTTTGCAATATGGGGAAAAAGGTTGCAGTCTTGGCGATCGATCCAAGTTCCACCCTTTCCGGGGGGAGTATACTGGGAGACAAAACCCGAATGGAAGAATTGAGCCGCAACAAAAGTGCTTTTGTACGACCCTCTCCAAATGCGGGTACCTTGGGCGGAGTGCATAAGAAATCCAGGGAAACCATGCTTCTTTGCGAAGCAGCGGGGTATGATGTCATTCTGATCGAAACAGTCGGAGTTGGCCAAAGCGAGACATATGTACGCGGGATGGTTGATTTTTTCCTATTATTAGTGTTAACAGGTGCAGGTGACGAATTACAAGGAATGAAAAAAGGCATTATGGAACTTGCTGATGGTGTCGTTGTTCACAAAAGTGATGGAGATAATGTACAAAAGGCGAGAAAGACTGTACGGGAATATATGCAAATCCTCCACTTTCTGCAGCCGGCAACACCAGGATGGATGAGTAAGGCATTGCCAGTATCCTCAATTGAAAAGACAGGTATTACCGATGTTTGGGAGATGATTTGCCAGTTTGAACAAACCAGCAAGGAAACTTTAGTATGGGAATCCAGACGTCTCAAACAGACAAAAGAGTGGTATCATTCTATGATCCGCGATACATTAATAGATACGTTTTTCCAAAATACTGATCGTAGAATTCAAGTAAAGTCAATTGAAGAAGCCATACTGCGCGGAGAAATTACTGTAACACAAGGGGTTTCAAAGTTGTTTCCAAAAGAAGCAAGATAATCTGCAAATGGCCGTCTTTATGTTAAAATGTATAGTTGAGAGGAGCGATAAATCATGAATATGGATTACGATTTATTTATGGAAGAAATTAAAAGAACAGCACGTGCAGAAATTGAAGGAGCAGGCTATGAACAGCTTAAAACTCCCGAAGAAGTTGAGGAAGCATTCGCACGTCCTGGAACTACACTAGTAATGGTGAACTCTGTATGTGGCTGTGCTGGAGGCATTGCACGTCCAGCTGCTGCTAACGCTATTCATTATGATAAACGTCCAGATCACTTGGTAACAGTATTTGCAGGACAAGATAAAGAGGCAACAGCAGCTGCACGCCATTTATTTGGGGATAATCATATTCCATCATCACCAGCGTTCGTTTTGTTAAAAGACGGTAAAGTAGTAGCCGATATCGGTCGTCATGAAATCGAAGGACACGACCCAATGTCTGTTGTTACAAATCTTCAAGGCAACTTTGAAGAATACTGTGAAGAAGTATAATTATTAATTTCTTTCACAAATTTTTCTGGAACTGTTGGTTGGGAGATAAATGCTAACCTACGTCCAAAAATTCCTTTAAACAATAGTTTTAAGGACATATCTGCAGATAAGAAGGGTGAAACTTCCTTGTCAGCGTTGATAAACTAAGGCTGATCGCTTATATATTGGCAATCAGCCTAGTTTTCTAATGATTTATTTTGTCGCAATTTTCAGTCGCGAAGCTTGAAGGAGGAAGTCGATATTAAAAGGTACAAAATCGGCTATCGAACGATTAAAACAGCTGTAGGTGCAACAATTGCCATCGCCATCGCGAGTTATTTTAAGTTGGATTTTGCATCCTCTGCAGCCATCTTGACGATACTTTGTATTCAAACTACGAAAAAGAAGTCAGTGCATGCAGTATATACAAGATTTGTCGCTAGTTTGGTAGGTATGGCATTTGCCTATCTTTTATTTGAAACATTTGGCTACAATCCGATTGTACTCGGAATTATGATCCTCATATTTATTCCGACAATCGTCTCCATCAATGTATCAGCAGGCTTTATATCAAGTGTTGTGATTATTATGCATTTATATTCCGAGGCAAATTTTACAGTTGGATTATTTCTAAATGAGCTAGCTTTAATGGCAATCGGATTTGGAACCGCCTTGGCAGTGAATATGTATATGGGTGATTATCAAAAGGACCTGGAGCGTTACATTGACGAGCTGGAAGCTATTTACCGGTCAATATTCTCGGAAATCGTAAAATATTTGCGTAATGGAGATACTTCCTGGGATGGAAAAGAAATTATTGAAGCCGAAAACCTGTTGAATAAGGCAAAGTCTCTAGCCTTCAAGGATGTTGAGAACCATTTGACCCGTAAGCAAAATGAATTCTATCTTTATTTTGATATGCGGGAGAAACAATTTGAAATTATTGAGCGAGTACTTCCAAAAATTACAACCCTGCCTGTTATGGTACAACAAGCGGAACTGGTAGCGGATTTTATGGAGGATTTGGCGGAAAATGTCCATTCGGGAAATACAGCCAAAAGCTTTAGGGAGAAATTAGAAAGGGTTAAAAAGGAATTTGCAAAAATGCCTTTACCAGAAACGCATCAAAAATTCCTCGCTATGGCATCCCTTTATCAATTCATTGAAGAGATGGATGAGTATTTGGTGATCAAACAATCTTTCAAAGGATTTAAGAAGAAGGAAAAAAAGAAGGCGATTACAGAAAAAGTGTAATCGCTAATGGCAGGATTTAGAAGAATGATAGTCCAAATGCTAAAGTAGAGATTACCATAATTGCTATCATGCTATATACAACGATTTTCTGAAATTTTTTATTACTCATAAGCGTTTCTCTCCTTTGTTTCTTAATTTTAAGTTTAACAAATTTAGAAAATAACACAAGTACGTAGCGAATAGTTTTCAAATTAGTTAAAATATATATGTACTATAACAGAAGGGGTGCTATGATGGAGAAGGTGGATCATATTGGGATTGCTGTTAAAAACTTGGGTGAACAAGTTACATATTATACGGAAACACTTGGATTGAAATTACTGAAAATTGAAGAAGTTCCTTCACAACAGGTTCGAGTAGCTTTTATAGATGCCGGAAATGTGAAACTAGAACTACTGGAGCCAATGAGTGAGGAAAGTGCAATCTATAAACATATTGAAAAACGCGGCGAAGGGATTCAGCATGTAGCTTTTGGCGTAACTGGAATTCGAGAGAGGATGCAAGAATTGCGCGGTAAAGGGGTGCGTATTCTCTCGGAAGAGCCAAGTCCGGGGGCAGGGGGAGCGGAAGTAGCCTTCCTGCATCCAAAGGATTCTTTTGGTGTTTTATATGAGCTTTGCGACAAAAGTGGAAAAGGGGATAAATGAGCGATGGATATGTTTGAAAAGATAAATGAAATGTATGACCGAAAGCGTGAAATCGAGCTTGGAGGGGGAGACCTACGAATTGAAAAACAACATGAAAAAGGGAAACTGACAGCTCGGGAACGTATTGATTTATTGCTTGATGAAGGTACCTTTGTGGAGATCAACCCTTTTATTACTCATAGAACAACAGATTTTGGAATGGACAAGCAAATTGGACCTGGTGATGGGGTAGTGACAGGCTTCGGGAAAGTTAATGGACGAAATGTCTATCTATTTGCACAAGACTTTACCGTATTTGGCGGTGCACTTGGAGAAATGCATGCCATGAAAATTGCCGCTGTAATGGATTTGGCTGCGAAAAATGGAACACCTTTCATCGGGATTAATGATTCAGGCGGGGCTCGTATTCAAGAAGGAGTACTTTCATTGGATGGATATGGTCATATCTTTTACCGCAATTCAATCTATTCAGGCGTAATTCCGCAAATTTCGGTAATTATGGGACCATGTGCAGGAGGAGCTGTTTATTCACCTGCAATTACTGACTTTATATTAATGGTTGATAAAACCTCGCAAATGTTCATTACTGGACCAAAAGTAATCGAAACAGTAACGGGTGAGAAAATCTCCTCCGAGGATCTAGGTGGTTCAAAGGTGCATAACACGATTAGCGGTAATGCACATTTCCGTGCTCCTTCTGAAGAGGAATCTATTGAACAGATTCGCAGATTGCTAAGCTACCTGCCTCAAAGCTATAAAGAAAAGACACCAAAGCTGGAAAGACCGCAAACAGATGATTACCGCCCCGATATCATCGATTATGTACCAATCGAACCTACTAAACCATACGATGTTCGTAGAGTAGTAGAACAAGTGGTGGATGATGGGTCATTTTTGGAAGTGCATTCTGAATTTGCCAGGAATATTGTAGTAGGTTTTGCTCGAATTGCGGGTGAATCTGTTGGATTAGTTTGTAACCAGCCTAAGGCACTTGCAGGCGGTCTGGATATTGATTCATCGGACAAAGCCTCCCGATTTATCAGAACATGTGATTCCTTCAATATTCCAATCATTACATTTGAGGATGTTTCTGGTTTCTTCCCGGGTGTAAAACAAGAGCATGGTGGAATTATTCGACATGGTGCAAAAATTCTATATGCTTATTCGGAAGCAACAGTTCCGAAGATTACAGTTATTTTGCGTAAAGCATATGGTGGGGCATATGTGGCATTAAACTCAAAAGCAATTGGCGCAGATTTAGTATTTGCTTGGCCAAATGCTGAAATCGCCGTTATGGGTGCTGCTGGTGCCGCGAATATTATCTTTGCAAATGAGATTGCCAAATCAGCGGATCCGGAAGCAACGCGTGCTGCAAAAATCGAAGAATACAAAGAAAAATTTGCTAATCCATATGTAGCTGCTTCCCGAGGAATGGTAGATGATGTCATTGACCCACGTGAAACACGCATTAAATTAATTCAGGCACTTGATATGCTTTCAAATAAAGAGGAAACAAGGCCTTCAAAAAAACATGGGAATATCCCGTTATAGAAAAGAAAAAGAGTTGTTCCAAAATTACTTTTGGACAACTCTTTTGTATTATATCTTTTCTTCTTTAATATTGTCTTCTTCGTCTTCTAAAACCCCTTTAGTAGAATCTTTGAAGTTTTTCATAGATTCACCAATAGAGCGTCCTAGTCTAGGTAGTTTAGAAGGACCAAAAATGATTAAAATTATCACTAAAATAATGATTAAGCCTGGAATCCCGATTGAGTTAAGCATAATTATTTCCTCCAAATTGAAAAACTGCACTGTAAATAAATTCCTATTAATCTCCTCTAGATAACATTGCACTAAAAAGTTCCACTTTTATCTAGAGATGACAAATTTCTTAACGTGATAGTTAGGAATTATTTTTTTACAACCTCTTCTTTCTTGTTATCGACTAATGTAAATTCTTTTTTAACTTCCTTGAACTCACCAGTTACATCATCTACAACATCTTTTGTAGAATTTTTGAATTCTTTTAATGTTTGTCCAACGGCTTTACCCAATTGTGGCAGTTTAGATGGCCCGAATAATATTAATGCAATTACTAGGATAATAACTAATCCTGGTACTCCGATTGATTGTAACATAAGAACCCCCTTATATTGGTTAATGCTCAGTTAGTAACTTCATCAGCATTGTTTAATTGCTTTTTATAAGTTTTCTCCGAAACTATAATACTTATTTCAAATAAAAGCAACAAAGGAATAATAATTAAGAAATCAGAAACAAAATCAGGTGGAGAAATCATAACACCAACTATAATTAAGATAAAGTATGAAACTTTTCTCATTTTTCGTAAACGAACTGGAGTGACAATTCCTAACTTTGTTAAAAGCAAGATTATAACTGGTAGTTCAAATACAAGGCCTACAGGAATTAATAGATTAAACATTAATGTAAAGTATTGTTGTATCCCATAAGTTTCAGTTGCACCGATTGATTCATTTATATTCGACATGAAATTTAGCATTAATGGAAATAAAATGAAGTAACTAAAAGAAACACCAATTATAAACAGGATAAACGCAATTGGAATAAATATCCCAGCACTTGTTGCTTCACTATTAGTTAGACCTGGTTTTGTAAATTGCCAAAGCTGATGCATCCCTACAGGTAATGTGAAACAAATTGCTACTAAAAGTGCACACTTAACATAGATGGAAATGCCATCAGTATAACCAAATACATTCCAATCAACCTGTTTTGCAGCATCCTGAGATTTTAAAAACTGTAAAATATCAGGTGCGAAAAAGAAGCCTAGCAATAACGTAATAACGAAAATTATACAAATCATTATAAGGCGTTTGCGTAACTCTTCCAAGTGTTCTACTAATGTATATTCTTTTTCCTCCATACTTTCATCACCCATTCGAAAAATACAATATTAAAATAAAAATTTGATTTTAGTTTGTTTTTTGTTATAGAATAAAATAGTTTCAAGGAGCCATGTAAATTATACACACTTGAAACGAAAAGTAAATAGATTAGTACTTTAAGATTAAGGTGCATAAGGGGGAGGATTAAAACTTGACAGAATATAACCGTGACGAGTTAATCCAAATTATACAGATGTTAGCAGGATTACTGCTTTTTAGTGGGTATGCCTTAACACTTGATTACTTTTTTGGAGATGTAAAGACATTTTCTCTTTTTGGTTCAGGTTTGGGATTAGCTATAATACTAGCTTGCTGGATTGGTAGAAATCATCTAGCATTCATAGTTAGTTCAGTCTCTATGTCATTAGTATTATCAATTTTTTACACTTTAGGAGCAATTTAGTACTTTTATTGGAGGAGCTATTATGTCAGAAAAAGAACAAAATTTTACAGCAAAAAAATCGACTAGACGTAATTTCTTGAAAAACTCAGGATTAACTCTAGGAGGCTTGGTTCTAGGGGGAGCAGTAACAAGCCTAGTTGTAAAGGATACAGAAGAAACAGTCACAACTTCTGGACCTGCACATTCAGCAAATCAAAATGAAACGGTCAACCATAACAAAGCTTTAATGTTCTTTACACCAGAACAGTACTCTACTATTTCCGCAGCAACAGAACAAATCTTTCCAGAGACAGAAGTAGGCCCAGGCGCCGAAGCACTACTAGTACCTTATTTCATTGACCATCAATTAGCAGGAGCATATGGATTGATGAGTAAAGAATATACAAAAGGTCCATTTTATCCTAAAGAAGCAACCCCATTATTTGGCCACCAAACACATCTAACACGTCAAGACATTTTCGTATTAGGAATTAACCTATTAAATTCCGAGGCTACTAAAAGATACGAAAAAAAATTCTATGAACTTGAAGCTGAGCAGCAAATTGAGATTCTAACAGCGGTAGAAGCAGATGAAGTGGAGTTAAATGCTGCAACTACACCGTCTTACTTCTTTAAATTATTGCGAGCAGCCACACTTGAAGGTGTATATTCTGATCCATTGTATGGCGGAAACAAAGATATGGGTGGTTGGAAAATGAAAAAGTTCCCAGGTCACCAAATGTCATATGCAAACATGGTAGAAAAAGAAGAATTTGTTGAAATTGAGCCGCAAAGCTTAACTGCTCAACATAATCATTAATTGGGGGTACAACAATGGCAACAACATTACCAAAAACAGATATCGTATTAGTAGGAGTAGGTTGGACAGGAGGAATTATTGCTGCAGAACTTACAAAGAAAGGTTATAAAGTAGTAGGTCTGGAACGTGGTAAAACGCGTTCAACGAGTGATTACTTGATGGTCCATGACGAACTTCGTTACGCGAATCGAAATGAGATGATGCAAGATCTATCTAAAGAAACTTGGACTGTTCGACATGACCCGAGTCAACGTGCATTACCATATCGTAATCATGGTTCCTTCTTAATCGGAGATGGATTAGGTGGTTCTGGTGAGCACTGGAATGGTTTAACATATCGTTTTATGCCTTATGATTTTGAAATACGTTCGAAAACGATTGAACGATATGGTGAAGAGAAAATTCCTGCTGATATGCCACTGCAAGACTGGGGTATTACATATGATGAATTGGCTCCTTACTTTGACAAATTTGATGAAATGATCGGTTTATCCGGAGAAGAAAATCCACATCCTGATATGCCAAAAATTAAATATCCAACAGCTCCATTAAAAGAAACTCCTGCAATGAAAATGTTCCGAGAAGCAGCAACTGCGCTTGGGTATCACCCGTATACAGCACCAGCTGCAACTTTGTCTGAAAGTTATACGAACAAAGACGAAATCACACGTGGAGCATGCCAATATTGTGGGTTCTGTGAAAGATTCGGTTGTGAATATGGAGCAAAAGCATCTCCAATCGTGACTGTTCTACCTGTAGCTGAAAAAACAGGTAATTTTGAAGTTCGCACTGAATCCTCAGTTCGTCGCATCCTCCACGAAAATGGAAAAGCGACAGGTGTATTATATATCGATACAAAAACAGGTGAAGAATTTATTCAACCAGCGACTGTAGTTGCAGTAACAAGTTATATTTTGAACAACGTACGTCTTCTATTATTATCAAAATTAGGTAAACCATATAATTATGAAACAGGTGAAGGAGTTATTGGTAAAAACTATGCATATCAAATGACTTCTGCATCATCAACTGGATTCTTTGAAGATAAAGAATTCAACTCATTTATTGGTACAGGGGCACTAGCTGGAGTATTAGACGATTTCAATGGTGATAATTTCGACCATACAGATCTAGATTTTATTCACGGTGGTAATATCGCATTAGGCCATTATGGAAGACGTCCAATCGCAAATAATGCAACACCAAAAGGAACTCCATCTTGGGGTAAAGAGTTTAAAGATGCATCTATCTATTGGGCAAATAAATATATGGGCGTAGGTTCTCAAGGTTCAGTAATGCCTAATAAAAACAATTTTTTATCGCTGGATCCACAATACACAGATCAATATGGCGACCCATTATTAAGTGTTACATTCAACTATAAAGATAATGAAAGAAATCAACAAAAATATATCCGTGAAATCACTACTAACATCTTAAAAGAAATGGGTGCAACGGAAGTTACAACACCAGGAGATCAAGAGGACTGGGATACTACAAAATACCAAACAACTCACAATACAGGTGGAGCTATTATGGGTGCAGATCCAAAAACTTCTGCGTTAAATAATTATCTTCAAATGTGGGATTGTGAAAATGTATTCATACCTGGTGCAAACGCTTTCCCTCATAACTCAGGTATGAATCCAACAGGTACAGTTGGGGCTTTAGCATACCGTGCTGCAGAAGGTATTGAAAAATATCTTGCAAACGGTGGAGGATCATTAGTTTAAAATAAAAAAATTATTTTGATGAAATTCTGCATCAAATTTTAGTCAACAAAAAGGTAGTTGGAGAAGTTCTCCTTCTACCTTTTTAATATTTAATAATCTAACTTAGCTTACTTGATGATCGTATTTAATCAAATTGTATTGGTACTAATGAATATTACTATAATTATTTAAATTTTGTCTCTTTATTATTATCTTCTTCGTCTAATACACCTTTAGTTGATTCCTTGAAGTTTTTCATGGACTCTCCAATAGAGCGGCCTAATTTTGGAAGTTTAGAAGGGCCGAAAATAATTAAAATAATAACCAAGATAATGATTAATCCCGGAATGCCGATTGAACTTAACATCATAATTTCCTCCAATGATGAACTACATAGATAAACTAACTGGTTTGAATCATTACATGCAGTTCATTTAAAATTTACTTTTTTGTAGTATCTTCTTTTTTTAGATCGACTATGGTGAACTCTTCTTTGACTTCTTTAAATTCTCCTGTCACATCATCCACAATATCTTTTGTGGAATTTTTGAATTCTTTCAATGTTTGTCCAACGGCTTTTCCCAACTGCGGCAGTTTCGATGGACCAAATAATATTAGAGCAATAGCTAGTATAATTACTAATCCTGGAATTCCGATTGACTGTATCATAATCAATCCTCCTTTGTTTGTTAGTAGTTAGTGTGTCCAGCTTTTATTTTTTAACTTATTATTTATAAGTTTGTTCAGAAATGCTAATACTTATCTCACTATAATGATACTGATACTAAAAAAATCAATTATCCTACTAGCTTAGTTTGACTTTGGAGTAACTAGTTATGATTAACAAATACCCTTTTTAGATAAAAATAATCAGCAAGATTAAAAAAGACTATTATTTACGGATGGGCTATAAATACAGAAAGTTCTTATGGAGGGATAGAATGACTCAGTATAACAGCGAAGAATTATCATTGATATTACAAGTTATAGCAGGGATTACATTAACGATGGGGATGGCATTTACTTTATCTGTTTACCATGGTTCAGTACCCGGCTTTGCATTAATAGGGGCTGCAGTTGGTTTAGCAATCATAATTGGTTGTTGGGGTGGGATGAAGCATCTGGGATTTATGGTAGCGATTATCTTGGTATCAATTGTTTTATCCATTTATTTTAACTTTAGCGCTTTATTGGGATAAAATATGTAAGTAAATAATGTGGGAATTTTTATGAACGGCCGCCTTAAAAAAGGGGCCATTTTTTGTATTTAATTTAATCCGTTCACTGAAGAGGTGCATTGATAATAAATTACAGATGTTTGAACTATGATCTCTTCAACCAAAACAAGTAGTGTTGGGTTGTCTTCATTCCTTTAGAGGCGTAAAATAAAAGAATATTGACTTATAAGGGAGTTTTTTATATGAATAGCCGCTTAGTAAATGAATTTCTGGAATTGGTACAAATTGATTCTGAAACAAAACATGAAGAGATTATCGCACCAATCCTTGTTAAAAAACTGGAAGAGATGAGATTCGATGTCCATCAAGATGATGCACATACTCGAAATGGCCACGGTGCGGGAAATATCATTGCTACATTAACTGGGACACTGGATGCGGAACCGATCTATTTCACTGTCCACATGGATACAGTAGTCCCAGGGGCGGGAATCAAGCCTGAAATTCGGGAAGACGGTTATATCTACTCGGATGGGACGACGATTTTAGGAGCAGATGATAAAGCCGGGATGGCGGCCTTGTTTGAAATGGCCCGTCGATTAGATGAACAAAAAATCGAACATGGAACAATTCAATTCATTATAACTGCTGGGGAGGAAAGCGGCTTGGCAGGTGCTAAAGAATTGGATCCATCCTTGATCCAAGCGAAGTTGGGCTTTGCAGTAGACAGTGATGGGAAAGTAGGTGGAATTGTTACAGCAGCGCCTTTCCAAGCAAAGCTGGAAGCTAAAATTATTGGTAAAACAGCACATGCTGGGGTAGCTCCTGAGAAGGGGATTTCTGCTATTACTCTAGCAGCAAAAGCAGTAGCGAAAATGAATCTTGGCAGAATTGATGAGGAGACGACAGCAAATATAGGCCGTTTTGAAGGTGGGAAAGCGACGAATATTGTTTGTGATGAGGTTTATATTTTGGCTGAAGCTCGTTCCATCAACAAAGAAAAATTAGATGCTCAAGTGAGCCATATGAAAGAAACATTTGAAAGTGTTGCACGAAATCTAGGTGGACGAGCAGAGGTTGATATTAAACTAATGTATCCAGGTTTTTCGGTAACCGAGTCTGACCGAGTTGTACAAATTGCAATACAGGCTGTAGAAAACATTGGACGTAAAGCCCAGCTTGGAACTTCCGGCGGTGGAAGTGATGCAAATGTAATTGCAGGGTTCGGTATCCCGACAGTGAATCTTTCTGTGGGTTATGAAGAAATTCATACAACGAATGAACGCATGCCGATTGAAGAATTGGAGAAGTTGGCGGATTTGCTAGTTGAAATCGTTAAATGCTCAGCTAAATAGTGTGCAAATTTCGTAAAGGGGCTAGTAGGGGAAAGATTCCTATTAGCTCTTTTTACTTTTTTGGTTCTTCTTTAGGATTGAAAAATTAGAATTTTGATGTTGTTTGTTGGGAGATTGTCTCATAAAATTAGTTATATAAGATAACCAAAAGTGCTCATACTTACGGATTCTCATCGATTCCGCAAGTATGAGCACTTTAAAATTTCCTGATTATAGCTTTTCTTCTTTTTTCACTTCGTCATCATCATCCATGACACCTTTAGTAGATTCTTTGAAGTTCTTCATTGATTCTCCAATAGAACGGCCTAATTTCGGTAATTTTGATGGACCAAAGATAATTAAGATGATCACCAGGATAATGATTAAACCTGGGATACCAATTGAACTGAACATATATTTTTTACCTCCAACAATAACTGCTGTTAAGCAGATTCACTTTATATATATCCTCTAATATAGTTTGCCCCGTAATATAACAGGTGCAAGCATTTAGTGGATCTATAAGTATATTTGTGCAGCTTATTTTTTTGCAGTTTCTTGAGTTTTGCTTTCAGTTAGTTTGATTTCTTCCTTAACTTCCTTAAACTCCTCTGTTACATCCTCAACTACATCTTTTGTTGAATCCTTGAACTCTTTCAAAGTTTGTCCAACAGCTCGTCCTAGTTGTGGAAGTTTAGATGGTCCGAAAAGAATTAAGGCAATAACAAGGATTATAATTAATCCTGGAACTCCGATTGATTGAAACATATGATGATCCTCCTATGAATTGTTGCTTATTCTGTTGCTTCGGTTTGTTTCTGCAAAGATTTTTTGTAAGTTCTCTCAGAAACAAGAATACTTATCTCAAATAATAGTAATAGTGGGATAATAATTATAAAATCTGACACAAAGTCAGGTGGTGTAATACTTATACCTACTACAATCAATATAAAATAAGAAAGCTTTCTCATCTTTCTTAAAAGCTTGGGATTAACAATACCCAATTTGGTTAAGAACAAGATCACTACTGGCAGTTCAAACACGATACCGACTGGAATTAACAAATTAAACATTAAAGTGAAATATTGCTGCATCCCGTAAGTCTCGGTTGCTCCGATAGATTGATTTATATTAGCCATAAAGTTCAGCATAAGCGGGAATACAACAAAGTAACTGAACGATACACCAATTATAAATAGAATAAAGGCTAGTGGAATAAATTTTGCTGCACCAGATGCCTCTTTATCTGTTAAACCAGGCTTTGTGAATAACCAAAGCTGATGCATAGCAATGGGCAGGGTGAAACAGATTGAAATTATTAAAGCGCATTTCACATAAATAGATATGCCATCTGTGTAGCCAAATACATTCCAATCAACATGTTGAGCAACTTTTTGTGATTTAAAGAACTGTAGGATATCAGGCGCGAATACAAAACCGATAAGCAGTGTCACAACGAACACAATACTTATAATTATGAGCCTTTTCCGAAGTTCAGTCAGATGCTCAACTAATGTAAATTCTTGATCTTCCATATATTCAACCCCCTTTCCAAATAACCTAAGTGCCTAAAATCCTATGCAGGCAAAATAAAAAAATAAAAAATGTATACAAAAAAATTGAATATTATACTAATCTGTTATAGAATGAAATAGTTTTTCAGGAACATCAATAAATTATACACTCTTTAAACAAAAAGTAAACTGATTTCATTGAGTGTAAAAGGGAGGGGTTTATGTGACAGAATATAACCGCGGTGAATTATACTCAATCATACAAGTATTAGCAGGAATTACACTAATAACTGGATATGCTTTAGCAATTAATAACTACAACGGTAATGTACCTGCATTCTCGCTGATTGGATCGGCATTAGGCTTAGCAATTATACTAGTTTGTTGGATTGGTAGAAGACATTTAGGTTTCATCATTAGTTCAGTCGCAATGTCTGTCGTTTTATCGGCCTTTTTTATTGTAGGCGCAATTTGATTTAAGGAGGATTCTGATTATGTCGGAAAAAGGACAAAATTTTACTGAAAAAAAATCAACAAGACGTAATTTCTTAAAAAACTCAGGATTAACAATTGGTGGGGTAGTTCTAGGGGGAGCAGTTGGTAGTCTTTTAGGAAAAGATAATGCTACTGTAACTGAAGAGACAGGGCACCAACAGCACGCTGCTGAAACATCTTCATCAAATACAAATGCAGCCTTGATGTTCTTCTCGCCGGAACAGTTCCAGATTACAGAAGCTGCAGTGGAAAGAATTTTCCCTGCTGATGATAATGGCCCTGGTGCAAAAGAATTATTGGTGGCTTATTTCATCGATCACCAATTAGCAAGTGGATGGGGTACAGGTGCGAAGGAGTATACTTCGGGACCATTTTTCCCAGGTGAGGGAACACAAGGTTATCAAAGTTCATTAAACCGCCAAGATGTTTTCACGATTGGTTTAGCAGCTCTTGAAAGTCAAAGTAAAGCTACATATGAGAAATCATTTATAGAGTTATCAGAAGAAGAGCAAGATGCAGTTCTTACAGAATTCGATGATGGTAAAGTAAAAATGAAGGGTGTTTCTTCGGACTTCTTCTTTAGTTTACTGCGCTCAACAACAATTGAAGGTGTTTATGCCGATCCTCTATATGGCGGTAACGCAAATATGGCAGGTTGGAAAATGAAAAACTTCCCAGGACACCAAATGAGCTTTATGAGCATGATTGAAAAAGATGAAGTTATTAAATTGGACCCAATTCCATTATCTTCACAACATGGTCATTAATTTTAAACAAGATATAGAGATTCATAAAATTACGTATGATTTATAATAGATACTTAGGAGTGGAATATAATGGTAACAACTTTACCTAAAACAGACGTCGTAGTAGTCGGTGTTGGTTGGACAGGCGGTATCGTAGCTGCTGAACTATCAAAAAAAGGCTATAAAGTAGTTGGACTAGAGCGTGGTAAAGGTCGTACTACGGCAGACTACTTAATGGTGCACGATGAACTGCGCTATACAAAACGTCATGAAATGATGCAAGACTTATCAAAAGAAACAATTACATTCCGTAACCATGAAAAAATGCGTGCACTACCTATGCGTCAACATGGTGCGTTCGTTGTTGGTACTGGTGTAGGTGGATCCGGTGCTCACTGGAGTGGACAAAACTACCGCTTCCTTCCTTATGATTTCCAAATCAAGACAATGACTGAGGAAAGATATGGTAAAAACAAACTGGACTCTAACTACATTTTACAAGACTGGGGAATTACTTACGATGAGTTGGAGCCATATTTCGACACGTTCGAGAAAATGGCAGGTATTTCCGGTGAAGAAAATCCACTTGGCGGATTTAGATCAAATCCTTACCCAACAGGACCAATGAAAACATCACCACTTTTACAAACATTCAAAGATGCAACGACAAACTTAGGTTGCCATCCTTATATGGTTCCTTCTGCGAATCTTTCTGAAGATTACACAAATCCAGATGGAATTAGCCGTGCTGCATGTCAATATTGTGGTTTCTGTTCACGTTATGGCTGTGAGTATGGTGCTAAAGCCGATCCTGCAGTGACAGTGGTTCCAACTGCCGAGGCTACAGGTAATTTTGAATTGCGTACACACTCACAAGTAGTGGAAATCCTTCACACAGGCAATAAAGCTACAGGCGTACGCTATGTAGATGTTCAATCAGGTGAAGAATTTATCCAACCTGCAGAAGTTGTAGTGGTATCAAGTTTCACATTAAACAACACACGTTTACTATTATTATCAAATATGGGTACTCCATATGATTCAAAGACTGGTAGAGGTGTAATCGGTAAAAACTACGCATACCAAAACAACTGTGGTGAAACAGTTGGGTTATTTGATGATCGTCAATTTAACCTATACATGGGTGCTGGTTCAATGGGTGTTGCAATCGATGACTTCAATGGAGATAACTTTGACCATACAGACCTAAACTTTATTCATGGTGGTAGTATCTTCCTGCTGCAAACGGGTAAAGGACCAATCGGATTCAACCCAACAAAAGATGGTACGAAAAACTGGGGTAAACAATTTAAAGAAGAATCTATTAAATACTATTCTAGTCAAGTTGCTATCGATGCTCAGGGTGCGAACCTTGGCCACAGATATCACTACCTAGATCTTGATCCAACATATAAAGATGCTTGGGGTATGCCACTTTTACGTATGACTTATGATTACGAAGATCAAGACCGTGAAATGGCGAAATTTATCGGTGACCAAACTGAAAAAATTGTAAAAGAAATGGGTGCAACTCATACTTATACAAACAGAGAGCAAGGACCATTCGATATCGTTCCTTATCAATCGACACATAACACTGGTGGCGTAATCATGGGTTCTGATCCAGAAACAAGTGCAATCAACAACTACATGCAAATGTGGGATTTTGATAACGTATTTGTTCCAGGGGCAAGCGCATTCCCTCACAACGGTGGTTATAACCCAACTGGTACAATCGGAGCATTATCTTACCGTGCTGCTGAAGGTATCGATAAATACTTGAAAAATGGCGGTTCTTTAGTTTAATCTATCAAACTAACTATATAACTATAAATTAATCTAATAAGATTCTAGTCAACAAATTTATCCTCTCTAAGTAGACAATGAATATGCTATGGAACGAATGGCTATTACATTTATACTTAGCGGGGATTTTTTTATGAAAAAGTGAAATAGGCATGCGAACATTAAATACTCGTAAAAATCTGAACTATTTTAAGCCGATTTCTACGGATAAGTTGTATAATAATCTTTAAAGTCTTTTTAGCCTGAGGTGATTCAATGTCATTTGAAAAAGTAGTTATTTTTAGTAGCGGTCAAGAAGAATACGCGGTACCGGTTGAGCAGGTCGTATCCATTGAGAAATTGAGCCCCATTACACCTATTCCTCATTTGCCAAAGTATTTGCTTGGTTTTGCAAGAGTCCGGGGAGAGCTCATACCAGTCATCGATTTCAAACGTATCTTATACAATCAATCGAGCCAGGGAGATTTATGTCGAATTGTTGTGCTCAATACGGATATCGTAAATTATGGTTTAGTCGTGGACGAAGCAAAAGAAATTATTAACCTAACAGAAAATGAAATTAAACAAGTCGGGCTTGTAAACTATTCAAAAACACGCTACTTTACTGCGATAGCAAATTTGGAGGAGCGAATGATTGCCTGCGTGGATCCAAAGATATTAGTAGATTCGCTGGAGGGAATTCGGGAAATTATTGAGTACTTACATAAACTGCTTGAAGACGAAAGAAATCAGCTGGACTCATAAAAATAAAGAGCTAGTAGGGTAAAGCATCCTACTAGCTCTTTATGATTCACTGTTTTTGGTAATGGCTATATTCTTTTTATGGAAATGAGCGAGAAAACCGTAAATACTCGGAATAAACATGATGACGGTAATTAAGGCGAGTGTAAATAATAAGTTTTCTTCAACCCAGGGGATATTCCCCAATCCAAAACCAGTCCCTAACCAAATCAAGGTCCAGATTAATGCACCAAGTACATTATAACGGACAAAATTTATATAAGAATGGTCAGTAAACCCTGCAATAAACGGAATCATCGTTCGCATTAAGGGTATAAACCTTGAAAAGGTAATCGCAACTTTCTCATACTCATTCAGGAAATCGCTTGCTTTTTCAATACTGGATTGTGAAATCATTCTTTTTAGGTAATTTTTATCAGCAGGTATTTTTTTGAATACTCTTCCTAACAAAAAATTATTGCTATCTGCCAATGAGGTGGCAACAAATAGTAACGGGAATAATAATACTAAATTTAATTCGCCGACAGCAGCGATTGCGCCACTGGCGAATAAAAGTGAATCACCGGGCAAGAAAGATAGAATAACAAATCCTGTTTTGCCGAAGACGATTAGAAATAGCAATAGGTATATATAGATTCCAAACTCGTCTATGTAATAATATAGTTCAGAATCAAGCTTTTGCAGTACTTCAAAAATTTCAGACATACTCATATAGCTAGCTCCATTTCTGTCATTTCTAACTATTTCTTCTTAAATTATATTCTCAAAATGAAATAATTAACCTGCATTTATCCTTTTATTTACTAAATGTATCAAAATTCTATCTAAATTAACGTGTTTCACTTCTACTTTTCACATAATTGCAGATCTTGAAACTTTTTCAATTCAAAACCGTATAGTAGAGAAACCAATAAAATGTAAGTATTTGAGGTGAAATGAATGCCGAACAACTTACCCTACAGGCCAATTCTAAAATTACCAAAAACCAAACTTGAAAAAATCATGGATGGCATCGGAATTTTATTTTTTGGAGCTGCGATTATTTTCCTAATGCTGAATTGGAATGCCATTCCTGGACAAGTGCCTGCTCATTTTAATGGAGCTGGGGAGGTGGATCGTCTTGGGTCGAAGTATGAGTTGATTATCCTTCCCATTATCGGTCTGTTTATTTATGCGCTCATGGGCCTGTTGGAAAAAGCACCTCATATGCACAATTACCCTGAGCGTATCAATGAATCGAATGCAGAACTTTTTTATTTGCATAGCCGCAAATTATTGAATATCGTCAAAAATATACTTTTAACGGTGTTTGCATTTTTAATCGTTCAAATCAGTCGTGTATCCTTAGGGGAAATCGATACTTTAAGTATTGGGTTTGTCCCAATTATCCTGCTCGTATTATTTGGTACTATCGGAATCGGCTTATACAAGCAATCGAAAATAAAATAAAATAAAACAAAAGACTGCAATGCTGCCATCTCCAATTTACTGGGAACCACTGAAAGAATATACTATAATACAGATAATACAGTGAAATTAACGTGGCAAGATGATTGAATTTAAACAAATAATCTGCTGTGCTAAACATTCTGGATGGGAGAAAAAGTTTTGAAAAATGGTTTGCATGTATTTTTTGGTGGTATGCTTGGGAGTCTTTTGCGTTACATTGTGCAACTTTATACATCTACATCGGTAATGCTTTGGATCGTCAATCTAATAGGCAGCTTCGTCCTTGGTAGTTTAAACGGTTTTTTCTTAAGGAATGATAAGCCGGCTAAGCTTTTTTTAACTACAGGGATGCTGGGTGCATTCACTACCTTTTCCACCTTTACCGGCCATTGGTTTACTAGACTGCAAGAACATTTTCTATTAGGTGTCCTATATGCTCTAGCCATGACCTTCTTATGTTTTGCTGCAGCTTATTTTGGGTACTTTCTGAATCGGGGTAAACAAACATGGAATGGATAATTGTGGCGCTGGGAGGAGGCGTAGGGGCAACGCTTAGATATTTTGTTCAATTGTGGATTGGAAAAATGAAATTGCCCTCCTATTGTGCAACAGCAATCGTTAATATATTGGGTTCCTTTATACTGGGCATTACAAGTCATATAATGATTGAATCAAGTTCACTGATGGCTTTTTTAACCATGGGAGTTTTAGGAGCTTTTACTACTTTTTCGACGTTCGCATTTGATATTGTAAAACTAATGGAAGTAAAAAATAGGGGAATGGCGTTCCTATTTATCGCAGTGAACTTGGTAGGCGGTATTTTAGCCTTTTGGCTGGGGTGGATCCTTTAGTTATAGATAGTGAATGAAATACATACATTAAAGGCGGTAATTAAAATGAAAGCATATTTGGCAAATGGATTATTCTCGATGGGGGATCGATTGGTAAACGAATTGCTTGCTAGTGAAATTAGGAAGGAAATACCGGAAATCGAGCTATATGTTCCGCAAGAAAATGATGCAATCAATGATAAACATGCATTTGCAAATAGCTTGGCAATTGCGGATGCCGATATGAATAAGTTGCAGGAAAGCGATGTGCTTATCGCCGTTTTGGATGGGATTGAAATAGATTCTGGCGTAGCAGCTGAAATCGGGGTATTTTCTACTTCTGGTCGTCCAATTATTGCGTTATTTTCGGATGTCCGACAGCTGGGGCGAGACAATCGCGAAAAAATCAATGCTCTGATTGAGGACGGTACAGAGAATCAGTTTATTTATCGCAACTTATTTGTGGTAGGGCTAATTAAACGGAATGGTGTCATTGTTAGTACAGTGACAGAAGTGGTTGAAAATGTGAAGAAATATTTGAGGGAGGAAGTATTATGAAAAGAACCGGGGAAAGAGTGCTAAGCATTATCGCGTCTGTACTTAACGTCCTATCAGTAGTTTTTTTAATCTTTATCCTATTTAGCAGCAAGATCCTGCTGGATACGGGCATGAACGATCCGATGATTCAAAGTGAAATTGAAAGCGAGATGTATGCAAGTGGCTTAACGGAAGCGGAAATGGATGAAGCTTTATTATTAATGGGGGATTTTGTATCCTTTATGGGTGGAATCGGCTGGTTATTTGTTGTTTTGGGCGTCATTGCAATTATCCTGGGAATTATTGGTGCAGTGAAAGTCAATAAAAATGCAAAATTAGCAGGGATCTTGTTTATTATAGCAGCAGTTTTATCGGGGATCATTTCATTACCTGGTATTTTATTGATTATTGCAGCGATTATGTGCTTTGTTAGAAAACCACAATCAGGGGAAATCTCACTTCAAAAGACCGATGAAAATGGTTATATCATTGATTAATTTGAAATGTTAAAGTGTATTTTAGCATAGCTTGATGTTGTAGAGAGGCATTCGGAGTGTTCTGTTCTGAATGCCTTTTGTGATTTCTATTTATTCTACTTTTTTATACTCCAGGTTCGACTCTTTTTATTTATATTGGATTTTTTCAAGTGTCAAAAGTTTCTCTTTCACATCCAATCCTCCACTAAAGCCTGTAAGTGAACCATTTTTGCCCAAAACACGGTGACATGGGATGGCAATGGCAACCGGATTTGACCCAATTGCCATTCCGACTGCTCGAACTGCGTTTGGGTTACCAATTTTGTTTGCAATATCAGAATAACAAAAAGACGAACCATAAGGGATTGAACTAAGGGCCTTCCAAACGTTCATCTGAAAAATTGTCCCGCGAACGTCAAAGTTAAATGTAAATTGAGTTCTTGAACCATCAAAATACTCTATTAATTGTTCTTTATATAAGGTTAATTCATCTGAAGATTCCCTTAGTTCACAATTAGGAAATTGCTTATTGCATGTTTTTATTAATTCATCTATTGATGAATGCTCGGTTCCTAGATAACACAATCCATTTTCGGTTGCAGCAATATAGACCTTCCATTGATTATGTATAATCATTTGATAATAAACAATCGTTTTTTTATCCATGAATACACCTCCATTTTCTATATATTATCATGAAAATGTTATCTTATAATGTAATTTTCTGATTGTATACATTTTAGAAAATTGCCCTTACTCGTTATGTTATAATTGAATCTAGCAGAAATCGTTCTGTTCTTTTAAAAGAACCGGGCGATTTTTATTTATCACCTGAGTCTTCCAAAGTCTAAGTATTAATACATAGATAAAATTTGGGAAATCTAACTGTAAATTCGATTTAAGGAGAGAGTTATATGGGGGAAACAAAAGCAGTAACACCATCGATTTTTAGACAGGCATTGACAGTGAATAAAAAACCGTTTCCCTGGTTGAAAGCACTCTTAGCTGGCATAGCAGCGGGACTTCCTATTGCGATTGGATTATTATTTGGTAATTTTCAATATGGATTGATTGCAGGATTAGGAGGTTTTACTTTTCTGTATGTTTTTCCTATCCCTTATGCGCAGTTAGCCAAGAAACTTGCATGGTGTGTTTTAGCAATAGCCATATGTGTTTTTTTAGGTACCTTATTGGCCCCATATCCCTTTATAACAGCGATTATGATGGGACTTATCGGATCAATCGGGGTATTTGTATTCGGGGCATTCAGATTAGTGGGGCCGTCTGCTTTCTTTTTTGTCCTTATTTTTGCAATGGTAACCGGAATGCCGGTTGCACCCGAGGAAGCCTTTACCCGATCAGGGTTGGCATTTCTGGGTGGTCTATTATCATGGAGCATTGCTATGGGTGGTTGGCTATTTAACCCTCATGGTCCGGAGAAGAATATTGTGCAAAGAAGCTATCTGGAATTGGCTAATTATTTTGAAGCGATTGGAACTGTACATGAAAATGCCGTACAACATCGAGTAATATCCACTTTGAAAGAAGCTAGTGAAACGATGACTTCCGGCTACATTTCCTGGAAGAAATCGGATATGTACAATTATTTAGTAGTATTAAATGACTTTTCCCACAAAATTTATCTATTCTCCGTTGAACAACAGCTTACAGAGCGTAAAGATATTCCCGAAGAATTAGGACAATCCTTGAGGAAAATGGCGGAAATTATCGATTCCAAAAATATCTACGATGCAGCATCAATAAATTTACCGCATCCCAATGAGATGGATGAAAACATCGCACAAATTTTTATTGAAATGAATGCCGTGAAAAATAGTTTATTGAAGTCAAGCGTTCCATTAAAACAACAAGCCGATGTTCAGATGAACTCAGCCAAAAGAATCTTGCTTGGGGCATTCGATAAAAACTCCATCATTTTCATTAATGCACTAAGGTTTGGTGCAATTACAACATTGGCCGCCATTTTTGCTTTTGAATTTGAATTTAATCGCTCCTTCTGGATTCCTCTTTCATGTGTCGCCGTCATGTCTGGTGCGACGGTGATAGCTTCTCTCCACCGTGCAATCCAACGCAGTTTTGGGACGATTTTTGGGATATTGATAGCAAGTGCGATATTATTTTTTCAACCAACTGGATATATGGTTGCTCTACTAATTTTCCTCTTAACCTTCATTACCGAGTTGTTTATCGTGAAAAATTATGGATTGGCAGCACTATTTTTTACTCCGGCAGCACTGATTATGGCGGAAGCTGGCTCGAATGGAAAGGCACCGTTTTCATTTATAGCATCCGCCCGTTTGGTTGATGTAGTAATAGGTATAATCATTGGATTGATCGGAGTTTGGTTTGTCGGGAGGAAATCGGCCTCAAGCAGGACGCCACATTTAGTTTCGAAAACGATACGATCTCATGCACAAGCATTTTATACGCTGTTTTCAAAGCAGGAGATTTATCACAATGAAATTAACAAAATGGAGACCAATATCCGAAATTTAAGAACCATCTTTGATACAGCTACAGGAGAGCTACCGAAAGATGAAAAAACAATAGACTATTATTGGCCAATTGTCTATTCGCTGGAGGAACTTGGATTTCTATTGGAGAAATGTGCAAAGTCTAGCAACCGACCTTTGTTGAATGATAGCGAGCTTGCACAATATTTATTAGCTTTCGAATCAATGGCAATTGCTGCCGATCGAAGAAATTATGCAGAAAAACGAAATCTGCCCGAAATAGCAGGGTTCCAAAGTATCGTAGAAAAAATTGAACAATTGCAAAGCAGCATGCTAAAACACTAATTGGCAGTAAAATTAACATTTTCGATATAAATTTAATCTATTGCAGGATTTTCTAATTGTTAGTTTAAAAATAGAAAACTTGGAAAAAGTAATATTGGATAGCATTTTCGCTAAGCGAAATCTTTTTTAAGCTTGGTGGATACCATGATGGTATTTACATCCTATTGGTTAGAAGCTATGAATATGAGACTGCTTATAAAATGGAGGAAATCAAATGTTGAAAATCGGTATTATTTTAGGAAGTACACGTGAAGGTCGAGTAAGTCCGCAAGTTGGGGAATGGGTGAAGAAAATAGCTGATGGGCGCGGGGATGCAACTTACGAGATTATTGATATTGCAAAGTTCAAATTACCCTTGTTAGGCGAGCCAGGTGGAGATGCTTCCGGTGTTGGCGAATGGTCGGCGAGTGTTGCAAGTTGTGATGGTTTTGTTTTCATCGTATCAGAATATAACCATTCCATTTCGGGGGCATTAAAAAATGCACTGGATTTCTTGCGTGAGGAATGGAACAATAAAGCGGCAGGAATTGTCAGCTATGGTTCTGTCGGGGGGGCTCGTGCTGCGGAACATCTAAGAGGTATTCTAGGTGAATTGCTCGTTGCGGATGTTCGCGTCCATCCGGCATTATCATTATTTACAGACTTTGAAAACGGAACAGTCTTCAAACCAAAAGAAGTGCAAAATCAATCCGTCAATGATATGTTGGATCAACTTATTCCTTGGAGCACTGCCCTTAAAACAATTCGTAAGTAATTGTTATATCTTGCACCCATTTACCGTAAAGTAAGTGGGTTTTTTATTTTGTCTATTTTAAATCATTTTTTCTATACAGCCTATGCGAAAGAGGTATAAAATGAAATAAATAGTTAGAAGATTGCTGCATGGGCATCTAGTGCGGATAGGAGGAAATGCTGTTGATTAATTTGTGTGAAGTAACAGTTACTAAAAATAAGAAGAATATTCTAAGCAACATTAACTGGCAAGTGAAAAAAGGGGAGCACTGGTCGATTTTAGGATTAAATGGTTCGGGCAAAACAACGCTGCTGAATGTAATCAATGGCTATATACATCCAACGATTGGCCAAGCAGAGATTTTGGGTGAATCATTGGGTAAAACATATATCCCCGACCTGCGTAAGCAAATCGGTTTAATCAGTACATCCATACAGCAACAGATTCAGAATTTTGAAAGTGTCCTAAGTATTGTTTTAAGTGGAAAGTTTGCATCAATCGGACTGTGGGAAGCGGTTGAAAAAGAAGATGTAGAAGCTGCTCAAAATTATATGAAAATATTAAATTGTACTCATTTGCAGGAGCGGGAGTACGGAACTTTATCGCAAGGGGAACGTCAAAGAGTATTAATAGCAAGGGCATTAATGGCGAATCCAAAAATACTGATATTGGATGAACCATGCAATGGCTTGGACATTATCACTAGGGAAGAATTATTGAAAATAATCGATGATTTATCAAAAACGAGAGACTGTCCTACACTTATATATGTGACACACCATGTAGAAGAGATTCTTCCATGTTTCACGCATAGTCTTTTATTAAGGAACGGGGAAGTATTTAAAAAAGGAGGATCTTCCGAACTGCTGACGGAAGAAAATCTGTCCAACTTTTATGGACGGGCTGTATCGGTTCAAAGAGAACAAAATCGCACCTGGGTTGCCTTAAAGGAGAGTGTGGAAGAAAAGGGGCTTGAGAACCAGGAACAACAGTATTCTCTTCATGTTAAATGAGATGGAACATATAGTATATAGTTAGTCTGAATACAATAGTCGAAAAGTAAAGGGGGGATATATATGACACAAGCTAAAGAGCCCAAACAAAAAAACGAATTTATGTCTTGGTTGGTTGCAATTTTATTTGGGATTGTCATTTCTTTTATTTGCCGTGAATTTCTTTTTTCCCCGCTTGTGGTTAAAGGAGCTTCCATGATGCCTACATATGAGAATCAAGATGTCATTATTGTTAGTAAAATAAGTGAAATCAATCGGTTTGATCAGATTGTTTTTGAAGCTCCGGACGAAGATGAATATTATATTAAACGTGTTATTGGCTTACCCGGCGATAAAGTCGAAATGAAAGATGATATCTTAATAGTAAATAACAAAGAATATGAAGAATCCTATGTAAAACGAGATAATAACAATCCTTTGCAAAATAGGGTTACCGAAAACTTTACTCTGAAAGGAATTACTGGGTATGACGCTGTCCCGGAAGGGTACTTATTTGTTTTAGGAGACAATCGTTTGAGAAGCTCCGATAGCCGGCACTTTGGATTGATACCAATTGATTCAGTGTTGGGTGAATCAAAAATTAGAATTTATCCATTCAGTCATATTAAACTCTTCACAACTTCTGATGAATAAAAGAATGAGACCTAACTTGGTTGGTCTCTTTTTTGCTTTTAAGCGAGGAGTATTTTTGGATTTTATGGGTTGCACGAATAAATCATGGGTCTATTATTTGAAGTTTATTCTTTATACATAGAATGGATATGAAGTTGCCAAGTTGAGGAGGAATTTTTCATGCTAGCAAAGATTTACAAAAGTGATGCAGGTTATACGGCAGAATACGAACATAACTATGAAGTTCCAAGTGAGAGAGTTTGGTCCTCGCTAGTCAGCAATGAGAACTATCGATTTTGGATGGAACATCTTGAAATAACGGATCTAAGTAAAGGTGGGAATATTAATTTTCATTTCAACGATGGGTCAGGAACTATCGAGAAAATAACCATCACAGATTATATGGAGGGGAAGGTTCTGCAATTTGAATGGGGAGAGGATACTGTTAGATTTGAAATCATTCCAGCATACACCTCCTCTCGATTAATCATGAAGCAATTTCTAACGAAACTAACAGATCACACGCCCAAGGACTTAGCTGGATGGCATGTTTGTTTACAGAAGTTTGATGATGTTGTAACAGGGGAATCACATTTTTTGCCTGAAGACGAGTGGGAAAAATGGTATGCGGAATATAAACTGTTGGTTAATAATTTAAATCATGCTGATTGAAAAAACGAGTAGAAGTCAGGGTTAACTGAACTTTCTACTCGCTTTTGGTTTATTTAATAATTAGTATACTTTATCACCATTGAAGATGGAGTTTTTAACTACTACATAGTCAACAGTACGAATTGATTCCAACTTGCTTCCGCCGGCATATGAAATCGAAGATTGTAGATCTTGCTCCATTTCCACTAAAGTATCCATTAGAGAACCTTTATGCTCCACGTACATTTTTTTACCTTCAACGTTTTTCTTTTCACCTTTTTGGAATTCAGACGCAGAACCGAAGTATTCTTTATATAACTTGCCATCTTTCTCGACTGTTTGGCCAGGAGATTCTTCATGTCCAGCAAATAGTGAACCAATCATGACCATTGAAGCACCGAAGCGGACCGATTTTGCAATATCACCATTTGTACGAATTCCGCCATCTGCAATAATTGGTTTTGTTGCAGCTTTTGCACACCAACGAAGTGCCGCTAGTTGCCAGCCGCCTGTGCCGAAACCTGTTTTAATTTTAGTGATGCATACTTTACCTGGTCCGATACCAACTTTTGTTGCATCTGCACCAGCATTTTCAAGTTCGCGCACTGCTTCAGGAGTTCCAACATTACCTGCAATCACAAAACTTTTTGGTAAGTGCTGTTTAATATGTTTGATCATATTAATAACCGCATTTGAATGTCCGTGTGCAATGTCGATTGTAATAAATTCAGGAATTAGCTCTTCTGCTGCTAATTGTTCAATGAAAGTGTACTCTTCTTCTTTTACCCCAACAGAGATTGAAGCAATGAGTTTACGGGAGTGCATGTTTTTAATGAATTCTGCACGAGTTTCTGGATTGAAGCGATGCATGATATAAAAATAACCATTTTCGGCTAGATTAATCGCGATTGATTCATCAATAATTGTCTGCATATTTGCAGGGACTACTGGCAGTTTGAACTTGAAACCGCCAAAAACAATCGAAGTATCACATTCTGAACGGCTGTTTACTATACATTTATTTGGAATTAGTTGAATATCTTCATAATCAAAAACGTTATCCATTTAAGAACACCTCTAAATCACGAATATTTTTTAGTAATGAGCAATAATTGTTCGCCCTTTGGTAATTTACCTTATTTTTAAAGTGTTGTCAAAGCATTTCTATTAAAATAATTTATTTTTTAGCTTCTCCACAAGAAAAGAATTATTAAGTGAACAAGGTAAATGTTTCGCAAAAAATTCAAAAATGGTGTTAGAAATTATGACATAAATCAAATTTTTTGAATAAAAAATATCCAATGTTGTCATATTAAACAACGAAGGAGATGAAATGATGATGCCAAGAAACTCAGAAAATCAACATGTTGAATCGACACCACATTTCGATGGCGAAGAAACCTTAAATAATCCTCCTGGGACAGCACAGGAAAAGTTAACTTTCTTCACTCAGCAAAATTCACGTGAAGAATTGGGTATGGAGAGAAATCCTTTTAAATTTAAGCCAAAAGTAGATCCGATGATGCAACGATTCGAGAAGTTAATGAGAGGGACAAGAAAAAGCTAGTGGATACATCTCGTTCAAAAACTTGAACGGGATGATTTTTAATTTAAGTAAGCTATACTCATTAATATTTCTATATTTTACTGAATAAGTTTTTTTTAAAAATATCAATTCATCTATAAGGCATTCGCACAATAGGCTTTCATCTCTCCTCATAAAATAGAGGAAGGAGGGAGCTAATCGATGCTTGATAAAATCAAACTATTAATTGGTCAGCCGATTGGCATTGCGTTTAAGAATGGGCTTGGCGTCTCTGGGGTGCTATGTGATGCAGATGAAGATGAAATCTGTTTATTGGAATACTTATACCAAGCAAAATTTGTCCGAAAGTATTATGACTACGAACTAATACAGGGGATTTATATCTTCCCCAGCTGCGACAATGATTTACTAAACTAATTAGGCAAAGATGTCATATATAGATGGGGTATCTCTAATTTTGGGATATCTCATTTTTTGTGGAAACAACAAGCGTGGACAAGCCATATCAACTATTTCCACGCTCCCTGCATCACTCTCTAAGTTTTCTCCATAAAGTTGCCCGATTAATGCCTAGTCGTTCGGCTGTTTTTGACTGGTTAAAGTTCTCTTCCTTTAACACAAGTTCTATTATCTCTTTCTCGATATCCTTCAAACTACCCTTGAAGGAAAGAGTTTTTAGATTAAGCTTTTCCTCGCTTAACACTTTTTCCACGGATTCATGTTCTATGACGAGATGATTTTCATTTAACGCAACTTCCTTAATGATCAACTTTAAATCATCAAGATTATTCGGATATGTTGTTTCTATAAGTAAAGACAAGGATTCATCCCTCATTTTGACAGCAATCGTTCCATATTTTTCATGATAAGTCGATAAAAAATAATGGACAAAGGCCGGGATATCCTCTTTTCGTTCTTTTAAAGAAGGAATTTTTACTTTATTGGAAAATTTCATGGAAAAAGGATCATTTTGCTCTTCTAATAGAATAAAGACATGTATCTTCAATTCGACGCACATGTTGATAAATATCGGTAACTTGTGATGATTCCTTTTTACATAGGACAAATTTCGTAATTTGACCGTTCGTACGCCTTTTAATGGTATTTCTTTCAACTGGTTGATTTCGAACTTATCAAAGTCTATGGTCAAAAGCAACCCGTCTTCAAATTGGGAATGAATGTAGGTGGAAATAAAATCCTTGCCGGTTCCTTTTTCGCCAATTAAGACAATAGGTTCATTTTTTTGATAAAGTGTCCGAATTTGCTTAAGGGTAAAACGCATTTGGTCTGAGTCTGCAATTAATGGCTTATATAAGTCTTCTGTATGAACTTTTAAGCCTTCTTGTTTTAGTAGGTGATCATGCTTATTAAAGATAAATAACTTGAATGAAAAATCCGGCAGATAGAAACCGTTGATTTCCATCAGATAATCGTCGGCTACATACTTTTTTGAAGCTTTTACTCTATTTAGATCAATATCCGTGTTGAGAATGAATAATTGCCTCTTTAGATCATCGGTGAACTGTATAGTTGTAAAATGCTCATAGACGATATGGTTCCGGTCATCTAGAAGAACTATGTTTTTATGCTTATTTTGGACGAGTGTTTCAAAGATTTTGCTTGGAATGTTAACTCTATTGATGTAATTATAAAGTTCCTTGGCCTGTTCCAGTGCTTTCATGATCGTTATTTTACTGGCATGAATCAAAAATCCTCTAAGACCATATTCTTCACTCGTTTTAACGGTAATCGTATCCCCAATAATTTGTTGATAGCCATGGTTCTTTAGGTCAACAACCAATGGAGCGATTTCATCGATGTGGTCGATTGTAAACACGGAGATGGGAATCTCCATTAAATCGATTGTCGGCAGTGCAAATGAAGTGATATCCGGAAAACTGATAAGTGCAGATTTATTGCTTAAATTTGATGCTGACAAAAGGGAACGCATCATATCGTAGCCAGTGATATTCATATCAATAACGGGTTTTTTTATGGCCTCTTTTATAAGTTTGGCAGTCGTGCCTCTACTAATGAATATATCTGTATTACATTCATTCGATAATGCGATATCAACCCCTGCTTGTAGTTCTGCAACTGAAACACAGATTTTCATTTCGGGAAAAAGAGGTGTACATTCTTTTATAATAGGCAACATTGCTTCATATGGCGCAATAATATGTAGATTTATTTTCATACCTTCAGCCACCTTCTTAATTTTAAGTCTGTACAAATTCACTGTCGTTTTCAAAAGACTATTAGAATCAATTGTAACATGAAGTCAAAAGAGTAGAAATGAATTGATGAAAAAACAAGTTCCGATACTCTTTATCCTATTTTAATAAAGATTTAAACCCATAATTTAACTGATTTAAAAGCGGAAATAGCTTTTAAATCAGTTTTTTGCTTTAAAAATGAAATCAGGAACTCTAGAGAATCATACTAGGAATAACATTATAAAAATATTTCATTTATTACAAATATTACATTTATTTCTATTTTTATATCAATATGTATATTTTTGTAAGAGCGTGGACAGTACTGAATTCGTAATTAGCTTACAAAATTCGAGATTAATTGTCAGGAGGACATAAAATGAAAATTAAATTTACTTTCATGTTGTTACTAATGCTATTTTCAATATCAACCACTAATGTATATGGGATGGAGATCGACAGAGCAGCAATGCACACGGATGATGAAAATGAACGTTTGCTTATAACGGATAATTTGGGTGGAGGATTTTTCGATGATGCGTTAGATCGAAATGTTGTTTTCTTTAAAATGTTGCAGCCCGAAGTATATGAAGTGAAAGAAGGAGATAATTTATTCCGAATCGCTGCAAATAATCAAGTGGAATTAGAGGACTTGATGGAATGGAATGATCTATCAGATTATACGATTCACCCAGGTAGAGAGTTAATTCTTTATGATAACGGAAGTGAACAAATAGATAGTCCTGTTGAAGCTGAAGCTTCAATAACTAGCCAGAGTCAAAATGATGACAAGAAAATAGAAACTCAGCAAGCTAGCAAATCTAAATCCAGTGAACCTAAGGTGGCGAAAAGTACAATAGAAGAAGAACCGGACTCCGGGAAGGAATTTATGGTAACTGCCACAGCTTATACTGCATATTGTGAAGGGTGTTCCGGTACAACGGCAATAGGTATTGACCTGCGCTCCAACCCGAATCAAAGGGTAATTGCTGTTGACCCAAATATCATTCCGCTTGGTTCTAGGGTCTGGGTAGAGGGATATGGTGAAGCAATAGCAGGAGATACAGGCGGTGCCATAAAAGGAAATAAAATCGATGTTTTCATTCCAACACAAAACGAGGCATTGCAATGGGGTCGAAAGCAAGTAAAGATAAAAATTCTTAATTAATAATATTGAAATAGAAATGTAGAAGGCTCTGGAGATTTGACTCTCTGGAGCTTTTGTTATGTCAATAATGAACTCAAAAAACATAAAAATGAAGATTCATATTTATACATTGCTATGTTGGATGGTGTTATTAAATATTACATAGGAAGATTCCGAAATATCTTAATTCTTCCTTTCCTGAGTGAACCTTTGTCCCTATTAATACACTTGGATAGCTAAAAGATACGTAAGGAAATTTCACTGATTTTCTGTAACTGCATACAAGTAGGGCGACTAAAAATCCTTTGTTCAATGAAAAAACTCCTATAAATCAGTTATTTTTATTTCTGTGTTACGTTTTCTAACATTAATGAAAATAAGTTATGAAAATTGTATTGACATAAAGGGAATATAATGTAAAATTAATTTTAATAAAACGTGTTACATTTCCTAACATCATAGAATAATATAACGTAACATGGAGAATTGATTTTGAAGGGAGAATGAATTATATGGAAGCTGTTGTAGTACTGATGGATAACCTGTGGGTAGCAATTGGTGCAATTTTAGTATTCTTTATGTTAGGTGGATTTATTTTACTTGAAGCAGGTTCAACAAGAATGAAAAATGCCGGTCACGTAGCTGGTAAAACAATTTTTACGGCAGGTCTTGGAACTTTAGTGTTTTGGGCTGTGGGTTATGGCTTTATATACGGTGACGGAAATCCATTCATCGGATTATCAAATTTCTTCTATGGAGATACAACGACTGCAGAAGAAGCGGGAGGATTGACTCCGGCGGTTGACTTCTCTTTCCAAGTAATGTTTGCATTAATTTCCCTTACAGTTGCATTTGGCGGATTTGCTGAACGTGCAAAATTATCCGTTTATGTAATCTTTGCAATTCTGTTTTCTGCTTTCATCTATCCGGTAGTTGCTCACTGGATCTGGGGTGGCGGCTGGTTAGCTGAACACGGTAAACAAGACTTTGCTGGTTCGACAGTTGTTCACTTAACAGGTGCCATGGCTGCGTTGGCTGCAACAATGATCTTAAAACCTCGTATTGGTAAATATAACAAAGACGGCTCATCTAATGTCCTGGCTGGTCATAACCAAGTATATACTACTCTAGGTGTTTTAGTTCTTTGGGTAGGTTGGTTCGGTTTCAATGGTGCAAGTACATTCGGTGTTGCTGATGGATTCCTGGGTTATGTTATTTTAAATACGCAATTGGCTGCTGGAGCTGGTGCCGTTGCAGCAATGTTTACGGCTTGGGTTAAAACAGGTAAAGCGGATGTGCCGTCAACATTAAACGGAGCACTCGCCGGTTTGGTTGCAATTACTGCTTCTTGTGGATTTGTTGCTCCTTGGGCTGCGGTAGTCATCGGTTTAATCGGTGGTGTGATGATGGTATTCAGTATGCAATTCTTTGAAAAACTAAAACTTGATGATCCAATCGCTGCATTATCAGTACACGGTACTGTTGGTGTTTGGGGCACACTTTCTAATGGCTTATTTGCTTTGCCGGCATTATCGACTGATATTGATTGGGGTCAAGCAGGATTATTCTATGGTGGTGGCTGGGAACAACTGGGAGTTCAAACTCTGGGTGTAGTTGCTGCTGGTGCTTATGCATTTGTAGTTTCATTTGTTATACTTAAGATCATGGATAAAGTTATGGGTGGTCTTCGAGTTACTGAAGAAGAAGAAATCATGGGCTTGGATATGTCGGAACACGGAAGTTATGGATATCCAGAGCAAATGGCTTTGGAAGAAGCAAAATTAGCTACGGCTGCAACGAAAGAAAAATTCTCATAAACTACTATTTATATAAGTTTATACTTAAACAAAAAGCCTCTGATTTTCAGAGGCTTTTTCTATAAAGGAAGTGTTCTTTTTGGAAACGTATGAGTCAATAAAAGTATGGAAGGATGCCAATATTTCCTCCTTTTTAGCAGATAACGTTTCACTCAACACATTTCATGATCAAGTCATGCTGAAAGTATTGGAAGTTGCAAAAGAAAATATGGAAGAAAGAGAGGTGCCCTGCAGTTTTACCTGGTTTATAACTGGCAGTGGCGGACGTTTAGAGCAAGGGCTAATTAGCGACCAGGATCATGGGATTATTTATGAGCAATCCACTCCTGAGAATGATTTATACTTCAAGGTTCTTGGAGAAGAGTTATCCAGGGGCTTGGATATTGCTGGGTACCCTTATTGTACGGGATATATCATGAGTTCCAACCCGGTCTGGTGTAAATCGTATAACGATTGGAAAAAACAAATTAGCAAGTGGATGGAAGATGAAAGTTGGGAATCCATCCGATATCTGCAAATTTTTTATGATGCAAGGGTTTTATATGGAAAAGAAGATTGTATAAAACAATTAAAAACAGATATCCATCAATATCAAAAAGAGCATCCGTTATTGCTGGGGAGGTTTATGGCTAATGTTAAACATGTCAAAAATGCCATAGGTCCCATGGGGCAGATATTAGTGGAACAACATGGAAAGTACCAGGGATCTATTAATTTAAAATACGTTGCCTTTTTACCATATGTCAATTCCATTCGTCTCCTATCTATTAAAGAAGGTCTGTGTGAAACGGCGACATTAGAGAGAATGAAAGAACTGCAAAAAATAGCGGAATATGAAGGATTGCTAAAAAGCAGTTACGGAAACTTTTCTGCGTTAATGAATTATCGATTAACTTTACTTCATGTAAATGAGTATGATGATACGCATTACTTAAATGTTAAGGATCTAACCAGGGAACAAAGAAAAGAGATCAAAGGGATCTTGAAGGGCGGAAAAAAACTGCACGATGCGGTTATTGAGCTGGTCAGCGATAACGAGTGAAAAGCGTGCATAAGAAAAGGGTGTTAAAATGGCATTTGAACCATTTATGCAGTTACTGAGAGGGATACAAGGGAAACGTGTACATGGTGGCATTGGTGGCATTCAAAATTCTCAACAAATGGCATACTTGAGACATCTTCAAAAAGAAATTAATAAAGACGATGCCATGAGTACACCATTGGATAAATTGAAAGTGGTGATCTTCGATATTGAGACAACAGGATTCTCTCCCGAAAAAGGTGATACGATTTTATCCATCGGAGCAATTAAAATGCAGGGGACAACGATTATAGAAGAAGAGCAATTTTACTCTCTTGTCTACTATGATCAAGAAGTTCCGGAAAATATCATCAATCTGACGGGAATTACGACCGCTGACGTCCGTGAAGCACCAATTTTATCGGATGTTCTAATTAACTTCTTTCAATTTGTGGAAGATGCTACTCTTGTAGCGCACCATGCAACCCATGAACGAAGCTTCATGCAGCATGCAAGCTCGAAAATTTTTAAAACACCGTTCAAGCATCGTATTGTGGATACATCCTTCCTCTATAAAATAGTAGATCGCGATTTTCATAATTTATCATTAGAGCATCTATGTGAGCAGAATAGCATTCCCATCATGGACCGCCATCATGCTTTAGGGGACGCCAAAATGACGGCTCAAATATGGAGTGTTTATGTCGAAAAAGTGATATACTTGGGTTGTGAAACATTAAATGACGTATATAATCATTTTGCAAGAATTTAATAGATGTTATTTAAATAAAGAGTGTATATAAAGTTTTTGAACTTTGTATATACTCTTTTTTGCCAATAAAATAGAGATTGCTTCATTGATACATGAAAAGAAACCGATATGAAATAGCGTCCGATTTCTTCTGGTTTTCTTTTCTGGTCTTTTGTGTGGAAACACTGCTTTTGATTTCAGTTTCTACATAAGCTATATTTAAAGTGCAAAGTCATATACCATATTAAGATAGTAAGAATTAGATATTATTGAATTGACCTTTTGTAGTTATTATTATATATTTAGTTACGAAAAGTAAGTGGTATGCAAAAAGTTCCTCACGAATGATTACAAAAAGATAGGTGATAGAATAATGAAGAATTTTACAAATGCGAATAAAATTTTAAAAGAGAAGATGAATATTGTTTCATTTAATGATAAAGAAAATCTAGCTGTGGTGGGTCCAGTGAAATTGCCGGTGAAACAAGGGGAGTTCGAGACAACGTTCCAATGGTATACATGGGCAACAGTAGGCAAAGAATTGAATACAAAGGAATCCATTCTGCAATCGATCGTTAATGCGGATTTAGCTTCAAAACAACAATCGTCGGTCCTGGTTTATGGAGATTTTGCAAATGCGGATGATGCGATTATCCGTATGCATAGTATTTGCCATACCGGCGACATTTTTGGAAGTCAACGTTGCGACTGTGGCTATCAGCTACATGAATCAATGAAGATGATTAAAGAACATGGCTGTGGCGCCATCTTTTATTTAGCAAACCATGAAGGAAGAGGAATTGGTTTGTTCTCTAAATCCTTGGCATACATTTTACAGGAAGAAGGCTACGATACTGTAGAAGCAAATAATGCACTGGGATTTGAAGATGATACACGCAATTATGAAGAAGCGGTTCGTGTTTTGGAAACGTTAAGAGCAAAACCGGTTACATTGATTACAAACAATCCCAAAAAACTTGCTGCCTTAAAATCGCATGGTTTACTTGCACATAATCATATTCCGCTATGGGGTGGCTTAACTGAAACGAATCGTCATTACCTTGAAACCAAGGTGAAAAAATCGGGTCATATACCCAAAGAGCAACTAACCGTATAGGGAGTGTGTAAGTGAGTGATGAAGAGTGACCGTGAATATATGCAATTAGCTTTAGACCTTGCTGCCACAGCCAGGGGGAACACGAATCCAAATCCTTGCGTTGGGGCAGTCCTTGTAAAAGACGGCGTCATAGTTGGGACTGGCTTACATCGCAAGGCAGGAGAACCACATGCCGAAGTACATGCCTTTAATATGGCTGGAGATCATGCCAAAGGTGCTACTTTATATGTTACGCTGGAACCGTGTTCTCATTATGGAAAAACGCCGCCTTGCGCAAAATTAGTAAAAGAATCGGAAGTTAGTCGTGTGGTCGTAGCAACAATGGATCCAAACCCATCAGTTGCAGGTCGCGGGATCAACTTATTAAGAGAAGCCGGGATTGAAGTAGAGGTAGGTTTATTGGAAGAAGAGGCACGTAAGTTAAATGAGCGTTTTATCCACAATATGATTACTAATAAGCCATTTGTTATCTCGAAGTTTGCGATGACAATGGATGGGAAAATTGCAACTCACAGTGGGCATTCAAAATGGATTACAAGCGAAGAAGCACGATTGCAGGTTCACAAGCTTCGTCATGCAGTAGATGGCATTCTAGTAGGTGTGGGGACAGTATTGGCGGATAATCCATCACTAACAACAAGACTCCCACATCGTGAGGGGAAAAATCCTGTTCGTATCATTCTGGATAGCGAATTGAAAACCCCGTTAAGTTCAAATGTCGTAAATACAACTGAAGCAAAAACGATTATTGTTTCCGCTAATGGTGTCGAAGGGACAAAGGTTGAGCAACTAACCGAAAAAGGTGTTCACATCCTGACTGTCTCAAAATCCGAGCATGGATTAAACCTGAATGAAATGCTGGATGAACTTTATAAACTGGGAATTACGGATGTACTGGTAGAAGGTGGAGCAGAGATCAATGCATCCTTCTTAAGAGGCGGGTTAATTAATAAAGTACTTTTATATATGGCCCCCAAGATATTAGGTGGAAGAAATTCAAAAACTCCATTTGCCGGAACGGATATTGAAAGTATCGATGAAGCGCTTCAGCTGGAATTCGATTCTATTGAACAAATTGGACCGGACCTTTGCATTACGGCATATCCATCGGTTGAAATTGGCTAATGAAAAAGTATAGTACTTTAAACCAAATAGCCTTTTAAATTTTAAAATGATTGAAGCAAGATGAGAAAGTAGGAATTTTTTGTGAGATTTGGTTTTGATATAGATGATACACTCATTAATTTAAGAGAACATGCCTTCCACATTTATAATCGTAAACTTAATCAAAATGTTGGGGTTGAGATTTTTCGCGAATTAAAAACGGTTGAAATCCATGAAGCATTTGGGTTGGATAAAGTGGCAGGAGGCGAAATGTGGAACAGCTTATTGGAGGAAATCTATTTTACTGATTGTCCTTCTTTTGACGGCGCGCTGGAATTACTGAATCGACTTGAGAGAGAAGGGCATGAAATCTTTTATATTACATCCCGCCCAAAACAATATTGCCAAAAAACGCAAGAATGGGTAAAAGATCAAGGTTTTCCTGTTCATGAGCAGCGGTTTTTCTGTGGTATGCAGGATCAAGAGAAAATCGAGATTATTAGACAGCTAGACCTTGATTTCTACTTTGATGATAAACCGGCAGTTCTTCACACATTAAGCGACATAGCGACGAAGGTATACGTTAAAGACCAATCGTATAATCAAGATGTTGGCATTCCTAGAGTAAAGGAATGGACGAGTTTTACTTATTAACGTGAGAAACCGAGCTATTCAATTGAATAGCTCGGTTTCTATGTTTATGGGTTGATTTTTGACTCTATGCAAGTTGCTTAAGCAATTGGGCACTTTCCAATCGATTGCGAACAATAACTCCAAGCCAAGCCGCTGCTACCGCTTTAATAATTCCAACGATTATAAATGGATAAACTCCACCCATAAATGCAGCAGTCCAAGATAAGTCCCCGACAATTTTCAACCATGTTGTACCAAATGCAAGTGTAATAACCATCCCGAATAGATTGGCAATAGTTGAATGTGTAAAGGACACGCCGAATTTCTCCATATACAAGCCCATTAAATAAGCTTGTACTAAAAATCCGATGATATAGCCGCCTGTTGGTCCTACGAGAACAGCAAGTCCGCCGGAAAAGCCTGAAAAAACAGGCAAGCCGATTGCTCCAAGCAAGATATACAGTAGAACTGCAATGGTCCCATTTTTCTTTCCTAAAATTGTGGCAACAAGTCCAACAGCAAGTGTTTGGCCGGTAATTGGAATAAGCGGCAGTGGAATCGTGATTTGGGCAAGTACAGCGATAATGGCTGCACCGAAAGCGGTAACTACATATGAATATGTTCTAGATTGCATGTATTCATCCCCTTTTGAGTTAACCTTTTATATTTTTAGTTTACAAAAAAAGATTAGTATAGTTTGAAAAAGTTGTCAATCTGATTTTATTCTTTCATTATTGTTAAATTAATATCTGATAGAAAACGAGAATTCAGACCTATTTATGATGGAAACGTTAATGTTTTTATGATATATTGGATATCTGGTGTCTTGAAATGAAAGTTTTCTTGCATCATTCGACGGTGTGATATATAATTATATCCGCTGTTTTTGTTTGGTTTCACGCTTGACCGAAGCCTCCAAAGAACGAAAGATATACTATCAATATATCTTGCAAATATACATGATAGGTGGAATATATATGGATTACAGAGTTTTGCTTTATTATCATTATACAACGATTGAAGATCCAGCTGCTTTTTCAGCTGAGCATCTAAGTGCATGTAAAGAATTAAATCTAAAAGGCCGTATTTTAGTAGCTAATGAAGGGATCAATGGGACTGTTTCAGGAACTATCGAAGATACAAATGCCTACATGGAAATGATGAAAAATCACCCATTGTTCGAAGGAATTGTTTTTAAAATCGACGAAGCAGACAAACATGCTTTCAAAAAAATGCATGTACGTCCACGTCCGGAGTTAGTGAACTTAAGCTTGGAAGATGATATCAATCCACATGAAATTACAGGTCGATACCTTTCACCTGAAGAATTTTTAGATGAAATGCAAGACGAAAATACAGTAGTACTAGATGTGCGTAATACCTATGAATATGATGTGGGCCACTTCCGTGGTGCAATCCGCCCGGAGGTAGAAACTTTCCGTGATACACCTCAATGGGTTCGTGACAACCGCGAATTGTTCGAAGGTAAACGCGTATTAACATATTGCACAGGTGGAATACGCTGTGAGAAATTCTCAGGTTGGTTAAAACGTGAGGGAATCGGTGAAGATGTTGGGCAACTGCATGGTGGTGTTGCGACTTACGGTAAAGACCCAGTTGCAAAAGGACAATTATGGGATGGTCAAATGTACGTATTTGACGAACGCTTAACTGTGCCGATCAACCAAGTTGAACATGTAATTATCGGAAAAGATCATTTCGATGGCACTCCTTGCGAACGCTACATTAACTGTGCAAACCCTGAATGCAACAAACAAATTATCAGCTCCGAAGAAAATGAATTAAAGCATTTAGGTGGCTGTACGATTGAATGTTCAAAACACGAACGCAACCGCTATATCGTAAATCACAATCTATCTGAAGAATTCGTTCAACAACAAATCAAATGGCTTGAAGAGCAACAAGTAAAAGCCTAAGTATATAGTGAAGAGAGGTGAGGAGAAAATTATTTTCCTCACCTATTTTTTATTTCTGGTGATTTTGAATGGGGGGGACGGGTCAGGGCGTGATATTAGTTTAAGAAAATGCATCAATGTCATGAGGAAGAACTTTCGATACTGCGACTAGGTTGGAGAAGTGCATCATAATGTGATGAGGCACTCTGTGTTGCGAGATTAAGTCAGGGAAGTGCTTCATAAGAGGAATGAAGCACTTTGCGTCGCGAGATTGAGTCAAGGAAGTGCAACATAAGTGTGATGAAGCACTTTGTGAAGCGAAATTAGGCTGAAGAAGTGCATCATAGGAGGGAAGAAGCAGTTTTAGTGGCTGATTCAGATTAGAAAAGTGCATCATAAGGGGGATGAAGCACTTTGTATCGCGATATTGAGTCAAGGAAGTGCATCATAAGGGAGATGAAGCACTTTCCAAAATTAGACAAGCTTGAAGAAGTGCATCTAAATCATTCTTCAAATACTGTTTAAACCACCTTACTAAAATGCAACTGCCAAAAGAGTATGCTAATATTTACATAAACACTTGATCATGATTGGGAGGTGAGGGCATGGGAAAGGCACGGATTATTTTTCACGTTGATATGAATAGTTTTTATGCATCGGTTGAACAGGCTCATAATCCAGATTTAAAAGGGAAGGCGATCGCCATTGCAGGCAACCCGAAAGAACGCCGAGGAATTATCGTTACGAGTTCTTATGAAGCGCGCCAAAAAGGTATTTATACAACGATGAATGTTGGAGAGGCCCTTCGCAAATGTCCTGATTTAATTTTATTGCCTCCCGATTTTCCGAAATATCGAGCTGCATCAAAGGCAATGTTTACAATATTGCGAAGTTACTCGGAACTAATAGAACCTGTATCCATTGATGAAGGGTATATAGATGTTACCAATAATGGAACAGGGCAGCATCCGATTGATATTGCCAAAGAGATTCAAATGAGGATTTTAAATGAACTCGACCTTCCTTGTTCGATTGGCATTGCACCGAATAAATTTTTGGCTAAAACTGCTTCCGACATGAAAAAACCGATGGGCATAACGGTATTAAGGAAACGAGATGTAAAGGAAAGGTTATGGCCGTTGCCTGTAATCGAGATGCATGGTGTTGGAGAAAGTACTGCCAAAAAGCTTGCTGCAATAAAAATAAATACAATTGGCGAGCTTGCAAATGTTGATGAATATCTTATTCGGCAAGCTTTGGGTAAAAATGGAGTTCGCTTAAGAATGCGTGCGAATGGGGAAGATTCTCGAGAGGTGGATCCCAATGCGATCTACGAAACAAAAAGTGTCGGAAACTCCACGACGCTGCCATTTGATGAAACAGATATGGAGGAACTCGAAAAGACTTTCTTAAAACTGTCCGAAAAAGTAGCGGAACGGTTGGATGCGAAAAAGTTATGCGGATCCACAATCAGCATTCAAATCCGGGATGCGGATTGGCACAACCACTCAAAGAGCAAAACCTTCCAAAACCCTATTTATAATAAAGAAATAATTTATGAAGAAGCAATCCAATTATTTCATAAATCTTGGAATGGAGCACCGATACGACTTTTGGGAATTACGATTTCCAATGTACTGGATCGAAAGCAATCAGTTGAACAGTTATCCATCTTTAACTTTGAACAATTTGCTAAACAAGAACCAATCTATGAGCTAATCGATGAGATAGAAAAGAAGTATGGAAAAGGTGCAATTCAAAAAGGAATCGCAATTAATAACCCTAGCTATGCTTCCAAAACAAGTTTTAGTAAAGACTTCCTCGAAGATTTAAAGGACCACTAGATAAATATTGAATATAGTCTCTATGGAAAAAAAGAAATATAAGAACGGGAGAGTTTAAATGCAGCTACAGTTTTTAGGAACAGGGGCGGGAATGCCTTCGAAAGAAAGAAATACAAGTGCCCTTGTATTAAAATTATTAGAAGAGCGCGGCACTGTTTGGCTTTTTGATTGTGGGGAAGCAACACAGCACCAAATTTTACATACAACGATACGTCCCCGAAAAGTGGAGAAAATTTTTATTACCCATTTACATGGGGACCATATCTTTGGACTGCCTGGCTTCTTGAGCTCCCGCTCCTTCTTGGGTGGGGAGGATACATTAACCCTATTTGGTCCAAAAGGGTTAAAAGAGTGGGTTACTGCAACATTAAATATTTCAAAGACGCATTTAACTTATTCAATTGAATTTGTCGAAGTACAGGATGGCGTGATTTTTGAGGATGATCAATTTACTGTTCGAGCACAGCTGCTTGAACATGTAATCCCTTGTTTTGGTTATCGAATAGAGCAAAAACCATTAAAAGGAGAGCTTCTGATTGATAAGGCAAGGAATTTAGGTGTTCCTAAAGGGCCGCTGTTAGGAAAATTAAAGAATGGTGAAGATGTTATATTGGAAGATGGAACGAAGGTGTTAAGTCAGTCGGTTACATCACCACCTAAAAAAGGATTTACAATTACTATTTTAGGGGACACGAAGTACTGTGAAACCGCCAAAATCCTGTGTGAAGATGCAGATGTTGTTGTACATGAAGCAACATTCGATCATAAAACCGAGCATTTAGCAGCAAGCTATGGCCACTCAACAAATGTGCAGGCAGCACAAATAGCAACAGAAAGTAGAGCCAAAAATTTAATATTAAATCATATTAGTTCCCGTTTCCTGCCCCATGATATTGAAGCGTTATTAAATCAGGCGAGAGAGGTTTTTCCCAATACTTTTATCGCTCACGATTTCTCGCATTATGAATGGAAAAGCGGTGAACTGTCCGAGGTATAATAACAGTAAAAGCAAGCTTTAGAAAAAGCTTGTTTTTTCATTCGCATAAACGCACTAAGATAGTAACGAACATTTTGTAACTTGTAATGGGAATTCGATAATTCCAAGAAAATTATAGATTATTCGAGAATTTATATATAAGATTAGAATAGGGAGGGATTTGATGAATCAGCCAAAAATAAGTCCCGCACTTTTACGTTTACTAGTAATTTTTCCGAATGTACTTAGTTATTTATTGTTGGTTGGAGTATTGATTTATATCGCAACAAACTTTACGGCATTAAAAACAGCAGATGCACTTAACTTCTGGTTCTTATTAGCTGCACTTTTATGTCCTATGGCGATTTATACGACATACTCAATTCTAAAACGTATTCGAGCGGGTGTTTTATAATTAAGAAAAAAAGCAAAACGCGTGTGCAAATTTCAACATTGTTCACGCGTTTTTAATTGAAAAAGATAGATATTTGTAAAATAGTGAAAGATAAAGATAGGAAAATATACACTTTTCGACATAAAATAATAGTAAAAAACCACATTTCCTAGGAAATATAATGCTTTAGTGAAGAAAAATCAACATAGAAATAACAAATAGATGTTGCAAGATGACCCAGTTGGTCAAATGATTGCACTTAGAAACTCTTTAAGTTATTGACCTTTTGCTAATTCCCTTGACCTTGCTTCAGCGCTTTTTATACAAGCATATACGGCTTCATTAAAATGATTATTTTCAAGAGCCGTAATACCCGCTTCGGTTGTCCCCCCTGGACTTGTTACTTTTTTTCGTAAAGCAGTTGGCTCTTCTTTTACTGATTGAAGCATGGCTGCAGAACCAGCAATTGTTTGCACCATTAATTCGCGAACTACCTCTTTTGATAATCCAAATTCAGCTCCTACGGCTTCCCAAGCTTCCAGTAGATAATAAAGATAAGCTGGACCGCTCCCTGAAAGAGCCGTAACAGCATGCAATTTATCTTCTTCCACCTCAATAACAATGCCGATTGCTTCAAGCATCTGCAAATACAGCACTTTTTGATAGTCATCTACTTGTTCATTGAATGCAATCCCACTAGCGGACATACCAATTGTAGCAGAAGTATTAGGCATTACCCGTGCAATAGGCCGCCTACCAATGCCTTCTTCTATCGTTTGAATGGGTATTCCTGCAAGTACAGAAAGTATTGCGGTATCTTCGCTTATAAAAGGTTGTATTCTTTCCATTGCTGGTTGGACATCTTTTGGTTTCATGGCCAAAATGATTAAATCCATTTCACGAATCTTTTCATGATCAACCAGTATATTGACAGCATAACTTTCATTTAATTCAATTAATCTTTCAAATTTCGAACGATTCGTTACATAGATGTTTTCGCTTGGAATCACTTTTTGCTCTACCCAACCCTGGATTAAAGCTTCAGCCATTGAACCTGCGCCAACAAAAAGTATTTTTTGCATATCGATCCCTCCATATAGTGATATTTATCCTGTTTGAACTTCCCTTAGAACCACCAAACCAAAAAAGGACCAAAGCAAATGATGTACTAATTTCGATTGAAAGTATAAGTCCTGTTTGTTTTACAAAGAACCTGAAAAAGATTACTCTAGAAAGACCTTTAATAGGTCCAGTTCATTTCATAAAGCAGATCTATAATGCACCATTACGCCATTATGAATGAAACGGAGTAATCAATCAAAGGACGAAAATTAACGAGCTATTGAAATTAGCCAAAAAATTCCATTTCAATATAAAAAGCGTTTCCATCCTTATACTAAGGACGAAAACGCTAATAGCAATTTTTCCGCGGTACCACCTTTGTTTGCCCAAATCATGGGCACAACTTGAATCCTCTTTATCGCAGAGGGGACGGTTATGTTTTCATAACTACTCCGAAGTAGGTTCAATGAATTAGCGGGTTATGCCACTTGCACCGAAATGTAGCACTCTCTGGAACCATAAGTTCATTTACTTGTCTTCATCATCGTTTTATAAATTTTTGAATTATGAAAATTATATGCACACTTTTTCAATCTGTCAATTACATAGGTGACGAATTACAGAAAAAGAGATAAAATGAATGGATGAATAGATATTCATTATATGGAAAAAATAGTTTTACTTTCACTACTAGGGGGATGATCCATGAATATACATAAAATAATTATACCTACTCCATATCCGATAGGGGATGTAAATGCTTTCTTGGTAAAAGGGGATAAGTTATCGCTTTTTGATGTCGGACCTAAAACACAAGATGCATTAAATGCGTTAAATAACGGCATTCAGGAAGCGGGTTACAAGCTAGGGGACATAGAGCAAGTTGTTTTAACCCACCATCATCCAGACCATGCTGGCTGGGTGGATGCATTTCCCGAAGCCGAAATCATCGGTCACGAATATAATGACCATTTCTTGCTTAGGACGCCTGAATTTATGGCCTATCGTTCGAACTTCTATCGACATCAGATGCAACTGCAAGCGGTTCCTGAAAAGTATCTTGAAAAAATAGTAGAGTCAAAAGATGCTTTGAAATTATATGGTTCAACCCCTTTAACAAAATACCTGAAGGATGGAGAAGAAGTTCCTGGACATCCTGGACTAAAAGCAATCTATACACCGGGTCATGCACAAAGCCATCTAATCTTTTTGGAGGAATCTACAAATGAAGTTATTGGCGGCGATCTCTTATTGGACAAAGTTGCTGCAAACCCCTTGGTTGAACCGCCGACAGATCTTTCAACTATTCGGCCCAAAGCTTTGATACAACAGCAAGAGTCATTAAAACATCTGTTTGAGTTGAATGTTGCAAAAGTATATGCGGGTCACGGAGAAGATATACTGGGAGTCAATGAATTGATTAAGCAGCGTTTAGCGAAAGATGATATCCGTCTTAATCAACTGATTAAACATATGGATCGCCCCAAAACGGTTATTGAGCTTACTATGGATTTATATCAGGCGCATTATAAGACAGAATTGGGGTTAACATTATCAAAAACCCTAGGATACCTGGATTGTTTAGTTAGGGATGAACTTGTACGTGAAGAAATCGTGAATGGTGTAATGGTATATACTCGTCTATAAAAAAATCCACAGGTAGGTTAGGACTACTTGTGGATTTTGCTTTTATATTTTAGTTGGCGTTTGCTAGTGAATCTAAGGACATTGCAGGACCAAAGAATTCAAAGTGGATGTTATCACCAGGCAAGCCTAGCTCACGAGCGATTGAAATGACTGTTTCCATGAATGGTGCTGGTCCGCAAATGTAGATTTCAGTATTTTCTTTAATGAACGGCGCTAAATCTTCTTTTGTTACATAGCCATTTTCATCAGAGAATAAGACGCGATACGTACCATTTAATTCGTTTACTTTTTTATCAATTTGTTCTTTAAATGCTACCGCTTTCTCATTGCGTGCACATTGAACAAATGCTACTTGTCTTCCAAGTTCCATAGTTTGAAGCATTGTATTTAATGGTGTTACACCGATGCCACCGCTTACAAATAGCACAGGGTTGCTGTTATCTTCCAATGTAAATAGGCCTGCAGGAGCGCTTATTTCAATTGTATCGCCAACGTTTACTTGTTCGTGAAGGTAGTTTGAAACTACGCCTCTTGGATCTACTGCATCTTCTCGTTTCACACTGATGCGGAATTCGTTTTCATTTGATGGTTGCGATAATGTATAATGACGGTTAGAAGTATATTCGTCACCAGGTACTTTTACGCGAACTGTGATATATTGCCCTGCTTTATATTCTGGTAATTTTTCACCATCTTCTGAAACTAAGTAGAATGAAGTAACTTCTTCGCTTTCTTCTTCTTTTCTGGCTACTTTGAACGATTTGAATAATCTCCAGCCGCCATCTTTCTCAGCTTCTTTGTATAGATCTTCCTCAATCGAAATAAATACGTCTGCAATAACGCCATAAGCTTCTGCCCATGCATTAATGATTTCATCCGTAGCAGCATCACCAAGTACTTCCTTAATCGCTGCCAACAAGTTTTCACCGACGATAGGGTAGTGTTCAGGCAGGATTCCAAGTCCGCGGTGTTTATGTGCAATCTGCATAACGGCTGGAACGATGGCCTGCAAATTATCGATATACTTAGCAGCTGCCAACACTGTATTAGCCAAAGCGGTTTGCTGGCGTTCTCTTGCTTGGTTTGCACGATTAAAATAATTTAATAACTCAGGGTGTTTTCTTAACATATTGCTGTAAAAAGTTTTTGTAATTGTTACACCGTGTTGCTCTAATACTGGTACTGTTGATTTTATAATGTCTATTGTTTGTTGTGATAACATACAATCACGTCCTTTCGAAGTCATCTTACTCCTTGCAAATCTTAAAAGCAATATTAGAAATGCATCTTTAACAAATCTGACACAAAGTAGTACTCAAAATACATCTTTAACACATTTGACACAAAAGAGAGTATTCCATACAGTTTTAATATGTTTTATTTCAAGATATTTTAGTAAAAATTAAAAAGCAAAGTGATATAATAGGATAGGAAAGAGTGGTGTTTTTAAGTTGCGCTTAACTTTATATACGGATTATTCCCTCAGAGTATTATTATATCTTGGTATTAAAGGGAATGATCGTTTATCAACTATACAAGAAATTGCAGATAGCTATCATATATCAAAAAATCATCTTATGAAAGTTACTTATGATCTGGGACAACTCGGCTTAATCGAAACGATTCGTGGTCGGGGCGGTGGTATTCGCTTGAAAGTACAACCGGAAGACATTAATATCGGACAAGTCGTAAGGCATACGGAAGAAGATTTCCACCTTGTCGAATGTTTTGATTCAGAAAACAACCTATGTAAGTTATCACCTGCCTGCAAGCTGAAATTTGCACTCAACGAAGCATTAAATGCATATTTACAAGTTTTGGACCGCTATAGTTTAGCCGATTTCTTGATCTCCAAGGATGAGATGTTCAGATTACTCGGAATGGAACCGTCTTAAAAGGGTATAGATATAATCTATACCCTTTTTTAGTGAAGTTCCGACATAGTATCAACGTTAAGGAAAGGAATATACATAATTAATGAATAAGAAAACAATATTTATAACAGGCGCAACAAGTGGAATCGGAAGAATTATAACAGAGCTTTGCATTAAAAAAGGTTATGTTGTATATGCAACCGGCAGAAATGAATCATCTCTTGCAACCTTGTCAAGAATGGGAGCAAAAGTTTTCCAGGGGGATTTATCCAATTTAGTGGACATCGATCGAGTATACTCTCAATTACCTCCCATTGATATTGCCATTATCAATGCTGGAGTAGGTACTTTTGAAAGTGCCTATGACCTCTTGGATGAAGAGATTGACAATATGATTGATATCAACATAAAAGCACCTATCTACTTAACTAAAAGATTGGCAAAGCAAATGATCATTCGAAAATCTGGACACATTATATTTATTGGCTCGCAAGCAGGGAAAGTGCCAACAAAAAAAGCGAGTGTATATGCAGCGTCCAAACATGCAATTACCGGTTTTGCGAATGGTCTAAGAATGGAATTGTCCCCATATAATATCCAGGTTACTGCTGTTTATCCAGGTCCAATCGATACTCCATTTTTACAAAAAGCAGATTCTACTAATAAGTATCGTGAAGTAATGGAAAGATATCTATTAAAGCCTGAAAATGTGGCAAGAGAAGTAGTGAGGACTATAGATAAACCTGTTAGAGAAGTAAATTTACCCAGAATTATGTCGGCCACAAGCAAACTTTATGCAATAGCCCCTCGATTGGTAGAAAAGCTGGGAAGCGGTTTCTTTAATAAAAAATAATACATGAAAGAGTATATATGAACGCCTTGACTTGGGCGTTTTTTAATTTATTATAAAAATCCAACATTTTATAAAAATACACTTGAATTAATTTTTATAAAATGGTACCATTCGTGTATAAACAATTAATTGAATGTATAAAAATACATATAACATAACGGAGGTACGAGATAATGGCAAATAAAAAAGTCGTTTTAGCTTATTCAGGTGGACTTGATACATCAGTTGCAATTCCATGGTTAAAGGAGCAGGGGTGGGACGTAATCGCGGTATGCCTAGATGTAGGTGAAGGAAAAGACCTTGAATTTATCAAGAATAAAGCCCTTCAAGTAGGGGCTATTGAATCGTACATGGTGGATGCAAAGGACGAATTTGCTGAAGAATATGCATTAATCTCCCTGCAAGGCCATACTTGGTATGAACAGAAATATCCATTAGTTTCTGCACTTTCCCGTCCGCTTATCTCAAAAAAATTAGTGGAGATTGCAAATGAAACAAATGCAGATGCTGTAGCACATGGTTGTACAGGTAAAGGGAATGACCAAGTTCGTTTTGAAATTTCGATTAAAGCGTTAAACCCTGATTTAGAAGTTCTTGCACCAGTACGTGAATGGGGTTGGAGCCGCGATGAGGAGATCGAGTATGCAGAAAAACACGGTGTACCAGTTCCAGCAACAATCGATTCGCCATTCTCCATTGACCAAAACCTTTGGGGTCGTGCAAACGAAGCAGGCGTGATGGAAGATCCATGGGTAGCTCCACCAGAAGAAGCATATGGATTAACTGTTTCTCTTGAAAATGCACCTGACAAACCGGAATTTGTTGAAATCGAGTTCGTGGAAGGGAAACCTGTTTCATTGAACGGTCAGGAAATGAAGCTTGCAGATCTTATCCAGGAGTTAAATAAGGTGGCAGGTGCCCATGGGGTTGGACGAATTGACCATGTAGAAAACCGCTTGGTTGGAATTAAATCACGTGAAGTGTATGAAATTCCTGGTGCAAAAGTACTTTTAACTGCCCATAAGGAATTGGAAGATATCACATTGGTAAAAGAATTGGCTCATTTCAAGCCAATTATTGAACAAAAGCTTTCAGAAGTGATTTATGAAGGTCTATGGTTCAACCCAATCCGTGTAGCATTGGAAGGTTTCTTAAAAGAAACTCAAAAATATGTAAACGGGACAGTTCGCGTGAAATTATTTAAAGGCCATGCAATTGTTGAAGGACGTAAATCACCAAATTCATTATATAGTGAAGAGCTTGCAACATACTCAAAAGCGGACCAATTCAATCATGCATCAGCTGTAGGATTTATTGAATTATGGGGTCTTCCGACAGTGGTTGCTGCAGAAGTTAACAAGAACAAAGAAGTAGTAGCTAAAAATTAATTTTTATCGAAATCGATTCAAACTCCCAGGTTTCCAGAGAGTCTGAATAGAAGTAGGTGTAAGAAATGACGAAATTATGGGGCGGCCGTTTCCAAAAGTCTGCAGAAAACTGGGTAGACGAATTTGGAGCATCGATTGGCTTTGACCAACAATTAGTAATGGAAGATATCGAGGGCAGTATTGCACACGTAACAATGCTGGGTGCTCAAGGAATTTTGGACTCTAAGGATGTAGAGCAAATTCTGGGAGGCTTGGCAGAGTTAAAACATTCGGCAGAGGCAGGGGAACTCGAGTTCAGTGTTGCAAATGAAGATATCCATCTAAATTTAGAAAAAATGTTGACGGACAAAATCGGGCCGGTTGGAGGCAAACTCCACACTGGCCGAAGCCGTAACGACCAAGTTGCAACAGATATGCACCTTTTTCTGAAAAAGCGTGTTGCAGAAGTTGTTGACTTGATTGAAACTTTCCAGAAAACGATTCTTAAAAAAGCAGAACAGCATGTAGAGACGATTGCTCCTGGCTATACGCACTTGCAGCGAGCTCAACCGATTAGTTTTGCCCATCACTTAATGGCATATTTCTGGATGTTGGAACGGGACAAAGAGCGTTTTAATGAATCGATGAAACGTATCGACATCTTACCATTAGGTGCAGGTGCAATGGCTGGAACGACTTTCCCGATTGACCGTGAAAAGTCTGCTGAGCTGCTGGGATTTAGCGCTGTATATGCGAATTCAATGGATGCAGTTAGTGATCGCGACTTTATTGTGGAATTTCTTTCAAACGCATCGCTCTTAATGACCCATTTGTCCCGTTTTGCTGAAGAAATTATTATTTGGTCAACTGATGAATTTAAATTCATTGAATTGGATGATGCATTTTCAACAGGCTCATCGATCATGCCTCAAAAGAAAAATCCGGATATGGCTGAACTTATTCGTGGCAAGACAGGTCGCGTATACGGCAACCTAATGGGATTGTTGACAGTGTTAAAGGGTACGCCGTTGACTTATAACAAAGATATGCAGGAAGATAAGGAAGGAATGTTTGATTCAGTTCATACCATCCTTGGTGCCTTGAAAATCTTTGAGGGTATGGTTCGAACAATGACTGTAAAAACAGAAAAGCTTCACCAAGCGGTTCATAGTGACTTTTCTAATGCGACTGAACTTGCCGACTACTTGGCAACAAAGGGTATGCCATTCCGTGAAGCGCATGAAGTCACAGGAAAACTTGTCTTTACTTGTATTCAAAGAGGCATTTTCTTATTGGATCTCCCTCTGGAGGATATGCAGAGTGAAAGCAAGTTAATTGAGCAGGATGTATATGACGTACTGTCACCAGAAGCTGCAGTAAGACGCAGAAATTCACTGGGCGGTACCGGCTTTGATCAAGTACGTCTGCAACTTGAAAAAGCAAAAGCTTGTCTTTAATAATGGAAACGAACCTAAACTTTAGGATTTGTTATAGAGGCCGCTATTAATGTTGTACAGGGATGCACAATAGTTTGCCGACTTTTATCTGGAAGCCAGAGGGTAACTTGATAAAAGAATAACTTTATAAGCAATCTTTACTTTTCTAAGTATAGATGAACATATAAAGTTACATAAACCGTTCTCGGGGTCGCGAGGCGGTTTTTTTGTTGAAAAATTACAAAATTCCATCCCTTTATTTAATTTGACTTGGAGGGGTAACCCTTCAAACATTTTCTGCTAAGGAAATAGAAAATGACCCACATCAAGTTGATGAGGGCCTTTTTTTGAATCTTTGCTGAAAGTATCGATATCAATCAATATCTGCGTGTTTGCTCTTGTATTTAGAACGGATATTCTCTTGGTTTTGTTTGTACAGAAATCCACTTGGTTACTGTAAATTCATCAACAATCCAAGGATTACCGAAACGTCCAACACCACTATCCCGCATACCCCCAAATGGAGCCCTTGGTTCATCATTCACGGTTTGGTCATTTAGATGGGTCATGCCAAACTCAATATGAAGGGCATATTCACGTGCTCGGTCCAAATCACCGGCAAAAATTGCCGAACTTAATCCGTAAATAGTATGATTTGCAAATTCAATTGCTTCATCATCAGAGGACGCCTTGATAAGGGGAACGATTGGACCGAATAATTCTGTTTGGGCTAGTTCACTGTTATTTTCTACATTGCCGAAAATTGTTGGCGTAAGGACATTGCCGATTAACTCTCCATTCAATAACACTTCAGTTCCTTGAGCCTTCGCTTTAGAAATATTTTGTAAGGAGAAATCAATTTGTTTTTTGTTAATTATTGGTCCGATGATTACCTCATGATTTCGGGGATCACCGTATTTTAATGATTTTACACGTTCGACAAATTTTTCGGCAAATTGGTCGTAAAGGTCTTCATGAACAATAATTCGATTTGTAATCATGCAGATTTGACCTTGGTGGAGGAATTTCCCGAATACCGCCGCCTTTACAGCCTGATCCAGATCGGCGTCAGACAAGACAACAAACGGGGCATTTCCGCCAAGTTCCAGAGCGACCCGCTTAAATAATCCTCCTGCCACTGTACCAATATGACGGCCCACTTCCGTCGAGCCAGTAAAGCTCACAAGGCGAACAACTGGGTGCTCGACCATCATATCACCAATAATTGAAGTTTTTGTTAGGACACTTTGGAACACACCGGCAGGTATCCCGCCTTCTTCAAAAGCTTTTGCAATTAACGAACCCGAGGATAAGCTCACTTGTAGATCTGCTTTATGAACTACTGTATTTCCTAATGCAAGAGCTGGTGCTATCGTTCGCATTGACAAATATAATGGAAAGTTGAAGGGTGCTATGGAAGAAACAACACCTAAAGGTAAGCGGTGGATTTCATTTATTTTATTTGGCACAACAGATTGTTCAGTACGAACTTCATGTACTTGATTAATTGTAGTAAGCGCTTCTTGAAGGACGCCGACGGTACTGCCATATTCTACATTTGCCTTGATGAAGCTGCTGCCGGACTCGACAATTAGCAGCTCTATGATTTCATCTTTATTACTTTCAAAGAAGCTGATTGCCTTTTCAATAACACTTCTGCGTAAATCGGGTGATTTTCCCCATTCTTTTTGAGCTTTATGAGCGTTCTCAAATGACTGGTTGACTTGTTCTTTTGAGGCCATTTGTATGGTAGCCAGTAGAGTGTCATCAAAAGGGTTTGTAATATCAAAATTTTTCCCTGAATCACCATCAACCCATTGTCCATTTATATAGCTTTTATTTAATGTGGTGAATTGGTTCATTTACATTCCTCCAAAGAATTGCCAGTATGAATCATTCATAATTGGATGATACTTATTTAGATTGCTCATTAATTCCTTGATTATGAATGTTTTTATTGTTAATTAATACATATGCAATGTACGAATATCCGCTTTCGATTAGAAAACACTAATCGAAAGGAGGATTGAGGTCGATGAAAACAAAAATTGCTGTTTCTGTGCTGTTGGTTTTCAGTACGATTGCACTTGGAAAGATCTTGACGGAACCTCCGGAAGGTGAAATGGCAAGTGCGGAGCAGGTTGCCCCATCCTATGCAAAATGGGGAAGAGTTGCCATGAAAAATGTGATGGCCAAATATCCAACCGCGGATATAATTGACTATTTGCATATCGGAAGAGAAGTGGGAAGTGTCACATCTGTTGAAAAATTCAAGCTTTGGCTAAAAAAAGAAGACAGTAGTGAATTTGGCGTCTTTGTCGATATTACATTTAATAACCAAACCGAAGAAATTGTAGATATTAAATATACGGAAACAAACCAATAAAATTTTAAGGAGAGGTGCGAATTTTGCACCTCTCTTATTTATCCACCTCAATCTTGAATATATATGAGCTATCCCCGCTTGTCTCCGTATCGTCTTTTTCCCATATTGCGTAGTAGTTAAAAATGTAGACTCCGGCTGTTTTAGGAGCCTTAAATTGGTTGTCCTTATTTAAAGGTATCTCCTCGTCTTGCTCGGACTCCACATTTGTCATCGCGAGGGTTTGTTGAGAAGGTTGGCGCTTTGGGAGGAGGGAGATTGTTTTATTAACCGGAACCTTTATTGGCTCGATATTTTCAGCAATTTCAATGGGAGAAGCAAGACTCAAACATTCCGCTGAATTTTCATTCCTCCAACAGTAAGACCCTTGTTCGGTAGAGTAGGTTGAATCCTCAATTTCCAATTCCACGGTAGGGGGAAGGAGATGATGGTGGGAAATCCCATTTGATGGTTCCAATTGTGCTCCATTGGAACAACCCGAAACTAATAATAAGAGAATTAAAGAAAACAAGGATTTATACAAATTTCCAGCTCCCTTCCCTTTTCAATATTCTTTTACGCTTAAAATCAAGCGGATATGATGATGCTTTGCAATTGTTTTGGGAATTTTCGTTTTATTTGAGTAATTATTCCATCATAATCGTCTATAGAGATAAGGTGGTGAAAATTGTTGGCTTTTGATTTTGAATAGGAGTATGAGTTACATAATGGTCGTATTTATCAATACATATATTTTTTGGTAGGAAAAACGGAAATAGCAGAAGATTTGACACAAGAAACGTTTATGAAAGCATTTAAGCAGAGACATACATTTAGACGAGATTCTAGTGCATTGACTTGGCTGATGAAAATTGCACGAAACCTAGCTTATGACCATTATCGGAGGAAGAAAATCATCTCTTTTTTCCCTTTTACGAAAGTGCATGAAGTAAAAGAAACAACGTATGTACCTGAAAAATGGTTGGTACAACATGAGGAGTCAAGAATTCTATATAGGGCACTTCAGCAACTGAGCTTTGATTACAGGGAAGCCATAGTTTTACGAAAAATAGAAGGATTTTCTATAAAAGAGACAGCCAGAATATTAAGTTGGAACGAGACAAAAGTAAAAAACTCTACTGAGCGTGGGATAAAGGCATTAAGAAAAATTTTAATGGAAGGGGGAGATCATCATGAATCTTGATGAACAATTACGAAATCTTACACGAGCAGAACGTTCAACTAGTGAAAAAGAAAAAACACTGCAACTTATTCAATCGAAGCTTGAAAAAAATAGAAGGAAATCCAGTTGGTCCTATGGAATCGTATTAGTAAGTATGTGTACTGTGTTTCTCTTTTTATTATTAACGAGTACTGCCACTTTCCCCATAAATGAAGTCGAGAACACGTCTGCTCCATTTGGGGAGATAGATGAACAAACTACGATTGAAAAAGTGTTTGTATTAGAAAATACCAATCCTCAAAGCAATCTAAACTTGAAATCAATCTTTTATCCTTTAAAAGAATCAACTGCAGAAAGTGAATCTTTTGATGAAATTTTTCAAATCTTACACAAAGCCAAAGAACATGCGGTCCCGTGGGATGGTACGATTTTTGATGAAAACTCAGGGAAGGATTTCCATTTTCAGTTTTCTAATGATAAGGAGCTGTATGTAAAACTAAATACCGAGCAGACAAAGGTATTAATTGACCCTTATGCAAAAATGAAATACGTTCTAGCAAATGAAGAATGGAAGGTATTAAATTTATTTTATTATGAGACTGCTGAAAATCAGCCATGGTCAACAACTAAAAAAGTAATTTTGGCTTCCGCGTTTATATTGTTCATTGGAAGTGGAATCGTCTTTCAAAGGCTAGAAAAAAAGTCATTAAAAACAAGAACAGAGTCAGAGGACAACCAAAAATCATACCCATTTTTAAAGGGGACTATTAGTATTATAGGAGTCCTTTCTTATGTCATAAAATATCTTATCCAAAAACAACCGATACTTTGGAATTACAAAATGATTCAATGGTCAATATGTATAAGTTTTCTTGTGTTTCTTGTATTCTTCATTTGATTCAATAGATTGAAAAGAAGAGGTGAACCAATTGGCTTTACTTTATAAAGAATACGGTGATAACCAGGCTTCACTGATGGTTTTTTTACATGGAGGCGGAGTTAGTGATTGGATGTGGGATCAACAAATTCAATACTTTTCTCATTATCACTGTATTGTTCCCATCCTGCCCGAACATGGGTTGAATAATCATGAAATTCATTTCTCTATTAAAGGTAGTGCGGAAGAAGTAATACGACTAATCGAAGAAAAATCTAATGGAAAAAAGATAATTTTAATTGGCTTTTCCTTAGGATCCCAAGTCATCATTCAAATCTTGAGCATGAAACCTAATTTAATTGATACTGCCATCATAAACAGTGCGTTGGTGCGACCGATGGCATACGCGAAACATTTAATAAACCCCCTTATCAAACTTTCGATGCCATTCGTTACAAATAGGTTTTTTTCCAAACTACAGGCCAAAACCTTGTACATAGATGAAGAGTATTTTGAAAGATACTATGAAGAAAGTGTCCAAGTAAAATTTGACGCTATGATTAGAATATTGAAAGAAAACATGGCATTTGAAATACCTGAGGAGTTTAGAAAGGCTAATTCCAAGATTTTGGTTACTGTTGGTGAAAAAGAAAAGGCGATTATGAAAAAGTCTGCAAAAGATATTGTGGCAGCTAATTCAAATTCTACAGGGATCATTCTACCTAATATCGGTCATGGAGTGCCTATGGCGATGCCGACCTTTTTTAATGGATTGGTTGAAGAATGGTTAGAGGAAGGCAGACTACCAAAGCACTGTAAATTGGTTAATCGATAATTTGTAAAATGTGATAAAAAATAATAAAATAATAAAGTTTATAAAGGCACTTTAAACAGCTTAAACAAGTTTAAAGTGCCGTTCTATTATTCTCTTATTTGCCCATTTCCGAAAACAAAGTATTTTGTTGATGTTAATGCAGGTAACCCCATTGGGCCACGAGCATGCAGCTTCTGGGTACTAATCCCAATCTCTGCACCGTAGCCATATTCAAAGCCATCTGTAAATCTTGTAGAAGCATTGTGATAAACGGCTGCTGCATCCACACTATTCAGGAAGGTGTTGGCTGCCGCAATATCTTCCGTAACGATGGATTCGGAGTGGTTTGTGCCATATTGATTAATATGTTCAATTGCTTCGTAGACACTTTCAACAACCTTCACACTCAATGTTAAGCTCAGAAACTCTGTTGCATAATCGTCATCGGTAGCTAGTGTTGCAGACGGGGATACTCTGCATACATGCTCGTCTCCAATAATCTTAATACCTTGTCCTTCCAAATCCTTTAAAAGCTTACCACCGTGCTGCGAAAACCAATTGCGTTGAATGAGCAGACTTTCTGCAGCATTACAAACAGAAGGCCGTTGTGTTTTTGCGTTAAGAATGATTTTTAACGCCATTTCATAATCTGCACTCCCATCCACAAAGACATGGCAATTACCGGCACCAGTTTCTAATACAGGAACAGAGGCTTCACTTACAACCAAGTCAATTAGACCTTTTCCGCCCCGAGGGATTAAGACATCCAAGTATTCTTTTAAATGGAATAATTCCTTTGCCGTTTCGTGACTCGTATCTTCTATTAATTGCACGGAGTCCAGTGGAAGGGAAGTGTGCTCCAATGCACGGTGAATTGTTTCAACAAGTACAAGATTTGAGAATTTGGCTGAAGAGCTTCCACGTAAAATCACGGCATTTCCGGTTTTTAAGCTGAGTGTAGCTGCATCGATTGTTACATTTGGGCGTGCCTCATAGATCATTCCAATAACACCGATTGGAACCCGGCGTTTCTCTATCAGAAGTCCATTTTCTTTGGTTGTATTCTCCAATAGCTCGCCTACAGGATCTTTTAGTTTGATAAGTTGATGAATCCCTTCTGCCATTGATCGGATACGGGCTTCATTTAACATAATCCGGTCAAGTGTAGAATCTGTTAAACCTTTTGCTTTCCCGGCATCTAAATCTTTTTTATTTTCTTCTATTATCGCAATATGATCTATTAATAATTGATCAGCAATTTTTTCAAGCGCTTCATTCTTTTCAATGGTAGTTTTGGTATTCAAGATGTAGCTTGCTTTTTTAGCCAGTTTGCCTTTATGGCGAACTTCACTTTCGGTTGTAATTCCAGTCATATATATCCTCCTAAGTAAGATTATTTTTTCGCAAGTATTTATACTTTGACCCACCGATCTCGATGAATCACTTCTATTGAAGTGGTGACAATTTCATTTGTCCGCTTCCCAAGTGCAAGCGCAAGTTCATCACTGGAATATAGCACTTCTCCACGGCCTAGCAACTCCGTTTCGCTATAAACTTCAACGACGTCCCCTTTGTAAAAGGCACCCTCTAATTTATATATCCCTGCAGGAAGCAAGCTTTTTCCTTTAAGTAAAATTGCCTCAGCCGCTCCTTTGTCGATGTACAGTTTTCCAGAAACTTCAGTAAATGAAATCCATTGTTTCGGATTGGGAAGGGGGGAGTTTTGATCATTTCCGATATAAGTACCATCACCTAGTCCTTGTAGTATATCGATTAACTTTCTTTCTCCCTCTCCCTTGCCAATGAAGACTTTGACACCAGCTTGCAGGGCAGTTCGGGCAGCCAGTAATTTAGACTGCATGCCTCCTGTACCGACTTTGGAACTTGAACCAGCTGCGACTTTCAACGAATCTTCCGTAATAGTCGTTAGATACTGAATTTGTTTGGCATTCGGATTTTTAGGGTTGTGGTCATATAGACCATTGATATCCGTTAAGATGATCAGGTGGTCTGCGTGAATAAGCCCACTGACTAAAGCTGACAACATGTCATTGTCTCCAAATGTCAATTCGGAAACGGAAACAGTGTCATTTTCATTGATAATGGGAATAATGTCTCGTTCCAAAAGTTCCGTGAAGGTCGCATAGGCATTTTTATAGCGATCCTTTTTTGAAAAGTCTGTACGCGTAAGAAGTATCTGTGCTGTTATGATTTGATGCTTACTAAAAAGCTCAGAATAATATTGAATGAGTAAGCTTTGGCCTACTGCAGCCGCTGCTTGTCTGCCTTTTAATGTAACAGGCCGTGATGGGTAGCCTAACCTTCGAAAGCCGGCAGCTACTGCTCCTGATGAAACAAGCAAAACATCGTGGCCATCCTGCTTTAATGCGGCAAGTGCCGAAATATGATCGCAAAGCTTGTCATGGTCAATTTCGCCTTTGGAGTTGGTAAGGGAGCTGCTTCCTATTTTAACGACAATACGTTTCTTTTCCACGAAAGTTCCTCCTATAAGTTTTGTTGGCAACACTTAAAAGTGATTGCTTTAAATAGGGGTTACACTCATTAAAAATACAAAAAGCCCTTTTCACCCCATTGATTAGGGCGAAAAAGGCTACTTTTCCGTGGTACCACCTAGATTGGAATGCAAAAAGCAATTCCCACTTGTGCTCATAACGCTTGAGTCTGCGTCTAGTTTTGCTAGAGGCTGGCGAAGTAGGTTCAGTAATCCTTTTTGTACGATGTCTTTCAGCCGGTGAACATCGCTCTCTTGCCAATAGGGTTTAACTTACTAGTCTTCGTTGGGCTAATTAATATTGAATCTAATATGCAATAATTTTGCAAAATTGTCAATAAGTTAAATGAAAGTTCTGAATTTTATTCCATCCAAAAAAAGAGACATCGGGAATACCGATGTCTCCGGTAATATTAAGCTACCAATGTTAATTTTGTATAAGAAAGAATCGCTGGTGATTCGATTGTTTCTAAAACCATCAAAGCTTCTTCTTTTGTCTCAAATTCAAAAATGCGATAAGTTTTTTCCTCAAAAATTGTTACTACCCACATGTCGGGTCGCCTCCTAGTGTTTTGTTTTTATTTATTCTGAATGAACGCTGCAATCTGGTTAATCAAAATGTCGATGAATTAAGAGTTAATTGGTATAGGATAAAATGGCGGAGCTTTTTAATCCCTCCAGGGCAAGATTTGCTTGCTTTTCGCTTTCATACTCAAACATACGATACGTGTTATTCTCAAATACAGTGATTACCCACATGATAGGATCTCCTCCATTTAATAGATTTATATGTTATATAACAGAACGCTTTTATTAATGTTAACCGGTTGTTGTTATATATCAACTTGATTTCATTTTACACCTATAAATGGGAAAAGAAAATAGCTAGTGAAACATTTCACATATTGTTCATATTGAGTACGGTTTCATGAAATTTTGGCAAATTATCCATGGAAAATTCGGTATAAAAATAAAAAGGAGGGTAGAAGTATATTTTTGAAAGTCCCATTGCTCAACGTTAACTGCTTGCATAGACTTAGTTGATGGGGAATAGGAGGTTTTGAGTCTAAGAGTTAAAGAGTTTCTTGGCAAAAAGGAAAAAGAGCTCGACATTAAAGTCCAACTCCTTACAAGGTTTTTAATTCATCCCTGCCCATTCTTCTCTTAATAGTCCCATACGAATCGAGTCATAGTATTGTCCATTAAAAAAGCGAACCTTACGAATACGGGCCTCTAGAGTCATGCCGAGTTTTTCGCCTACTCGAATCATGCGATCATTTCCTGACCATGTGGTAAAGCCTACCCGTACAAGTGGCATTGTGGAAAATAGATGATCAATCCACAATTTCATGGCCCGTGTACCCAGACCTTTTCCCCAAGAAGGTGACTCATGGAAAACAATTCCCATTTCAAGCCATTTAGAAGGTTCATGCTCCCAATAATATGAAATAGTGCCCCGAACTTCACCGTCTACTTCAATAGCCCAGAACTGATCATTATTTATTAAAGATTTACTTTTCGGCTGAAATTCTCCATAGGTCATCGTCTGATGGGGGTAGTAGGGTGCGTCCCATTTTTTCCATTCAGGCTGGTCTTCACTATACATTAGTTCCCAAAGTCTTGGTAAATCGCATTCTTTGATAGGGCGGATTGTTAAATGATTATCTGTATACATGGTTAACCTCTCTTCGTTAGTAAATGGTCAGCTATTAGATTGAAAAGAGCTTTCTTGCAGATCACTTTTCAATCACTTTTTTATTTTTATTCATACTCATCACAACCTTCCACAGAGTTAAGTCTATTATAATCAGAAGTTTCTAGTATTTCCATGGATTTCCAGATGAGCCGATTATTCTTTATATTTGCTTTCAAGATGAAAACAGATTATATTATTGAGGGGTCAATGATTGATGGCTCAAAGATCAAGTAGCAGAAATGGAATTTAAACGTGGGACTGGGAGGGATTCGGATGAAGTTCACAATTTCAGAACAGGAAGAACTGTTGTTTCTTTTTAAAACCCTTAATAACCAACTCGGTCCAAAATTTGAGAGAAATACCAACTTTAGCTTATCCCGCTTTGAGCTTTTGTATCAGCTAGTGCAGTATGATGAAATTTCGCAATCTCGACTACAGAAAATTATTAATATCGATCATGCCGCAATTACGCGCCATCTAAAGCAATTGGAAGCGGATGAGTTAGTATCCAGACGACGAAATCCTACTGATAACCGTGAAACAATCGTTCATTTAACAGATGAGGGCTACAAACAAATCATGAACTGTCAGCAGGATAAATCAAGTTTCGCTAATCAAATGTTTCTACAATTCAGTGATGAAGAATTACAAAGTTTAATGGATATGCTTAAACGTATCCAAGAGAATATTAGGTGATGCCATAACCAAGGGTACACCCAAAAAATTGTAGTTAAACAAATAATAGATTTAAAGTAAGGAGCTTCTATAGATGAAAGATTATTTAGTAAGAGCAGTAGGATATAATGGAGAAGTTCGTGCATTTGCTGCACGCACAACAGAAACGGTAGGAGAAGCACAAAAAAGACATAACACATGGCCGGTTGTTTCAGCGGCGCTTGGTCGTTCTATGACTGCAAGTGTAATGATGGGTGCGATGCTCAAAGGTGAAGACAAAATTACCGTAAAGGTAGAAGGAAATGGCCCAATTGGTGCAATGGTCATTGACGCAGATGCAAATGGAAATGTCCGTGGCTTCGTATCTAATGGACAAGTTCATTTTGATCTGAATGAACACGGAAAATTGGATGTTCGGGCTGGCGTAGGAAATGAAGGGTTCTTATCTGTTGTAAAAGATTTAGGAATGAAAGAGATGTTCTCAAGCCAGGTACCAATTGTTTCTGGCGAAATTGCTGAAGACTTTACCTATTACTTCGCTACTAGTGAACAGGTGCCTTCATCAGTTGGGTTAGGGGTTCTCGTTAATCCCGATAACACAATTTTGGCAGCAGGCGGGTTTATTATTCAGTTAATGCCTGGTTGTTCGGAGGAAACAATTGCAGCATTAGAAAAGCATCTGGCAACAATCGAACCCGTTTCGAAAATGATTGAAAAAGGGATGACACCGGAAGAAATTTTGGCAGCAGTCCTGGGTGATGAAGGAAACGTACAAATTCTGAATACAATGCCGGTACAGTTCCAATGTACATGCTCCAAAGACCGTTATAGCCGTGCTCTAATGGGATTAGGTGTGAATGAATTGGAAGAAATCATCGAAGAAGAAGGCAATATTGAAACACAATGCCACTTTTGTTTAGAGACATATGATTTCACTGAAGCTGAATTGCAAGGCTTGGTAAATGAAATTAAAACTCAATTAAATTAATATCTAAGACCTGTTTCAAATTCTGCGTAGTTTGAAACAGGTTTTATTTATGGTTAATATTAGGGGGGATGGTAAATAATATATCTAGCATATTTTATGAGAAAGGAGACTAGTACCTCTTGAAAAAAGTAATTTTTCTGGTTTTCGTTGTTAGTTTTCTGCTAGTAGGTTGTTCGGTCTTTACGACACAAGATTCTACTGAACCAGATCATCAAGATCAAATGATTGAAGTAGCGAAGCAAGAGAACGAAAAAATTGATGAAGTAAAGAGTAAGCTAGAACCAGAAATTATCATCGAAAATCTCACCATTCCTTGGACGATTGAAAAAATGGGAGATGTCATTTACTTGTCTGAAAGAACAGGCGGCATTGTAAAGATTCAAAACGGAGAAGCAGTGAGGCAGGAAGTTAACCTTGAAAAGAATTTATCTGCAGCAGCGGAAGCAGGCCTTTTAGGCTTTGTTCTGGCTCCGGATTTCGAAGAGACCAGATCGGCTTTTGCTTATTACACTTATAATGATAGTTCTGGTCAATTTAATCGGATTGTTATATTACAATTGCAAGATGATACTTGGAAGGAAGAAAAAGTTTTACTGGATAAAATACCAAGCGGACGTGTTCATCATGGAGGCCGTCTTGAGATAGGGCCGGATGATAAGCTTTATGCAACAGCAGGCGATGCGCTTGAATCGTCCATTGCACAGGATGTGAATTCATTGGGCGGGAAAATCTTGAGGATGAATTTGGATGGGTCCATCCCGACAGATAACCCCATTTCAAACTCTTATGTCTATAGTTTCGGTCATCGTAATCCTCAAGGGATTGCATGGTCTGATGATGGTACAATGTATGCAAGTGAACATGGAAACGATGCAAATGATGAAATTAATAGAATAGAGGCAGGCAAAAATTATGGCTGGCCCATTATTGAGGGAAGCGAGAAACGGGAAGGCTTGGTTTCTCCACTTTTCACATCGGGACCAAATAAAACTTGGGCTCCTTCAGGAATTTCATACTATCAAGGGAAATTGTATGTTGCAGCTCTAAGAGGGCAGGCAGTTCTGGAATTTGATTTGACTACCAAGGAGTCGCGAGAGCTAATTACAAATCTAGGCAGAATTCGAGATGTATATGTGGACGGTTCATCTTTGTATTTTATTAGCAATAATACTGATGGACGAGGCACGGCTTCTGCTAATGATGATAAGTTATACCGTCTCCAGCTCCCAAAATAATTGTTGTATAAATGAAAAACTACTTACAATGGTCATCCAGTAAGTAGTTTTCCGTTTTAAGTTTAATCTGAATCGAAATCTAGAAAACGGTTGACGCGATCGACATAAGAGTCGATGGGGTAGGTGTTATAAAGCTCACTGGATAAACGAATTGGATCACCAAAAAAATATCTCTCATATTGTGTTTGTCTAGTTCCAAAAGCACTCATCGTTAAATCCCATGCTAACCGGAAGATTTTAACTCGGTCAAAAGCTGGTTTCGATGCTGCTTGAAGGTATTGATCTAAATCTTCACGTATAGAGGAGTGAAATGCGTTTTCTGTCGGTAAAGTAATCAATCCACTTGCACCGATTAGCTGAATAATCTCCATAAATCGTGGATAGATTTTGGGGAACAGATTTCCAGCAACCCGTAAAGTCGAAACATCCGGTCTCATATAGCCCCATTCATCCACAGCTGCATGGTTTTCCGATTTTTCCAGCAAGGCTCTTAATGTTTCAAGACCAATTATAATTTCTGACATTTTTTCTTGAATATGATGATATTCTCTAACCTTGATAGTGTTTACCATTAGCTGTGCAAGCCCTAGAACAAATTCGCTTTTCACGATTTGTCGGGTTAAAGCTTGATGTTTTGCAAAGGCATGGAAGGAACATTTCTCTAAAAATTCTTCTGCTACCTCACCATTGTTATAAAAGAAAACTCTGTCCCAAGGTACTAAAACATTATCAAAAACAACAATTGAATCCATTTCCTCATACCTTGAACTTAAAGGATGATCAAAATTGGACTCGCCGCCTATAAATGAATCTCTACAAATGAATTTTAAGCCTTTTGTATTTGAAGGAATGGAGAATGCAAAAGCTTCATCTTCATCGGTGAACAGGAATTTCCCCACACTGAACACTAATACTTCATCGGTTAATCCACCTTGTGTTGCAAGAAGGCGAGCTCCTTTAATTACAATTCCTTGTTCATTTTCTTCAACTACCTTCGCTGCAATCGGCAAATTGCTATTTTCAACGTAAACTTGAGAACGATTTACCTGAGGTGTAATAAAGGTATGCGTAAAAGATAAGTCTCTTTCTCTTGCATTTTCAAATACATTGGTGAGATTTTCAGGAAAACTATTCTTTCTTCCTTGCAAGTATTCGGCACCGGAAGCAAAGCTCATTAACACAGTATTCAAATAATCCGGACTTCTCCCCATTATCCCATTTGTGTGGGTAGCCCAATGTTCAATCATTGTTCTTCTTTTTAGAATGTCATCTTTTGTTCTGGGTGCTAGAAATGAAAGACCAACTGCATTTCCGGTTAAAGGAGATGGAAAGGTCATTTCATCCTTAATATTTTTATTATGTTGTAAATCATAAAGCGAAGCTTTTGATTGTAGTATGCCTTTAAAGCAGGGATGTTCTGAAAGTAACCCGCTGATTCGTTTTCCATCAATCCAGATTTCAGGATTTAATTGATCCATTCGACTAATAAATTCCTGCCCGGTTATAGCCCCCATGTTTTACACTCCCAAAAATTAAATATTAAGCTGAAAAATATAATCATAAGTCATTAACATGTTAGGTAATTCCTAATATTTTATTTGCTTAGAAACAAAATGATACCTTGTTGAATAAAATTATCGATATTTTGTAAAATTATTTTGAATCTTGATCTTTTCAAGAGTCCAATTTAATTTAGTTACTAAAAATTAAACAAAAGGGGATCGCTAACTTGGTCTGTTGAAAACTTTTCTGAATATAATAAAGAAAAAGTGCCAATTCAATGGAACCCGCTCGAAGTTTATTTAAATCTGCTCTGTATTGATTTCATTAAATAAATAGATCTTTATGTAGAAATAATAATAGAATGCCAGTATAATAGAAGTATAACGTGATGGTTTGGAGGAAAGTAAATTGGGATCGAGAAACTAAAAATTGGCGAATTGGCTGAAATAACCGGGATCACTAAACGGACAATCGATTATTATACTAATCTTGGCTTACTGAAAGCTGAACGTTCTACTTCAAATTATCGTTTCTATACTTCTGAAACAATTGAACGCATTCGTATTATCGAAGAAATGAAATCAAAGGGCATGTGCCTAAATGACATAAAAAATTCTTTTGAAAAAATGAATACGCAATCGGAAGAAATGGATTTACAAAACATATGTCAGCATATGAAAGCATTAAAAAATGAAATTTCACTCCTGGTAGAGCAAATGCAGCAACAAGAACAATCGAAAAAGGATTCGATAAAAAATAAAGTTTCGTCTGAAAGTGTAGCCTTAATGCAATCTTTATTATTACTTATAACCTAGGAGGTGAAGTCTTACTTTTTTAAAGTAAGACGATGATTGACCGCATTAAATTTGACTATATTTGCTATTTTGATAGCTTTAACTGCATTCTTTGTGGCAACTGAGTTTGCCATTGTAAAAGTAAGGCAGTCAAGGATTGACCAATTGGTAGCTGAAGGAAGAAAAGGCTCTTTGGCCGCCAAACATGTAACGACCCACCTAGATGAATACTTGTCTGCCTGTCAATTAGGTATTACTGTCACGGCACTTGGTATTGGTATGGTCGGAGAATCAACGTTTGAGTTTATCCTGGAGCCTTTCTTTGGAATGCTGGGAATTGGTGAGCAGTATATCCATTATTTCACCATTGGGGCTGCCTTTATAATTGCAACATTTTTGCACGTTGTAGTGGGGGAACTTGCGCCAAAAACCGCGGCCATCCAAAAAGCGGAAACAATAACACTCTTATTTGCAAAACCAATTATGATCTTCTATAAGATTCTTTACCCATTTATTTGGTTTTTAAATGGAGCTGCCCGCATTCTGGTAGGGATTTTCGGTATGAAACCAGCATCGGAGCATGAACTTACACATACAGAAGAAGAACTCCGTTTACTAATGACAGAGAGCTATAAAAACGGCGAAATCAATCAAAACGAACTGAAATATGTGAATAAGGTGTTTGAATTCGATGATCGAATTGCCCGTGAAGTTATGGTGCCAAGAACTGATATTATCGCATTCGACAAAAATGCGACATATGAGGAAGTACTAACGACAATTCAAGAAGAGCGCTATACAAGATATCCAGTATACGAAGATGACCGTGACAATATTATCGGCTTTATTAATATTAAAGATTTCCTAACTCAAGGGTTAAGCAATCGCATTACTGTTGAAAATTTTACCATGGAAAGATTTATTAATCCTTTGATTTATACGACAGAAGTAACAGCGATTCAGGATCTACTGACAAGAATGCAGAAAGAACGTACTCCGATTGCCATTCTTTTGGACGAATACGGGGGGACTTCGGGTCTTGTTACCGTTGAAGATATTCTAGAGGAATTGGTTGGAGAAATTCGTGATGAATTTGATGATGATGAGGTTCCTGAAATTCGCAAGGTAAAAGAGGGGCATTTTATTGTCTATTCAAAAATATTATTGGAAGAAATATCGCGATTCCTTAAGATTGAGATTGATAATCCAGATGTGGATACACTTGGTGGGTGGTATTACTCCCAAGATGTTGAATTAAAGCAGGAAAATGTTATCGAACATGCGGGCTATACATTCTCGATTCATGAAATTGATGGACTCCAATTACGCTATATCGAAATTAAACAAAAAACGAATATTGCCGTTTAAGGCATTACTCAACCTCTTATGTCTTCTACCAGACTTAAGAGGTTTTTTTCAGTGACTTTTTAAATTGCATTGCAAAGTTAAGTCTTTAAGATCCTGCCTGAGGGGGTATATTTTGAAGAATCTTCGTTCCTTATTGCTTCTTTGTTTAATGGGAATCCTATTAGTAGCTTGTGCCAATGAGGATGAAATCTATTTGTCGAGAGTAGATGTTCTTGCAGTAAAGGATGAAGCTATGGAAGAAGAGAATATGATCATTGATTTGGTAACACTCGACTCCATTAAAAGTTTGCTGGGAGAAATCCGTTGGGAACCTAATTCAGATCACGAAATAGAAGGTTCAGAAGATTTCATCGCTACACTGTTTTATACTGATAACGAGGATCAGCATGATCAGCTCTATCTATATAGAATGTCGTTTAATTCTGATGGTAGCCTAAGTATTGTCAGCAATAATGAAGAAGAGGGTTATGGTATTCTGGATGAAGAATATGCCGAGAAATTAAAAACTCTTCTAGAGGGTTACATATACTGATAGCAAAAAGAGGTGTTCCTTTGTAGGAGCATCTTTTTTTGCTATTGCCGTCGTTTACCTTTTAAGTGACTGTGCTTTATTTAGACCCGTGCCATTAATTCCCTCAATAATTAACGTACTACCCTGATTGGGACAAGCATATATTGGGTCAATCATTGTTACGGTAATTCGAACAAAGTAAGCAAACTAAGAATCTATACTCTCATAGGTAGGTGGCCCAATGAAAAAATTAATTATCGATGGAGGATTATTATTAACCGATATGGAAATCCAATATAAAGAAAGAAACATACACTTAACTCGCGTATTAATCGATACTGGTTCATCCTGCTCCATAATTTCCTCGGAGATAGCGGAATCAATCGGCATTTTTCCTGAAGCAGACGACCCTATTTACAGGGTTTGTGGTGTAGGCGGTTCAGAAATTGTGTATGCAAAGGTATTGGATTCTATTACAATCGGTCATATAAAAACGGAACAAATCCAGATAGAGATAGGATCCATGAATTACGGATTCGATTTGGATGGCATTATTGGCTTGAATTTGTTAAAGCGTTTGAAAGCATCGATCAATATTGAAAAATTGGTTATTCAATATGAGTGTTAAGTATATCCTAAGTTGGGCATAATTTTGATGTTTTCAAAAAGGACTTTGGGATGGAATGTCGAATAAGTAAGATATCTTTTCTATTAACTAAATTACAAAAGGAGTGGCATTGAAGATGGAATTTATTCGTATTACTGACATAAATGATCCTTTATTTGCTAAATTACATACACTTTTGGGAGAAGTTTTCCCTCCGGAAGAGGTACTGGAATTTGAACTTTGGAAGGAGCCGTTGGAGGATCCGGGAATTCGGGTTTTTGTCGCTGTTCATGAAGGAGAGGTAGTGGGTGCTACGGAATACCGCTATTATCCTGGATGGTCTATTTCGATGACAGACTTTACGATTATAGGGAAGCCCGGACTTTCTATTGGACGTTTTTTAGCTCAAGAACGTCAAAAGGACTTAATGAGGTTAGCAGAAGAACAAGGCGAAGTGTTAAAGGGCGGCTTTGCAGAAATCTACAATCCCTACTTGATGAAAGAGCATTTCGACTTTGGAGGCGTGATGCCCATGAATCCTTTCGTTCGTCGTGAAGTACTATCCCATTTAGGCTACAAACGTATTGATTTCCCATATGTTCATCCATCATGGAAAAATGATGGAGAGGCGGTAGCAGGACTGGATTTCTGTTTCATGCCAACAGATGATGCTTTAAGTGAAATCCCAGCCTCGTTGGTAGTGGATTTCTTGAAAATTTATTACTCGGTACTGCCAAATAAACCTCAGGAATGGCTTGAAATGATTGCGAACTTGGAAAAACAAGAGACATTAAATTTGCTTCCTTTATAGACGATGGAAAGTCAGTAGAAAGAGAAGTCGGAAAGAATTTTTCCGGCTTCTCTTTTTTGCCGGAAAAATTTCAATAGGCTGGTGTATATCTTTATTAAAAACCTAGGAAAAATTCTAATTTTATCGCAAGTGCGCAGAATTTTGAATTTTCTATCAGAATTTTTTAATATTTAAGACTAGTATGTTAGCTAAAAAAGTGTAATATTAACAGTGAGAAGTTTATTATATAAAATTTCTGAATTTTCATGAATATCGGAGGCAAAAAAATGTTTGACATTAAAACAGAGTTAACAACAAATCCAAAAGAAAAGCCTGCATCGGATGTATTGGGTTTTGGCCATTACTTTTCCGACCATATGTTTGTCCTGGATTATACGGACGGTATTGGTTGGCACGATGCCCGTATTGTACCGTACCAACCAATTACACTAGATCCTTCGGCGATGGTTTTCCACTATGGTCAATCTGTATTCGAAGGTTTAAAAGCTTATGTAACTGTTGATAAAGAGGCGTTATTATTCCGAGCTGACCAAAACTTTAAACGGTTAAATAGATCAAATGAACGTCTTTGTATACCAGCAATCGATGAAGAGTTAGCTTTGGAAGGGTTAAAGCAATTGGTATCAGTGGACCGTGAATGGATTCCAAGTGCTCCAGGGACTTCATTATATATTCGTCCCTTTATTATTGCGACAGAAGCTAATTTAGGTGTACATCCTTCAAAAAAATATCAATTTATCATTATTATGTCTCCGTCTGGTTCATACTATAAAGAAGGCATTAACCCAGTCAAAATAATGGTAGAAGAGCAGTTTGTACGTGCAGTTAAAGGTGGAACAGGGGAAGCGAAAACGGGTGGAAATTATGCAAGTGCCTTAAAAGGGCAAGAAATTGCAAGCCGTGAAGGTTATGCCCAAACGTTATGGTTGGACGGCAAGGAAAACAAATATATAGAAGAAGTAGGCAGTATGAACATCTTCTTTAAAATTAATGGAACGGTAGTTACACCAGCGTTAAACGGCAGTATTTTGCCTGGAATAACACGCGACTCCATGATACAAGTTTTAAAATTTAGAGGTGTTCCAGTGGAAGAACGCAAAATTACGATTGATGAAGTAGTTGAAGCATACCAAAATGGTACACTGGAAGAGGTTTTTGGTACTGGTACGGCAGCAGTAATTTCTCCGGTTGGAGAGTTAAAATATCTTGATGATAAAATGACGATCAATAACGGTGAAATCGGTGAAATTTCCCAAATGTTATATGATACATTAACAGGTATTCAATATGGATCCATAGAAGATAGTTTTGGATGGACGATTCGATTATAAGAACAAAATCGCGGGCAGCTCTTTTAGCTGTTACGCGTTTTTTTGTTTTGTATTAAAAGTCAAAAATCCAGCCATACAACATGAGCGGAACTATGGTTTGAAAAACTTTAAGCTCTTTTTACTATCCTTTTTTTACAGTAGGAATATCAATGAAAACAAAGGTCAAACTATACAATGACTAAATTATGAGAGGAGTGTTTACACATGAAGGAGCATAAGCAGCCACATGAGCAATTAACAGTTCAAGACAACCAATTGACGGCAACTCAGGAAGTTCTGTACCACGATGAATTTAAACGCGCGGACAACGCAACGAAAAAGAACAACCAAAATCAGCGTAAAAAAAATTTATAATTCATTACTCCAAAGTAGTCGACTGCTTTGGAGTTTATTTTTTTGGTAAAGTTCTATATTCCTAAAAAGCAGCCACCGTTCCAATAACTACCATTTGTTAAGATGATACATTATAATTTAAATATCAAATAAGAAAAATATGAAAGTGAGTACTATCCGGATGACAAAACAAGAAATAATTTTAAAAAGTTTTTCTATCGGGTTACCGAAAACTATGACTTATGAAAATGACCGATTATTAGAAACGGGAATCTGCAAGGAATCCGTTGACGAGGCCTTGTTGACCAAGGACGGATTTTCGGGAGATGGAGTGGCGAATTTAAAGCATCATGGTGGACCAGATCGGGCTGTATGTGTCTACCCTTATGAACATTATGCACTATGGGAAAAGGAATTTGGGACGTCTTTGCCAGCTTCGGCTTTCGGTGAGAATATCACTGTTACAAACATGCTGGAATCGGATATATGTATAGGAGATATTTATCAGCTTGGTGATGCAGTCGTTCAGATAGCACAAGGTCGAGTACCTTGCAGCACAATCAATAAACGGACAGGTCTTCCAACTTTGATGAACTGTATGGTAGATACAGGACTCACTGGCTATTTTTGCCGAGTACTTAAAGAAGGAAAGGTACGAAGTGATTCTAAAATCACCTTAATTGAGAAAGATCCAAAAGAGATATCAATTTTATGGGCCAATGAAGTGTATTTCCAGCGTCCAACTGATATAGAAGCAATGCAAACTCTACTTTCTGTCGAGGCACTTGCAGATAAGTGGAAAGGGTATATGACGAAAAGATTATCAAAATTTACTACAGCATAAATAAATGGGTTGCAGTTTGAGAACGTAATCCTAAACAGGTGTAAACGAAGTTGATAATCAACTTTTGTCTACACCTTTTATTGATGGGTATTAGTAGGAAAGAACTAATTAAAAGTAGGAATTTAAAATATTCAGAAAAACTGTAACCTTTTTGTCGTTTTTATAGTCTATATTATGAGAAGATTTTGCATAAAAAATGTCGAAAAACGAAAATTAGTTAAAAAGTTTTGGGGTGATACAATGGATCGAGATTTTATTATCCAAATTGTTTCAGATAATCTAAAAATATTAAGAAAGGAAAATTGCTATACGCAGGATAAGATGGCTGAAATAGTGGGTGTGACTAAGAAAACCATCATTCAAGTTGAAAAAGGCCGAGCATTGGCAGATTGGACGACAACCATAGCAATTTGTGCGTTATTCCGAGAGAGTAAACTTTTACGAAAGCATTTTGGTGGCGATCCTATTGAGATCATTGAACTTACTGTTCAAGATGTAACGATTCGACCGCAAGAAAAGACTTTAGGCGGCCATATTATGTGGAAGAATATCGATGAGTATAAAGGATTCAAACTTCAAAGAAATTTGATAAGTAAACATTTTCGGATTTTAGACGAAGAGAATTACCGATTATTCAGTACTTTTGATGCGGAAGTAGCACAAGAAATGTGGAAAGACATTGAAAAGACAATATAAAGAATTCATTTTTCTATACAATGGATGAAGAAGTTTTGCTTTCTACTACAAAACTTCTTTTATTAATTTTAAGTTGTTTTAAACCCCGCAGGTAAACCTAAAAGAATGGCCAAAACAGGATTAGATTTAGGGAATTAAGCTATGGTTATTATTCATTTATTAATAATTTGTATAAATAATATTCATTCCTTGGTTCTCCGTTAATCATCAACGAATTTACCTTTTCTCCTTCTAAAACAAAACCCATTTTTCGGTACAAATTAAAAGCTTTATGGTTATCTTTGATTACAGTTAGTTCCAAACGTGTAATACCAGATTTCTTGGCCCATTTAAACAAATGCTTGAATAGTTGTGAGGCAATGCCTCTCCCTTCAAAATTTTCCTTAACTCCGATTACCACGGTAGCACGATGTTTTGTTCGCTTTATGTTATTTCCAATGGCCGCGATAAAGCCTATAAGTTGATGATCTAAATCTGCAACTAACATTGTTGAGTTTTTATCTGCCAAGATTTTCTCTATAATCTTTTTCTGTTGTTCATAAGAAATTTGTTTTTCACCAGGTTCATATAGCATGAAGCCCGATTCATCAATTGCTTTGTTTAGTTCCAAATAATTTGCAGTATCCTTTACTTCTATTGTTCGAATTAACACTTTAACAACTCCTTTACTTTAAAAGTTTACCATATTTAGTAAATGTCGCGGCGAATGAATTTCAATGCAGAAAAACTGCTATTTTAGTTATACTAATAAGAATGCTGCAAAGGGGAGCGAGTAGTTATGCGAATTGAATTAGGTTCTGGTTTGGATATTATAGGAGATATCCATGCGTGCTATGAAGAGTTCATAACATTGCTTGAGAAATTAGGTTATGAACAGAATGAAAAATGTCTATATGTTCATCCTGAGGGACGGAAAATCCTATCATTAGGTGACGTGATGAGTAGGGGGCCCCAATCGATTGAATGCATGTTGTTCTTTTTAAGACATGTGGAAGAAGGAGTTGCCTATATGATTGATAGCAATCACGGGTGGAAAATCGCACGTTGGCTGGATGGTCGGAAAGTTCAAATGAAACATGGTGATGAAAAAGTTGAAGAAGAGTTTAAGCAATTCGAGAAGAAACATGGTGCAAAAGAAACAAGTGTTTTAAAAGAAAAGCTCAAAAACTTATTAATGGGAGCCCCATCTCACTTTATCATTACAGATGAGGGAAATGAAAAGGTCGTCTGTACGCATGCAGGAATAAAAGATGATTTCATAGGAAAGGAAAATTCAAGAATCAAAGATTTTTGCCGATACGGTGATGTAGCCGGAATGGATGAAAAGGGAAAGCCCATTAGACGAGATTGGTTTAAGGAACATAGGGGGGAACTGCTCATTGTATGGGGGCATGACCCAAAACCTGAACCGATGGTGATAAATAATACCATTAATATTGACCAAGGTGCTGTTTTTGGCGGAAAGTTGACTTGTTACCGATACCCTGAAAAAGATTTTGTATTTGTGCATGCATTGAAAAACTACTCAGGTAAAGTTGGGGCGGATAATCCCATAGGAAGAAGAGATTGAAACTAAAAAGGGTCACCACAGGCTATTAGCTTGGTGGTGACTCTTTTATCGGTTATTTTACTTCTTTCACAACGGTGCCGGCAACTCGATCATGGGGAAGTATTTCACCATTCTGCCCCTCGAAGGATTTTCTTCTAAAAACATAGTCTACAGTACCAATCAAATCACGGTAGGCCATGCGTTTGACAATTTGAGCAGGGGTAATGTCCGCTCCGCTGGCATTTTCCATTACTAGTCCTGCAGCTTTGTATCCAAGAGTTTGCCCGCTTTTGCGTAATTGTACATACTCGAGTGTCCATAATACAGCAGTTGGCGTTACAAGTGCGTGGAAAGCTTCATTTTTTATCTTCTTTCTTAACAAATATTCTACGCCTGCGTTTACGGCCCCTGATATTGCTAAATCAATTAAAAAGGCATTTCTTCGTTTTTTTGTTATGGCCTTCAATAATGTCACTCCCTTCCTCTGTGTGCAATCTTTCTTTTTATACGTATTGCCTTGTTGAAAAGTTTCAATACTTTTAGGAAATACAAGTTTGATTCTAAATATGGAAGGTACTAATAATCAAGAAAATGGGGCAGATAAACTTATGCTTAGATTCTGTATTGGTGCAGATTATAAAAGAGGATTAAATTATATTGGATAGATTTATATAAAATGGGAGGAAGCCTGGAACAGTGGATCATTTAAGCGGAAATAGACTCTGGAAAATATATAAACCCAGTTAGACAGATTAACTCTTGTCTAACTGGGTTCATAATCGGATTTATACTGTATTGTCTTAATAAAAATTCCTCCTTAACCCTTAAGCTGCTTTATGGCCATAGATATTTAGCAATGCGTCTAATTCTTGGCTGCAGGTAACAGTTTCTGGATGTGTAAAGCCTAAATTATTAGCTTTTTTATACATATCTTTTCTTTTCATTTCAATTAATAGTTTTAATATTTGTCTGTAAAATCTACTTCGCATTCTAGTAGTCCCCCATGAATTTGTATTATATTAATCGCTTAATATAATTTGTTTTTACTTTAGTAATTGTATATTACTTGATCTGAAAATTATGTCGGTTCGTGGTTGAAAATTGGAAATTCACAAATTTGTCACATTTTATACAAATATTCTATATATACATCTATTAATAAAGAAGCAGCTATTTTTTTTCGCTGCGTAAATCAAGTAAACAATTGATATTTCCTAGTAATAGGAATATTCAAGACTTGATTTTGCTTTGGGGAAAAAGTCAAATTATTTTGTCTAAATGCCGATTTTCTTAGTCGACACAAGCTCGAAAAATGACGATTTTTTTGGAAAAGATTAGGTTGAAATATGAATAAATAAAACGATTTATTTCTGTTGGAATTTAATAAATCTAAGGCCTGCTTACTATATTAAAATATCAATTTTGTACGAAAAATTAATCTTTTCCATTAATATTCTTCATTTGTTAATAGATTATGATAGTTTTGAAAATGCAAAAGTCTATGTAGTGATATAGAATGTATAAAATAGTATACAAAGGGTGTACTAGAATATTTTAATAGATTGGTATAAAATTTACAATATTTTTCTTTTTTTATATACTTAGGGAGTTTTTAAAGAAGGAAACAAGTACTTGAAGCATGCAAGAGTTTATAGAATTTAATGTCCCTTAAGAATTATCTTTTATGGTAAAGTCATGCTACGATTAAAAAAATATTTTATAGGGGTTCGACGAAATAAATTAACGTGGAGGATAGAAATGAAGTCTTGGACAAAGGATATTGAGATAAAAGCGCCAATTGAGCAAGTATGGAATTTGTTAAACGGCAATTTGGCGGAGATGCAAAAAATTATGCCGCAAGTAATAGCGCATGAACCGCTTAAACTTACAACTGAAAAAATCGGCAGTGTTTATCTTCAAAAATACCGTGAAGGAAATCGCGTACAAGAATATGAAATAGTAACCTTGGATTATGTTAATGAAAATAACTATAAGAGGCTGAAAGTAGGTTTTACTTTGGCTAACATGTTTGAAATTACAGCACAATACGAGTTAAAAGAAATCGGGTTTGATACGACTTATTTTAATTACTCAACCACCAACAAGCCGCTGAAATGGTTTTTAAAGCCACTTGTAATGCTGGGTTCCAATAAGGTTGTTATTCAATTTGTGGAACAAGTAAAAAAAGTGGCAGAAGCAGAAGCGCAAAAAATAAAAAACCGTGGGTAGTTTTACACTGCCCGCTTCCTCATTTTAGTCCCAAACAGCACTACAGCTCTATTTAATGCAATTCCCCAAATTACAAACTTCAAAAAACAACCTTTTTACTCATGTTAAATACTATTCAAAAAAGTCTATCCTTCTTATTATTAATATTCATATGTTTTTAATTTTTGGACAAGATAAAAGGTACAACAAGCGAGGTGTTGTTATGATTATTGAAAGGTCTTCAAACTGGCGAGAGGACTTTATCCAACGTTTTGAGCAAGATGGTCCATGGGATAGTTGGACACTTTATAACAAGAGCTATGAAATTGAAAAGATGAATCTCATTCCCGAGTTTTCAGGATTACAAGCACCGAAATTTCTGACAAATATACAATTGTTGCCCCATCAAGTTGAAGCAGCGCAAACTGTCATCGAAAAAATGAATGGAAAAGCGATACTAGCTGATGAAGTAGGGCTGGGTAAAACGATTGAAGCCGGACTTATCATGAAAGAATATATGATTCGCGGAATTGTAAAAAAGGTTCTAATTTTAGTGCCGGCCTCCCTGCAAAATCAATGGGTAACAGAGTTGAACATGCGTTTTTTTATTCCGGCCATTGCCTATAGAAAAAATACGCCGATCGAGCATTATGATGTAGTGGTTATGAGTATGGATACAGCAAAAAAAAGTCCGCATCGCGAAAAAATATACGAGCAGGACTATGACATGATTATCATAGATGAGGCCCATAAACTTAAAAATCATAAGACTCAAATCTATGAGTTTGTTCAAAGTTTAAAGAAGAAATTTTGTTTATTATTAACTGCTACGCCGATACAAAATGATGTCTTTGAAATCTTTTATCTGGTTTCATTATTAAAGCCGGGTCATCTGGGGAACTATGAATCATTCCAGGCATCCTTTTCAACTACGAAAAATTCGACGGATGGAGAAAAATATCTAAAAGAGCTAGTTAACCAGGTGATGGTCAGAAACCGAAGACAAGATACCGGTATTGAATGGACAAGCCGAAAGGTTGAAACAATACCAATTCAGTTTACGCCTGGGGAAAGAGAAGTCTATGAAATGATCGGTGCATTAAAATCCGTGTCGGCAGTCTTTTCTAGTTCCTTCACAATGGTAACGCTGCTTAAGGAAATGTGCAGCAGTAAAGAAGCAACATTTTTGACGCTCAATAAAATGATTCAAAAGTGCGTTACAAACGAAGAAAGTGAATATATCGAAGAGATACTAGCGAAGCTGATGAAGCTCGAAATCAATTCAAAAGCCGAAAAAGTAATAGAAATAATTGAAAAAGCAAACGATAAAGTAATTATTTTCACAGAGTACCGTGCTACGCAAGCATACCTGCAGTGGTACTTGTATACAAAAGGAATTTCAAGTGTACTATTTAACGGGAAATTTAGTAAAAGTAAACGTGACTGGGTTAAGCAACTATTCCGTCAACGAGATCAGGTATTAATTGCCACAGAATCCGGCGGCGAGGGGATTAACCTTCAATTTTGCCACCATGTTATCAATTATGATCTGCCATGGAATCCAATGAAACTCGAACAGCGCATTGGACGTGTGCACCGTCTGGGACAAGAAGAAGACGTGCATATTTACAATTTGGCAATTGAGGATACCATCGAACAGAAAATCCTGGATTTATTGGGTAGTAAAATAGATGTCTTTGAAAAAGTAGTCGGGGATTTGGATGATATACTAACGCGGAAAGCGTAGGGAAAACCAAAAGACAAACTGAAGAAACATAAGCAAAGATAGTGAGTGAACAAAAGGAGGAAGCATAGGATGTATGCAGAACAGGTTCATGACTATTTAAGAACATTTTTTAAGGAGACCGATTGTGAGCTGCTTTCGGATGAAGGTTATATGCTTTCTGTTCAATTAACTGCCGATATGGATAAAAGAATAATGAACCGCCCATTTTATTGGCAATATATAGAAGCGACGAACAGTCCAGCAAATCCGGCCCGATTAAATTTAATTACCGATCGTACGAAAGTGCAAAATCAATTCATTGGTGAAATCATTCACTTCGGTTCAGGCAGGCTACATCAAATTTTCAAAGCAACGAAGGAACTAGGCTCCTTTGTGCAAATGTATCAGCAGAGTAATGATCGTAAAATGCTGACGCCTTATTTCTGTGTAAATTACAAGGTTTCTTATTATTGTGATCAAACGAAAGAAGTCCTTTATTCGCTGGGGATTAATCTAATCAACGGTGACATAGAGGATCATTTTCACGAATTTGTCAGTCAGCTGGATCTGAAGGGCAATATCCCTGAGAATAGCTTCTGTCTACAATATATCATTAAACCGGCAAGAGCATTGGAACGTCTGGACGGCATGATCCAAAACATCATACAAAATGATGATCATTCATGGGCTGAGGAAGCAAAAAAAAGATGGGCAAAAGAATTGGAAGTACTAGACTTCTTTTATGATGGGGTTGAGGAAAAGCCGGAAAGCTACGAAATTGAAAAAAAAGGTCTGAAAGAAAGATTTAACCCCCGTATAAAAGTCGAAATCATCAATGGTGGGTTGTTCTATTTGCATTAAATGAACCTTTCGACGGAGCCACAAGATAGGCTTGAAAAAGCATGTCAGGAATTCAGCATAGCATGTGAGCTTTTGTCAACGTTCAGGTCTATTTCCTGAGCGTTTTTTTAGTTGGTTTTCGATAATTAAATTTCTCTATTGTGAATAGAAAGGCTTCTAAGTTGGCTAACTTGATAGAAAAGAGCAATTAAAGGAGAATATGAATCATGCGTAAAAAGTACATCTATGCCTTGTTATCAATTGCTGTTGTAATTGGTGTCATCGGATACTTTGCAATTGATACGACTGAGCAGGCGCCTGTTGAAAATGAACAACAATTGACTGCAGCTGACGTTTATTGGTCCTACACAGGTGAGACCGGCCCTGAACAATGGATAAATGTAAATTCAAATTATGAAGCATGTGGCAGAGGAGAACTTCAGTCTCCTATCAACATTGAAATAAAAGAAACGGCAGACCAACAGGAAGCAGTGAAATTAGCGGAACAAATTTCACTAAATTACGATCAGGCGATTTTCACTGTAGAGAATATTGGGCATACTATAGAGGCAAATTCAACAACCCTTGAAAACTCCTTATTGATTAATGATAAAGAATATAAATTAACGGGTATTCATTTTCATTCACCAAGTGAACACCAATTAAATGGGCAATATTTTGATATGGAGGCTCATTTGTATCACAAATCAGAAGAAGGGGAAATGGCAATCATCGGATTGTTCATTGAAAGTGGAGAAGAAAACCTTGTATTAGCTGAGATGTGGGATGAGATACCAACAGATGGTGATGAAGCTGCAAAGATATTGAAAAATCCAGTCGACCTGCAATTGCTATTACCTGAACAAAAAAGCGTTTATCAATATATGGGCTCTATAACAGCGCCTCCGTGTACTGAAGGGGTGAATTGGTTTATCTTGGAGCAGCCAATTGAAATGTCGGATGACCAGATTAATCGATTCAGTTCAATATTTTTGCAAAACAATCGACCGATACAAGAATTAAATGGCCGAGATGTTTATAAATTTAATCTTAACTAGCAAAAACGCGATCGGGAAAATGTTCCCATCGCGTTTTTTAATTATCTCTTTCGAAGTGGAGGAATTCTATTCTTTTGAAAATTTATCAATATTGAATATTTCGACATCGATTAAACGGGCACCGACTTTATGAAGTAATTCTTCAATTTCTTTGATCGTCGGTTGATGGGCATCTTTTCCCAGCGTAAGAATCACTCTTCTTAAATACCAATTATCATCATCAATGGTAAAGACACTATGAACTGAAGTTTTTTTCTTAACAAGCGTCAGTACTTTTGTCAAAATTCCTTCTGTGTCAGGTAAAGCAATTGTTAATGCGCAGCTCCCTGTTTTATAGCCCCAAGCTTCTTCCAATAATTCAAATACCTTTGAATGAGTTAGAATTCCTGCGAAATTCTGCTGTTCATCCAGAACAGCTAGATAGGGCAAACGCTTAATGGAAAAAAAGCTTCTGAAGAATGAACTTTCCTCGTAAATTGTCCCATCTTGGTCCCGGGCTAGATCGGCAATTGGTATTTCTTCTTTTTCATGCTCCAGCATGTGCTCCAGAATCGATACTTTATAAGCATTTCCGACAAACTTTTGTCCACTATCGTCCAAAATAGGGATGCAACGGTAACCGGAAGTCTTCAGCTTCTCCAATACTTGGGAATTAGTTTCCGATTCTTTACACCATACGACATCATTTTTCTTTAATAATCTCTGTTTGATAATCATTTCAAAGTCGTCCCTTCTATCTTGCAGCCATCTCTATACTAATTAAAACTTAAGTGTAAATTTAGGCAAATGAATTTCAGTATATTTTATATTATGAACACACATTTAGAGATATACATATTTGAGTGTATAAATTAAAAGAAATTGCAAAAGATAAGTGAACACAATATTAAAAAGATTGTGTACTTCAAAAAAATTATCATAGGAGGGGAAACATGGGAATTATATACCGACTTGCTTTAGTTCTTGTCATTGTTGGTGCAATTAACTGGGGATTGATTGGTTTATTCCAATTTGATCTTGTGGCAACACTTTTTGGTGGTCAGGATTCAGCTTTATCTAGAATTATTTACAGTTTAGTCGGATTAGCCGGATTACTGAGTATCCCATTGTTATTTAAGGCTTATGACGAAAATGATGTAGAAGTTGCTAACAATACCCATAGCAATGCATACACAAATATGAATTATCAGACTGAGTTTGGCGAAGAAGCCGACTTTCCGGAAGTACAGAAAAGTCGAACTGTAGACCTGGACAAATCATCGGATAATCCAGAAGTTCGAAACAATCGAGCTACTGAATTATATGAGAATGATGGTAAGGGTAAAAGTGACAAGAATAACCTTGTTTAAGTTAGTTTTTATAAATGGTTGATCATCTCAAGGTATAGACAAAGCCAATATTCCTTTGTCTATACTTTTTTCATGCATAAAAAAAGGTACCCTCTTATTGAGAATACCAAACCAACCTTTTTTATTTCGTCAGGAATTCGAATTTTTTAGGGAGACTTACACCTAGTTGTTCAAGTTCGCCTTTTGCTTGTTCTATACGTTCTTTTACTTTTGTTTTTGCTTTATCATCCAGGTTTTCAAAGCTTTCTTTCATTGGATGATTCGGCACTTTAATCCCCAGTTCCGCAAGTTGTTTATGTGCTTCTTCTTTCGTTATTTTCCCCTCTTTTTTATCTTTAAATATGGCTTTTACTTTTGCTTTTGTTTCCTCATCCAGGTCTTCAAAAACTTTGCAGTCTCTATGTTCCGGAGGCTCAATACCTAGTTCTGCAAGTTGTTTATCTGCTTCTTCTTTCGTGATTTTCTCTTCTTTAACTTGTTTGAAAATTTCTGTTACTCTGCCCTGTGTTTCTTTATCTAATTTTTTTAGTTGTTCATGGAATTTAGACTGAGGAACTTCTATCCCCATTCCTTTTAAATCGTTCTTTAATGAGCTTAAAACCTCATCGACTTTTGCTTTGGTCTCACTATCTAATTGATCATACTCTTCGTGGAATTTGTGCATGTCTTCATGAGCTTGTGCTGATGGTATGCTTGCCCCGAACAATCCTATGGAAAGAATGGCGGCAAGGAAACCAATCCAAAGCCTATTATGTTTTTTCAATATACTCACTCCTAATTGTTTAAGTTAATAGATAAGAGGGAAGTGAAAAGAATAGATATAGCTCACCACCTTGGTTTCTTTTCAATGCCTTACTTTTCCCAACATAAAGATGATGAAATTAGTCATCACCATCTCTATTCTGTGTCAATTCAGCTTGGATATGTAACTATATTGAAAATTTTTTGGTAAATAGCAATAATTGAAGTCTTGTAAAAGTAAGCAGTTTACTGTCATGGGCAGGTAAGTCAAAATGCTTTTTTGCATGGGAATGAAAAACCATTTTTTGGTTAATAATATATAAAATTGGAAAAAGAGGTGAATTTATGAGTTACCCTTATCTATTGCTGATTTGTTTGCTTATAATGTTATCAATCGCTCTTGTTATGTATTATCTGGGAACAAAAATTTCATATAATTACATTCTGTATAACGCTTCCGTTACAACCGGCTTTGGTGTTATTTTCTTTTTATTCAAGATGATCTTCACAGTGGACACTAGCGCCCCTATTGAACAAATACTGGATATTGTTATAACGATGCTTCTCTTAACCGTCTGGCTTGCTACCTTAATGGAAACTTTTACAGTAGAAGTGATGGAAAACGGGCGAGAAATAAAAGGAAATCTAATAACGTTGGCGAAGAAGCTGAAAGATGTCGAAATTAAAAAAATTCCTTCCAATATTGCAAGGCTATTTAAAGTAATATTAGTTAACACAAAAACTTACTTGACGAAACAGAAGCTTACGTTAAAAATCCAAAAATGGATTGACGGATACAGCAAAAATAGAGAAGTGAATAAGAGGGTGTGATTGATTTGAAAAGGGGTGTTTTTTTAGATCGAGATGGTGTAATCAATGAAGTACTGACAAATCGCGTTAAATTCGTAAATAAACCAAAGGATCTTTATTTTTTGCCTGGTGTACCGGAAGCTATAAAGAAATTAAATGTTTATTTTGATTATGTCTTTGTGGTAACCAATCAGGGAGGCGTAGGGCTAGGATTTATGAAAGAAGCCCAACTTATCAAGGTTCATGAGCATATGATCAAAGAATTAAAAAAATCTGGTGCTATAGTCCATGATGTAGCATATTGCCCACATAAGCCAAAAGCAGGCTGCGAATGCAGAAAACCTGGCAGTAAAATGATTGTAGATCTAGGAAAAAGGTACAAGATTGATTTAGCGAGATCATATATGGTAGGAGATACCGATACCGATATCCTTGCCGGGAAAAAAGCTGGAACCAAAACCGTTTTCCTAGGAGAAAGCGACCCGTTAGCGGACGCAATATTCCCGGATTTGGCAATGGCCGCAGATTGGATTATTGAAGATGCCAAGTAGAGATCATTAAAAAAATCAACCACTTTGTACCAATTAAAAGTGGTTGAGAAATATACAGCTTATTTTCTTTTCTTTTTATCAACAGGATCCACATAAGAAGCCTTCTTAACCACTTCTAATTCTACTTGTACACGATATTTATTTTCCTCTACCTCAGTTACCTCCGATATTTTACCTTTTCGGCCCTTGAGTTTTACCTCTGAACCAACTGCAGGAACTTCATTTAATAATTTACTAATGAAAAGTGTGTTTCGTTCGTAAAAATGCACTGCGAACATAATCTATCTCCCTTCAACTAAATATACTTACATTCTATGAATCTAATTGAATTGTAGAAGGAAGAAAAATGTAAAAAGAGAAATAAATATCGAGAATTTCAATAATGGTAAATTTTTAATTGTTGTCTCTGTTTACATCATTTATCCATATTTAATTAATAGATTGTATTTTTACACCAGAATGTTTTCTGGCAGTTAAAAACCTTTCGCATATACTATTTCCAAGGGTGATGAAAATTGATTAAAGTTGGTTATGATGCCGGGCATGGATTCCATACAGCAGGTAAACGGACGCCGGATGGTGAAAGGGAATGGTCATTTAACGATAAAGTTGCCCGAGCATTTGCAAATGAATTGGCTCTTTATAAAGGCGTAATGACTAGAAGGTTTGATGATCCGACGGGTCAAAGGGATGTTCCGCTAAGAGAACGTACAAATGGGGCAAATAATTGGGCAGCTAATTTTTATATTTCCTTTCATCACAATGCATTAGGGAGTCGTTGGGGAAATCATACTGGTGTAGAGACCTTTATTCATACAAACCCCCAACCTCGAAGTATTGAGTTGGCAAATGCAATCCATCCTGCAGTCGTTACCTCTTATGGTCTTAGAGATCGTGGCATAAAACGCGGTAATCTGCACATTGTCCGTGAAACAACCATGCCCGCAATTTTAATTGAAGGCGGCTTTATGGACAGTCTGATCGATATCACCAAACTCAGAAAAGATGCCGTTTTGGCAAGTGCCGGTAGAGCTGTCGCGCAAAAACTTGCGAAGTTTGTTGGATTGTCTAGAGTGTTTCCGGAAAATAGGGAGGAATTGTCGATGGCACAATATGAGGAATTAAGACGTTTAATAGATGCCCAGGCTAGGAGAATTCAAGAGTTGGAAAGGCTTATTGGGCTAGAAGAACGTGAACCGCTTGCCACCCATGCAAAAGAGTGGGAGTGGGCTACAAGAATTGGTCTGTTAACTGATATTTATCCGAACCGTCCACTTACCAGGGAGCAGTATGCAGAGGTTGAATACCGAAAAGCGTCAGGTGAAATTCAACTGAAAGTTGAGCCAGAATAAAATAAATAAAAGGCTTTAAAATTGGCCTTTGTAACTTTCTTACTCTGAATTTAGTATCGACTAGATTCAGATTTTTTTATGTACACATGAACTGTATGATTAACACGCATAATAACAAACATAATCTTAATTTAAATCAGGTGATTACATGAAAAGAAAAATAGTGGGTTTCGTATTCGTTGTCCTCTTTCTGCTCGCTTTCGTTGTCATATCGATTTCTATGACACCGACAAAAAAAATGAGTGGAATTGAAATTCAGTCCTCTGCAAAGCCGGTCATTCTGCTTACAGTTGATTCCCTAATGAGTGAACCACTCAAAGAAGCAGTAAATGATGGCAGCGCACCGGCTTTGTCTTTTTTAATAAGGAACGGACGATATATCCCGGATATGATCAGCTCATATCCAACCATGTCCGTCGCCATCGACAGTACCATCTTGACCGGTACCTACCCTGACCAACATAAAATACCTGGGCTTATTTGGTTTAGCCAACAGGGGAACAGGATGATTAGCTATGGTAGCGGTATGAGGGAAATATGGAACAATGGCGTGAAAAATGTAGCAAGAGATAGTATTGTCCGATTAAATAATGATCACCTAAGCAGTGGGGTGAAAACCATTTATGAAGAGCTTGAAGAAGCTCAAATTCCATCTGCATCAATAAATGGGTTGATTTTTAGAGGCAATGAGCCCCATCAATTGAACGTACCCAAGATGCTATCGGTCGTGCAGTTGCTTCCCAGTGAAATTAAGGTAAGTGGACCAAGGATTATGTCACTTGGTGCCTTATCGCAATATAATCCAGATAACAACAAGCATAAATTTATTTGGAACCGCTTGGGTGTAAATAATGATTTTACTATTAACGAGTTAAAATATTTAATTGACCACAATAAATTGCCTCCTTTCACGCTTGCTTATCTGCCGGATCTCGATGCAAAGGTGCATAGAAAAGGAACCGAAGAGGGGAGTGAGATTGAAAAATTAGACCAATCCATTCAAGAACTCTTTAATCTTTTCGATTCATGGGAGGAAGCAGTGGAAAAAGTAACATGGATTGTAATGGGGGATAGTGCACAATCCGTCATTCAAAAGGATAAGGACAAGGGGTTAATTGATCTTAACCAAACACTAAAGGATTATTCATTTTGGAGCGGAGATAACCGCGAAGGACAATTAGCCATTGCAATTAATGAACGTATGGCCTATATCAATTTGAATGATGAAACTATCAATATAAACTCGATTATTGAAAAACTAAAAACAGATAAGCGTATTGGATTGATAGCATGGAAAGACAAAGATATCAATTATGTAATAAATCCAGAACGGGAAACGATACTTTCATTCTCAAAAGAAGGACAATCCCAAGATATATATAATCAAAATTGGGATTTGGATGGTGATTTATCGATTTTAGATCTATCATTATCGACAGATGGCCTACTTCAATATGATGCTTATCCGGATGGGCTTGCTAGACTTTATGGGGCGCTGAATTCTCATGAAGGCGATTTCGTTATAGTGGATGCTAAACCCTCCTTTGAATTTATAGAAGAACATAGTCATGACCACGCAGGGGGAGGGGCACACGGTTCTCTGCATAAGATCGATTCAACTGTTCCCTTAATTTTTACTGGGACCAACACACAACCAAAGTATAACCGTCTTGTGGATATAAAGGAATGGATAATGGGAATCGTTAGGTAAATTGCACACCAATTTTGCAATTGTTTGCTATTTGTATGCTTATAAAGATTATTCATTTGAATAATTCTGGGAATGAGTTTTCATACTAGTGATTATAGGAATTAAAAATTGGAGGTACGAAAGACAGTGGCTAAAGAACCTATCACGGTAAATGCGATTATAAATGGCGAGAAAATACAGACGGAAAAGAAAATAGAACGTGAAAATCCAACACATCCTGAAGAAATTGTCGGTTATGCGCCGAATAATACAAGGGAAGAGACAATAAAAGCAATTGATGCTGCATATGATGCATTCCAGTCCTGGGCATGGACAGACGTTGAGGACCGAATTAATCGAATGAAGTCAGCTATTCAGAAAATTAAGGATGCGACACCCGAAATTGCTGAGTTATTATCTCGTGAGCATGGAAAAGCATTATATGATGCACAGGGAGAAATTGCCATTTCCCTTATGTGGATGGAATTTGCCTGTGATCATGTCAAGAAAGTAACTGCACCTGAAACTAAGGAACATGAAAGTGGCAAAACAATTATCACCCATGACCCAATAGGAGTGGTATCTGCCATAACGCCTTGGAACTATCCCATTTCATTATCCACTATAAAAATTGCACCTGCTTTATTAACAGGGAATACAATGGTGCTAAAACCAAGTCCATTAGCTCCATTGGCTGTTAGCCGGGTAACGGAAATAATATCGGATGAATTTCCTCCTGGTGTACTAAATCTCGTAAATGGTGATGCAGAAGTTGGCGTGGAACTAACATCGAATGAAAAGGTGGCGAAAATTGCCTTTACAGGTGGAACAAAGACAGCCAAACATATCATGAAAGCAGCATCGGATACAATCAAGAAAATGACATTGGAACTTGGAGGCAATGATGCAGCCATCGTACTGGAAGATTTTGATGTGAATGATGAACGTGCATTACGGAGAATGGTTATTTCTAACTTCTTGACGGCTGGTCAAATTTGTATGATTGCCAAGCGTGTATATGTGCACCGTTCCATCTTTGATGCATTTGTGGAAAAATATATTGAAGCAGCAAACAAATGGATCCGGGTTGGAGATCCATTTAATCCGGATGTAACGGTTGGTCCTGTTAATAATAAAAACCAGGTACAATATGTACAAAGTCTAATTGAGGACGCGAAAGGTAAAGGGGCTAAAGTAATTCCCCTCGGGAAAATACTGAATCCGGAACTTATGGACAATGGCTATTTCCTGCAACCAACTCTTGTCCTTGGTGCGGATTATCGTGACCCAATTGTGGTTGAGGAACAATTTGGTCCAACTGTTCCAATCCTTCCTTTTGATGACGAAGAGCAAGTGATTAATCTTCATAATGAAAGCATTTACGGGTTAACAAGCTCTGTTTGGGGAGAAGAGGAGCATGCAGTGAAAGTTGCCCGCCGAATAGAAGCGGGTACAACAATGATTAATACAGCAGCAGTTCAGGGACTTGATGTTCGCTTCCCATTCGGAGGAGTGAAACAGTCCGGCGTTGGGCGCGAATATGGGGAAGATGGCATTAAATCTTATACAGAAACACACGTAATCAATTTACCGAACAACCTTGAGTTACCATATATACCTGAGTAAATATCAAGTAAGATTGAAAATAAATTAACTTTGTTAAGCTTCTGCAAAACTTGCAGAAGTTTTTTAATTCACGCGATATGGCTTTAATTTGTATATTCTGCTCGAAGTCTCACAGTCTAAATAGTAGCTTCAAAATTAGTATCCATTCCAAGCTCCTCATTTCGAAAGGAAGTTTTACAGTGAACCTGTTTCGGGGCGATGCACATAAGATTTATTGCCATTTGAAAAAGAATCCTGCCAATATACCTCATTCAAAGTATCTAAAAGAGATGAAGGAAGTGAGAGATTTTTATCAATCCGTTGATAGTGAGCTATTAAAGCTGATTTTTTATCGATTGATTAAAGAAAAGAATGGTTCGGGTATGATTCCTGTGTATGTTTCATCAATTCCATTTTTGTTTTTGATTTTTTCAAATAATTTACAAGAAATTTTATTCGCACAGGGAAGTAAGTATTGGTTAATTTTTGTAATCATATATATTGGAGGGATTACTTTTAGTTTATTTCTTCATTTTCGTGAAAAGGCTTGGGCTGCTTCTCATATCGAAATTATTCAGGATATACTAAATGAACGAAAAGAAAAATAATGGAGCCCTTCCACACGGTAGATAGGCTCCATTTCTTCTTATAGTGCTTTTTGCAGAGTCGCAAAGTAAGGTGCTTGTCCAAATCGGAAATATGTGAGTAAGTAGCCGTCTTTTGCCACTACCTGGCCATTTTGTAATGGGTCATAATCAATGGAAAATGGTATTATAAGCGAATGCTTGAAGAATTCCTTTTCACTTAAATCGAATTGTGCAAATTCCTCTCCGGCTACGGTTGGTGTTTCTTTTAATAAAGAATAGATTTGTTTTTGAACATCGCGGGAGACACGTTCTTCCCACCAAAGCTTGCGGGGCTGGAATTGCTGCTTCGACAGATAATCCAGCTGCATTAGGCTGCGAACAATTTCCAGGTTTACATTAGCTTGAGTAGCTAGGAATTCTTCAAGGCGCTTAAATAGATCTTCTAGCTGATGGCCGATGCGAGACCATCCTTTTTGCTCCCAGTACGTACCGAAGTTTTGGAAGAAATCAAATGGCGTTTCAAAGACTTCCGTCACTAGGTATTCAATCGTATAATCCATGCGATGATCATTCCAATACTTTTCAAGAACATCCTCTGCATGTTTAATCCGTATGATTTCATCGAAGGTAAGAACGTTATTTGAGAATATCTCATAAGGTGCCAGATCTACATAAGTGTAGCCATATTGTTTAGCTTGAACTCGTAGTCCTGTACCGCGCAGAAGCTTTAAGAAGCCTAGTTGCAGTTCTTCCGGACGCATGGCAAACACATCGTTAAATGTTTGACGGAAGCTAGTGTAATCTTCTTCTGGAAGACCTGCTATTAAATCTAGATGCTGGTCTATTTTGCCGCCTTCTTTCACCATGGTAACAGTTCGTTTAAGCTTTTCAAAATTTTGACGGCGCTTCACAAGCTCATTTGTTAAGTCATTTGTCGATTGAACCCCAATTTCAAATCTGAATATTCCACGAGGTGCATTGTCGTTCAAGAATTGAATAACTTCCGGACGCATAATATCCGCTGTTATTTCAAACTGGAACACAACACCTGGTTTATGTTCATCGATTAAAAATTGGAACATTTCCATGGCGTAGCTGCGGCTTATGTTAAATGTACGGTCGACAAATTTAATCGTTTTGGCTCCATTATCCATTAAGTATCGAATTTCTTCTTTGATTTTATCTCGGTTAAAATAACGAACTCCCACTTCTATAGAAGAAAGACAGAATTGGCAGGAGAAGGGGCAGCCACGGCTCGTCTCAATGTATTGGATTCGCTTGCCCAGTGAAGCACGGTCCTCTTCAAATCGATAGGGGCTTGGCAACTCACGCAAATCAACTTTCTTTGGTTGGGCATGAATCTTCATTTTCCCATCCTTTAAGTAACAAATCCCAGGAACATCCTCCAACGGAATTTCTCCATTAAGATATTGCAGCAAGTTTTTGAAGGAAAGTTCGCCTTCCCCCATAACAATATAATCAACTTCCGGAATACGACGTAACCAATCATGTACATCGTAGGAAACTTCCGGTCCACCCAAAATGATTTTCGTATTCGGCGAAACAGTTTTGAGCATTCGGATAACCCCGATCGTCTCTTCAATATTCCAGATATAACAACTAAATCCCACGACATCCGGTTTATATTGATACAGGTCGGAAACAATATTAAAAGCTGGATCTTTAATTGTATATTCAATGATTTTTGGATCAAATTCAGGCTGTGCAGCACCCTTTAAATAACGCAGCGCCAAGTTCGTATGGATATATTTGGCGTTCAAGGTTGTTAAAACTATATTCATTAATGAATCTCCTTTTTAGACACTTATCAAGATATAACTATACGATTTTTAATGGTCAACGTCTAGAGATTATACGTTTTTACAGGGGGAGGGGAGTTCTTTCAAAAAAAATATCTATTTTATCTCCTATTTGTTTGCTTTATCGCCTTTTTGCACTATAATTGACTAGTCAATAATTGACGGGTCAAACAATTTTGATTAAATAAATTGATGAATCTATACGAAAGTGACATTATAAATAAATTAATTGAAAGAGGTTCCTAAAATGGTAAATACACTAACAACAATTCAACAATTGATGCATGAGAGAAAATCGGTTCGAAAATATAAAGAGGGTGTTGAAATTGCTCGGGAAAAACTACAAACATTATTGAAAAATGCCATTTCAGCACCTTCATCCAGCAATATGCAGCCATGGCGCTTTATCGTGATAGACGATCAGCTGCTAAAAAAAGAGTTGCGCCACATTGCAAATGATCAAGAACAAGTCGAAACATCTTCAGCGATTATTGCGGTCCTTGGCGATATGGAAATGTACAAAAAAGCACAACAAATTTATGATGCTAATTATACAGAAGGCTTCATGAGCAGAGAAATTGCTGATTTGATGATAAAAAATTCGGTATCCTTATATGGTAACCTACCTGAGGAAAAATTAGCGAGCCTAATTCATTTTGATGCTGGACTGGTATCGATGCAAATCATGTTATTGGCAAAAGACATGGGTTATGATACCGTGCCGATGGGTGGCTTTGACAAAGCTAAGTTCGCTGAAAAATTTAACTTGCCGAAAAATGAAATACCTATTCTACTGATTGCAATTGGCGAAGCAGCTGCTCCTGCATACGGATCATCACGTTTGCCGGTTGAACAAATAGTGAAGTTCCTTTAAAAATTACCATATCTACTATTTTATAGATATCCTAATAAATGTAGGCAAAGGTGATGCTTTGTCTTTGTCCATAATCTTTTGCAGGCGGGAAAATTTCCACCTGCTTTTTTAATGCACAAAAAAGTTTGCTTCCTATCGGTGTTTTCTTAATGTTTTTCTGCTAATATTACTATTTTTTTAATAACTAAACGTTTACACATTCAACAAATAGAATCTTCCATATTATAAAGTATCCTAACTAGGGAGGTGAAACGATGTCTTATAACTACGAGGGAGGCAGTTACAACAATCAATTTGTATTAATCGTTGTACTGTTTATTTTACTAATTATTGTTGGTGCATCGTTCATGGGTTATTAATTTTACAGGGAAGACCAGGCTGTTTTTGCCTGGTCTTTTTTACTGTTACATACAACCACTATGCAATCGAGTCAATCCAGATATGAATTCTGGGAACACTTGCTGTTCTTAAGTAACAAGTAGCAGGGAAATAAGATACGGTAGATTTTGCAAAAGTCAGGAACTCATTGAATCTCCAAAAAGTATAGCAGGGAAAATTCAAAAAGGTTAAAGAACTTTTTAAAATTGTTAGTTTTTACTTACCATAAGAGGGAAAATAAATAACCGAATCAATCATAAAACAGAAGACAAAAAGAGAGAGAAGGGAATGTATGACTGAGGACTTATTAGAGCTCTATGATATTTTGATCAGAAAAGAGCGAAAGATGAATGACGCGCTTCAAATCGTCAGCAGTTTAAAGGGGAATCAATTTTTAGGAGAATTAATTATACGCACGGAAAAACTCATCATAAGGTCATTGGGCGGCGAAAACGAGCATTGGATCGAAATCAATCAATTTAATGACGCCTTCTTCCAATATCGGCAGGGTTTTATAAAAAAGGAACAGTTAATCTCAATAATTAAGAAAACAATAGATTAATGGTTAAAGGATATAATTTAATAATTCTTTAATTATGATTCTTTTATATTTGTTTCAAGCTATAAAGGTGCGTCCAGAGAATTTTTGGACGCCTCAGCTTTTGAAAAACGCTTTTCATCTGCGTGATTAATCTTTGACGAAGCACCCACATAGGCTAAATTCCTCAAATTTTACTCCTTATCTTATTCATCTGTGTTATCAAGATTTTTAGTATTCTAAGTCTTTAGGAACAGCTAAAATATTTTTTTCTTTTGTATGATTTTTAAAACCAACTCAAAAAATTTTTTTCTCCTCCATCATAATTTTTTCATAATTTACTATAAATATATAATTTTATACCTATATTGGAAAAATGAACGGGAAGTTGACAGCTTCTCTTTTTGTTATTTTTAGCTATTAGCTGGAAGTAACCTATAGTAACTTCATAACTATTCAATAATGAATAAAGAGAAGAATAATATGCTTGTATATTTAAAACTGTATCGTTTATGCTTTAATTTTCTTATTAGAACAATATTTTTTCTGTTTAGTGCAAAAAAAATGGATTGACTTGAGGTGTATTATTGTCTTACAATTTAGAAAAATTAGAATAGTGAGAAATATTACTCAAGCATCATTTTTATGTAAACACTTACATTTGATTCTATTTATCTAGTCTTACTATTACTTTTCCTCTTAAGTTAGCAGCACAATTTTTTATTGGATTAGCGTAGTGAGGGTGAGTAACGTTAATTCTCTTTCTGTTTTTTTCTCTTTGAAGCAGTTATATAACCGTCACCACATGCGGATATACCAATATAGGTTTCTTTAGGTAATCGCTAAGTTTCCAACATAGAATGATCAGCCAACTCCAATCCCATTAGCGTATTAAGTTGATATTTTTGAACAATCGATTAAAGGTTTCATCAGCTCAGGAAAAGGAGGTGACAAACAAATGCATGAAAATAAATCTGTAGACATGATATCAAGCATAGTTTTGATAGCGGTTTCAATTATTCTTTTTATTGCTACTTTTTCATTCAGGGCAATGACTGTTTCCGATATAGGACCAGAATTCTTGCCTAGAATTGTGGCGATCACACTATTTATACTTAGCATTTCCCTTTTTATCAAAGCATACGTGCAGAAGAAAAAGGAAGGGGAAATCCAAATAGCAGAGGAAATTGAAAGTGTTCCGCAAAAGGAAAGTAAAAAGGAAATTTATTTATTAGTTATTACTACTCTTATATTAATTGTCCTTTATTTAATAGTATTGCCCTCTTTAGGATTTTTAATAGCTACTACTGTTTACTTATATATCCAGATTTACTTAATGGCACCTGCCGATAAAAGGAACCACATTAAAATAGGATTAGTTTCGGTGCTTTCCTCAACAATTATTTATTTTGTTTTCAGAAATGTATTTTATTTAATGCTGCCATCAGGAATTTTAGGTTAAGGGGGGGGAATTATGTTTGATTTAATTATTGAGGGGTTTTCGCTTGTTCTTAATTTTCACACGATGCTGCTGATTTTAGGCGGAACACTTCTCGGGTTAATGTTCGGATTGATACCGGGTTTATCCGCGACTATGGCAGTTGCAATTTGTTTGCCAATTACTTATGGAATGGGCCCGGTTGAAGGATTTGCGTTGTTGATAGGACTTTATATCGGGGGATCATCAGGAGGATTTATTCCCTCTGTACTGCTCAATCTTCCCGGTACTCCATCATCGGTAGCGACCACTTTCGATGGATATCCAATGGCTCAAAAAGGATTGGCAGGCAGGGCATTTGGGATATCCATTATCACTTCATTTTGGGCAGGATTAATCAGTATCATTGTTCTGGTTTTAGTGGCGGAGCCTTTAGCAAAATTCGCCTTAAATTTTGGACCTTTTGAGTTTTTTGCTGTAGCACTTCTTGCTTTAACTTTAATTTCAAGTCTTTCAGAGGGTTCATTATTAAAAGCGCTTATTGCTGCTCTACTTGGATTAACATTTGCTTTTGTTGGATCTGCGCCAATTGATGCATATCCAAGATTTACATTTGGTATGAACGAACTTTCCGCCGGTTTTAATATGCTGCCGGTATTAATAGGTATATTTGCGATATCGGAAATGCTGAAAATAATAGAAAACAAAAACAAAATAAGCACTCCCGGCAGTCAATTAAATATAGATCAGGCGAAAATTAAAGGATTAGGATGGCCGCTAAAAGATTTCTGGAAGCAGAAATGGAACTTCATTAGATCAACTATCATTGGTTTAGGTATCGGGATATTACCAGGTATCGGAGGCGGAACTGCCAATCTAGTCGCATACGGGACTGCGAAGAAACAATCAAAATATCCTGAAAAATTTGGCACAGGTATAGATGACGGAGTTGTAGCTTCAGAGGCTTCAAACAATGCCACTATTGGGGGAGATATGGTTCCATTAATATCACTTGGAATACCAGGTGATACGGTTACGGCCATGTTATTGGGAGGCCTTATGCTTCACGGTCTTCAACCGGGACCGCTTCTTATCGAACAGAACGGTCCAATTGTTTACTCGATTTATGCGGCTTTATTTATCGCCAATATATTTATGGTAATTCTCCTATACCTAGGTATGCGTGGTTTTGTAAAGATGCTTAGTATTGAAAAGTATTACCTTTATCCGATTATTATCGCACTATGCGTAGTAGGTGCGTTTGGGGTAAATAATCGTTTGTTTGATGCTTTTGCACTTTTAGGTTTTGGAATCCTTGGATATTTAATGGTTAAAACAAAATTCCCTCTTGTACCTCTAATTCTAGGTTTTATTTTGGGACCTTTATTAGAAACGAATTTAAGAAGAGGATTGCAATTATCAGACGGAAGCTTCATGCCATTTGTGACTGAACCAATTTCCGGGTTGTTCTTGCTAGCTACAGTTTTATCGATTGTGTTCAGTGTTATAAAAGAAAGAAAATCACGTATGAACAAATCTGCTAATATAGCAGGATAAAAAACATAAAGGGGCAATGGGATATGAAAAAAAGTTTTAAATTAGTAGCGGTCATTTTGGTAGCGCTGTCAATGTTATTAGCAGCATGCAGCAGCAGTAATGAAGGCAGCACTAGCACTAGCAGCAGTAGTGGTAATTCTGACGGGGGCGAATCAAACTATCCAACAAAACCTATTAATATTATAGTTCCAGCTGGTGCAGGCGGGGATACTGATAGAAATACTCGTATTACTGCTGAATATTTGGCAGAGGAATTGGATGGCAATTTAGTAGTAAGCAATGTAAATGGTTCAGGTGGTACGGTTGGTGCACAACAAGTATTGGATGCAGACCCTGATGGGTACAATGTATTGGCATTCCATAACTCAACAATCATTAATAGTTTGCTAGAATTGGCGGACTTTGGATTTGAAGATTATCAACTGGCTGGTTCGGCAATTACAGACTTGTCAAACTCATTTATTGTCAATGCAGATTCAGAATTTACAGACCTGCAATCATTAATTGATGCAGCGAAAGAAAAGCCAGGCGAAATTACGATTGCAACAGAAACTGGTGCATTTACTCACTTGCAGCTGTTGGCATTCCAGAATCTGACTGATACTGAGTTTAAAATTGTCGATGTTGGAAGTGCTTCAGAAAAAACTACGGCATTATTAGGTGGACAAATTGATATCATTCCAACTCAGTTGGGATTAGTGCAAGAGTATATTGAGTCCGGAGATTTCCGTACACTAGGTGTTATGTCAGAAGAACGACTTGCTGGTGCACCGGATGTTCCAACTTTTGTTGAACAAGGTGTTGACCTGAAATTTGATAAATTCTTTTATTGGGGCTTCCCTAAAGATACTCCTCAAGAAGTGGTGGATAAATTCAGTAAAGCATTAGAGATTGTGACGAACAATCCGGAATTCCAGAAAGAAATCGAACCTCACTTATTAAATGCAAACTATCTGAGCCCTGAGGAATTATTCGAGCATTTTGAAAAAACAACAGAAGAATATAAGGCATTGCTTGACGCCGCTCAATAAACGGATTTACGGTTGATACCTAAAAAATAATTGGAAACTGATAGGCAAATTGTAGACTATCCAGCTCTGGATAGTCTACTACAGATTGAAGGAAAAACCTTTTCAAGGTGGGATTGCAAATGGTTGTAGGAACAAAACCGCTCTATATAAAAGTACATCCAAGTGATAATACAGCAATTGTTGTGAATGATAGAGGAGTGGAACAGGGAGCCAGGTTTGATAGTGGCATAGAAGCAATTGAAAAAATTCCTCAAGGTCATAAAATTGCACTGGAAACAGTGGAAGCAGGCGGTATGATAAGGCGATATGACGAAATTATCGGCTATGCGGTTAAACGTATCGAAAAAGGAAGCTGGATTAAAGAGTCAATGTTGACACTGCCAACACCGCCTTCACTTGAAAACTTAGATATTGGTACAAATATTAAAGAGATACTAATAGAACCAACAAAGCGCACTTTTAAAGGGTTTCGAAATAGCAATGGCACGGTTGGGACAAAGAACATTCTAGGGATTACTACGAGTGTGCAATGTGTCGTTGGAGTCCTTGAATACGCGGTTGAAAAGATAAAAAAACAACTACTTCCTCTATATGAAAATGTCGATGATGTGGTTGCTTTAAAACACGCTTATGGTTGTGGTGTCGCGATTCAAGCTGAAGACGCTGATATTCCGATTCGAACGATTACGAATCTATCGACACATCCCAACTTTGGCGGAGAAGTAATGGTCGTTGGATTAGGTTGCGAAAAATTACAGGCTTCGGTGATTACCGATGATGCAAAAAATATATTGCTGCTGCAAGAAAAGACCGGTTTTCAAAATATGGTGGAAAGTATTTTGGAAATGGCTGAAGAAAAACTGAAAAAATTAAATGTCCGCAAGCGGGAGGATTGTCCGATTAGTGATCTGGTTATCGGAGTCCAATGTGGAGGAAGTGATGCCTTTTCCGGTGTTACTGCAAATCCGGCTGTAGGTTATGCTTCCGATTTATTCATTAAAGCCGGAGCAACTGTATTATTTTCTGAAGTAACAGAAGTAAGGGATGCCATTCATTTACTAACACCCAGAGCAATAAATGACCAAGTTGGAAAGGCTTTAATCAGGGAAATGAAGTGGTATGATGATTATTTAGCTAAAGGAAGTGCAGACCGAAGCGCAAATCCAACTCCAGGCAATAAAAGAGGAGGACTTTCCAATATTGTAGAGAAAGCGTTGGGCTCTGTCGTAAAATCTGGTACATCACCCATTGTGGATGTACTTGCTCCAGGAGAAAAAGTAAGGCAAAAGGGATTAGTATTTGCGGCTACACCTGCAAGTGATTTCGTATGCGGGACCCTTCAAGCCGCATCCGGCATTCATCTTCAAGTTTTTACAACCGGCAGGGGGACTCCATATAACTTACCTGTAGTACCGGTACTTAAAGTTTCTACGCGCAGCTCATTAAAAAAGGAATGGCACGATTTAATTGATCTAGATGCCGGGACTATTGCGACTGGCGAGGAAACATTGGAGGAAGTAGGTCAAAAAATCTTCGAATCTATTATTCGCATTGCAAGTGGTGAGGAAAAAACGTGGGGCGATCACTGGGGGATTACAAATGATCTAACATTATTTAATCCTGCTCCCATCACGTAAATGTATGTCTAACCATATTACGATTGAAAAGGTGGAATTAAAATGACAGTTGAACGACCGATTCCTACAGGGATATTAGGTTTCCCAGTAACGCCGATGAATGAGGACCTATCCATAAATTATGAAGGCTTTCAAAAAAATATAGAATTTCTAATCGAAAATGGTTTGAATTCTATATTTATTGCATGCGGGGCAGGGGAATTTCATGCCATCAGTGAAGAGGAGTATGAACAACTCATTATTAAAGCAAAAGAAGTGGTGCAAAACCGGGTACCTATCTATACGGGTGTTGGCGGTAAGATCACGGAAGCTTTGAGACAGACAAAAATTTCTGCCAAACATGGGGTAGAGGGGTACTTAATATTACCACCATATCTAATCGATCCTTCACAGGATGGAATCTTTGCATATTTAAAAATGATTATTAAGAGCACAGACTTAAACGCAATTGTATACCAACGTGATAACTGTATTCTAACGCTGGATACACTGAAAAAATTAGCCGAATTACCTCAACTGGTCGGCTTCAAAGACGGTGTGGGCAATATTGAAACAAATGTCGAATTTACCCAAGCATTAGGAAATCGATTGGCATGGATCAATGGAATGCCGCTGGCGGAAGTGACAATGCCGACTTATTTGAATATAGGTTTTGATACGTACTCATCTGCAATTTCAAATTATATTCCTTTTGTATCTCGTCAATATTTGAATGCGCTAATCAGCGGCAATCATGAAAAAGTAAAACAAATATATGAAGACGTAATATTCCCTATTCACAATATCAGAAAACAAAAGAAAGGGTATGCCGTATCCCTCATTAAAGCGGGGATGAATATTGTCGGTCTTTCAGTCGATACCCATGTCCGTCCGCCTATTGCTCCAGTGGAACAACAACACTATGAGGCATTGGCCAAAATTATTGAACGGGCAATAGAAAAATATGCCGAAGTACCAGGCGGAAATGTAAGTTCCAATTAATTGACAAAACGAATTATAGTCACCATGGGAAAGAAGAGATAATTTTATATCTCTTCTTTAATTTTTAAAAGGATGTGGAAAAATGGAAAAATTTAAAGTATTAATTCCTTTACCCGTTTCTCAGGAAGCGTTGGATATTTTTGAACAACACGATTGTACGGTTATTTGTTTACCGAATGATTCTGAACAGGAAATTGAAAAATATATAGAAGAAGTCGATGCTATTCTTCTTCGGACAACAAATTTTAGAAAAGAAATGATCGATAAGGCCAGAAATTTAAAAATCATCGCTAGGCATGGTGTCGGGTTTGACCAAATTGATGTGGAGTATGCCATTTCAAAAGGAATTCAAGTATGCTACGCACCATTATCCAATATTAATTCTGTAGCTGAACATACTGTTATGCTTATGATGGCATTGGCAAAACGCGTAAATGAAGGGCAAATTGCAGTCAGAACAAATCAATTTAATAAACGTAATGGTTTGTTAGGTATAGAGCTGAAAGATAAAACCGTAGGACTCATAGGTCTCGGAAATATCGGAAAGCTGGTGGCGCAAAAGTGCCACTTTGGATTTGGAATGAATATTATCGCCTATGATCCGTACGTCAAGGAATTGAATGAAGAGTATATCCACCTTGAAGATTCATTGGAGAAGTTACTAAAGAGTGCGGACTTTATTTCTCTTCACGTACCTTATCTACCTGAAACCCATCACTTAATTGGTGAAAGGGAGCTCGAACACATGAAGCCTACCTCATATTTAATCAATGCCGCACGAGGAGGCATTCTCGATGAACAGGCGGTTTTGACTGCTATTCATAACGGAGTGATTGCCGGGGCGGCATTAGATGTATTTGAAGGGGAGCCCTTTGACATTAATGAAGGATGGTACTCTGTAGAGCAAGCTGTACTTACACCGCATGTTGCAGCCTTGACAATTGATGCAATGAGGGATATGGCGATCGTAACGGCTACTCAAATAGTCGATGTGAAATGTGGAAATCAGCCATCTTTCAGCCTGAACGAACAAGTAGCGAGGAGGTAGTATATGGGGAAATTGCTTGTCAAACAACAACCATTACAATCGTTGTGCAGAGAAATTTTGGCAAAACCATTAAATCGTTCAGAAGCGGAAATTATTGCAGATTCTCTCGTTTTTGCCGATTTGTATGGAGTCCACTCCCACGGTGTTATTAAACTAAAAGCCAGCCTGGATCGCTTAAATAGTAAACTTATAGAGCCCAAAACGGAGATTCAATTAGAGCGTGACATGAATGCCGTTGCCCTACTCAATGCGAATAACGGCTGGGGTCAAGTGGCTTCTGTGCAAGCAATGGATCTTTGTATTGAGAAAAGCAGGACGTTTAACGCAAGTTTCGTTGGTGTCAAAAATTCCAATCATTTTGGAATTGGAAGGTATTATACAATGAAAGCTGCCAAAGAAGGAATGATTGGTTTTGCTTGCTCGAATGCCTCGAATTATATGGTGCCGTTTGGAGCCAAGACACCAAGCATTGGAGCAAACGCATTCAGTATGAGTGTTCCAACGAAAAATGACTTTATAATAACCCTGGATATGTCGACGAGTAATGTAGCAAGAGGCAAAATTGCAATCGCACAAAGAGATGGGAAACCCATTCCAAATGGATGGGCCATTACGATTGATGGGGAAGATACTACAGATCCAGAAGAAGCGATGAAAGGGTATTTGTTGCCTCTTGGCGCCAAAGGTTCCGGTATGGCCATTATGCTGGATATTCTTTCGGGGATATTAACTGGTTCAAACTTCGGTGCCAATATTCCTTCCCAATTTGAAGGGAATGAACCTCAAAAACTGGGTCATCTCTTTGGTACCATGAATATTGAAAGTTTCATAGATATGGACAAATTTTATGAACGAATCGAAGTCAAAGTAAATGAGACCGTTTCGACAGAACCAATGGAAGGGTTTGATCGGGTGGTTATGCCGGGTCAGCAATCGTATGAAACGTATCAGAAAAATAGTCGGGAAGGGATTCCTTTGGATAAAGCTGTTTTGGAAGAATTAATTTCATTGGCGAGAACATATGAAGTGGATGCAATATTTATAGAAGAATTGCTTTCAGCCATTGGAGGTGAAATCTGATGGGAAAAATTATTATAAAAGAGGATATCTTGTCTTCTCTTTGTGTAGAAGTTTTTTCCTGTAAAGTCCCACTTCATGAAGCAAAAATCATCGTTGATAATCTAATTGAAGCTGAACTGACCGGTGTCTCCTCTCATGGAGTGACCAAGGTATTTGATTACCTAGTAAGACAAGAAAAAAATTTGATTTCAGCAACTACTGAAATTGAAGCAGAACGAGATGAAATAACAACTTTTACTTGGAATGCCCATAATGGCTGGGGTGCGGTAGCAGGGAAGCAGGCCATGCAGGAGTGTATTGAACGTGGCAAATTATATGGCGTAAGTTTTGGAGCAGTAAACCATTCAAATCACTTCGGCATTGCATCTTACTATACAAAAATGGCTGCGAAAAAAGATATGATTGGTTTTGCATTTACGAATTCCTCAAGTCTTATGGTTCCTTATGGCGGAAAAACACCATCTTTAGGAACAAATCCGATTTGTATAAGTATACCGACAGGGACAGATGTTATTGTGACCCTCGATATGTCGACAGCAATCACAGCGAGGGGGCGCATTAATTTGGCGCAAAAGTTAAATCAAAAAATCCCCAATAACTGGGCCATCACTGCTGATGGAAATGAAACAACAGACCCGACAGAAGCGTTACAGGGCTATATTCTGCCTATGGGTGCGAAAGGCTCCGGCTTAGCGATCATGGTTGATATAATCACAGGCGTATTAACAGGTGCCAACTTTGGAAGTGGTGTGCCAAGACAATATGAAGAGGATATCCCTCAAAATTTAGGTCATCTTTTTGGAACAATCGATATTTCGAAGTTTATCGATTTAGATGATTTTTATAAAAATATGAAAGATCGAATCGACCAGATCGTTAATTCAGAACCCATGGAGGGCTTTAATCGTGTCATGTACCCTGGTCAAATTGAACATGAGAGAAAATGCGAACAACTCGAAAAGGGTATAGAGTTGGATAAGGAAATTTATTTGGAACTCATTTCATTAGCAAAAAAATATAATGTTAACGTGGAACAGTATGAACATATATTGAATGAAGTAAGATAAACAGAAGCTGTGGCAGGGGTGAATGTCAAAGAAGCCTAAAAACTAAATCATGCTTATTCTCTATTGATGTATAAGATAAATTAAGGAAGCGAAGAGGAGAAGGTGTGGTATTGCCGAAACATATTTATCATTGGCCATACCTCCTATTTTAAGAGGATTATGGCTCTTTTCAAATGTATGTGTTCTTCAGTTTGTAGAATTCAAATCCCTAGTAAAGTCAGATATCATAGACACTTTTTTTCTTGTAATCTACTAATAGAAATAAATTTAGAATCAACAGAGAAATGAACATCGTCAATGGAATTACCCATAAATATGCATCATTCAAAATCAAACCAACGAAAAAAACCAACAAAACCAACAGGGGAGATAGAATGTAATAGACTTTGGTATTATACAGCCAACCATAAGGAAAGAAATGCGCACTCGTAATGAGGGCAAAGAATATAAGTGCATCGTTTGGATTGGAAAAGAATACCCAAGAAATTAAAGGAAAATAAACCAACTGTGCGAGGTTCAAAATTAAGCCTAAATTTCCTAGTGGGTTGCTCTTAGCCTTCCAAAACTGCCAGCGGAAACATCAAGCCTGTAGAATACAAAGCAAATATATTCTTCATATTGATTTCAAATGATTGTTAGGAATAGGTCGGTGATGATTCCCCATATTATTACCCCTCATAACAAGAAGGAGGTACCGTTTTTGCTCTTAAGAGATAGTTCATTTTTCATTGTCAATAAATCCATAAATTTAATCCCCTTTAAACTCTGTTAGTATTTAACTCTTCTAAAATTTTGTTATGCTATTATAATCTATTTTAGCATAAATTATCTATTTACTTTCCCGATAATAATTTAGTAAAAAAGTATATATGTATTCTAGTAAGCAATAGTAAGCAGGAAATTGAAACACAATCAAAAAGAAAACAGCTGGACCAATTTTAGGTCCAGCTGTTTCTTTAGATATTATACTTTAAATTTATTAATTAAAGATTGTAATTCATCAGCCATATGTTCAAGTGTTTGTGCAGCGGCACCCATTTCTTCCATAGAAGCATAAATTTCTTGTGTGGATGCTGCAGCTTCTTCTGCGGAAGAAGCATTATTTCGTGCTAGATCTACTAATGAAACAGCTGTTGCAGTTGTTTCTTCTACAGAAGCAGCAATCTCCTGTGAAGTCGACGAAATTCCAGTAATTTTTGGCGAGATTTCTTTTAACCCTTCATAAATTTCTTTAAACTTGGCTGACGTATCGTCGGTTAGCTCCAACCCTTTGTTGACATTTATGATGGCTTTTTTCATTAAAGTTACTGAATCTAAAGTGTCTTGCTGGATTCCTTCAATTAAATTATTAATTTGTTCTGTTGATTGTTGTGAGCTTTCTGCTAATTTGCGAACTTCTTGGGCCACTACTGCAAAGCCCTTACCATGTTCACCTGCTCTTGCAGCCTCAATGGCAGCATTAAGTGCCAGTAGATTAGTTTGATTTGCAATTTCTTTAATAACATCCAAGATAGTTCCAATTTCTTGAGTGCGCTTTGATAATGAGTTGATCATTCGATCGGATTGCGCTACCGAATCATTAATAGAGTGCATTTGAGAAACGGTATTTTGAACTGCTGTATTTCCATGATTCACTGTTTGCATGGCGTGTTCCGAAAGTTTTGCAACCTCCGTTGCATTGTCGGCAATTTCAACCACCTTACTAGTCATTTCTTCCATTACGAAAACATTTTGCTCGTTTCCTTTTAATTGATGATCTGAATTTAAAGCTACTTCCTGAACGGTTTGTGATGCTTGTTCCGAAGCTGCAATGGTTTGATTTGAGCTTTCAGAAAGTGAAAGGGAGGACTCACGAACACTTTGAACGCTGGTATTCACTTGTTTTATTAATGCTTGTAAATTTTCACGCATTGCATCAAAGGAAGAAGCAAGTTGTCCGATTTCATCCTTGGAAGAATGATCTACTTTAACGGTTAAGTCACCTTCACTTATAATTCTTGTTTTTTCATTTAAAATACGTAGGGGTCTTACAATTGAACGGATAATGATATAGACGAATCCCGTGCCGATAACCAATGCGGCAAGTGCAATCATACTATTCAAGAGCAATGTTCTGCTGGCAGCATCATTAGCCTCTGAGTTGAAAACTGTTCCAACAATTTTCCATCCAGTAAGTTCATTAACAAAATATACTGCCGAATTCTCTTCATTTTGAAAAATCCCTTTATTCGAATCGATTGAATTTAAATAAGTTTCTTCTGCGGGAGTTCCGCTCTCAGTATCTGGTTTGGAAATGTAATTGTTGGCGTTATCAAGAAGCATGATAAAGCCCTGGTCTCCTATTTTTACGGAATTAGTCAATTCTGCCAACCGTTGAATACTTATATCCATACCAAAGACAGCCGATTGATCTTCAAGTTGTTTAGCAACTGTCACGACCAGCTCCCCGGAACTAGTTGAAATATATGGTTCTGTCACGATGGCAGTTCCACTGTTTTCCACTGCTTTTATGTACCATGGCCGTTCACGTGGATCATAGCTTGAATCATACGTATAGGCAGGGCGGCGGAACATTTCGCCTTCTTCTGACCCGACATATGCGATTGCTACTTCAGGATGAAGAGCCAGATATTCATCTAATAAAGAATTCAATTTTCCAATGTTGGACTCAGTCATTTGTTGTGTTATGTATTGGGCAAAAAATGTAGCTTGATCAAGCTTTGGCTGTATGGTAGATGTTATATTCCCATTAACTAAATTAAGACTAGCTTCAGCACTTGCAATCTGTTCAGTTTCAATCTGATTTTTTGCACTATTATAAGAAATTATAGCAATAGAAAAGGTTGGAACAATTAAAATAATAATAAATGAAAGAATTAATCGATTCTTGATCGACCATTTTGAAAAGATATTCACTATACATTCTCCTTCTGTTCTAGATATTATAATTTAATCAAATCTTTACAATAGATATTATAATGTAATAATTATAATATCTATTCTCTTAAAAAAGTATAATTTTCAAAAAATAATATTTTTTATAAGTTAAAGAGCTTAAATCAATTTTAGGTTTATGAATTATGGTCCAATAGAAGGGAAGAGGAGTATCAATTTTTTCATAGAAAAAAGACTAAGTTCAATTACTGAACTTAGTCCTAATTTTAGTATAAATGATTATTGGATTTCAGAGGCTGCAACTTCTTCCCAATTCTCTCCATTTGCCTCTTCGTCGTAAACTATGTTGTAAATTTTCCATTTACCGTCATTGCTTTTCTTTAGATAAGCTGTTCCAGATAGGTCTACTGTCATATTAAATGACATATCTGGAGCCGTCATGGACATATTATATCGTAGATCTTCAATGCGCACCTGAGCAAAATTCTTGTTTACGGAAGCTGGATTAATTGAATGCTCACCAACTTGTTCCATCGTGAATGTAGTATCCATGTCTTCAATCAAATCTTCAGTATCCAGACTTTCCAGAGAAGCAGCTAGATAGTAACCGATTGTTGTGTCACGATATAGGGCTTCCAAAGCTTTTGAATCTTGCTGTTCAGTGAGGGTCATTTCTTCTTGAATATTACGGGCAACTGTTTGTACAACTGCAAGTTTATCTTCATCAGAACCAGGTTGTAAATGTAGGGCACGGTCAATCATTACGATAGCCTCAGCACGTGTCGCATTATTGCTTGGCTTGAATACATCCCCATAACCTTTGATTATCTCAACAGCGGCTGTTTTCCTAATCGCTTCATAAGCGAAATTTCCCTGAGGTACATCTGAGAATACTTTACCAGTTCCTGAAAAATTAATCGTTGTCCCGAATGCACGATAAATCATTGCCGTAATTTCGGCACGAGTAATTTTATCATTCGGGCGGAAACTGCCGTCTGGTGTTCCGTTAATAATACCAAGACTGCTGGCAACTTTAACAGGCACATAATACCAGTTTGTTGGTTTTACATCAGGAAATGATTTGCCAGGGATGTCCGAATTTAAATTCATCGCATAAACCAAGATTTTTGTGAATTCAGCACGAGTAATTGTATTATTTGGCTTCAAGTAGACGTATGAGTATTCATATACTTCACCGTCTTCCTCAAATTCTTCACTTTCTACATATCCGTCAACGATGTCCGCATTCAGGAAGCGTTCCAATTCATCGTATGCCCAATGATCGTAATCAACATCATCGGAATAGTAAAGATCGATGGATTTTTCTGCTGCTAATGCCGGCGTAACAGAGAAACCAAATACTACTAGAGAAGTTAAAAAAACATATAATCCTTTCAAAGACCTTCCTCCACTTTCTTCTATTAAACTTTTACTAACATTTGAAGTTTACATGAATAATAAAAATAATACTATGTGGAATATATGGTAATTAGGGTTTGTTAACTTAGTGACAGATTTAAAGAAAGGGGATTAACTTAGTAAAATAAATTGAAAATTACTGTCAATACTAAATTTTGAATAAATGTTGAATAAAATGTGACGAATTTGTTAATAAAATGTGGCTAAATTGTGAAAAGGGGGGTATAATATATATAAATAATCCAAGAAGGAGTGGCTCTAAAATGTTTAATTTATACACAAAACTTTCTGGGATGCTTGTGGTTCTAGGTATAATTCTTGTTGTTGCTAGTTTCTTTGTAAACTTTTCGATTTGGTATGGAATTGAAGTTGCGAAATGCGGTGGCGCTTTATTTATTATGTTCCTATTTTTACATCTACTGTCAGAGCATGAATCTAAAAAAACAGAACGAAGTATAGCAGAATAAATCATAGTATAAATAAATAAAAAAAAGCTTGAGAAAAGATCTCAAGCTTTTTTTAATATCTTACATATCCCAAAGAAGTATCAGCAGAGTTCCGAAAACGGTAACAAGTGCGATGAATACTGCATATAAAATATTTGTATAGATGGATTTACCATCTTTGGATTCACCAGCATGCATGAATACAACAATTTGCAGGAATGCTTGGATAAAGGCTGTTGCTAAAAGAATGGTCATGCCTACTGTAAATGTCATATCAGTGAAATAAACCAATAATGCTACAGCAGTTAGGACTAAAGAGGCAACAAAGCCTACTACCTGTTTTGCAGGAAATAATTCTTTCATATTACATCATTCCTTTCAGATAGATGAAGCTGAAGATGAAAATCCAAACTACATCTAAGAAATGCCAGTAAAGAGAGAAGATAAATGATTTATTTGCTGTTTCAGGTGTTAATCCACGTTTTTTTACTTGAAGAAGGATAAAAGTTCCCCAGAATAAACCTAAAGTTACGTGCCCACCGTGTGTTCCTAACGTTGTAAGAAGTGCTGCTGTAAAAGCACTTGTTTGATATGTTGCTCCAACATGGTAGTAATGCATGAATTCAAATACCTCTACTCCCAGGAAGCATAGACCAAGTAGAAGGGTAATGCCAAAGAATGTCATCATGGCATTTTTGCGACCAAGTCTCATAGCATGAATACCAAGTCCTATTGTAAAACTACTAGTTAAAAGAACAAACGTTTCAATCAAAACTGGCGTGATTTCAAAAATCTCCGCAGGTGTCGGACCAGAACCAGTACGGCCTTCAAGTGTGAAGTATGCAGTAAAGAGGGTAGCAAACAGCATAATTTCAGCACCTAAGAAAATCCAGAACCCCAGTATATTTAACTGATTTTGTTGAGTACTATACTCAAGAGGCTGCGAATGATCGATATGCATTATTTTGCACCTCCAAGCTTTTCTTCAGTTTCTTTAATTTCTTTCACGGAAATATGACGTCCATGATCTTTTTCGAACGAACGCATCGCCATACAAACAAAGATACCGATTAACCCGATCACTGCTGGAACCCATAAAGCAAAGATGAATGAGAAGCCTGCAATGAAGAAGATAATACCCATAATAAATGGAACTCCACTATTATTCGGCATATGAATTTCTTCGATTTCACCTTTGAATAATACATGGCCATTTTTCTTTGAATCCCAGAATGTTTCACTTGAACTGATTTGTGGTGTTCTAGCAAAATTGTATTCTGGTACTGGCGTGTGAGTAGCCCATTCTAATGAGCGAGCATCCCATGGGTCACTGCCGATATCTCTTGATGAGTTTTTAAAGCTATAGTAAACATTATAAACAATAGTTACAAAACCGATTGCCATTAGAGCAGCACCGATGAATGACAGCATGTTTAATGGTCCGAAACCAGTTGCTTCAGAATAAGTGTACATGCGGCGTGCTTGACCATCTAAACCAGTAAGATACATAGGGAAGAAGGCAAGTACGAAACCAACTGTCAATAACCAAAATGTAACTTTACCGATTTTTTCATTTAACATAAAGCCAAAGAATTTTGGCCAATAGTAAGTTAAACCAGCTAGCATAGCGAATACTACACCAGGAATAATTGTATTATGGAAGTGGGCAACCAAGAACATTGTATTATGATATTGGTAGTCTGCCGCTGACATTGCAAGCATTACTCCTGTAACCCCACCAATAGTAAACAGTGGGATAAAACCAATTGAATAAAGCATCGGGACCGTAAAGCGGATTTTCCCTTTCCACATCGTGAATAACCAGTTAAAGATTTTAACCCCTGTCGGTACAGCAATCGCCATTGTCGTAATGGAGAAGATACTGTTTGTAAGCGCTCCTTGACCCATTGTAAAGAAGTGGTGAGTCCATACCAAGAACGATAGCAAGGAAATTAGAATCATTGACCAAACCATTGATGAGTAGCCATAAAGGTTACGTCTTGAGAATGTTGAAATGATTTCACTGTATAATCCGAATGCCGGTAAGATTAAGATATATACTTCAGGGTGACCCCAAATCCAGAAGAAGTTGGCCCAAAGCATATCCATACCGCCGCTTTCTGTAGTAAAGAAATTCGTTGCGAATAATCGGTCTGTTGTACCCATGATTAAAGCAACTGTCAATACAGGGAAAGCGAAAACAATAATTACGTTCGCAATAAATGCAGACCATGTAAACATAGGCATTTTCATAAGGGTCATACCAGGTGCACGCATTTTTAAAATCGTTGTACACATGTTAATACCCGTCATTAACGAACCGATCCCTGAAATTTGGATTGCTAGCATATAATAGTTCGTACCTACTGATTCACTGAAATCATTGCCTGCAAGAGGGAAGTATGAAGTCCAGCCTGCATCCGGTGAACCACCGACTACGAATGAAATATTAAATAGCATAGCTCCGGCAAAGAATAACCAGAAGCTTAAAGCATTTAATCGTGGGAAGGCCACGTCTCGTGCACCGATTTGCAGGGGCACGATCAAGTTCATAAATGCAAAGATGAATGGCATCGCCATAAAGATAATCATTACAACACCGTGAGTAGTAAAAATCTCGTTATAGTGTTGTGCGTCAAGTAATTTTGCATCGGGTGTAGCAAGTTGGGCACGCATCATGATCGCATCTGCACCGCCACGGAAGAGCATTAGTAGGGCAGAAACCAAGTACATAATCCCGATTTTTTTATGGTCGACTGTTGTTAACCATTCGCGCCATAAATAGCCCCATTTTTTGAAATATGTTAAGCCTGCAACAATTCCAATACTAGTTAAAGCAATGGCAACCATTGAAGCATAAATAGCCGGGCTTGGATGAGGGATAGCAAAACGCTCAAAGAATTCCAAGAATTCCATCCTTTTTTCTCCTTTCAAGATAAAATACCAATCTATAAAACCCTGGTTTTATCTTTTCAAATTAATGACCGCTGTGATCTGTTTCTTCTTCAGTATGATTTTCGTGATTAGAATGTTCGTGACTTTCATCGCTGTCTTCATCAGAAACTTCGTTATGTGCATGCTCTGGAGCAGGACTGAATTCCAAATGTGTTCCTGTGAATGTCATTTGACCAAGGTGACCAGGTTCTAATAATGTTTCAAATTCATCTTCTGTAAGTGGTTTAGCTGTATCGTGAACTTCATCCACCCATTCGTCATAATCTGCTTGAGACATAGCCGTTACATTGAACGTATTTTCTGCAAATCCTTTACCACTAAAGTTTGCATTTCGTCCCATATACTCACCAGCTTCATCAGCAGCTAAGTGTAATGTAGTGACCATATCGGACATTGCATATTTCTGACCGCCAAGTTGCGGAATCCAGAAACTTGTAATCGGACCGTAAGAATAAAGTTTGAACTCTATAGGACGGTCAGTCGGGATATATAGATAGTTCACAGTTTCGATACCTTCTTCAGGATAACTAAAATGCCATTTCCAGTCAGAAGAGGAAGCGTATATAACTAAGGGTTCTTGATTTTCATAACCTTCTGGTGTTGATTCAACAATATAATTACTTTTTACTGAGACAAATGATAAATAAGCTACTATTAATATAGGAACACCAACACAAACGATTTCAACCCATTTATTTCCGTGAATGTGTGGCGGTTCGTAATCATCAGGTTGTTTTGAAGCACGATATTTAAATAAGATATATGCCAAGATAACCATGACAACGATTACAATAACAGACATGATGCCAATTGATAACATAATATCATTTGCTTGTCTTTCGGCTTGTGGTCCTTTCGGATCTAATACTAAAAGTGGTTCACACCCAGCCAGTACAAAGACAAGTGCCATCATGGACGTTAATAATGTCCATTTTTTTCTCATAAAGATATTCACCTTCCCTTATTCGTCAAAAGAAAATCACCCATCGACTTCCTCCAACACTATAACTCTATTTTAATCATAGGAATAGTAAAATCTCTGTTTTTAAGATGAATTCACAAAAGGTTCACCTCTTATTCAAAAGTTATTCACATAAAGTTCACGATTTATCAATAACTATACCGAAATGTTAAAAACTGGTATGAAAACGCGTTCATTTTCCTTTTTTTATGTTGAAAACAGGCATTACTTTAAATTGGTATGGAAAATATATTATATAGAAATAAAAAAGATCCCTTTTTAAAAGAGATCTTTCAGTACATGATGAAATTGATATTCAATTTTTTTGATATAACTTTAAGCTAATCGTTAATTTTATTGTCCTGGAATTCAATTTTCTTTAACGCCCTGTCAAAATTTTGTTCCTGGGAAATCTCTTCGCGGCTGTTATGTTTCTTTGGTTTTTTCATGTTCCTGAATGTTGTGCTAGATTTTTTAGCCATATTTCTTCACCTCCGTCTTTGTATTTTGCACTTTTTTTGGATTGCGATTCATTCGCAAGGCATCAATCAGGAACTCACCTTTGCTAAAATTTTCCTCGAATATTAAGCTATTAGCCCTTCCAATTATGTGCAAACAGCATTAACTAGTAAATAGAAGGAGGGCTGAAAATGGGTTTGGACTGGAATACCAATAAAGATACAAATGATGATCGCGGGAGTAATCGCATTGAAAGCGAAGTGATTTTTGAGAGAAATTCGCTCATCATCGGTCAAAACTTTTGTGTGAATGCGATGATCGGCGAGGCGCAAAAATTGGTTATTGAAGAAAATAATGATTCAAAAAAAATTGAAGAGTCATCGGAATTTGAGGATTCCTCCGTTTTTTTCCACGAATCAGAAACGGTACAAGAAGCACCTAAAAATCAGGATTACACACTCATTTATGCAGCTCCAGCGTCACCCATGCGTGCACCACTTCTGATTACTGTAATCGCGCGAAATTTATCTGAAAACGATGTCTTGATAAGTATAGAAGATGATGAAGAGGTGTTGGTAGAAGAAATTGTTCCAGCCCGTTCGGAATTGGCATTAACTGCTCAAAATGCCCTATTTTTAAGAGCATTGGCACTTTCCCCGAGTCAGGTGCAGTTTTTCATCAGTGTCTATCATCCAACAAGTTCGTATTAGCAAATGAGACAGCCAACACAAAATCGGTAATTACTGCCTAATTTTAAATGCTCCAATTAGTTGGAGGTTCGGGTATGCATCACTGACCTCTATTATTTGGAAACCTGGAATGAACTTCTACATACGAATTTAGAAGCTCAAAAAATTACAAAATCAAAAGATGAAATTAAAATTTAAAATGTAATATCATTCAAGATATGGCGAATTACAAAATTTGCTAAAGAGGTAATGTTGCTGGAATATTTAAGCTAATGGGGCCATGAGGGGATTGCAATATACTATATATTTGAAATTTGGAAAGCTAAAAAATCTTATTGAAAAGGTTGGCGTATACCAGCCTTTTTTTCATTTTCCCCATTAAACAAGATAACCATTAAATAAAAAATGAAAACGCTTTTATTTTTTTGCATAAGTAGGTTTCGATCTTCATACCGTGTTGTAAATGAGTATTCTAAGAAATTGTGAATGTTGTTTGACAATTTTATACTCAAATAAATTTAGTACTAAGGAGATGTATTTGTATGGATTTTACATTAACTGATGAACAGAAAATGATTCAAAAAACTGTTAGAGATTTTGTAAATAAAGAACTTAAACCGTTGGAACAAGAAGTTTTGAAAAACGAAAGAGAAGGCAGACCGGGTATCTCGCGTGAAAAAGTAAAAGAATTAAGAGAAAAGGCTAAAGCTATTGGTTTCTGGGGCATTAATACGCCTGAAGAATATGGTGGAGCTGACTTGGGACCGATTATGTCGGTATTGATTGCAATGGAATTGGGAAGAACCTATGTACCATTTAACTTTGGAGGTTCAGCCGACAACATTTTATATCTGTGCAATGAGGAACAAAAACAGAAATATTTGATTCCTACTATTAATGGAGAAAGACGATCTTGCTTTGCTTTGACGGAACCAGGCGCTGGCTCGGATGCGAGAAGCATCCAAATGCAGGCGATCAAAGATGGCGATCATTGGGTTTTAAACGGAGAAAAAGTATTTATTACAAATGGGAATGAAGCAGATTTTGCGATGGTTTTTGCCGTTACCGATAAAGAAAAAGGTGCTAATGGTGGAGTAACTTGTTTCCTTGTAGACCGAGAAATGGGTTGGAAATCGGAATATATTTATACAATGGGAGAATGGGGACCGGCAACCCTGGTATTTGATAATGTACGGGTTCCGGAAGAAAATATTTTAGGAGAAATCGGTCAAGGGTTTAACCTAGGTATGCAATGGATTGGTCAAGGTCGGTATATGATTCCGGCAGGAGCGATTGGGGCTGCAGAACGACTATTGCAAATGGCCATCGATTATTCAAAAACACGTGTAACCTTCGGAAAACCAATAGCTGAACGTCAGGCGATCCAATGGATGATTGCTGATTCGGCTGTAGAGATTGAAGCAGCTAAATGGATTGTGTTCAAAGCTGCATGGATGGCTGAAAATGGAATGGATGCTCGTCACCAATCATCGATGGCTAAATTAAATGGCGCAATTATGGCAAACGAGGTTGTTGATCGTGTGCTGCAAATTCATGGAGGAATGGGTTATACAAAAGAGTTGCCGATTGAACGCTGGTATAGAGAGTTAAGACTATATCGTATTTTTGAAGGTACTGACGAGATTCAACGCCGCACAATTGCACGTAATCTATTAAAAGGTCATGCAAAAGTCGGGGAGTTATTATAACAGCTTCTTGCAATACGTTGTTTTATTAACATACTACCCAGTCAGTTGTTATACCGTAATAATACTAACCGGTTAGTTATGGTCCGTACTCTTAAATGAATAGATTGTTAGTCACATTTTTATCGTTGGAAAGGGGGGCAAATATGAAATCGGATAGAATAGCGGCCATTGTCGGCGTTGCCGAATCTGACATAGGTAAAATCCCAGGCAAGAATGTCTTGCAGCTCCAGGCACAAGCAGCGAAATCAGCGCTAGAGGACGCCGGGTTAACAAAAAATGATATTGATGCTGTGTTCACGGCAGGGAATTGGGCATGGGCACCAAACCTGATGTTAGCTGAATACCTGGGAATCCAGCCCAAATTTACAGATTCCACAAACATCGGGGGTTCCTCTTTTGAGGCCCATGTCGGCCACGCTGCAGCAGGTATAGAGGCAGGATTATTTGAAGTAGCACTCATTACTTATGGGAGCACAAACCGAACAAATCCATCCAATTCCACTTTTAAATCGCCACTTACGGCTCAATATGAATTGCCTTACGGTTTGCCGACACCTGTTGGAGCATACGCATTGGCTGCTATGCGACATATGCATCAATATGGTACAACATCGGAACAATTGGCAGAAATCGCAGTTGCAACAAGAAAATGGGCGCTATTAAATGAGAAGGCATACATGAAAGAGCCGATTGAAATAGAGGATGTGCTAAACTCACGAAAAATCGCTGACCCCTTGCGTTTACTAGATTGCTGCTTAGTAACTGACGGTGGTGGGGCAGTAATAGTTGCTTCCAAAAATGTTGCATCTAAACTTAACAAAAAACCTGTATGGATCTTGGGTCATGGTGAATCTCATTCTCACAACACGATTGCCAATATGCCTGACTTAACTGTTACAAGTGCAAGGGAATCAGGAAAAAGAGCATTTGAGATGGCAGGAATCACACAGGATGAGATCGATGTGGCAGAAATCTATGATTCTTTCACTATAACGGTATTATTGACACTTGAATCACTTGGTTTTTGCAAACCTGGAGAAGGCGGTGCATTTGTAAGCGGGCAACGAACAGCTCCAGGGGGTGATTTCCCTATGAATACTAACGGTGGTGGGTTATCTTATTGCCACCCTGGGATGTATGGCATCTTCTTGTTAATAGAGGCAACTCGTCAATTAAGAGGTGAATGTAGTTCACGCCAAGTGGAAAATGCAAAGCTTGCTTTGGTTCACGGAACAGGTGGAGTTCTATCCTCAACCTCAACCGTGATTCTAGGAGGGGATTAAATGATAAAAGATTTGATTCATTCGGCGTTTGATGAAGAATCAAAACCATTTTGGGATGGCTTGATGAATGAAAAACTGCTCATTCAGTATTGTAGCGATTGTCATCAATATATCTTTTATCCAAGAACAATTTGCCCTCATTGTTTTTCAGAAGATATAAGCTGGCAAGAGTCATGTGGAAATGGCAGAATCTATAGTTATACTGTTGTACACCAAGCATTTGGCCAATTTAAGGGCGACACTCCTTTTGTAGTAGGCATCATTGAACTTGACGAGGGAGTAAGGATGATGTCAAGGATTATTGGTGATAAAGAACAAATTGCTATTGATCAACCAGTCTCTGTTGTGTTTGCAAAGGTTGAAAATGAGTTGGTTCTTCCATATTTTCAAGTAACTTAGTAAACTTCCAGGTACTCGCAAAGCAAAAGTACAAAACGGAAGAAAGAACCTCTTCCGTTTGTTTTTAAAAGAAAAGAAAAAGTCAAAAAATCTTGAGCTAGCAGTATTTAGCAGCAGGTGCTAGCTCCAGGAGGAAACTTGAATCGCCGTTTTAAGAACATAAAGTGTATTTTGGCTATTCTAAGATCCCACAATGATCTGCTAGTGCCCATCTACTTCTGCAGATGGTCTCAAGTTTTTTCGGAGCTGGCGAGCACTTTTGCGCTTTTTCTAAAAAAAGTGAAAGAAGATGAATAGTTATGATGGATAGGAAGGCGTTCTTTTTACTGGGATTCATAATGTTTTTAACGATGACAGGTTATGGAATAGTACTTCCTACATTACCATTCTTAGCAGACGATTTACACCTTACATCCGTTCAAATGTCATCACTCATCATTGTTTGGGCAATTGCACAGATGATTACTTCACCAATGTGGGGGCGTTTAGCTGATAGAATAGGGAGAAAACCAGTGTTAATAATGGGGGTTTTGGGTTTTGGTATAGCCTTCCTAATGTTGATTTTTGCACAAAATTATTGGCAGTTGCTATTAGTAAGGCTAATTGGAGCAGCAATCTCATCTGGTGCTCACCCTGCTGCTTTTGCAATGGTAGCAGATCAAACGAAAAAGGAATTTAGGAATGAATCTATCGCAAAAATGGGAGCGGTGAATGGTCTGGGTTTCTTATGTGGTCCAGCAATAGGTGGGTTATTTTCTCCTCTAGGAGTAGTTGTTCCTTTCATTATTGCAGGTTCACTAGCTTTAATCACGCTGCCCTTTGCTCATTTCTACATTCAAGACAAGGTGATTAGTGAGGAAGAAAGTGAGACATCTTCCCAAAAAGAAACGATTTCTTTTTGGAAATCAATCTTAATGATCACAAAAACCGGTTATTGGAACCATTATACAATTATCCTGGGGTTATCCATAGCTGCCTCTAGTTTCTTTGGATTATTAGGTTATTTCATGATTGAACGATTTGATGCTACTCCTGTTTTTGTCAGCCTGGCGTTTAGTGCGCAGGCAGGAGTTTCTGTAGTAGTGCAATTCTTTATCCTAAAGAGATGCTACGAGCTATGGGATGAAGAAACCATTACGAAAATAGGATTGGTCATTACAACTATAGGATATTGTTTCATCAGTTTTGCACCCTTTATTTGGGTAGCTATATTAGGCTGTGTACTAACTGGATTTGGTCAGTCCTTGGTGCGTCCAACTACGATTGCGATGCTATCTAAACGTAACGAGATGGGGCAAGGGATAACAATGGGACTCCAAAATTCCATGGATAGTCTCGGAAGAATACTAGGTCCTCTTTGGGGTGGATGGGTATTTGTATTTCTGGCATCGGCTCCATTTATAACTTCTGCACTGATTACTGCACTTCTACTTGGCATAGCATTTTTGACTGCCTACCGGCAAAAAATCCAAATTACTTTACCTGATCGAAAAGACACTAGTAACTCATAATTAGCGAAAAGTTGGCTCCTTGAAATGTAAGCGTTTTATATTAAGTTTTTACAGCGAAAATAGTAAATTTTATTAGGAGGGTAACATGCTATTAACTGAATTATTAGGTGAGAATATTGAAAAGTTTGGTGAGTATAACCTTCTTTACTATAATGAGGAAACTTATACAAATTCCGAGACTGAAATCATTTGCAAAAAAGTCTCAAGCCTTGTTCATTCCCTAGGAGTTGAAAAAGGTGATCGGGTACTGATCTGCATGCCGAATTGTCCAGAAGTAATCTTCTCTTATCAAGGTGTATTGGGAGTGGGGGGGATTATTGTTCCTGTTATGTACCTCCTTCATGAAAATGAAATTAATTATATTTTAAGAAATTCAGAAGCTAAAGTGGTCATCACCTCATCTACACTTCTTCGAAAAATAATCAATTCGACAAATGGTTTGAGTGTTGTACCAAAGGTTATATGTATCGATCAACCAGATGAAGCTGACTTGCAAGAAGGCATTAAGGTGATTGAATGGAATCAGGCAGTGCCAAATATGCCAATCTATGAAAATAATTCGTTGAATATGAAAGAATCGGATGTTGCGGTCATTTTATATACATCTGGAACTACAGGTGTTCCAAAGGGAGTTATGCTGACACATAAAAACTTGTACGCCAATTCAATGTCGGGGTTAGCCCTTAGAGAGGAAGAGGATACAAGAGGCACAACAATCGGGGTTCTTCCATTGGCACATATTTATGGATTCGGGATTATGAATGGGATGTTTTTGCTTGGAAGTTCAGTTGTAATTTTTTCAAAATTTGATGCAGAAGAAGTATTTAAAGTAATCGAAAAATATAAGGTAAAATCTTTTGCTGCTGTTCCTGCTATGGTGCATGCAATGCTTTACCATCCCAACGCCGAGCAATATGACTTATCGAGCTTAGAAACAGTCGGTTCTGGTTCTGCAGCTCTTGCGGTTAGTTTGCGCCACAAATTTAAAGAAAGGTTTGGAGCAGAGGTACGCGATGCCTACGGACTCTCGGAGGCTTCTCCTGGTGTTGCAACACAGCGCAATAATATGCCGATTAAGGAAGGCTCCGTAGGCGTCCCGATGCCGGGGGTCAGCATCAAAATTGTGGATGAACAAGGTCAGGAAGTAGCTGTCGGTGATGTTGGAGAATTACTTGTCCAAGGCGATAATGTAACGCCTGGTTACTATAAAAATGAAGAAGCAACAGAGAAAGCGCTGCAAAATGGCTGGCTCCATACAGGCGATATGGCAAAAGTCGATGAAGAGGGCTATTTATATATTGTAGATCGCAAGAAAGATTTAATCATTCGAGGCGGCTTCAATATTTACCCGCGTGACTTAGAAGAATTATTAGTCAAACATGAGGCGGTTCTAGAGGCTGCCGTCATCGGTATTCCTTCTGAAAGAATGGGGGAAGAGATTCTTGCTTGTATTGTGAAGAAGCAGGGCTTCAACATAAGTGAGAATGAAATAATTCAGTATTGCCAAAAGAATTTGGCAAAATACAAGACGCCACGACATATTGAGTTTATCGATGAGCTTCCTAGAAATGGTGTGGGGAAAATACTGAAGACGAAGTTGCGAGAGCATTTTGCCACCCTCACTTTAGACAATTAATGGTATGTCATAAAATTGAAAGGAGGAATTCGATTGGCGCTAAACTCCGACACACTTTTAAAAGTTGAAGAGATGAAAACGGTATTCAAAACGAGAACGGGGAATCTAGAGGCTGTTGATGGTGTTTCTTTTAGTATTTCAAAAGGCGAAACGGTTGCTATCGTTGGAGAATCGGGATCCGGTAAAAGTGTTTCTGCACTTTCCATTTTAAGATTGCTGGATAGTAATGGTGAAGTGATTTCAGGGAAAATATTATTTAATGATTTAAATTTGAAAGATTTAAATGATGAAGAAATCCGAAAAATTCGGGGCAACGAGATTGCGATGATTTTTCAAGATCCGATGACCTGCTTGGACCCTGTCTATACCATTGGAGACCAAATAATTGAGACGATAAAAATTCATGAAGACCTAAGCAAAAATCAATTACGGAAACGTGCACTTGAATTGTTGAAGCTAGTAGGATTGCCAGATCCAGAAAGCAGAATTGATGCATTTCCACATCAACTTTCCGGTGGTCAAAGGCAAAGGGTAATGATAGCGATTGCTCTTGCATGCAGACCCAATCTAATAATTGCAGATGAACCGACAACAGCCCTTGATGTGACGGTTCAAGCACAGATTATGCAGTTATTGAAAGACTTGCAATCACAATTTGGAACAGCAATTATTCTTGTTACCCACGATCTTGGTGTCGTAGCCGAAATGGCGGACAAAGTGGTTGTTGTCTATGCAGGGCAGGTTGTTGAACAGTCATGTGTGAAGGATTTGTTTAACAAACCAGTACATCCATATACAGAAGCCTTATTGAAAAGTATTCCCAAAATGGATACAGATAAAAACCGCAGACTCCAAACGATAAAGGGAAATGTACCAAGCTTAAAAGATATGCCTGCTGGCTGCCGTTTTCACCCTAGGTGCCCCATGGCTACAGAAAAATGCAAAAATGAAGAACCTCCACTTTTTGAGGTATCTAAAAATCGAGTTAGTAAGTGCTGGACTGCAGATCCGGAAGTTCAAGAAAAAAAAGAGATTCCTGCATTAATCGAAGAACAGGAGTCTGACTTTGAAGTAAACGAGCATCTAGCAAGTAAACAATTGCTGTTGGATGTAAGAAACTTGCAAAAATACTTTCCAATTACAAAAGGAATTTTATCGAGAACGGTTGGTCACGTGAAAGCGGTTGACGGGGTTTCACTTAATATTAATAAAGGCGAGGTTCTTGGTCTTGTAGGAGAATCAGGTTGTGGGAAGTCAACAGTCGGTCGGTTAATAACCGGACTGATCGATTCAACGAATGGTGAAGTCAACTTTGATGGAAAGCAATTATCAAGTGCTAATCGAAAAGAAAAGAAGGGGATTCGGAAACGTATTCAATTTGTTTTTCAAGATCCTTATAGCTCACTAAATCCGAGAATGACTATCTTAGATATTATCGGTGAACCTTTGGAAGTTCACAATTTAGCCAAAGGAACTACCAAACGACAACGGGTAGCAGAGTTGCTTGAAATTGTTGGATTATCCAAAAATGATATGCATAAATTTCCTCATCAATTCTCTGGGGGTCAACGGCAAAGAATTGGAATTGCCAGGGCATTGGCAACTGAGCCAGACCTCTTAATCTGTGATGAGGCAGTATCAGCGCTGGACGTTTCTGTTCAAGCCCAAATCCTGAATCTATTGAAGGATCTTCAACTTAAGATGGGATTATCCTATTTGTTTATTTCACATGATTTGAATGTGGTCAAATATATATCTGATCGAATCGCGGTTATGTACTTAGGGGAAATTGTTGAGGTGACAGATGCCCAATCCTTATTTAAGGAGCCATTGCATCCTTATTCAAAGGCGCTCATTTCAGCTGTCCCAGTTCCTAATCCCAATATTGAAACCGACAGGATCATATTAAGTGGAGAAGTACCAAGTCCGTCAAATCCTCCAAGTGGCTGTAAATTTCATACTAGATGTCCTTTTGCAATGGACGTTTGCAAGCAACAAAAACCTGAATTGAAAGATATATCTGAAGGGCATACAGTTTCATGTCATCTCTATGGGGAGGAGCAAAGGACATGATTGAATATATTGTTAGACGCCTAATTTTCGGAATATTCGTATTATTCATCATGACAACTTTTATTTTTATCGTCATGAGAGCCGTTCCGGGTGATGTTGTTACACTGCAATTGGCTAATTCCGGGGCTACAGCTGAGCAGATGGACGCATTGAAGGCTGAAATGGGTCTTGATAAAAGTGTGCTGGGTCAACTGGTTGATTGGGTATCGAAAGCAATACAAGGGGATTTGGGAAATTCGCTTTGGTCAGGTCAGCAAGTTTCGCAAATTATTCTAGAGAGATTGCCAGTGACCATACAATTGGCGCTTATGTCAATAGTATTAGCCATTATCATTGGGATACCGATTGGGGTCATTTCAGCTGTCAAACAGAATTCCTTTATCGATCACTTCTTAAAAATTATTTCAATAGGCGGATTATCTATTCCGAATTTTTGGTTGGGACTAATTATGCTAACTGTTTTATCTTTGGCCTTAAACTGGATTCCTCCATTAGGCTATCAATCTTTTGCCGAGAATCCCTTTGTAAACTTACAACAAATGTTTTTACCGGCAATCTGTTTAGCCATTACCCTCAGTGCCAGTATTGTTCGGATGACCAGGTCCGCTGTACTTGAAGTGCTGCACTCTGAATTCATTAGAACGGTTCGGGCAAAGGGAGCAAAGGAAGGCATTGTAATATTCAAGCATGCCCTTAGAAATTCCTTGGTTTCCGTTATTACACTGATTGGTTTGCAAATCGGCTATTTGCTTGGTGGAACAGTGGTGCTTGAATCGATTTTTGCTCTACCCGGTTTAGGCAGCTTGATCTTCGAATCGGTATTAGTGAGGGACTATCCAATTGTTCAATCGACTGTTTTGGTGTTCGGTGGAATGTTTTTATTAGTAAACTTAATCGTTGATGTGATGTATGGCTGGGTAGATCCACGGATTCGAGCTAAATAAAATAGTGCATCAATATTCTTGTTTCAAGAAAAGGAAGTGATTCGCATGTCCCAAGTTCAATTAGACTCTGAATTGCCAAACGGGAGGATAAAGGCGGGTAAGAATTTGCATTTGAGTAAACTCAAACAGGACTGCAAACGCTTTATTATCACTCAAAAAATTGGTTTCGTGTCTCTTTTAATTATCCTTGTTGTGGTGGCGATTGCAATCGTTGCCCCGATCATAGCACCTTATGACCCTATAAGTCAGGATCGCGCTGCTTTTCTGGCAGCTCCAAATGCACAACATGTCATGGGAACGGATGACTTGGGTCGAGATGTGTTCAGCCGACTCGTTTATGGTTCCCAAATATCGTTGCTCGTCGGAATTGTGACAGTAGTTATCTCAATCATATTAGGAACTTTGATAGGAATGATTTCGGGTTACTTTGGTGGAATCGTTGACATGATCATTCAGCGTATAATGGATGCGATTATGTCCATCCCGGCATTAATACTGGCATTATTTATCGCAGCATTATTAGGACCTGCAATCCAAAATGTCATTATCGCACTGGTCATAATAGAAGTACCTCGTTTTGCAAGAATTGTTCGGGGAGAAATGCTGAGAATCCGTGAATCGAATTATGTCGAAGCATCCCGTTCGGTAGGGGCAGGCTCATTCAGAATTATCATGAAACATGGGTTGCCAAATATGATGGCCCCGATTATTGTCATGGCAAGTCTTGCTTTTGGCCAGACAATTATTGCAGAAGCATCACTTAGTTTTCTTGGAATTGGAACACCGCCCCCTAATCCTTCATGGGGTTTGATGCTTAGTGATGCGAGCATGTATATGGAAAGTGCTCCTTGGCTCGTTCTTTTCCCTGGATTAGCTCTTAGTATATTGGTTTTGGCTTTTAACCTATTCGGGGATGCTCTTCGTGATTTCCTCGATCCAAAGATGTCTTAGAGAATTATAAGAGATTACTATTTCATAGGAGGGAATGGTTATGGATAAAAAGTTGAAATCAATTTTAGGCCTATTGATTTTGGGATTGCTCATACTAGTAATGAGTGCATGCTCCTCGGACACACAGAAGAATGAGACGGTATCGGAAAATCCGGGAGTTGAAACCTCGGAACCTAAGAGTGGTGGAACCTATACGATTCTCTCTGCTGCCGATCCGGATATGCTCGACCCGCATAAACAGTCATCGATCTATACACATATGATGGCAGGGTTGGTATATAACAAGCTGGTTTCTTATGAAACTGGGCCAGGCGTGGATTATACAGATTACAATGTTGTACCGGATCTTGCAGAACGTTGGGAGATTTCAGAAGACGGGAAAGTATACAAATTCTTTTTACGGGAGGCGTACTGGCATGATAAAGAACCGGTAAATGGAAGGCAGGTTACAGCAGAGGATGTTGTAGCAACTATGGAAAGAATTATTAATTTACCGGGTCATCAGGCGGCAATTCTTTCAGAGGTGGAAAGTATCGTGGCTGAAGATTCACAGACAGTTGTCTTTACATTAAAACAACCTTTCGCTCCTTTTTTAAACTTTATGGCAAATCATTTTATGTGGATTCTACCGAAAGAGGCGGTGGATGGTGATGTTGATTTAGCAACTGATGCAATCGGAACGGGACCATTTGTATTGGAAGAGTGGGAAGATAATGTGCAGGCAACCTATACAAAAAATCCAAAATACTATGAAGAAGGAAAACCGTATCTAGATGAAGTAATTTATAAAGTCGTGCCAGACCAAGGTTCTCGTATTGCTGCATTTAGAACTGGTCAAGCAGATGCAATTGGTGCACTATCACCAGAGCAGCTTACGCAACTTCAAAAAACAAATCCTGATGTTGAAATTTTTGAAGCATTGTTTGCAACTCAGGAACAGTTATATATGAATATGGAAAGAGAACCTTTTAATGATATAAAAGTTCGAAAAGCAATCAGTATGGCGGTCGATCGTCAATCAATGGTAGATGCCATTTATGGAGGCGGCGAAACGAGTGGACCTGTCAACCCATCTTTGGGTGATTGGGCTTTGCCTTTGGAAGAAAGGGAAGCGTTGCTGCCATATAACCCTGAGGAAGCCAAAAAGCTGCTGGCTGAGGCTGGATATCCAAACGGTTTTGATACAACGATGATCGTAACGAATGGATATGGAGAACAATTAGTGCGTGTTGCTCAATGGGTGGCGGAGGATTTAAGAAATATCGGGATTAATGTTGAAATGGAAATCGTAGAATATGCCACTTACTTCTCGGAAAGATGGCCAAATGTAGATTATGACATGGGTGTAGGCTATCAAACTTATTTCCAGGAGCCTGATGAATGGCTTCGTACACAGCTGCACACAAATGGTTCGCGAAATTGGTACAACATAAGCGATCCGGAATTAGACAAGATGCTTGATGAACAAAGACTTATCCTGGACGTGGAAGAGAGAAAAGAATATGTATATGATATTCAACGTTATGTTTTAGAAAACTTGGTTAACCCTGTACCGCTTTCTACCTACTATACAAAAACTCCGAGACACGCTTATGTAAAAGATTCTTATCCGCATGCTTCCTATGGATACGGATACCTGAAGGATGTTTGGTTGGATAAATAATCTATCAATGAGTATGAAAGCATGTAAGTTCCTAAAATTAATCGTTTGGTGAAAGGTATGTGAGAACACATTCTTATAAAAAAGGGATTGAGTACTTTGCAAAAAATTGAAAGATTGGAGCTAACAACCAACTTTCCCATTGGTCCAGTATATTCATATGTTGTGTTTGGTGAAAAACTGACACTGATAGATGCCGGGTTAAAAAATGAAGAGGGATGGAATCAGTTAAATAGCGGCCTACATCGTTTAGGAATTAGCATTTCCGATATCGAGCAAATTGTATTGACTCATCATCATAATGACCATACCGGTATGGTTGATTGGATTCTGGAAAGGAATCCATCGCTTTCCATCTTTGCCCATAAGGATACCGAAATGATTTTAAAAGATGAGTACTACCTGGAGTGGAGCTCCGAATTTTTTGAGAAGTTATTTATCGAATTCGGATTAACAAGAGAAATGGCAGCGCAATGGGCCTACCGTAAAGGCCATCGTGATTATTTCGAGATTGCAACCGTGGATGGAGTCCTTAAAGAGGGAGATTATGTACCTGGTTTACCCTCTTTCCAAGTAATTGAAACGCCGGGTCACTCACAAGATCATATTTCGCTTTATTGCGCGGATGAACAACTGTTTCTTTGTGGAGACCATATCATTAAAGGGGTACACGGAGGTATATTTTTAGATGCTCCCGTACATGGAACTGAACGGGCAAAACCATTGCTGCAATATCTTGACAGTTTAGAGAAATGCAGGGGACTCCCCGCAAAACTAACTTATTCAGGCCATGGCCCCATTATAGAGAATTTGGATGAAGCCATTGATGGACATATAAATAATATTGAAAACCGTGCACAGCGCGTTATCAACACACTGAAAAAAGCAAAAGATTCGGCGACAGGATTTGAAATCATTCAGGACATGTACAAAGGCAGATACGAAAAGGCTGTTATAACATTCGTGTTTGAAATCGTTAGTGTACTGGATTTATTGCTCGAGCGAAATATCGTGGCTGCCCAAAAACATAATGGAGTCTATCAATACCGTTTAGTAAATGGTTTTTGAAGAGCTTAAAATGACTTTTCTGTTTGAATAATTCTACAAAACTACTAATAGAATGTTAGGAAATAGTTTTAGTATAAAGTTGGGAGGAATTCGATTTGGCAGGAAAATTCGATAATAGAGTGGCATTTATTACAGGCGGCAGTCGGGGAATAGGCAAAGGGATTGCGGAAACTTTTGCTGAAGAAGGGGCTAAGATCGCCATCATTGATATAAATGAAGAAGCATTGCACGAAGTTCAATCGCAGTTTAAGGAGAAGGGCATTAATATTTTGGCTATCCAAGCAAATGTCGTAAAAGCTGATGAAGTTGAAACAGCTATGGAGCAGGTTGTGAAGGAATTTGGTTCGCTTGATATCCTGGTTAACAATGCTGGGATTATAAGGGATAACTTATTGTTTAAGATGTCTGATAGTGACTGGGACCAAGTTATTGATGTTCATTTAAAAGGAGCCTTTAATACAACTCGTGCGGCACAAAAATATATGGTGCAGCAAAAGTACGGAAGGATTATTAATATTTCTTCAACTTCGGCTCTCGGAAATGCGGGGCAAGCAAATTACTCTACGGTAAAAGCCGGCTTGCAAGGATTGACAAAAACGCTGGCAAAAGAACTTGGGAAATTTGGGATTACATCAAACGCAGTTGCCCCTGGTTTTATTGAAACAGATATGACGAGAGCAACGGCAGAAAGAATTGGTGTACCTTTTGAAGATTTCTTAAAAGCTGGTGCAAGTAGAATTCCGGTTGGCAGAACCGGTAAACCCAGTGATATTGCAAATGCGGTTGCCTTCTTTGCAGATGAAAAATCTTCTTTCGTCAGTGGTCAGGTAATTTATGTTGCAGGTGGGCCGACTAATTAATAGAAAGGAGTGGGGAAAATGTATAAAGAATATATTGGACTGACTTCAAGCAAAACCAGAAATGTTGTAGAGAGAGAGTTGGTTAGGCGTTTTGCCGAGTCAATTGGAGATAGCCACCCGATTTATATTGATGAAGAAGCAGGAAAACAATCCAGATACGGAAAGAATATAGCACCTCCAACATTTCCCCGGGTGTTAAGATCGGGTTCAATTGAAGGACTGAAATTACCTTTAAAAGGGTTGATTCACGGTGAGCAAATCTATCATTATGAGAGACCTTTATTAGTAGGTGAAGAAGTATTTTGTTATTCAAAAATAGAAGACTACTATGAAAAAGAGGGCAGTACTGGAAAAATGGGCTTTCTGAAAATGAAGAGGTATGGAGAAGACTTAAACGGTCGTTTAATTTTCACAGAAGAATCCATCATCATAATAACTGAAACAGTAAGGAGGTCCTTAAACGTATGACGGTTTTAAAGGAGATAAATATTGGGGAATCTGTTGAGACCACTCTTGAACCTGTTTCACGAATGGATCTTATAAAGTACTCTGGTTCTTCAGGTGATTTCAATCCTATTCATACAATAGATGAAGAAGCAAAAAAAGCGGGTTTGCCGGGAATCATCGCCCATGGCATGTGGACGATGGGCAATCTAGCAAAATTATTCACTCCCTATCATGAAGACGGATTTATAAGAGATTATAATATTCGATTCTCTGGAATGGTATTTTTAAACGATGTCCTAACATTAAAGGCGGAATTAGTAGATAAAACGGATCGGCTACTTATTTTTGATGTAAAAGCCACAAATCAAAACCATAAAGATGTTGTTAGTGGAAATCTTAAATTTGAACTTAATTAATCAAGAAGGGTTTGTCTCAATCGTACATTCACAATAAGAGGCAAATCCTTTTTATTCAAAATGAATAACGGAAAGGAAAGGAATGAATTAATGAAAAGAGACGCTGTTATTGTATCGGCTGTTCGTACGGCAATCGCGAAACAAGGTGGAGCATTGGCAAGCATTCCTGCGCATATTTATGGTGGGGAAGTGATTAAAGAAGCAGTTAGGCGAGCAAATTTAAACCCGGAATCAATCGAAGATGTCATTCTGGGAAATGTTCTGAGTGGTGGTGGCAATATTGCCAGATTGACGGCTTTACAAGGTGGTCTATCAGTCAATGTACCAGGATTGACGGTTGATCGACAATGCGGATCTGGTATTAATGCAGTTGCTTTAGCCGCTCAAGCAATCCAATCCGGGGCTGGTGATATTTATGTTGCCGGCGGTGTTGAAAGCATGAGTCGTGCACCTTATCAATATGAGCGCCCAGAGCAAGCTTATAGTTCCATTCCGCCAAAGTATCGAAAAACACTCCTTGCCCCTGAAGAAATTGGGAACCCTGCGATGGGGACTACAGCCGAAAACCTGGCAAAAAAATACGAGATTACAAGAAAAGAGCAAGATGAATACTCACTAAAAAGTCAGCAAAGGATGGCAAGGGCCATGGAGGAAGGCCGTTTCGACGAACAAATCGTGCCGATAAGTATTCCGGTGCGCAAAGGAGAACCAATACTCTTCAACAAGGACGAACATCCCCGTCCTAATTCGACTCTAGCAGCATTGGCCAAATTGCCGCCTGCCTTTCAAAGAGATGGTACTGTAACGGCAGGGAGCAGCTCGGGCCTGAATGATGCTGCCTCTGCACTAGTCATTATGTCACGGGAAAAAGCTGAGGAATTGGGTGTTCAGCCTCTAGCGACAATAAAAGGGTCGGCTCTAGCAGGTGTTGACCCGAACATTATGGGAATTGGTCCTGTACCTGCAACGCAGAAGTTAATGGAGAAACTCGGCCTCTCTTTATCTGATATGAATATTATTGAGCTAAATGAAGCATTTGCTGCACAAGTGATTGCTTGCGATCGTGAATTAGCATTTGACCCAGAAAAACTTAATGTCAATGGGGGCGCTATTGCGCATGGACATCCATTAGGAGCAACAGGGGCCATCCTGATAACAAAAGCGGTGTATGAATTGAAGCGCACTGCTGGTCGATTTGCTTTAATAACGGCATGTATTGGAGGAGGACAGGGAATTTCTATAGTGATAGAAAGGGAGTCAAATTAAAAATACAGTGAAATCTTTTTTTCGAAGGGAACAAAAAGATGAGAGGAAGAATTATAAAAGAAAGTATAGATCTTTTTGATAAGAAGGGCTTCAGTAAAACTTCAATACAAGATATTGTTGATGCAATCGGCGTAACTAAAGGGACCTTTTATTATTACTTTAAAAGCAAACAAGAGTTATTAAGGGATATCCATTTAAATTACATCCTGGAACTACTAAAAGAACAAGAGATTATCCTGAATGATGAGTTTATTAGCTGTAAAGAGAAAATGAATAGGCTGATCTACTTAATTATCAGGAATATAAAAATTCATGGAAAAAGTGCGAGGGTCTTTACCAGAGAAGTTCGCCACCTGGATAATGAGCAAGTAAAGTCGGTAAATGCCTATAGAAAAGAATTTCGCCTCAATCTTCAGAAATTAATCGAAGAGGGAATAGCAAAAGGTGAATTCAGGGAAAATCTTAGAAGCGATATAGTTATTTTTGGAATCTTGGGCATGGTGAACCGTTCTTATAATTGGTACAATCCAGATGGTGAAGTGTCGGAGGAAGAACTTGTGAATATCTATATGGATTTAATACTAAATGGAATAAAAAAAGAAACAAATTGTACATGATATAGTTGAACTTTTCAAAAAACATTTGCCATAGGTGATTTATGAAAATTATACAAACCAACTTTCACTTTTTAGAGCCATTTGAACCTTTGGAGAAGGTGCAAAATATCATTGTTCATCATTCTTCAAGGAAAAATATGACAGCAGAACAATGTCATGAATTTCATCAGCACAAACGAGGGTGGAGTGGTATAGGCTACAACTATTTCATCGAAAAGAATGGGGATATTATGGAAGGAAGAGGCCAACATGTTGGTGCACATGCGTACGGACATAACCGAAGTTCCATTGGTATTTGTATGACGGGGGATTTTGACTTGGAAATGCCTACCAACGAGCAATGGACATCCTTCCTTTGGTTAAGTGGCTATATGATGAAATTGCATGATTTACACCCGCATCAAGTGTTGGGCCATCGGGAATTAGAAGGAGTAAAAAAAAGTTGTCCGGGATTATTGATCAATTTGCATGAGGTGAGAAGTCAAGTTATGGAATATCTGCAATAGTAAGGCTCGTCAGTTGAAAACTGGCGAGGTTTTTTGTTTTTTGTAGATTTAAGAGGAATAAATGTGGATTTTATAGAAATATGAGGTATGTGGGAAGTTTGTTAATACTGGGAAGCCATTAATTAATTTTAAAGGAGCTGATCGTTTGAAGAAACGTAATCTACTCGCATTTATTCTATTTTTCCTTCTGCTTTTGGTCGGATACTTTTATTCACAACACCCAATTTAATTTTATTCCCATTAAAACAAGGATTGTATAGCCAAAAATCTTTCCAAGCAATATTTATTGATTTATATGATAATGTACCAATTGATTAATCTGCGAATAATAATCCTGAACACTCACATAATAACTCCAAATTATTATGGAGGTTGTTAAATGAGAAAATTATGCTATGTACCATTTCTACTAATGTTGATGTTGGCTTTAGTCGGCTGTAATACAGATTCAGACAATGCTTCAGAAACAAGCGATAATGTTAATGAAACAACGGAAGTCATTGAAGAAGATCTGGAAGAAGTTCAAGAGAAATCTTTGAGGCAAAATGATGACACAAATAATAATACATCAACTGATAGTCAATTAGAAAATGAACCACAAGGGAATACAGGTCCGAATTCTGAGCAGCAACCACCTGTAACGAATGATGTTGGCGGTCAAGGGATTACGGATGAAGGACAAAATAACGATGCAAATAATGAAGCAGACTAAAAAAACGGCCCTTTGAGGGGCCGTTTTTTTATACAAAATTCCAAATGCTTTATTTATAAAACATGGTTTACTAAAAAAATTTTGGATTAAACAGTATTAAAAAGAAGATTTAATACAAAATACTTATGAACTCTATTTTCTTATCTACTTTATCAAGTATATAGAATGGTTTTTATTATTTCAAAGTTTTATTAGGAGGTAGCTTCATGGCAGATCAAGATAAGAAAGATCCATTATTAGAGAAACGTTCATCGAGACGTTCATTCCTTAAAAGTTCCGGTTTAACAGTCGGTGGACTAATTGTCGGTGGTGCCGTTGGAACATTAATAGGTAAAGAATCCAACGAAACAACGACAACGGAAGATACAAAAAAAGCACCAACTCCGCAAGGAACAGGGAATGCAAATCCGAATGCCGCACTTATGTTCTTTACACCAAATCAATTTGATATCACAAATGCGGCGGTGGAAAGAATTTTCCCTGCCGATGATAACGGTCCGGGAGCACAGGAGTTATTGGTAGCTTATTTTATTGACCATCAACTAGCAAGTGGCTGGGGGATAGGTGCAAAAGAGTACATGGCCGGCCCGTTCTATCCGGGCGAAGAAACACAAGGGTATCAAGGCAGCTTAAATCGACAAGAAATCTTTACTGTAGGGCTTGAAGCGATTGAAAGGCATAGTGCCGAAAAATATGAAAAATCCTTCCCTGAATTATCTGGAGAAGAGCAGGATGCGGTATTAAATGACTTCCAGGAAGGTAATGTTGAGATGAAGGGAGTTTCTTCAAACTACTTCTTTAATTTACTTCGTTCTACAACAATCGAAGGCGTATATGCAGATCCACTTTATGGCGGTAATGCAAATATGGGTGGTTGGGAATTGAAGAAATACCCAGGTCACCAAATGAGTTACTTTAATATGATCGAGCAAGAAGAATTTGAAGAAATTGAACCAAAGTCTTTATCCTCGCAACATAACCATTAATCGAATTGAACTATACAGGAGTGATATAAAATGGCAACGACATTACCTAAAACGGATGTTGTGTTGATCGGTGTTGGTTGGACAGGAGGTATTTTAGCTGCTGAGCTAACTAAAAAAGGTTACCAAGTGGTAGGCCTTGAGCGTGGGAAAGGACGTAAAACTGCCGATTTTATAATGGTCCATGATGAACTGCGCTATGCAATGCGCTACGATTTAATGCAGGATTTATCAAAAGAAACGATTACATTCAGAAATAACGAAAAGATGAGGGCCCTTCCCATGCGTCAATATGGTTCTTTCTTATTGGGGACGGATGTAGGCGGATCTGGGGTCCACTGGAATGGCCAAACCTGGAGATTCCTGCCGTATGATTTCCAGATTAGGACTATGACAGAAGAACGCTATGGAAAAAATAAAATTCCGGAAGATATGCAGCTGCAAGACTGGGGAATTACTTACGACGAACTAGAACCTTATTTTGATCAATTTGAACAAATGGCAGGTATTTCAGGGGAAGAAAATCCACACGGCGGAAAACGTTCCAACCCATATCCAACGGGTCCAATGAAACATACGCCAGCAATGAGCCTATTTAAGGAAGCTTGCGAGAATCTTGGTTATAAACCATTTACACAACCATCAGCAAATTTATCGGAAGCCTATACAAATCCTGATGGTATTGCCCGTGCAGCATGTCAATATTGTGGATTCTGTGAGCGGTTTGGTTGTGAGTACGGGGCAAAAGCAGACCCGACTGTAACTGTTCTTCCAGTAGCCGAAAGTACAGGGAAATTCGATTTACGTACACATGCAAATGTTGTTGAAATTCTGCATGAGGGAAATCGAGCAACCGGGGTGCGATTTGTTGATACCCAATCTGGAGAAGAGTTCATTCAACCTGCCGAGGTAGTAGCTGTAACGAGTTATGTGTTGAATAATGTAAGATTACTCCTCCAATCAGGAATTGGGAAACCTTATGATCCTAAAACGGGTACAGGTGTCATTGGTAAAAACTATGCTTATCAAAATATGTGTGCTTCCACTACAGGTTTCTTTGAGGAACGCGAATTTAACATATATGCAGGTGCAGGTTCACTTGGAATGTGTGTTGATGAATTCAACGGAGATAATTTTGATCATTCCGATTTGAATTTCCTTCATGGTGCAAATATTTTCTTGGGACAACTAGGAAAACGACCAATTCAAAATAATGCTGTAAGACCTGATACACCAAGTTGGGGTGCAAAATTCAAAGAGGAATCGGTTAAATATCATAATCGTTCTTTATCATTTAATGCTCAAGGAGCTTCTATGCCATTCCGTTATCATTATTTAGATTTAGACCCAACGTATAAGGATGCATTTGGAAATCCATTATTGCGAATGACATATGACTTTAAAGAACAAGATAACGAAATGTCAAAATTTATGGCAACCAAAACGGAAGAGATTATGAAGGAAATGGGTGCATCTGAAGTAATCGTACAAAGGGAAAAGGGCCCATATAATATAGTTCCTTATCAGTCTACACATAACACTGGGGGCGTAATTATGGGGAATGATCCGTCAACAAGTGCCTTAAATAATTACATGCAAATGTGGGATTTCGAAAATATTTTCGTACCAGGTGCCAGTGCATTCCCACATAACTCAGGATATAATCCGACAGGTACAGTAGGAGCATTATCTTACCGTGCTGCAGAGGGAATTGATTTATATCTGAAAAATGGCGGTTCTTTAGTATAATCAATCAAATTACTGAAAATAAAAAGAGAATGTCATCAAAATAAGATAACATTCTCTTCTTCTATCTTAAATTAATTCAACCTCGATCCATTTACGCACACTATTGATGAACCAAACTTTTGAACTGTTTTCAAGGTCGGTCAAAAATAGTACTTTTTCTTGTATGATCTCTTCCTTTATTAGCTTTTCACGGAAAGTTCCTGCAAGAAGTCCACATTGAATAGGAGGGGTATAAAGCACTCCATTTATTTCAAGAACAATATTACCGTTCGTGAACTCAGTTATTTCTTCTTTTTCATTCCATAAAAGAACATCAAATACATCCGCCTGCTGGAATTGGGAATAATTATCACGATGAGTTGTTTTATGATAGTAAAATACATTCTTTTTTTGGATAGGGCCGTCTGCTAATTTAACAATTTTGGATCCGGCTTGATTGGATATAGGCTGTGATCCCAAAGTGATCTGCCCGGACTTTGCTAAAAGTAGCCGAATCTTAAAATCGCCTATAGGGTAGACTTTTGTATAATTTAATAGACTGGTTGTTATCTCTTTGCGATTAAATGAATAATTAAAGAATTTTGATGATTCCTCAAGTCGATCTAGATGCTCCTTAAGCAAATAGATTTTTCCGTTCGTTAAAAGCATGCTTTCGAGCAAGTCAAAGTTGGGTTTTTCTTGTTCAAGCAAGCTAGCCTTTGTTAGAATCTCCTCATATTCGCCTGAAGCTGTTGAATCCCATGTAATCCCACCACCAACACCATAAGTAGCGGATCCTGTTCTTTGATTGATAACCACTGTTCGGATAGGGACATTAAAAATCGCTTCGTGGTTAGGTGTAAAATAACCAATCGCCCCACAATATACATCCCGTGCAGAAGTTTCTAATTGAGAAATAACTTCCATTGTACTGATTTTAGGTGCCCCAGTAATGGAGCCGCAAGGGAAAAGTGCCTTAAACAAGTCGAAATAAGAAGTGTCATGCTTTACTTCCGCAGTAATAGTAGAAGTCATTTGGTGAACAGTAGGGTAGTGTTCAATATCAAAAAGTTTTGGCACTTGCACGGACCCTTGTTCGGCAATAATGCTTAAATCATTTCGCAATAGATCCACAATCATGACATTTTCAGCACGGTTTTTTACGGATCCGTAAAGCCACTCGGCATTTTCTTTATCCTCTTTCAGTGTTTTGCCTCTGGCAATGGTACCTTTCATCGGCCGGGTTGTAATTTGACGATCCTTTAAATGAAAGAAAAGCTCTGGAGAGGCAGATAAAACACTAAATTCACCTGTATTGATATATGCACAATAATTTGAAGATTGGGCCCTTTTTAACTGATTAAAAAAGGCGATATCATCCCCGCTGAACTGGGAATTTAATCGAATTGTATAATTTGTTTGATACGTATCCCCATTTTCGATCGAGGTTCTAATAGATTCTATCGCAGAATCGTAATGTTCCCGAGTGATATTTGGCGTCCATTTCGTATGTTCATAGCTTTCTTGGCTATCAAGGCTTTCATGTATAGGGTCTGAAAATATGCCAAACCATAATAACGGCATATTACCCTTTTGCTTTACTTGGAAAGCTTGATCAAAAGCTGGGGCACTTTCATAGGAAATATATCCGGCTGCATAAAATCCATGTTCAACAGCTTCCTGGATTAATTGGAAGCTTGGGTAAATTTCTTCTATTGTATTGGCAACTATCGTCTTTATCGGGTTTTTAAATGTAATAGGCTGCACTTCACCAGTGGAAGAAGCAAACTCGAATGATAGAAGTGGTTTTGTAGTAGTATTTTTCATGATGTTATCCTTTGGTTATTAGTAAAGAAATTTTGAATCATTTGAAGTCCATTTTCCGTAAGAATTGCTTCAGGATGAAATTGAACACCTTCAAGAGGGAATTGTTTGTGTCGAATAGCCATGATCTCATTGTCCTCGGTTTTTGCACTGACTTCCAAGCAGCTTGGCAGGGATGATTCGTCTACAATTAATGAATGGTAGCGCGTTACTGGGGCAGGAGATGGTATATTCCTGAAAATATGTTTTCCATCATGAATGATAACTTCCACTTTTCCATGCATGGGCTTGCTTGCTCTATGTACTTTCCCGCCAAATGCTTGTGCAATGATCTGATGCCCAAGACATACACCCAAAATTGGTATTTCTTGATGAAACTTTTTGACGATACTTAAGCAAATTCCGGCAGTATCCGGATTGCCAGGTCCCGGAGAAAGAAGAATTGAATCAGGCTGCATTTCCTTGATGTCTTCCAGGCTTATCTTATCATTTCGAACGACAACAACTTCCTCACCTACTGATTGAATATATTGAACCAGATTAAAGGTAAATGAATCATAATTATCAATGACAAGTATCATTCTAATCATCTTCCTTTCAAGGTGGGTAATATGAATCTATTATAGAAGAAATAGTACAGAAATGCGAAGAAATTTGAAATATAATAGAAAATCAACTAGGCTCAAAAAATGAAACCTCGATAGATAATCGAGGCATGGGTTGGGTGTTATTTATTATCATTTATGAATTTTTCAACCTTTTTCATAATGGAACTGTTCTTGATTTTTTCCATGATCGGGTTTTTCTCTTCACCATATTCTTCATTCGAGTTAGTTGTGTTTTGGTAGGGATTAGTTGACTTAGTAGCACTGCTTTGGCTTTTTAATCCGCGATCATCAAAGTTGGAGTATTCATCAAAGTCTTTGTTCTGGCTCATTATCTCATCTCCTTTCTTTCTTTCTTATCTTTCTTTCTTAATATGCGAATATTTTGTGTAGATTATGTAAACAATAATTCAAATTGTTGCTCCTCAATAGAAAATATTAGATAATAAAAAAATTAAGAATAAGTAGGGGTGTACATAGAATGCAAGCGGAGACAGTAAAATCAGAGAAGAAACAACAAAGTTTCAAAGTAGAGGATAGAGCAAGACTATTGGTAAAATGTCCGGATAAACCGGGAATTGTATCTGTTCTATCAAGTTTTCTCTTAAAATATAATGCGAATATTATAGAATCCAGTCAATATTCGAGTGATCCGGAGAATGGGACATTTTTTATCCGATTGGAATACTATTGCGACCACCTTCAAAAGAAAGCTCCAGAGATGGAACAGGAGTTTAAACAAATTGCGGATAACTATGAAATGACCTACCATTTTTATTATTTAAATAACCGTCAGCGTTCGGCCATCTATGTATCGAAAGAGTTGCACTGTTTACTTGAATTGCTGTGGGAATGGCAAAACGGAGATCTGCAAACGGACATTGCCGTTGTCATCAGCAATCACGAAGATGCTCGCGCTGTAGTAGAGTCATACGGAATACCGTTTCATTATTTGCCTGCGAATAAGGATATCCGCAAAGAAGTGGAAGCACAACAGATTGCATTAATGGAAGAATACGATGTGGATTTGTTGATTTTAGCACGCTATATGCAAATTTTAACACCTGAATTCGTCAATCATTTTGAAAATCGAATCATTAACATTCATCATTCCTTCCTGCCGGCATTCATAGGGGCAAATCCTTATGACCGTGCATATAAAAGAGGGGTGAAATTAATCGGCGCAACTTCCCACTATGTTACAAATGACCTTGATGAAGGCCCGATTATCGAACAGGATGTAGAGCGCGTGGACCATCGCGATGACGTTGCGACACTAAAGAAAATCGGTGGCAAGATTGAACGTCGCGTGTTAGCGAAAGCAGTGAAGTGGCATTTAGAGAATCGGATTATTGTGGAAGGTAATAAAACAATCGTATTTCATTAATCCTTGAACATGCAAAAGCTGGAAATCCGTGAAATTGGTTTCCAGCTTTTTTACCGGGAAGCACCAGGAATTCGAATAAATCCCCTACTCAATTGGTGTATTATTTGCAATTTCTATATCGTGTAACTTTTCGTAAATTCTTCTTTTCCTGTAAAGCATTGTTCCGGCTTCTGATACGTCATCCATCATGCCCTTATTAATAATTGCCCCAAACACCATCCCTGCGATTGGTACCATTTGAAATAACTTTTTCCACCCAAAATTATCGCGATAGGTGAAGAATACCTCTTGCCAACCCTTTAATTGACTGATCATACTTTCTGCTGAATCTTTTTTCTGATTCATGCTTGCGAGTTCATTCAAAATAGCTTCTTTTCCGACAATATCTGCTGAAGCAAATTGCAAACACTTCACTATGAATACTCGCTCTTGTTTTTCGTTTGGATTGTAGCCGTGAATAATTGCAATTTCTTGCAAGGTCTTCAAAGCCATCCCCAGAATGACCGGAATATCAATGACCAAGGTAAAGATACCGCCAATACCTGTAGAAGCTCCTTGTACAGTTGCTAATTTACCTCTTTCGTTTTGCAGGGCATGACTCATTGAAATCATATCTTCAATCGGCATGGTCCCTATATCATCAAATGTCTCGATAGGGTGTGAAGTGGACTTTTGTATTTTTTTCATCATCTGTTTTTCACTAATTAAATATTTACCGCCTGTTTGAATATAGCTTCCCAATTCATTTACCAAAATACCAATTTTGGCTTGTATGAATTTTGGTGTTAACTTATCAATTACCTTAAAGGGCAGACGCCCCAGCTTCTCCCAAAAGAATAATCCCTTCTGGTCATCCTCCCACTTTTCAATTTCCTCCAAGTATACGGTCAATTGTTCTTTTGATTCCAATATCATATCTCCCATCCATTCTCCAAATCTTTATAAACTTTTACGTTTTATATGCTATAAGGTTTCATTTAAAGTATGTACATTTTAGGTCATGTTTAAATTATGACAAAATCAAAACAAAATGAATGTCACTGAAAGCTGGGTCGTATATATAACTGATACCCATTTTAGTTGCTATTGATGCTAGATAAAATTGGGAGGGACGTAATGGGAAGTGTATCGCAAAGCGAGATGTTGCAGTTCCATGACCACTTCAGGGATTCGTTGATTATAGATAAATTCGATCCCCAGCTGGAAACTTGGCATAATAGAAGGATGGAAAAATTGCAAAGTGAAACTCGGGAAGATGCAATGGTTTGGAATGTTTTTCGGACATTAAACCAGATAGAACGCAAACTTTGGGTTGAACAACTATTTTATAAAGCATTCAATAAAGAGCTTAAGCATTCGCCGGAACAAATACAAATCAAGTTATGGAAAAAAATTCACCCACCCAAAAGCCTTCCACTAAATGAAGGCAAGTCGGATATTGATATAATCATAGAGTCTGATACCTTTGTTTGGTTTATTGAAGCAAAGTATAGGACGGATATTGCTTTAGGTACCCATTCCGACCCGACAAGAGATGAAATCATTCGGTATATAGATGTAGGTACAAATTATGCAAGAAAAAGAGATTTTTATTTTTCGCTATTACTATTAGATAGGTTTAATAGTCCCATTGGTTATCGATTGGCAAATGAGTATGGAATTTCCGAAGTTAAAGTGAGGGAATTACTGCCACACCGGGTAGAACTTCCATTTCCAAGTGGCATTAGTGCATTTCAGTGGAAAGAAGTTCAAGCACTTCTCAAAACTATCTATCTTTATAGTAAGAATAAGCACGAAAGGTTCATTGCTGACCAGGTTAGCTATTGGTTATTCGAAAAAATCAGGGATGATCAATAATAGTTCAATCTTTATAATTTTTTAGCCGACATTCATTTAACTTGTGTCGGTTTTTCGTGATGCTTCAACAACTTCGATTATAATTTTCATGGTTAAATTTATCATTTTTAGCCCATTATGTAGTTAGAAGATTTAATCTAAAGGTTGTGAGGGAATTGTATATTCTTGTGATTGGTGCGAGTAGCCAAATCGGTAGATGTTTACTTAACCTGATTATTGAGGGGGGAAACCACCGGGCAAAAGTTTTGCTGCAGAACAAGGCACAGGAAGCTTTTTTCAATGAGAAGGGCATCAATAATTTTATATATAGAAAAGAAGAGCCGATTGGGAAGTTTATAAAGGCTGTTCACAATCTTGATGCCGTTGTATTTGCAGATTATAGTATAGAAGACCTGCAAACTGATGCTTTAGATGAAATTGATGAGACCATCAAATTATTGGAAGCTTTAAAATATACTAAGGTGAAACGGGTGGTTCACATTAGTACATTTGAAACGAGTAAAGAAGATTGGCATCACTTTCCTGAATATTTCCGTCCGGCAATGATTAAAAATTATTACATTGATCAGTGGCTAAGGTTGTCATCACTCGAATATACGATCATCCATCCGGGGGAATTGAATGATAAAAAGGGAACGGGATCTGTCAAAGTCGTGGATAATGATGTCAAGAGAGGTGAGATTTCAAGAGAAGATGTTGCCAATGTTGTACTTGCATGCCTAGAAAGCCAGTCCACCATTAAAAAAGAATTTAAAGTCATCTCAGGCAAATTATCCATCACGGAAGCCATAAATACAGCCAATTAAGTTCTGAACAAAAAAAGTAAAAAAAAAACATTGCATGTTTTACTAGAGTTAGCACTTAGAATGCTATTTATTTCACCTTTTATAAACGAAAATTTTATTATATAATAGTAGATATTTTAATCTTAGAAGAAATGTATTATAATATTATACGGTTATAATTAATACAGAGAAGGTGGGTCCTGGATGTATTTAATTACAAGGGGTTTTCACCTACATCTTTGCAAATATAGGGGAGATAAGGAAGGTAATCATGAGTACTAGATATGAAAAAACAGACGTTATCTTAATTGGTGCCGGTGTTATGAGTGCTACATTAGGGTCCATGCTAAAAGAATTGGCACCTGAGTGGGAAATCAAGGTTTTCGAAGCACTTGATAAGCCAGGTGAAGAAAGTTCAAACGAATGGAATAATGCTGGTACAGGACACTCTGCACTATGCGAGCTTAACTATACACCAGAAAAACCAGACGGTACGGTTGAAATAAAAAAAGCTATTGATATTAATGAACAGTTCCAACTTTCAAAACAATTTTGGTCATTCCTTGTAAAGAACAACTTGATCAGCAATCCGGAAGATTTCATCAAAGCAATCCCGCATATGAGCTTAGTTATGGGAGAAGATGATGTAAACTTTTTAAGAAAACGATTTGAAGCGCTTTCAGTCAACCCGTTATTCAAAGGTATGGAATATACTGAAGATCCGGCAAAACTTAAAGAATGGATGCCGCTTGTAATGGAAGGCCGCAAAGAGAACGAACGTCTTGCAGCAACTAAAATCGACGGCGGTACGGATGTTAACTTTGGTGCTTTAACACGCATGTTAATCGAATACTTAGGCAAACAAAATGTTGAAGTTAACTATAAGCACTCCGTTTCTGATATCAAACGTTCAAGCGATGGTATGTGGGAAGTAAAAGTACATGATCTTGATGGATGTAAAATGGAGTATCATAAAGCGAAATTTGTCTTTATTGGTGCTGGTGGCGCAAGTCTTCCTTTATTGCAAGCAACAGGTATTCCTGAATCAAAACATATTGGCGGATTCCCTGTAAGCGGTTTATTCATGGTATGCAATAATCAGGAAATCGTTGAACAACATCATGGTAAAGTGTATGGTAAAGCAAAAGTTGGTGCACCACCAATGTCGGTACCACACTTGGATACACGTTTTATCGACAATAAAAAATCATTACTATTCGGACCATTTGCAGGTTTCTCGCCGAAATTCCTAAAAACGGGTTCAAATATGGATTTAATCGCATCGGTTAAACCAAATAATCTTTTAACAATGTTATCTGCCGGCGTAAAAGAAATGTCATTGACAAAGTATTTAATCCAGCAGGTTATGTTATCAAGCGAACAACGCTTAGAAGAGCTGCAGGAATTTGTTCCAAACGCCAAGCTTGAAGATTGGGATATCGTTGTGGCTGGACAACGTGTTCAAGTTATTAAAGATACAGATGCAGGCAAAGGAACACTTCAATTTGGTACTGAAGTAGTTACAGCTGCTGACGGTTCAGTCGCTGCATTACTCGGAGCTTCTCCAGGTGCATCTACTGCTGTAAAAGTAATGCTGGACGTTATGAATAAATGCTTCCCGGACCGTATCAAAGAATGGGAACCAAAAATCAAGGAAATGATTCCTTCATATGGTATGTCACTTGCAGAAAATCCTGCTTTACTAGAAGAAATTACAGCTTCAACTGCTGAAGTTCTCGGACTTAACGAAAAAGAAGCAGTTCATAGCTAATTAAATTAAATTCCGGACCATCAATCAGTAACTTTGCTGATTGATGGTTTTTTTGTAGAAAAAGTATGCTGATGGTAAAATTCGACTTACAATTTAGGAGATATTCCTAAAAATAATTGATATCTATATATAAGTTAATTATTATATAAGAGGTTGGTTATATATAGAATGGTAACTGATATTTTACTAATTTCAGCATCAGCACTTTTTTTGCTTATGATCTAGGAGGAAGTCTTCATTGTTTACAGCTATAGCAGCAACGCTTATTTTTCTAGTTACACTTATTTTCGTTATTTGGCAGCCAAGAGGGTTAAATATTGGTTGGACTGCATGTGCAGGGGCCATTCTTGCTTTAATTGCAGGGGTGGTGGATCTAGGGGATGTAGGGGAAGTTGTGGGAATTACCTGGAATGCCACAATCTCTTTTGTAGCCATTATACTGATTTCTTTAATTTTAGATGAGATTGGGTTATTTGAATGGGCTGCATTACATATGGCCAGAGCAGCTAAAGGCAATGGGCTAAAAATGTTTGTTTATGTAAGCATTCTAGGGGCGATTGTAGCCGCGTTATTCGCAAACGATGGAGCTGCATTAATCTTGACGCCAATTGTATTAGCGATGGTTCGAAACTTAAATTTCCAGGAAAAAATGATTTTTCCATTCATTATGGCTAGCGGATTTATTGCAGATATGACATCGCTGCCCTTCGTGGTAAGTAATTTGGTAAATATCGTGTCGGCAGATTTTTTTGATATTGGGTTTTTGGAGTATGCGGCAAGAATGATACTGCCAAATCTATTTTCATTACTTGCAACGGTTACGGTTTTACTAATATATTTTAGAAAAAGCATTCCTAAAAATTACGATATGTCAAAATTAAAGCGGCCAAACGAAGCCATAAAAGATCAAAAATTAGTTAGTGTTTCTTGGTATGTACTTGCTTTATTATTGATAGGATACTTTTCAAGCGAATTTATAGGCATCCCGGTTTCATTTGTAGCAGGTACTATAGCAATCTTCTTTATACTAATGGCCAGAAAAAGTCCTTCGGTCAACACGGCATCAGTTTTGAAAGGCGCTCCTTGGAATGTGGTCTTTTTCTCGATAGGAATGTATGTGGTGGTATATGGATTGGGAAATGCATGGTTAACGTACTCCTTGGCAGGGGTTATTCAGTACTTTGCAGAGCAGGGTTTGTTTACAGCCACAATTTCTATGGGCTTTATCGCTGCAATACTCTCTTCTGTTATGAATAACATGCCAACTGTCATGATTGATGCACTAGCAATTGCAGAAACCAGCACAAGCGGAATTGTAAGGGAAGCTTTGATTTATGCAAATGTCATCGGTTCAGACCTAGGACCGAAAATTACACCAATTGGATCACTGGCCACATTGGTTTGGCTGCATGTACTTTCCCAGAAAGGCATAAAAATTTCTTGGGGTACCTATTTTAGAACGGGTATACTGCTTACAGTACCCATTCTGTTCATTACATTACTTGGATTATTTATAACATTAATTGTTTTCTAGAAGGAGTATTCTAATATGGCGAAAAAGACACTTTATTTTTTATGTACAGGCAACTCCTGCAGAAGTCAGATGGCTGAGGGATGGGCAAAAAAATTATTATCAACCGATGAATGGGAAGTAAAGAGTGCAGGTATCGAGGCACATGGTCTAAACCCCAATGCGATTAAGGCAATGGATGAAGTGAATATCGATATTTCGACTCAAACCTCCGATATTATTGACCTGCAAACACTAAATAATGCGCATCTAGTCGTTACTTTATGTGGAGATGCCAACGATAAATGTCCTGTAACACCACCGCTTGTCAAACGGGAACACTGGGGATTTGATGACCCAGCCAAAGCGCAAGGAACCCCTGAAGAAAAGTGGGCATTCTTCCAACGTGTACGTGATGAAATAGGAGAGAGAGTTCAACGTTTTGCTAGTACAGGGAGGTGAGGATATGGACCTTCAATTAATGGAAAAACAGCTTAAAGCAGTATCAGACTCCAACCGGTTAACGCTCCTAAGTTGTTTAAAGTCCGCAGAAGTTTGTGTCTGTGATTTTGTCGATATTCTCGGAATTTCTCAACCCGCTGTCAGTCAGCATTTAAAGAAACTGGAGGAAGCAGGCATTATAACAGCACGTAAAGTTGGTACTTGGAAACATTATCGACTTATTGAAAATCAAACACCCATTATTCGGGCGGTATTAGATGAATTAGAAGAACGGCAAGCATGTAACTGTGGTACAGGAACTTCATGTGATTAATGACAATCAGCTGTTGAAATAGGTGTTTCTGAAGATATCCCGTATTCTAGGGATTGAATTTATGAATCTAGCCACTTTCCAGAGTAATGCAGCCACTTGTATAACTTTCAAAAATTATATAAAAACCGGAGAGAAAATAAAATTTTTCTCTCCGGCTAAACAAGCCTGCTAAGCTTCTTCTTCAAAATAAATTTTGTAATATTTACGATTTGTTGCCTCATCATAGCCAATCTCAATTAGTTCGTCAACCTGATCGATGTTTTGTACATTTACTTGTATTTCAATGTTTGAATCGAGTTTAATTTTTCGTTTATACGTTTTTTCAGACTTCTCAATCGCAAAATCTGATATAACCGTTTCATAGGGTTTTACGGTATTCACAATCACATCTTTTTGTGTAGAATCCGCTTGGGCAAAAACTGTATCGATATAATCATTAACATGGAACTCTTCTTCATTTCTGAAATAATCAAGGGTTTTATTCAAGAGACCGAGCTTTTCTGTATTGCTGAAGCTTTCTTCTTTTAATATATATTTTTTAACTTCCGTTAGTGCTAAATTTGTTTTATGATAATGTTCATCTGCTACCCTGATCTTTAAGAATCGCTCCTGCCAATAGACCACATCTTCTTTTCTCTTGGTTTTTATAAATACAGCAGGCGGTGCGTCCTCACCCATATCGACTATAACAGCGACATTATTGACTTTCTTTACGTTTATCCCATCGATTCCATTTACAATCATTCTATCCTCGTCATTTTTCACATCCAAGAATATCTCTTTTTCATCAATCTTAACAATGGAGATGGCCTTTTTTACGGCATTATTCCAAATGCAATTGTCAAAGAGACCGATAAACAATTCTCCATTTTTAATATTTGGATGCTGGGAAGCGCTGTGTAAATGTGTGGCAATATTTTGTGATTGTTCTAGAAAACTACTTTCATCATTAAAAATTGATTTGGAATATGTATAAATTTCATTTAAAATGATATCTGTTTCATGAAAAAAATCGAATTGCTGGTCTACATCAATTTTGTTGAATGCCAGTTGCGTAAAGGCTGCTTCAAGCAGGACCTCTGGTTGAGGAAAAGCCTCTTCACCCATAATGAGTGTATCACCTACATAATGCAAGACGTATTGAGTTAATTTACTTTCACTTACCTCTAACAAATTCTTCTCACCTACTAAATTATGATTTCCGGAGAATATACCATACCATATACTAAAGATATTTTCATAGCTAATCTTGCATCTAATAATTGCCAAAAGCAATAGAGAAGTAAAACTATACAATCATGATAAAATACTATATAATAACTTAAAGAATACAAGCGATTCAAATTAGAAAACCGTTTCCGTTAAGTGTTTGGTAACACTTAACAAGAGGAAACGGTTTTTTATATTTTAGCTAAGGGCCAGTCGATAGATTAAAAATCTTTCGTAAGTATTTTTAAGATACAGTTCCGGGAGTGGTACCTCTTTAATCAATTCAAACCCGGTATGCCTTTCTAAATAATAAGTATAATCGTCAGCAGCATAATAGAGGATTATCTCAATTTCACGCTTATGATTTTCAACAGATAATAGGATATTATTTAAAACCTTCATAAAAATTTGTACCGAAAAGGGGTTAAAAAAGTAAAATCTGTTATCACTGGGTTGAACCTCATATTGTTCTGCTAAGCAGCAATGAAATTGAACATCTTCCGACTTTCGGTGTGTCTTGTCTAAATAGCAATTCCTATTTTTCATGGCTTCCTGAAAAAAGGATGTATTCATTTCTATTCCCGTAACTGGTACTTGAAATAAATAGTTAATATAAAAAACTAATCGTCCTTTACCACAACCGAAATCCACTATGCGATCATTTGAGTGTACTTGGTAATGTTTGAATAATTCTTCCAAGGCAGAGTAAGGGGTTGGTTCGTAAGGATGATAATGTATTGAATGATTGATCTCTGTTTTTTTTCCGCGTGTATTAATATTCAGCAATTCCTCATAGTATTCTTCCAAAATTTCTGCAGCTCTCCAATCTTATATTTTCTAATTAGATAAAATCTCCTCGGCCATCAGTTTATAGGATTGTATCCGGTCGATTGGGGAGTGGGTTATCGTTAGTATCATGAATTCATCGACATTGTAAATCGATTGCAGGTTGGCAAGTGAATTTTTTACTTCATATGGAGTCCCAATAATCATTTTCTGTTTTAATTTCTTTAGTTGCTCTTTCTCCTGGTCTGTAAGTTCATAGCTTTTTGCCTCTTGAATGGAAGGCACTGTTTGTCCTTCTCCGCGGTCTTGCATTATTTGCCAAACAAGCGGACTCCATGCTATTTCCTCAGCTTTTTCCGTTGTATCGGCACAAACTACTGGAACTGTTAACAAAACTTTTGGAGCAGGACTAAATTGATTGCTATTAAATGTCTTTCTGTATTTATCAATTATCGAAACGGCATCCAAATCACTCATAAATAGGCCAAAAGCATATGGTAAGCCATTTTGTGCAGCGAGCAGTGCACTTTTTTCGCTGGTGCCCAGCATCCAGGGGATAGGTGGATTTTCTGGAACTGGAGCAGCCGTTATTTTGGAAAATTGATGTTCATTTGAAAAATCATTTTTCAGAAAATGAAGTAATTCATCCACTAAATCAGACATCTTAAAAACCTTTTGTAAAAAATTATCTGATAAGGCATTGGTTGCCTCAGCAGAGCCCCCAGGTGAACGGCCGATTCCCAGATCAATTCGGTTCGGGAAGAGTGTCGAGAGCATATTATAGATTTCGGCGACTTTATAGGGTTTGTAATGAGGCAATAATACAGCACCACATCCAATGCGAATTTGTTTTGTATTTGCCCCAATTAAACTTAGCATCACCTCAGGGGCTGAGCATGCCAATCCAGGTAAATCGTGATGTTCTGCAATCCAATAACGTGTATATCCAAATTGGTCGCATGCTTTAGCAAGGTTAAGCGATTCATTTAAAGCATCGCTTGCAGTTTGATCGGATGAAATTGGGGATTGGTCCAAGATACTCAATTTCAATTTAAACAACCTCTTTTCTTAATTCTTCACTTCTTGTAAAGACACATGGTAATCGCCAATTTGTCCTTTTTCATAAAGATTTGTGATGGATGTCGAGTATTGAATGATGCTTCCTTTGAATGATAGGTCCTTCACCGGGACTGTTATCTGAAATGTCCCTTCGTATAACAGGACGGCAATGTCGTGATAATCCTCACTCGCCACTTTGAAGTCGATAATAATATTATGTAAACCATTTACAGTTGTTTCTTCGTATTTCTCGATTGGTATCACGGTATCATTTAATATAATCTCTTTTACCAAAATTAGCCCTCCTTTAGGGAATTTGCATAGAAATCATATCACTGATTAGAAAGAAGAGACAATTAAAAGGAATTATAGAGTAGGACTTATTCCATTTAAAAATGCAATTGCCCCTGTTTTTCAAATCCAGCAATATTTGAGCAATACTCAAATGTCCCCGAACTAAACTAATGGCCCAGACTTTCATGGACACGACCCTGATCACGAATAAGTTGGCTACTTCACTTTATATAAAATTTTCATAACAATGATATTCAACTATACCAACTATTTAAATATCCATATTCTATTAGTGTCAAGTTGATAATAGGTTACAGCTTGAATCTACCAGGAAAGGAGGAGGCATAAATGGGACGTTGGGAATGTACAAATTGTTACCACAAAAACGCTAGCAAGAAAAAGAAATGCAGGCACTGTGACACTCCTAGTTTAGTGATGGAGGAGGAAAGTGTCATGGCTACGGAAATGGAATCGGTAATGGTTGCTGAAACTGAATCAGTAATGGCTATGGATGCTAGACCGATGAAGACTAACAGAAAAAACTGGCACGAGGATGCTTTCGTAGATCAGGAGTTTGACCAAATTTTTAAAATGCAGCAAGAATCAAACGAAGTAATATGGATCAAGGATTCTTGTGACGTGGAGGTAAAAACAACTGATACTCAAGCTGCTGTTTCTCTTCAAGTAGGATTACAACTTGCAATTGCTTTAGTTATTAGCATTTCACTTGGAGATTCAGACCAGGGCCGTGCGGTGGCACAAGATATCTTCCAAAAATTTGATGATGAGCAAATAAATAGACAAAGAATTTATGTAGATAACAGTAAAGATGTTCATATCCACACAACAGATACTGATTTATCAGTTAGCATTCAAGCATTGCTGCAAGTTCTACTTACGTTAGTAGTGAAAATCGATGTACTTTAATCAAATTTAAAGGGGGGAATAAAATGGCAGAAAAAAAGTGGCGAGCTTTAGATCACTGTGATGACCACTGCAGAAATAATGATGCAGATGTAGAGCAAGATGCTGTCCAAAAACAAGTAACAAAGCAAATCTCCGACGAATGGATTATTGTTAGGGATTCTGAATGTGTTGAAGTAACTACCACTGATACACAGATAGCTTTATCATTGCAACTTGCAATCCAAGCAGCAATTGTCGCTGTTATCAGTATAACAATTGGTGATAATGAGCAAGGAAAGAATGTGGCTCAAGACTTAAAACAATTTATGAAAACAAAGCAAAGCAATAGGCAAAAAACAATTATTGAAGGCAGTAAGAATGTTAAGGTTAAAACAACTGATACTGATATTTCTGTAAATATTCAAGCGCTTCTTCAAATTCTAGTTACTGTTGTTGCTAAATTAGATGTGCTGTAACAGCCGGTACTAAAATTAAATTTTTTATGACATTCAATCATAAAAGATTGGGTGGAATTTATAAATAATACAAAACTTTCCACGCAACAAATCCAATTCCCGATGTTGCGTGGAAATTCTTATATAGAGAATCAATGATTGGGCTTAAAGAAATTAGATGTACAAGACTCTTATAATCTACTCGTTTCTCAGGTTAATTGCATATACTTATAAAAAACGTCATTTCGAGAAGGAGTGATAAAATGAGTGCAATTCCAAATAAGGTTGTTGATTTACTTGTAAGTGAAATTTTTCGAAAAAACAACGTTAATATTGAAAATGCTAAATCAAAGTTGACCGATGAGCAAAAACAGGCAATCAGGGATTTAGTCGATGAATTAAAATCGCAAGTAGACACATTTGTGAAAGAATCGTCTTCCTCGACAAAGGAATAAAAAGTACCTTTTTAAACGTCTCGGAATAGGGACGTTTTTCTTGTAGAAGACGAACAATGGTTGCATAATTGTTACATACTGTTGAAAAATAATCTTGCTATTGGCCATAATATTTATAAGTAGGATACTTTTAGGAGGGCTTCCATGAAAATAACAATTGAATGGACATACAAAACGAAAAATGGGGTTGAAACAATATTCCGTTCCGATGAAATGCCACCTGCACATGCTTTAACAATAGGGGAAGATTTGGAGAAAACCGGACGAGCGAAAAATATTCAGTTTATGGATCAACATGACAGTACTTGGATGGCTAAAGAGCTTAAAAAATATATAAAAGAAATCGAGACGGAACCACATAATGTAAAAGTTTATTTTGATGGGGGGTACGATATTCAAACGAGTAATGCTGGTTTAGGGATTGCTATCTATTATGAACAAAATGGAAAATCGTATAGACTAAGACGCAATGCCCCGGCTTCCGGATTGAATTCAAATAATGAAGCAGAATATGCGGCACTCCATTTGGCTATTGTTGAACTTGACTTGTTGGATGTACATCATCAAACCGTTCAATTTTTGGGAGATTCACAAGTTGTCATCAACCAGATGAGCGGCGAGTGGCCGGCTTATGAGAAAGACCTTTCAAGCTGGGCGGACCGAATTGATGAAAAATTAAATGAACTCGGAATTACACCGGAATTTGAACTCGTTCCACGCAAATTAAATGCAGAAGCGGATAGACTAGCTACTCAAAGTCTTCAAGGAGTTGGAATTACTGGACAAATCGAACTTCAATAGGTAGGTCAGGATTTATTATTTTGCAAGTTTAATTCAATTCTACGATATTATTATTATGTAAACCAAAGCAACCTAGTACCCATCATTTTTCCACTTCTTTCGTTCTATTTTAAACTGTCCCTGCATAAATAAAATGGGTGAGAGAATCTATCATTTTACAATAATAGGGGGAGAAGGAATGGAAGAAGCAGTAGTAAAAAGAATTGGTATCAGTGATCTAGTTGACAAAGTTTGTTCACCAGAAGCAGCAGCGTCATTAATTCAAAATGGTGATATCGTCGGAATGAGCGGTTTCACACGTGCAGGTGATGCAAAAGTAGTTCCATTGGCTCTGGCGGATCGTGTGGAAAATGAAGAATTAAAAATCGACGTTTATACTGGAGCTTCTTTGGGACCGGAAGTCGATCAAGTGTTGGCGCAAGCAGGTGGCATCCGAAAACGCGGACCTTATCAAGGCGATCCTGCCATTCGAAATTTAATCAATACCGGGGAAGTTTTATATGTGGATGCTCACCTTTCCCATAATGCGGAATTAGTGCGTCAGGGAATCATTGGACCAATTGATTTTGCCATTATTGAAGCGACGGCGATTACAAGCGATGGTTTTTTAGTACCAACAACCTCTGTTGGAAATTCCCCAATCTATGCGAAATACGCAAAGAATATTATTGTTGAATTAAATTTAGCGCACTCTGAGTCACTGGTTGGGGTTCATGATATTTATATCCCCGAAGACCAAGGCGAAAGAAAACCAATTCCAATATTGAATCCAACCGACCGCATTGGGGACATCGGCATTAAGGTTGATCCGGAAAAAATTATAGCGATTGTTGTTTCCAACGAACAGGATGCTCCATCACTTATTGTGGATCCTGACGATGAAACACAGGACATGGCGGATCATTTACTGAATTTCCTTCGCAGTGAGATAAAAGCAGGCCGCCTTACTAATAAATTGGCACCGCTGCAATCGGGTGTCGGTTCTGTTGCGAATGCTGTATTGGAAGGATTTAAAGAGTCTGAATTTGAAGATTTGGTTATCTTCTCGGAAGTGTTGCAAGATGCGGTATTTAACTTGATTGATGCTGGGAAGGTATCCTTTGCGTCATGCACTTCCATTACAATCTCTGAAGAATTGCAGAAAAAAGTCTACGGAAATATTGAAAATTATTCTGACAAGATCATCATTCGACCACAAGAAATTTCAAATCACCCCGAAGTGATCCGTCGCTTGGGTCTGGTTGCCATTAACGCAGCATTGGAAGTTGATATATACGGAAATGTAAACTCCACACATGTGGGTGGGACAAGGATGATGAATGGTATTGGAGGATCGGGTGACTTTACACGCAACTCACGATTAAGTATATTTGTTACGAAGTCCTATGCAAAAGGCGGAAAGCTATCTTCCATTGTGCCGATGGTTGCGCATCATGATCATACAGAGCATGATGTACATGTCATTGTCACAGAACAGGGAGTAGCCGATTTACGCGGCCTGGCACCGAAAGAGAGAGTGCCTTTAATTATTGAGAATTGTGTACACCCGGATTTTAAAACGCAACTTTGGGATTATTATAATGAGGCTGCCAACTTGACAGGCAACGCACATACGCCTCATAACCTGGAAAAGGCACTATCCTGGCATGTAAACGCAGCTAAAACGGGAACAATGAAATTGTAAAAAACATACGAGCGCAAGCCTTTTGTTAGAAGAAATTTTAACAAAAGGCTTGTTTTATTTGGAATTGTTAATCTAATCCCTATAATCTGCTACAATCATTTTAGCGAACAATTAGAAAGTAGGATTTTTATGTATAAAACAATCGGTGTTCTTGCTCACGTGGATGCTGGAAAAACAACTTTTTCAGAACAGCTCCTTTATCATACGGAGAGTATTAAAGAACGTGGTCGTGTGGACCATCAAGATGCCTTTTTGGATAATCATTCAATTGAACGTAAGCGTGGCATTACGATTTTTGCGGAACAGGGCAGGATCGACTATAAAGGCGATACATATACTTTAATCGATACACCGGGACATGTCGATTTCTCACCGGAAATGGAGAGGGCCATCCATGTCATGGATTATGCGGTTGTCATCATTAGTGCCATTGATGGCATAGAAGGCCATACAGAAACGGTATGGAATCTATTAAGGCAATATCATGTACCGACCTTCATTTTTATAAATAAGATAGATCGTGAAGGAGCGGATGTTTCTGAAGTCATGAGGGCCATAAGAAAAGAACTATCGGGGGATGCAGTTCTGCTAAATGAACAGGTGACTTCAGATTATATACCGGAATATATTCTTGAGTGGTTAGCTGAACGGGACGAAATGCTGCTGGAGCAATATATGGAGGGTAAGATAAACTTCCCTTTGTTTTTTTCCGCCTTTCAGTCGATGGTCAAAAATGAGCGTACATTTGTATGTATGGCAGGCTCAGCACTGAAGGATATTGGTATAATGGAATTCTTTGACCAGTTGTCGCTATTAACACCAACCGATTTTGACGACAGTTTATCCTTCAAAGGGCAAGTATTTAAAATCCGGCATGTTGACAACAATCAGCGGATTACTTTTATAAAAGCAATTCAAGGAACCTTGGAGGTCCGTCATGAGTTCAAGTTTCCGCACACAACCGAAAAAGTAACCGAAATTCGAAGATACAACGGAAATCGATATGATACGGTACAAAAAGTGGCAGCAGGAGACATTTTTGCAGTTAAGGGACTATCCCATCCACAAATTGGGGATGTAATCGGAAATGAAACAATTACGCAAGAGAAGGTTGAACTTGTTCCAACGCTGCAGGCAAAGGTTGTGTATAACGGCACAGAGCATATAAAGGAAATTCTTCGTTTTTTCCGTATATTAGAATCGGAAGAGCCGACTTTAAAAGTTGTATGGAGTGAAAAATTCCAGGAAATTAACGTGCATGTAATGGGGATTATCCAACTTGAGGTCTTAATTGAAGTGGCAAAGGAACGTTTTGGCATTACGATTGAATTTGGCAACCCGGAAATTTTATATATGGAAACTATTCAAAATAGTTGCGTCGGTTATGGACACTTTGAACCGCTAAAGCATTATGCCGAAGTACACTTGAAAATGGAGCCGGCTAAAAGAGATTCAGGAATTTTATTTAAAAATGTTTGTCATGCGGATGATTTATCTATCGGCCATCAGCGGCTGATTGAAAAGCATTTATTCGAACGGGAACATCACGGTCTGCTCACTGGTTATCCCGTGACGGATATTTGCTTTACCTTATTAACGGGCCGTGCGCATAATAAGCATACGGAAGGTGGAGACTTCAGGGAAGCAACTTTTCGGGCATTGCGTCAAGGACTTGAACAGGTGGAGAATGTGTTGTTGGAGCCTTACTACCGTTTTAAAATGAAAGCTTCTATAGACTATATGGGACGGATGTTGACGGATATTCAGCAAGCAAGCGGGATTTTTGAATCACCAAGTATAGAAGACGACCAAGTGACGATTACCGGAAAGGCACCGGTCTCAACATTTATGAATTACAGTACAACGTTTGCTGCATACACGAATGGGAAAGGTATAATTTCACTTCAATTTGGCGGATATGATGTATGCCATAATGCTGAAGAAGTAATTGAAAGTATTGGCTACGATAAAAATGCAGATCCCGAATATACATCCACAAGCATTTTTTGTGCAAAAGGGAAAGGATATTCAGTTCCATGGGGTGAAGCCGAGGAAGCAATGCACTGCATAAAAAAATAGGTTTCCTTTATAACATATCCCCAAAAATCAGTTTTATTTAAATGCAGTATAAATGAATCAAAGAAAAACAAACTAATTTTGTAATTTAAAATTAGGAGGTTATTTCAATGAAACAAAATCCACAAGATGTGGCAGGAAGACCAAAAAAATTTGTTAGCAAAGAAGAAATGATAAACAACACAAAGGACAATATGCGTGAAGCTGAAATCAGCATGGAATTTGCTGGTGAAGAAGAACTGGAACACCTCCAGGAAAAAAATGAACGCCGAAAACATGCAATACAACGAATGAAAAATGAACCATTAACTTAAACTTTTTAGCTAATCCCAAAAGAACATCTCAAAATAGAGCGGGCATGGAAGTATCGTTGTGTTCATGTTAGGGACCCCATGCAACCAGAGCGGTGTTAAATAAACATTAACACTGCTTTTTTGTATGATGCTAAAAAAATTATAAAAAATAAAAAGTGGAATGTAAGTAAGCCAGTTTTATGTTAAAATAATTGGACGGCATAACCACATGAATTTGTGTTTTTTAAATTGCTTATTGAAACTAACATACACTTTCATCGCCCTATCAACTTATCAGCGACAGGGACTGAACAAAGAAGAGAAAGTTTTATTGGAGGCTTATGATGAACTATAAAATTATTAACAAACCAGTATTCGAACAAGCACAGGTTCGTTCAGTATCAGATGTTGAATTTACTGAAGAACAACTGCAGGAAGGAATGAAGTTGGCTGTTTCCAAAGTGGATCCAACACTTGCCCTGTATTTAATTGATGCTGAAGGTAAAAAGAAATTTGAAGTTCGTTGGGACGATTCTTCTGAATTGTTTAACGGATGGTATTCTGCCTGGGATAACTTTACGTGGTGCCTAGGAATTGTAGAACCACCAAAAGAACAATAAATTTAATTCAGAGATTCAAATTCAATCTAAGAGCTCCTGCTATTAAAGTAGGGGCTTTTTTCTTTTTTACATTTTAAATTGCTTTATCTATTAAACATTGGCTTCACCGGTGCGATAAATATATAGGAAGATATCTAGGATGAATTATCTATCCCTAAAGATAAATAGGACAATTCATTTTCCTGAATTGTTCATCTGTACGGTAGGTGCTATTAGAATTTTGATATGTGTGTCAATCAAATGATGGGATGATAAAGGAACTTTTTCATATCTATTGTAAAATTTAACATGCTTATATTATATATCTTTTAGTAGTATGATAATTCTATTATTGGAGAAATAGAAGGTGTGATAAAAATGAAATTTAAAAACTCGCTAACATTTCAGCTTGGCACAATTATCGCGGGTATACTTGTTGTAATGATCCTGATTACATCAGTTGCTACATACAATACGGCATATAGTAAACTATATGAGGCAGCAGGAATAGAAGCATACGGTTGTGCCAATATTACGACTGGCCTTATCGAGCCAGCCCAGCTAATAAAAGCGGTTGCTGGCGACGAAACGGCCCAGGCCAATATTGGGGAACAATTAAATTGGACAACTGCCCACAAAGATATTTTTGAAAATCAATACATACTTGATTTACAAGGGAATTTAGTAGCAGTAGATGACCATTTAAAAGAACAGGGATTTAAACCAGGGGATTCATTTGAATATGATGAGGAAGCTGTCTCAAATCTTGTCGAAATGGGTCATCCGACTTATTCAAAACCCTATGAATTTGCGGGAATCAAACGCCTTTCGGGTTATGCACCAATATACGAAGATCATGATCCAGCCAAAGAAATTATCGCTATTAGCGTGATCGATTTTAATGCGGAAATTGTAACGGAACGTACCAGGGGAGTTGTAAGTGAAGGAATCCTTATAAGTATAATTCCAATGCTTATTGCTGCACTGGTTACAGCGTATCTAATACGACGTAAAACTAAACCTATTTCACTATTGATTGCTCAAGCAAAAGAAATTACAGAAGGAAATTTGACAGTAGAACCGACGGAAGTAAAAAGCAAGGATGAGATTGGTGACTTGGCAAGTGCATTGAATAGTATGACCTCCAAGTTGCAGAGCATGATTGCTACAATGAGTGCCACATCCCATCAAATTACTGAAAATGCCAATGAAACAGCAAGCTCTTTAAATGAAATTAATCAATCAATGCAAATCGTTTCCAATAATATAGATGAAGTATCCAGTGCAATGACGGATGGCATGCATCACGGCGATAATGCTTCAACTGCTCTAATGCAATTGGCAAGTGATTTGCAAAGTATGAAGAGCAAGGCAGATCATACAGTAGAAAACTCCAATAAAACGATGCAAGTTGCAGCACAAGGGGAAGAACGCGCGAAACAAATCCGCCTTGATATGGAAAAAATCCGTAAGGGTTCCCAGGAGGTAAATAGTACCATTCAACAGCTCGTGAATTCTGCCGAAAAAATCCAAAATATTACGGCATCTATTGCGGGAATTGCTTCCCAAACTAATTTACTGGCTCTAAATGCTTCCATTGAGGCTGCAAGAGCAGGAGAACATGGTAAGGGATTTGCTGTAGTAGCAGAGGAAGTTCGTAAACTTGCTGAGCAATCCAATGCAGAAGTAAACGAAGTAGAAAAGTTAGTAAAAGATATTATGATTCGTATCGGAAATGTCCTGATTTCATCTCAAGAAAACGACAAGTATATTGAAATGGGCAGTCAAACGGTTCAGGTGACCACAGACGCCCTACACCAAATATACTCAGCTGTTTCCGAAACAGTAGCAGAGATTTCGATTATGTCGGAGCTATTATCTACCGAAACGGCAAAATCCGATGAAATTGTTCAAAGAATCCAGGAACTGGTACATTCAATTCATGAAATTGAAAGTATGATGAATCATATTGCTGCAGCTTCTCAGGAATCTACTGCAAATATTCAAGAAATATCCAGCCGTTCGACTGAATCTACCAATATGGCAGAAAAACTAGAGAATTATGTAAAAACTTTCAAAGTTAAATAGCAGAAAATTAAGAAGTAAACTAAAATTAGTAGTAGAATAATAGAATCAAGCATAAATAAGAAGTGTACCATCAGGAAAAGGATGCGTACACTTCTTTTATACAATCAATCATTTTTACCACAAATCCTAAGCTTTTATATAAAAACAAAATCGTAATCTTTAGGGGTGAGCTTTTTGATAAAATATCAAACAAATCATGTAACAATTTTTCAAAGTGTATTATATAAAACAACATCCCTTGTTATTCGAACCGAAGATTGCATAATAGTAGTTGATCCAAACTTACTCCCAGATGAAGTCCTTGAAATACGGCAATATGTTGACAAGTTTAAGGAAGATAAACCAATTTATTTAGTTTTTACTCATTCTGATTGGGACCACATTGCTGGGTTCGGGGCTTTTCAAGATGCTGTCGTAATTGCCGCCGAAGCCTTACAAACAAGAGAAGGTAAAGAAGATATACTAAATCTGATTCGACAATTCGATGATCAATATTATTTGGATCGTACCTACCCGTTACTTTTCCCAACCGTTGATATCCCTGTCTTGGAGGATGGACAAGTGTTTGATATCGGTCAAACCAAGCTTACGTTCTATCTAGCTGAGGGACATACTGATGATGGGATATTTGTGGTGGTGGAACCACTTGGTATCTGGATTGCAGGGGACTATCTATCGGATGTTGAATTTCCATTTATCTATCATGATAGCGAGAAATACGAACAAACAATTGGGAAGACAGATAGGATCCTGGGTTCCCATGATATCAAATTACTGGTACCAGGCCATGGAACGGCAACAGATATCAAGGAGGAAATTATCTTCAGAAAAGTACTTTCCTATCGCTATATTCAAGAACTCCGAAAAGCTGTAAAGGAAAATTCAGACCATCAGTTTTTGATCCAGGGGTATAAATATAAGCAAGATCAAATGAATAGCCATAACGAAAATGCAGCTTTAGTTAGAAGAGAGCTGCATAGGTCCAATGAAATTTCTAAAGCTTAAAATGGAAATTTTTCTTTAGTACACTCCCGGCAAATGCCGCATAAACTATAGAGGTGTATAAAAGGGGGTGTCCATGAATTGGCCATTTATATTAACAAAGAGCACCCAGGAGTGTTTTGTAATAACCAACCAATTCCTGAACCAAATCAAGTTGAGTATCGAAGAGATTACTTATCCGAGGTCATCAATCAACAAATGATTGAAAATCGTAAACTTCAGCAGAGTTTCGTTCATATGCAGCTTTCACAAAATGACTGGAATCAGCACCAAGCCATCCAATATAAAAAATTAAACAAACGCTTTAATGAGTTAAGAGTACTTCAAGAGCAGCAGGAAGCAATGGAGCACAGAGTAATCGATTGGCTAGAAAAAATAGAAGATCAAAACAGCATTTTGCAACAAACCATAAACTATGATCAACGCATTCAAAATGAGTTGTTGCAACAAGTAAACCAAATCGACCATCGCTTGAATGATGAGCTGCTTCAACAAGTAATTCAAATTGACAAACGGATTCAAAATGAGTTGCAACAACAAGTAAATCAAATTTACCAACGTATTCAAAACGAACTAATGCAACAGGTAAATCAAATTGATCAACGTATCCAAAATGAATTGCAACAACAAATAACGCACTTAAGTCAAACTCAAAGTGACATGTCCCAGCAACTTAACGTTGTAGGAGAGGAACAAAAAGAATTTGTCAAAATAATAGCAGATTTCACTTTGTACAATGAAGGTATAATCACACGTTTAGAACAAATGACTAAGGCAAATGGGAAGATGGAAGTACAGATGGCAGGGCAAAGTGATTTTAATCTGCAAATTGCCGATCAACTAAGAAGTATTGAAGAAACTCAAAAGGATGCATTGAGTCGAAAAGATAATCATGAGGGGCTAATGGAAAAAATAATGCTCCAGTTAGATCATTTACGTTCCATAGTGTTTGAACGCACGAATTTCTTGGAGGAAAAAGTAGAGAAAATTATACAAAATTCGGCTGAATATTCCCAAAAATAAAGAACTAAGTATTTGAAGAACCACGAATTGCTTAAATGGCATACATTCGTGGTTATTTTATATAGAAGATATTAAAATAAAAAGAAAATTTTACACTTGGATTGAATTAATTCCTTATATTTGATACAGTATAAGAAATATGAATCAATGATGTGACCAAGTAAATGGAAATTGTGAGACAGAAAATATAGCAATTGCTGAGAGCTATATCACCACTTTTCGTTGAAACCTATCACGGAGATGCACAACTTGCCGAGTCGTTAACGTTACAAACGCTTAGAGGGTAATTGCAATCAGTGTCTATAGTAGGACTTAGAAATATTGCTATTGCCAAAGTAAGGTGGTACCACGTCTATTATGCACAAAGGCGTCCTTGTCATGAGGGCTCTTTGTGCTTTTTATTTGCTTAAATATAGAGGATACTGGGAGCTTCCCCGATAACCTCGTTGTTTTTGGATGGATGTTTAACCAGAGGGAATATAACCAAAACTTGGAACAACTACCAGCAATGATAGATATGTACACCAAAATAGGGCATAGGGCAGATCAGAAAGTAAAAGATGTGTGATTTGTATAGGTGCAGTGATGGACAATCATCAAAAAAGATTCACATACCGAGTTTTCAAAATTTAGGAGGAAACAAAATGTCACAACAAACGAATGATTTTTCGAAATGGTATATTGATACAATCCAAAAAGCAGATTTAATGGACTATACACCAGTGCGTGGATGTATCGCTTTTAAACCGGATGGCTATGAGCTTTGGGAGCATATTCAAGGGGAAATGGATCGCCGATTTAAAGAAACCGGCCACCGAAACGCCTATTTCCCAATGTTGATTCCTGAGTCTTTCTTCCAAAAAGAAAAAGATCATATCGAAGGATTTTCACCGGAGCTTCCATGGGTAACCGAAGCAGCAGGGGAGCAGTTAGAGGAGCGTTTAGCACTTCGCCCAACTTCCGAAACAATGATCGGTCACTTATACTCCGATTGGATTAAAAGCTATCGCGATCTGCCAGTATTAATTAACCAATGGGCAAATGTATTCCGTTGGGAAAAGAAAACACTGCCATTCATCCGTACTTCTGAATTCCTATGGCAAGAAGGGCATACTGCACATGTGGATGAAGAGGATGCCCGCAAAGAAACAATGCAAATGCTGAATATCTATAAAGAAGTGGTGGAAAACTTCTTGGCGATTCCTGTATACGATGGTCAAAAAACACCTTCTGAACGTTTTGCCGGGGCGGTGGATACGTATTCGATCGAAGCGATGATGAAGGATGGAAAAGCTGTACAAGCAGGTACTTCACATTATTTAGGTACAAAATTTGCTGAAGCATTTGATATTAAGTTTTTAAGTAAAGAAAACAAACACGAATATGTCCATACAACATCTTGGGGTACTTCAACTCGTTTAATCGGTTCAGTCATCATGGTACACGGTGATGAACAAGGGCTGGTATTGCCTCCAACGATTGCACCAACACAAGTTGTCTTAATTCCGGTAGGGCCATGGAAAAAGAATCCTGCAATTATCGAGAAATTGGATGAAATCTTTGCCAGCTTAAAAGAAAAAGGTATCCGTGTTCGCCTGGATGATTCGGATCAATCACCTGGTTTCAAATTCAACGAATGGGAACTAAAAGGGGTACCAGTCCGCATCGAACTTGGGCCACGCGATCTGGAAAACAACCAAGTATTATTAAAGGCACGTGATGAAGCTGACAAACAATCAGTAGAATTAGGATCAGTTGTCGAAAAAATTGAAGCGGAACTAAAAGAAATGCAGACTCGTCTATTTGAAAAAGCAAAAACATTCCGTGATGCCAATTCTCATACACATATTGATTCATTGGATCAATTAAAACAACACTTGGCGGATTCAGAGAAAAACGAAACAATCCCTGGTTGGGTACTTGCCGGATGGTGTGGAGATGACGCATGTGAGTCAAATGTAAAAGACGAAACAAAATTCACTACACGTAACATTCCATTCAATCCGCCAGCAGAAAAACATACATGCATTAACTGTGGCAAAGAAGCGAAACACACAGTTTGGTTCGGCCGCGCATATTAAAAAAAATTCGAAACACTGCTCTCTTATAAAAAGGGGGTAGTGTTTTTATATTTCTCTTTATAGCTAAAAGTGGGAAGCTACCTAGGGTAGAAATTTCACAATATATTTTGGGGATTAGGGAGGTTCGCAATTTTGGAATGTGAGAAGATCGTAGTTAGTAGGACAAAGAACGGGTTCATAATGAATGGCATATCACAATATAGCGATTAATAAGTCAAATAAGGGAATCGCAAGAATGGAATGTCACGAAAAAGCACTCAACGAGATAAACCGGACTGTATTCTAGGTTCAAATGTCCCCATACAATGGCCACCTTGATAAAAATGTATCTACCAACCCACAAAAATATCCACCTATAATAGGCGGATACAAATTCATACTATTTTTTCATTTTTTTAGCAAAGGGAATAAATTAGAGACATGATTAATGATTCTAATCTTTCTTGTGTCATATTTATCAGCTCCCTTTGTTTAATTATGAGTCTTGCATACGAATAAATGAGCGATATATGCGATAGTATGAACTTCTTAAATTAGTTTGCAACTCGGGACAAATTTCATACACTAAACTTGAATCACGTAAAAAACCGCCTTATCCATATGAAATAAGGCGGTTTCTTTAGTTAAATTAAGTATAATCAATTACACCGATGATGTTCATATTGGTCTAACTGTGCACTAACACGCTCAACTTGTATGGTCGCGTGTTCAATATGAAAGTCATCATGCAATATTTTTAAAGCATCTTTTATTACCTTATCATGTTCGTTCCGCACAATTTCTAAGTGGCAACTGACGGTTGGGAAATCCGAGGTAATACTCCACACATGAAAATCATGAATACCAACAACTCCTTGTATATTAAGCAAGGCCTCCCGGATTTGTTTGACATCTGTATTCAGCGGAGTTCCTTCCATTAATATGTGGAAGGATATGGCCGTAATTTCAAATCCATTTCTTAAAATAATGATGGAAATAAGGAGACTTGCAATTGGATCGGCTATTGACCAGCCGAACAGCAGAATTAGAAGCGAAGCGACAATAGCGCCAACCGATCCTAGTAAATCGCCCAAAACATGCATAAAAGCTGCTCGCACATTGATATTTTCGTTTGTATCGGCTCTTGTTAAAATGAAAGCAACAATAATGTTAACAATGGTACCGGTGATGGCTACTGCCAGCATACCTACACTTGAAATTTCTTCTGGATTCGCAAGTCTTTGTAAAGCCTCATAGATAATTACTAGAGCAATCCCCACTAGTAAAATACCATTAAATAATGCAGCTAAAATCTCCAGTCGTTGATAACCGAAAGTCATTTTACTATTTACAGCTTTCTCGCCTAATTTAAAAGCCAGCAATCCTATACCTAATGACAAGGCATCACTTAGCATATGTCCAGCGTCCGATAGTAGGGTTAAACTATTGGTTAGCAACCCGCCGATGAAAACGACAATGACAAAACAAGCAATGATGAAAAAGCTAATTAATAGTGCTTTTTTATTTTTTGAATGATGATGATTATGGGAATGAGAATGCGCCATTGATAGACCTCCAATTTAGTTTTGTTGAAGAGGGAAGTAGCAGTTTATTCTTGTTGGAAATTGTCCGCTCTTTTGAACCCAGATATTTATGTTTTCTTTAAAAGGTATTCGATTGATAAACTCAGTATGCCTGTTTAATAGAAATTGTGATTGATGATTTTGATTGCCAAGTAGAGTGGAAGTGAGCCCATCCTATTGAAGTTGAAAATTATTAAAATTCAAGCTTTCATAATGCGAAATTAATGATATCTTTCTACACCATCAAAAAAATAAAAAAGGCCCAAAA
>NZ_JAUHTQ010000040.1 GCF_030418165.1 Ureibacillus aquaedulcis
AGAATACTGGAGGTAGAGCACTGTTTGGACTAGGGGGGCATCTCGCTTTACCGAATTCAGACAAACTCCGAATGCCAGATATTTATACACGGGAGTCAGACTGCGAGTGATAAGATCCGTAGTCAAAAGGGAAACAGCCCAGACCACCAGCTAAGGTCCCAAAGTAATCGTTAAGTGGAAAAGGATGTGGCGTTGCTTAGACAACCAGGATGTTGGCTTAGAAGCAGCCATCATTTAAAGAGTGCGTAATAGCTCACTGGTCGAGTGACGCTGCGCCGAAAATGTATCGGGGCTAAACGATTCACCGAAGCTGTGGATGGACATCTTAGATGTCCGTGGTAGGAGAGCGTTCTAAGTGCGTTGAAGTCAGACCGGAAGGACTGGTGGAGCGCTTAGAAGTGAGAATGCCGGTATGAGTAGCGAAAGATGGGTGAGAATCCCATCCACCGTATGACTAAGGTTTCCTGAGGAAGGCTCGTCCGCTCAGGGTTAGTCGGGACCTAAGTCGAGGCCGATAGGCGTAGACGATGGACAACAGGTTGATATTCCTGTACCACCTCCCCGCCGTTTGAGTAATGGGGGGACGCAGTAGGATAAGATAAGCGTACCGTTGGTTGAGTACGCCCAAGCAGTAAGGCGTGGAAGTAGGCAAATCCGCTTCCTGTAACGTTGAGCTGTGATGGGGAGC
>NZ_JAUHTQ010000041.1 GCF_030418165.1 Ureibacillus aquaedulcis
AAAATGGTGGGTCGGGACGGAATCGAACCGCCGACACTTAGAGCTTCAATCTAATGCTCTACCAACTGAGCTACCGACCCATTATTTTACTTAAAGATGGCGGTCCCGACCGGGATCGAACCGGCGATCTCCTGCGTGACAGGCAGGCATGTTAACCGCTACACCACGGGACCTAATATGTATGATTTCAAAAAATGGCGGAGGCAGTAGGATTCGAACCCACGCGCGGTGTAACCCGCCTGTCGGTTTTCAAGACCGATCCCTTCAGCCAGACTTGGGTATGCCTCCGAATTATAAATGGTGGCGGCAGAGGGGATCGAACCCCCGACCTCACGGGTATGAACCGTACGCTCTAGCCAGCTGAGCTACGCCGCCATTATAGTATATATGTTATTGGTGGAGCCTAGCGGGATCGAACCGCTGACCTCCTGCGTGCAAGGCAGGCGCTCTCCCAGCTGAGCTAAGGCCCCGAAATAGAATTAATTTATAAGTTTTAGATGGTCGAGAAGACAGGATTCGAACCTGCGACCCCTTGGTCCCAAACCAAGTGCTCTACCAAGCTGAGCTACTTCTCGTAATATGGCGCGCCCGGCAGGAGTCGAACCCACAACCTTCTGATCCGTAGTCAGACGCTCTATCCAATTGAGCTACGGGCGCATATATGAATGG
>NZ_JAUHTQ010000042.1 GCF_030418165.1 Ureibacillus aquaedulcis
TAAGAAATCTAAAAAGTTTTTACTAAAATAGTATTGACTTTCATATCAAATATGGTATAATAAATCTTGTCTTTCGTTTTAAATCTAGTGATGATGGCAAAGAGGTCACACCCGTTCCCATACCGAACACGGAAGTTAAGCTCTTTAGCGCCGATGGTAGTTGGGGGCTTCCCCCTGTGAGAGTAGGACGTCGCTAGGCTTACCATAAGATTATTCCGAAGTAGCTCAGTGGTAGAGCAATCGGCTGTTAACCGATCGGTCGTAGGTTCGAGTCCTACCTTCGGAGCCATGCTTCTTGGAGAGTTGTCCGAGTGGCCGAAGGAGCACGATTGGAAATCGTGTAGGCGGGTAACACTGTCTCAAGGGTTCAAATCCCTTACTCTCCGCCAGATATCTATCTAGCAATTAATTGGCCCGTTGGTCAAGTGGTTAAGACACCGCCCTTTCACGGCGGTAACACGGGTTCGAATCCCGTACGGGTCACCATTTGAAATTTTAACATATCCAGTTGGAGGATTAGCTCAGCTGGGAGAGCACCTGCCTTACAAGCAGGGGGTCGGCGGTTCGAGCCCGTCATCCTCCACCATATTTAAATTATGGTTGAACAGTAGAAATACAATT
>NZ_JAUHTQ010000043.1 GCF_030418165.1 Ureibacillus aquaedulcis
AATAACATTTAAGAGTTGCATGGTCGAGAAGACAGGATTCGAACCTGCGACCCCTTGGTCCCAAACCAAGTGCTCTACCAAGCTGAGCTACTTCTCGTAATAATGGCGCGCCCGGCAGGAGTCGAACCCACAACCTTCTGATCCGTAGTCAGACGCTCTATCCAATTGAGCTACGGGCGCATAGAGTGGTGCCGAGGACCGGAATCGAACCGGTACGGTAGTCACCTACCGCAGGATTTTAAGTCCTGTGCGTCTGCCAGTTCCGCCACCCCGGCATTTTGGAGCGGAAGACGAGGTTCGAACTCGCGACCCCCACCTTGGCAAGGTGGTGTTCTACCACTGAACTACTTCCGCATAGCAATATAAATTCCTCTGGCAATACCTAAAACTTAAATGGTGCGGGTGAAGGGAGTCGAACCCCCACGCCTTGCGGCGCTAGATCCTAAGTCTAGTGCGTCTGCCAATTCCGCCACACCCGCATTTAAGTATC
>NZ_JAUHTQ010000044.1 GCF_030418165.1 Ureibacillus aquaedulcis
TTCTTATTCAACAATCGGGCCATTTTCTGGATTAACATCTTAAAGTAGGGGTACATAAAATCTCTGTCTTCTACTAGATATAATTATTAAAAATGACCAAGGAAACAGTTTTCTCCTTGATCATTAATTTTTATTTTTTAGGACCTACTTGAAGAGAGAGAGCCCCTGAATTAATACTTACAGTAACATGTACTTTTCTACCATTAGCAGTAAAGTCTTCAGGAATATCACTGCCTTTTTTGACTCCATCGTTTAAATAATTCCAAACATGAGCGGCATCGCCTTCAAAGTATAGTTTGAAGAGTTCGTTTGCTACGATTGGAATACGGTATGCTTGTGGCATTTGACCATTTGCATCTCCATCCCACATTGTAAAGCGAAGACCTACTTCATAAGAGGCACTGCTTCCTTGATTAATTACTTGAATTGCCCCTACCTGACCATAAATAGAGTAAC
>NZ_JAUHTQ010000045.1 GCF_030418165.1 Ureibacillus aquaedulcis
AAGCTCTTTAGCGCCGATGGTAGTTGGGGGCTTCCCCCTGTGAGAGTAGGACGTCGCTAGGCTTATTGCCCAGGAGGATTAGCTCAGCTGGGAGAGCACCTGCCTTACAAGCAGGGGGTCGGCGGTTCGAGCCCGTCATCCTCCACCATATATGCCGGTGTAGCTCAGTTGGTAGAGCAACTGACTTGTAATCAGTAGGTCGAGGGTTCGACTCCTTTCGCCGGCATCCTTTTTTGGAGGGGTAGCGAAGTGGCTAAACGCGGCGGACTGTAAATCCGCTCCTTCGGGTTCGGCGGTTCGAATCCGTCCCCCTCCACCATTAGCAAGAGCCATTAGCTCAGTGGTAGAGCATCTGACTTTTAATCAGAGGGTCGAAGGTTCAAGTCCTTCATGGCTCACCAGTTTTTATAAATATTTTGTGCCATTATTAGTTTTTGTGCT
>NZ_JAUHTQ010000046.1 GCF_030418165.1 Ureibacillus aquaedulcis
TATTTGTTTTTTGAAAAATGGCGGAGGCAGTAGGATTTGAACCCACGCGCGGTTTAACCCGCCTGTCGGTTTTCAAGACCGATCCCTTCAGCCAGACTTGGGTATGCCTCCGTAATATTTATATCTCCTATGGTGGACCTTGCAGGACTCGAACCTGCGACCGGACGGTTATGAGCCGTCTGCTCTAACCAACTGAGCTAAAGGTCCTTCAAGATGGCGGCAGAGGGGATCGAACCCCCGACCTCACGGGTATGAACCGTACGCTCTAGCCAGCTGAGCTACGCCGCCAGGAATATTTAAATAATTTGGTGGAGCCTAGCGGGATCGAACCGCTGACCTCCTGCGTGCAAGGCAGGCGCTCTCCCAGCTGAGCTAAGGCCCCAT
>NZ_JAUHTQ010000047.1 GCF_030418165.1 Ureibacillus aquaedulcis
TGTTTCCCTAACTTAATAGAAGAAACTGTATTCATTAACGTTTTGTTGTTCAGTTTTCAAGGTTCATGGTGGAGCCTAGCGGGATCGAACCGCTGACCTCCTGCGTGCAAGGCAGGCGCTCTCCCAGCTGAGCTAAGGCCCCGAAATAGTATTCATTTAAAAGTTAAATGGTCGAGAAGACAGGATTCGAACCTGCGACCCCTTGGTCCCAAACCAAGTGCTCTACCAAGCTGAGCTACTTCTCGCAATATGGCGCGCCCGGCAGGAGTCGAACCCACAACCTTCTGATCCGTAGTCAGACGCTCTATCCAATTGAGCTACGGGCGCATATTTTAAATGG
>NZ_JAUHTQ010000048.1 GCF_030418165.1 Ureibacillus aquaedulcis
TAAATGCCGGTGTAGCTCAGTTGGTAGAGCAACTGACTTGTAATCAGTAGGTCGAGGGTTCGACTCCTTTCGCCGGCACCATTTTTGGAGCCATTAGCTCAGTGGTAGAGCATCTGACTTTTAATCAGAGGGTCGAAGGTTCAAGTCCTTCATGGCTCACCAGTTTTTATTCAATAATTTAATGCGGGTGTGGCGGAATTGGCAGACGCACTAGACTTAGGATCTAGCGCCGCAAGGCGTGGGGGTTCGACTCCCTTCACCCGCACCATTAAATTTCATTTATTGCCAGATAATA
>NZ_JAUHTQ010000049.1 GCF_030418165.1 Ureibacillus aquaedulcis
TTTTCCACTCGACTGTTGCCCCTAAAGATTCACTTACAAACCTTAACGGAACTAATGTACGTCCGTTTACGGACTTTCCTGGAACATCTAGTTCTCTTTTTGTACCATTTATAATTGCTTCTTTACGATTTAAAGTAAGGGAAACAACTGTACTACCATTTGTAGCTTTAACGGTTTTGGTTTTATTTGACCATTCAATCGTTGCACCCATCGCTTCAAAGATAGCTCTCATAGGAACTAGTACTCTTCCTTTTTCCATAATAGGTTGTTGATCAAAATAAAGTTCCTGTGA
>NZ_JAUHTQ010000005.1 GCF_030418165.1 Ureibacillus aquaedulcis
ACCCGATCATTAGGTGTTTTAATTTAATTTTCTCTTTAAGAGTTTGCATCTTATGTTCTCCTGCTAAATGACTTCATGAAAACAATCTATATTACTCATATCTATTATACTCTGTCGAGATTCTATAATGAAAGAGAATATACCCCATAAAGCGTTGATTAACTCTTAACATTTTGGCTCAAACTAGTATAATTGTAAATAGTAGTCATTAATTCATAGGAGAAAATGCATATGCCCAAAAAAGCACTAATAAGTCTATTATTCTTTTTTCTGTTTGGAATTTTCGTTAATTCCCAAGCAAATGCCAGCTCATTTGGCGTCATTGAGGGTGGTACAAATCGAACTTTAATTCCCCTTCGGACAGTTTCGGACACTTTTAAGGTTCCTGTTGAATGGAATAATAAAAAGAAAGTGGTGATGGTTAACCATCAGTATACATTAACTGTCGGAAGCAAGTTAATACAAGAAAATGGGCAAGTTGTTAGACAAATGGATTCACAGCCAAAAATCATTAACAGCACTGTCTATGTTCCGGTAAGAGAAATCGGATTTTTATTCAATACACCCATAAAATGGAATAATGAGAAACAACAAGTTGAATTCACGGTTAATAGTTCCTTATACACAATCCCTGTTTTCCGTGAAGCAATTGTGAAAAAGCCAAAAGTTCAAGTCGCAAAAAAATCAGTAGCAGTTGGTGGTAAAAACTTCTCTGTAAATACTGTTTCCGTAAATTTATTGGCACCGAATACTACTCTTCACGTCGAGGTTGCTAATAATAAAATGGGATCTGTCGGTACCTTGGCATCCATTGCAAAAAACCATAATGCAAAAGTAGCCATTAACGCAAACTATTTTGATGCTTATACAAATAATTCTGTTCGTACAGTTTATAATGCCCTTGTTATGAATGGAAAGAAAATTCAAGAATTCGATCCCAAGTTTTCAACGTTCTATTATACAAAAGACGGTGATATTGGAATATTGCCGGGAGCGAAGGTTAAAGAGCTATACAATCAAGGGCATGTTGAAGAAGCAATCCAGGTAGGCCCGCGCCTAGTGACCAATGGTTCCATAACAGTGAATCCGATTTCCGAAGGATTTACAAGCCACAAAATATTAAGCTCCCCAGGTGCAAGAAGTGCAGTTGGCATACTTAAAAATCGCCAATTAATTTTTGTTGCAACCTCTGGAGCAACTGTCGAACAACTAGCTTCCATCATGAAACAACTTGGTGCTACTGATGCCATGAATCTAGATGGCGGTGCATCAAGCGGTCTTTATGCAAACGGAAAATATTTATCAACACCCGGACGAAATATTGCAGTCGCACTATTAGTCAAATAGCTTAATAGATCAAGGAGCTCAAATTCTATATTTTGGGCTCCTTTATTTGTTGTGAAAATAGGTAGAAGTTTCATGGTTAAATCCTAAAATTCCTAATACATTTAACATTCCCACTATTTCAATTGTTATGGATTTAACTTTTTAATGTTGTTATAATCATTGAATTGTATACAAAAAGGAGTCAGCTATGAATACACTATCATCGAAAGAATTATTATTTATTGTTTTTATGTTATTTTCCATGTTCTTTGGAGCAGGAAACCTGATCTTTCCTGCCTTTTTAGGGAATGCCGCGGGTTCTGAAATGTGGATTTCGCTCGCTGGATTTATTATTACAGCGGTAGGCCTGCCGATCCTGGGGGTAATTGCTGTAGGGAAAGCAGGAAGTTTAAATACCTTATCAACACGGGTGCATCCATGGTTTGCACTGGTATTTCCATTTTTAATTTATTTATCAATCGGACCGGGATTAGCCATTCCCCGTGCAGGTACAGTTGCCTTTGAAATGAGCATCAAACCAATCTTGCCGGATACGTTATCAAGCAGCCCGTTCATGTTGTTCATCTATACACTGGTCTTTTTTGCGTTAGTCTTGTATTTAAGTCTTTCACCCTCAAAGCTTGTGGATCGATTCGGTAAACTATTAACACCGATTTTATTAATATTGATTGCCATCATCTTTGTGAAAGCAATTTTCACGCCCGTTGAGTCATTTGCAACACCAATCGAAATTTATGCAAACAATTCATTCTTCCAAGGTTTCCTGGACGGCTATTTAACGATGGATGCATTAGCAGCACTTGTTTATGGAATTGTTGTGGTGAATACGATTCGCTTGAAAGGCGTTAAGGATAATTCGATTCTTTCAAAATATATGCTATTTGCAGGATTGGGTGCGGGGATTTTATTAGCAATCATTTACAGCATCCTGACGTATCTTGGCGCTTCTGTTTCCGCATTGGAACAATTGGATAACGGTGCCAATGTTTTAACATTAGTGATGAACGAATTGTTTGGACAGGCGGGCATTATTCTTTTAGGTGCCTTGTTTACAGTAGCTTGTTTATGTGTATCGATTAGCCTGGTCATTTCATGTGGAGAATATTTCTCGCGTTTAATGCCGTTTTTATCTTATAAGCCATGGGCAACAGTCGTTGCAGTTATCAGCTTTATTATTGCGAACTTGGGATTGAATCAAATATTGGCGATTTCCGTGCCTATTTTAGGTGCCATCTATCCATTGGCTATTGTGCTAATCCTGCTAGGGTTGCTGAACCGCTTCGCAAATCATTTAATTTACCTTTATGGCATTGTTTTTACGGCCATCTTCAGCATTATCGATACAATCAATACCGCACTATTAAACAATACATGGTCAAGCACATTGAGCTTCATTCCTTTATATGAACAGGGAGTGGGCTGGGTTCTTCCGGCAATTGTCGGCATCATGATTGGTGCCATCGTCGGTAAATTCAAGTCACCTGTTGTTGAAAAATAATTTAAATAAAAGTACCTTACTCGAAGTCCATTACGGATTTCAAATAAGGTACTTTTTCTTCTCAAATTTGCTCTACTTCTCAAGAAAGAGCATGTAGTTAATTTTAAATGAACAAACCTACTAATGTAGCTGTTAACATCGACACCATTGTAGCGGCTAATAGCATTTTAAGACCAAACTTCGAAACAGCTGAGGCTTTTTCGCCATTAATCGCCTGCATTGAACCACTAATGATTCCGATCGAGCTAAAGTTAGCAAAGCTAATTAAAAATACAGATACAACACCCACTGTTTTATCAGAAAGGGATGGAATGTGTTCAACGAATTGGAGCATCGCAACAAATTCATTCGTTGCCAGTTTCGTCCCCATTGCTTGGCCAGCTACTAAAATTTCGCTTGATGGTACGCCCATCAGCCATGCGACTGGAGAGAATACATACCCTAAAATTTCAGTAAAGGTTAACCCCAGTACTGCATTGAAACCTGCATCAATTACAGCCATTAAACCAACATATGCAATTAACATCGCTGCAACTATCAACGCGACTTTCCCACCATCCAAAGCACCAATTGAAATAGATTCAAATATAGATTTTGCAGATGAAGCGTCCTTAGTATCGATCACTTCATTTTTGGCAGTATTTCGCTCAGGTGCAATAATAATTCCAATTATCAATGCGGATAAGGCATTTAATGTCATTGCCCCCAAGACGTATTTTGCAGGTAGCATTGTTATGTAAGAAGCCATAATTGAAGCAGATACTGATGCCATTGAAGAAACAGAAATAACAAATAGATTATTATTAGTCATCTTATGAATATGGGATTTGATGGCCAAAAGTCCTTCTGATTGACCAAAGAAAATATTATTGATTGCATGGAAGGTTGTTACACTTGATAAGCCTGTTATCTTGGAAAGGAAACCACCTAAATATTTAATAATAATAGGCAAAATTCGTAAGTAAGTTAAAACAGAAAGCAGCATCGAAGTGAAGATAATAATAAGTAGAACATTTATAAAGAATACCGAATTACCATCAGGCACCCAGCCCCCTACTACAAAGAAAACACCTTCACGGCCAATTTCAATGACCTTGGAAAAACCATTTCCTATTGCCTCGATCACTGTTAAACCGATAGTTGTTTTGAACATGATGATTGTTAGTACGACTTGCATAACCAACATAATTCCAACTGCTTTGTAGTCGATTGCCTTCTTGTCGTTACTCAGTAAATACGCCAGGCCAAAAACAGCCGCTAACCCTAAAATTCCGATTAAAATTGACATTATTCCTTTACCTCAATTGCTATAGATTCAGTGCATTCATACACCATGTAGTATGTCTCCTAATGCATTCTTTAATTTCAAATTCTCGCCACTAAAAGATTTTATAAATTTCTTCTATTACTATGAAATTAAATAATGTATATCGAAAAATTTTAAACCACCAGTGCCCCATAGTCAAATAGTTATTATATCACAGTCTAAAGTACTAATATTCTAAAAATAAACAAAGTTTTGTGTTATGTAAATTATTAGTTTTCTAAGGAATTTATAATAATGCATTTTGAAAATGTACGGTCAAAAATAAACATCATTAATAATTATTTGATAAACCGAAATTTCTATTTTGCTGATTTTAAAAAACTGCCCTAAAGAAGTCCTTGAAACTGACTTTTCCAGAACAGATAGGTTATTGTTTAGCCTTTCTCCCCGTTTGAGGATTAGAGTGTAACATCCGAATAATTTTTAAGAACTATCACTTCACTTTTCTTATTTAACAAAATTCATCTGATTTAGGAATGGACAACTGAACAGGTGGAACCATCCATCTTTAAAGTATTTAAAGGATTGTAGACAAACTTGACTACTCGATTGCCTATCCTTACTTCAAAAACTTATTTTCAACACGATTAGTTGAATAGGAAAGGTAGCCTAATGTATTATCCGTTTCTATAATAGAAGTGCCCGCTATTTGTTCATATAATAGTTGCTCTTCCCATATGAAATCCTTCTCGGAGAAGGAATCTTTATCTGCATCATGAATCAGGTAAGAGCTATCACAATAGCGATAAATGGTTCCAGTTTGCTGCAATGCCTGACTGAGTGCTGCTGTTACCTTCATGAGCATTCCGAGATTTTTGAAGCTCATATTTTTTATGGGACTTGACGTAATTTGCTTTATATCCATCTCATTCCTATCTGTAAAAGTAAATCGAGAGCTGACCGAAAAACTGTAATGGACATCCCCCGAAAGAATGACTGGATTTTTGGGACACCACTCTGTTAATTGCTTCAAAAAATTCGTAAGACCTTTCCCATTGTATCTCCATGCCTCTACATCAAAAATTGTCTGGACATGTGCTCCCAGTTTTTCGAGTATGGGAAGAAATTGTACGATCCACTTTTCAATCAAATCAAATCCTATTACTGGTGTTGGTGACACGATAATAAGAAAATCTCCTCTTTTCCAGCCACTTTCCTTTAGTTGTTTCGTCAATTCCTTATATTCTTGTTCATTTATTAACTGAGGAGGGGGTGAACTATCTTCGAATGGTTGCTCAAAAGAAGTTATTTTTGGCTGATCCTCATACGCTCTTAATGTTCTGGTATCAAGAAATACAGCTTTCGGGATTGTCGGCGTTACAAAATGCCATGGCTGATGGTTCCATAGTAAATTAATCCATTCCTCGTAATTAGCCATCATCTGACCACTGTGTAAACCTCGGAAATACTTTGTTATTTTGCAAGTGAATTCGCTGCTGAAGTTCTCTGGCTCATTTCCCCACCCTTGAAATGCAAAATAGGCTGACAAACCATTTGCTATAATATGTTTTCCCAAGGGAGATTCTTGAACCTTCGTTTTCCAGTACGCATTGATATTCCAATCATCTGTCATGTCATGATCGTCAAAAATCATGTAAGTCGGGGTATTGGCGAACAATCTTCTAATCTTGTAAGTTGCAGAGTGGCAATCAGCAATTAGCTTTTCCTGTTCGATATACCTCATTTGCAATTGTGCTTTTTCTAGTTGTTTTAACTTATCCGTCCCCCGGGATAACTTCAAATAAAAACGCTCTCTTTTGTATGCTTCTTCAAACGATTCAAAAAGATTTTCCTCCTGAGATACCTCCCACAAAACTGGACTCCAGGAAAATAGATACATTGCAGTAAATTCACCAAACTCGATGAGATGATTCGAGGCATTTCGTGATGAAAATTTTGCAAAGTCCTTCATGATCTCTTTTCTTCCGTTAATGCGATTCAAAGACGTGCTAAATGGGTTGTTTGCTAGACGTTTATCGATGGATGGCAAACTCTCTTGCACACCCATCAACCTTCTTCCCAGCTTGTTAATAGGGCGAAAAAGCGGGTCAGCTACATTATCCGCATAAATTTGATCGCCCATTAAAAAGAGTGCTCCTGGCCGATTATTCAGATCCCGATTATATTCTTCTATAACACGATCACCGAGGGCTAACATATCTTTCCCTTCACCATGCTGCTTTCTACAGGAGCCGAATAAGAAGTTAGCTGTAAACTCCGAAGCTTCATCTGGAATAAAGAAGGTTGGAAGCTTTAAAGTATCATAGACGATCTTACTTGGGTTCGAGTGAGCAAGAAGGCCGAGATCTTCCAGATCAAAACTTTCTTGCTGATTTTGGAAATATAAATTATAGCCAATTAATTGGTTCGTAGGAAAAGAGTTTGAAGTGGGGGTAATTTTGATGAGGTGAATATAGAGGTTGATTCCAAATTGAATGGTTTCTGTTTCGGTTATAGAGCATTTTTTTGAATAACAATCAATTTCACCTTTTTGAATAATTTCATACACATCTGCAGCTATCTCAAATTCCCTGCTCGTCGCCACCCAGATAATTGCTTTTGAAGGTTCCACACGCCGTATCATTGGACCAGCCAATAGAGCAGGAAATATATCAGTACTCATGCTTTTCTTCCCCTCATTTTAGACTGTTATTACAATATGCAACAAGCCCAATCAGTGTGAAGGGTATTCAACTTTCTGATTAATTATGAATTCTATAATACATTGGAAATATGAAACTTTTACCAGTCCTGTTACGTAAAATTTATAAATAGTAGTTTTTGTTTTTAGGGGGGATATTTGTGAGGAAAAATTTTCTAGTAATCATGACGGTTGCCTTTATTATAGAGCTGTTCGTTGCATTTCTAGTTGCTTCAATCTTTGCTGTGAGGATGATTGAAGTCATGTTCTTCACAGGGTTAGCCTTTACAGTCATCATTTTATTCTTTACTAGCGGCGGTGGGATCATCTCCAATATGGCCTCTTCCGAAGTGACTGCAAGGACAGGAATCATGCAAAAAAGGGAACCTTTCATTTTCAAAAAAGGGCCAGTTTTCGCAGCTTCCTTACTCTTATTAGTCATAGGACTCGTATTTTTTATCCTGCTTATTCAAGGTATTATTCCGTCTGCTACGCCTTAAGCGTTTTACTCATAGATATGGAAACTTAGCCATATGGAAAGCAGTAGACTTCAGTTTTGAGATCTACTGCTTTTCCATTTTTAGGCTACCCTTTAAAAATCTTCATTTACTAAATCATGAATGACCCCCATTGCGGCAATACTTCCCTCACTAGCTGCATTTATGACTTGAGACGGGGTGGATAGTGAAATGTCTCCGCTCGCATAGACCCCTGCAATATTCGTTCGTCCGAAATGATCTATTTCAATTCCTCCATTTGGGAGCTGCTTACAACCTAGGGATTTGGCTAATGTTGATGCTTGTTTCAAACCGGCAGCAACGAAGCCTCCTTTCCTTTCAATTTCGTTCCCGTTTTTAAAGCGAATTGATTTTAATTTGCCCCCGCTACCGTGTAAAGTGGCTATCTGATCCTCTATTACCTTGATTTTTTTCGATAATAATAATTCCCGCTGCTCCCTAGAAAGGGCGTTCTTCCCATTCGTACAAACAATCAGGTCCCTGCTCCAATTATAGATCAATTTAATTTTATGGAATGCATTTGGATTTTCCGTGATAAGGACGAGTGGCAGATCCTTTAGCTCCCAGCCATCGCAAAACGGGCAGGTGAACAAACTTGTACCATAAAAATCATGAATTCCTTCTATAGACGGAAGCACATCCACTAAACCTGTAGATAAAATCACCTTACGTGAAATATAAACATTACCGCTTTCTGTATAGATGGAAAAAAATCCAGCCTCTTTTTTTATATCCATAGCTCTTTCATTGTAAAGTCTGAAATTTGGATACTTCATTAAATCTTGTTTCGCAATTTTTTTGAATTCGGATGGAGTAATTCCATCCCTTGTGATGAATCCATGCGATTCATGAGTGACCGCATTTCTAGGTTTATCCTCATCAAACAAGATGATGTTTTTCTTTGCTCTCGCTAGAATAAGTGAAGCATTTAACCCTGATGGACCTCCACCAATAATGACGCTATCTAACATCCAATAAATTCCCCTCTGCGTGAAAATGTAATGTTCTACACTTATATGTACTTCTTCCTTAATGTTTGACAGGATCTATTGTAAAAATTCAAAAAGCTGATCCCGAAATGAGAGATCAGCTTAGGTTTTAATTATAGAGTTAGTTTCTTTTTAAGAAGTTCAAGGGGTTGCTTATATGCATAAACAGAACTAACGACTGGGGTTGAAAGCAAGCCGCGATCCAATAGTGGATACTCATACAAACTTCCTTCATAGACTAATTCGAATCGCGGATGCATCAAAAAGTGATTCGGTGAAATTAGAGCAGATGGAAGATCCCAGAAATGTAAGCCACTCTTTTCAAAGACCTCGGCAACAAATTGGGAGCAGAAATATTTATTTTTTTGGCTGATTGGGTATTGCATAGCCACACCAAAGAGTCCCAGTAAATTGTATGAATACAAGTCTTTATTATGATTAAAGCCTTGAATCACTTTTCGAATACGACGATATTCACTTAATGAAACCTCAATTTTTAGTAAAAGGCATCTCGTATTATCAAAATACCGGTAAGTGCCAAGGTATATATCTTCCCTTACAAAACCGGCTATGAGCGGATTGAGTGGTCTTTTCCGTCCAAAGCTATATATTTCATCGAGTTTATCGTCAAAACAAATTGAAACGTGGTTATAGGGTGCATTGGTATACCATTTGATGATCTTGGTGAGAACTGTACCCGTATCGGTCAATAATATATAAACCGTTTTACTTGTTTGCGTCATCACATGATTACCCTTGACTGGCTTCTTCATTTTTGTATTCCAAAATATCTCCGGGTTGGCATTCCAATGCCTTACAAATCGCCTCAAGCGTAGTTAAACGAATCGCTTTCGCCTTGCCATTTTTCAGGATGGAAAGGTTGGCCATCGTAATTCCTACCCTTTCCGATAATTCGGTTACACTCATTTTCCTTTTTGCCAACATGACGTCAATATTGATTATAATTGCCATCGTTTTCACCTCAGACCGTTAAATCATTTTCTGATTTTATATTAATAGCTTCCTGCAGCAGTCTTTGGAGAACAGCAGCAAACACAGCGATTACAAGTGGAGCAAATACAAACACCATTGCAATTAATATGATGCCTGGCGCGTCATCTCTTTCTGCAATTAAATAAAAGAGCGGCATCCCTACCACATATAAGATACTGATCAGAATGGCACTGAATTTTATATTCTTTAATGCCTGAACCGAGATTTGCGAGAAAGCCTTATTCTTATCAATATAACTTAAAAGCTTAAAAGCCTGATACAGTGCAAAATAAAACGGTATTGCAGCCGCATACATATCAATTAAAACTAGATATTTTATAAAAGCAAAATCTGGATATAATTCTGCTGCGAAATTTGCTATATTCGGAACCAAAAAAATGCAAACGGCAAGAACAGGCAGCCCCATAAGAATAACAGCTATCTTTAAAAAGAGTGTTGACCCTCGTTCCATAAAAAACACCTCACTGAATTATTGTCTAGTTGAATTTAACATGTAATTTATCGTTTTGCAATAAATTTTTATTTATTTTTATTTACTTTTTATTGTTATAAAAATAAAAAAGCATCCCTTATCTAAAAGAAATGCTTTCATAACGGAAGCTTTTATTGACATACACCCAAGGGATTACCATCGGGATCATAAAAGGTAAAAAATCTACTTGTTCCTTCTCCATCGATTTTGTTCACTTGAACCTTCTTGTTAATCAGGGATTTGTATGTTTCATCGATATCCTCCGGGATGAAATTATAATATTTCCCAACACCAAAATCATTTTTTGGAAATTGCAATGGTTGGTGATTTTCTGTACGAACAAGACATACGACTGTCTGGGATAGTTCATGAATCCTCATAACGCAAGCATCCTCTTCTAGATAAATCAGTTGAAAGCCAAGTATTTCTTCGTACCATTCGGCAGAAATCTTCGGGTCTTTTACTGGAATAAAAACACCTTCCATCCCCTTTAAAAGCGGTTTTGTCATCTTGGTCAACTCCTTCCAAGGGTTTCTTTATTTTCTAACGTTTAGTTGAAAGAGTGATAGAGTTCACCAATAATGCCTTTCATTTGATGAACGCCTAAATCAGTGTTTGTCATGATGACGATTCCTGTTCCTTTCCATGGAAAGGCTACCAACATAGATTGAAAGCCTGCACCCCAACCTAGTGATGAAATTTCTAATTCCTTATCAGAGCCATCCAGAAATACGCCAAGCCCAGTCCATTCCTTGCAACCTTGTGAGCGAATCAATTCATTTGCCTTCCCCACAGAAATCCCGAGCTTACTTTTATTTTTCAAAGCATTTATCAACTCAAGAACGATTTGGGATAGATCCTTTGAAGTTGTCCACAATCCAGAAGCTGCGGGGTAGGGATAAATAGGATAGCTGCTTTCCAGTAAATTTTCATTATAGTTATGGCCATAAGAGACATCTTCACCTAACGTATCTTGGTTTCTTAATGCAAATGTGCTATTTGTCATTTGTAATGGCTGTAAGATCAATGCTTCCATTACTTCTTCAAATCTCTTGCCTGTCACGTCTTCTATTAAAAGCTGGACAATACAAAAACCAGCATCCGAATATTGAAAATCGCTTTCTGGCTCATACTCTACTTCAATTGGATGTTTACAATAGCGGGTCTTTCCTGCCAATAATTCAACCATTGTGGGAACACGATCATTTATATCTAGTTCCATAAAACTCTCTTCCGGATCAATGATGCCTGATTGATGACTTAGTAAATTTCGCAGTGTCACACATTTTTTCTCAGTAAAGTTATTGCTGGGGACCTTCCATGATATGAGTTTTTTATTGACATCTTCATCTAATTCGAGAATTCCTTGTTCCACTAGCTTCATCACCAGCATGGCTGTTGCAAATTTACTGATTGAACAAGCAGCAAAAATCGATTCGTTGTCCACTTTTTTCAAAGTATCAGCTGCTTGCAACCCATAATTTTCAACCATACTAATTTCACCATTATGAATCAAAGATACACTTAAACCAGTTACTTGATAATGCTCCATACGTTCCTTGATGTTGAGATTAAGCTGCCCCATATTATCCCTCCCACATTTTACAATATCATACCACATCAAACGAATGTATGTTCCCTTTTTTCATTGATAAATGAAAGAAAAAAGTGGATTAGAGGATAATACGCTTATGTCTTTTTATGAACTCATGAAAAAGGAGCTAGATATTCAGCAAATCAAGTCGTTTTCGGAGAACAACCAATCCTTTTGTATTGGTCCCTAAGCTGAAGATTTCTTAAAGTAAATCCAAGTCTATTAGACAATTACACGGATCAAATACCGCGAAAATGTAATTGGCAAGCCCTCATTGGTAGCATTCTGTTCAAAGATATTCGTTACTTCCGATAGATTTTTTTCATAGAGTAACTTATAAATAGATGGTTTTTGGCCAAAGCAGCGAAGTTTTAATACGTCTATTGGGGATTCTATATATTCGACACTATTCAAGACTTCCAAACTTGTGATAGAAAAATTGCTATTTGCCAATCTTTCTTTAATCGTTTCTAAAATTGGTGTGCCATATACAGGTTCAAACAATTTAGGAAATAGGTCTGCTAGCTCCTTACCCGAATCATCACCAGGATGCATTCCAATTACACAGCCGCCTTCTTTCACGATTCCTTTGAGATATGGATAGGCAGAGGTTGGACCCTTTCTTATGTATGCACAATCAAATTCGTCGGTCTTGAAAGGTAATCCATCTTTCGTATTTCCCACAATAAAAGATACATTAGGTTTTTTATTTGCCAAGCCTAGACCCACTTGAACGAATCCATCGGTTATATCAAAACCGACTATTTTTTTTGCTATTTCACTGCATTTAATTGTGAAGTCTCCATGTCCGCATCCTATATCCAATACTTTCTGGTTTTCTATCATTCGAGCTACTTCCTCATCAAAAATTGTTTCGGCGTTAGGTTCTGAGTGTGAAGAGTTCCAAGAATATAGGTACTTTCCTTCAAGGGCCCCTAGTTGCTTGTACCACTCTTTAGAGTGCGGCGATAACCAGTCATCCAGCTTTGTGGGGTTCATTAATGCCATATTAAACCTCCATTAAATTTTGAATTTGCCCAGCGCTTTTAATCATTCAATGTGGCTGGCACTTTATTATTATTTCTTGTTGAACTGCAGTTTCCCCTTTTAGAATTTCTTGGATATAAAAAAGCATCACCCAAGGATGGATGATACTTTTTGCATTTGAACACATATTATTTATATTTTTTCAAAAGTTCGCCGATTTCTCTTTCACCCGACTGAATTGCTACCATATAAGCATTCATATTTTCTGAATCAGTTAAATTCGGATCTGCTCCCAGATCGAGCAATGCTTGAACCGTCTCTAGATCAGAACTCTGAACTGCATAAGTCAGTGCCGTATATCCACTGTAATCTTGATAATTTGGATCACCTCCGGATTCAACCATCAGCTTAACCATTTCTGGATCTGCTATTTCAGCTGCCGTCATTAACGCCGTCATCCCATAGCTGCTTTCATAATTTGCATCTGCTCCGGACGCAAGCAATAATTCTACCATTTCCGGGTTGCCGCTTTTGACTGCCCAATCCAAGGCTGTACTTCCGTAATAGTCTTCTTGATAGACATCTTCCCCATTTTTGATCATCTTTGATACCTGATCAATTTCTCCATTCGCAACAGCCAGTATAAATGGTGAAATTTCCGCATCTTCTTCTGTGTATTCCTCATCCTCATAATAGTCCATAGGTTCAGATAGAAGGAATGTATCCAGAACATATGATATCCCCATAAAAACGAGTAAGATTAATCCGGCTAATGAACCGCTGATAATTATCCAAAGCGCTTTAATTCTGATTGGCTCGATGATTCGTTCTTGCCTCTCTCCAAAGAATAAAACTATTTCATCAATGCGTTTTGGTAGAGGTGGATGGGTAGATAGGGCTTGGCTTAGCCAAACAAAGAACCCTTTTTCTTCGTTTAATTGTTTCATATACTGTTCTTTATTTACGTGTTGATAAAGTTGCTTCCCGATAGCAAGCATTGTTAAACTATTTTGGGCAGCAGCACTATTTTCTGTGTAATATGCCGCATAGCAATCGCAAGTATATTCGCAAGCCCGCAAATAGAGCTCCGCGATACCAGGTATCCACATGGCCGGCAAAATAAGCATTTGTTTTGATAGATGATTTCGCTTAATATGGGCAAGTTCATGCGCAAGAACAAAGTTCAGTTCATCTTCCCCATTCATATTTATTAGTTCAAAAATTTCCGCATAAATAACTACCATATTCCTACCAAAGAAACGAGTAGCAAAAGCATTCAGAATTCCGCCAGACTGCATCACATAAATGTCTGGAACTTTATTGATTTCCATTTTCCTGCACAGTTCTTCCGCTCTGCCAAAAACTTCAGGGAACTGTTCCGCACTGATTTTCACTGCATTTGAACGGATATTTCCAATCATTAGCGCGCTAAAGAAAAACGACAATAGCATCAATATCACCAAAACGGCTATCCCGACAATTGACAAGGCCAATACAACATAAGTGATGATACTAATTATAAGTACAAGCCAAAAAAACTTATTTTCATTTCTATGTATTAACTCATTCGGTAAAACTGAGTGTTCTTTCATTTATTGCTCTCCTTAAACTATATTTGCTCATATTATAACTTTGACTGCTTTCTCTTAGATAGGCGTAATTATTTCCATGGCTTTTATATCATATATTCTTTCATAAAAATTAGCTAATCCGATAGTTTATCAGATTAGCTTTTAAAGTTGAGAGTATATAGGCGAAGCCCCACCAAATGATTCAATCTATTAGAACTTTATAATAAAAAACAGTAGCATGCAATTCGTCGTTCGCTGATTTTGCATAATACGGGATTTTTCCAGCCTCTCTATATCCCAGCGAGGAATACAGTAAATTTGAAGGATCTCCTTCCCTTGTATCGAGGACTATTAATGTCCGTCCCTCCTGCTTAGCTCGTTCTTCAGCTTCCTTCATGAGTTGACGTCCAATACCCATACGGCGATAATTTGTATTTGTCATTAATTTCGCGATTTCCGCTCGGTGTGTACCGTTTTGCTTTGAGCTTAGATGCAATTGGATACTTCCAACTATTCGATTATCTATTTTCGCAGCAAATAAAATCACATCCGGATTTACTGCATTTTCCCAATATGCTTTAGCCTCTGAAATCAGTAATGGCGGTAAAAATCCAATCGATGCCCCATCTTCCACTACCCCGACCAAAAGCTCCGAAAGCTCCTCAATATGCCCTTCAACTGATAGTAATTGTTCAATTTTCACAGGATTCAACACTAAAATCACCTCAATAAATAGATTTATCCTATCTAAATTAAATAGAGAGCTAGTCCCACCAAGGATCCCAAGAATCCAGATACCTGCCTTTCTATTGCACTTGCAGCAGAACTTTCCCTTCATACTCACGGCTTTCAATTAACCTATGCGCCTCCGCTGCATTCCTTAAATTAAATACTTGTGCAATTGGTAAGCTAATTTTTCCCGAAGCAAAAAGCTCTATCACTTTTTTCGCAATAGGTGCTAATCGAGCAGGATCATGTTTTCTTGTTGTCCCTAAACTGAATCCTTTCACATTTCTGCAGCTGCTATGAACATCATTCGTTGTGAACGTCCCGGCTTGACCGCTACTATTACCAAATTGCAAAAGTGTTCCATATAAAGCTAAGCAATCTAAACTTCTTCTTGTAACATCCCCAGCAACTGAATCAAAAATTAAATTTGCTCCCCGATTATCTGTTTCTCTTAAAACTTCCTGTGCAAATGTCTCATAAGACCATACAAAATCAGCGCCTAAGCTCTTCACATAATTTACTTTTTCCGGACTGCCTACAGTGGCGATTATTTTATGAACGCCATATAATTTGGCTAATTGTACAAGCATTGATCCAACTCCACCCGCTGCACTATGTATGACAATGGTGTCCGTTTTTTGTACTTGGCCAAGTTCATGTAGAAGCATAAAAGATAAAATTGAAACGACTGGCATTGCCGCAGCCTGTTCAAATGAAAGGCTGTCGGGAATTTTATATACCAGTTTCTCGTTTGCCACTACATACTCTGCATATGAACCCGCCTTAGGAAAAGCAATCACTCGATCCCCTTTAGAGAAAGGGGAATCTGCACCAGCTATTTCTACTGTTCCTGCCGCATCCAAACCTAATGTTAAAGGAAAAGTGGCTTTATTTTTATTTCCATTACGGGACTTTATGTCTGCATAATTCACACTTGTAAATGCTACTTTAATCAAACATTCATGGTCATCTAATCTAGGTATTTCAACATCAGTGTATAAAAGTACACTTGCATCCCCATATTCGTTCTGAACGATTGCCTTCAAATTAATCCCCTCCTAACCGATAATCAAAATTTTACCATCAAATGATTTAATAGGAAATTTTATTTATTCTATGGAATTCGATAAGAAATTTTAATGTACTCTTTATGCAGAGGATACTTTTGCTTCTTTGAAGAAAGTTAAAGGATGGAGTTATATACTTTTCATACCTCGATCATTAGTTAAATTTTTAACCAGAGGAAGATTATATCAATAACCAAATTTACGTTTTGTTATCTGAAAGCAGCTCTAGTATCTTAATATCCACCGAATCAATTGATCCAATTTTTTCTTTTAAATCCCATAGCTTGATTGCTGAGATTTCCTCATTTTCTTTAAATGGCTGAAGTTTTTCGATGGTTGTAAAGTATACTGGATTTAGTTTGAACTCGCCGCTTCCTGTGTTTTTGGATTTCAATAACCCTTTAAATTCCATATCCGATACCATTTGTCCAGTTTCTTCATATAACTCTCTTAATGCACAATCTTTTGGTGTTTCTTTTCCTTCCCTGCTTCCCGCCGGCAATTCCCACTGTTTACGCCAAATGTTATAGCACACTAGAAACTTCCCATCACATTTGATTACTGCAAATGAACCGGCAACAGGTTGATATTGAAAAATCTCTTCTTCTTTTAAAGTGATGAATTCAACATACTTCCAACCATTATTCTTAAGTATGGTCATTTGATCACCTCCAAAAAGTACTAATATAAACAATTCTCCTAAAATAATAAAAGTCCTTTTTTACCTACACAGTAGAAGGATATAGTTTCTATATAAAAAAACGCCGAGATATATTCTCGACGAAAAGTTTGAAACTGCATACTTGATATGAGTAAAGAAAACATTCAGAAAGTTAACATCTCCCCTGTCATCAAAAAAACAACACAATAAATGTCCGCTGGTACCCAAACCAGAATGGGCGTCACTGGGTTCACTTTTATTAATAGTCCAATCAATGTGTTTTTTAGACCTTTGCTCATTTCTATGCTAGGTTCTAAGTTTGGCGAAACAGTGCCATCTTTATCTAATTTAATTTGATTCAAGCTAGCGTTATTATAATCGGCCTCCAGAAATGCATATTGGGGATTTAAAATCGTCAAATTTACACTCCTCCGCATCATTTATCATTCTCCACGAAAAAGCTCCGAAGCAACATGCATGCAATTTATCTATTCTATTCATGGAACTGGAGCGACATGTCTTGTACTCCAGATTTTCTTGCCGTTTGAGCAGGATTTCAGCCACTTTTTTTCAATAATCCCGCACTTAATGTCGAAATTCAGCCGATTTCCCTATTAATCCAGCCACTTCAAATTTCCTTTTTGCAATTTCATTACTCCAATTTTTGAAACTCTCTAACCATTAAATCATGATTCATCGCACCTAGTGCAACAAACTGAATTATCCCTTCCGAGTCAATCATATAGGATGTTGGATAGGCACGAACATTAAACAGTTCCGCAACCTCGCCTTTTTCATCAATTAGAACGGGAAATCTATATGCTCCATCCTGGATATAGTTCTCGACAGTCATCAAAGAATCTTCTGTGTTTCTAAGGTTAATAGCCAAAACTACAACATCTTCATCCTCCGAAAATTTTTGGATATCCGGCATCTCGGCTCGGCATGGCGGACACCAGGTAGCCCAAAAATTAAGGAATATTTTTTTCCCCTTAAATTGTGAAAGTGATAAAACATCGCCTTCCAATGTTTCCAAGGAGAAATCAGGTGCACTGTTTCCACGTTTATTGCCCACTATATTTGTTTCTGCACTTTCACTGTCATTTTTAGAAGCAACTACAGGATTTTCCGTATCAGTCACCACTTTTTCGGTTGGGCTTGAAAAATATTCAAATAACGCATAACCAATCATTGCTACGAAAAGAAGAGCAAGTATAACTTTTTTCACTGGTCACAAATCTCCTTCTATCCTAAATTGGAAAGCCATGTTCCATCAATCAGCCTTAGTAAATACGCACTTAAGCGAGGCATTTGTTCAAAAAATAGAAGTAATCCCATGATGATCATCATGATTCCGCCGACCTTCATAATGATTCCGGACCTTCTTACAATCCATTTAGAGGATCCCAAGAAGAACGTTAAAATGATAAACGGAACTGCAAACCCAATTACATACATAAACGTATACAAAAGACCTTCCCTTGGATTAGTAGCAGCCAATACCAAAATCGAGGCAAAAATAGGACCTATACAGGGAGTCCACCCGGCTGCAAAACCCAGTCCAACAAAAAATGTACCCAAATAGCTCGATGACCGTTTCGTGTATTGAAAACGTCTTTCCTTCATCATTACGGGTATTGTTAACCATCCAGCAATTACTAGTCCCATAAAGATAATGAATATTCCTGCCAGCCTCTGTATCAGTAATGCGGTATTCCCTATAAATAGCTGCTGCAGCCACTGCCCCAGATAAGAAGCACTAGCACCCAGACTGATAAAAACAATAGCGATTCCAATTAAAAAGACAATAGAATGACTTAGTATTTTTTTCCGAATCGAGGGCGTCTGTTCTGCTTGGATTTCCATTACACTTATACCTGTTATGTAAGAAAGGTAGGCTGGAAACAACGGCAAGACACATGGTGACAAAAAGGAAATGGCCCCTGCTCCGAACGCTAAAAAAACACCAACTAAAAGTGCTGTATCTGTCTCTATTATCATTTGATCACCTCTTAAATTTCATATAGATTAAGACACCAGCATTGAATAAAAAGAATAGTAAAATAAACGGTAAAGACAATAAATACCCGAAGAACGATACGTATGGTTGCGAATAATACATTAACAGTGTTCCAATTAACCAACTAAGTAAAAGAGCAAAAAATAAACTTAGCTCAGAAACATGTTCATTGAAATAATAAAAAATGGCCACAAGAATCATATAAAAAATTAGATTCATTAAAGTGTAGAAGTTTCGATCTTGCAAAAATTGAATGAATTCAAATATAACGGAAGCCATTAAAACAACAGGCAACAGGATACTAATAAATGCGGAGAGCTTCACCTTTTTCCGCTTCAAAATCAACAGCAAAATACTTCCGATAATGGCAAGATAAAAGGAAGCAGAGTTAGCTGGATAGGCTAAAACAGCAAGCGGATCTTTTATAAAGACCGAGAAATTCAAGATTACTTTCCCTACCCACATAAACATCACAAAATTTATAAAAAAATTAAAGACTTCTTCCATTTGCTTTTTCTTTTCTTCTTTACTTGCCGGCATCATCCAATAATAAAGCAATAATCCTGCGACAATACTGAACAATAACGCAGCTAGTGATATGAATTTTGCAACCGTAGCCATTTGTCACCCCCCATACACAAAATAGACTTAAGTAGAGAACACGCCCTCATCTATTCCATTGGTTTTTGTCCGATGAATTGAATGACATGGGATAGGCCATTATGCAGATCTCCCTCATTACGTTCGACTTCGCCCATAAAAAAATGTTTAATATGCCAATCACTAAAGGTCTCCAGAATTTCTTCAGGTCTGTATAAAAACTCTAATTCTCTTGGTCCTCCACTTTTGTATGGAATTTGTTTCGTCGAGTAAACTTCACTTATATAATAACCACCTGGTTTTACGGCTGCCTTTACTCCCAAAAGTGTTTTGGAGCGTAATTCCTCTGGAAAATGCCCAAAAATACAAACAATTTCATCCCAGTTGTCTTTTTCCCAGTTAGCTTCATTCAAGTCCACAAGAACCGTGTTAACATGTACATTGCGTTCTTCTGCGAGCTTTTTCGCTTTTTCCAATCCTGATTCTGCATAGTCCCATGCCGTCACATCCATTCCTTGTTGCGCCAAGAAAACAGCATTACGTCCTTCTCCTTCTGCAATGGCCAGAGCTTTACCAGTTAATTGCAGTTTTAGTTGGGCCTCTTCCAGAAAAAGATTCGGTTTTTTTCCATACACATAGTCCTCACCCTGAAAACGGGAATGCCAAAAATTCATTATCAAACATCCTTTCTAATTTTTAACTGTTTTACCGAAAAACTATTATTGAAGATAACAATCAATTCTATAGTTAAATTTATAATATCAAACATTAGCAATATACCCATATAGGTATATAAAAATACAAAAAAATAATCTATGGATGTAATTCCCAAAACATACCTATGTGGGTATCTTAAAGGATGAAGACAGCCTTGTCAACTCTTTATGCTATATCTTTTCCTGCAATCCCCATAATGATGTCATGCGGTGGCAATGCTGCAAACACTTTACAATAAAGTTCAATTTCCTAAAACGAGTTTCAAGAAATTGAACTTTAATATTATCTACACAAATAGGAACTTGTTTGCTTTTAAGGTTAAATACTAGATCCTCGTATTATTTTTTATTCAGCTACACGATTTGCTTTTTTTAGTCCTTTAATCGCTCCTAAATGCATTCCTTCATGATAGGTAGTGAAATTTAGGATTTCCCCGACAGTTGATAGTGTTTTAAAAGCTTTTTCCGCCTGTTCCTCCAGCTGTCCTGCTAAAGCTTTCTGCAATCTTGCAGGCTGCTCTTCAAGAAGTTGTTTCAGCTCATGAAGTGTAGGTACCTCGGCTGGCCAATCAGCAGGTTTTGTTCCCGGAGCAAATAGTTTAAAATAATGAGCTGGTGTTTCAATGACTTTGCCTCCGAATTGCGAAATCAACCCATTTTGCACTGTATAGATATGGCCTAAATTCCAACGGATTGAATTGCTGAACCCGGCTGGCACTAAATCAGCCTGTTCTTCTGTTAGATTTGTCATTTCATTCAACGTGTTTTGCCTCACTAAATTAATTTGCTGAAAAATCATTTCTTCCTTCACCCATCCATCAACCCTTTCCTCAATCTACTAAAATTATAAGCTATTGCCATATCGTTACCTAACATTATGCTTTTGGTATGTTGACCCATACAATTATTGAGTTTAATTCTTCATTTTGTAGCCAAGCTTCTCATAAAGTAAAATAGCAGCTGTTTTGCTTTGATTGCTTCAAGGGAATATTACCTTATGCCAGCTTAGTAGACTTGAGAACAAATTTTACTTTAATGGAGCTCGTATCCATACTCTCATCTCTCTGGCAGATGAAGCGTTTACACTGCTCCCCATTTTTCAGGTATTATTTATTAGAAGGATAAAATTTGTCCCAGTTAAGATTTTATAATTTGGAGGTTTCATTGATGAAAAAACTTATGAATCAAGCAGAAAATTTAGTAATGGAAATGTGCCACGGTCTTGTGCTTGCACATCCGGAACTTCAATTAAACGAAAAATATAAAGTAATTTCAAGACGCCATGCTAAAAATAATAAAGTGAGTTTAATTAGCGGAGGTGGAAGTGGTCACGAACCGGCGCATGCAGGCTTTGTAGGCTCAGGTATGCTGGATGGCGCTGTTTGCGGGGATATCTTTGCATCCCCTTCCCAAATTCAGGTCTATCAAGCGATTAAACAAGTAGCGACTGAGCAGGGAGTTTTAATGATTATTAAAAACTACTCAGGCGACATGATGAATTTTAAAAACGGTGCAGCGCTTGCTGCTGAAGACGGCATTTTAGTAGATTACGTAAAAGTCGACGACGACATTGCCGTTGAAGATAGTTTATATACGGTTGGACGACGTGGCGTTGCGGGTACTGTGTTTATTCATAAAATTGCCGGGGCCGCTGCCGAGCTTGGATTTGATCTTGCCACGGTCAAGAAAATTGCGGAAAAAGCGGTCGCGCAAGTTCGAAGCATCGGTTTTGCGCTTACGTCTTGTACCGTTCCAGCAAAAGGAACACCCACATTCGCATTAGAGGAAGACGAAATGGAATACGGTGTTGGTATTCATGGTGAGCCTGGTATTCGCCGTGAAAAAATGATAAGTGCCGATGCGTTGGCTGATCGAATGGTAAACGACTTATTAAAGGATTTAGGCGAAGTAAATGAAGTAGCTCTATTAGTCAATGGCTTTGGTTCAACCCCACTTCAGGAGCTTTATGTATTTAACAATAGTGTCATTCGCGTTCTTTTTGAAAGAGGCATCCACGTTCACCGTACATTTGTCGGCAACTATATGACAAGTATCGATATGGCTGGTGCTTCCTTATCGATTTTAAAATTAGATGATGAGCTTAAACAATATCTAGATGCCCCTGCTTCTACACCCGCATTAAAAGTAGAAGGTGAAGCAGTACCGATTCAAATGGTAAATTCGAATGAAACAACCGAAGAAGCCGCCCCTTCATTTAAAGTTGAAACGAAGAAAGAGTTTGCCAAAATCAAGAACGAACAATTTACTCTAGAGAACTTGCACTATTACATCGATAAAATGAGCGAGGTAATTATTGAAAACGAAGTGCCTTTCTGTGAGCTTGATGCCCATGCAGGCGATGGCGATTTCGGAATGAGTATCGCAAAAGGCTTTAAACAACTTAAACGCGAATGGTCCGAGCTTACCCAAACAACTTCGATGAGTGAGTTCTTATCAAATTGTTCGATGATCATCATGGAGCATTGCGGGGGAGCATCCGGGCCAATATGGGGCTCTGCTTTCCGGGCTGCAGGAAAGTCGGTTGAAGGAAAAGACTATTTAACGGTTGCAGATTTTGCAGCAATGCTGCAAGCCGCTGTGGAAGGAATTCAAACAATTGGTGAACGTTCATTCGGCCGAGGTGCGGTTGTCGGTGATAAAACATTAATTGATGCGCTCGTACCATGTACGGATGCTTGGCATGATGCTGCAAACGAAGGTGCTACATTTGCCGATAGCTTCACTCGTGGTGCAGAAGCAGCTGTTAAAGGCGCCGAGGCTACAAAAGAGATTGTTGCCCGAATGGGACGCGCGGGCACTGTCGGCGAGCGAAGCCTAGGTTACCCTGACGCAGGTGCGTACGGACTGGGTGTTATATTCACTGCCTTGGCGGAAGATGCTAAGTAATTCGATAAAACACTGATTCTTATATCGAACTAACTGTTACCGAATTTATATAGAGAATCTAAAACTAAAGCCTGCTCAACTGTTATGCTGAGCAGGCTTAGTTTTATGTAAAATTTGATAGGTTTCATCATGATTATTAACTTGGTTATTCTGCTATCAACTTATTTGGATAGACGATTATATCAAGTTCTTTATTCTTCATGGGAGGCAGTCAGCAAGCAGTTGTATTCCCCTCTCAATCTCCTCAATCGATAATCCTCCAAATCCCAACATGATATAGGAGTACCCTTCAGAGTTTGGGTTAAGCCAGAATTTTAGCGGAGAATAAACCTTGACTCCGTTCTGCAACCCCTTTTCAATTAGCTCGATATTCGAACCATCCTTCAGTTTCAATAAGATATGCAAACCAGACTTTTCTCCAATTATCTTCACCTTGGTGCCCATGTTTTGTTCGATACTCTTCAGCAAAGCCTGATGCTTTCTTTGATAAAGCTTGCGCATTCTTCGAATATGCCTTTCGAATTCCCCCGATTGCATGAACAAGGCGATAGCCCTCTGAATAATCGGGGAGACGGATTGGTTATAATCTGCAAATTTACGTGAGTAATGAGGGATTAGTGAAGGTGGAAGCACTATATAACTTAATCGGACTGAAGGAAGAAATGATTTGGAAAATGTACCCAAGTAAATTACCTTTTCCTCTTCATCCAAGGATTTCAGTGAAGGAATCGGCTGTCCCCGGTAACGAAATTCGCCGTCATAATCATCCTCAATAATATATCCCCCTGTTTCATAAGCCCATTTTAGCAATCGCAACCTTTTTGAAATGGGCAAAACCATACCAAATGGAAATTGGTGAGAAGGTGTTACATATACGGCTTTTGCCGCACTCGATTGAATGTGTACTATCGACACTCCGTCCTTTTCAAGAGGCACAGGCTCTATATAACATCCCTGGTCTATAAAGACAGAACGTACCCCACTATATCCCGGCTCTTCCATAGCAACGATTTTTTCTTGTAGTTCCAATAGACGGCAAATCAAAGACACGGAAGTTTGTGTTCCAGACGTTATGAGTATCTGATCTGGAGAACAGCGCACCCCTCTGGATTCCAGTAAATGGTTTGAAATTTCACGTCTTAATTTAAACTCACCTTGTTTTTCACTGTACTCATATAACCAATTGTTCTCCCAATCCATAGCGTCCGACAGACATTTCTTCCACTGTTTCAAAGGGAATTTGTGAAGATCGACATTTCCATATTCAAAATCTACAACCACATTGCTTGAACTCTTACATTCCGGCAGATTCAGATATTCCACCTCTTTGGTATGTAGTAAAGGTTTTTCAATCTCGGCTACCCATATTCCACTTTTAGGGACACTCTCAAGATAGCCCTCTGATTGCAGCTGCTGATACGCTGCCTCAATCGTGTTCCGACTGACTTTCAAATGAGTCTTTAGCTGGCGAATAGAGGGCATCTTCATTCCCGGCAATAGCCTTCCTTCTTCAATTTCCTTCTTGATCCAGTGATACAATTGACTGTATAACGGCTCCTGAAGCTCCTTTTGTAAAAATGGGGTAAGTTCCACTGATAACCCTCCATCTGTCCCTATTAAACTTTTAAATTCTGTCACTTTTTTCATGTACAAAATTTTCCTAAAATGATTTTATCATATAACAAAGGATGGGATAAATAATGCATACAATCCGTCAAGAAAAATTAAATTGTACTGATGCTAAGCGTATAGATGAGTTTTTAGTCGATGCACGGACAGGTTATCTTGGACTAACAGATGGAGAGCTTCCTTATGTGGTACCTTTGAATTTTATCTGGATGAATGAAGCTTTGTATTTTCATGGAGCTGCGCATGGGAGAAAAATAAATTTAATTCAAGCAAATCCAAATTGTTGTTTCACGGTCTCTGAAGATTACGGTACTATGGTAAGTCCTATACCTGCCAAAACAGATACAGCTTATATGAGTGTAATGTTGTTCGGAGTACTAGAAACAGTCAGTGATATAAACGAAGCTACCTCAGCAATGCAAGGCATGTTGGATAAGTATGTACCTGGCTACTACGATAAAAGCCTTTCCCAAACCCATATTGAGAAATACCGCTCATCTCTGGGTAGTCATACAGTTATTTTTAAACTTACTCCCAGCGTCCGAACAGCTAAAGAAAATCAATTAAAGCCGGAAATGTCTTTCTACCCAGGCAGGAAGTTTGAGATGGATATCTAGGATTTTTGTAATCCAGATAGCATTGCCAACCATTTAGTTCTGCTAGCAGCATGATTCTTATATAATAAGTTTAATAAGGAACCAATACTAAATTATAGATTATATACAATTAAGTGTGTGAATTTAGAAGAAAGAAATTGTGATAAATCATTGTTTAAATTCATAGAATCTACTACCACATGTATGTAATGCTGGAATATTATAAATGGAGGAAAATATATGATATTAGAACAATATGTTGCTCTATTAAACAAAAGTGATTTTGAAGGAATTTCAAACTTATTTACTGTAGACTGTCGAATAGATGATGGTGCTGCAAGAACACTAAATGCACCAGATCTGGTTGCGAGTGGAAGAGAGAACCTAAAAGAAGCTTTTAAACTAGCTTTAGAGAATAGTCAATTGCGTGCAGAGGTTGTAAAATTGAACCCAAATTCGATGGAATATGATTGTTATGTGGGAGATATTAAACTTGAATGTATTGGCTGTGCCACTTTTAAAGATGGACTAATCGACGAGTACATTGTACGTCAAAGATAATTTTTAATTAGAAAATAGAAAATGACCGCCTTCCGTAATTGGAAGGCGGTTTTTATATACTCAAATACACTTTTAATGATAGCTTGTAGAATTTTTTATTGCTTTCAATATGCTGAAATCCAGTAACGATTTAACAATATCTGATGGTGAATTAAAGAAAGGAACTGTTGGACACAATCCTCGAATATAGAACCAGATCGAATTGGATTAAAAACGTTAATTACTTTATTCAGCAGGTATCTTTTCGCCATTAAGTATTAGATTGTAAGTAATTTCTGCCTTGAGTGATGCCGACACTGCACAATATTTTTCCTCGCCTAAATGAATAGCTCGCCACACTTTTTTCGGTGTGACATCGCCATCTACTACAAAGGTAATTGCGGCAGAGGTGAAGGCTGTTGGCATTTCTTCACGACGTTCCCCATCTACTGTTATTTCAATGTTTTTGATGTCATCCAAATGGGGTTTTAAAATCATTGTGACATCTATTCCGATACAGCCAGCTAATGATGCAAGCAACATTTCCGTTGGTGTTGCAGCCTTGCCTTCTCCACCATAGTTCGCCGTTGCATCCATTGACATTGAATATCCAGTTGGTCCCACTGCTTCAAAAGCGCGACCACCCTGCCATTTTGCTTTAATTTGCATGTTGCTCAATTCCTTCCTTGGTTTTAATCTATTAACCGCTTATAGAATATCTAGTATTTTCTAAGCATAGTCTTAAAATTTAAATTTAAAATTCTGAAACCTGTCGTAAAAATTTCCGTGCTCTTTCTGTTTGCGGATTTTCAAAAAATGCAGTTGGTTTTGCATCTTCAACAATTACACCATCTGCCATAAATAGTATGCGATCTGCAACTTCTTTTGCGAACTTCATTTCATGTGTCACAATCACCATTGTCATACCATCTTCAGCTAAGTCCTTCATTACTTTCAAAACTTCTCCTACAAGCTCTGGATCTAGGGCTGATGTAGGTTCATCGAATAACATCAATTTAGGTTCCATTGCAAGAGCCCTTGCTATTGCAACACGTTGTTGTTGACCACCGGAAAGTTGTGAAGGGAATGACTTTTCTTTCTCAGCAAGTCCAACTTTAGCTAGCAAATCCGAAGAAATTTTATATGCGTCTTCTTTATTCATTTTTTTCACAACAAGTAAAGCTTCCATCACATTTTCTACAACAGTTTTATGTGGATACAAATTAAACTGTTGGAATACCATACCTGTTTCTTGTCTTATGGAGTGAATTTCTTTTAGTTGTACTTTTCTCGGTGACTGAGCATTAATAACATGACTATTAACGGTAATAGTGCCGCCCGTAATGGTTTCCAAACCATTAATACAACGTAGAAATGTACTTTTTCCTGATCCACTCGGTCCAACAACAGCAACGACCTGATGTGCTGGAATCGATATCGATATATTCTTGAGAACTTCGTTGGCTCCGAAGTTTTTTTGTAATTGATTAATGTCAATCATACTATTCTGCCCCCTTTAGTATACGGATAAGCGTTTCTCAATTTTATGCAAAATAAATGTGAAGAACGTACTCATTAGCCAGTACATTACGGCAATCGCTAAATAAAATGGCATATATACATAATATTGAGATACTAGTAGTTGGGCAGAACGCATTAATTCTGTCACTGCAATAACGGATACAAGCGATGTTTCTTTTAACATACCTACAAATGTATTTCCAAGGGGTGGTATAGCATATCGAATCGCCTGTGGAATAATAATTCGACTCATGGCTTGCCTTTCTGTCATGCCAGTTGCCAAGGCCGCTTCCGTTTGTCCTCTAGGCACTGATTGTATGGCACCACGGAAAGCCTCTGAAACATAAGCACCAATATTAATACTAAGTGCAATATATGCAGCGGTTAATGGTCCGAATTCAATTCCATAATCAACTAAGCCGTAGTAAACGATGACAATTTGTACAAGTGGTGGTGTTCCTCGAATAATCGATACATATGCTTTTGCAATCATACGCAGGACGCGATTGCCCTTTATTCGGGCAATCGCAGTAAATAAGCCAATGATTAGTCCGAAGAACATTGACACCACTGTAATTAGTAATGTATAGTATGCTCCTTTCAATAAGAAAGAGAGATTTTCAATAACTAAATCCATTATAGCTTCCTACTTTCTTACTCAGCTGGTGGTGCTTCTTCAAACCATTTCATGAAGATTTCTTCATAAGTCCCATCTTCTTTCATTTCCTCAAGTGCTGTATTTAAAGCCTCAACAAGCTCAGTATTGCCTTTTTTCACCGCAACGGCAGCTTGGTCTGATTTAATTGGTTCACCAACCGCTTTAATTGCATAGCCATTTTGCTCAATAACAGGTTTTAAAGCATATACATTGTTGATTGTTGCATCAATTCGACCGGCATCTAAGTCTTTTAATGTCGTAATCACATCATCGTACGTATTAATTTTAAAGTCACCAACTTCAGGCATTAATTGTGTACGTAAATAGGTTTCGTCGTTTGTACCAAGTCCTACCCCAATTGTTCTACCTTTAAAATCATCTACTGATTGAATATCAGTATTCTCATCTTTAACAATTACTTTTACTTGGTTTGTAATATATGGTTCTGTAAAATCAATCTGTTGTTGACGTTCTTCAGTAATTGTTACTTGACTAACTAAAATATCAAATTTATCTTTTTGCAAGCCTGGAATAAGCCCAGAGAAATCTTGTGCTACAAACTCTGCATCTACACCAATACGTTCTGCTAATTCTTTAGCGATATCTACGTCGAAACCATCGTATTCTTTATTATCGTTTAAGAAATTATAAGGTGCATATGTGCCCATAATTCCTACTGTAATTTCTCCATCTTGTTGAATTTGCTCTAAGGCGTTTAATTCTTCTTTTTGTGTTTCCGTTTCTTTTGTAGTATCCGATCCGCAAGCCGCTAATGCTAGTGAAGATACAGCTACTAGTGATAATAACCAATTTGCTTTTTTCATTATTGTTTTCCTCCTGTTTTTACATACCGAAGATCCCGAAAAATTCAAATTTAACAGTTTCTTCGATAATTTCTTGTAGTGAATGATGTTGCAGTACCCGACTTGATGAAGCTGATTTAAATAACCAACGAGATAAAACGCCTTCTAGAAGACTCATTACAAAAACGGCCAGCATTTCTGGATTGATATGGTCATTTGTCATATGCAACTCTTTCGCTTGTCTTATATTATTTGCAAAAGCTGCTTCCATATCCGTTTTAATCTTATCAACCTTAGACTGTAATGTAGCTTGCGAATGAATCCCCTTTAAAATAAGTTGCATTAAAAATGGATTTTCTTCAGCAAATTTAAATATATGTTCAAAAATATTCATAGACGAAACAACAGAGTCTTGTACATCAACTCTCGTTGTACGATAGCCTATTCGTATTGCCTCTAATATTTGGAGGCGTCCGCTTTCAAGCATCTCTAAACATATTGCTTCTTTACTTTCAAAATGCCAATAAAATGTTCCCTGTGATACTTCAGCTTTTGATACAATATCTGATATCTTTGTATTCTCATAGCCCTTCGTTGCAAATAATTCTAAGGCAATTTGTAATAATTGTTGCTTTCTATCATGTTTCCGCACTTGATCTTGCACCATCTACACCCCTAACTGACTTGTCAGTCAATTAAATCCTACTAATTAACTTTAGATTAGTCAAATATTTTATTTATATTCTTTCAAAATAACTGTCCTTTCTTCTCGTAGTACACGCCTCCGTAATATGTAGAGGCCCTTTTATGAAAAATGAAACTTTACAGTAAATATAAGATTGTTGGTAACACGTTTTACACAGGGTTATTAAGGATAATTAGACAGTATAGAACCGGGCAACTATTACTGCAATAGTCGTTAGCTATACCTTTTCGGAGGTCATAATTTTCAAAAATTCGGAGGAAAACATATGGAATTTATCATCATCTTACTTGCGAAAGTAATTGAGGTTTCTTTGAGTACGGTTCGGACAGTTTTCATTTCAAAAGGAATGAAAGGATATTCTTCCTTAATTGCATTTATTGAAGTTCTGATCTGGTTAAAGGTAGTCAGTGTTGTATTAATCGACATTAGCGAAAATCCTGCAAATATGGTCGCTTATGCTATCGGTTTTGCGGTCGGGAACTATATTGGAATATGGCTTGAAGGCAAATTGGCCATAGGGCTTATCACCATTCAAGTCATTGTGGATGAAAGTGTGGGACAAGAATTGGCAGACTACTTGCGAAGCCAGAACGTCGCTGTAACGGTTATGCATGGTGAAGGTAGGGACACGAACAGAAGCGTACTGATTCTACACTTAAAACGTAAAATCAAAGATAAAGTGATTGCCGACATTGAGCAAAAGGTTGAAAAGGCACTTATTACAGCATCAGATGTAAAAGTCATTCATGGTGGATATGGGTTGTTTAGAAAGTAATAGATTTTGTTTGAATTTTTGATTTGCTGAAAGAGATGCTTGAGATAGCGTCTCTTTTTGCATGTTTATGCATTAATAGCTTCTCTTCCAACAAGACAGACATTTGCTGCATATTGAGTACAACAAAAAAGGGATTCTGCATCGGTGACCGAAGTCCCGATCGAATCCCTAATTTTCTTTAGCTTAAAGACCTACTTGATCAACGCCATATGTAGCTTCCTCAGTGGAAAACCCTTCATACTCTAATTGTTCGATCAGACCAGTTCTTGAAAATGATGAATAGTCAAGGTATGATTGTGCTTGTTTTGCAGCTTGTTCTTTCCAATCTACTGTAATGTTATTTACAGCGTATGTTGCCTCGTCAGTAGGGTAACCCTCGTACTCTAATTGTTCGATCAGACCACTTTTAGAAAAAGCTGTGTAATCAAGATACGACTCAGCTTGACGAATTGCATTTTGTTGAGAAAGAGATAGTTCAGTTTCTTTTGGTTCTTCTTTAACAGGTTCAGGTTCAACAACAGGTTCTTCTTTAGCCGGTTCTGCCTCAACAGTTTCTGCTTCAACAGGTTCTGCAACAGTTTCTGTTTCAACAGGTTCAGCTGAACTTTCAGGTACTGTTACTTCTTCCTCGCCACCACCAGTTGCGATACTTCCAATGATAATAACAGCGAGTACCCACACCCACCATTTCTTATAGAATGGTTTTTTTACCTTTGCAGGTTTTAACTCGTTTGACATATGTAAGTCCTCCAAAAATATTATTTTTTTAACATTGTAATCAATACTAGCATATTTGTGATATTTTTGTAATGGAAATTTATTTTCTTATAGGAAAATAGTTCCGTACTTGTAATCTATTTAATGTTTTACTTCACTACTAGGTTAGTAAAACTATAAAGTAATGTTAAATAGTTATAAACCTTTCTTTTTTATGTCTAAAAAGGTTTTGAATAACCCACGAAAAAATTTTACACGTTTTCACTATTTCAAACTGACTAAAACGTTTGGACGAAGCTTAATAGAATACCTAGAATGATTTTAAATGGACGACTGACTACCCACAAAAAATATTTCTCACGTCGTCTGAAAGGAAATGGAAATTCCCCCCTTTTTAACCAAACGAAAAAAGCACCTTCACTTATAACCCATTAGTACAGAAACTCAACTGATCGAGTACTGTCAAATTGAATCATAAGCGAAAGTGCTTATTTCTCTAAATATAACGTTATAAAACTGTACGTCCCAGGAGGGATTCGAACCCCCGACCGTACGCTTAGAAGGCGTATGCTCTATCCGGCTGAGCTACTGAGACATCAACGTTTCTTCGATTTCAGGGATTCGGTCAAATTACGTTCTTAGACCGAAAGTATCTTTATAAATAGAATATCATCTTTTAGAAAATTTAAAAAGGACTTTATTTCTAAGTCTTAACATCCTTAACTTTTGTCAGACCTAAAATTTATTTTAGTTACACCGTAAATATAGATTGACGTTTTAAAACCTTATTTATATATTCTTTTTTGTTCACTTCTAATCTTTTATGAATTTTATTCCAGTGTCTTTTTACCTGTTTGCGAATCTGAACCTCTACAGGTAACTCTTCCATTAACTTTTGGGCTTTATATGCATAACTAATGAAATTGCCCTTTCCTTTATATTTTCTACCTAAATGTGAATACAATCCATAAAGATTTTTCATATAAGCTTTTCTTCCATAAACTAATCTATATCTTGCCAAAACTTTAGTTTTACTATAGGCACGATTATAGTATTTAAATAAGCTTTTTTCTCGAATTCTTATTACTTTTCCATCAAAAACAAATCCAAGATAATCAAGTTTAGAACTTTCACCGTTTAATTTTAGCATTTTTCGGTTGCTGTATTTTAAAATAATAGTCTTCTCTTTTTGTAAATGTAAATCATCATATTTTTGTATTATCGAATAAATTTGTTCAACTACCGATTGCATATCTGCTTCATTTACATTTGGAATCACCCATATCAAGTCATCACAGTATCTTCTGTACAATCCATTGTTTTCTTTGGACCATTCATTCATCTCTTTATCAAAATTTATTAATCGAATGTTAGAACAAACCGCACTCATACCTGAACCTTGGGGTATTCCGTATGAATTTACATTCGGTTTTACAATTATTTTTTTCTTCTTTATAAGTTGTCTAAATATTTTTAAATCCATATAATTTTTTATTTTTCTATCTTTTAGTAGGTCTTTTAACTCTTCTTCACCGTAGACTTCTTGCAAGTAATTATCTAAGTCTGTTTTTTCTATGTAATGAAATTTAGTGATAGATTTAAAAACATTATATAAATCAGCTGATAACTCCTCTACCTGTAAGAGTTCCTTTATTGAATCTTTTAAATATTTGTGTGATATTTTATCAAAAAAAGAAGAAAAATCTAACGCTACAATTAATGCATTTTCTGTCTTGATAACATTCTCGAAAACATCTCTTGCAAAATGGATGTTATTTTTCCCTTTCTTATTATTTCTGTATGCTAATGAATTTTCATCAAAACCATTTTTTAATGCGTATTCATTATACTTTTCATTAAGTTCATCACCATAATATTTATATATATAGCTATCAATATGGGAAGCATAGTTTATTTCTCTTGTCTTAGGTTTTTTATATTTTATTTGTCCCTGATTAAAACCTTTTTTCATTTTTAAGTTTTTATAAGTTTTATTACTGTGTCCATCTTTATAGGTATACTTTTCCAAATTAATACTATAGTGAATGAAAGGTAAAAAAGCATGTTTACTAACCCATTTTCTGTCTTGGATAAGTTTGTAAACATGCTTAATTGAAGTTTTTTTATCTAAATGTAAATAACTTTTGGATTTATAATTTTCAAAATAGCTAATATCCTTCATTTATTTTCCCCTTTGCAGAGCTGGGGAGGCGGTAACCTGGGTCTATTAACTGTGACCTCCCTAGCATGACAAATAATCATCTGTGACTTGTATAAATAAATTACAGAAGGACCCATTAATAAACAATTATTATATAATCATATTATAATGATTAGCATAGGAGTTGATTACGGAATGTCAAACGAAATTATTACACGAATTGCAGCCTTACTATTTAGTATAGTTATCGGTGAATTATGTGACTATCTGATTGACAGAATCAAACCTTGCACTCGCATTCCCAATTAAATACGATAATTACATTTTATATGATTGTGCTAAAATTTTAAATCGTAAAATTTTGATATTTAGCCCAGTTTATCTTGAAACTTATATATATAAACTCAAATAATTTTGCTTCTACGAATGTAGTTTGCCTACTTAGGAAAATCATTTTATATTAATAATTTATTTTTCCAATTCCTTAAACCTTAATAGCTTCTTCATATACGCTTAACACTATTTCTTTATTAATAGCCTCCGAATACTCCTCGCATATCACATTCACATATATTTTAAAATCACCAACACTTTTGGGTACAATTAAAAACTTCTCAGTAAAGGTTATTTCCCTAGTATGCATTAAACTTGAACACTTAACTGTTAAGTCATTATTAGAAAATGAAATATGATAATCTTTATCAAAGCTTAAATGATTCGAAGAAATTCTATTAATAATTCCACTATTTAGTTCTATTCCTCCATATAATGCTCTATCTGCGTAAAAATGTGATAAATCAGCTAACGGGGATTTGAAAAGCTCCTTATAATACTCTGCCTCTGCAGCTTGTATTGGTTCTATGGGCAACTTAGGAACTTCAGGTTCTGTAAGGCTATTAATTCCTCCCTCAATCACTTCAACTTCTTCTGGAAAATTCATATCAACAAAAATATTCGTAGCTTTTGCATTACCATCATTACAAAGAGTAATCTCATACTCTATTCCCGTATCTATTGCCCTTTTATAATTTTCTAATTCTCTATTGTAATCCTTAATTTTTAAATTAGTTTCCTCTACTAATGAATTATGTTTCTCAATACTTTCTTTTGTTATATATGGTTGTAAATGCTCGGGTATATCCTTTTCTTCTATTACTGAGTATAAACTTAACTTATTAATTTCCATTTTAGAATAAAAGGGTATATTTACCTTCTCATCACTATTAATCTCAACTAATATTTGGGGATTATTAGGCTTTAACTTTTTCTTGAGTGATTCTAGCTCCTCTTTTAGTTCTCTATTCTCAGCACTTAACTTAGTAAGTTCTTCTAATGTTTTAGCAGTATCAATAGTATTTGCTCTTATCCACCCAATTTGAGGAGTCAATGTAAACGCCTTAAATAAGGATGCTGTAACTTTGGCAGTAAGTTCATCCTCATTAATCCAAAAATCACACATTTTATTTTGTGTTACTTTCTCAATAAACCTTTCTAGCTTTTCAATATTTTCTGGATTACTTTCTCGTTCAGACGGTAATGTTGGCACATCACGATTTTTAACAAATGCCATAATTGGTATACCTTTAGACTTTGCATAATCGTATTCTTTCTCAGTATAGGATAATCCGTCATCAGCTAATGAACCATATCTATGTCCAAGTATAATAACATAGTAATCACTTTTATCAATTGTGTTAGTTATTACTGTCCATTGGTCATCGTCCCCAGCACTGAACATCTCCATTCCAACTGGAAAATGATACAAGGTAAGGATTTGCTTACTGATTTTTTCTCTAGCTTTTAATAAGTCCGTATATGTAGAGCTAATAAAAACTTGATACTTTTTATCCCCCATCTGATTACACTCCCATACTCATTTGATAATACCTATATTACCACCGAACGGATTAAAAGGTAATAATAGGTATTAACTATTCATGCGGCATAATGCAGACACGCTGATATTGCTTTTATAGAATAAACGAATTTTTAAAAAAACTGCGCAGAATATGTAATAGCATCACTGTATAGTCATTTGTAATCTTTTAGGAGGGAGTTTTTTATAAGGTATAATGTTATTAGGAATATTGAAGAAAGTTAGAAAGATTAAGCGCTTTAAGTGTTTGAAACATATTTTCTCTCCTAACACTATTAAAGTGTAAGTCAGTATTCGTATAGCTTCCAGATATATGAGTTATTTTTAAGAGCGGGATAAAAAATGGGGGTATTTCGCATGATTGAGAAAAATTATTTAAAAAGATTCCAATATAAAAAGTTGTGACGTGTAGATGAACCAACTAAGGTGTTCTCCGTACATTACCCTTTTATAATTGTGAAAATATACCCCCATATCCTCAATATGAAAAACATACTAGCATTAGTATTTTATTTTACCTACCTTTACACTTTGGACACCATTTCCCTTGCTGAATATTATTAGGTTTTGCTTCCCATATATGCCCCTTCGAGCATTTCCATATTAATTTTATATGGGCATTCACATATTCCTCTGATAAACATAAACCGTCTCTTTGTGCAGCAAGCACTCTCATATCATCAATACTTTTTCTCTGTTTATCAGCATTTTTCTTTACACTACATTGTCTACACCACGAACCACTCTTAATTGTATTAGCTGTACTCATCCAACGGTGACCATTTGAGCATTCCCATTCCAATAGTGTATGATTGTCAGTGTATACATTACTCAGGCATCTACCATTTCGTACCTTTGCAACTTGCCGCATTTCTTCGATAGTTCCCCTTCGTTTATCGGCATTTCTTTTAGCAGCACATTTACTACACCATGCTCCGTTTTTAATACTATAAGCAGAGCTTTCCCATCTGTGCCCTTTGCTACATTCCCAAAGCATCTTTGCATCAACGTTTTCATAAGACTCACTTAAACACTTGCCATTTCTATCCTCAGCTACTTGTTGTAGTTCGACTAATTTCTTTATTTTTTTCTGTTTTTTCTTCAAACTATTACATGCTGGACACCATCTGCCTCTTTTAATATTTCCAAGAATAGACTCCCAGACATGTCCAGATTTACATCGCCATTTCAATTTCGATGTTGAATCAATATAACTGTTTGATAAGCATTCTCCACCATACTCTCTAGCAATTTTCATTGCATCTTGAATGGATGGTTTTAAACATTCCTTGCACCAAGAACCAGATATAATACTTGATGGTGTTGCTTCCCATACATGCCCTCGGTTACATCGCCATTTCAACTTACTAGCAAAATTTTTATATGTCAAAGAGATACATTCTCCGTTTCTCTCCCCAGCTATATTTATCATATCTTCTATACTGTATTGTTTATTTCCGTTACAGCTTGGACACCAAGTTCCTTTTTGAACAGAAGCAGGTATTGCTTCCCAATTATGTCCCATACTACATTGCCACTGTAGCTTTGTTGAGTTATTAACGTATTCTGAAGATAAACATATACCACCTTTTAATTCAGCTAGTTTTTGCATGTCTTCAATCGTTTTTTGTCGTCCATTACATCTAGGACACCACGAACCATGCTTAATTTGATAAGGTGAACTTTCCCATTGATGCCCCTGCTCACATCGCCAAACAAGTTTACTATCTACACCATTGTAAGCAAGTGACAAACATTCTCCATTTTTACTCTTTGCGATTTCAATTAATTCTTTTAAAGGCTCATAGCCTCTATAGAAAAGTGTCCAATCTATTTCAGCTTTGCTTATTACTATCCCTTTACTTAACAATTCTTCTTTAATAAATCGTACTTTATCCATATCTGTTTCAATTTTGTAAGGAATTGTAATTAAAGTTATATCTTCTTCTTCACAAAGTATTTTCTTTTTCATATCTCTTTCAAGTTGAAATTCAAAATCTATATAATTTTCATGAAAATAATCATTAAATTCATAATGTTGTATACCATTATATTCAAAAGCTAATTTTAATTCGGAATTATATCCATCTAACTCTAAATTTTCTTTTAAAACTTTTCTTTCTTTGTAAAAAGGCTTCATTAATAAAGATTCAAATATAAATCTACATTTCTCTTCATGTAAATTATTTATGTTTTTACTACATATTGAACACCAAGTTCCTTTACTAACATAGTAAGGAGTTAATTTAAATTTATGACCGTTCGAACATTCCCATAACATTTTTTCATCTACACTTTTATAAATTTTGCTTAGACATTTTCCACCTTTTTCACGAGCTAGACTTTGACAATAAACTAAATCCTTTTTAGCATTCCCTACACAAATTGGACACCATGTGTTGCTATTAAATAATGAGTTAGGTGTACTCTCCCATCTATGACCTTCACTACACTCCCAAACCAGCTTTTCCATCATAGATTTAAATTCTGACGAAAGACATTTCCCACCTTTTGATTTAGCTAATTTTTGCATATCTTCTACCGTTCTATACTTTCCTTTACAATAGGGACACCATTTACCACTTTTAATATTACTTGGTAGAGCAGACCATCTATGGCCTTCTTGGCATTCCCATTCTAAGTGAATATTCATAGTAGAGTAAATCTTGGAAAGACAATTTCCACCTTTTAATTCAGCTAATTTTTGCATATCCTCAATTGTTTTTCTTCTTTTATTTGCTGCTTTTTCTCTACCACAGATAGGACACCACTTACCCGCTTTTATAGTACTAGGAGTAGCCTGCCAGATATGATTCTCTTGACATTTCCAATTTAAATATTTGTTATTGCCCTGATAACTCTTAGATATACATTCACCACCGTTTGCCAATGCTAAAGATTGCATATTTTCAAGTGTATCTCTACTTTTCAATCCTCTATTTTTTTTTCCACATGTCGGACACCATTTGCCATACTTAACATTGCTTAAAGTTGCTTCCCAAGTATGTCCTAGTTCACATTCCCAATTAAGTTTATATTTCCAACCATCAAATGATTCAGATAAACATTTACCACCTCGTTCAATTGCAATGGCTTGAATCTCTTTTATAGTAGTCATAGGTTAAACATACCTCATTTTATTTTTTATTAAATGAAAACAATTAAACTAACTTGATATTTCTTAAATCGAATGGAGACTAATAATACCTTGTGTAACTGAATCCCTAAACCTCTATTACAAAAATAACGAGGAGACAAGTGTGGAAAAACTTGGGTATTACTGACCTTATAAATTATTTAAATCCATAACATCAAAACTAGAACTGCCACAGTAACCACATTCTTCAGCATCTTCAGCAACACTCTCACCACATTCATTACAGAATCTATCATAATGATGTTCTTGTAATTCATAATTTTTTGTTACTTGAGATTTAGGGTTGTTTTCATTAGCATCATTTTTTTTGTTGCTAGTTTTTTCGATTATATTAGTATCTGATGACTTTCCGGTATCAGTGGTTTCCTCATATAGCGATTGTTCTTTTAATTTTTTATCTGTATTATTTACGGATTTAATTTCATTACGTTCTTTACGTTTTTTTACTTCTCTTATTAGTGTGGATTTGCTAATCCCTGTTAAATCTACGACTTGATTATACGAATGATTCATTAACAATCCTAAGGCGTGGTCTAATTGTTTCTTTGTATATGTTGGTTTACGTCCTTCACGATAGTTAGGATTTTGTCTTGCAATGGCTTTACCTTCCTGTGTTCGCTCAACAATCATATCTCTCTCAAACTCTGCAAATGCAAAGAAGATATTACGAATTAATTTAGAAGCTGAGGTATTATCCATTAATCCCATATTTAAGATATGTACCTTGATTCCTTTAGAAATCAGTTCTTTAACTAGCTCGCTGCCCTGTACAGATGAACGAGCAATACGGTCTAGTTTCGTCACCATTAATGTATCCCCTTCTTCTAACACACTTAATAGCTCATTCAATTTTGGTCGGTCTGTCTTTATTCCCGTATACTTCTCTTGATAGATAATTGTCGCACCATTCTTTTCAAGTGATTGAATTTGTGCTTCTAAATCCTGCCCTGCTGTTGACACCCTCGCATATCCATAAATCGTCACCTAAGTATCCCCTTTCCACCCTTTATTTGCGACACTTAATTGTGACACCGTTCAATATACTGATATTATCACCTCATAGTTATCGGTGTCAAACTTTTAAGTTGTGACACCAGTTGAATTAAAAAATACCACCTCATATGAGATGGCTGTCCTCTTAATTGTTATTACCAAATTCTCTTATCAAAATGAATGCTTAATTCCTTTTTTTAAAATATGAATGTTAGCATTGCTTCTTACCTTTTTGTCGTGTTTTTCCAATAGTTTATACAGTTCTTCCATTAACTCTTGAGCTTTCTCTGATTCCACTGACAACTTAACAAACCATTCTTTTAATTCTTTTTCAGTATCAACACCTGTTTTTCTTTTGCCTCTATCGTATTTCTCAGTATTCATATTTTTATATCCAATATACTTACTTGGACCAAATGCATTAATTGTAGGAATGTAATACCAATGTATAAACATAGAAAGTTGAGTCACAATATCAGTGTGATTTTCCAAATCTTCATTAAACTGTATAACATTTTTCACTACTTCTTCTAATGAGGTTACTAGTTCTTCCACTTTTGAGTCATTCTCCTCTCTATTATCTCAAATGCTATCAAGTTATACGATAGTGAAATATCCATATGATTTATATACCAATCTACGACTGAACCCCCCTATAACAACCTTTTTATGCCCTTCACTATCTTCCACTATATTGCACCGTTAATTCAATTATTTTAACAAAAAGTAGCGTTAATATATTCACTATAATTCAGTCATAACATAATAAGTTATGACACTTCAATCTTTATCGGACATCACATCGAGCTGCATCAATGTATTCCAATGTGATTTACGATTTTACTGGACTAAAACAGTATAAATACTTGTGTCGTGTCGGAAATTTACCAAATGCTAGTTTGTAAATGTGTGTGGTCACTCAACCCAATTAAAAACCACATGTAATTTGTATCCTTACAAATATGGAGTGTAGCTACTTAGATTAGCTACACTCCATATAAGGCTTGAATTATAAACACTACATAATTGGATTCTCGCTAAAATATTAAAGCTCTATTCTCTTCAACTTTATAGTATTAGTAGCTTGTTGTAGTGTGAATGTTAGACGGTTGCTTATTAAATTGCCTCTCAACTATGGCAGCATATGCCAATGGGCGACGTTCAATTTCTTTTATTTCCGTCCTACTAAGTGCCGAATTAACCGCACCGAATAAACTGACGGTTGCACTTGCAGTATCTAGTTTACTATCTTCAGAAATCCCATTAACTAAATCCAATACTGGTGGGGCAATTGAACACAATGTAGCAAAACTTATCATTCTCCATTTAAAAGATTTCATTTTATCTGAAATATCTCTGATTTCATCTTCTGAACTTTCAGCAAACAACTTTATTCTTTCTTCAACTTGATATTCTGGAAGGAGTTCAAGATTTAAAATAAACTCTTCTATGTGTATACGAAATCTTTTTAGCTTATCATAATGCTTCTCCTTAAACCGATAAATATCATACGGGTCTTCAATAAAAGAAGGAACAGGTAATACTTTATCAATTATTTTTGCTCGTAATTGCTCTTTTAGTAACTCACGATTGTTCTGACTGTTCTCTTGCTGAACATTAGGAAGGAAGTAGGATAATTCATTATAGCTATCAGTTACAGGTCTATATTCTGTAATTGCTCCTAGTACTGTTGCTAGGTATGTCATAAAATTAGATGCTGTATATTCCTCCACAGCGTACCATGATTCTCGCCCTTTTGTTGCCAACCCTCTCTGTTCAAGCTTTTTCCCTAGACCTCTAAGCTTCCCCATATGTATCTCTGTTGTTGTTTTTATTACTCCATTCTTACCTATTAATCCTAACTTCCCCAATTTAGAAATAGGTTCAAATACAGGATTTGTATCGATAAATTTTAAAAATTCTTCTTCAAAGTTAGTAATATTCCACAAATGATTTTCTGGTACAACCTGCTCAATCAATCCAGCCTCTACTAATTTTCTCATATGTTCGCCTAGCAGTTGTGGCTCATCTAAAAAATCAAGTGGTACGATAGACCCCACTTTGTCCCAGTAAAACAATGACTCCATTAGCCATTGACTTTTGGGGATAGTAATTGAAGGAAAGTATAGTATTTTATTCACTGCATTTTCTCCTTTTAATCTATGGTATTTTTCCGTTATCCTTAATTCCTATCTATATAATTTCTTCCTTTTTGCTTACGTCAAATTTACATCGGAATAAAAAGGTTCTCTCGATGCCACTTCATATACTGCTGCTGGCTCTCATTCATACTAATCTTCATATTTTCATTAATGTTAAGAAAAACCTTAGTATACTTATCAATACTATCTGAAATCAGAATCACACCATTTTCACCAAAACTTATAAATCCTTTATCAAATAAAGCATCATGGTTTGGGCATAGTAGAAACCCATTATTAACATCTAATCTCTCTTTATGATTAGATTTACTCCAGGGCTTAATATGGCTTGCAACTAAGAAGTGTTCATCTGAGACCCCACATAGTCTACATTTCTTTTCAACAGTTAAAAGAGCATCTTTAAATATTGACTGTCCTATACGTGCCTTAACAATCGTTTCTCTTTCTGTTTTATCCAAAACAATCTGGAACTCTAAACTTTTTTGTAGTTTTAGAAAACTTTCATTGTACAGTGGGTTTACTTTTGAAAGTAATAATTTTACTTGCGAGTTACTTAATCGCTTCCACCTTAACTTTAATGTAAGAGTTTGCAGTTCTGAATGATTCGGAGAATCGTTATACTCAATCGATAATTCGTCTAGTAATGCTTTGTTAACTAATAAAGGGGGGTCTAATATCATTGATTTTTCTGGATTCCCAAAAACAATTACTTCATTTTCTTGAATTTTATCTCTATATAAGTGTGGATTATGGTATTTCATCATGATTTTATTATCCATTTTTGCATTTTTAATATCCAAAATCTTTTCTACTTCGTAAAATGCAGTAATACATGGATTAGTGTCTATAGTTTTAGAAAAAAAAAGAATATCTCCCTTTGAAACTTTTGTTTTTAAAGTTAAACCTCTTTCCCCATTATCTCCATAAGTGTACTCCGAGAATAAAGGGTCTTCCTCCATATTATTCTTCTTCGGGTCTAAATATGGGATTATATAACTTGCCAATAGACTCTCCTCCATACAATTTACATTTTATTTCACAAATAGTATATATTTTTAGTAATTGAGGAATATTATACCATATTTGCTCACATAAAAATTATGTAAAAGAATATGGGAGTTTAAATTTGTACTTCTAAGCTTTGTTCTATATCCAAACCATCTGTTACAAACAATAAAATCACAGTTTTATTAGTTATTAAACTATTTCTCCATTTCGGACCAAAGATACATTCATTTGCTCCTCAAAAACAAAAAAAGCCTCAATTTAGAGACTCTCCTCATTCTTCTGCTACTCCAATACCTACAACTCACTTCGTCTGAGTGAAGATTAAAAAGGGGGGACGGATAAAAAAGACCACCAACCAGTTAAGGTTAGTGGAAAAAAAGTTATTTAATTAGTTGCTTATCCAATCTATATAAGTAACTTTCGACTGTCACTAACCTTTTTTTAATTCTTCAATTTCTTTATCTCTAGCTTCGGTTGTCTCATCAAGTAAATTTGGGTTTCTAGACATTAACACTTCTAGCTTATCAAAACGTTCTTCCATTCTATCAAGTCTTGTATTCATTTTTTGTAACAATTCAAGAATTTGTTCATCCATTTAATCACCTCTTAGTCACTATTATAAATCTACATAATCAGCTTGACTATCTTTAATCATTATCAGCAATTGTAATATGAGACCATTTCTCCTCACATTTATCTCTTTCATCCTAATTCTTTTAAGAAATGAGCATAATAGTATGTACGTACATGTTTTGCAGTAAGGTTAGGATACTCATCTTTAAGTTTATTAGCAACACTTTCAAATTTTAAATTTAATGTTGGGTGCTCTACCTCTTGCTTTAATAACATTTCTAATTTTTGATTTCGAATAGAAAGAATATCTTTTCTTCCTAATTTTCCTTTTCTCAGGTATTCTCTAACACTAGTAACGGGAATTTTAAGAGTTTGTGCAATTTCTTGTGTATTTTTTCCTGAGCGAAACAATTCAATTACCTTTGATTGTATATTTTCTTTACTTTTTATTATCGATTTTTCACCTTCTTTAGGTACAAAATGTGAGTGATAATAAGTCTTTATAGCACCTACGTTTATTGTAGAATAATCTTTTTCTAAGATACTTACAATCCATTGAAACTTTTCAATCAGCGTTTCATGGTTCGTAGAAGTTCCTAACAGTTTATGTATTTCTGCATTCCTTATATTTCTGAGTACCGCCTCGTTCAACTTTGCATTTCTTAGATGATACTTAACCATATCAATAGAGGTATCTAGCTGCTGAGCAATCTCTTCATTAGAAAGACCTTTTTGGAAAAGCACAATTGTTTCAGCCTTTTTTGTCTCTTGCTCCTTTTTTATTTTTCTCTGTTTTTCCTTGTATATAGCGGGATAATCCCCACTATATTCCTGTAAAGCTTCTCCACGTAAAATTCTATTAACATATTTATAAGAAACATTCACTTTTTCTGCGATTTGCGGATTATTAAGACCCTCCTTATCATATTGTATAATTTGCTGAACTAACATTCTGTGATACTCATATATATCTGAATTATATTGTCCTTCATCGATACTTTTAACAATCCTATCTAGGTCACGTAAAATTTCTTCCTGTTTTTTTTCAGATAAGCTCATAAAAAAGGATTGAGAACAAATCCACTTATAAATACTCATTTTTTTCACACCATTTTGATAGCTCACCATTTCTCGACTACCCAATAAATAAATTACAGTCACCTCATTAAATTCTTGACTATATTTTTTTGTCTCCTTGTTTATTTTAGTTTTGATACTCCGCTTAATGTCAATCGCAGTATGAAATTCTCTAATATATATGTCGGGAGTTGAACCAGAAGGAAATGGCACAAAGTATTCGTATGGTGCTTTTACCTTTTTTAAGATATTTATAATATTAAATTCTATGGATTTTCCTTGCTGAAGAAACTTATCAATAAGTAAATCTCCACTTATCTCATCTGGATTTTCTCCTACACTCTCAAGAAATGAACGATAAGACTTCTCGCATTTATAAATTCTTCTTGTTGCTTTGTAAAAGGCAGAATGATTATCTCTAATGTAAACTTCATATAATGGTTCATCATTACACTTTATCTTTTGAAAATACATCAGTAAACTCTCTTTATCCCAAAAGCCTTCTACCCATCCATAGTATTTATGAAATTCACCCTTATACATATAATCTACCAATTGTTCCAGAGTATATGGGCCAGGATTATTAAGCAAAAAACCTAAATGAGATATATAGGTTGCTGTTCCCTTTGAATGAGATAGGCTTACTTGTCCATGTTCATATATTCTTAGTTCAACCCAATTATTAGTTCGGTTATCCCTCTTAAACCATCTATCCCCTTCTAATTTCACTCTATTAGGAACAATAATTTCCTTATATAATCTATTAATTCTTTCAAGATATTTGTTTGCCATTGACAGCTTCTCCTCACCCACAATTGTAACAACTTAAACCTTATTATTATTGGATATAAAATAGATATCTAAAGTAAGATAATTCCATTTTACCAACGATACAAAAGTAATCTATTTCACAAATCATATTAACTTGTTTTAGTTCTTAATCCTTTCCAATGTACTACCGTTGCCATATACTGTATTTACTATCATCTAGAGTGATTTAGAAAAGTTGCCGTTCTGAACGTAGTGAAGAACGTGCAACTGCCGAGGAGGCACGAAGCGACAGCGTAGTGACGGGCAGGGTGCCTTTCTTTGGCTTGTCAGCCCGTCACTCGTTCGTTCCTCACTCACTCCTCCCCGACCATGTACTAATCTTCGCTTTGCTACGATTAGACACATGTATATATCTCATCAAAAAATCACTTATGCGATTTATATATATTCTTCTATAAGGAAATCAGAAAAAAGACCAGTAACGATAAGTGGTTTTAGAATCACTTATGCAAAAATTCGATAAATCTTTTCCAATTCACTTTACAATAAAGGTATCGTCTTTTTCGAACCAAGCTACCGCTTCTCCATTTAGATACTTTTCTAACAAGTTCCTCATTCTACTTGAGGGGATATACAAATTAATAACTTCTCCTCTTCTAATTCTGCTTCTGAATAACCATTGAATCAATTCAGATAATGCCCAAAAATCTTCATCAACTTTTACATTGTGAAATTGAAAAAACTTCTTTTCAACTGGATTCATAAACCTATTTGCAAGATAGATACATACTTCTTTATCGATATAATCATTTGTTGCTCTAGCAGTAAGGGAAACGAATTGTTTCTTAGCTGATTTAGGCGTAAGTTTCTTTTCAAAATCTTTCAAGCATGTCCACATAACTTTATCTGACTTTACCTTGCATTTATTCCCGTAGAAATTATAAGCGTGACTCCGAATCAATTTAACCATCTCTTTATCTTTAGCACTCTCTGTTAACCAACTTCTACTAAAAGCACCTTTTTTCTCTCCAACAGCGTTCATATCTTTTTCATTGTACTTAGAAGGATAATAGATGTTTATGTTCTGTTTCAGAAATGCAACGTTCTCTTGCGTAGGTTTAACATATTGAGTTAATTCAAAACGACCAGTATCTCTGTTTAATTCTACAGAATTGAAATACATTGGCACTTCAAACATTTTGAAATAATACCGTTGCGATTGCCCCCAGAACATATATGTTAGAATGATAACATCCTTGAACGCTTTGAACACTGATACAGGAAATGTCCAAAACATAGCTGTGTCATTAAATATCATCAGATTATTTGTCTTAGCTAGTCTCTCAATTCGTTTAAACGTTCCATCATATTTTTCTTTTTTCCAAGTAACAAACCCATTTTCATCAACAGTTACATATGGTTCATTCCCATCATGACCAAGCAATAATTTAATATCATCTTTCGATATTTGTGCTTGTTCAATAACGTTTGCTACCTCATCAAGAATAAGCGTATAGTTATGAGATTTGATAAAAGTTAATGTCGCTTCATCGATGTTTGAAAATAACTCATGCGTACTAGCAATATCCTTTCCAAGCCTTACTAATCGCTTTAAACTGTCTAGTTTTGTTACATTGTTTTTATCCACCTCAGGCTCTGAAAATTTCCTATTTGTAACAGTGTTTTTTACCCTTTTGACTTCAGATAAAAATGGAGTGATAAACATAAACTTCTTTGATTCATCAGCTTCATTCATAAGTTGAATTGCCCAAGAGGTTTTTCCTTTTCCACAAGTAGCATCTATTATTCGAATTGCTTCTCTTTTTAATTCTTTTTCCAAGTTAACTCCCTTTTCTAATGGTTATGTTTCGCTATTATTAGCAACCATTTATTTCACTCCCTTCATGTTGTGGTTAGTAATTGAATGATATGATGCTCAAAATATCAATAACTGTTCGGTACAGTTTTTCATCCCTATTTTAATAGGTATATATTGATAAAACTAGGTACTTCCAATTTCATTATTTTCAAATGATTACTGTCTTATTGTGATAATCTTTTCTTTTTTTGCTTGTGATAACTTCTGCGTTGACACTCTCTCTGATAACATATTCTACATAAGTTATTAGTAAACACTCGTGGTACTGCTTCGTTGCAACAACTACATTTCTCCTTATATTGTTGACGCCTTTTTTCTATTTCGTGTTGATATTGTTTTACATATTCCTGCTCAGCCTTGATTAATGCTTTGAATTTTTCATCTGGCATCTTTCCTTTGCGTAGATTACATTCTCTACATAGTATCTGAATATTAGATATATCATGACTACCACCATCTGCTAGTGCAATAATATGGTCTGCATGTGCTTTGTTCGGCAAATAACGACCGACTCCATAATTATCTAGCACTTCGCATCCACAAGCTTTGCAGTAATATCCTTCTGTTTCAAGCAGATGTTTCCTAATCTTAGCCAATTGATAGGATGTCATAATCTCCATAAAAAATCTCCTTTTTCTTGTTTTTTAAAAGAACGTAAAAAAGAGCGAACTAAATGTAATCAGCTACCAATAGAAAACACACTTCCCCTGTTAAATATAGGCTGTATTATTAGTGTCTAACAAAAATTAATTTCCTCCCACAAATCATGTTATTTCCATAAAAAATTGCTCTTTAGCTCTTAACTTAAATTCTTCATCATTAAATTTTTCAACAATTAAATCTGCTAATTCATCTTCATCCAAATCTTTATATTCATTTCTTTCTACTCCCATTAATTCAAAAAATAATTCTGGAAGAGCCCGATGTTTAAATCTTAGTAACTTAGCAAAACTTATAGGATTTTCTTCATCATAAAGTTTTCCTAACTCCACTATTTCCTCTAAATAATATTCTTCGTAGGCTTTATCTATCTCATAGAGTAATTCGTCTAACAAGTCATATTTATTACCTACTCTATGCTCATTAAGTTGTTCTAGTCTACCACGAGGGGTACTATACTGTGCAAGAGTCTCAGATTGAAGTACCGCAACCTTGATATAATATTTTACAAAATCAATTACATCCCCTTTTTCAAGTAATGCTTGTTCTTTATTCTCGTACATAAAGTTAATGGCACTTCTCAATAATTCAGAATGACTCGCATCATCGTTTTTTAAGATATTTTCTTTAATGAAGCTCATCTTATTAGCTGTTTCTTCATCTAATCTAAAACTAACTGTTTTATTTACTTTCTCCATCGAGTAAGCCTCCTTTGTATTACATTATGTTTACATTAGTAATACAATAATACATTTCCATACTACTTGTCAATTATCGTTGACAAAAATTGTTGTTTTCCCTAACATGAAGCCCGAGTTGAAGATACTACTGGAACAAAAGACTGCCTATGCTTTAAAAATTAAGATAATAGAATTTAAAACTTAGACAACCTTATGAAATCTTTACTATTTACAAGTATTCTCTCAAATCCTTCGCCACTTCTTCTACATCTAAATCCAAGTATAGTGTAGTCGTATCAAGGGATTGGTGTCCCAAAGCTTTACTGATAAGAGCAATGCTAGCACCCTTATTAAGTAAGTTCTTCGCATACGCCCTTCTAATAGCATGAGGATTCATATTCTCTAAGCCGAACTTTTTACTGTACTTGGTTAGTTGCTTCGAAATTGCATTATTCGTTGATTTAGTATTTAATGTAGTTCCCACATTGGATATAAAAACACTTGTGTTCGACTCTTTGTAATATGCTCTAATTTTACGATTCTGTTTAATCAATATTTTGTATAAACCTATAAGCTGCTCGTCAATAGGCAATTTTAATAATTGATGATTCTTTAAAATTGAGCCATCTAAAACGAGTTGTTTGTTTTCAAAATCAACATGGTGTTCCTCTAATAACCCCAATGTATTGATTCGAATTCCAGTCTTGTACATAGTAAGAATTGCAGTGGCATCTCTTAGCCCTATAAATGTACTACTATCGATTAAAGACAGCAAAACTTGTATATCATTTGGTTTCGCACCCTTCTTAACCTTCTTATCGACTTTTACATTAATAGTTTGCCAAAACTTACTGTTGTACCACCCATTGTTATAGCATTTACTTAAAAATGATTTGAGTGCCTTTAAACGTGTAAGTTTCGTTTGGTTGGTCACTTGCATGGATTCTAGCCATTCATAGATTGTCTCTGTCTTCACTTCGTCTACATACTCTATATTCGTTACTTTTTGGAAATTTAGGACAATGGTTTCATAATCCTTCATTGTACGTGTTCTGTACCCGCTCGTTTGCATCTGTTGAAGAATGATACATAAGGCATCTTCAACTTTTTTTGAATGATTTACTTTTGCATTTGATTTCTGTGGGATGATTTCAATTCCTTCTAGGTCAAAATCAATATTAAAGAGACCCGATTTTTTTGTCATAATAAAAAAATCCTCCATTCATTTGAATTGGAAGATAATTTCGTGTCTATTTTATCGTAATTTTTTGAGGGTAATAAAAAAGGGATTCTGCATCGATGACCGAAGCCCCGACCGAATCCCTAATTTCTCACAAACCCTTATGTATCAATGGTTCGTGTACGTTTTTATGACGTCCCAGGAGGGATTCGAACCCCCGACCGTACGCTTAGAAGGCGTATGCTCTATCCGGCTGAGCTACTGAGACATTTCGCAATCAAGTTAATTACCTGAAAGACAATTATTATTATAGGCTTAATAATAAGAAAAGTCAACGGTATTTATAAAATAATTTTTTATTTGTTTATAAATTTTTCCGTATCTAGTATTACTCGGTTAATTCATAAGTATTTGTAAAGATTTCTACACCTTTATCAGTATATGCTGTGACCTTCCACTTATGATTCGTAAATTCCACAACTGCATAACTTTTTTCAGCAATGCCGCGCGGTTTCAGCAAACTCCCTGGATTCACGAATAACATGTTGTCCACCAGTTCTGCTCCTAACACATGGGAATGGCCAAAGAAGGCTGCTTTTGCCTCCACTTCTTTTGCACGGTAAAGTAGATTCATGATTGTCGTTTTTACATTCAATAGATGTCCGTGGGCAACAAATACTTTCAGCCCTTCAACTTCGAATAAATCCTCATTCGGGAATCGATCATCTTCATCGCAATTGCCCCGCACTTTTCTAACCCCTTCTAAATAGGGATGATCAAATGCTAGCTCACTGTCTCCACAATGGATGATGGCTTCTACATTTTTATTTGCTTCACGAACTCGTTTAATAACCTCTGCATCCCCGTGGGTATCACTCATTACTAATAATTTCACGACATACACCTCCACTTAATAAAAGATGTCCAGTATTTTTAGGAAATTGATTACTCATATAAGTTACCAACGTTCTTCAAAAATACTGGACCAGATTGAAATGTTATGGGCAATTTAATTATATCAGACAAAACTTGATATTTATCGGACACTTTTTCGATTTTACAGGACAGAAATTACATTTTACCGGACACTTTCCTAAATTTACCGGACATTTCAACAAAACCCATAAATTCTAGTTCCATAATTACTTGGTCCACATTCAAAAAACCCTATTTCATCAAATTCGGCAGTTCTTCCGCCAATTTACGAATTGCATTGCCTCGGTGGGAAATGGCTCCTTTTTCATCAGGCGTTAATTCCGCCATTGCACGATCTAATTGTGGTACGAAGAAGATTGGGTCGTATCCGAATCCGTTTACTCCGCGTTTCTCATGCAAAATTACTCCTTCACACGTACCAAATACCGTATAAGTCTCCATTCCTGGGCCCGCAATGGCTAATGCACAGCAAAAACGTGCCGTACGCTCCGATTCAGGAACACCCTCTAATTTCTCGAGTACTTTTACAATATTGGCTTCATCGTCGTGGTCGCCTGCATAACGCGCTGAATACACGCCAGGTTCGCCGTTAAGGGCATCTACCGCTAATCCGCTATCATCTGCAATGACTACCTTTCCAAGCTGACGAGAGAGGGTTTCTGCCTTTAGGATTGCATTTTCCTCAAAGGTCTTCCCTGTCTCTTCTATTTCCATATCAGGGGCTACTTCAAACATTGTTACGACTTCATAGCCTAATGGAGAAAACAGTGCTTCGAAATCTTTCGCTTTACCTTTATTTTTTGTTGCAATCACGACTTGTTTCATTACGCTTCCTCCTTTACAGTCCGCACTAGTGCTGCTGCTTCACCCAGCACGGATGTTTGAATGGCAATTAATTCATGGATCCCCTTTTCGCCTAAATCCAATAATTCATTTAGTTCACTTCGGGAAAATGTTGCTTCTTCGCCTGTTCCCTGGATTTCAACAAAACGGCCGCTGCCTGTCATTACGAGATTCATGTCCACCGCTGCAGAAGAATCTTCGACATAATCCAGGTCCAATACTGCACCAATTTCATCCACAAAGCCTACACTTGTTGCAGCCAAATAGTCGACAATCGGGAACTTCGCAAATGGTTTAGCTTCATGAATTTTGGCTAGTGCCTGGGTTAATGCGACAAAAGCTCCTGTAATTGAAGCAGTGCGAGTTCCGCCATCCGCTTGAATCACATCACAGTCAATCCAGATTGTTTTTTCCCCAAGTGCCTCTAAATCGACGATAGCACGTAATGCTCGTCCGATTAAACGCTGAATTTCCATCGTACGTCCATTTAATTTTCCGCGAGAAGAATCACGTTGTGTTCGGTCTGCTGTTGCTCTTGGAAGCATTGAATATTCAGCAGTAATCCATCCTTTTCCTTGGCCGCGCAGGAAGCCGGGTACTCGGTCATCTACTGTTGCTGTACAAATAACCTTCGTATTGCCCACTTGAATTAATACAGAGCCTTCTGGATGCATTAAATAGTTTGGTTCAATTGAAACAGGTCTTAATTGTTCTACAGCTCGTCCATCATGTCTTGTCATAAATATCCTCCTCGTTGTTTCGCGCTACCCATCTTACCATAATTTATGACTCTTTTCGAGTGCTGTAGCGCGGAGAACTGTTTGTGTGCGTGCCCTTGCACAATTCCCAAACAATTTATAAAAAATCCCCCCAAAAAAGCCCAAAAGCAGGAAGTGCCTACTTTTGGGCTTTTTGATAAGTTTGCATGGAAACAGAATTTTTCGATAGAGATATTATCGATGGATAAGTTTATAAATTTATACGTCGTATATCTAACTCTTTCGATTCCAGCCAATTGTTTGCAATCATTCGAAAAATCGGTACTGAACCTGTTGTAAAGAATACATGGTGCGGGTTGCCTTTAGAAGTTGAAAGCTCTTGATTATATTCAAGGATATCTTTCACCTCTTTGGCAGTTTCCTCAGCTGAGGAAAGTACTGCTACATGCGGCCCTACAACCTTTTCGATATGATGCTGGATAATTGGATAATGAGTACATCCTAAAATAACTGTATCAAACTTTTTGTCGGCGAGCGGCTTTAACCCTTTTGCTACTAAGTCGAATGCAAACTGTCCTTCATATTCCCCGCTTTCCACAAGCGGAACAAAAGTTGGACAGGCAAGAGGAATTATTTTCGCCTTCGTACTTAAAGAAAGTAGAGCATTTTCATATGCTCCACTTTTTATTGTACCTTCTGTTGCAAGTACGACAATTTCATTTCTTTTTGTTTTTTTCTCTGCAGCACGTGCTCCTGCATTTATCACACCGACGACCGGAATCGACAGATGCTTCTGCAGACTTTCCAACGCTACCGCAGTTGCTGTATTACATGCGACGACGAGCATTTTAATATTCATTTTTTCCAATGCTTTAGCCATTTGCCATGTAAAGTGTAAAACTTCGCGTCTGTTGCGCGGTCCATATGGACATCTTGCTGTATCACCAATATAATATATCGTTTCATTGGGTAATAACTTCATTATTTGTTTTGCAACCGTTAAGCCGCCAACACCTGAATCAATAACGCCTATCGGGGCATTCACAAAAACCGCCTCAATCCTATTACATTTGTTGATGGAGTTTATTCAGCAGCTTTGATAAGCTTTCAACTTCAGCTTCATCAAAATCTACCAACACATCTTGCAAGTAATTTTGTCTTTTTTCGATTACTTCCTCGATAATTCTTTCGCCTTCTTGAAGTAAATGAATGTGTACAACTCGGCGGTCTTGCTCATCACGAATCCGCACTACTAATTCATTTTTTTCCATACGGTCAACTAAGTCCGTTGTCGTACTAAAAGCTAAATACATTTTATTCGATAATTCACCAATTGTCATATCGCCCGATTCATGCAGCCACTGAAGCGCTACAAATTGTGGAGGTGTTATCGTATAATTGCTTAATATCTCTCTACCTTTTTGTTTTATTAGATGTGAAATAAAACGTAATTCTTTTTCTAAAAATGCTACTGTATCGTGGCTGTGCTTTTCGTCCTTCCTCATTTAGTGCAGTCACTCCTCAAGAATCAATTCAGTCTATAGCGACTTTGAAATCCGTGTATATTACTCGGAACAAAATAGATATGCTAGACACTAAGATATAACTCTATTTTGAAGTGTTTTTGGCGAAATAGCAAGCATCCAATCAGTGTAATGATAATTCTTCTAGCCTCAGCAATTCAATTAAAGCTTGTGATCTACTGGATACGCCCAGTTTCTGAATCGTGTTTGAAATATGATTACGCACCGTTTTCTCGCTTATGCCCAACTTTTGCGAAATATCCTTAGTTGTATAATCCAAGATAAGTAACTGGAAAATTTCCCGTTCTCTTTTCGTCAAAAGTGAACGATGCTGCGGGCTATTCATAAGGCAACACCCTCCTATCTCCTCTTCTATGTAAAGTATGATAAGAGTTGAAAGGCTGTGAGGGCATTTTCACTATTTCGCTTGCAATATTAATTTTTCTTTTTCATCCCAAGGAATGGCTTTACCAGTAGATTTATCGATTTGCACAATCGTTCCTCTGCCGATAAACACAGGTTCATCTTTTTCGTTTCTTGCTAAATAATGAATATCAATGGAAGAATTTCCAATTCGTGCTGCCTTTACATAGATTCGGAGAGTTTCATCAAAATAAACTTGTTTTAAATAATCACATTGCAAATCTGCAACAACAGGAATTTTCGCCATCTGTCCTGAGGTCCAGTCGATGAAACTGAGATGTTTTAGATATTCAATACGTGCATACTCAAAATAAGCGAATGGCACTGTATTGTTTAAATGGCCATACATATCCGTTTCAGAGAATCGTACGGTTACCTCAACAAAGAACTTGAAATCTTCCTCCCATTTTTTTGGATCTTCAATATAAGCTGCCTTCATACTCAAAAACCCCTTCCCCATTTTCTCCCTAACCCGCCATCACTTGTTTTCTGTAGTTTTATATTGGATATTTCACTGTAAAAGTAGTTGCTACAGTTGAACTAGCTCGCTTTTCATGTTCTTTTTCAAAAAGTTAGCTCTAAAATGAATACCGGTTCATTAAATTATACCAAAAATGATAGCGGCGGAAAAAGGAATTGTTTTAGTATGTGGTGTAGATTATGGGTAAAAGCCCCCATAAATGGAACAGGTGCGGACCTCCAAACTAGCATCCCAAAGATCTCCATTTCCCCTTCGTGGGTGAAGAATAGAAATTATATTAGAAGAAGTTTTGTTTTAAAAAAGCATGAAGAATTTTATATCGCACTATCTTATGCAACACCAAGCAAAAAGGGTATCTAAAAGTCAAAAAAATGACTTAGATACCCTTTTTCTATAGGAAGAAATTACTTACTTCTTACTTTTAAGCGAATAATATATTAGTCAACCATGTTGTCTGAACCGAAGAAGTTACGGAACATTTGAACCGTTGTTGAACGGTTAAGTGCTGCAATTGACGTTGTCAATGGAATACCTTTTGGACATGCAGCTACACAGTTTTGTGAGTTACCGCAGTTTGCAAGGCCGCCATCGCCCATGATTTCCGCAAGACGTTCATCTTTATTCATCGCACCAGTTGGGTGTGTGTTGAATAAACGCACTTGTGATAATGGTGCTGGCCCGATAAACGAAGCTTTTTCGGATACATTCGGACATGCTTCCATACATACACCACAAGTCATACATTTTGATAATTCGTAAGCCCATTGACGTTTACGCTCAGGCATACGTGGACCTTCACCTAAATCGTAGCTTCCATCGATTGGAACCCATGCTTTAACTTTTTTAAGTGCGTTAAACATACGGCTGCGATCTACTTGTAAATCGCGTACTACAGGGAAGGTTTTCATTGGCTCCAGACGTACCGGTTGCTCTAATTGGTCAATTAATGTAGAACACGATTGACGTGGACGACCATTAATAACCATAGAACATGCCCCACATACCTCTTCAAGACAGTTCATATCCCAAGTTACTGGAGTTGTGTTTTGCCCATCTGAAGTAACTGGGTTTTGTTGAATTGCCATTAAAGCCGAGATTACGTTCATACCAGGGCGATAAGGCACTTCGAATTTTTCCCAGCGAGTTGCGCCACCTTCAGTATCTTGACGAAGGATTTCCATTTTAACAGTTCTTCCAGTTTCTACTGGCGTTGTCATGATTAATGACCTCCCTTAAGTTTATGAAGAATAGTCACGTTTACGTGGCGGAATTAGGGAAACGTCTACTTCTGCATAAGAAATTTCAGGTTCACCCGTTTGTGGATTGAACTTCGCCATAGTTGTTTTTAAGAAGTTCTCATCATCACGTTCTGGGAAATCTGGTTTGTAGTGCGCTCCACGAGACTCGTTACGTAAAAGTGCGCCTTTAGTAATAACACGTGCAAGGTATAACATGTTTTTCAATTGACGAGTGAAGTGAGCCCCTTGGTTACTCCATTTCTGTGTGTCATTGATATTAATGTTTTCCCAGCGTTGCAGTAATTCAGTAAGTTTATTGTAAGTTGCTTCAAGTCGATCATTGTAACGTACAACTGTTACATTGTCAGTCATTAATTCACCAAGCTCTTTGTGAATTAAGTATGCGTTTTCAGTTCCATTCAACTTAAGGATTGCATCCCATTTTTCTTGTTCTTCTTGTACGCGAGCGTCAAAGATAGATTGTGGAAGATCTTCCGCACGTTTCTTTAAGCCTTTAACATATTTAACAGCGTTTGGTCCGGCTACGCTACCACCATAAATCGCCGACAGTAATGAGTTCGCACCCAGACGGTTTGCACCGTGCTGTGAGTAATCACATTCACCTGCTGCAAATAGACCAGGAATTTCGGTCATTTGATCGTAATCTACCCATAATCCACCCATAGAATAGTGAACTGCAGGGAAGATCTTCATCGGTAATTTACGAGGGTCATCTCCTACGAATTTTTCATAGATTTCGATGATGCCGCCAAGTTTAACATCAAGCTCATGTGGATCTTTGTGTGAAAGATCTAGGTAAACAACGTTTTCTCCGTTCACGCCTAGTTTTTGGTTTACACAAACGTCAAAGATTTCACGAGTTGCGATATCACGAGGTACCAAGTTACCATAAGCAGGGTACTTTTCTTCAAGGAAGTACCATGGCTTACCGTCTTTGTAAGTCCAAATACGACCTCCTTCACCACGCGCAGATTCTGACATTAGACGGTTTTTGTCGTCCCCAGGAATCGCTGTAGGGTGAATTTGGATCATTTCACCATTTGCATAAGATGCACCTTGTTGGTAAACAATAGATGCTGCAGAACCAGTGTTGATGATTGAGTTAGTTGATTTACCAAAGATAATACCAGGGCCACCTGTCGCCATAATTACAGCGTCTGCGCGGAACGATCTGATCTCTTCATTTTTCATATCTTGTGCAACGATACCACGGCAATGGCCTTCGTCATCAAGAACCGCCCCCAGGAATTCCCAGTGTTCATATTTTGTTACTAATCCATCTACTTCATAACGTCGAACTTGCTCGTCCAACGCATAAAGTAATTGCTGTCCAGTTGTTGCACCAGAGAATGCAGTACGGTGCATCAATGTACCACCGAAACGACGGAAGTCTATAAGACCTTCAGGAGTACGGTTGAACATAACACCCATACGGTCAAATAAGTGAATGATACCAGGAGCGGCATCACACATTGCTTTTACAGGTGGTTGGTTTGCTAAGAAGTCCCCACCATATACAGTATCATCAAAGTGAATCCAAGGAGAATCCCCTTCACCTTTTGTATTTACAGCACCATTAATCCCGCCTTGCGCACATACGGAGTGTGAACGTTTTACGGGAACTAATGAGAATAATTCAACTTCAGTGCCTTCTTCGGCAGCTCTCATCGTAGCCATTAAGCCGGCTAAACCGCCACCTACGACGATGATTTTGCTTTTCGCCATGATTACTCTTCACTCCTCTAAATTTGCTCTGAACCTGTTCTGTTGTTCTACTAATGTAGTTATACGAATGCTAGAATTGCAGCAACACCAACGATACTTAATAGAACGAAGAAGATCATTGTTACGTATGTTGCAACTTTTTGTGAGCTTGCAGAGTGTGTAATGCCCCAGCTCACTAGGAATGACCAAAGACCGTTTGCTAAATGGAATGTAGCAGATAGGATACCTACAATATAAAACGCTAACATAAATGGATTGTTAACGATTTCTTCCATCATATTAAAGTCTACATCCGCACCAAGCGCTTTTTGAATACGTGTCTGGAAAATATGCCAAGCAATGAAGATTACAAGGAATACTCCTGTAAAACGTTGCAGCACGAACATCCAGTTACGGAATGTTCCAAAGCGGTTGACATTTGGTGTAGCTGTGAATGCAATATACAGACCGTATAATCCGTGGAATAAAATTGGTATGTAGATTACAACCCATTCAACAATCAACAGTAACCAATGAGGAATTAATTCCATCATCCCAGTTGAATTGTTGTAAGCTTCTTCCCCACCAGTAGCAGTGAAGTTCAGTGATAAGTGGAACACTAAAAACAGACCTACAGGAATTACACCTAATAGCGAATGTAAGCGTCTCCAGTAAAACTCATGATTTTTCGACAAGACTTTTACCCCCCTCAGTACTATTAAATACCTGACAATATCGTCACCATTTTGTAAACGATCCATCATTGACTGTGTATTTCATAATGGTACAATATTATGACATGTTCATTGTACTCCCATGTCTTACAAGCGTCAAGGTGACTTCCTACTTTTTATACATCCTTTTAAAGGATATTTATTCTATTTTAAGATGAAAATTTCTAGTTATCGGAACGTTTTTGTTATTTTACGCTAAAACAAGAAAAATAAGAAAGAGGTAATTTTAAATGACATCCAACGAGAACAAAACCATTCCAGTATTTGGTTATGATATTTTGCGTGATTACTTGCTGCCAACTATTCTTGGAAAACATGAAAAAGATGTGCTCTATTGGGCAGGTAAAGACTTAGCAAGAAAATTCCCATGTACCGATACCCAACTAATTATCTCCTTCTTCCAAGATGCCGGGTGGGGCAACTTAACATTGACTGAGGAAGAAAAGGATGGCTATGTTTTTCAACTTACAAATGATGTCGAATTATTAAAAATTACAGATCGCTCTTTTCGGATCGAAGCGGGATTTATTGCCCAACAGATCCAATCCATCAATGGCTTCTTAACGGAATGCTATGATGAAAAAAACGAAAAGCAACAGCAAATAACATTTACGGTAAAATGGGATCGAAAAGAGAAAATCCAGTAACAGAAACTATCAAAGCATTTCCCAATGGTTTTTCTTCATCTCGTTTCTTCCATATAAATAATGAAAGCCAATTCTTGTAACACTTTTCTAAACAAGAATTGGCTTTTCATTATTGTTAAGCAAGGATCTCAACAAGATTAAACTCATCATGCAAAACGTTCGCTGCACGAACCATTTCGTCTTGTGGAACGACAACAGATACCTTGATTTCAGAAGTACTAACCATTTTAACCAGGATATTCTCTTTACGCAGACGATCAAACATACGGGCAGCGACACCTGGATTTGATACCATACCCGCCCCAACGATCGATACTTTGGCCAAGCCAACCTCAAAATCCGCGAAACTAAACATTAACCTAGCTTTATTTTTCTCTAATACTTTAATAGCTTCTGCAAAATCTTCTTTTGCAATGGAGAATGAGATTGTAGGCTTAACGCCGTCAATCACTGCTTGGACAATAATATCTACATCAATCTGGTGTTCTGCAAGCGTTGTAAAGATATCAGCAAGGGATGATTGTTCATAAGAATCATAACCAACTGTTAAACGAATTATGTCTGCTTCATATGCTATACCACGAACAATTAAATTTTTCTCCATGTCTACCTCTCCCTTGATCAATGTACCTGCATGGTTTTCTGTACTAGAACGAACAACTAATGGCATTTCAACAATTTTTGCCAACTCCACCGCTCGAGGATGAATATATGTAGAACCCAGATTCGAAAGTTCAAGCATCTCATCATATGTCATCTGATTTAACTTTCTGGCTTGTTTGACTACAGAAGGATCCGCTGTATAAATCCCATCTTGGATAGTCAGGATTTCGACTTGCTCGGCATTGATTGCTGCCCCGATTGCAACCGCTGTCGTTTCCGGACCACCCTCGCCCATTAGTAGAATGTTGCGATTCCGGTCAATCCCCTGTGAACCCGCAACAATTACCAGTTTATCGTCAGCCAAATGCTCCATAATATGTCCCTGGTCAATACCCTGAATCAAGACATTTTGGTTGGATTTGATCACTTCAATTCCTGCCTGCCAGCCATTTAATGAAACAGCTTTTATTCCTTTCTTTTCAATCGACATCGCGAGCAAGCTGCATGCTGCTTGTGCATTGAGTGCAGTTAGTGCATGCTGCTCTCGTATCGAAGAATTATCCGCTAAAATCTGTGAATACTGAAGCAACTTGTCCTCCAAGTTTTCAATCGGGGGAACAACTGCAACGATTTGGTTCCCTCCGTTCTTTTGTTGGATCAATCTTTCAGAGATTTGTTCAATTTTTTCAGGTGTTGTTAGGGTTGCACTGTCTATTTTCACTACAATTATCGACATCGACACCTCTCCTTTTTAAAAGATTTTCTATTCCGAAAATTCGTTTTACTATAAGGTTTCTTATCCTTTACCTTATTAAAAAAACAGCTTTTCACAAAAGCGTGAAAAGCTGTCTGGAAAACATACCCAATGTAACGGAACGTTAAGCGATAGCCCTCCAGAACCTAGTTTGATTCTGACAATCTTATATTTCTTCAATGCAAAACAGCAACTAAATCGAGACAATGGACTTGTAACTTCTGCAAGTTACCTTTTCTCCAACCTTACGCGGGATTGTCTCCCCTGCAGATAAGTCTACTATTGCAACTTGCACCTTATCTGTTCCAGCAATTTAAATTAACATTATCATACAATTATTCCATTGACAACGTATCTTTGTGGAAGTGATTGTAGATGGCTTGAGCGGTTGCACTTGGAATATGCGCTGCCATCAATTCTTCTACAGATGATTGTTTAATCTTCTTAACGGAACCAAAGTGCTTTAATAGCTGCTGCTTCCGTTTTGGTCCAACGCCTTCAATTTCATCCAATACAGACTGAATCGCATTTGTTTGATGTTGTTGACGCAAGAATGTAATAGCGAAGCGATGGACTTCATCCTGGATTCTTTGCAGGAGGTAGAAACCATCACTTGTTCTTTTCATTTCGATTGGGACTGGAGGTTCGCCAAATAGCAATTGCGAAGTATTATGCTTTTCATTTTTGGCAAGCCCTGCAATTGGAATGAATAAGCCAAGTTCATCCTCAATCACTTCCCTTGCAACTTCCATTTGCCCCTTGCCACCGTCAATTATGATTAAATCCGGTAATGGCAGGTTTTCTTTTAATACTCTTGTGTACCTGCGTCGGATTACTTCCTGCATCGCTCCATAGTCATCATGCTTTGCCGCTTCCCTCAATTTATATTTCCGGTACTCTTTCTTGGCTGGCTTCCCATCAACAAAAACAACCATTGCCGATACAGCATCCGTTCCATGCATATGACTATTATCGAATGCTTCGATTCGAAGGGGTGCTGCTATATTCATTGCATCTCCCAGCTCTTCACAAGCACCGACTGTCCGCTCTTCCTGGCGTTCAATTAGCTGGAATTTCTCGCGGATTCCAATTTGGGCATTTTTCATCGCCAAGTCAACGAGTTCCTTTTTCGAACCACGCTTCGGAGTGATGACATTTACATCCAGATACTTTTCTAAAAGTGCTTTATCAATCTGTGAAGGAATGAAAATTTCCTTTGGTTTGATATGTTCCGGGATATCATAGAAGCGACCGACAAATGTGAGGAATTCTTCTTCCGAATCCCGGTAGATTGGGAAGATGGATACGTCCCGTTCAATCAATTTTCCTTGTCGGACAAAGAATACTTGAACACACATCCACCCTTTTTCTACGGCATAACCAAATACATCACGGTTTGATAAATCTCCAGTAATCATCTTCTGTTTTTGCATAACCGTTTCAATATGGGTGATTTGATCCCGGAATTCTTTTGCACGTTCAAATTCCAGATTTTCGGCTGCATCCAGCATCTTCTTCTCGATATCCAATTTAACATCCTCAAACCCGCCATTTAGAAACTTCGTAATTTCTTCAATCATTTCACCGTAAACATCGGTCTCAATCTCTTTTACACATGGTGCCAAACATTGACCTAGATGGTAATACAAGCAAACCCGGTCAGGAAGTCGTATACATTTCCTTAATGGGTACAATCGGTCAAGCAGCTTTCGTGTTTCCGTTGCTGCATAGGCATTGGGATATGGACCGAAATATTTGGCCTTATCCTTTTTTACTTTGCGAGTTATTAAAATGCGTGGATACTTTTCATTGGTAATTTTGATATATGGATAAGTTTTATCATCCTTCAACATCACGTTATACTTCGGGTCATGCAACTTGATAAGGTTCAATTCCAATATTAACGCCTCTAAATCACTAGAGGTCACGATATATTCAAAGTCTACGATTTCACTGACTAGTCGTTGTGTTTTGCCATCATGCGAACTATTAAAGTAAGAACGAACGCGGTTTTTCAGCACTTTGGCTTTCCCCACATAAATAATGGTGCCCTGACGATCTTTCATTAAATAGCAGCCCGGCTCATCCGGCAGAATGGCTAATTTATTTTGAATCGTTTCATTCATCTATCTCACCCTTACGAGCTTTTTTTAATATTATAATGGATTTAAAGAGGTTTAGGCGATTGAAAACTTGTTTCTCAGCTTATTGCAAATCAAATTTATGCTTTCTGTTTACATACAGAAAATTGAGTAGTTTAGAGAAAACGCAGCCTACTATGTAAGCTGCGCAATATATCTAGAAAGAAGATAATTAAGCGGGCCTTTACATAAGCCGGGGCAAAAACGCGGACGTTCTGTCGCATTGTTCCCTTGTTGGCCCCGAAGACCCGCTCACCCAAAGATCACTAAATTAGAATCTTTATAAGCAATCATTAAACTTCAAAAATGCAAAACAAAAAATATCCCAAAAGTACTAAAACTTTTGGGACACTCTCTTATTGGTTTTCGTTGATGAATTCGATTAAAGCTTCTTTCGGTTGGAAACCAACTGTTTTAGCTTTTAGCTCGCCGTCTTTGAATAACAGTAATGTAGGAATTGACATTACTTGGTATTCAGCAGCAGTTGCTTGGTTATTGTCTACATCAAGTTTAGCGATTTTCACTTGGTCGCCGATTTCTGCATCGATTTCTTCCAATACTGGAGCGATCATTTTACATGGTCCACACCAAGTAGCCCAAAAATCTACTAATACAACGCCTGAAGCGATTTCTTCTGAAAAGTTTTGATCTGTTACATGAACAATTGCCATTTTTATTGCCTCCTTAAATCTAACATCTGAATGTAGTATATCATGATAGAAATAATTGAGGTAGTAAAGTGAACTGAAAATGATACATAAAATTTACAATTCTTTTATAATCTTGATGGTGAAATAGTAAACGATAATGAAATTTAAATGACGCAAACCAGAACTTTGGGCGTCCGAATCCATGCAAAAACCTCCCCAATATTTTGGCGAGGTCTTGTGAATTCATTCAATTATGAGTTTACTTTTAGCGCTTTAAACTCTTCAATTAGCATAGGAACTACTTCGAATAGGTCCCCAACAATCCCATAGTCCGCTACCTTGAAGATGTTGGCTTCTGGATCTTTATTAATGGCAACAATTACTTTCGAATTGGACATTCCTGCTAAATGCTGGATTGCTCCGGAAATTCCCGCCGCAATATAAAGGTCGGGAGTAACAACTTTACCAGTTTGACCGATTTGCAGTGAATAATCACAATAGTCAGCGTCGCATGCACCACGCGATGCACCTACTGCCCCGCCAAGCAGGTTGGCAAGTTCTTTTAAGGGTTCGAAACCTTCTGCTGATTTTACGCCACGTCCCCCGGCCACTACAATTTTCGCTTCCGATAAATCTACACCCGTAGATGCTTTACGAACAACGTCTTTAATGATTGTACGTAAATTTTGAACGTCTACGGAGATTGATGCTACGTCACCAGTAAGACTTGCATTTTTCTCTAAAGGTTTAATATTGTTGGGACGAATTGTCGCAAATACAATGCCTTCTTTAATTTTTACTTTTTCAAATGCTTTGCCAGAGTAGATTGGGCGAATGAAAACTGCATCCTCTCCGGCCCCTTCAATTTCAGTAACATCCGAAATTAGACCGGAATTCAGTCTTGAAGCTAATTTAGGAGACAAATCTTTTCCTAAAGATGTATGGCCAAGTATTATGCCTTCCGGTTTTTCTTGCTCGCAGACTGCCAAGAATGCTTGGCTATAGCCATCTGATGTATATGATTTTAAATGGGGATGCTCGACTGTTACTACTCGATCCGCACCATAAGCAATTAACTCGCCTGCAAGATTTGCAACACTATCTCCAAGCAATACTCCTACAACTTCACCATCAGCAATTTGCTTTGCTGCAGCGATTGCTTCAAATGAAACATTACGTAAAGCACCCTCACGTACTTCGCCTAATACTAATACTTTGTTTGCCATTTGAAATCCCTCCGTTACCGTCTTTGTTTATTTAGACTACTTTTGCCTCTGAATGAAGTAAGTTCACAAGTTCCTTCACTTGTTGTGAAAGTTCTCCTTCTAATACACGACCAGCTGCTTTTTGAGGTGGTAGATAAATATCCACAATTTCTATTTTTACTTCTACATCATCCTCATCGATATCTAAATCATCTAGCTCAAGCTCTGCAAGCGGTTTCTTTTTCGCTTTCATAATCCCTGGCAGCGATGGGTAACGTGGTTCATTCAACCCTTGCTGAGCTGTTACTAACAACGGTAAAGAAGTTTCGATAATCTCAGAATCCCCTTCAATATCACGAACAATCTTTACATTTGTACCATCGATTTCCAAGTCTGTAATTGTTGTTACGTAGTTGATGCCCAGTAAATCTGCAACTCGCGGTCCAACTTGGCCAGTACCGCCATCGATCGCTACATTACCAGCTAAAATTAAGTCAACTTCTTTATCTTTTAAATATTCTGCTAGAATATAAGCGGCAGAATATTGATCTAATTCATCCAAATCATCTTCCGTATTGATAAGAACTGCTTCATCTGCACCCATTGCTAAAGCGGTTCTAAGTTGTTTTTCAGCGTCTTCCCCGCCGATTGTTAAAACTGTTACTTTTCCACCCTTTGCATCACGAACCTGAATTGCTTCCTCTATAGCATATTCATCATATGGGTTGATGATAAATTCAGCACCATCTTCCTGGATCTTGCCATTTGAAATAACAATTTTCTCTTCTGTGTCAAATGTTCGTTTAACCAATACAAAAATATTCATTTTCACTAACCTCCCAATTGCGATTATCTGATTGCTTGTACAATCTATGATTTATTCTGCTAAGCTATGAAAATAACAAATTATTTACCTGTAAATGTGGCTTTTCGTTTCTCTAGAAATGCTTGAATACCCTCTTTTGCATCCTCGGATTCGAATACAGTTCCAAAGCTTTCTGCCTCAGCCTTCACACCTTCAAAATATGCCTGGTGTTTACCGAATTGGAGCATTTCAATCGTTGCCTTTAAAGTGACCGGACTTTTTTGGGCAATCTTTTTAGCAATCTCCAGAGTTTTTGGCAGAAGTTCCTCTACATTAAACGCCCGTGTTGCAAGGCCTACCTGAACCGCTTCCTTTCCAGAAATAGGTTCACTTGTAAAGAGCATTTCTGCAGCTTTTGCAACCCCTACATAGCGAGGCAAGCGCTGTGTTCCCGCGAAACCAGGGATTAACCCCAGTTGGAGCTCTGGTAACCCCAGCTTTGCATCCTCAGAGACATATCGTATATGACATGCCATTGCTAGCTCTAAGCCGCCACCTAAAGCAGCTCCATGTATGGCTGCAATCACCGGTTTTGAGAACGTTTCTAACCGTTCAAATACCTTCTGGCCACCTAAAGCTAGTTTAGTAAATTCTTCACCCGAAGAAATCTCGGTAAATTCCTTAATGTCTGCACCGGCAGAGAAGAATCGGCCTTCCCCGTTAAGAACAATCACCCGAATTTCATCATCATTTTCTACAGCACTCAGCATTTCATCGACTTCCAAGATTAAACCGCGCGATAATGCATTTGCAGGAGGTCGTTGAATTGTTGCAATTGCTACCCCTTCTTCAACTTTCAAACTTAGAAACTCCATTCTCCCACTCCCTTTAAACAATCTGGCTAACCTCTACCCCTTTTGATGATTAGCTTTTAGGTAATCTAATTAATAAAATACTGGTCTTATCCAAATGGTTTAGCCTTATTTACTCTATAGTAGATAAACAAGGCTCCGTAAAAACTATTGCCCCAATGTAAGGCTCTGTTTTGCTAACCTTTTAAACCATTCAGAAGCATATTTCTTACTTTAGGTGCCGTCTCTATTAAATTGTATCGGAACTCGTTCATGACCCAACTTGTAATCGTTTCGTCGATTGTTCCAAACACCATCTGTCGAGCAATTCTCACATCCATTGTAGAATTGAACTCTCCCTTTAACATTCCCTCAATCAGAATCTCATCCAGAAGCTTCAAATACTCTTTTAAAATGGAGTTGATTTTCAACCTGATTTCTTTGTTAGACTGCCTTAATTCTAGTTGCGTAACTGTTGCTAGGTGGCGATCATTTGCTAAAACATTAAAATGGTTATCAATCATTTTTGATAATTTTTCAGTAGACGACTCACCATTTGAAATGATTTCCTGTAGAGATTCTACGAAGACACCCATTTTTTCTTGAAAGACGGAAATCAAAATATCTTCTTTATTTTTGAAATATAAATAGATTGTCCCGTCTGCAACTCCAGCCTGCTTTGCAATTTTAGAAATCTGTGCTTGATGATAGCCGTTTTCTGCTATTGCAATTACAGCGGCATCGATGATTTGTTTATACTTGGGTTTATCTCGTTTCATGCTGTTCACCACCATTAAAAACTCGGCTTTTGACACACTTTTCGTGTTTAGCCTTCACTTTTTTCTAGACGAACTGTGTTGCCTAAAAAAAATAAGAAAATATGAATGGTCATTCATTCATATTTTCATATTATAATTTAATAAAGATTCTGTCAATCATTGCATGAAATTATTTCGCTTGCAATGAATTCATTTTCTGTTTTTCCTCTTCAACTAAAGCACGTCTTAATATTTTGCCTACAGCGGTCTTCGGCAATTCTTTGCGGAACTCATAATGACGGGGTACCTTATAAGCAGCCAAGTTTTCACGGCAATATTTATTCAACTCTTCTTCCGTTGCAGATTTCCCTTCCCGCAGCACAATGTAAGCTTTAACAGTCTCTCCGCGATATGGATCTGGTATACCTGCAACCACGCATTCCAGGATCGCTTCATGTTCATAAAGCACTTCTTCGACTTCACGCGGATAAATATTGAAGCCCCCCGCGATAATCATATCTTTCTTGCGATCTACTACATAAAAATAGCCTTCATTGTCCATATAGCCTAAATCGCCGGTTAAGAACCATCCATTAAGAAAAGTCATCGCTGTATCTTCCGGCCGATTCCAGTAACCTTTCATCACTTGTGGACCCTTGACTGCAATTTCCCCCACTTCACCTGGAGGCAGAAGCTCACCGTCTGAAGAGCGAATGATGGTTGCATCAGTATCTGGCCAAGGTACACCTATCGAACCTGCTACCCGATTTTCCCAAATGAAGTTAGCGTGGGTAACAGGAGATGTCTCTGTTAATCCATAGCCTTCTACAAGCTTTCCGCCTGTAATTGCCTCGAATTTTTGCTGTACGTCAACCGGTAATGGTGAAGAGCCGCTCAAGCATGCTTTAATGGAGGATAGATTATAATTTCCGATCTCCGGATGGTTTAACAAGCCGATATACATGGTAGGCGCACCTGGGAAAAGAGTAGGTTTTTGTTTTTCTATCGTTTTCAAGACAAGCCCCACATCAAATTTAGGCAGCAAAACCATTTTAAATCCTTGCATAACCGACAAAAGCAGTACCGTTGTCATTCCATACACATGGAAAAATGGCAATACACCTAAAATGATTTCTTCTCCTTTTTTACATTGGTACATCCAGGCATCGCACATCTTGGTATTGGCTATCAGGTTTTTATGTGAAAGCATTACTCCCTTTGGAGAGCCCGTTGTACCTCCTGTATATTGTAAAAGCGCTATTTCATTTTCTATATCAAGCTCTCCGTAGTCAATCGGTGTCGGTCGGCTAGTGCGCAAGACTTCAGTAAATAAATGCGTCCCACCCTTATGCTCAACCTTCACGCTAAAACCATATTGTTTTTTCTGGACAAATGGATAGACAAGATTTTTGGGGAATGGCAAATAATCTTTAATACCTGTAATGATAACGTTTTCAATTTTTGTATTCTTCAACACTTTCATAATTCGCGGATATAGAATATCCAAAGCCAAGATTACCTTTACCCCTGCGTCTGTCATTTGGTATTGGAGTTCACGTTCGGTATAGAGTGGATTTGTTTGAACGACAACCCCACCCGCATATAGCGTACCATAATAGGCGATAACGGATTGGGGGCAGTTAGGAAGCATGATTGCGACACGGTCCCCTTTTTCAATGCCCAGACGTATTAAATAGTTGGCAAATTTTAATGAGGATTCATATAGTTCTTTGTACGTTACATCTCTCCCCATAAAATGTATCGCTATTTTGTTCGGATAATTATCACAGGCCATGGTTAGAAAGCTTTGAACAGGAACATTTGCGTAGGTCATGCTGTGAGGTATCTCTTTCGGATATTGGGAAAGCCAAACCTTCTCAGTCATTTACAACTCCCCTTCGCTCAACATTTTAAATATTCTTACAATTCATTATAATGGAAAAAGATTCTCCTTTCAAATTATTTTTATAAAACTATCGCTATTTTGCTAGAAAATGCGTGAATTTACTATCAAAGTGCAATATCTAGTAGTTTTCAATCCTGATATTTAGAGATTTATTGGATCTTCAATAAGCTTAAGACACAACGAAAATGCAAAAAAGCAAGCAGATTTGACTTATCTACTTGCCTTTTCTTCGATATTAAAAAAATTTTCAGACTGTGAGGAAAAGCTCATAAAGTTACTAAATAATAAATGCCCACTAAGATGAATAATATACAAACCACGATTAATACTTTTGCTAATTTTTCCATATATGTTCTCCTACGAAATACTTGCACCGATGACAAAGGAAAGTCCTACAGAGATTGTAAATGAAATGAAGCCTACAGAACGGTTTTCATTTGCAATTTCTTCATCGACTTTAAAGCGGGGGGTTAAAAACTCAAATAATATATAAGCAAAGATTAATAGAGTAAATCCGTACAATCCCCACCCAATCATCTCCAGTAAAGTTGAATGTCTTTCAATGGAATACCTGAAAATATTGCATATACCCAGTATTTTCCCCCCTGTTGCCAGTGATACAGCAACGTTGCCTTTTTTTATTTCTTCCCAGTTCTTATACTTTGTCACCAGTTCGAATATCACCATTGAAACAATTAAACAAAGAACAACTACGCTAAAATAACCGGCTGTTTCGACTAAAGGATGCTGCCAAAACCTCGAATCCAGCATAAAAGTCAACTCCCTTTTCACTTTGAAATGTGCATTGGCTTATTTTTTGTGCCTAATCTTACCCGGGCAAATCCAGCAGGGTCATTATGAATCATATGGATTTTACCTAGAACAAAAATGTCCTAGGCTAATTTTCCACTGGATGAAAGATAGGTTATTTTAACTCGACTACAGTTACTCCAAATCCACCTTCTCCAGCCTCACCGTATCGGTAAGATTTTACACGTTTATGCCCTTTCAAGAAGTTTTGGATACCTTGTCTTAGAGCTCCGGTTCCTTTACCATGAATAATCGAGACGCGGGGATAATTCGCCAAAAGTGCATCATCAATATATTTTTCCGTTCTGGCAATTGCCTCTTCATAGCGTTCACCACGTAAATCCAATTCCAGTTTAACATGGCCACTGCGATTTTTCACATTCGTCATAACGACCGTCTGTTTTTCTTTTTCCGGCTTTACATACTGTAGATCCGATTCTTCCAGCTTCATTTTCAGGATGCCGATTTGTACAACCCATTCAGTATCCGATACTTTTTCCACCAGCGTTCCTTTTTGACCGTAGCTTAGTACTTTTACCTCGTCTCCAAGCTTCAGGTTCTGGGCGCGTTCACGAATTTGTGCCTGTTTTTTAAGGACCTGATTTTCTTGTGGAGCAGCTGCATCCAGTTTTTTCTTCGCTTCAATCAATTCATGCTCTTTTACAACTTTACTCGCATTTGCACGCATTTCACGAAGCTCTGCAATGACCTTGTCAGATTCCTTCTTCGCTTCATCGACAATTTTCCGGGCTTTCTCTTTTGCTTTTTTCTCTAATGCTTCTTTCTTTTCATCGTAGGTTCTTAACCGTTCTTCCAATTGCTCATGCAATTGCTGAGCTTCCTCCAATAATGCATGAGCTTCATCCGCTTCGCGTTCGGAACATCGTCTGCTTTCCTCCAATGAAGCAATCATCGATTCCACTTCATGGCGATCTGAGCCCGTAAAGCTGCGGGCTTGTTGAATAATGGAATCTTTTAGACCAAGACGTTTAGAAATCTCGAAAGCATTTGAACGTCCCGGCACCCCGATTAATAATCGGTAGGTCGGACTTAATGTCTCTATATCAAATTCTACACTCGCATTGACAACTCCAGGGCGATTATAGCCATATGCTTTCAATTCTGGATAGTGAGTCGTTGCCATTACCCGAGCTCCGCGCCCTACTACTTCGTCCAATATCGAAATCGCTAATGCTGCGCCTTCTTGTGGGTCCGTACCTGCACCTAATTCATCAAAAAGTACAAGCGACCTTTCATCGAATTTACCCAAAATCTCAACAATATTGACCATATGGGAAGAGAAGGTCGATAAAGATTGCTCGATGGATTGTTCATCGCCGATATCTGCAAATAGCTGATGGAAGACTGCCAATTCCGAGCCGTCCAATGCCGGTACAGGTAACCCTGCCTGTGCCATTAATGTACACAGTCCCACTGTCTTTAAGGTAACTGTCTTACCACCAGTATTTGGACCAGTAATGACAATCGCTGTAATATCTTGTCCAAACTCAATCGTATTTGGGACTGCTTCTTCGATTGAAATCAATGGATGCCTAGCTCTTACTAATCTGATCAATCCTTCTTGATTCATCTTTGGCTTCGTACATTTATTTGCCTGACCATACTTGCCTTTAGCAAGGATTACATCAATATCACCCAAAATTTGTACCAGGACAAAGAGATCGTGTGCAACTTCTTGGACTTTTGCCGATAATTCCAGCAGGATGCGTTCGATCTCTGCTTTTTCCTTCACTTTCAGACGTTGGATTTCATTATTTGCTTGTACAACCGATTCAGGTTCGATAAATAGAGTTTGGCCCGAAGATGATTGGTCATGGACAATTCCGCCGTAATGTCCACGGTATTCTTGTTTCACCGGGATAACAAAACGGTCATTCCGAATTGTAACAATGGCATCCGAAAGCATCTTAGTTGCATTGGATCCGCGGGTTAAGCTTTCTAATTTTTGTCGGACCTTCGCCTCTTCTGCTCGAAGAGATTGTCGTATCGAACGCAATGCAGTACTTGCAGAGTCCAAAACCGCGCCATTATCATCAATGCAATTATTGATTTCATGCTGTAATGCCGTTAAGATGGGCATTTGTTCTTTTCTTTCAACAAAATGAGGTATGGCAATATGATCTTCTTGTTCAATGTCATCAAGGAAATTACGAAGAATTCTGCTTGCACGAATTGTACTTGCTATCTCCATTAGTTCCATCGGGCTTAACATCCCGCCAATTTGCGCTCGCTTGGATTGGGGCCGTACATCAAAAATGCCGCCCATTGGTACATTTCCTTTTACACGTAAAATAGAAAGTCCTTCATCCATTTCTTCCAAAAGTTCGACTACTGTATCAAAATCAGTTTCGGGAATAAGTTGCTCTATTGCACTTTTCCCTAATGATGAGGTACAGAAATTTGCAACTTGCTCACGAACTTTATCATATTCCAATGTTTTTAATGCGCGTTCAGCAATCACTCCTGAACACCTCCTGCCTTATCAATTCGTTCATTTAACTTACTTGTTTTTATTGATAAAAGTTTCAAATTGCTGCAATGACCATGTATTAACAATCAATTCTTTTTTCAACCATGCTTTTTGAGCATATTTTGTACCGGTTTCCATCACTTCCAGCTGTTCAATTGCATGTGCATCTGTGTTGATGGCTATCGGCACATTGTGGTCCATTGCCATCATTAAATGCTCAATCCTTAAATCCAACCGGTACGGGCTGGCATTTAGTTCCAAAATTTTGCCATAGTGGGCTGCCCATTTAATTAGCTGCGGGATATCTGGATTATACCCTTCCCGTTGCCCAATAATCCGTCCTGTTGGATGGGCAATCATATGCACATATGGATTTTGAATAGCTGTGTGGAGTCTTTCCATGATTGTGTCCTGAGATTGCGAGAAACTTGAATGAATCGATGCGATCACGAAATCCAGTTCCTTCAAAACCTCATCATCAAAGTCCAAAGAAGCATCCGGTAAAATATCCATTTCAGTTCCCGCAAATAAGCGGAAATCCGGATGTGCTTCATTAAATTCAATTATTTCGATACGTTGCTTTTTTAATCTTTCCGGTGTAAGGCCATTTGCCACTTTTAGATATTGTGAATGATCCGTTATTACTCCATGTGTATAACCAAGGTCGATCAAAGCCTCTCCCATTTCCTTTACAGTATGGGCACCATCGGACCATGTAGTATGCATATGCAGATCTGAAACTATCTGCTCCAAACTTACAAGTCCATCGAGTTCATCCAATCGATCCAACTCTTTTCCGGATTCGCGGACCGTTGTTGGAATGAAAGGCAATCCGAAATGGTCAAAAAACTCTGCTTCCGAATCAAAGGTTACGATGGAACCATCTGGCTGTTCCACTCCGTATTCACTGATTTTCTTCCCTTGCTCCTTGGCCAATTGACGCATACGAACATTGTGGTCCTTGGAACCAGTAAAGTGATGAAGAGCTGTGGTGTATTCCTTAAGGGCAACAAGGCGGAAATCAACACTTACTGGATCTTCTGCCTCTAGTATAACAGACACCTTTGTATCTCCAGCTGCCACAATTTCCTTTACAGGAAGCCCTTTAAGTAATTGATCCTTTACCAGTATAGGCTGTTCCGTGGCCACAATAAAATCGATATCCTTGCTCATTTCACTAACGCGGCGGAAACTTCCAGCAACAGAGAATTTTTGGATGGCATCGATCGATTTCAGCAATTCATTTAACTCTTCAACGATTTCCTGCAAATACCAAATCGGCAATCTCTCGCTGCGTTCCCCGAAGTGCTCCAGCTCTTTTAGAATTTTTTCTTCCGATTTTGGCCCGAAACCGGCTAGTTTTTGTATTTTATGGGATTCACAGGCTTCCTTTAAGCTTTCTACACTATCCACGCCAAGCTCACTATAAAGTTTTGCTAATTTTTTCCCGCCTAAACCCGGCAATTTCAATAACGGGATTAATCCTTTGGGAACTGCTTCTTCCAATTCTCTTAATTGAGAGGACCCACCGGTTTCAATAAGTTCATGAATAACGGATGCCGTACCTTTTCCAATTCCCTTTAGTTTCGTTATATCTTCAATTTCACTTAGACTGCGCTCATCTAATTCAAGTGCATTGGCTGCTTTACGAAATGCCGAGACTTTAAATGGATTTTCTCCCTGAAGTTCTAAAAGCAGTGCAATTTTTTCAAGTGTTTTAATGACAATTTTTTTATTCATGATAGTCCTCCCTCTATAAATACTGAATCATCCAATATTCTTTCGTTGTTCGTGGAAAAAGGAAATGCCCCAAAAGTCGCTTTGGGACATTTCCTTAAAAATCAATCATCTACGACCTACGATAATCTTTCTCTCATATGTTTATTGCTCTTTATAGATATACCACCAGTCTTGAACCATGCTTGTGAAAACTGGCGTATGCTCTAACATAAGCTTTGCAATGATGGAACCATCCATAATATTCTGTATCGGCCCTACAGGAAGTAGCGCTATCACATACATTGCAATAAATAATATTAAATAGAATTCAACAAAACACAGGATGGCACCCAGTAGTCGGTTCACGGAATTCAAGATCGGTAAGTAAGTCAGGAAATCAAAAATGGAACCAAGAATTTGCAGTGCAATTTTTACAGCAAAGAAAATAACTGCAAAGGCAATGATTCGATAGAATGTTTGGTCCACATTTAACGAATCGAGGACCAGCATCATCGATAAATCCTCAGAAACTCCTGGATACGGAATCCATAGAACAAACTTATCCGCAAGCGGTTTATAATAGATATACGCTACAATGAGTGCGACAAAAAAACTAACAAGATGGATGGCCTGAACAATGAAGCCACGTTTAAGTCCTACTAGTATACTAGCAGCAAATATAATCAGTAATATAATATCCAGCATTTACTTCAACCCTTTAATTTTTTCAATTCTTCCTCAAGCTTCTCAACTTGTTCTTTCAATTTCAGTAACTCATGTACGGTATTGACAGCTGTTAAAACGGCAAGCTTCGAACTATCCAATGAAGGATTATGTACACGTATTTCTCGCATTTTATCATCTACTATAGAAGCAACTAATCTCATATGTCCCGTAGATTCAGACCCGACCATTTTGTATGAGTGGCCATAAATTTCTACGGATATTCGATTTTTTTCTTGGTCAGCCATGCAATACCTCCTAGAACAACTTTAACAAACAACATTGCGATCATGAATTCAATATTTTACAACCATTTAAAACAAGCGAATGATTGCAGATTTGGTTATTTTACACTTCAGTAGAGTATACTAATAAAATTTATAATACATATCATACCATCTTTACTTTATACAGTACAACTACATTCAGGTTACAAAACCAATACTATCAATACTTTTGGTCACTTAAATAATTTCAAAACCTTGGATTGGAATGTATAATTATGTATTTATTAAAGGTAGAATCAATCCGTTTTTTAATTTATCTGCTCGGTGGTTTTTCTATTGTCATGAAAGAAAACGCGTTATAATAACACTATAATGTATGGTAATTCCATAAAGGCTGCAACAAACGCTTTTATAAAATTTAAAGCAGATGAAAATGTTCAAGATGTGTACCTCAGAGAAAGAAAGGACTGAACGAATGTCTAATATTGTCTTACAGCTTTCAAGTGAAGTGCAGAATCAGGTGAAATCCTATTATGCATCATCAACCATAGAACGAAATGCACCAGGAGTTATTTTTGCAGCAAAGCTACCGGATACTGCAATCACAATCTACAAATCCGGAAAAGTAATGTTCCAGGGCGGTGGAGCAACAAGGGAAGCAGGCCGCTGGGGTGAAGTAGGTTCAACTGCTTCCCAATCAACATCTTCTACAAGTGCCCATAAAACCATTATGACAAAAGGAGATAGGCTCCCGGAAAACTTCTCAGCCATGTCCGTCCTCGGCTCGGATGAAACTGGAACCGGTGATTATTTCGGACCCGTTACCGTTGCAGCTGTATATGTACCGAAAGATAAAATCGAACTCCTCTATGAGCTCGGGGTGAAGGATTCCAAAATGTTAAATGATCAGATCATGCTTAAAATCGCTCCCGATATCATGTCTGTTTGTCCTCATAGCATTCTGACACTGCGCAACGAAAAATATAATGCCATTCAAGCAAAAGGATATTCACAGGGTAAAATCAAGGCAATGCTGCACAATCAAGCATTGAAACTCGTCCTATCAAAAATAGAGCCTGAAAAGCCCCAGTATATTTTGATTGACCAATTTGCAGAGCGGAACATTTATTATAATCACATAAAAAATGAAAAAGAAATTATCCGCGAAAATGTTTTATTTTCAACAAAGGCTGAACAGCTTCATGCTGCTGTTGCCGCTGCCTCTATTCTGGCCCGTTATGCTTTCTTGAAAGAAATGGATCGATTATCAAAAATAGCAGGAATGAATCTGCAAAAAGGCGCTAGTGGCAAAGTCGATGAGATGGCTGCACGCATCTGGTTGAAACATGGCGAGGAAACATTGAAATCAATCTCCAAATGGCATTTTGCCAATACTGAAAAGGCCAGAAAGATAGTAAATAAAAAGAAATAGCTCTAAAGGGGAAACGTCATAAAACGGCGTTTCTCCTTTTTATTTTTAAGCATTTCCAACTTCAAGCTTTCTATTAAATTCTGTTTTATTCGGAAGGATTAATGACACAATAATCGTCAAAACTGTTGAAATCAGTACTCCCCAAAGGATTCCGAACAACACAGACGCAATAGCCCCTGAAAGTAATCCGATTCTGCCTCCCCAAACGGATACCCGGCTATTTTGTGATCCCATTTCAAATTTTTCGAACTTCCTTTTCTTCCATAGAAGCCCAACGATTAGTACCGGTACAACCCCGCCACCTGTTAATGTATAGGCAAAGGAGAACAGGTTGATAATCGACTCGGAAAAATTCGCCGCCAAGGTTGAAAAGATCCCGACTAGCACCACCAGCCATTTAGAAAGGACAATCAACCTTTCATCTTTTATTTCCTTTGAAAAGGGGATGACAAGATCATTTACAATGACAATGGCTGCAGAATGCAGTAATGAGGATGCACTCGATATGGCGGCCAGGAAGATTAAGATGAAGAAAACAAGTGCGGTTGTTTGTGACATTTCATTCAGGATGAGCCAAGAGATTGCATTTGCAGATTCCAGATTAGGGTTCATTGCTTTCACAATCATTCCCGAAACAGAAGCTAAAATAGTAAAGATGATGGCACCGATACCGCTATACAACATCGCACGACTGGCAGCTTTGGGATTTCCTGCTGCAAAGCATCGCTGCCAATACACCTGAGCCGCCAATACCCCGAAGCATCCAGTGACAAAGAGTGTTACGATTTCCCAGCCGGAAATACTCATTTGCGTTAAGTCGCTGGCATCCACTTCGGCTAGCATCGTTTTTAGATTTGAATAACTAAAATCAATTTTGGCGTAAACCTTTATATAAAACCAAATGGCGATCCCCAGCAATAAAACACCCTGAACAAAATCAGTCCAAACCACGGATAACATTCCGCCTACCGTTGTATAGATGATAAAGACTGCTGAAAAGAAGAAAATCAATAGCAGCGGATCTGCTCCTGTAAAGACGGAGAAAAGTTGCCCCATTCCTTTTGCCTGTCCGCCAATCCAGGCAATCATGATGGAAGAAGTTAAAATGCCAACAATCGCCCGTGATATCTTATCTCTCAGAATTAAATCATTTAATAGTTCTGCAATACTTTTGTAGGTAAACCTAGCAGCAAACCCTGCAAATAACAAGGCAAAAAGGATTTTTGCGCCTTGCTCCCCAATAATGAACGGGATATTGGCAACCCCGATTTCAAACCCTTTTGAGGAGTGGCCAACAAAATTCCCGACTCCCATGATTGTTGCAAGGTCAGTGAATAATAGTAAGAAAAATGGCAATGTCCCTCCAGCAATTGCAAATTGCAAAAAGCTTTCGCTTGACTTCTTTCTAAATCTCAAAGACATTCCAATGAAAAATAAACTTAAAACGATCGTTGCAATCCAGGTCCATGTTGCAAGCATTAGTTTCCCCCCTTAAATCAGATTATTCCATACTTATCCTACATACCCATTTTCTAGAGGAAAAAACCATACAACCACCTGTAAAATCAAGTAGTGTATGGTTTCCTAATTCTATCTATTTATTTTACTAGTTTACTAATTGCTTTGAATTGATCGCCTTTTGCGATTTGCAGCATTTCAAAAAGAGCCATTTCAACGGAAGTTACCTTCACACCAAGCTGCATCATTTTATCAAGGCCAATTTCATGATTTTTATCTGTACGCGAAGATACGCAATCTGCAAGCACTTCCACTTCATACCCTTTGTGTATAAGTTGTGCTGCTGTTTGATAGACACAAATATGTGTTTCGATTCCGGCTATCAGAACCTTTTTACGTTTTGTTGCCTCTAATTGTTCTACAAATTCCGGCGTATCATATGCACTGAATGTGATTTTTTCGATTGGCTTATAATTTGGCAAGGCTTGTGCAATTTTCTCCACGGTTGGTCCAAGTCCCTTTGGATATTGTTCTAGCCATAAAACAGGTAAATCTAATATTTGTGCGCCCTCTGCTACCTTCACAATATTTGAAATCACTAGTTCACTGTCATGAACAATTTCTGCAAGCCTTCCTTGAATGTCAACCAAAACCAATACTGTTTCTTCTTTTGTAAGCATCTTTCCCATCCCCTTTGTTCAATATTTCTACTTTTCTTATTATATATCATTCATTTTAGATATAAAATTCTCCAACTTGAGTGTTCATGAATCTATACTTTCTTCCTATCCCAATTGAAACAAAATGATGGGACATGTATAGTACTATTAGAAAGGGTGATATTTTGATTCGATTAAGCTGGTTAATTAGTCTTGGAATTTCGTTGCTCGGCTTTTTAATAATAGGGCACTTCTTCACTATCCAACCCGACGAAACGGCGAATAATGGAAGTTTGGGTTTTATCGGGATTATATTTGTTTTACCTTTTTTATTATTAAGCATATTTATCACATTTCGATATATTCTTGCTTTAACAAGAAGTACAACAGATCGCTTAATGAAGTCTTTCTCAATAATTGGGGGAATTTTGCTGGTAGGGGTACTTTTGTACTTTTCGCTAGATTATAAAAATGGTGTTTTAGCTGCACTAGACGGGTCTGCCGTTGGACCCACCCTCCCCAAGTTAAACGAATATACATATACAATCTATTTCAACTTTTATACCTTTGCCTTGATTCATGCCATTGTTGGTGTCATAGCTGCGGTGGTTGGAGTAGTAAAACCTGGAACGAAAAAAGAAGAGTTGCCCGAGTAATACTCGTGCGACTCTTCTTCATTTTTGTGAACAAGCTTATCGAAGTTCTGCCCCAGCTTCAGTTAAAGCTTTTAACACTTTATTGTGTGCACTTACTACTTCTTCGTCCGTTAATGTACGTTCTGGGTCAAAGTATGTTAATGAGAAGGCAACGGATTTTTTACCCGCTTCCATTTTATCTCCTTCGTATACATCAAATACTTTCACTTCTTTTAATAATTTTGTGCCAGCAGCACGGATTACTTCAATAATTTCCCCAGCTGGTTTAGAACGGTCAAGCTCTAAAGCGATATCACGCGTGATGGCAGGGAAACGTGGAACAGATGCGTAAACCAATTCTTCTACTTCTGCACCCAGTACGGCTTTTAAGTTTAATTCTGCTACGAATGTTTCTTTCAGATCATATTTTTTGCGTTCAATAGGATGCAAACCGCCGATGATTCCAACCTTTTCCCCGTCAAGCAGGATTGCAGCTGTTTGACCAGGATGAAGCCCATCAACATTCGCTTTTTCAAAAGATATGCGATCTGTTAAGCCAAGTTTTTCGAATAAGCTTTCTATAATTCCTTTTGCAACGAAGAAATCAACTGTCAGCTTCTCGCCTTGCCATGCATGATCTACCCATTTTCCTGAAAGCACAAGGGCAAGATGTTCTTCTTCATATGGAAGTTCATCTTCAGTTTTTCCAAGGAATACAGAGCCGATTTCATATAGAGCAACAGAATCTGCTTTACGGGCTACGTTATAGCCAGCTGCTTCAATTAAATGCGGAATCAAGCTCTGACGCAAAGTAGAGCGTTCTTCACTCATCGGCATTAGTAATTTAGTCGTATCTTCTGCCTTAAGTGCAAATTTTTGAGCAAGCTCATCAGATGTTAATGAATAAGTAACAGCCTGGTAAAGTCCAGCCCCTTCCATCACATTACGAGCGATACGGCGTTTTGCTTGATAAGGAGTTAATCCACCAATTTGCTCATTGCCTTCCGGTAATGTCATTGGAATTTCATCATATCCATAAAGCCTTGCGATCTCTTCAACGATATCTTCTTCGATTTTAATATCTTGACGGCGTGTCGGTGCATCAATGATTAACATCCCATTAGCCGCTTCCACATCAAATTGCAGACGGTTTAAAATCGACAGCATGTCTTCCAAAGAGATTTTCATGCCAAGACGGTTGTTAATAAAGTCTGGTGATACAACAACACGTGCTGGTGATTTATCTAGATCATCAACTGCTACAGTTCCTTCCAGAACCTCTCCACCAGCAAGCTCCGCTAGAAGCTGTGCAGCGCGTTCTCCTGCAATAAGTACGCGGTTTGGATCTACTCCTTTTTCAAAACGAGCAGAAGAATCCGAGCGTAAACCTAATTCCTTGGATGTACGACGAACGGAGAAACCATCGAAATAAGCTGCTTCAATGACTACTGTCGTTGTGTCAGATGTTACTTCAGAGTTCGCCCCACCCATCACACCTGCAATGGCAACTGGTTCTTGGCCATTCGTAATAACAAGATTATGAGCTTTTAAACTACGCTCCTGATCATCCAATGTAACGATTTTTTCGCCTTCATTTGCTAAACGAACAAGAATTTCACTTGATTTCAGTGCATCATAGTCAAAAGCATGAAGCGGTTGGCCGTATTCCATTAAAATATAGTTCGTAATATCCACTACATTGTTGTGCGGACGTACGCCGGCAGCCATTAAATAATGCTGCAGCCAAAGTGGAGATTCCGCGATTTTCACATTTTTAACAACTTTCGCTGCGTATAATGGATTCTCTTTTGCCTCTACACTAACTTTAATATAATCTTCGGCTTTTTCCGAAACAGTTTGGTACTGAATCTCAGGTAATTTCACTTCTTGAGATAAAATCGCTGCTACTTCATAAGCAACACCCAGCATAGATAAGGCATCAGAACGGTTCGGTGTTAATCCTAGTTCCAATACTGTGTCACGTAGTCCGATTAGTTCCAGTGCGTCACTGCCAGGAACAGTATCTTTAGGCAATACGTATATTCCTTCTGCATATGCTTTAGGAACAACACGACCTTCCACACCTAGTTCTTGCAGCGAACAAATCATACCGTTTGATTCTTGACCGCGCATTTTTGCTTTTTTAATTTTTACGCCTCCTGGTAGACGTGCACCAGGTAAAGCGACAATCACTTTTTGGTCTGCAGCCACATTTGGAGCTCCACAAATAATTTGACGGATATCACCTTCGCCAACTTCTACTTGGCAAACATTTAACTTATCTGCATCTGGGTGTTTTTCCTTCGAAACCACATGCCCAACAACGACATTTGTCATACCTTGGGAACGATCGATTACTGCATCCACTTCGATGCCTGAACGCGTAATTTTTTCGGCCAACTCTTCCGGTGCGATGCCATCTATATCAACATATTGTCTTAACCAATTTAACGAAACTAACATAGTTGTACCCCCTTACCCTTCTGTTCTATGGAATTGTGATAAGAAACGACTATCATTTGTGTAGAAATGACGAATATCATCTACTCCATATTTCAACATTGCGATACGTTCTGCACCAATACCAAATGCAAAGCCTGAAACTTTTTTCGAGTCATAGCCAGCCATTTCCAATACATTCGGATGGACCATACCAGCACCTAGAATCTCAATCCAGCCTGTATGTTTACATACGTTACAGCCCTTACCTCCACATTTGAAGCAAGAAATATCCATTTCCACTGAAGGTTCCGTGAATGGGAAGAAACTTGGACGTAAACGAATTTCACGATCATCACCAAACATCTTCTTCGCTAATGCATCAAGTGTCCCTTTTAAATCGCTCATGCGGATGTTTTCACCAATTACCAGACCTTCGATTTGCATGAATTGGTGAGAGTGTGTTGCATCATCATTATCGCGTCGGAATACTTTCCCTGGGCAAATAATGCGAATTGGTTCACCTTTTTTAAGCTCCATAGTTCGAGCCTGCACTGGAGAAGTGTGCGTACGTAAAAGTGTTTCTTCCGTGATATAGAACGTATCCTGCATATCACGGGCCGGGTGACCTTTCGGTAAATTTAATGCTTCGAAATTATAGTAGTCCTTCTCAACTTCAGGACCCTCTGCAATTTCATAACCCATCGAAACAAATAAATCCTCGATCTCTTCGATCACACGAGTCAATGGATGACGGTTACCCTGACGCACTTTACGTCCTGGTAAAGTGACATCAATCGATTCCTTTTCCAATTGCTCAAGAATCGCTTGTTCCTCTAAAACGGCTACTCTTTCTTCCAATTGTGCAGTTACATTTTCTCGAACTGCATTTACGAGTGCCCCCATTTTCGGACGTTCTTCCGGAGATAATTTCCCCATTCCTTTTAACAAGTCCGTAATTGGACCTTTTTTCCCTAAATACGCAACACGAACGTCATTTAACTCTTTTAAGTTAGCGGCAGCTTGCAGCTTTGCTAATGCTTCTTGTTCTAATTGCTTTAATTGTTGTTCCACGTGTATACCCTCCTTAATAGAATTCGCATTGATTTTTGTGTTGGTGGTTTTGAGTTTATTGGTGAAGTTGGACTCGTTCGTAGTAAGTTACAGCTTACGAGTGGGTTCGGCCAGTTTAGGCGCGAGTTTGCTCGCCTTACGAGCAGGTTCGCCTACTTTACAAGCGAGTTTTCACTTCTTACGGGCGACTTGCGCTTGGTTACGAGCCACTCACCTGTTTACGTGCGACTTCTCTCACTTTACTTGCGACTTTTCTCTCTTTACGTGCGACTTTCACCTGTTTTCGTGGATTCAAACACCTACGTGCAACTTCGGCACCATAATGTGCGACTCTCACCATAATTTCCTTCAAAAAACACAAAAAACCTCGCCCCTAAAAAGGGACGAGGACTAGATTCGCGGTACCACCCTAGTTATTGCTAGATAAAAATTGCAATCACTTCATTGACATAACGACTCGATTGGCCGGCTTTCCTTTCACAAAAAAATGTTCCCGGAAGCTGCTTACGGGGTGAACTTCAATAATTCCAACTCTACACAAGCTCTCAGTCTATGGCTTATGCTCCCTAGAGAGTCCTTCACTATTTACTCTTCCCGCTGCTAACGCATTTAAAAAGTTATTTGATTTTTAATTCCTCATTATTTTACGGCAAAACGGAAAACGTTTCAAGTACTGCAAAGAAGAAGTAATCAAACTTTCTTAATTGTAGAATAGGAAAAAGGGAATGATTTTATACTTTCTATATAGAAAAATTTACTTATATGGTATATTTTTTAAAAAGCACATGTTAGATTTTATAACATCATTTTCAAGGAGGGGTTTCATGTTATTTTTAAAAAGAAAAGAAGAACAAGCCAAACAACCTTCAATAGAAGAAGTTCCTCGAAATTTCGATGGTCAAGTTCAAGTGGCGGTCGATCAATTAAAAGGGATTGTAGAACAAGTAAATATCGCATCGATGGACCTAGAAAAAACATCCTCATCAAGCAAAAATCAAATAAGCATTTTATTGGAACATAGTATGCAAACTGCGGAAAATACGCACCAGGTTACTGTAAAAATGAGTGAAATTGAATCCTCCGCCTTACATATTTCAGCTTTTTCACAAGAAATTTTATCAAACAGCCAAACTTCAAACGAAGAACTTGAAATATCCGTTGAATCTTTTCAGTCACTTCTAGGGAAATTTGACGCATTAAACAAAAGTCATCATATCCTCCTGCAACAGATGAATCAGCTGGTACTGAATTCAAAAAAAATTCATGATATCGTCCATACGATTGGATCCATTTCGCAAAAAACGCGAATTCTTGCGTTGAATGCATCAATTGAAGCAGCGAGAGCCGGAGATCACGGGAAGAGCTTTGCCGTCGTGGCAAACGAAGTAGGAAATTTAGCTGCCCAGACTTCTACCGCAGTAGAACAAACCCGCGAAAATCTGGAACTTATTTTAAATGGGATCAATGGCTCTACTAACATGGTAGAGACGGAAACAATACAAATAGAAGAAGGCTCTAATGAACTCAAGGAAATCTTGAAATCGATGCACTCCTTCAAGTCCCGGCTAACTTCTATTACTAGTATGGTATCCGAATCAACGGAGTCGGTTGAAGAACAACGTGAGAATATCCAAGAAATCTCTCAATTACTGCAGGAAATTTCCCAATTGGACATGGAAAATAAGGAGCATGTCCACCAAGTTACATATGATCTTGATAAACAGCATGTGAATGTACAAGAAATTCGTTCTATCAGTACCGCTCTAACCCATACATCCGAAGAGCTTCAGTCGCTTGTAAACAATGATCCAACTACCATGAATATGCAGATTGATCGAACTGTAATCGATGATTCTATATCTATTCTTTCAAACCCTATCCATGCAAAAGAATTAAATTCATTGCATCCACACGTTCATCAGAAACTTTTGGATGGCATTCTATCGGCCAATGCACAACTCGAAGCTATATGGTCCAACCGTTTAGATGGTTCTTTTATTTATTCGAACCCTACCGCTGCACTTGTTAACGCTAAATTACGCCCTTGGTTTATTGAAGCATCTCAGGGCAATACCTTTGTATCGGATATTTATGTTTCCGCCTTAACCAAAAAAGCATGCATAACGCTATCCATGCCAATTCAAGAGGGAGATAAGGTTATTGGCGTACTTGGAGCAGATTTAATAATTTCGTAGTGAATCTTCCAGAAATACAAAACACCGACCACAAGTTTGTGAATCGGTGTCTTTTAACATTTATAACTTATTTCGCGAATTGATAAAGTAATATCCCCGTCGCCACAGCAACATTTAAAGATTCAGCCTGTCCAAAAATCGGGATAATGACGTTTTGATCGGTCTTGTCCAGTAATTGTGGATGAATGCCGCTTCCTTCATTTCCTACAATCAGAGCAAAGCTTCCGGAAGTTTCAACATCTGTATACACAACCGCCTCTTGCAGGGCTGTTCCATAGACCTTCACATCACGTGCTTGCAAGTCTTCTATCCATTCGGCTAATTCCCCACGAATAATTGGGATATGAAAATGGGAGCCTTGTGCCGAACGTAATGTCTTTGGATTATATGCATCCGCACTGCCTTTCCCTAGAACAACTGCATCTATCCCGGCAGCATCCGCCGTGCGAATCATCGTCCCGATATTCCCTGGATCTTGAACAGCATCCACAAGCAACAGTTTTCTCCAGTTGGTAAGTGCATTAGCATCCACTTCCAACTGTTTGCAATGTGCAAAAACGCCTTGAGAGTTTTCCGTTTCAGCAAGTTCTGTTGCAATCGAGCCCGTTATTTCAACCATCGCTACATCATCGATATCCCAAAGTAATGGCAAATCCACTCCTTCGCGAACGATTATTTGAACGATTTGCTCTTTATTCTTTAATGCTTCCTCCACTAAATGAAAGCCCTCCACGATGAACTCTCCCGATTTTTCTCTTTCTTTTCTTGTCGTCACTATCTTTTTCCAATGCTTTACTAACGCATTTTGCGATGATTCAATTCGTTTCATAATCGTACGGTTACCGCCTTTTCCTTTTCGTCTATCGCCTAATTTTACATGAAAAGTCAGTCGGTGTAAAAAATGTTCTTCAGGATTAATAAAAATCGAATTTATTGCATACTGACGAATCATGAACAATTTTTAAATTTTATTAGTGAAACAAAAACTCGGCCTTGTTACTTAATTTACTATGTATAGTTTCAGGAGAGTGAAGCAGACTAGTCATTAAGGAGGCGATTGTATTGAATTTTCAAATTAGACAAGCCATTACAGCAAATGTACAAGGTGATAGTGCTGCAGAATTCCGCGATACTGTAGAAGATGCGATTTCACGTGGAGACGAGCACTTACTGCCTGGTCTTGGTGTATTTCTAGAAAAATGGTGGAATTCCTCTTCAGCTGATGAACAACAAGAATTCACCGAAAAACTTTCGAAAGCATTTCAACACTAAGGAAGAGTCGTGAGGCTGACTTGCTTGAAATTCATGTCTTGGCAGCCTTCTGCTCTTATATTCCCCAATCACTTTTCAATATGATTTTTAGTTGTTCCATATCAATCTTTTCAGATATTTTCAACTCAATTTCTTTTTTCAAGATGATATATTTATCGACACATAATTGTCCAAGGTCTGTTAATTGAATACATTTATCACGGTTATTTTTTCCCGGCACTATTTCAACCAGCCCTTTTGATTCTAATTTTTTGATAAATTTGTGGGCTGCTTGTCGCGATATTTGCACGCTTTTAGCAACCATCGATATTGTTGGTTGATAGTGATTCACCTTCGACATAATATACCATTCAGAATTGGATATGGATATATCGCTCATTTCATTCCATTTTTCTTCTAATATTCTTCTTATCGTACCATGTCGTTCACTTATAAGATCAAATAAATCTAATTGTTGCACTTCAACCATTCCCTTGCTACTTCGTTTTCGAGAATAATATACTCAAACACATACCACTTGTCAACTAAGTTGACACAATTCCTTAAATAACGTATAATGAAATTAGTCAACTTAGTTGACAAAATTGCACATGGGGGCGAAATCATGTTTAAAATTGGCGATACAATTATTTATTCATCTCATGGATTATGCCAAATTGACAGTATTAGCGAAAAAACTTTTTCTGGTATCACAAAAACTTACTATGTGCTACATCCGCTTGATAATGAAAAATTAGAAATTAGTACACCCATTGATAATAAAACCATTTCCACGCTTATGGTCAAAGAAGAAGCAGAAGAAATTTTGAATCTATTTACAGAACCTGGTATTGAATGGATTGAAAAAGGCAACCAACGAACACAGAACTATTCTCTAATCATAAGAAAGGGTAATCGCAAAGAAATGGCAAAAGTCATGAACACTCTGCTTGTCAAAAAATACGAGCTGGAAAACCAGGATAAAAAATTTCCAGAACAAGACCGCAAGCTTTTATTGTCAATGCAAACGATATTACTCTCGGAGCTAGCCCTTTCATTAAATACAACGACAGAAGAAATATCAGACAAAATTCAGCACTTACTGGGATTGACGGAAGAAGTGATCTTTACAAATGAATAAACAGCCAGCATCAAGCAGCTCTTAAAAGTTTTCATACTTTCAAGAGCTGTTTTTTAAAAGCAAAATAAAAACAACCCAGCGTCTCCCAGGTTGTTTTCCATATGTAGCGATGTCTCACCCCATCTTGGATTCCTCATCGCTCGAAATCTCTACAGCGAGTCCCCCGTAGACAGATTTCATTTATATTATTTAAAGTAAAATATACCACCCGTATATTTCACTTTTTTAACCAAAAATTTCAATACTGCCTTTTGCTCTTGTAAACGGTTCTCTGCTTGTGACTGTCGCAGGCTTTCGTCACAGAGCCAATCAGATTCTACTACGCTTTCAGGCTAAAATTGAGGCTAAAACTGCCTTTTGCGCATGTAAACGGTTCTCCGCTTGCGACTGTCGCAGGCTTTCGTCGCAGAGCTAAACAGTTTTCTATTACGCTTTTAGGCTAAAATTGAAGCCAATACTGCCTTTTGCGCATGGAGTCTATTCTCCGCTTGTGACTGTCGCAGGCTTTCGTCACAGAGCCAATCAGATTCTACTACGCTTTCAGGCTAAAATTGAGGCTAAAACTGCCTTTTGCGCATGTAAACGGTTCTCCGCTTGCGACTGTCGCAGGCTTTCGTCACAGAGCTAAACAGTTTTCTATTACGCTTTTAGGCTAAAATTGAAGCCAATACTGCCTTTTGCGCATGGAGTCTATTCTCCGCTTGCTCAAAAATATAGGAATTCGGACCATCGATTACCGATGTAGAGACCTCTTCTTCGCGGTGTGCAGGTAAGCAGTGTAAAAACATATAATCTGGTTTCGCATGGGCAACCAATTCATCATTAATTTGGTAGCCTTTGAAATCTACTAAACGTTTTGCCGTTTCTTCCTCTTGGCCCATACTAGTCCAGACATCCGCATAAACTGCATCTGCATTTTTTACAGCAGCAACCGGATCATTTGTCACGGTTACAAGGCTGCCATTTAATTTTGCTATTTCTTTTGCTTTTGCAATCACTTCTTCATTAGGTTCATAGCCCACCGGTGTTGCGACAACAATATCCATTCCTACATGTGCAGCTGCAACCACCAAAGAGTGTGCCACGTTATTTCCATCACCTACATAGGCAATCTTCAACCCTTTTAACTCGCCCTTATTTTCAGCAATCGTCTCTAAATCCGCTAATGCCTGACATGGGTGATAGATATCAGTCAACCCATTAATGACTGGGATTGACGCGTGATGTGCGAGTTCTTTCACCATTTCATGGGAGTTTGCACGGATCATGATTGCATCAAGATAGCCAGATAAAACATGGCCTGTATCTGAAATAGGTTCACCACGTCCAATTTGCAAGTCACGCGAATGCATAAACATCGCCTTTCCACCAAGTTGGTTCATGCCAACTTCAAAGGAAATACGTGTACGCGTAGAATGTTTTTCGAAAATCATTCCCAATGTTTTACCTTCCAGTAATCTCGGACATCTCCCAGCTTTCGTAATTTTCTTTAATTGAGTTGATAGCTTGATTAAATCTTGAACTTCTTCGCTTGTATAATCCAATAATGTCAATAGGTCCTTCCCTTTAAGGCTTGACACTAACTTAAGCTGAACCTCTTCCAATAATCTCATAACACTTTTTGCCCCCAAACTTCCGATTGATGATGAATTCATTATACATATGTATAATTATGAAATCAAGTGAATTTTTATTATTCAACAAACATTTAAACTTATATAGTTTATACACCTAAATTGTATAAATAAACATATTTCTATGTATATTTTTATATTACATTTATAAAAATTCAATCATCATCATTTTACCCCTACTATACATATGCATAAACCTTCAATTTGGATACCAGTTGAACGAAAAAAAGGAAGGACATTTTTCTATAAAAAAACCCAGGTACAGAGTTAATCTGTTCCCGGGTTACAGTTCTAATCAAAAATAATTTTATTGACCGTATCGCGATCTAATCTTTTCACAAGTTCAACGATTAGTTTGACTGTGTTTTCATAATCATCACGGTGCAAAATAGCCGCATGAGAATGAATATAGCGAGATGCTACGCCAATGGCCATTGCAGGGACACCGTTTGCAGTAATGTGAATAGAGCCTGCATCTGTTCCACCACCGGGCGTTGAGTCAAATTGGTATGGAATATTATTTTCCTCGGCAACATCCACTACAAAGTCACGAAGCCCTTTATGTCCTACCATCGAAGCATCGAAAATGATAATTTGCGGACCGTCACCCAATTTTGAAGTCGATTCCTTTGGTGTAATTCCAGGTGTATCGCCAGCTACTCCCACATCCACTGCAAAACCGATATCCGGCTGGATTTTAAATGTGGCCGTTTTAGCACCGCGAAGACCGACTTCTTCTTGAACATTCCCTACGCCATACACAATATTCGGATGCTTTGTATCTTTTAATGCTTTTAAAACATCAATCGCGATTGCACAACCAATACGGTTATCCCATGCTTTTGCTAAAAGCATTTTTTCATTTTTCATCACATTGAATTCAAAGTACGGTGTAATCATATCGCCTGGGCGAATTCCCCATTCACCGACTTGTTCTTTTGAAGTTGCACCGATATCGATGAATAATTCTTTCATATCCACTACTTTTTTACGTTGGTCGGCAGGCAGGATATGAGGCGGTTTTGAACCGATTACCCCAATGATTTCTTCACCGGAACGTGTAGTGATTGTCACACGTTGCGAAAGCATCACATGGCTCCACCAACCACCTACTGTCTGGAATTTAATAAATCCTTTTTCGTCGATTTGTGTGACCATGAAACCAATTTCGTCTAAGTGGCCAGCAATCATGATTTTTGGACCGTTTTCGTCGCCCACTTTTTTGGCGATCAAACTACCCAGGTTATCTTGCTCGATTTCATCTGCAAATGGCTCAATATACTTGCGCATTACTGCACGGGGAGCTCTTTCATTTCCAGGGATACCATTTGCATCAGTTAATTCTTTTAACATTTTTAATGTATCATCTAATTGCACCATCATTTTCCCTCCTAAATAAATTCTTCCTAATTATACCTCTATTATTTCGGTTATTGAAATACATTATTCTATTTGCGTTACTTTTGGCGAAATGAAAATGCAAGGTAGTTTTACTTAATAGCCGTTTCTTTGACGTTCGTAGTTTTTTTCATTCTTTTCAAAGTAGGCTTGAATGATATCCTCTAAAGTAAAATCTAAATTGAAAGCCAATACCCCATAATATTGCCATACATCCTGATAACTATTCTTAGTAGGATTTTGAATAAATGTCAAAATGGCTTCTTGAGTTTTTAAAAACCAGTCTGTCAAATCCTCTTTGTTTTTTACTTCTGGCCACTCTTCCAGTGACAATCCTTTTGCATTTCCTAGGGAAAGTAAAAAATGAATGGAATCTACAAATTCTTCCAAAATCACTTCGCGTTCAGAAGGACCTTTTGTACTCCAAAATTTAAAGCATCTTGTTTCGTTCGCCAACTCGGCTAATTCAATCATTAATGCAAGTCCTTTTTCCTTAAACACATCACGTTGAACATTCTGAGTTTTTTCAATAAAAGAATCCAACTCTCTTTGCATTCTAAATAATTCTACAAATTTCATAAAAAAATCCCTCAATTTCTAAATAAAAGTGAAACTTAATGTCCCCCTTAATCGTAAAGGAATTTACAATGTTTTTACAAGGGGGAACTTAACTTGGCTCTTCTACTTTTCCGTTTGCTTATAATCGTATTAGTCGTTTACATATTTTATAAAGGTGTCCGTTACCTTACAGACCCTAAGCGGAAGCTGGATGAAGCATTTGATAAAGGCGAATATTATTTCTATGATGATGTGAAAAATGTTCGCAAAAATTTTTTCATTTCTTATAAAGGTGCCCTTTTTGAGGGGGAGAAATATCTGGGAACTACGGAAAATGCATTTGAAGTGGTATCCATTTTCGTTTGGGTTCATGATTCCATGAAGCTCCAAGGCTTAACGAAAGATGACTTTTACTATTTAGAGAAAGAAATTAAAATGAGCTACCCTAAAGCTAAAATCAACTGGAAAAACCCGATCGAGCAGTTAATGAAAGAACAAAAGAATGAGAATTAACTATACTTTTTTGATGAAAAGCTAATGCACTAACGATTAGCTTCCGAAAATAAGGATTGTCCAACTTTGCATGAACTATGCAAGTTCGACAATCCTTCCTCTTTTTAAAATAATTATATTTATTTAATGGAACTTCCCATCAATTGACCGATTTCTTCTTCAATTAACCTAACATCCAAACGTTCATACAGTGGTTCGGTGTTTTGCATTTTTTGGGGCAATTTCCTTTGAACCGTCCACAGATTTTCCTGTATATCAAGCATTGCCTTTATCTTCGCTGTTCCATAGGGTAAAAACGGCTGTAAGATTTGTGCAAGATTTTGAATGATCAAAATACAAGTGGACAATGTTTCTTTGCATTGTTCAACTTCTTCTTTTATCTGAATCCAAGCCTTTCTTTCATCAAAATAACGATTGGCAAAACGGACATAGTCAAAAAAATGTTTCCAACGCCCTTTTGAAGTGTCCTACTTCGACTAAAGCACCAACTTCATCGTACAAATCTTTTGTTTTTCTATAAATGTCCTCATCTGTTTTTGCTTGAGGAATTTCCCCCTCAAAAGATTTTTCAATAAACTTCAATGTCCGATTCACAAAGTTTCCAAATGCTCCGAGCAATTCACCATTATGACTATAGATAAACTCCCTCCAAGAAAAATCAGTATCCCGATTCTCCGGTGCATTTACTGTTAAAAAGTATCGAATTGAATCCGGATCATATTTTTGCAGCAGTTCAGGCATCCAAACAGCCCAATTTTGGCTTGTTGATAGTTTCCGTTTTTCCAGGGTTAAATATTCATTTGAAAGTATATGCGTCGGTAATGCCGAGTACTTAATTCCTAACAAGATTGCTGGCCAAATGACTGTATGAAAAGGAATATTATCCTTCCCATGAATGTAATAGGAAATGGTGTTTTCATTCCACCAATCGGACAGGTTTTCCCTGTTCAGCTTTGACCATTCCATACTTGCCGTCAAGTATCCTGCCACTGCTTCTATCCAAACATAGATCTTTTTCCCCTCAAATCCTTCAACAGGTACTTCAACCCCATTGGGTAAGTCTCGTGTGACTGCTCGATCGGGCAATCCTTCTGCTAAATACCTCTTTGTTAAATTAATCGCGTTTTCTCTCCAAAGTTTTTCTTGTTCGGCATTCGCAGTATATGCTTTTAACTTCTCTTCAAATTTACTGAAGGAAAAATAAAAATGCTCCGTTTCTTTTATAATGGGTGCTGTTCCACAAATTTTACAGCGCTTATCGATTAATTCCAGCGGGTCTAGAATCTTGGAGCAGCTATCGCATTGATCCCCTCTTGCTCTTGCTCCACAATTTGGGCAAATCCCTTCCACAAAGCGATCCGGAAGAAATTGTTGATCCTGTTCACAATAGGCCTGTTCTATTTTTTTCTTATATAAATAGCGATTCTCCAATAATGTTAAAAAGATTTTCTGAACAGATTTGTGATGATGGGATGCATCTGTCCGAGTGTACAAGTCATAAGAAAAACCAAGCTTGTTAAACACTTGCTGGAATTCATCGTGGTATCTGTCAGCAATTGCTTTGATGGTTGTATTTTCTTGATTTGCCCGAATGGAAATGGGCGTTCCGTTACAATCACTTCCCGAAACATATAATACCTTCTCACCCTTCTGCCGATAATACCTCGCCAATATATCTCCCGGCAATAATGCCGCGATATGCCCCAAGTGCAATGATCCGTTTGCATATGGCCATGCCCCACCAATAAAGATTGTCATAGTTTCCGCTCCTTCTCATAAAATTTCTTGATTTTGACCAATAAAAAAACGCCCTAATCGAAAAACGATTAGGACGAGGGTTCCCGTGTTACCACCTAAATTCGCAAACAGCTTACACCATTTGCCTCCATCAGTACGTGTTCATACTGCCGCTGTTGTAACGAGTGCCTTCTCGTCGTAGCCTACTCCTTTCGTTTCGGTACGAGGCTCGAAGGGTCATTTTCAATAAGTTTCGTTTGCTTCATTTCCACCGTCAGAAGCTCTCTTTTAAACTACCTCTTATTTACTTATCCTTCTCAAGCGCCTTTTAGTTGTAATTTTTTACTAATTATATCCATTTACTCATGGCTTTTCAATAGTTGAATATTCGGTGATTTTTTTATAGGTAATTTCTTGTTTAATCATTTCTTGGACCTCACTTTTTGAAAAGCTTCTCCTGTTTAATTTTCTTTAAGAACGCGTTTCATCCCGCTTCTATAACGTATCTCACTTCCATTTCCCCTTCAGAACACGTTTCATCCCGCTTCTATAACGCATCCCACCTCTGTTTTCCTTTCAGAACGCGTTTCATCCGGCTTCTATAACGCATCTCACCTCTGTTTTCCTTTCAAACGCTTTTCATCCCGCTTCTATAACGCATCCCACCTCTGTTTTCCTTTCAGAACGCGTTTCATCCGGCTTCTATAACGCATCTCACTTCCGTTTTCCTTTTAGAACGCTTTTCATCCCGTTTCTATAACGCATACCACCTCTGTTTTCCTTTCAAAACGCGTTTCATCCGGCTTCTATAACGCATCTCACCTCTGTTTTCCTTTCAAACGCGTTTCATCCCGCTTCTATAACGCATCCCACTTCCGTTTTCCTTTCAGAATGCGTTTCATCCCGCTTCTATAACGCATTCACCTCTGTTTTCCTTTCAAAACGCGTTTCATCCCGCTTCTATAACGCATCTCACTTCCGTTTTCACTTCAAAAACGCGTTTCATCCCACTTCTATAACGCATCCCACTTCCGTTTTCCCTTCGGAACGCGTCTCATCTTTCTTATGAAACGCAAATCACCCTTAGATTCGCATTCATCACTTACAAAATAAAAATGCCAATCACCTTAAAGTGATTGGCATTTTGATAGGGTTTCTAGCATTATTTAAAAAAGATTAAAAGCCCGTACGACAATAAAAACTTGAATGGCGGCGATTAGTGGGAATCCGAATGCAAAGGAGCTATGCTTTGTTTTGTGGCGGAATAGATACATTCCCAACACCCCACCGCACGCTCCGCCAAGGATGGCCAGGGTAAATAAGGATTTTTCCGAAATACGCCATTCATGATTTCTTGCCCTGGATTTATCTACATACATAAAAATGCAAAGTACGATAGACATTACGACAACATAAGCTAAAAATGCTAATTCCATAGGAAATTCCTTCTTTCACGATTTTGGCCAAAAATCGACGTCTTGTCTTTAAGATAAAATTCTATTAAATAAAAAGGCTGATAGGATGTCCTACCAGCCTTTTATTTATATGTTCACTTTACACCTGAATATGTAAATGTGATGTTATTTCTGCAGCTGCCGCTAAAGCTTTCGCCACAGAAATAATTTTACACCTGCCGCTTTCGCTTTCGCCACAGAAATAATTTTGCACCTGCCGCTTTCGCTTTCGGTGCAGAAATAATTTTGCACCTGTCGCTTTCGCTTTCGGTGCAGAAATAATTTTGCACCTGTCGCTTTCGCTTTCGGTGCAGAAATAATTAAATTTGCTCCGCAAATTTAATTATTTCGCTACTGCTTTTTTAGCTGCATCTGCTAATTGAGCAAATGCTTGTGCGTCAGTTACAGCTAGGTCAGCTAACATTTTACGGTTAACTTCGATTCCAGCTACTTTTAAACCGTGCATTAAACGGCTGTATGAAAGACCGTTTAAACGTGCAGCTGCATTGATACGAGTGATCCATAATTTACGGAAATCACGTTTCTTTTGACGACGGTCACGGTATGCATATTGACCTGACTTCATTACTGCTTGGTTAGCAACTTTGTATAATGTATGTTTTGAACCAAAATAACCTTTTGCTAATTTTAAAACCTTTTTACGACGCTTGCGCGTTACTGTTCCGCCTTTTACGCGTGGCATACTAATTACCTCCTGCTAATTCTTCCGAATGTTTAATTAAAATCACGTGCGTTTTTACACAAAAATTATTTCATGTAAGTTAATAAAGATCTGATACGTTTGAAATCACCAGATGTAGCAACTTTCGCTTTACGTAGGTGACGTTTTTGTTTTGTAGATTTGTTAGCGAATAAGTGGCTTCCGTAAGCACGGTCAAATTTTAATTTTCCTTTGCCCGTTTTCTTGAAACGCTTCGCAGCGCCACGGTGAGTTTTCATTTTTGGCATTTTGAATTTCCTCCTAAACTATTCGTCGGTGTTACTATTTCTCGTTCTTTGGTTGAAGAACTAAGAACATGCTTCTGCCTTCCATCTTCGGCTTTTGTTCAACCGTTGCAACTTCAGCACAAGCTTCAGCAAATCGATCTAAAACGCGTTGACCAATTTCCTTATGAGTAATCGCACGACCTTTAAAACGTAGAGAACATTTTACTTTGTCGCCTTTTTCAAGGAATTTGATCGCATTACGCAATTTCGTTTGGAAATCATGTTCATCAATTGTTGGACTTAAACGAACTTCCTTCATATTGATGACTTTTTGATTTTTACGAATTTCGCGATCTTTCTTTTGCTGTTCAAACTTAAACTTACCATAGTCCATAATACGAGCGACTGGTGGCTTAGCTTGAGGGGCCACAAGGACAAGATCCAAGTTTACACGAGCGGCGATTTCTAACGCTTCGTTACGAGATTTAACTCCTAGCTGATCACCATTATGATCGATTAGACGAAGTTCACGCGCGCGAATGCCTTCGTTTACATACATGTCTTTGCTAATACGAATCCACCTCCAGGTTTGTGTCGGGAATACATGAGTTAAGAGCAAATATGCCCGGTTGAACGGTACACTTCCTAAGTATGTCCATAAAAAAAGGACGGACATTTCAGAAGATGTCCGCCCGCTATATATTCATACGCTCATTAGTCAGCGCAAAAAATTCAACGTGTCAATACCTGTCAACTGCAAAAGCGTCATTCAGGTGAGAAGCGGGCAGCCTCTACTTTAACCACAAACTGTATTCATAACCATATCAATAATACCAGCTATTAGACTCAAAGTCAACACTTTAATTCGTGTCTAGCTTTAGAAATAGTATCGATATTCACAAGAATTAATTAAACCATGTTTTTTTACGAAAAGCAACTATAATACAAGACTTATTAAAAATCTATTTCATTATCATTAAAATTTTGTAAAATAAGCATTTTATTTGTCAAAAAATGTTTCAAAGAAAAATTGAAGGGAAGAAAACATACACATTCCCTTCACTCTTTTAAGAAAAGGATGGATGTCCAGAGGAGAGCGTTTCAGTAACTTTGCAAATTAAAATACATCAAATAACAACAAACGGAGGTATAAGTATGCTTCAAAGAAAAGTACTATTTATCTCGGATCATGGTGATCCCCTAGCTCCACTCGGCAGCAAACAGGCGGGTGGTCAAAATAATTATGTTCGTCAGTTGGCGTTATCATTAGAAGAGATGGGATACGCGGTGGATGTTGTTACACATTGGTGTCTAGAAGATGCTCCCCAAGTTGAACATTTCGGCAAAAATAGCCGCGTTATTCGATTAGCGGCTGGCAAAAAAGGATTTGTCGATAAAAATGAATTGTTTAAACTGCTGCCAAATTTCTACAAAGAAATGAAAAATATACTTGATCTATCGGAATATGAGATTCTTCATACCCATTATTGGCTATCAGGCGTACTCGGTTTACGAATTAAAAAAGAGTTCCACTTACCTTGGTTTCACACGAACCATTCTTTAGGAATTGCCAAACAATTAGGGACAGGCCTAAAAGACAAAAGACGCTTGTATTATGAAGAAAAAATCTTGTCTTCGGTCGATCAGATTATCGCCACAACCCCTAATGAAAAGCAGTTAATACTTGAAACCGTTAAATCACCCGCAAACATCCATATCGTGCCTATAGGTGTTGCTGATACTTATCATCGCTTATATACAAAACCTTTTGAGTTCGGAAACTATTTTTTATTTGTAGGACGCTTGGAAGAATCAAAAGGTATTTTTGTATTAATCCAATCATTCCGTGAGTTGGTTGAGAAAAAGCAAATACCAAAAAACATAAAACTGCTTATTGCAGGTGGTACGGAATCCAGTGTGGATCTAAATAAGTTTTATCCCAACGACCCTAAAATGAGACAGGAAATCAAAGGTCTTGAAGATCGCATAAAATTTCTAGGTCCGCGCAATGAAAAGGAGCTTGCAAATCTTTTTAAAGATGCACTAGCTACTGTAGTACCCTCTTATTATGAATCATTCGGTATGGTGGCGGCTGAGGCACAAGCTTGCGGTTGCCCTGTCATAGCTTCAAAAGTAGGGGGTCTGAAAGATATTGTCCTTCCAGGTAAGACAGGACTGCATGTTACAAAAGGAAATATTGCGAAACTTGCCGAGTCTATGCATACTTTATTGACTAAGCCTCACGTTCTGACAGAGTTAAGAAATAATGCGCGCAAGTTCGCACAAAGAGAATTTAAATGGCAGCATATCGCACAAAAAATCAATCACCTTTATGAGGAGAAGATATATGAGACTGTTAGGTAATGAAATTTTAGCAACTGATTTAGATAATACACTAGTTGGCAACAAAGAAAAGTGCGATCAGCTTTGGTCATACTTTAAAGAACAACAAATTCCCATCTCATTAATCTATATAACAGGCAGGCATTATGCTTCTGCCATGGAACTCATAGAGGAGCAACAACTACCGAAACCTAGTATTTTAATATGTGATGTAGGTGCATCGATCCATATCGGCCCTAATTTGGAGGAAGATGAACAATGGCGCCTCATTACATCGGCGGATTGGAACCCGGATCTCATTCTAAGTGTGACAAAGAAATACGAAAAGCTTAAACGTCAACCATTGCCAAATGATTATCGCTTATCATTTACTATTCACGATGATCCAGGTTATGTGAAAGAGGTAGAAGAAATGCTTAAACTCTATCATATAGCCTTCTATTTAATGTACAGTTCAAACAAGGATGTAGATATTCTACCCTCTCACACAAATAAGGGAGAAGCCTTAAAATACGTTCTTCAGAAATTTGCACCCGAACATTTCAGGATACTGGTTGCCGGAGATTCGGGAAATGACGTGGACATGCTGAGATTGGGTTTACCAGCTGTCATTGTCGGCAACTGCCAAGAAGAAATCAAACGTTATAGATATCTGCCGAATGTATATTTTGCAAAAGACTCATTTGCTTCCGGTATACAGGAAGGCTGGAGCTACTTTTATCAATCTGCCTATTAAAAAATCTAAAAAAACTTGGATGAAAAAATACTTTTCATCCAAGTTTTTTGTTTTATTTATTTGCTTCAGCTTTAATCATTTCCAGGAAGTTATCTAAAGAAATCGTCTCTGAATCTTTTGAGCCGTAACGGCGAATGTTTACGTCGCCAGCTTCCATTTCTTTATCCCCCAATACAAGCATGTAAGGGATTTTCTTCATTTGTGCTTCACGGATTTTATAGCCAAGTTTTTCTTCGCGATAATCCATTTCCACACGAATTCCTGCTGCTACAAGTTTCTCTTCAACTTGTTTCGCATAATCGAAGTGAACTTCGTTTGAAACAGGAATGATTTCAACCTGAACCGGTGCCAGCCAAGTTGGGAATGCCCCTTTGTATTCTTCAATCAAGAAGGCAATGAAGCGTTCCATTGTTGAAACTACACCACGGTGGATAACAACTGGTCTATGTTGTTTTCCGTCTTCACCAACATAAGTTAAATCAAAGCGTTCCGGTAATAAGAAGTCCAATTGAACTGTTGATAATGTTTCTTCTTTACCAATCGCAGTTTTTACTTGAATATCTAATTTTGGACCATAGAAAGCAGCTTCACCTTCTGCTTCAAAGTATTCCAAACCTAGATCATCCATTGCCTCTTTTAGCATGCTTTGCGCTTTTTCCCACATCGCATCATCATCAAAGTATTTTTCTGTATCTTGAGGATCACGGTAAGATAGACGGAATTTATAGTCTGTCAACTCGAAATCTTTATAAACATCTAACACTAATTCAACTGTACGTTTGAATTCTTCTTTGATTTGGTCAGGACGTACAAAGATATGTGCATCGTTTAAAGTCATGCCGCGAACACGTTGTAAACCAGATAAACCACCGGAAGATTCATAACGGTGCATTGTGCCAAGCTCAGCAATACGAATTGGCAGCTCACGGTAAGAGTGCATGCTGCTTGCGTAAACCATCATATGGTGTGGACAGTTCATCGGGCGAAGCACTAGCGTTTCGTTATCCATTTCCATCGGTGGGAACATATCTTCTTGGTAATGACCCCAATGTCCGGAAGTCTCATATAGCTTTTTTGATCCTAGAACTGGTGTATATACATGTTTGTAACCAAGGCGCAATTCTTTATCTACGATGTAGCGCTCAACTGTACGACGGATTGTTGCACCGTTTGGCAGCCATAGTGGTAAACCTTGTCCAACTGTCTGGGATAAAGTAAACAATTCTAATTCTTTACCGATTTTACGGTGATCACGCTCTTTTGCTTCTTCAAGCATTTGAAGGTGATGCTTTAAGTCTTCTTTGCTGAAGAATGCTGTACCGTAAATACGTTGAAGCATTTTATTATCAGAGTTTCCTCTCCAATAAGCTCCTGCTAAAGAAAGCAATTTAAATTCTTTCAGCTTGCCTGTTGAAGGTACGTGAATTCCTCGGCAAAGGTCGAAAAAGTCCCCTTGGTAATAGATAGAAACTTGCTCATCGGCTGGAATCGCTTCTAAAAGCTCCAATTTATATTCATCGCCGACTTCTTCATAAATCTTTTGGGCATCATCGCGAGAAACATCTTTGCGTTCAATTTCAATGTTTTCTGCGATGATTTTCTTCATTTCTTTCTCGATTTTAGGGAAATCATCTGCAGAAATTGGTTCAGGTGCATCCACGTCATAATAGAAACCGCCTTCGATTACCGGTCCGATACCTAGTTTGATTCCTGGGTACAAACGTTTTAATGCTTGTGCTGTTAAGTGTGCAGTTGAGTGACGCAGGATCTCCAAAGCTTCTTCGGATTTTGGTGTAATGATTTCGATTGCACCATCTTCTTCAATCGGCGTTTTTAGATCAATCAACGCACCGTTCAGTTTACCTGCCAACGCTTGTTTTTTAAGTCCAGGGCTGATTGAGCCTGCAACATCAGCAGTTGATGTGCCACGCTCAAATTCCTTTACAGCGCCATCTGGGAAAGTTAATTTAATTAATTCTGACATATTTATTGCTCCTTTTCTAATTTATCGAGTTTATAGAGCATCTGGTATTTATTGTCCAGCTGCGGAAGCTGGACAATAAAAAAAGCGCCATCCCTATGAAAGGGACGACGCGTATGCTCGTGGTTCCACCCTTCTTCCTTCCGATAAACAAGTTATCAGACGAAGCTCAAGGTCGGTTAACGTACCGAATGACGTCGGCGGATTATCCCCGCCAATGCTCCAAGGTAGTAAAGTATGTGTGCGTACTAGGAAGCTTCCAGCCAAGGCTTCCCTCTCTTTTTAAGCCGGATACACAAACTTGTTGTCCTTATCAAAGCATTTAAATATAGCTTAATTACAATGTAGTATACGCCCGAAGTTTTAAAATTGCAACAACCAGCTGAAATTTTTTAGATTCTTCGGTTTGACCCTTCCATTTGAATCGGTGTGGTAGTTGCTTTAATACGTTCCATAATACGAGCAGCTTTTACTACTTCAACGCCGCCTTTTTGGGAATTGGCCAAATGATTTTCCAACCCATCATAATCAAAGTTCGACGTAATAAAGGTTGGTAATTCTTCTGCCATTCGGTAGTGAAGGATTGTTCCCAAAATTTCATCACGCGTCCAAGTCGATAAAGTTTCCGCCCCCAGGTCATCCAGCATTAATACCGGGGCCTTTTTGACAAAGTCTACCTTATCCTGAAGAGTATTATCCGAAATCGCTTGTTTCATTTCACTTAAGAATTCAGGAACGAAAACAATGACAGAACGGATTTTACTGCTCGCCAGCTCATTCGCAATGGCACCGAGGACGAACGATTTCCCCACTCCAAACGGGCCATAGATATAAAGCCCTTTTGAAGGTAATTTACCAGTTTCCTTCACTTTCTTAATGAACCTGGATGCCAGCTCCGCTACATCCATCTGCGAATCATTATCCAATAAATCTTTCACTCTAGCTCTTAACACATCTTTTGGCATATACATACTCGAAATCATCTTCGCTGATTCGCGTCTTTCTTCTTCAATCAGCTTTTGTTCACATTTATAGTATTCAATTTCTATTGAATTACGGATGATTGATAGCTTAGGTACGAAGCCATTTAAATTGTTTGTACAATAATCCGTATTGTCGCAACCGCAACAAGAAGGGTTTTGGGTAATATATTCATGTAATGTTGTCAGACCCCGCTCGACCATATCCTTATTGACCAGTGTGTCATTTTCTTCCAGAAACTTTTGAACTTGTTCATTTTCAAGAATTTCACGTCTCATTTTCTCATATCGTTCCTGAAAAGAGGGCATATTTATCACTCTATTCAGGGCTTTATTTATAGGTTCGATTTTAATTCACCTCTCCATCTGATTGTCCCAACGCTTCTAAGATCTTTTTGCGTCGTTCCTCAGTTGACTTCTGTTTTTCAATATCAGGCTGCTTGGTTTCTTCCTGTTTGTTTCGCTTATAAAACCACTCGGGGATTATTTCTTTACTTTGTCTACTTTGATTTTTATAGCCAGTGCCACTTTGCTTTGCACCAGTGGCTTTAGTGTTATTTTCGTTTTTCCACTTTGTATACTGATCTCTTTCAGTTCGTGCCAAATCCATTGCCTCTTTAGCTGTTTTGAGGTTTTTCCTCATCCAGTGGTCCGCAATTCTTTCCACATATTTTCTCGGAAGTTTCATATCCGTTGTGAGCATCACATATTCCAGAAGAACATTTACTACGCCCACCGGCATCCCGTGCTTCATAATTAAATCCTCGGCCAATTCAACCGAAGATGGCAGCGGTTCTTTGCCATTGTTTATATCTTTCAAAACTTGAAGCGGCGGCGTTGTTTCAAGATAGATTTGAAGCTCTTGTTCCTTGGATGTTTTTTGCGCCATTTGCGGCTTTTCACTTTGAACAAAGGTCTTTTCCATTTTTGGGGCATCCTTCGACACAGTCAGCTTATAATAGTCTGCAGCTGCTTTTTTAAGTCGGTCAATCGAGATATGCACGTTATCATCCAGCGCCAAAATCACAACCTTTTGCATATCCATTGGCGATAGGTGATAAAGAAAGGCAAGCTTTGCAATTACTTCCTTTACTTCAGCGGTGATACTGCTGGAAGGAATCAAGTTTTCCGATAACCCCGACATCAGCAAATTGAAATCAAACTGTTCGAAATAAAACGGGTAATCCTGTTTCTTTCCTTCATTCACCTCGGCAAAATCCTTTGGCACATTCATATGAACAGGCTTGTACACATCCATAAACGAACGGGAAACCTCTTTGAACGTGTCTTTATTGATGGCCCTCGTAAAGCGTCTGCGCAGCTTTCGATAAGCTTGTTCACCTATCTTTGAGAATAAGAACATCGAGAGCAAGGGATCTTGAAAAAATGCCGGTGCATCGAGCGGACGAATTAACTCATAAATAAACTGGCGGCTATCATCTTCATCTTTTCGCCAGGTCCGCAGTAATCCAATCGCTTCAAGGGCAATTCGTGCCTCAAATATTTTCCCGATCGGCATATTTAAAACATTCATTAAATAGTAATGGGTCATCGGATGATTGTTATGTAAATCCTCCCCCTCAGCCCATAAAGTTAAGTAAAGACTGATTGGTTCAGGGCCAGTCAAGGGTTGATAGAATAATGTTAACAATTGGCGTTCATTCGTTGAAAGAAAATGAGGGAGACTGATTTCAAAATGATCCGTTGGCTGTACTTCCTTATACAAATGAACCATTTAATTCCCTCCAAAAACCTTTATTTTTTCAAATCTGATTGACGTTGAAGCAGTTCTTTCATTTCTGCAATAAATACATTAATATCTTTAAACTGGCGATAGACGGAAGCGAAACGAACATAGGCCACTTCGTCTTCTTTTGCCAGCAAATTCATAACCTTCTCGCCAACATCGTCAGAACGCACTTCGGAGTTGCCTATTCTTCTTAAATCTTTTTCTACGGACAAGGCAATTCCTTCTAAAGTATCCAAAGTTACCGGGCGTTTTTCACAAGCACGAATCAGTCCGCGCAAAACCTTTTCTCGACTAAATTCTTCCCTCGAGCCATCTTTTTTAACGACGATTAAAGGCGTTTCTTCAATCTTTTCAAACGTAGTAAAACGAACGCCACAGGACTCACATTCCCGGCGTCGTCGAATTTCTTTATTATCATCAACAGGTCTTGAATCCACAACACGTGTTCCGTTATATTGACAAGCTGGACATCTCATAGTATTTCTCCCGTCTCACTCTTTTTAGACAGATAAGCAATTATACAACTGTCTTGCCTGTATAATTGCAACTAAGGCGAATCGCTAAATGGCGACTTAACCAAGTTCTCTTATACTCCCATTATAACAAATCTTATTTATATAGAAAAATAGCAGTTACTTTGTGTTCGTAATAGTCAATTCTAATACATTTTGCAACAGAAAAACATGGTTTTCTAACATTTTTCTTCTTTCATGCAGTTATTAACTTTCTGGTGATGAAAAATAAAAGACAATTAGGATAAAATATCCAGATTAGGCATCTGTAAGAGAAGGCGCAGCCTACTATGTAAGCTGCGCAATATCTCTAGAAGGTTCAGAAGAAGGTTTAACAATGCCTGAGTGGACCTTTCACAAAAGCCGCTGACAACAACTCAACATCGTGTTGCATTTTTACCATGACCAACGTCGTATTGGCCCCAAAGACAAATCGAAGAGACAGTCACAAGTTGGCTCTGCGGCTTGTGTGCTACGTCCACGCACCTATCGGACAATTATTAGTATTTTTATTAGTACAACGGATAACTAAGTGGAATATCTTCACAACAAAAAAGATAGGAGCATATGCCCCTACCTTTTTGTGATTTGTTGCACAAACAGTTACGCGTTAACTGCTTCTAAAGCATTTACAATTTTCTTTGTTAAGTCTACTACTCTAGCAGAATATCCCCACTCATTGTCATACCAAGCAAGCACTTTCACTTTGCGAGTACCCATAACCATTGTCAACTGACCGTCAATTGTAGATGAGTATGTTGTTGTATTATAGTCTGTTGAAACTAATGGTTCCATTGTAAAGTTTAAAATTCCTTTTAATGGACCTTCACTTGCTGCCTTGAATGCTTCATTTACTTCTTCAACCGTTACATCTCTTTGAAGATCCACTACTAGATCAACCAGTGAAACATTAGAAGTTGGAACACGCAAAGCCATTCCGTGCAATTTGCCTTTTAGTTCAGGCAATACCAGTGATAGTGCTTTTGCAGCACCTGTTGAAGTTGGGATGATGCTGTCCGCACATGCACGCGCACGACGCAGATCCTTGTGTGGGTTATCTAAGTTCTTTTGGTCATTTGTATAGGCGTGAACAGTTGTCATTAAACCGTTTTCAATACCGAATGTATCATTCAACACTTTTGCTACAGGAGCCAGGCAGTTTGTTGTACAAGAAGCATTTGAAATTACGTCATGCTTGTCAAGATCCAACAACTCATCGTTTACACCCATTACAAGTGTTATATCTTCATTTTTACCCGGAGCAGTTAAGATAACTTTTTTCGCACCAGCTTCTAAATGCATTGCTGCTTTTTCACGATCATTAAATTTACCTGTTGCTTCAATTACAAGATCTACACCTAGTTGTTTCCATGGCAATTGTAATGGATCACGTTCACTAATCAGTTGAACACGCTTTCCATTGACAATTAAAGCATTCTCTTCCGCTTCGACTGTACCTTCAAAGCGGCCATGATTTGTGTCATACTTAATTAAATGTGCTAACGTTTCTGATGGATAACTAGCATTTATCGCAACGATATTTAATTCATCTTGAGCAATTGCTTGGCGGAAAACCATGCGTCCAATACGGCCAAACCCATTAATAGCAATAGAAACTGTCATTGTTTGTAAATCCTCCTGTATTTGCAGTTAGTAATATATTATTCTATCTCTTGCAATTAGTATAACACATTTACCTAAAAGGTGAACACAATTTATTCAGAATTAAAAAGTTTCTATTTTCTGAAAAAATGCAAAGTGTATGAATAGAACTAAACCTTTTCACAAGTGGTAGCCTATTTACTCTATAGTTACCCTTTAAGCTACCATTAATAACTTTATTTTGAAAATAAAAAGGCCGACCATCCAGTCGACCAATTGTATAACCTATTTATCTAAATAATCCACCTAAAGTACAAGAAATTGCTCTAATTGCTAAATAACATTCCAATTACGCAATATGTTTCCCAACTGTTTTGCAGTCTGTTCGATTGTTCCATTATTATTAATGACCGCATCTGCTCCTTGTTCTTTCACACTTAGCGGCAGCTGGGATTCAATACGTGCCTTGGCTTCCCGTTCCGTTAATTGATTGCGCTCCATTAACCGTTTTAACTGCGTTTCTTCTGAAACAGATACAACCAATATTTTCTCTACAAAATGCTGCAGCTTACTTTCGAACAATAAAGGAATATCCATAACCACCGTTTTTGCACCATTTTTAACATGCTCATCGCGTTGGCGAAGCATTTCTTGCCTGATGGCTGGATGAATAATGCTGTTTAGCTCTTTTCTTTTTTCTTCGTTATTAAATATGATGGCGCCGATTTTCTGGCGATTCATAGCACCGTTTTCAGTCAGGGCCTCTTCACCAAATAGCTCTACAATTTTTTGGAGAGTCGGTGTTCCCGGTTCCACTACAAGTCGAGCAACTACATCTGCATCGACAATAGGCAGACCATACTCCTTCAACATATTGGCAACGGTGCTTTTACCGCTTGCAATGCTGCCTGTTAACCCAATAATCATTCCACTACACCCTTTAATGCTGACATTTTGGACAATATACCGAAGTACGTCCACCTATACTTAATGCTTTTGTAGCTGTATTACATTGAGGGCAAAATTTCTTACCATACATTTTCAAACGGTTTTGCATCCCCCCGGCTTCCCCGTTAATATTGCGGTAGTCCGAGATTGTAGAACCACCCATCTCGATGCTTTCCTGTAGAATTGTCCGAATTGCTTCGAACAATTCAATTTTTCGTTTTTTGCTAATGCGGTTCGTTTTCCGAGCAGGATGAATGCCCATCTTGAACAAAGCCTCTGTAGCATATATATTGCCGCAGCCCGAAATGACTTGGCCATCCATGATGACTTCCTTAATAGGCTTATTTTGATATTTTGGCAGCGCACATTTATCTAAAAAGAATTCACATGCGACACTATCAAATGGTTCTGGTGCCATTAGAAGAAGTGGCGGATGCTCCTCGACTTTTTTAATAAATCGAAGCTCGCCAAATCTTCGGATATCCGAATACACTAGAAGTTCTCCCGTTTCCAGCGTAAATACTGCATGCACATGCTTACGAAACTTCTCTTCCGTGATATCGCCCAAAGTCTGAACAACAAACCATGCTCCGGTCATTCCAAGATGGTTGACAAAAAGAAAGCTTTCCTGATTTTTCTCTATATGAAAATAAATATATTTCGATCGACGCGTAACTTTTTGGATATGCATTCCTTGCATTACTTCCTCAAATAGGTTCGGCTCAATATTCTTGACAATGCATTGTTTGCCTAGTCCAAAAGAGGCGTAGATCGTGTCCGAGAGTTCCACTTTCATAATGGTCTTCCCTTCAACAGCAGGCACCAGTGCCCGAACAACACCTTCTACCTCCGGTAATTCAGGCATAATTCCACTTCCTTATTTCGCATCGTACCAAGTATGACCATAATTGAAATCAACTTTTAACGGGACTGCCAGTTCGATTGCATGTTCCATTACTTCCGGTACAATTCGCTCTAAAATTTCAATTTCCTCTTTTGGTGCTTCAAAAATTAATTCATCGTGTACCTGCAGTAATAATTTTGACTTCAAGCCTTCATCTTTTAGGCGAGCATCCATATCAATCATCGCCTTTTTAATAATATCGGCTGCACTCCCTTGAATTGGCGTATTCATGGCAGTACGCTCTGCAAAACTGCGAAGGTTGAAATTTCTGCTCGTAATATCCGGTAAATAACGGCGGCGATTTAAAATTGTCGTTACATACCCCTTTAACTTCGCTTCTTGTACAATTGTATCCATATATTCTTTTACACCCGGGAAGCTTTCCAAGTATTTCTCGATAAATTCTCCGGCTTCTTTTCGTGTAATATTCAAGCTTTGGGACAGGCCGTAATCACTGATCCCGTAAACAATACCGAAGTTAACAGCTTTTGCGGCACGGCGCATATTTGAAGTCACTTCATCTTCCGACACATGGAACACATCCATTGCCGTACGAGTATGAATATCCATCCCTTCATTAAAAGCTTCCACTAAAGCTTCATCATTGGACATATGAGCCAGTACACGCAATTCGATTTGTGAATAGTCTGCTGCAAATAATACCCATCCTTCTTCTGATGGGACAAATGCTTGCCGAATTTTTCGACCTTCTTCCAGGCGAATCGGGATATTCTGAAGGTTTGGATCTGTTGAACTTAATCGGCCGGTAGAAGTTAATGCTTGTTGGAAGCGAGTATGCACCTTGCTGTCTTCACAGTGAACTTCCTTCATAAGCCCTTCAATATAAGTGGACTGTAACTTCGCCAATTGACGATAATCTAGAATATATTGAACAATTTTATGTTCACTTTGCAGCTTTTCCAGGACATCAGCAGCTGTTGAATAACCCGTTTTTGTTTTCTTCACTACCGGAAGACCCAGCTTCTCAAATAAAATGACACCTAATTGCTTAGGCGAATTAATATTAAACTTCTCTCCTGCAAGGTCGTGAATCTCTTTTTCAAGAGCGCTAATTTTCTGTTCCAGGTCTTCGCCCATTTTTTCAAGTGTCGGAATATCAACCTTGATTCCTTTACTTTCCATAGATCCGAGAATTGACGCAAGTGGAAGCTCCAAATCGTAATATAGCGCGAACTGTTCATTTTCCTTTAGCTTCTCTTCAAGAATCGGCTGTAGCGACCAGATGGCAAAGGCTTTACGGCTAACATGCTCAGCTAGTACCTTCTCTGTTGGTACCGCCCATTTTGCACCTTTTCCATAAATCGTTTCGTTGGCTTGAATATCCGTATAGCCAAACTCTTTTGCAAGTGTAGCGATATCATCACCGGATATGGCTGGATTGACAATATAAGCTGCCAGCAACATATCAAATTCAACACCACGCAACGTAATCCCTACACGATTTAAAATGGCCTGGGCTGATTTACTATCTGACATATACTTTTTCTTCGTTTCATCTTCCAACCAATTTTTTATTGCTTCGTTTTGTTGCATCGCTTCAAAAGAAAGATAGAATGTTTCTGCTCCATCCGTAAAGGCAAAGCCCAAAACTCTGCATGAATGGTAATGCTCATTTTCAATTTCAACATGAACAGCCATTACATCCTTCAGCATATCCTCCGTCACTTCCTGGGCAATGTCAAAATCCAGTTCAGCCGTCTCTATTTCTTCTGCTTGGAAGTCGCTTTTCTCAATTAATGATTTAAAAGACAGTTCCTGCCATACATTTAAAAGTTCTTCTTCATTTGGTCCTGGATAGTTTAAATCCTCCAGCTTGATATCAATAGGCGCTTCCGTGAAAATGGTAGCAAGCTTTTTGGATAGCTTTGCCGATTCTTCATTCTCCACTAGCTTCTCTTTCATTTTCGACTTCTTCATGTCTTCAATCTGTTCATATAAAGACTCAACAGAACCATATTCCTTCAGTAATTTGATGGCTGTTTTTTCGCCAACACCCGGTACGCCCGGAATATTATCGGAAGCATCGCCCATCAGCCCCTTCATATCAATGATTTGAGACGGCGAGAGCCCGTACTTTTCTTCTATATGCGTAGGTGTATATTTTTCGATATCCGTCATGCCTTTACGGGTGATATAAACCGTTACTTGATCCGTAGCGAGCTGAGTTAAGTCTTTATCACCTGAAACAATGATGACATCCATTTTTTCATTTTCAGCTTGCTTTGCAAGGGTGCCTATAATATCATCCGCTTCGTAAAGTTCTTTTTCATATCGCTTGATTTGATAGGCATCAATCAGCTTTCGCAAATACGGAAATTGCTCCGAAAGCTCTGGCGGCGTCTTCTGTCTCCCGCCCTTGTATTCCCCGTAGGAATCGTGACGGAAGGTTGTCTTACCGGCATCAAAAGCAACAAGCATTTTTGTCGGTTTCTCTTCTTCTAGTATTTTTTGCAGCATCGTTGTAAAGCCATATACAGCATTCGTATGAATCCCACTGTCATTCGCCAGCAGCGGCAACGCAAAAAATGCACGATATGCCAAGCTATTTCCATCTAGCAATAATAATTTATCTTTAGTCATTAAACGCTCTCCTTCATCCAAAACAAATCTTTTTCTTATATAAAATGTCTCTATTTTACTTTATCCTTTCGACCGTCTTTTTTCCATTATAAAACACGTATCAGTCGAAAATGCGACCAATACGTGCTATAAGGGACGATTATTGAATAACTCAACCATGTATTTTGGGAGACTGAGTTTTTGATAATTTCGGATAAAAAATTTCTTCGTATATTACTGTCAGTAAAAATGCGTTCATGAAGGCGAAAACTAGATAAAGCGGCATTCCACCAAGATCGTGTACCATTAGGCTGCGGGCAAATACCTCTACTATTCCTACTTGTGTGAAGTAAAAAATCATCCCTACACCAACTTGCCAAATTGGTCTTTTGTCTTTTCTGCTTTCAAATTTCAATACTTTTTTAAAGCTATCTCGAACATCCTCCACAATGAATAACGAAAGACCGAACATCACAATAAACAATAAGGGAATATGTATTACTTCAGCTTTCAACCATGTATAGGACGTTGCTTTGAATATAGATGTGATGGAACAAGACATGACGAATGCTAGAAGTATATTTTGGATCAATTGATTTGCTTTGTACAACTTTCCATTCCTCTTTTCACTTAATTTCTTATATAGTACAACAAAAGTTATATTAATAGATAGTAGTAAATTGTGTATCTTTTATCCTATTTTAAAAAAACAATGTTTAGATTTGCATTATAAAAGGTATAACCCAAAAATTAGATTGGGCTATACCTTCTCTTTAATTTACTTTAATATTGCCATAGGAGCATTCTCCACCTTCAAAAGCATAAAACCCCCACATGCCATGCTGATAAGTATCGTCTTGTACAGTCAATAAAAGCTCATCATTTATATATAAAGATAAAATATTATCCATTGCTTTCACTTTTAAATGATACAACTCACCGTGCTGCCACTTATAGTTTTTTGTGGCCAGTACAGTCGCATCAAAATTTTTCAGACCTATTGATACTTTGTCTTCGGAGTCGAAACCTGCATAATAGAATTGTTCTGTACCAAGAGATCTAAAGAGAATTCCATGAGAATTTCCGCTTTCCGGAATGATCTGCGCTTCAATGCTCGCATCTTCCATATAATAATGCCCAGTGAAACTAAAGCAACTTTCATTGCTCTCCATTTTCATTTTATCCTCTTCCAGCTTCCATTTTCCCCGATGGTGGGCAAACGGCGTCACACACCTAAACTCAACAGCTTGTTTGCTGAAATCAATTTCATAGGATGGACTCCCATGGATACGAAATTCATCCAGGAAGATTTTACTGAATGCCCTTTCTGTTCTTGAAGAGTCAGAATGGATCATTAAACCCACTTCTTCTATTAAATCACCTTTAGTATCGGGAATTATAAATTCAATCGTTCGCCAAATATTATTGGCAATTATGAATTCCTTTGTCTTGATTATTTTTTTATCGAAGGTAGTACGCACATATGGCGTTAAAATAACTGCTTTCCCATGTAACCGCTCTACCCTTACTTTCATGGAAACAGTTTGCCCACTATAGGCTGTCGGCGCAAAGGTCGGTGAATATTTTTCATCCATGAAAAGGCTTCGCCTATAAAACGTTCGATAAAAAACCGTGGATAAATCTCCCTCGTACATCCTAAATACGATAATTTCCAAGGAGCCGCTTGTGGAATATCCTTTATTCGCCGAGTTTCGCAAAAATGTCTTAAAGGGATAACTTGTGCAAAATCCATGGGTTGAACCCGGTAGAGTGAAATCAAAATAGATTTCCTTCTCATTATAGCTTTTTACTAAATGGGCGGGCGGTTCTTCATTTGCTTTACGGTAGCCCAGTAAGGCTATCTGTTTTGCAAATGTTGGCAAATCCACGATATTTAAATAACCCGACACACTCGAAGCAACGATGGAATCATTGATGGGCTTACGGTAATTAGGAGCAATTCCATCTATCCCGGTTAATGCTCCCACAATTGAACCAACTGTACCAGCGTTGCAATCAGTATCCCATCCACACATTGTGGCAATTTCGATTGTTCTGCTGACATCCCCTTCGCCATATAAAAGAGCTAGAATACACACCCCGGCATTCGGAATGATATGGCAGACTCCTCCGTACTTATCGTATCCCCATTCCTCTTCCAAATATTTGAGGCAAGAACGGAAATCAGTGGGATTCGTTTTATGAAAATCAACCACTGCTTGAACTACCTTTGCATACGTACATTCTTCTGGAATTTGTTTTAGCGCTTCCGAGATTACTTCTTGAACAGTTTCTTTTGCAAATGCCAAAGCAATACAGGCGGCTATGAAACGAGCTCCGTATATCCCGTTTCGATCGTGGGATACACTCGCTGCAATCTCGGCATATTGAGCCGCCATACTAGGGTTATTTGGAAAGATTAGACCAAAGGAATCAATAAAAATTTGACCGCCAATTTGTTCAGCAAGGGTCTCTCCATTCTGTTCTATAGACCCGGAACGTGGAGCTCCAATTCCTTTTTTTAAATTTAAATAGGCTGTATGCTCCGTGCTGATTTGGTCGCCTCCCCACCAAATCATGCCCAACCCTTCACGCAAATAATTTAACCAGGTCTTCACAACATCTTCTGGCTGTAGGTGACGATTCTTTGCATGGTCCAGTAATGCCCTTATAAAAAATATGGGACCGTTTGCATCATCATCTGCCGAAAAAACATTATATACCTTCACATAATCTTTAATTTCTCCAAAAACATCCTGAATCATTTCCGCTGTCCATTCAGGTGGTTCCACCGGCGCACCTAAACGTATACCGGCATTCATCGCTAGAATACTTCCATAAACCTTTTCGAGATAATTTTTTGGGATCATCATATGGCCCCCCCATTAATGCCCAATAATTCCTTCCTGTTTGCGAATGATTTGCAAATCTCTTAGGATAATTTCTTTTGCCACTTCCGCAAAAGAAGCCGCTTCCTCATTAAAGTCCAGTTGATTGGTCTTGGAAAGTAAGTGAATGTCATCTTCATTAATATATTTCGTTCCATACATCGCTCCCAAGATCACTCCCGCCATTACACCGATCGAATCTGTATCTCTTCCGGAATTGATGCCATCCAAAATAGATTTATAATATTCTCCATCGTTATATACGATAAAGGCTAATGCAAGCGGCAATTCTTCAATAGAGAACAATCGGCTGGGTGTATAATGATTTGAAGGAATACCGACCTTTTCTATTTTGCGATGCACATCATCACCCATTGGCGAAAAGGGTGAAATGCTTTCATGCAAACATTTCACCAACTCCCGGTAGGAGCACTTACGTTTCCTTAATTCTTTCGCTTCTTTTGTAAGCGCTATGATTGCTTGTTTTGTACCATCCTTGGCTAAAGATATTGCTGCATCAACAACCTCTTGCACCGTAACATTGGGTATGAATGCACACGCCACGCATGCTGCCAATACCCCAGCCGCTTCAAGGCCGTAGCTTACTTGGTGCCCCGAAGCAAATGCTATTGCTTCATTATATGCAGCAAGTGGGTTTCCTGCGTTTACAATTCCGATGGGGGCAATATACATCGCTGCACCACAGTTCACCATATTACCGATTCCACCTTCACGGGGCTCGCAATTTGCCAGCGCATGGCGAAGGAAAATATGTTTTTCCGGATAAAATAAGCGGTCCAATATGAGCGAATCACGACCAAACTCAGGTATAAAAGTTTTTCGAAAAGCAATTTCTTTCGTAAATTCATTGGCTAAATCATAGGCATCCAGATGACGCCTTTCCTTCTTATAAACACGGCAAAGGGCAATAGTCATCAGGGTATCATCTGTAATAATTCCATTTCCGCGTCGCTTCCCAAGTGTTGCCTCTTCCCCTAATGCTTCCTTATACCACCGTGTTTTCAAAGTGGTTACATAGCCATATTCCTTTTCAATTTCTTCCCGTGACAGTTTTTCAACAGGAGCACCGAGCGCATCGCCCAGTGCCGCTGAAATTAAAACACCTTTCACACGATCTTCAAATGCATTCATTTTTAACAGTCCTTTATTTTACCGTTTCATTCGCCAATTTTGTGATGTCTTCTCCGCCGGCCCCGTACCACTCTTCTACAAAAGCATCAAACTCATCAATTGAAACTTTTCCTGTAATAATATCGGCAGCAAATTCTTTATATAAGTTTTCCATTGCATCCCACTGGCTAATGTACTCTTCTGGAATTGTGAAGTCATTATCCGCCACATAAGTGTCCACTACTGCATCTGTGGATGCTTGCCCTGGAGGACTTAATAATGGTGTTTCCGAACTTAATGGTGTATCCAGCGTTACAGTTTGAGGCTCCCAGAACCTGGAGAACCATTCAGAATAAAATTTATCTGTTAACACAACTTCACCATTCTCGATCTTGTAGTGCTCCCCCTCATAACCCAGCAAATCAAGCTCCATCCCTTCAGGACTCGCAAGGAAATCCAAAATTTCAAATGCGATTCCTTTGTTTGGCGATTGTGACGATATTGCAAGCCCCCGCGGCTCCTTGGTAACGCTGGTCGCTGCATAGCCGGATGAAACTCCGGCAGCACTCGGCAATACGGTTAACTCTGCACTGTCCCCATTGACCGCCTTGGTACGGGTATTATATAAATCAATAACTTTACCATTTGTACCGACAATTACCCCAGCTTTGTTGTTATAAAAATCATCTTCTTTTACATCCCATTGTTTTGTTAAATACTGATTATCCAGTAGACCACCTGCGTAAAGTTCCGCATAAAAAGCGAGTTTTTCCTTTTCGGCATCGGATACTTTTTTGTACACATAACCACCAGTACCATCCTCCAACCAAGTGGAAGTAACACCAAATGCCCGATTAAAAATGAAATCCAGCTCCGCTATATCACCAGCTACAGTTATCCCATATTCGGACAGTCCTTTATCTACCAACTCCTTAAAGAAAGCTTGGTAGTTTTCAACTGTAGGATCAGCAAGCAAGCTTTCAGAAGTAGTTAATTGCTCCAAGAAATCTGTACGTACGACCGGTACCTTATGATTGATTGGTTTGACCCATAATAGATATGGATAGTTATCTAATCTAGTAGCATTATGTTCATACAAAATATCTTTTAAATACTCGGAATCCTTGATATATGGCGTTAAATCCTCCAGCAATCCCTGTGCCGCTATTTGTTCATCACTGCCTTGGAAATAAATAAGGTCGGGAATCTCTCCGCTATAAAGCAGCAAATTTAATTTTTCTGCATAATCACCTTGGGCTATTTCAACAATATTAAATTCTACATCCAAGTCCCGATGTTCCTTTAATGCTGCCTCCAAAGCATCGTAGTATTTTACGGAAGCTTCACTCGAAGGTCCATCATCTTTATAGGCAATCGTGATGACCGTTTTTCCATCCTCTGTTACTTCGGGCTCAATAGCTTCCTCCTCCGCTTTATCGCTGCATGCGACCAACAGAACCGCAAACAATCCAAGTAAGATTACCCCTAACATCTTCTTCACCTTAAAACCCCCCACCTAAATTTTGTAGTGATCATTTTGGATTCGCAAATCCTCCAATGCTGGAAGATTCACCTTTATTCCTTCACTCCACCATCCATTGTCCCCTTTGTAAAATACTTCAGGATGAGTGGATAAAGTAATAACATCGGAATAACAGCCACCACAATCGTGGCTGATTGCAGGGAGCCAAAATCAAGAGCAGCCAGCAGCTCAGGTGTCATACCTTCTACTCCCTTCAACAGTGTCGTATTATCCTGCGTTACAACGAATTGTCGCAACACCACCTGAAGCGGCCATTTATTTGGATCTGACAAGTAGATTGTTGCTCGGAAATATTCATTCCAATGATAAACGCCATAAAATAAAGCTAATGTGGCAAGGGCCGGCTTTGACAGGGGCAGCATAATTCTCGTGAATATTCGGAAATGTCCTGCCCCATCGATTTTGGCCGCTTCCAATATACTGTTAGGGACTTCCTGGAAGAAACGCATCAAGATGAATAAATAATAGACATTAATCGCTTTATAGAAAATGACGGCAGCATATGAATCTAGCAAATGCAGATCCTTCATTAACAAATACTCCGTAATCATTGATGGTTCAAAAACCATAATGGCAATCAGGACAACCAATACGAGTCGTTTGCCTACAAACTCGGTTCTGGCCAGAACATAGGCTGTAATGGCTGTTAAAAATAGGTTTAGACAGGTCCCCACGATTGTTATAAAAACCGAGTTGAAAATACTTTTTACTATAAACGGATTGGACATGATAATTTCATAGTTAATAAGCGAAAAGCCTTTGGGGATCACTCCAAGACCCGATAATTCATTGACTCTTGCAGGATCGGATAGCGACATTGCGAGAATATTAAATAAAGGAATTAAGACAGCCAAGGTAAAAATAAATAAAATTAATTGAATAACCGCCTTTGTGATGCCAAATCGCCTCACCTTCACTCCCCCTCTACCATACGCCTTTTCCGGTTAAGCGTTTTGATAAGAAATGGGTACCCAAAATCAATATCAAGCCTATGACACCCTTAAACAAGCTTGCTGCTGTTGCATATGAATATTGACCATTCAGAATCCCAATTCTATAAACATACGTATCCAAGATATCGATCACACTTAGTACCGAGTCGTTCATCAAGTTAAATACTTGGTCAAATCCTGCACTCATAAAGAATCCCAAATTTAGAATAAATAAAGTGACGACTGTACTCATTAGTGCGGGGAGGGTAATATAGCGCATTTGTTGAAGGGTAGTTGCCCCGTCGATACGGGCTGCTTCATAAAGCGAGGGATTAATTTTCAGGATTGCCGCCAAATATAAAATGGAATCCCATCCTGCACTTCTCCACATCTCTGAGTACACGAGCACCCAGCGAATATGTTCTTTACTAGTCATATAGTCAAGCGAGGGCAATTGAAAGAAGTTGCGTATAACATTCACGCCCCCATCAAGTGGATCAAGCAATGTAATCCAGATTCCTGCAATCACCACCCAGGATAGGAAGTGAGGTAAATAAGAAACCGATTGAACATATTTCCGAAATGGACCAAAACGCAATTCATTTACCAAAAGCGAGACAAGAATGGGAACGGGGAAAATAAAAATAATCTTCATAGTACTGATAATCACGGTGTTCAATAAGACATCCTTAAAGGCCGGTGAGCTGAATAACTGCTCAAAATGCTTCCATCCAACCCATATATTTTCGCCTATAATTCTGTAATCCTGAAATGCCAGCTTCATATTGACGATGGGAATAATGTGGAATATGACAAAATAGAGCATTCCAGGCAGCAGCATCAAATATAAAATCCAATCTTTGCGAATACGTTTTAAGCTACCTCCCCTTCTCATCTCCTCACCCCTTTCTCAAATAGTATCCTTGTTAAATTTCAAGATTCATTAATGGGGCATGCTGTTGAGCACCATAAACATCCCTGTCTCCCGGCCCCCCTGAAGAGATTTTCCTGGCGATTGTTATTTTTATGCCAAGCGCTTGATCGAAATAAACGAGATGGTGGATATCCTCAAGGCTCAAATTATAAATTTCGGCAATCTTCTCTTTTGTAATCACCCCTGCATCCTTTACTTCCTCATAAATCTTTTTGTCATCGAACAAAACATCTAAAGTAATCTCAAACGGACCCGCATTTTTACTGCGCAGGATTTTCGCTTTTTCGACCAACTTGACCATTTTTCATACCTCCACTATCTCCAAAAGGAACGGGTCTTGTGTAATTCGCATTAAATGATAAATAGAAAATTCATAAACAGGGCCAAACTCGATATCACTCGGAGCAAATGGAAAAGCTAGATTTCCGGCTGTCGATTTTCGCCCCACATAGCCGAAATGCAAAAAGGTGGATCTAACATTGGCACAAATCGCATTGGCCAATTCCTGATCTTTAGCCAATACCTCGAACATGACCCCAATTTCATGTCCAAAAAAGAGGCTGGGCTCCTGCTCACCCAAAACGGCATCCTTCCCGTAATGATAGAAATTTATTTTGTAATCATTCACGGAAATCTCTGCAAAGTAATTTCTTACTTGCCTAACGACTTCTTTTTCTACCTCCTCTAATTGGTTGATTAATAGCGGGTCTCGAATGCCTGCAATAACAAACGTACGATAGGCAATTTTTCGAGCTCCTTCTAACTTAATCCGCATTTCATCATCAGCAATATATTGACTGTTCCGAACTTCGATTACTCCATCCCCTGCTTCATTAAATTCACAGTTTTCAAGATTAAGTTTAAAGCCTGGCCCATGCAATATAAACGGATGCTCTTTTTCGTAGAATGTATGTGCCGCCACACTGGTTGGTGTACATTTTCGCATTGGATTCAAGGCCTGCACAGTAAAAGAATCCCTGTAAAGCGTACCGAGAATGCCGTCCTTTGTCGTTCCGGGCTCTGCACATAAAGCCCCGCACTCCAATATTTTTCCTAGATGATACGATAACCCCGGGTCCATTCCATGATAAATTCCCAAAGCCGCGAAAGGAGACGGATCATAACTTCGTCCACATAAAATAATGTCACATCGCTGCCTTAATGCTTTTAAGATAGGTTCGTGGCCCATTTGTGCCACAATGGTTTTGGTATCCAATATCGTCTCAATTGTAAGGTTCGGGATATTAGAACTTAATGGCGTGATGCGTCCTTCCTTTAATGCGTCAATAATTGTCTGTTGTTTAAAATCCGCCCAGATGATCCCGATCCTGGCATGGGTATTTAGCTCAGCCAATATTTCTCTTACAATTTCTACAGTTAACTCAACATGTTTTTTGGCTCCTGCTCCCCCTGATGAACCAATGATGACAGGAATTCGATGCGTTAAACCTTTTTGAAGAATGATAGACAAATCCTTTTTTAGTGCACGGCGACTTACAATCGAAACATTCGCTCCTAATTTATGAGGACCTGCATCTGTAGATCCTGCATCCACCACTATTCCATGAATTTTCTCGTTGAAAGCGTCCAAAAAAGGTTGTTCGGGAAACCCATACCCGAGAATGCCGCAAGGAGATATTATTTTAATGCCCTTTTGCATACGAATCCTCTCCTTTTCATCACTATTTTGTAATCGGTTACACCTTATTACGGATATTCAACAATTATCTGGAAATATCGAGAAATGGATTCTTAAAGAGATGCATAAAATAGACGTAATAAAATCATTGGCTTTTCTGATGAACCCTATATAATATGCCTACATTATCTGAAATTTGAAATGTATACTCGAAAAGTTTTCATAAGGAGGATGTTTATTGGAAGCTCTGGCATTGGAGAATATTTGCAAAACCTATCCTGATGGTTCCCAGGCTGTAAGCAATTTTAATTTAATCGTTGAGGAGAAGGAATTTATCGTTTTGGTCGGACCATCAGGCTGCGGAAAGTCTACAACACTAAGAATGATTGCGGGTCTTGAAGAAATTACGGATGGCTCTTTGCGAATTGCATTAAAGCAAATGAATGATGTAGCCCCCAAAGATCGTGATATTGCTATGGTATTCCAAAACTATGCACTCTATCCCCATATGAATGTATACGGTAATATGGCATTTGGACTCAAGCTTCGAAGATTATCAAAAAAGGAGATTGATAGACGGGTAAAGGAGGCCGCTGACATTTTGGAGCTAACAAATGTCTTAAAGAAAAAACCTTCCTCCCTATCAGGCGGCCAAAGACAACGTGTTGCATTGGGCCGTGCAATTGTGAGGGATGCGAGTCTTTTTTTAATGGATGAACCTTTATCTAATCTAGATGCAAAATTACGTGTCCAGATGCGGGCAGAAATTTCGAAGCTCCATCAACGACTTGGTACAACAACGGTGTATGTGACACATGATCAAACAGAAGCCATGACAATGGCAACACGATTAGTAGTGATGAAGGACGGGATCATTCAACAAATTGGCGCTCCAAAAGAAGTGTACGATCGCCCAAACAACATTTTTATAGGAGGTTTTATTGGTGCACCTGCCATGAATTTCTTTCATGGCAAAATAGAGAATGGACTGTTTACTTTAGGAAGCTACCAGTTAAAAATTCCAGAAGGTCAGTATGAAAGGTTAAAGTTACTAGGCTACGAAGGAAAGGCAATCAAATTAGGCATCCGTCCTGAATATATCAATCAAAATAAAATTGCACTTTCAAATGAAAAAGTTTGCAAGGTGAAAGAAAAAATTCAAGTGGCCGAGTTAACGGGCTCCGAATTAATATTGCATTCCATGATTGAAGAACAATCCTTTATCGCTCGCGTGCATCCTGACACGATTGTTGTCCCAGGAGAAGAAATAGAACTATTCTTCGATATGGATAAAGCACTTTTCTTTGATGTCGAATCAGAGAATCGGGTATAGAAAATGGGGTGGCCTCTTAAGCCAACTCATTTTTAATAATAGAGTTAGAACTGCGGCTTTTGTGGCAGCGAGAACATCGCTCCCGTGACGAACACGCGCATGCCTAACTCAACTAGACAAAATTTAAGCTAGGATCTGTGTTAATAGTTTTCTCCTATATATTTACCGGTTGATGTTAGTAAAGTTTCATTTAAGCAAATCTTTTGCCCCCAAAAAAAGAAAATGCCCCTGCTGATTGGGACATTTTCTTTCATGTATGTTTATCTAATTACAAATTTGAAACAGGGGGGGTTTCTATTAATAATCATATGATAGAAATATGAAGGTACAATAACATTATTGTAAAGCTATTGTTAAGTTACTTTTTTAATGGAATTAATACTTTCATGCAAGTACCTTTTCCCACTGTACTTTCTACGTTTATTTTCCCTTGGTGAGCTTCCACCAAGTGTTTTACAATAGCAAGCCCTAAACCCGTACCTCCCGAATTTCGGCTACGTGCTTTATCTATCCGGTAGAATCGTTCAAAAATACGAGCAATTTCACTTTTCTCGATGCCCATCCCCTGATCCTCTACTTCGATAATGCCAAACTCACTATTCGACTTGATGCGTAGTGTAATGGCAGTATTTTCAGGAGAGTAGGTAATGGAGTTCGTAATCAGATTCGTGAAAATTTGAATCAGTCGATTGAAATCTCCCATGACCATGACATCCCGGACAATATCCACATCAAACTGCATGTTCTTCTCATCCAGGCGTGGACTTGTTAGTTCTACTGCACGAATCAACACTTCCTGCAAACTCGCCGGAGCAATATTAACGGAGAATCCATGCTGTTCAATTTTCGATAACTCCAGCAAGTCTTGAATCAGCATCTGAAGGCGATTACTTTCTTGATAAATAATATCCAAGAAAGAGATAAGCATTTTTTCATCTTTAAAAGCACCATCCAATAAAGTTTCCGAAAATCCTTTAATGGAAGTGATCGGCGTTCTCAATTCATGGGATACGTTCGCAACAAAGTCCTTGCGTATTTGCTCAAGGCGTATCAGCTCCGAGATGTCATGCATAACGATTACAACGCCGAGCCAGCGCCCATGATCTCCAACGACAGGTGCCCCATAAACTTGCTTATATTGAATCTCCTGCTGGATTTCCACTTCTATTTGTTTGCGATAAGGAAGTTCCGTTAAAAAAACATGGTCTATAAATTTTTCCAACTCGGTTGGTAAGCCCAATGTTAAAAAGTTGTACCCTTTGACTTCATCAATTGATAATTCAAATCCGTCCAGAAATTGCCGATTTACAATTGACACGACCGCCTCACGGTCAATCATAATAAGAGCACTGCCCATGTTCTCGATTAGCGTTTTTAGTCGTTCATCTTCGATTTCGCGAAGCTTCTCAAGCTCTTGCAGGTTTCTCGCTAGAATATTGATGGAATTTCTTAATTCAACAATACTTACAGGTCCAAGTGCATAAGCACGGGCTCGATAGTTTCCTTTCGTGAGTTCTTTAGCAGTCAGCGTGATATTTTCAATCGGATCTAATAAGTTCCGAATGAGATGATTTGCAACTAAGCATATGAGCACAAAACTAACCAAAATTAAAAAAGCAATGATAGAGGAAAATTGTTTCCCTATCTCTTCTACCTGCACTAGGTCGAATTCCAGATTAGTTTTTGCTGCAAAGTTCTCTATTATAAAAGGAAAAAGCTGACCCAAAATAAAGCCAAGGACAGCTAAAACAGAACCGGTTAAAATCATGAAGGTAACAAATAATCGATTTCGGTATGCCTTCATAGGCTTTTGGGCTCCTCGAATTTATATCCGATTCCTCTGATCGTTTTAATGAACTTCGGTTTTCGGCTATTTTCCTCAATTTTATCCCGCAAATGGCTGATATGCACATCAACAATTCGTGTATCGCCGGCAAAATCATAATTCCATACAGCGCTTAACAGCTGATCTCGGGTTAATACGCGATTTTTATTTTCCAATAGATAGACGAGCAGTTCGAATTCTTTTGGTGTAAATTCCAATGACTCTTCTTCAAGAAATGCTTCGAACCGATTCGGGAACACCTGTAATTTGCCAAAGTTATAAACTACATTTTCCGGTTCTTCTTCCTCTTGTTGCTGAACTGGTGTAAACCGTCGCAGAACGGCTTTCACACGAGCGATTACTTCTCGCGGGCTAAATGGTTTTGTCATATAATCATCTGCACCAAGTTCTAAACCTAATACTTTATCAAACTCGTCATCTCTTGCTGTCAGCATAATAATCGGTATATTGCGTTTTTGACTGCGAAGCTCCTTACATACTTCCATCCCATCCATAGTGGGCAGCATCAAGTCCAATAAAATAAGATCTGGTGAATGTTCTAGGGCCATATCAAAGCCTGTTTTCCCATCATGAGCAAGCAGTACCTCGTATCCAACGCGCTCTAAATTATATTGTAATAATGTTGCAATTGATACTTCATCTTCTACGACCAAAATTGTTTTTAACATATACAACCTCCAATGATGATTTGAAACCCCCATTTCAAATCAGAAAACAAAACTCTAATAAGGTGGTACTACCTTAAGTACGCCATCCAATACTTGTATATTCTTTTCTTTAAATGCATTCACATAGATTTCAAGTATATTTTGATTTAGATCGATATGCTGTACCTCAAGTAATAGTTGGATTGTTTCATTTAGATACACCGGCTCTAAATATAAAATATTCTGTTCGCGAATATGTGAGCCGGGTCCAGGCAGGTGTTTGGATATGGCAGAAGTAATGATTCCATTTAACATGATCGCAGGAATAATCGGTTTTTTGTATGGTGTTCCGACCGCGTAATCATGCTGAATATATAGTGGATTATTATCGTTAGTCAAGCCTAGATAAAGCAGTAAATCTTTGTCTTCAATCTTTTCGTTTAATAGCAGCTTTTCTCCAACAATGATTTCATCAATCTTCTTTCCGAGTTTCATACCCTTACGTAACAGCAATTACGCAGCAACCCCTTCGCTTTCTCAGTTACCTTCATAGTATCAATTTTTAGTGAAAATAACAATCTCTAGAAATAGGGAATGAAATAAGTTTATGTTGGGGAATGAAGCTGGGAAATCTATCCCCTAATACTGCATTAAAAAATCGAGTGAGGTTGCCCCACTCGACTTAATCAACACTCTTATTCCAACACCTTCATTACTTCTCTCACCGCTTGTGCCGATACATCCAGTGCTGCTCTTTCCTGTTCTGTTAATTGGAGTTCAAAGATTTTTTCGATGCCATTTGCACCAAGTAATGCAGGGACACCCAGGTAGATGCCATCATAGCCGTATTCCCCCTCCAAATAGGCAATGGAAGGCAAGATACGTCTTTGGTCTTTTATGATTGCTTCAGCCATTTCTACAAGGGCTGCAGCTGGTGCATAGTAGGCAGAACCATTACCAAGCAGATTTACGATTTCTCCACCGCCCACTCGTGTCCGCTGTACAATTTCTTCTAAACGCTCAGGGGCAATTAGTGTCTCCAAAGGTATGCCGCCCGCATATGAATAGCGAGTCAGTGGAACCATTGTATCGCCATGTCCACCTAGTACGAAACCTCTAATATCTTTAACGGATATATTTAATTCTTCGGCAACAAATGCACAGAATCGAGCCGTATCCAAAACCCCCGATTGTCCAATTACACGGTTTTTAGGGAATCCCGATTCCTTATATACTGTATAAGTCATGGCATCTACAGGATTTGTTAAAACCAGGATTGTTGAATTCGGTGAATATTTGGCAATTTCCCCGGCCACTGATTTCATAACCTTTTGATTTATTTGAACTAAATCATCACGGCTCATCCCAGGTTTTCGCGCTATACCTGCAGTAATAATCACTAAATCGGAGTCCGCAGTGTCCGCGTAGTCGGAAGTACCTTTTACGTGCGAATCAAAACCTTGTACAGGTGCTGCCTCCCACATATCCAAGGCTTTCCCTTTTGTTGGGTTCTCCGCCTGGGGAATATCAACCAGTACCACATCTCCCAGTTCTTTTTGAGCAGCTAGGAACGCTGCCGTTGCACCAGTAAAACCTGCACCGATAACAGATATTTTTTTTCGTTTCAGAGACATATTGCCAACACTCCTTTTACCTGATTTTGATTCCTTATTTTAGGGAAGAACGGTGTTTATCAAATCGTTATTTAAAATTGGTAATTTATCCATCTACTATTAATATATCCAAAAACGGAAAGGGTAAAAAGAAGGGTAGCTAATATTTCATAAAGTATTGCTACCTTATTCATAAAAGCTACCCATTTTATTTTACATTTTTAATTTTGCTAAGATTAAAGGTTGTTGATTAATTCGTTAGCGAACTCTGAACATTTAACTTCTGTAGCGCCATCCATTAAACGGGCAAAGTCATAAGTTACAACTTTAGAAGCGATTGTTTTTTCTACAGAGTTAGTGATTAAGTCTGCAGCTTCCTGCCATCCTAAGTGTTCAAGCATTAATACACCTGAAAGTAATACTGAAGATGGGTTCACTTTGTCTTGACCAGCATATTTTGGAGCTGTACCGTGAGTTGCTTCGAAGATTGCATGTCCAGTAACATAGTTAATGTTAGCTCCTGGAGCGATACCGATACCACCAACCTGTGCAGCTAATGCATCAGAGATATAGTCACCATTCAAGTTCATAGTAGCTACTACATCGAACTCATTTGGACGAGTCAAGATTTGTTGTAAGAAGATATCAGCAATAGAATCTTTAATGATTACTTTACCAGCAGCTACAGCTTCGTCTTGAGCTTTGTTGGCAGCTTCTACGCCATCTGCTTCTTTGATGCGGTCATATTGATCCCAAGTGAATACTTGCTCGCCATATTCACGTTCAGCTAAATCATAACCCCATTGTTTGAATCCACCCTCAGTGAATTTCATGATGTTACCTTTGTGAACTAAAGTTACAGAAGGACGGTTATGCTTGATAGCATACTCGATGGCAGAACGCACTAAACGTTCAGTACCTTCTTTTGATACTGGTTTAATACCGATACCTGAAGTTTCCGGGAAGCGGATTTTGTTAACGCCCATTTCTTCTTTCAAGAAGTTGATTACTTTTTTCACTTCTTCAGATCCTTGAGCATATTCAATACCAGCATAGATATCTTCAGTATTTTCACGGAAGATTACCATATCAACATCTTCTGGTTTTTTTACTGGAGAAGGTACACCTTCGAAGTGACGTACTGGACGTAAACATACATATAGGTCAAGTTGTTGACGCAATGCAACGTTTAGGGAACGGATACCGCCACCGATTGGAGTTGTAAGAGGTCCTTTAATTGCGATTAAGTATTCGTTAATTTTATCTAAAGTTTCTTGTGGTAACCATTCACCAGTTTGGTTGAATGCTTTTTCACCAGCAAGTACTTCTAGCCACTCAATTTTCTTTTCGCCGTTATAAGCTTTTTCAACAGCTGCATCGATTACGCGTGATGCTGCAGCCCAGATATCTGGACCAATTCCGTCACCTTCGATGAAAGGAATCGTTGGATTATTTGGTACTTGAAGTACGCCGTTTTCTACTGCAATTTTAGACATAGATGTTGCCTCCCTATTTTCATAAATCTAGGACTGTGATTTCACAGTCCTAGACAATTTTAACATATATTATAAAAATTATCTTTCCTCGATTGATACGTATTTTTGCATTCCTGGTCCAACATATTCTGCACGAGGACGAATTAGACGATTATTCGCATATTGTTCTAAAATATGTGCAATCCAACCTGATGTACGAGAAACTGCGAAGATTGGTGTGAACAAGTCATGTTCGATTCCTAATGAATCATAAACTGATGCTGAGAAGAAATCAACGTTTGCTGGAAGTTTCTTTTGCCCAACAATCATGTCATGAATTTTCACTGACATTTCATATAGTTCTGGTTTGCCAGTCAATTTAGTTAATTTTTCGCTCATTTCACGTAAATGTTTTGCACGTGGGTCGCCTTTGCGGTATACGCGGTGTCCGAATCCCATAATTTTTTCTTTGTTATCTAGTTTTGTTTGGATATAAGATTCAACATTATCAAGTGAACCAATTTCAGATAACATTTTCATAACTTGCTCGTTAGCTCCACCGTGAAGAGGACCTTTTAACGCACCGATTGCAGCAGTTACGCCTGAATATACATCAGATAATGTAGCTACACAAACACGTGCTGTAAATGTTGAAGCGTTTAATTCATGGTCGGCATGTAAAACTAAAGCTTTGTTGAATGCTTCAATTTCGATCGGTGCTGGTTCTTTACCATGTAACATATATAGGAAGTTTGCAGCATATCCTAATTCAGGTTTTGGTGCAACTGGTTCTAAACCTTTACGGATACGAGAGAAACCAGTAACTACAGTAGCAATTTTAGCTTGTAGGCGAATTGCTTTACGGTAGTTTGCTTCAGGAGACATTTCATCTGCTTCCGAATCAAAAACACCTAATACTGAAATAGCTGAACGAAGTGCAGCCATTGGATGTACTGTATCTAATGGATATGATTTAAATTGGTCAAAGATAGCTTGAGGTACTTCAGCATTTTCGGCTAATTCTTTAGTTAACTCTGCAAGCTCGTCTTTTTTTGGTAAACGTGTATGCCAAAGTAAATATACTACCTCTTCGAATGTAGCATTTTCAGTTAAATCATCAATATCGTATCCAACGTATGTAAGTGTGTCATCGATAATTGAACTGATTTTAGTTTCTGCAGCTACGATACCTTCTAAACCGCGTGTTGCTGTCATAAAAAATCGCTCCCTCTTTATAAAGATTTTAGTTGTAAGTGCTTTCTTTTTATAGCACCTAAAAAATTCTGCTCATGTGAACCTATAAGTAAATCGCTTACATCCCATATTATAATAAATTTTGACGGCTTTGTGAATGAAATTGAACCAAATTAAGAAAATATGGATTAGTTAATGAAAAACATGTTTAAAGGAGAGAAAAACGTCTCAAAAGAGATGGCAATTATATGAAATAGAGGTGGAAATATTGCAAACTAGCAAAAAGAACGGTTTTCCATACAAAAAAAACATAAAATATTTAGTATTAATCTTATACTTTATTATTTTATGGCTTATATTACCTGTATCAATAGCCATATTCTTTGCTTACTTTTTATATCCTGTCATCAACTTTTTTCATAAAAGTTTAAGAATGCCATACATAATAAGTGCTATCTTGGTTTCAGTAATTATATTCCTTTCAACTTATGCATTCTTTTTTATGACCGTCCAAAGCATTATCTCTATCTACCCTGAAGTGAAGGTGCAAGTTCAAAATCTGGATATTCTTAATTCGGGTGATCATATATTGCTGGAAACCATATTCAATAAGTCGCTTTCCTATATTGATGGTGCCATTATGGGTCTGGCAAATATTTTGCAAGATATCTTGACTTATATCATTGAACTTTTTATTTTTATCGTTGCCTTCTTTTTCTCCATCTTCGAATCCAGAAAAAACAGATACTGGTTTTTCGTCTATGTACCTAAACAGTATCGCGACGAATGGAAAGGTTATTTCTCCAAGGCAACAGGTCTTTTTGGATACTTTCTCTATGTTGAATTTCAACTATTTATCATTACTTTTTTATTATTAAGCTTTGGACTGGCACTATTGCAGTTTGAACACCCTATTAGCAAGTCCTTTTTAATTTCGTTGGCAGATGCCCTGCCATTTTTCGGCATCGGCTTATTCCTGATTCCGATTGCCATCTATTTCTTTGTAATTGGAGAAAAGTTCCTTTGTATTTCATTGATCATCCTTTATATCTTTATACAGTTGACACGCCAGATCGCCGAGTCGCTATTATGGGCATCAACTTTCCATCTAAGAACTGTGCATACTTTCTTCATCAGCGCTGCCTCTATATTATTGTTCGGAGTTTACGGCATATTAATTAGCCCGTTCCTGTTACTGATTGCAGTGAGGATTAAACAAAAATCTATTTATGAATAATGAACACTTGGCCTTTTTTTAACTTGCTTCTTAACCAGTAGTAGATTGCAGGCTTATACAATTTTCTTGTAAGTGGGATAATAAGGGTTATACCTAGGAAATCCGTTAAAAACCCTGGCGCTACTAATAATATGCCCCCTACAAATATTAAAAAAGTATCAATAATAGCCGTTCCCGGAGGATTTCCTTCCGAAAGGCTGTTTTGTAGATTTCGAATAGATTGCATTCCTTGCTTTTTTGCGATGATAACGCCAATTATACTAGTAACTATTATTAGCATTAATGTATTGAATACACCCAGCACTTTTCCAACTACTATAAAAATAGCTATTTCGACTAGGATGGTTGCTATAAAAGCACCTATCATTTTTCTCATTGGTAAACCTCCATTTTTCGAATGAACTTCGGTAGTATTTATATACGATTTATAAGGTGATAAGTTCCAGTGGCTTATAAGAGATTAAAGGGGCACTCTCAATTAAGATTGAGGTGTCCCCTTTTTATAGGATATTCAATTCTTTGGTTTATAAAACACTTGCATGCCCTTTATAAATTACACCTGTTTCTGCATCCATCGTGATTTCTTGTCCATGGCGAATTAATGTTGTGGCTTCATCTACACCTACAATTACAGGAATGCCAAGACTTAATCCAACGACAGCAGCGTGGCTTGTTAAACCGCCTTCTTCTGTAATAATTCCTGCACATTTGTTAATTGCATCCATCATTTCACGGTCGGTACCAACCGTTACTAAAATGGCATCCTCGGTATCGTAGCTTCTAGCTTCTTCAGCGTTTTTCACCACAATCGCCTTGCCGACTACAGAGAGCTTGCCAACACCTTGCCCTTTTGCTAATAAATCACCAATTACATGGACTTTCATTAGGTTCGTTGTACCAGCCTCGCCAACAGGAACTCCTGCCGTAATAATCACTACATCTCCATGATCTACGTAGCCGTGCTTCAATGATTCATCTACTGACAATTCCAGGATTTCGTCTGTTGTAGTTACTTTTTGTGTAACAATTGGTGTTACTCCCCAAACAAGGGTTAACTTTTGAGCTGTTGAAGGGATATTTGTTATGGCAATGATAGGCACACCAGGACGATATTTTGCGATCATTCTAGCGGTTGTTCCACTTGCTGTAGGTGCAAGCACAGATTTTACCCCCAGGTTAATCGATGTATAAGCAACAGCTTGAGAAAGAGCTTCCGTCATTGTTGCCCCTTTTTCCTTGCTGCGTGTATTTACGATTGTTCGATAGTCCAACGAGTTCTCCGTATACTCGGCAATTCTATTCATTGTTTTAACAGATTCTACTGGGTAAAGTCCTGCCGCTGTCTCACCGGAAAGCATGATGGCATCTGTTCCATCAATAATGGCATTGGCAACATCGCTTGCTTCAGCTCGAGTTGGACGCGGATTACGCTGCATTGAATCCAGCATTTGCGTCGCAGTAATTACCGGCTTGCCTACCAAGTTGCATTTTCTAATAAGTGTCTTTTGAACAAGCGGCACTTCTTCTGCCGGTATTTCAACCCCCAAGTCTCCTCGTGCAACCATCAATCCATCCGAAACTTGAATAATTTCATCAATATGATCGACACCTTCTTGGTTTTCGATCTTAGGTATGATTTGAATGTGACTGCCATTATTTGATTCAAGCAATTCACGGATTTCAAGCACGTCTTTGGCAGTACGAACAAAAGAAGCGGCAATAAAATCAACACCTTGCTCGATACCAAATAAAATATCCTGTGCATCCTTTTCCGTGATTCCGGGAAGTTTTACAGATACACCGGGTACGTTTACACCTTTTTTATTTTTCAAAAGACCGGCATTTTCAACAATTGTATGGATCAGACCTTTTTCCAAATCTTTTGCCAACACACGAAGTTCGATCAAACCATCGTCCAAAAGAATTCGATCGTTCTGGTCAACGTCTTCAATCAAGTTTTCATACGTAACAGAGAAGCAGTTTTCATTCCCTACTACCTCGGTCATCGAAATGTCGATGACTTGTCCTTGCTGAAGGTGCAGCTCACCGTTTTCCATTGTATGAGTTCGAATTTCGGGACCCTTTGTATCTAGCAAAATTCCTACTGTTTTATTCAGTTTTTGAGCTACTTCTCGAATTGTTGCGATTCGAACTGCATGTTCTTCGTGATTCCCGTGGGAAAAGTTTAATCTGGCTACATTCATGCCTGCTTCCATTAGTTTGGTAAGCATTTCACTCGATTCACTAGCTGGACCTATAGTACAAACGATTTTTGTTTTTCTCATAGTTTTCTCTCCGTTTACTTTAGTTATATTGAAAGTTCTTTCGACAATGTATAAAGGCTTAGATCTGCCTTATGCTTATTCGAAAATGCTTCTTCTAGATCATAATCATAAACCTGATGATTTTTGATGCCGACTGCCCGTCCACTTCTTCCTTCAAGCAATACTTCTACAGCTTTTGCGCCAAAAAGTCCTGCGAGCACACGATCCCTGGCAGAAGGTGATCCGCCGCGTTGAATATGTCCAAGCACCGATACTCTCGTCGTAATGTCTGCCTTTTCTTTTAATATTTTTGCCAATTCATTTCCAGCCATGACACCTTCAGCCACAATGATAATGCTATGCTTTTTATCACGGGCAATACCATGTTGAATGCGGGAGATAATATCATCAATATCGTATTCCTCTTCAGGTATTAAAATTGATTCGGCACCTGCTGCAAGTCCTGCCCACAAGGCTATGTCCCCGGCATCTCTGCCCATTACTTCCACTATGAACGAATTTTCATGCGAAGTTGCGGTATCACGGATTTTGTCGATTGATTCCACTACAGTATTCAGTGCAGTATCAAAGCCGATAGTGTATTCAGTACCGGGTATATCGTTATCGATTGTTCCAGGCACTCCTACACTTGGGAACCCTTTTTTTGTAAGTTCCAAAGCCCCCCGGTAAGAACCGTCTCCTCCAATTACGACAAGGCCTTCTACGCCAGCTTCTTTCATCTTTTTTATACCCTGTAGCTGATATTCGTCTTCTTTAAATTGGGGACAGCGTGAAGAAAATAATTTTGTCCCGCCGCGCTGAATAATTCCACCTACCGAGCCTAAATCCAACAGCTCCATTTTGCCATCGATGAACCCTTCATATCCATGGTAAACGCCCATTACTTCAACGCCATGGAAATTCGCTTTTCGTACTACAGCACGAATGGCTGCGTTCATTCCAGGAGAATCTCCTCCACTTGTTAATACGGCAATTCTTTTCATTCTCGTAAAGAACCTCCTACTATCCTCTTATTACACACATTAGCATAAAATGAAATGAATGTGAGAATTTCAAAAAAGTTATAACGATACTTTTACAAATAGAACAAAATTTAGGGGAAGACCCAAAAGTTAAACTATTAACTAATCTTTGTTAATATTCTACCCTTATTTTCATAAAAACACGAGCATCTCTATAATGTGAAATTAAATGTTTTCGTAAACAATGCATCCAATAAAATCAAAAATAATAAATTTCATAAAAGACAAGTCGTGGAGACACAAGAAAGCGGCTTTCGATGCTTGTGTGCTAGACCGCTCAACTAAAGGAATTTTATAAGTATTTCTATTATATTTCTATGTACTTTAATATAACTTCTCAAAAAAAACGACAAAACCCAAATTGGATTTTGCCATTGTTTCAATTATTTATCTAGATATGAGCCATCTCATTCTATCAGTTAACTTCTTCTTCAATGAATTCGCCTATTTTTCTAAACTTATCATAACGATCTTCGATAAGTTCCGTCTCTGATAAAGGACATAATTCAGATAATGCGTTGTTTAAACAATTTTTTAATTCCAGCGCTTGAGCTTGTACATCTCTGTGTGCTCCCCCAGCAACTTCAATGACAATCCCATCAATAATACCCATCTCTTTTAGATCAAAGGCAGTTATCTTCATGGCCTCAGCTGCTTGTTTAGCCAAAGATGCATCTTTCCAAAGGATTGACGCCGCACCTTCCGGAGAGATAACGGAATATGTTGAATTCTCAAGCATATATATTTTATTTGCAACCCCTAATGCCAAAGCTCCCCCACTGCCGCCTTCTCCGATGACAACACTGATTACCGGCACTTTTAGCCCTGCCATCTCAAACAGGTTCTTTGCTATGGCTTCGCTTTGTCCACGTTCTTCAGCCGCTTTACCCGGGTAAGCTCCCTTTGTATCAATGAAACAAATAATTGGTCGTTTAAATTTTTCGGCTTGCTTCATCAAACGTAATGCTTTTCGGTAGCCTTCCGGATGAGGCATCCCAAAATTACGTCGGATATTTTCTTTTGTTGTTTTACCCCTTTGATGACCGATTATCGTAATCGGCTGTCCTTCAAAACTTGCAATTCCCCCAATGATTGCTTCGTCATCCCCGAAAGATCGATCCCCATGTAATTCGATAAAATCAGAAAAGATTTCATTAATATAGTCGGATGTTGTTGGACGTTGTGCATGTCTTGCTACTTGCACTCTATCCCATGGTTCCATATTATTGTAAATTTTTTCTTCTAGTTGTTTCAGTCTTGTTTCAAGTGTTTCAATTTCTGAAGACATATCGACTTCTGCACTTTTGGCAATTTCCTTCAATTCTCCGATTTTTTCACGAAGTTTTACAACAGGTTCTTCAAAGTCAAGAGACTTAGACATTTGAAACTCCTCCTTTATGGTGCAGCTTTACTATTGTTGCTAGTTTGTCGCGCATTTCTTTACGATGGAAAATAGCATCTAATTGACCATGTGCTAGTAAAAACTCCGCTGTTTGGAAATCTTCCGGCAGCTTTTCACGAACAGTTTGCTCAATTACACGTCGCCCGGCAAAACCAATCAAAGCTTGCGGTTCAGCAATGTTAAGATCCCCTAATGAAGCAAAACTTGCCGAAACTCCTCCTGTTGTTGGATGGGTCATAATCGAGATGAAAAGCAGCCCATGATCACTATGGCGTTTTAGTGCCACACTTGTTTTAGCCATTTGCATGAGTGAGATAACCCCTTCTTGCATTCGCGCCCCACCACTTGCTGTAAAAATTAAAAATGGCAAACCATTTTCAGTTGCTTTTTCAATCGCACGTGTAATTTTTTCGCCAACTACCGACCCCATGGAACCCATTCGGAAATGAGAATCCATAATTGCAACAACTACTTCTGTCCCCTTAATGCTTCCCTTACCTGTTAAAACTGCTTCATTTAACCCCGTTTTGTGTGAATCAATTTCGATTTTATCTAGATAGGATGGGAATTTTAATGGATTAGAAGTACGTAAGTTTTCATCAAAAGACTCAAATGTACCTTCATCCAGCAAAATTGAAACTCTTTCCCATGCAGTCATTTTGTAATGATGATCACAATTAGGACAAACTTTTAAATTATTGTCCAATTCCTTAGTTAAGTAGATTTTTTTACATTCCGGACATTTTGTCATTAAATCTGCTGGAAAGGAGTTTTCTTTATTACGATCTACAATGACACCTTTTTGTTTCTTTTTGTTAATAGATAATAAACTTCTAATTGCCACTGTTTTTCCCCCTTACATTTATGATGATGAATTTTTCAAATAGTGCATCCAATTTTCATATGCGGAAGTGGCTTCTTTTTCATAGCCTAGCTGTAATGCTTTTATAAGCATCTGAAGCAGCGGCTTTTCTTCCTCGGTCGATAGCTTCTTTAATGGAGTTGCACTGTATGCTACAAGCTGTAGCCATATTTTTAAAGCAAGTCTATTACCGGAAGCAATCATTAATTCTCTTAGTAATAGATCTCTAACGATTTCATTTTCTAGTTCTAGTTTCATAAACAAGCTTTCCCAAACTGGTAAGCTTCTTAAAGATTGTTCTGAACAGATGACTCTTATGGCTTCCTTTTCATGCATTCTTCTGACTATATGAACATCCTCAACTGCCTTGTTTTCCTGCAGTATAAAGGATGCCAAAATCTCGACCAGCTGGTTTGAATGAACAGCAGATAAAAAGGTACCCCCGCCATGTCTTGTTTCAATAAGCCCCAGCAGCTCCAAGCTCCGGAGTGCCTCTCTTACTGAAGAACGGCCAACATTCAGTCTTTCGGATAGTACACGTTCTGAAGGTATTTTTTCTCCCGGTTTAATCCCCTCTTGCTTGATTAACTTCCTGAGTTGATTAACAATCTCTAAAAATACTTTTTTGTTTTCTTGTTTTTTATCCATAAGCACCCCGCATTGACGTTAGGAACTAAAGGCATTTTATCCGTACAATGTAAATCACATAACAAACATTAGAAATTACGATTTTTTGCAAGACTAGAAAAAATTAATGAGCTCTAAAAAATTGCTTTTCCAAATTTAAAAGTCCTATCAGCTCAAAAGTGGTCTGACCACTTTTCATTAGAATACATAATGTTGTGCCTTTTGTAAAGAAAAAACTGTGCAACAATTGCACAGTTTTTGTAATTATAGCTGTTTTTTTCTCGCTATTGACTGTTTTTCATCGTTTTTACCTTTATTTGCAGATTTCCGTTCCGCTGTTCCAATAATCCTTCAACGTATACGATTCTGTCTTCTTTGATCCATCCGATCACTTCATTATAGCTTTGCGGGAAAAGTGTTACAGAGATTGACCCATACTCGTCCTGCAGCCCAATAAAAGCCATGAGCTCTCCTTTTTTCGTACGAATTTGACGGATATTTTCAACCATACCTACTAATTTAATGAAGTTATTCGATCTATCCGGACCAAGTTCTTTTGTCGTGGCATTTACGTCATTCCATTTAGCTCTTTCTAACGCAACCGGATGTTCACTTAAATAAAAACCTAGTGCTTCTTTTTCAAATTGAAGCTTCATCTTATCGGGTATTGGATGTGCTTCCACGTATTTCGGCTTTCCAAAGATTAAGCTATCGGAAGCGAACAAGTCATTTTCTTCTTCGTTTGGCCGTACGAGTGAAGCATGTTTTCCTGCTGCCTCGATAGTGGCTAGAAGTGTAGCCCGATCTTTCCCGAAGTCATCCAAGGCACCTGATTTAGCCAAAGGTTCTATGACTTTTCGGGTAAAATGGACAGCACTCAAAGATACCGCTAAATCAAAAATATCTTCGAATGGCTGCTCTTTTAGTTTTCGAATCGCCATAATTTTTTGCAAGAATGGCTGGGGCACTCCCTTAATAGCAGAAAGACTGAATCGAATCTTTCCTTGCTCCACCGTAAAAAACCTTTGGCTCTTTTGAATGGATGGCTTCAATACTGCTATCCCTTTATTTTTCGCTTCCAAAATAAGCTGGAATAGCTTTTCTTGATTGCCCGTTGCATTCGTCATGAGCGCTGCATAAAAGTTGGCCGGGTAATTGGCCTTCAAATAAGCCATCTGGTAGGAGATCATACTATAGGCTACTGCATGGCTTTTTGGAAAACCATAATCTGCAAATCGAACAATTAATTCGTAGACCTCATTTGCAATTCTCTCAGGGTATCCTTTTGAGACCGCTCCACTTACGAATGCTTGATGTTGTTGTTCCAGTACTTCTCTTTTCTTCTTGCTTACAGCTCTTCTTAGTAAGTCTGCTTGACCAATCGTAAAACCAGCAAATATATGTGCAATCTGCATTATTTGCTCCTGATAGACAATTACTCCATACGTCTCCTTTAAAATTGGTTCCAATACAGGGTGGAGCATCTGGACTTGCTCTTGCTTTGCTTTCCTTCTTGCATATACAGGGATAAATTCCATTGGACCCGGTCGATAAAGGGCATTGACTGCAACAATATCCAAAAACTCGGTTGGCGCTATCATTCTTAACGCATTCTTCATTCCATCCGATTCAAGCTGGAATATTCCCGTTGTTTCACCCTGTCTTAAGAGCTCGAAGGTCTTTTCATCGTTTAGTGGAATTTGATTGAAATCAATCCACTTTTTATGTGTGTAATAGATAGATTGCCGAATATTATCTAAAATTGTTAAATTTCGAAGGCCCAAGAAGTCCATCTTTAATAGACCAACCTGCTCAACCTCCTGCATCGGCCACTGAGTTAAATAAATCCCATCATGCCCTTCTTCAATAGGTACAACTTCAACAAGCGGCATTGGACTAAGCACTACGCCTGCAGCGTGAGTCGATGCATTTCTAGGCAACCCTTCCAGCTTTTTTGCCGCCTGGAACCAAGTTCTCCGGATTTGCTCCGTTTCTACCCATTTGCGGAAGGCTTCTGAGGTAGCGTAGACTTCTTGTAGAGTAATGCCAGCTTTATTGGGTATTAATTTTGAAATCATGGCAAGTGTCTCACTTTCAAAGTTAAACATCCTGGCAACATCCCTTGCCACTGCCTTTGCAGACAAAGTTCCAAAAGTAATAATTTGAGCTACATATTGCTTGCCATATTTATTCGCTACGTATTGAATAACTTCCTGACGTTTCGTATCGACAAAATCAATATCGATATCTGGAAGGGTTACCCGTTCCGGATTCAAGAAACGCTCAAATAACAAACCATATTTTAAAGGATCCACTTGAGTAATATTCAAGCAATATGCTACAAGAGAACTTGCCGAGGATCCCCGGCCGGGTCCTGTTAGAATATTGGTATTTTTGGCAAAGTGCATGAAATCTGAAACGATTAGAAAATAATCTGCATATCCCATGGAAGTAATGACTTTCAACTCATACTCCAGCCGGTTAAGATACTCTCTTTGTGGGGTATCCGTCTGTAAACGTTCCTTTAACCCGGCCATAGCCATTTCAGCCAAAACCATAGCCGAATCTTGTCCCGGATCCAAAGGGTATTTTGGCATGAAATGTGCAACATTGCTTAGGTCAACCTGACAGCTCATTAAAAATTGCCTGCTATTTTCAAGCAATTGAGGTTGGTCTTGATACCAGTTTTGCCACTGGGTTGCTGTCGGGACAAACTTATTTTCATGCTCCGTATGTATTCCCTCGCTCAGTTTCACACCAGTTTCGATGGCCCTTGCAACCTTATATGCAAAATGATCTTCAGGAGATAGAAATAAGCATTCGTGGATAGCTATACATTTTACATTGAAAGTTTGGCTCAATTGCAGTGCTCTTTGTTCGAACGGGGAAACAAAACCACCACTTCGTGATATCCCAAAATAAAGATTATCTTGGAAGGTTTTTGCAGCAAGTTGTACGTACATTTGATTGCTTTCACTGAACCACCGCCCGGCTTCCGTTGAAATAACAGCCGCACATCCTTTTGAGTAAGCAACTAACCAACGCCACGGAATCTTTTCATCATCCCGAATGGCGATGCTGCTGCTTATTTTTAGTAAATTTCTATATCCTTCATTATCTTTTGCGTATATAAGTATCGGCAGGGAAATTTCCGCAGAAAATTCAACCTGAATAGACAACCCCACTACTGGGTGAATTCCGTTTTTTTTCATTGAATGCCAAAAAGGCAAAAGCCCGTACAATTTCGTATTGACCATTGCACACACCTCTGCCTTTTGGGAATGTAAAAAAGGGATGAGCTCTTCCATACGAATTGTACTTTTCAATAAATCTGCACTCGTTCGTACCTGTGGATATACGACTGTCACACTTCATCCCTCCATTATTATTTTTTAAATTGTCGACAGATTTCTTTTAGCTCATCGATTACTCTATTTGCCTCTTCCCACGAATAAGCCGTTGCTCCGGAAGCCAGAGGATGGCCACCACCGTGAAATTTCTTTGCAAGTTCGTTAATTACAGGGCCTTTAGAGCGTAAACGAACACGAATTTGTTCTGTTTCCTCTACCAAAAATACCCACGCAATAACCCCTTTAATATCACTTAAAGAACCTACCAAGAGCGAAGTATCTGAAGGCGTCACTTGGAACTTTTCCAGAACTTCTTTAGTCAGTTTTATGAAACACGCACCATTTTCATCTATTTCAAAGTTCTCATAGATATATCCTTGCAGGTGCAATAAATTAGGTTCCTTTTCATACATCCCATTAAACACTTCTGTTCGGTCGAAATCGTATTTGATTAGTTGCCCGGCAATTTCAAACGTTCTTACAGAGGCACTTGGATAAATGAAGCGTCCCGTATCGCCCACAATCCCTGCAAATAAGAGACGTGCACTTGCATCTGACATTTTCCAATTTTTATATTCTTTTCCTTCTATAAATAATTCATAAATCATTTCACTGCATGAACTGGCGTTTGTATCCACCCACAATAAATCGCCGTATTGATCATCATTCGGATGATGATCGATTTTTATTAGGCAGTCGCCAGTATGGTATCGACTATCATCAATACGTCCCGTGTTTGCAGTATCCGTTACAATGATTAAGCTGTTCGTAAAAACGTCATCACTAATTTCTTCGGGTACTTCCAAAAAAGTTAAAGATGGATCATGCTCACCAGTTGCATAAATCTTTTTATTTGGGTAGTTCGCTTCTAATAAACGTTTTAAACCAAATTGAGAACCATATGCATCCGGATCTGGACGGACATGTCTATGGATGATTATTGTATCATATTGCTCAATCTTGTCGATGATTTGTCGTTTCAAATGGAATTCCTCCTGTAATCTCTCGTTTTTTGTTTTATGTGTTAGCTTTTTTTAATAAAAATCGTTACAATAATGGAAGCACTCAGTACATAAAGCAATTATGCACCTTTTGGGAGGTAAAAACGGTGAATATATTTTTTCTATTTTTTATAGTCATTTCATTTGCAGCGTATCTTTACAATAAAGCAAAGGAATTCCGCTCCACTCTACCCATTCAAAAAAAATGGTATAAAGCAAAAGCTGGGGTTGCACTAGGTATATTTGTAATTGTATTTGGATTAAATACTTGTGTCGTTAACCCAACACTGGTTGGTTTTTTGATTGCCGCCGTATTTATTCTGCTAGGGGCCGTCAAAGCCTTTTCCAGCTATAAACGAGTACGCCACGAAGGTCAGTTTGTTAAGGAAGAATATGAATTAAATAAATAAGTTGAACAACCTTAAGCAATATACAACGAAGCTTGTTGTATATTGCTTTTTGTTTAAATCAGCGCTCTAGTAGTTGGAACATCATCATGGCTTTTCCGACAAGAACTGTCTCGCTAAATATATCAAAATCCATTTTCACAAATTTACGGCTCATATCCAAGATATGAGGAACAACTGTTAATACACTTTCCATCTGTACTGGTTTAATAAAGTAAATTGTCATATTTTCAGCAACAGCATCTCCACGTTTTCTGCGTTTTAATGCAAAGGAACCCACTTCGGCCAGTAAAGTAGTAAATGCACCGTACGAGATTGCCCCATATTGATTGGTCATTTGTGGGGTTACTGTAAACTCGACTACCACATCTTCTTCTCCCATAACTTTCATTTCGCTTTTTACCAAGTCATCTATTGTTTCACCATGCTGCGGCTGCCGCTGTGCATGCTGTAACGCTTTAAGTACATCCTGCCGGCTGATAACCCCTTGTAAAATTCCATCATCATTGACAATAGGCAATAAATCGATTCCTTCCCAGATCATTTGGTGTCCGGCAGCCGCCACACTTGTTTTCATGGAGCCTGAAATCGGATTTTTTGTCATTACCTTATCAACCGTTTCACTCTCTTCTTTTCCAATAACATCTTTAACCGAAATCATTCCTACAAGCTTATTTGCATTAGTCACTATAGGGTATGCACCATGTGTAGTTTGCAGGTTAAGCTTATGGAAATCTGCAATTGTATCGGTTGTTTTTAGTGAATACGTTTCTTCGATTGGTACATATATATCTTCAATTAATAGAATATCTTTTTTAATTAACTGGTCATATATTGCGCGGTTAATCATCGTCGCTACAGTGAATGTATCATAGCTAGATGAAATAATTGGCAATTCCAGCTCATCGGCCAATTGTTTATTCTCTTCAGTTGTATCAAAGCCACCTGTGATCAGCACGGCAGCACCTGCTTTTAATGCATTTTTATGTGCTTTAAAACGATTCCCGACAATGAGCAGGCTCCCGGCATCTGTATAGCGCATCATGTCATCCAATTGCATCGCCCCGATGACAAACTTGCCCAACGTTTTATGCAAACCGTCTTTTCCGCCCAATACTTGTCCATCTACTATGTTAACGATTTCGGCAAAAGTTAAACGTTCGATATTTTCTTTTTTCTTTTTCTCAATACGAATAGTCCCAACACGTTCTATGGAACTTACTAAACGGCGGTTTTCAGCTTCTTTTATCGCTCTATAAGCAGTGCCCTCACTGACTTGCATTTCTTTGGCAATTTGCCGAACTGAAATTTTATCGCCTACAGGCAGTGATTCGATATATTGTAGAATTTTCTCATGTTTAGTAGACACTCTATCACCTATTCCCATCTATCTTTCCTGGTATTAGTGTACCATATTTAATTATGTATAAAAAAAGAAAGTAGCGCAAAATTTAGCAGAATGATGATTGTTTATCAAACTTTTACTTCTTTTGGCTACTTTCTTCTATTCAATTATAATTCTGCTTCTTCACCCGGTTTTAGAATCTGTACCTTGCTGCCCTTTACAAGTTCGGCAAATACTGTTGGGTCCTGTTTAATTACCGGGAATGTATCGTAATGAATAGGAACTACCGACTTTGGTTTTAGCAGCTCTACAGCATAGGCCGCATCCTCCGGTCCCATTGTAAAGTTATCGCCAATCGGCAAGAAGGCTATATCAATCGAATTTCTGTCTCCGATCAGTTTCATATCACCGAATAGTGCTGTATCGCCGGCATGGTAAAGTGTTACACCTTCCGCATAGAATAAAATCCCACCCGGATTACCTGTATTGATCACTTCATCTTCTGTTTCATAGACAGATCCATGGAAAGCCAGTGTATACTTTACTTTCCCGAACGGAAATTCGTATGCCCCCCCGATTCCCATAGGGTGTACATTTAAACCTTGTTTTCCAAGATAGACCGCCAACTCGTTGGGTGCAACTACGAGGGAATTATTCGCTTTTGCCAAATCTACAGTATCCCCTACATGATCATTATGGCCATGTGTCAGTAGAATAACATCAGGTTTTTCTTCCACTACTTTTAAATCCGTTAACCCATTTCCACTAATGAAAGGGTCAATCAAGATCGTTTTGCCGTTTGTTTTAATCTTAACAATTGAATGTCCATGATATGAAACTTGCATCATTTGTCCTCCTTCAAATTGTGTTCAAATAATCTTAATTCGTTTTTAAGCCGCTTTTTTCCTTCTTTTGCTATACTATAGACAGCTAAACAAAATATGATTAGTGTTTAACTAATAAGGTTTTACCCTTGTGGGGTAAAAATATATCAAAAGTTTACAGTATAAAACGATACTCGTGCAATTTTTATGATTTAAAACAGTAGGAGGATATTTATGAGCAAGCTTGAACAACTACAATCTTATTTAAAAGAAAATCAATATGATGCCGCATTTATTACAACACCTGATAATGTTTTTTATTTCTCAAACTTTAAGAGCAATCCACATGAACGTTTATTGGGAGTGATGGTGTTCAAGGAGGCTGAGCCCTTCTTGATTTGTCCGAAAATGGAAGCTCCTGATGCAGTCAATTCAGGGTGGAGCCAGGAAATCGTTGGACATTTAGATACGGATAATCCATGGAGTCTAATTGAACAGGCAATTCAATCCCGCGGTATTAATCTGTCTACCTTAGCAATTGAAAAAGCGCATCTAACTGTTGAGCGTTTAGAAAGCTTGCAGGAAACTTATCCACAGGCTAATTTTGTACGACTTGATGACAAAATCAATGAAATGCGTGTCATTAAAGATGAAATTGAAATCGAGAAGATGCGAAAAGCAGCTCAACTTGCCGATTATGCAATCGAAGTAGGCTGCAAGGAAATCGCCGAGGGCAGAACGGAGATGGAAATCCTGACAGCGATTGAAAATGCGATTTTAGCAAAAGGCTGTAAAATGTCCTTTGAAACAATGGTGCTTTCAGGTCCAAAAACAGCGTCTCCGCATGGTACACCTGGTGATCGCAAAATCCGCAAGGGGGATATGATTTTATTTGACTTAGGGGTTATTTACGATGGCTATTGTTCGGATATTACACGGACAGTTGCCTACGGGGAACCAGCGGATGCACAAAAGGAAATATACAATACCGTACGCCAAGCTAATGAAAATGCAATCGCAGCTGTTAAGCCCGGTGTTCGTGCAATGGAATTGGATAAGATTGCGCGTGATACGATTACTAATGCTGGATACGGGGAATATTTTACCCACCGTTTAGGCCATGGTCTTGGAATCTCTGTGCATGAATTCCCTTCCGTAACGGGAACGAACGAATTGGAGCTAAAAAAAGGAATGGTCTTCACAATTGAACCAGGTGTTTATAAAGCTGATGTGACAGGTGTTCGTATTGAAGATGATGTAGTTGTTACAGCAGATGGCGTAGAGGTTTTGACAAATTTCACAAAAGAATTAATCGTTCTATCTTAAGAAAAACGGTGACGTGAAATTAAATCACGTCACCGTTTCTATTATTTATAAAAGCGAATCTACAGGAACATATTCTCGCCCTTGGTCTTCGGCAACTGCTTTATAAACTACATATCCATTTAGTGTATTAATGCCTTTTCGCAACGCTTCATTTTCGATACAAGCATGTTTATATCCCTTATTGGCGATCTGCAATGCATAAGGTACTGTATTATTTGTTAAAGCAATGGTTGCCGTACGTGGCACTGCACCAGGCATATTGGCAACAGCATAGTGTACAACACCATGTTTAATATAAGTTGGATCATCATGTGTTGTCACACGATCAGTTGTTTCGAAACTTCCGCCTTGGTCTATCGCAATATCCACAATGACGGAACCTGGACGCATTGATTTCACCATTTCTTCTGTTACAAGCTTCGGTGCTTTTGCACCCGGAATCAATACTGAACCAATGACTAAGTCAGAATCTTTCACCGATTCAGCGATATTATAAGGATTAGATATCAAAGTTTGAACAGACGAACCAAAGATATCTTCGAGCTGACGCAAGCGCTCAGGATTTAAATCTAGAATGGTTACTTCCGCTCCCATACCAACAGCGATTCTGGCTGCATTCGTACCAGCCATGCCACCGCCCACAATTGTTACTTTGCCACGTGGGACACCTGAAACACCACCTAATAATATCCCTTTTCCACCATTCATCTTCTCTAGATATTGAGCACCAATTTGTACTGACATCTTGCCAGCCACTTCACTCATAGGAGTTAACAATGGCAGCGAACGGTTTGGAAGTTGTACTGTTTCATATGCGATTCCAACTACTTTGTTATCCAGTAGACTTTGCGTCAATTCTACTTCTGGTGCTAAATGTAAATACGTAAATAATACTAGGCCTTCATGGAAGTATTGATATTCGCTTGGAATAGGCTCCTTCACCTTCATCACCATTTCTTGTGACCATGCTTCTTTTGCTGAAGCAACAATTTTTGCACCAGCTGCTACGTAGTCCTCATCAGAAAATGCAGACCCCACCCCGGCACCTGTTTCAATAAATACTTCATGACCGGCACTTGTTAATGTTACTACTCCAGCAGGCGTCATTGCTACACGATTTTCATTGTTTTTGATTTCCTTCGGTACTCCGATTTTCATAGCTGATCTCTCTCCCTGTTGTAGAATTATGTATCCATTAATATGAATGCAAATCCATAATACCAGTATTTTCCCAATATTGTAAGATACAAAATTCATGTTCATTGAAATAATTTTCAAAATTATAGAAAAATAGGACTTTGAAGAATATTCTAGTTAAAATGAGTTTATTCCTTGGAAAAAAAGGAATAAATTATAGAATGCATCTAACACCAAATTGCAATAAATAATGTGCGACAATTATATGGATAATTTTAGAAATAAATATGAACGTTTTCTTTTCAACCGTTGAATGGATATCTTTCTATTTCCTGTTTGTTATAATAAGAGTATAGAAAAAAGGAGGAATTATGATGACTCAATATAAAAGTATAGTAGTTGCAGTAGATGGTTCAAAGGAAGCTGAATACGCCTTCAAAAAATCAATCGATATCGCTAAGCGCAATCCTGAATCGAGACTTAATTTAGTAAATGTGATTGATACTCGCTCCTTTGCAGCCATCGAAGCATATGATCGCTCAATAGCTGAACGTGCACAAAGCTTCTCGGAAGAGCTATTAAATGGTTATAAGAAGCAAGCTGAAGATGCTGGTCTTGCAAATGTAAATACAATTATAGAGTACGGTTCTCCTAAAACGATCATTACAAAAGAACTTTCAACTATTATAGAGGCCGATCTTATCATTTGTGGCGCGACTGGGTTAAGTACTGTTGAACGTTTCCTTATTGGCTCCGTTTCCGAAGCGATTGTACGTTCATCAAAATGCGATGTTTTAGTAGTTAGAACACCAGAATAATACCCATTCCAAGTACCCAATAATCCAAATTATAGCTTATCCCTTCTACGCAAAATTTATAAACGTAGAAGGGATTTTATTTCTTCAATCTATCTTATGTAATATTCTTAAAAAACCTTGGATGAACTATCCACATAAAAGATAGACTCACTGATAATAAAAAGGCATCCAGGCGTTTAACTTTAAACAACTTGGATACCTTTTGGCTTTATTTACTTTCTTTCCACATTTGAACCTTTTCAAAAAACATTGATAAGGCCTCTTTATTTGACATGTTTGGCACTTTAGCCAGTAATACTTCACGTGGAGCCTTTAATGACTTTGCTTGCTTTTGTAGTATTAGTATACTTTTCTCATGAGCCTTCGATGCAAATAAATTTTCCGGAAGCTGAATTACTGCCTGAATCCAAGCTGATTTTTTCAGGAATTTATGCAATTCCTTGGATTGTTCGGATTCAAACATATTTGCTGGAATTAAGAAAAATAAATATCCGCCCTCTTTTGTATGATTGATCGATTGCTCAATAAACAGGTGGTGAGCATAGCTCATTCCTTCATGGGCACAAAGCTCATAGTCAACCGCTACTTCTTCATTAGGGTAATATCCGACCGGCAAATCACAAACTACCGCATCAACTGGATCGACCAGCATTTTTTGTAATGCATCTTGATGATACAGTTCCACTGGTTGTTCAATAAGCTCTGCACTATCAGCAGCGAGCCGAATTAGTAATTCATCTACTTCAATTCCAGTAGCAGACACTTTACCATCCAGCAGATTCATTACTGTAAACAATAAATTTCCTGTTCCCAATGCCGGATCCAGTATAGAAATAGAATTTGTTCTCAGCTGTTCCTCAAAAAATTGCTCCACAAAATAACCAACCAACAAACCAAGCGTATCAGGCGTCATTTGATGGTTTGGTTGTGAAGCTTTCCTCATCCCTTTTAGAATGGCAATTTGAATGGCTTTGCGTACTTCTTCTTTCGTCGCATCCTCGAAGGTCCAAGGTTCTTTTCCCTCAAGTACATCTTCAAGAGATTGTAATACACCATCTAAAAATGAACGACCATCCGTTTTTTCATACTTTTCCGCTTTTTCATTAATAAATGAAAATATTTGTTCAAACTTTTCCATAAAAAACTCCTTTTGAAATGAACAACCCACTCCGATTAAATCTCGAGTGGGTGTACATCTAAGCGATCCTATGTTTCTAGACTATTCTTAGTCTATCATTAATCTGTCTGATTCACTTAGATTAATGCTTTTACTGCTTCAATCGCCGCTTCATAATCCGGATGGCTAGTACCTTCTGGAACATATTCAACGTACGTTACAGTACCTTCCTTGTCAATCACGAATACTGAACGAGCCAGTAAACGCAGTTCCTCCATGTAAACTCCATAAGCTTTACCGAAAGATAACTCTTTATGGTCCGATACAGTGTGAACACCTTCCAGACCAGCAGCAGCACACCAGCGTTTTTGTGCAAATGGTAGATCAGCGGAAACTGTATAGAAAGCTACATCATTTCCTAGTGCTACTACTTCTTCATTAAAACGACGTGTTTGTGCATCACAAACACCTGTATCTAATGATGGTACAACGCTGATCAGACGTACTTTCCCTTCAGAATCCTTTAAGGTAACCGGTGATAGATCGTTAGCCAATACTGTAAAGTCAGGTGCTTTCTGCCCTGCTTTGACTTCATTTCCTACTAATGTTACTGGGTTGTTTTTGAATGCTACTTGTACCAATTTGGAACCCTCCTTTATATTACATAAATAATCTTACTAAAGATAATTCCTACATTGCAAATAACTTCTCTTACATATTTTTACGTATATAGAAAAGAACGAAGAATCGCTTCTTCGTTCCTGGAATGGTTCTAACTTTAAACCGTGGGCGTAATGGAATTTTGAGGTTTAAGGTCATCGTTTTGAGGATTTTCCAGTACTACTTCTTTTTTACTCTTAATAAATATTCTTTCTTGTACGACCCTTGTATCAGCTATAATATCGTTCAAGCCATTATTTTTTGGCATAAAAGCCACCAACAGATAGATGATAGGAAGTTTATTGCTAATAAATCGACCAACCAGCTCTCTAAACAAAACAGTCAGCCAATCAAGCTTGCCATTATTTTTCCCTTTCACTCTTAGACCAAAAATCATTTTCCCGACTGTTTGCTGCAAGTATTTTGTTGTGATCACAAAGTAAGCGTAATAAAACAAGCCCGAGACAATCGTCATTGGGGAATACCAATGACTTTCAGATAAATTCCAGCCGAATAAGTGGAAAAGTGGATTGATAATAATCCCCACTAGAGCCCAAACAATTAAGATGTCCACGACAAACGCCCAAAAACGCATCCAAAAACCAGCTGTCTTCTCTTCAATTTGTTCAACAATTTGAATTTGTTTTTTCGCTAGGTTAGGGACAAGTTCACTTTGAGGAAGAGCAACACTTGAGTCATAATTTTCATTTTCTGACATCTAGAACCCCTCCTTAATTCTCACCGTATAAATACATCATACGTGGTCCATCATTTGAAGACATTAGTTTTGTTAAAAATTGCTGTTCAGGTGAAGGACCGAAGAAAGTACTGATTTTCATACCCAACATTGAAGTCAAGTCACCGAAATTTGATTCATATTCAAACACTTGCGCATCTTCTAATCCAAAGTCTGCCCTTACTGCCGCTATTGCATCTTCCATTCCACCGATTTCATCGACAAAACCTGCGTTAATGGCTTGGGTTCCACCCATGATGCGTCCATCTGCAACCTTTTTCACATCGGCTTCTGACATACCTCTGCCTTGTTCAATCACGTCGACAAAGTCTTCATAAGATTCATCGATCATTTCTTGAAGCATTGCTTTTTCTTCGGCCGTCGTTGGCCTTGTTCCACCAAACATATCCTTGTGCTCACCTGATTTGATTGTTTCGAATTCAATCCCTAAATTCCCTGCAAGCTCCGAGAAATTATAGCTTTGCATGATGACGCCAATTGAACCGGTAATCGTTTCTTTATGAGCAAAAATTTTATCTGCCGGTGCAGAAATATAATATCCTCCGGAAGCTGCATATGAGCCCATCGAAACATAGATTGGAATCTTTCTTTCTTCCTTAATCTCAACTAATTTTTCATGAATATCAGCCGATTCAATAACTCCCCCACCCGGCGAGTTTACATATAATACTACAGCTTGAATGGACTTATCGGTTAAAATAGTCTCTAATTGTGCCAAAAAGTTTTGATGATCGTATTCAACTGCAGAAAAAGGTGTACTTGATCCGACATCCTGAATCGTTCCATCAACAGATAGTAAAGCAATCCTGCTTCCCATATCACCAGGTTCTACTACGGTTTCAATCATTGTTTGTTCACTCGCTGTTAAGCTATCAAAATTTGAAAAAAAGTCGGTTTTAAATATAGATATTACTGTATTCAAACCAATCGAAAAGACAATCAATACAACTGCCGCTCCTAATGCAAGCCATCTTTTTGTATTCATTCAATACTCCTCCTTCATTCTTACATACGGATTAGTTGTTTATTTGTTTCAATATTTATCTATTTTTTTAGAAAAAAAATCCATAATATGATCACATTATATTTTATGATAATAAAAAAGAGATTTTAAAGCCATTCTAACTGACTTTAAAATCCCCTTTATCATTCGACATTATTCCCTAGGAAATAAATTTCATTTCAATCTTTTTAAGAGTTAATTTGTTGTTTGTTTCTTGAATTCCTGTTCACGTAGTTCAATACGTCTGATTTTACCAGATGATGTTTTCGGTAATTCATCGATAAATTCAATTGCTCTTGGGTATTTATATGGTGCAGTGATTTCTTTCACATAATCTTGTAATTCTTTCACAATCGTCGGACTATCTTTTAAATTGGAATCACGCAACACTACAAAAGCCTTAACTATATTACCGCGAACCTCATCAGGGCTGGCTACAACTGCACATTCTTTGACAGCAGGATGTTTCACAAGGGCATCTTCAACTTCAAATGGTCCAATAGTATAGCCTGAAGAGATAATAATATCATCGCCACGACCTTCAAACCAGAAATAATCTTCCTCGTCTTTATAGGCACGATCCCCAGTTAGGAACCATTCACCTCGATACTGCTTGCTTGTTTTTTCTTCATCCTTTAAATAACCCTTAAATAACGCTGGAGTTGATGAATGCACCGCAATATCTCCCACTTCACCAGCTTTAGTTGGTTCACCAAATTCATTGATGATCTCCACAAGGTTCCCTGGTGTTGGTTTCCCCATTGAACCCGGTTTTGGGGTCATGCCCAATAATGTCCCTACCAATAATGTACTTTCTGTCTGTCCATAGCCATCACGAACTTGAAGAGAGTAAACATCCATGAATTTATTAATTACCTCACTATTTAACGGCTCTCCAGCTGAAACTGCGCTTTTAACGCTTGATAAATTATATTGTTCCATTTTATCTACTTTAGCCATTAAACGATATTCAGTAGGTGTACAGCATAAAACATTTATTTGGTAATCCTGCAGCATTTGAAGATATCCCTGTGGTTCAAATTTGCCTAGATGAACAAATGCTGTTGCCCCACTTCCCAACGTAGCCAAGAATGGACTCCAAACCCATTTTTGCCATCCTGGTGCTGCAGTTGCCCAAACTAAATCATCTTCCTGTACTCCAAGCCAGTGTGCAGCAGTTGTTCTTAAGTGCGCATAACCCCAACCATGGGAATGCACTACTCCTTTCGGATTGCCCGTAGTTCCGCTTGTATAAGACAAGAATGCAACATCGGAATCTTCTGTTTCAACCCCGGCAAAAACATCCGACTCATTTTCTAGACTTTGCTCTATGGATAACCATGAATCTTTTGATTGGCCATATACAAAAAGTTTTAACCCATCTATATGTTGTGCTTCATCAAATTGACTTAGCTCGTTTTCAAAGGCAACAATGGCCTTTGCACCTGAATGGGTAATTCGGTAATCAATATCTTTCGCGCGAAGCATCTCCGAGCTTGGAATGATTGTTAACCCGGCCTTCAAAGCCCCGATGTATGTAACATATGCCTCTTCTGAACGAGGAACCATGATTAGAATTACATCACCTTTTTCAAGTCCGTTGCTTTTGAATAAATTCGCTACTTTATTTGCTTTTTTAATTAATTTTTCATAAGAAATTTTTTCGATTTGTCCACTCTCGTGATGAATCATTAATGCAACTTTTGAACTCGTTTTTGCATACTTTTCAATTTCATCGACAATATTATATTTTTTAGGAGCTAGTAAATCTTCTCTTCTCATATTTATCCCCCTTTTATGCACCAAACAAGGCACATTATTCTAATTATAATATATTCACCTATTATATCAAAATATTCCTCGAAAAAGAGAAATAACCGTATTAAATGCAGATTAGATATGTATAAAGTAATAACAATTTTTATGGAATTAGAGAGATTTGACACTAAAATTTTGGGCCAAAATAAAAGCTAGCAGCATTTTAGCTACTAGCCCTTATTTATATTATTATTGTCCTGATGAAGAACCACGTAATTGTGATTCAGCCATTTGTACAAGACGTTTAGTAATTTCTCCTCCAACTGATCCGTTTGCACGAGCAGACGCTTCAGGTCCGAGTTGAACACCAAACTCTTGTGCGATTTCGTACTTCATTTGATCTAAAGCTTGTTCTGCACCTGGTACAGTTAGCTTGTTACGGCCACCGCTGTTGTTTGACATTTACCTCACCTCCTTGTGCATTTAGATTGTGCGAAAAACATTATTTAATACATATAAAATAGTGATTTTTTTGTTTCTAGCTCCATAGTGTAGACAACTTACGATTATTTTAACGTTTATACTTTTCATTTTTATAAACTTTTATCTTTTCGTTTACATTCCTATATTCCATTAAGCAGACATCAAGCAATTGGACTAAAACACTTCATAACCGGAAATACTTATTCATAAAGATCCTATGTCGTGGAAATGCATAAAATGAAAGAGCTAGCAGCGTTTGCTGCTAGCCCTTAATAATTTTAGATATTATTGCCCTGATGAAGAACCACGTAATTGTGATTCAGCCATTTGCACAAGACGTTTAGTAATTTCTCCTCCAACTGATCCGTTTGCACGAGAAGACGCTTCAGGTCCGAGTTGAACACCAAACTCTTGAGCGATTTCGTATTTCATTTGATCTAAAGCTTGTTCTGCACCTGGTACAGTTAGCTTATTACGGCTACCGCTGTTGTTTGACATTTATCTCACCTCCTTGTGCATTTAGATTGTGCGAAAAATGTTTTTTAATACACTGAAGAATAAAGGTAAGTATTTCCTGTCAAATGTCCTCATACAACGATTTATAATAGCCCTTCAAATTTATCTTTCATGTTGTTTTCTTCCGGGAACTTATATACTTCCCTGTTTCGAACAGCACGATCGATTAATTCATCGAATTCAGTAAAGCTTTCATAGTAAGTCACTTTTTCAACTTTTGGTTTTGTTTTTGGATTTGCCGGCGTAAAGATTGTACAGCAATCCTCAAATGGTTGAATGGATGTTTCGTAGGTTCCGATTTGTTCTGCAATATCGATAATCTCTAGTTTATCGAAGGCAATTAAAGGGCGAAGGATTGGCGTATTCGTTACATCATTAATTGCTGTCAGGCTTTCCAATGTTTGACTGGCTACCTGGCCTAAGCTTTCGCCGGTAACTATACCTAATGCACCAATTTCTTTACGCACTTCATCGGCAATACGCATCATCATTCTTCGAGTTGTCGTCATAATCGTATTGCTGGGAACACGATCCTTAATCAATACCTGAATTTCTGTAAAAGGAATAACATGCAAACGAATATTTGCTCCAAACTTCGTTAACTCATTCGCTAACACTTTTACTTTTTCCAAAGAGTTATCACTTGTATACGGCGGGCTGAAGAAATGAATCGCTTCTAAACGAACGCCGCGCTTCATTAGTAAATACCCTGCAACAGGGCTATCGATGCCCCCCGAGAGCATCAACAGTGATTTACCATTCGAACCAACCGGCATTCCACCAGCACCCTGAATAATCTGCGCCATCATATAAATGGCATCTTGTCTCACTTCAATCCGAAGTTCGACATCCGGTTTTTTCACTTGCACCGATATATTAGGATTATTTCTTAATACATGTCCGCCAATTTCACGTTGAATCTCATGTGATTCCAAAGGAAATGTTTTATCCGAGCGGCGCACTTCTACCTTGAATGTTAGTTCTTGCTCTTTAAATTGTTCCATTATAATAAGCGATAATTTTTTCATATCATCTAAATCTTTATTGCATACTGCTACAGGACTGAAAGATTGTATCCCGAAAACGGTAGGCAATTTTTCCATCAGTACTTCATATTGCTCTTCATTTTCCAGCGCAATATGCATACGATCACGCTCAGTTGCGATATCCAGCGGCGCAATATCAGAAAATGTGTGGCGTATATTTGCACGGAGACGATTGATAAAATCTTTCTTATTTCGCCCCTTTGTTGATAATTCACCGTATCTTATTAGTATTTCTTTCCAGATCATTGATTTTTATCTCCTTTTAACTCTTTCATCACATCTGTGAAGGCTTTTTTAAATTCCAGGATATCTTCGTCTGTATTTAATGCACCAAAACTTAAACGAATGACACCTTTTTTAAAATTCGAAAGCATGTTTAATGCTTCGACTACATGGCTTGTTTTTTTTTGCTTGGAAGAACATGCACTTGAAGTGGACACAATAATTCCTCTTTTTTGAAGGGCATTTATTAATATTTCTCCCTTTAAATCTTTGACACTAAAGGACAAAATATGTGCTGCCCCAGTTTCCTTGGACAGTAAATGAATATTTTCCCCGAATTCAGTTAAAAATACTAATAAATCATTATGCCATCTACGATATTTTTCAGTCGATTGTTCCATCATTTCGATGGCTATTCGGGCAGCTTTTGCGGTTGCAACAGCGAGAGGAACTGCTACTGTACCACTGCGTAATCCTTGCTCTTGTCCTCCACCCAATAAAAGCGGGATAATATTCATCTTTTTACGGAAGGCAATAATGCCGGAACCTTTAAGGCCATGTATTTTATGTCCAGAGATTGTAATAATATCGGGACCCTCTTCTCCATTAAAGAAAATAGGTAATTTACCAAAACTTTGAACAGCATCCACATGGAATGCAGCACGGCTATTTTCGTGGATTATTTTGGCAGCTTCTTCAATTGGCTGAATTGCTCCCATTTCGTTATTCACATGCATCATGCTTACAAGAACTGTATCTTTGCGAAGCTTGGCTTGTAGTTCCTGCAATGATATGACACCATTTTCATCAACTTTCAGGAAGTCAACTTCATATCCTTCGTTTTGCAGTGATTTTACAGCTTCTAAAACGGAAGGATGTTCAACTTCTGTTGTAATAATATGTTTTCCTTTATGCGTATTTGCTTTAGAAATACCGAATATCGCAAAGTTGTTTGATTCCGTTCCCCCAGCTGTAAACAATACATATTGACCTTCCGTATGAAGAAGATCGGCTATCTGGCCTCTCGCTCGGTCCAGTAAAGTATTTGCCTCAACTCCTGCTTCATGAATAGAAGAAGGGTTTGCATAAAAGGATTCATTCACTTGTACAAATGTATTTAAAACCTCTTTGTGCGGTTTTGTAGTAGCACTGTTATCTAGATAGATCATTGTATATCCCACCTTAAGTTCTTGCATTTATAAATTTAAAAGTATTCGATTCGATTCATAAGAAAACCACCAACACTTAAGTGCGGTGGCTTCTACTTTAATTATAACGCTATTGTCAAGTATATTGGCTAATATTGAGATTTTTCGTAAAGCTCATCCTGAACAAGTTCTTCAATACGTTTAATTGCTCCTGGCTCTGCCAACTCAACTGCTGCGGCGGCATCTTCTAACGCTTTTATGTACCGGTATTGATGGAAAGCATATTCAGATTCAAGCAGAAGATCATTCACTTTTTGGTTCGTCGCGCGATAACGGTTTCCATATTGAATGATTCTTTCTATCAACATGACATTCTCTATCATTTCTTGCGCATGTTTACTTACTTCTTGTATACATTTTTCTGCATTTTCTATGTTCCCTTGAACGCGGTTCATATTGAGTGGTACATCTTGCAAACTTTGCATCACGATATAAATTTGTTCCTCAGCTTCTTCTATTCTGGCATCCATTTCTTCGGGTATTCCTGGAATATTCGCCTTACTAAGCTGTCGGTCGGTTTCCTGCAAGATTCGTTTTAAAGAATCCAGCTTTGCACGAGCCTTATTTTCATCAATTCTTAAATTCTTTAAACGACTGGAGAACTGTTCCTGTTCGTCTTTAATTCGTTCAATTTCTTCACTGATTTCAACCAGCTCTTCCTGCAAACTCGAATAAGCCGATTTTTCATCCTTGACACGTGATACGAGCAGCTCAAAACGTTTTTGGATGATCTCCAGTTGTTTGAGGCCAATTTTTGGAATATCTGCTTCATTTTCAGGCAAATGATAACTATTTTGCACGTATACTGCTTCATTACTGATTTCTTTTGTTGCTTTGACTACTTCATTTAAAGTTTGGAATGTATCATCACAATTTTTATCCACATAATTTCTGGCGATGACTTCTTTTTCTAAAAGATCATAGTAATTCTCAATCTCATCATTTATTTCATTTAGTCGTGGAGCTACTGTTGCTACATCTAAATCGGCTAATTTTGATTTAAGTGTTTCCAGCTCTTCTTCAAGATCGTCAAGATACTTGGTTAACTCCAAATGATTTAAGTAATAAGATTGCGCTTCCATTTCACGTTGTCCATTCCTCAACTCATGGATGGCAGCCGGTATTTTTGTTTGAATCTCCGTAAGCAACGTTGGGACCTCAGATAATAAGTGATAGATTGTTTGTGCTTCCGTATTTAAGCCTAAAACAATTTCTCTGGCTTGCAAGTAATTCCCGTCCACCGTTAATGCATCGTATTCTTCAAATTTAGGAGTAAATTGCTCCACTCTTTTTTCTAATGCTGCCAGGGCTGGACCAAAAGAATATTGATGGGCCAGCAAAGTTTTTCTGGCTGATCGATAATGCTCTTTAATTTGCTCAATCTCAATGCGGTTCTTCTCTTCACTGCCAATTAACTCTTCCAATTCGCTAATGATTAGATTTTTACTCTTTTCGCATTTAGCAATATACTCCTCAATCGCCTGTTCTACATTAGAAGCTTTTTTAAATTTGAAACGATCGATGTATTCTTCCGCATCAAAAAGCATAGAATCTATTTTGATAACATGGACATCGATAACTTCGGTCCAAATGTTACGCCAATGTTCAAACTTTTCCTCTGTTTGACCATTCATATTTAGAGACTTTACCTTTGTTAGCTCCTCAAATATAGGATAATGCTGAATTTGCATTTTTTCTTGTTCAAGTCGCTGTATAACAACATTATGTTTCCGACGGATCATAAGCCCAACGATAAATAATGCTAATAGTACGATGACGACAATGATGATATACTGCATCATAAGCCCCCTATTCCCAAATCACTGTACCTGCTACAATTTTGTATCTATAATATACCATGTTTTTTTTCATTTGTTTAAAAAAATACAGCTTTTTGCTAGTAAATTGTAATAATTATATAGCCATTTGTGTTAATTTAATAATTCTTCACGAATTTGAGTCATTCTACTATCAAAAAAACAAAATCCTAGATTATTATTTTATTAAGTTAGCATATAATTAAAAAATAGATTATAGGTAACTTTTACCGAGGCTTCTATCGATTTTTGCAAGCATAGACGATTAATCCATCCGGGGAGGTTTGTTCATGAAAAAAGATGGCCATATACATTCACCTTTTTGCCCACACGGTACTAAGGATCCGTTTGAAAAATATATCGAAAAGGCAATTGAAGAAAACTTTTCTGAAATTACTTTTACCGAGCATGCACCTTTACCAACTAACTTTGTTGACCCTACACCAGACAAGGATAGCGGGATGATACCAAAGGATTTAACTGCCTACTTCGAGGCATTACAGGAGCTGAAACAGCAATACAAAGATCAAATCACCATTAAAGTGGGATTGGAAGTAGATTATATTGTTGGTTATGAAACGGAAACAAGAGCATTGTTGGACATTGCCGGCCCATTACTTGATGACGCAATCCTTTCTGTCCATTTTTTAAAGCACAACAATACATATACTTGCATTGATTTTTCCGATGAGGTTTACCTTGATTTTGCCCAGCAGTTAGGTGGCGTTGAGAATCTTTATAATCTTTATTATGATACTGTTTTACAATCCATTGATGCGAATCTCGGCCGTTTTAAACCTCGAAGAATCGGTCACCCGACCCTTGTACACAAATTCCAGCTAGCACATGGAGAAAAAATCGATGATAATCACCGTATTATTGAAGTATTAACAAAAATGAAAGATAAAGGCTACGAATTGGATGTAAATAGTGCAGGCATAAGCAAACTATTTTGCAAAGAACCTTATCCGCCAGTGCACATGATTGAATATGCTCGCTCCATTTCTTTGCCGTCAGTCTTTGGCTCGGACGCACACAGCGTAAAGGATTTACATCAGCATTATGATACAATAATGAAATGATGAAACTGCAGTCCAAGTGGGCGAAATTTTGCCCAGGATTGTTGTACTAACTGTTCATACAGGATATAACTAATTTTGGAGGTTTAAGATGTTTACACAAGTACAATATGAAGGTCCAGTTCTAAAAAAATATGAAACATTATCTAAACAATTAGATGCACTACTGGAAGGTGAAGCGGATTTAATTGCCAACTTAAGCAATGCTTCTGCCCTTTTAAATCAATTTCTGGATAATATCAATTGGGTTGGGTTCTATTTAATGAAAGAAGGCGAACTTGTACTGGGTCCATTTCAAGGTTTGCCGGCTTGCGTTCGTATTGCGGTAGGTCGTGGTGTTTGTGGAACAGCTGTTTCAGAGCAAAAAACAATGCTCGTAGATGATGTTCATGCATTTCCTGGTCATATCGCATGTGATGCGGCATCGAATTCGGAAATCGTCATCCCCTTGATGAAAGACGGCGAAGTACTTGGTGTCCTAGATATCGATAGCCCGATAAAGTCCCGATTTACACTCGAAGATCAGCAAGGTCTGGAATTATTTGTCCAAACTTTACAAAAGTTTTTATAAAAAGCCCGGGTGATTTTAATTTCATAATTGCCATAAAAAAACTTACTACTCCAAATAAGCGAATTACACTTATTTGGATTGTAGTAAGTTTTTATTGTTGAAGTAGCATCGACTCGTTAAAAATGGAAAATTTATTTTTGCCTGTGGACTTGGCATTATAAAGTGCAGTATCAGCATGTAAAAAGAACTGATGGAATTTTGGGCGTTCATTTGCATTCCAAGTAATTAAACCAGCTGAAACTGTAACCGTAGGATTTGTAGCCTCTGGAATCGACAACACGATTTGTGACGCTATTTTTTCAACTTCATCGGCTAAAATATTGGGTATGTAAATTGCTAGCTCTTCTCCACCCCACCTTGCACATATACCCCGGGTTCCTATCACTTTTTTTAGCTGATTCCCAATTTGGACAAGCACCTCGTCACCAACTTGGTGTCCATAGGTATCATTCACTTGTTTAAAATTATCTATATCAATTAAAAGAAACATTCCTGCACTATCATGATTCAATGAATTCTCGACAAATTTATCAAGGAAACTACGCGCGTGTAATTTTGTTAAGTGATCATGATCGACCATTTCCTGTAACTTATTGCGTAAAATCGAGTTTGCAATGGCTAGAGAAGAGTGGTGGATAAGTGATTGCATTAGTTTAAAACTATCAAAAGAGAAAAAGTATGAATCGCGATGCAATACGATGCTGAAACCATTTATACGTTGTTCCACGATCATCGGGATGGCCATCATCGAATTGTATTGAAGTTCCTTTCTAATCAATCGGCTGCAATCCGCAATAAATAACGGCTCTTGACTATTCTCAAAATGTCTTGAGACGTGATTAATAAATAAAGAACCTTCCTCGGTATCAAAAAGCGCTGTTGATCCCTCCACTAACTCCAACTCCGAATCATTTTTCAAAACAAAGCATAATTCCATTGGTTGGAAAGATTTCATTAGCTGTTTATGTAAAAACATAAACATTTCTTTACTTTCTAGTTTCATATTTAAACGATGAGATGTTTCATTAATGAGTTGAAGGTCGCTTATCAACCTATGGGACTGGTGATATAGTTTGGCATTCTCCAAGGCATTCCCGGATGCATGTGCAAGCATTCTTATAAAATCTTCCTGTGTCTTTGAAAAAACATAACCGATAGGAGCGCTAACTTGCAGAATTCCATAAATGGCTTGTCTACCTTTAATAGGCGCATTCAGTAAACAACGGTTTAACTCAGGAACTTGGTCAATCGTAATTTTGCCTGAGACAAATGCCTCAATTGCCGAGGGTCTTTCAGAGAGATAATCAAACGGTTTAATCTGCACCTTGGTTTGACGATCTTGATCATTGGATAAGATTAGCTCGACATTAAAGTTTGGGAAATTATCTTGTATGGTCGTTAATACATTTTCCAGTATTAAATCAATATCCATTGTGGAATGAAACAAATCAGTCATATTATATAATTTGCGGTATTGGCCTTCATTTTCCAGAATTTCAATATTTTTATAGAATGCATTCAAGATTTTGGAAATTATATCTACAAAATATTGAAAATATTCACTTTGCGAAAAGGCCATCCATTTTGGTGTGGCATCTAATACCATAATACAGTTGATACTTAAGGATTCTGTTTTAAGTGAAAGTATATGAGAGAATTCATTAAATTCCTTTTTACCTGATAGAAATCTTGGTACTTCAATCAACTTCCCTGATGAGGCTTCTGTCCAGAAATTACTCCAATGAAAATCGTTGAAATCTATTTCGAATGAGGACTTAATATGACATGGTTTTGATGATTCACATTCAAATAAAAGAAAACAGCATTTCTCAATATCAAAGTACTGTTTCAGGCTATTCTGTATCAATAGGACATATTCATCATAGCAGTTTTTTTGATTCATTGAGTCCATACATAAACTTAATAAATCTGATTTTATATTTGTTAAAATCTCCCGATGTTCTCTCATAAAAATCACCTTTTCTAAAGTAACAAAAATCATTTTTTATGTAACTTAATGTAAATTATACACGCCTTGTGCCAATTTGACTATTATTTTCTAATTAAATAGGATTATATATTCAAATCATCCAATATATTACAGCATGATTATTTCATAATTTTAACAATTTCCATATACTAAATTACCATATTAGTGTACCATTCATTTGCAACAACAATCCTTGACTCATATATTAAAAAATTATATAATAGTCTTCGTGTAAAATAAACGCAGCAGTTGTATAAGCTGTGTCTGTATTTTATTCCTCTTGGTCAACATATCGTTCCGAGATGGTGTATTGTGTAACCCTATCGGCTGCAAGGGCGAAGATGCATGAATATAAAATCCAGCAAGTTTCGGGTACAACTGGTTTTTGTTTTACTAATAGAAAAGACATACTTCGATATTATAACGGAAAAGTGTTTTTTCTAAAAACTGAAGCAGAAATTTAATATTTCGTTCAGTACAAAAAACCAAATTAAAAGGAGGAGACAAAATTATGTCTCGTTATACAGGTCCATCATGGAAAGTGTCTCGTCGCCTTGGTATTTCATTAAGCGGCACAGGTAAAGAATTAGAAAAACGCCCTTATGCTCCAGGTCAGCACGGTCCAAACCAACGCAAAAAATTATCTGAATACGGTTTACAATTACAAGAAAAACAAAAACTTCGTCATATGTTTGGTATGACTGAGCGCCAATTCAAAAACCTATTCGTTAAAGCTGGTAAACTAAAAGGTCTTCACGGTGAAAACTTCATGATCCTTCTTGAAACTCGCCTTGACAACTTAGTATACCGTTTAGGTTTAGCTCGCACTCGTCGTGGAGCTCGTCAATTAGTTAACCACGGTCACGTTTTAGTTGACGGTAAACGCGTTGACATCCCTTCTTTCAGCGTTAAACCAGGCCAAGTGATTTCTTTACGCGAAAAATCTCAAAGCCTAGCTGTAGTACAAGAAGCTATCGAAGTAAACAACTTCGTTCCAGATTACTTATCATTTGATGCAGACAAAAAAGAAGGTACTTTTGTACGTCTTCCAGAGCGTTCTGAATTATCAGCTGAAATTCAAGAACAATTAATCGTAGAGTTCTACTCTCGTTAATCCTAAGTTTGTGTATAAAGAGGATGACTTTGGTCGTCCTCTTTTTTATGGAGCATATTTCTCCACATTAGGCAGCTATTCTACAAAAAGGTTGATTAATTACTGAGGCCAAGTCCTGGCTACTGTACAAAAGTTTATGGTTCTTTTTCATCAAGTATTAATTTTGCTGCATTCATTCCGGAAATTACAGCCCCCTCCATCGTTGCAAAAAAAGGCTGTCGGGTATAATCCCCCGCTAATAGCAGACCATGAATAGAAGTTTTCTGTTCAGGACGCAAGTGATCATTATTTGGTTCTAGGCTATGAAAATCCTCTGGATGGCTTACAATTCGATAATCCGTCAACTCCGTTTCCAAATCTAGCCCCAATTCTTTTGCATCTTTTTGTACATGCTTTAAAATATCCTCATCCTTCATGTCCAGGAATTTTTCTGGCGGAGTTAATATAATTGAAAGCCTGCCAGGAACGTGTCTAAATGTCGAACGCGACTGTTCAGCAAAACTAGCCAGTGAAGTTAATGGGCCAAATGTCGTTCGGTCGACTGGAAGTATTGGCTTTTTAAACTCCATCTGAATTGTGACAGCAGGCATTGTTGGCAATGCAAAGATATTTTCAAAGGACTTATCTGTTTCAAAATGACGCTTCAAAATTTTTTGGGCTCCACCCAGATTTGCAGCGACTACAACGTGTTTTGCCATAATTTCACTGCCACCTTCCAATTTAACTCCACCTACTTTTCCCTGGTTCATAATTAACTCCGTTACTTTAGTATCTGTTCGAACTGTTCCTTTATTTTTAATGATTTGTTTCGCAAGAGGTTTGGCCAATATCTCTGTCATCCCCCCCAAATATCCTCCAATTCGCAATTTATAAAATCGAGGGATTCCCGGAAGAAATAATCCAAAGAAGACTTTTGCTGAATACCTTTCAGGTGGCAGAAAGAAAACTCCTGCACTTAATGGGATTACAACATAATGCAATGCATTTTCACTAAGATTATATTTATCTGCAAACTGCCTTACGCTATACTCATCTAATTTATCCGGATTTTTTGTATACTCCAGAAATCCATTTGTAAAAAAAGCAGCTAATGAAAGTTTGTCTTCAAGAGTTAGAATATCATTGTTTCCAAATGCCCCTTTTAACGTATCTATTGGGCCATAAATTGGTGAAATGCCAAAAGTCGCCTTGTCTTTGCTTCCTTTAATCCGGATATCAATTTGTTCCTCCCATTGAACAATATCATCCACATCCACACCAGCTTTTTTAAGAATTTTCGGCAATGCTTCATAATAACCAATGTGTCGATGGAATCCTGATTCAACAAGCATACCATTCTCATCCCATGACGCTGTTCTGCCGCCAATTACTCTGTGCTTCTCCAGTACAATTACGGATTTCCCGTTTTCACTTAGTTCCAAAGCAGCCGTTAAACCAGCTAAACCCGAACCTACAATAATTGCATCAAATTCTTCCAAAGTGAACCACCCTTACTCTTTTAATTTTCATATCTAAATTTGGGGCAGGTTGAAAAAAATCGACATGTAAACAATCTGCATATTACCCCTTTGAATAACTTAATTGACTTTCATTCAAGCTAAATCTTAGTAAAACCACTTCAAAGATAAAATATACCCCTATTAGTTCCAATAAAACGTATAACGAACCTGTATCCCCTTGTATTGGGAGTAGTAAAAAATAAAAACCCCGAATTGCCACTTTTTAAAAAGTGGCAAAACTCGGGGTTTTGTATAGACTGTTCAAAGACATATCTATACTCAGTGTGAGAGTAATTACTTAGCGATTCTCACTGTTGTTGTTATTGTTGTTATTGTTTCTGTTGTTGTTGTTGTTGTTGTTGTTATTATTGCGGTCAAAGTTCAATTCTTCTGCAAACTCCGCACGGTTGTTGCGGTTTTCAGCATCATTGTTTTGACGGTTGTTGCGTTGGTTGTTGTTGTTGTTGTTGTTTTGTGCCATGTCTCTCACCTCCACCATATTAATATGAGCGAAAAATTTTTTTTCATTCTAAAAAAAAGCAAAAAAATGTCCTAGCTCAACTTCGGAACTAGGACACTTTCATTTAGTTAAATTTTACCATATGGTATTTTTTCTTGCCTCGTCGGATGATAGCAAAAGCATCTTCCAAACGGTCTTTACTATCAACTACATAGTCAAGGTCAGCTATTTTTTCTCCATTCACCGAGATTGCGCCATTTGTTACGTCCTCACGGGCCTGACGTTTTGAAGATGAAATTTTGGCTTCTACAATTAGGTCCACTATATTTTTATCTTCTTTAGCCATTTCAATAGAAGGAACACCGGCAAAAGCTACTTTCATCTCTTCTACAGATAAAGCTTTTAAGTCGCCAGAAAATAAAGCTGCCGTAATCTTCTCGGCCTGTTCAAGACCAGCTTCACCATGAATTAGCTTTGTCATTTCCGCAGCTAAAGTTTTTTGAGCTTTACGCAAATGTGGTTCTTCTTGGACAGCTGTCTCTAATTCTTCAATTTCTTCACGCAATAGGAATGTGAAGATCTTCAAGTATTTGATAACATCAGAATCAGCTGTATTGACCCAGAATTGGTAGAATTCATATGGAGACGTTTTTTCAGGATCTAACCATACAGAACCACCTGCTGTTTTTCCAAATTTCGTGCCGTCCGCTTTTGTTACTAATGGAATTGTAATTCCAAAGGCATTTGTTTCTTCCTCATGCGTTTTTCTGATAACCTCAAGTCCTGTTGTAATATTTCCCCATTGGTCTGATCCACCAACCTGGATTTTTACATTATAGTTATCGTATAAGTAGTTGAAATCAAGTCCTTGAATAATCGTGTACGTAAATTCAGTAAATGAAATTCCAGATTCCAGACGGGAAGCAATTGTATCTTTTGCCAATAAATAATTCACATTCACTAGTTTTCCATAATCACGCAAGAAATCAATCACGCTTAATTTTCCAACCCAATCGTAGTTGTTGACAAGTTGCGCGCCATTTTCGCTTTCACTAAAATCAAAAATACGCTCCATTTGTGCTTTTAAACCTGCTACATTATGTGCAATCTGATCTTCAGTTAATAAATTTCTCTCTGTAGAACGACCAGATGGGTCTCCAATCATTCCTGTTGCGCCGCCTACTACCAATACTGGTCGATGTCCAGCCTGCTGGAATCTGCGCAGCGTCAGCAGTGGTACGATATGTCCTATATGCATTGAATCTGCTGTTGGGTCTACGCCAACATACAATGCTACTTTTTCTTCATTTAGTAATTTTTCCATACCTTCTGCATCGGTTTGTTGGTATAACAAGCCGCGCCATTGTAAATCTTCAATTAAAGGGTTTGTCATTTTTTATCCTCCATTCTTCCTCTTTGCATTATTTATAATTAATAATTAAAATAAACCAGGAATTCAAACTAACTTACAAGCATTCATACATAAACAAAAAAGTCCCAGCATGCAGATACAATGCATGCTGGGACGTCAATTAGCAAATTTAACGCGGTACCACCCGGCTTGAAGAAGTCATCATAGCACCTCTTCCTCTTTAGAACGTTTTAACGCAACGCAGTCGTCCAGGCTCCAAGAACGTAATTCGTGTTTCCACTATGTCTAGCTCCCACCAACCGCTAGCTCTCTGAATCAGGGAATGAAAACACTACTTCAATCTTATCATCACTTGAAAAGTATATTGATTATTCTACTCGTTTTAAAATCAATGTCAATATCTATGTTCGCACTATAGTGAATTATGCTATAATAAACGAGATTTTAGGGGGTGACGTTTCGTGAAAGAATGGATGAATCGTATAATCGAATATATTCGACAATTTAATGCGAAATTAGATAGATTAGCAACGTCAAAGCAAATGAGCAGAATAAGAATTACCGGTAGTGTGATATGGAATTTAATTCTTATATTCCTGATTTTCACCACTACAGCAGCCATTTTCATCGGCGGCCTGGGACTTGGTTATTTTGCATCACTTGTCAAAGATGATCCACTCATGACAAAAGCAGAAATGCGAGATCAAATTTATAATTATGACGAGACAAGTGAAATCTATTTCGCTGGTGATATTTATATAGGAAAGCTGCGAACTGATCTGGAAAGAAGGGAAACTTCTATTGCCAAAGTTTCTCCTACATTAATTAATGCTGTACTTGCAACAGAAGATGAGTATTTCAATGAACATGATGGAATTGTTCCTAAGGCCGTTTTACGCGGACTTTTTCAGGACATTACAAACTCATCCACTCAAACAGGCGGTTCTACTTTAACCCAGCAATTAATTAAGAACCAGATATTGACGAACGAAGTTTCATATGAGCGAAAAGCTAGAGAAATACTGCTAGCCCTTCGTGTAGAGAAATTTATGACGAAGCAAGAAATTATTGAAGCTTATTTAAACATCATACCTTATGGTAGGAATGCATCCGGAAAAAACATTGCCGGTGTAGAAACCGCAGCACAAGGGATATTTGGAATTTCAGCATCCGAATTAAACCTGGCACAAGCTGCCTATATTGCCGGTATTCCACAAGCACCATTTGCACATACACCGTTTACCAATAAAGGTGAGATAAAGGATGCTGAAGGTTTAAAACCTGGGATTGAGCGTATGGAAACGGTTCTTAAGCGAATGCTGGCTGTTGGTTATATTACTCAGCCAGAGTACGAGCAGGCTGTGAAATATGATATTACGAAAGATTTCCGCGAGCCAGAACCAGAAGCTACAGATAACTATCCATGGCTTACATATGAACTAGAAGATCGAGCAAAAGAAATTATCGCACGAGTATTGGCAGAAAAAGATGGAATCGATCCTAAACGTTTAGATGAAGAAGAAAACCTGGAAGAAAAATATATGATTCTCGCCGACCGCGATGTACGATCCGGGGGTTATAGAATCTATTCAACAATTGATAAAGGAATGTATGACGCAATGCAGGAAGCTGCACAAAACTTCCAAGGCTATGGTCATACCTTTACAAAAACCGAAATCGATGAAGAAACCGGCGAAGAGATTGTCACTGAAGAACCAGTTCAAGTTGGCAGTATTGCCATTGAAAATAATACAGGTAGAATTCTAAGCTTTGTCGGTGGCCGGAAATTTGACTTAGAGCAACAATTCAACTATGCAACACGCGCGTTTCGTCCTAATGGATCAACAATGAAACCACTATTAGTATATGCACCGGCAATTGAGTATGGTGTGATTGGTGCCGGTAGTCCTGTAGTAGATGTGAAATTTACTCGGGGCTTCGATGGATATAGCCCAACGAACTATCTTGAAAATCAAGAATTGGGTATCATTCCAGCCCGTGAAGCATTAGCTAAATCTCAAAACCTGCCAGCATTACGATTATATGATTCAATTTTAGATAAAAAACCGGCTGGATACCTAGAAAAGATGGGATTCTCACAAGTTACGCCTGGTGACTATGAAAACTTATCGGCTGCTATAGGTGGTCTAACTTACGGTACAACAGTGGAAGAAAATACAAATGCATTTACAACCTTTGCAAATGGTGGTCAGTTCATCGATGCCTATATGATTGACCGTATTGAAGACTTGGATGGCAATATTATTTATAAGCATGAAGTCGAACCTGTCAAAGTATTTTCACCTGAAACATCTTATATGGTCACAGATATGTTAAGAGATGTTCTAGATCAAGGTACAGCAACTAGAGCAAACAGTGCATTGAAATTTTCATCCGATTTTGCTGCAAAAACAGGAACTACTAATGATTTCAAGGATGTCTGGTTAGTTGGATACAACCCTAATATTTCACTGGGTGTCTGGTTAGGATATGAAAATAATAAGTCACTTGCCCAATTCAACAATACGTATGGACAGCCAAGTACACGAGTGAACTTATTGTGGGCAAGTTTAATGAACTCCCTATATGATGTAAATCCAGAATTAGTCGACCCTGCCGGACAATTTGAACGACCTGCGAATGTTGTTAACGCATCATTTTGCGGTATTTCGGGAGATGCTCCTTCAACGGCATGTTCACAGGCTGGTTTGGTTCGTTCAGATTTATTTAACCGAAATGTCTTCTTGCCAAGTAAAGTGGACTCAAGTTTAAATGCCTCCACATCTGTAATGATTGATGGAAAAGCATATATTGCATTAGATTCGACACCAAGAGAATTTGTTATTACAGGCGGTTCAGGAATTAATGCTGAATTTGCCAGTCGAATCCTTGGTCGTCTTGGTGGAGATCCTTCGAAATTATGGCCCGGTGGAACAAGTAATGTTGTATCCTCTGCCAAGTTCAATGCAGATGGAAGCCCTCCACAGGCAGTAACAGCTTCACACCAAGGAAATGCAATGACTTGGTCTAAATCAGCTTCAAACGATGTGATTGGTTATCGAGTCTACGATATAACAAATGGTAGTCGTACCCTTGTATCCACATTAAGGGATGGAAGCGGCCGTCAATCTACTATTACAAGTGGGAGATCCTACATTGTTGTAGCTGTTGACATAACTGGACGAGAGTCTGCCAACTCAAATACGATTACAACAGCAGTTGAAACACCAACAGAACCTGTACAACCTCCGGAAAATAATAACGCTGACCCTAACAATGGGAACGGTGAAACGGATGGTGGTTCCGACGATGGTTCAAACGGCGAAGGTAATTCCAGCGAGGATGGCAATGACAACCCGAACGGTAATGATGAGGGTAGCGGCAATAATGGCAATGGCAATGGCAATGGAAATGATAACGAGAATAATAACGGTGGTGAAAATGGTAATAATCCTGGGAATGGAGCAGGGCAAACTCCACCAACAGATGAGACAGATCAATAATAAACCGGGTTTATCTTCAAATCTTTACTAAAGTTAAGCTACAGCCTTCATAATTAGAGAATCAAAAAAGCTCAGTCTCACTTAAGAGACTGGGCTTTTTTCCTCTACTAAAATCTTTTTCAGAATTTCAATAGCACTATCGATTTCTTCAGTTGTTACCGTCAATGGTGGTAGAAGTCGCAGCACTTGTGGACCTGCTGCAACAAGCAGTAAGCCCTCTTGCTCTGCTTTTTCAACTAAAGTTGCAACTTCTTTTCCACAATCCAGGCCTATTAGCAACCCTCTACCGCGTATTTCAAATTGTTCCTGAGGTAGTGCTTCTTTTAGTTTACAGATTAGATACTGGGATTTTTCTTGCACTTCGTCCAGGAACGATGAATCAAATACATGATCGATAACCGTTTGGGCCACAGCTACGCCTAATGGGTTTCCTCCATATGTTGTTCCATGTGAACCTGGGCCAAAGGTTTCATATAATTCCGCTGTACCCAGAATTCCACCAATCGGGAATCCACCACCCAAACCTTTTGCCATGGATACTATATGAGGTTTTAAGGGTGTTTGTTCGAATGCAAAACGTGTACCCGTGCGGCCTATACCTGTTTGAACTTCATCCACAATAAGCAATACATCACTATTTTCACATATTTCATTAATTACCTGTGCAAATTCTTCCGTTACCTCGATAATACCGCCTTCTCCTTGAATAACTTCAAGCATGATGGCAGCCACAGTATCATCTACTGTCTCCTTAAGCGCTTCTACATCATTAAAAGGAAGATACGTAAACCGATCGACTAACGGTCCAAAACCTTTTTGAATTTTCTCTTGTCCCGTGGCAGACATTGCACCGAAAGTCCGGCCATGGAATGAATTTTCAAATGTTATAATATGATGTTTCCCTGTATGTTTTCTGGCTAATTTAATTGCTGCTTCATTTGCTTCTGCTCCACTATTGCAAAATAATGCATGGGCTAGATGATTATCCTCTACCAGACTTTCCGCTAAAGCAACTTGACCTGGACTCTCAAACAAATTACTGATATGCCAGATCTTTTCGCTTTGTTCCTGTATTGTTTTTACTAATGCCGGATGCGCATGACCTAAACAACAAACCGCAATTCCACTTGTAAAATCGAGATATTGTTTTCCATTCGCATCTTTTACAATGGTTCCTTTTCCTTCAACTATACTAACTGGTCTTCTAGAATAGTTATTAAATAAAGCAGTCATTTAATCAGCCCCTTTTCTTTTTTTAGGAACGCAATTCCCTTACAGTCTTGCCATCTTCTCACTAAAAGAAGGTACAATGACTGTTCCTGTTAATTGATCATCAACAATTTGTACTGACGGCACACCAGCTTCTAACACCTGAATTGCCCCTTTTACCTTTGGTATCATGCCACCATAAATATACCCGTCATCAATCCATTGGTCGATTAAGCTTGGAGTTGCTTCTTCTTGGTATTCTCCTTCGATACGAATGCCAGTAACATCTGTTACGAGCAATAAGCTTTCCGCCTCTATCGCCAGTGCCACTTCACTAGCAACCGTGTCTCCGTTGATATTAAGTGCTTGGCCGTTTGCAAATGCTCCAACGCAGGCAATTACAGGAACAATGTGATTGTTGCACAAAGTATTGATCAGCTCTGTATTCACTCGAGTTACTTTTCCTACAAAACCATAAGTTTCTTGCTCTAAAAACTCGCTTTGCAGTAGTTGGCCATCAAAGCCATTCAATCCTACTGCCAAGATTCCTGCTTCATTTAACTCGCTCACCAAAGCTGGATTTACTTTCCCTATTAATGTTGATTGGACAATGTTGATCGCTTTTTCGCTTGTTACGCGGATTCCATTAAGAACAGATGAACTTACATTTTGTTTTTCTAGTTCCCTATTAATTGCAGGACCACCACCATGGGTGATAATAATGTCATAACCTTCTTGCTGGAGATTTTTGAAATTGGAAAAGAAGGCTTTATTTAAGCCTTCCAATGTACTACCGCCAAGTTTAATGACGATTTTTTTACGAACGGTAGGAAGCATTGATTTGAACGTAGTCATAAGTTAAATCGCACCCCCATGCCAAACCGTGTCCTTCACCTTGCCCTAATGACACGTAAATTTTCACTTCATTCGCTTTTAAAATTTTAATTAATTCTTCTTCAGAAAAAGGTACTGGTTCCCCATTTTCCACCATTAATGCATTGCCGATCTTGATTGTAATCTTTTCTGGGTCAACCGTTGCACCACTATATCCGACAGCTGCGATAATACGTCCCCAGTTTGCATCATTTCCGAAGACTGCGGTTTTGACTAAAGGTGAACCAACTACAGTTTTAGCAATTTTTCGCCCTTCTTCATCCGAGATAGCTCCGGTTACTTCTACTTCTATTAATTTTGTTGCGCCTTCTCCATCACGCGCAATTGCTTTTGCCAGATCTTCAGCTACCACTTGCAATGTACTATAAAAATTATGCCAATCCGGATGTTGTGGAGTTAAAGAATCGTTTTGAGCCAACCCATTTGCCATAACGATTACAGTATCATTTGTAGATGTGTCGCCATCGACCGTTATAGCATTGAATGTCAAGTTTGTAATTTCTGAAAGAGCGGCTTGCAATACATCCGATTCAATATTGGCATCAGTAGTTATGAATCCAAGCATCGTTGCCATATTCGGTTCGATCATTCCAGAACCTTTCGCAGTACCGGATATTACCACTTCTTTGCCATCAATCAATGTACTATAAGTCGTATTTTTCATTACTGTATCCGTCGTTAAAATTGCTTGTGCAAAATCAATGCCATGCTCTAACGTGTTCCCTAGCTCCAACTCTTCAACACCAATTCGGATTGGCTCCATTTTCATAATTTCACCTATAACACCAGTTGATGCAACGCCGATAAGTGAAGGGTCGATTCCAAGTTTCAACGCTGCCAAGTTTTGCATTTCATATGCATCTGCAATCCCCTGTTTACCAGTACAAGCATTGGCATTTCCCGAGTTTACGATTAATGCCTGCATTTTACCCGACTGGTAAACTACTTCTTTTGTAACTTTTAAAGGAGCAGCTTGAATAGCATTCGTAGTAAATACACCCGCAACACTTGCTGGAACTTCACTTACTAAAAGTGCTAAATCCTTTTTCTTATGCTTAATGCCGCAATGCATACCAGCAGCTGAAAATCCTTTAGGTGATACAATATTCTTGCTTGAAAGTTTTCTAACCTCATACAATGTATTCAATATTTTTCTCCCCCTTTAAATAAATAACGGAACTACATCCAGACCAAGCTTCTGTGGTAAATCCAACTGAACATTCATATTCTGGATTGCTTGCCCGGCAGCCCCTTTTACTAAATTGTCGATTACTCCAACAATCGTAGCCCTGTTCGTTCTTTCATCCAATTGCACAAATATATCGCAATAGTTCGAACCTTTTACACGGTTTGTTCCAATTGAAGAAACATCTTGTACCACTCGCACAAACGGGTGACTTTTATATGTTTCCAGCAGGCAATCATTTAACTGTTTATTTGTAACACCCGGGAATACTGGTGCATATGAAGTGGCCAATATTCCACGCGTCATCGGAACTAAGTGCGTGTTAAAAGTAATGGTTGTTTCAAAATCTGCAAACATTGCAATAGCCTGTTCAATTTCTGGAATATGCTGATGTTTGTTTACTTTATATATAGAAAAGTTTTCATTCATTTCACTATAATGCGTTATTTGGGAAGGCTTATTTCCTGCACCAGACACACCACTTTTGGCATCAACTACCAAATATTCGGGATCGATTAATCGCTCTTTTATTAAAGGCAGTACTGAAAGTAAAACAGCGGTTGGGTAACAACCTGGATTGGCTATTAAACTAGCGGATTTTATGTTTTCTTCATTCCACTCAGTTAATCCATAAACACTTTTCTTAACAATCGATTCCGGTGCTGGTGCTTTAGCGTACCACTTTTCATAAGCCCCTAAATCTTTTAGGCGATAGTCACCTGAAAGGTCTATGAGCTTAGGGCCAATATCGACTAATGGTGGCAACAATTTGCTTGTTACCCCAGAAGGAGTACTTGTAAATACCACATCAAAGCCAGCCAGAGACTCGGCTTCAATCTTTTGTAACGGTGTATCGTGAATCGTTAACAAATGCCCAAATTTCGAAGAAAAAATTGTACCTTCTTCAGAAGAAGTAAATAATTCTATCTTTTCGACTTCTGGATGATTGTGCAAGAAACGGATCAATTCCAACCCACCGTATCCTGTTGCCCCTATTATTCCAACCTTCAATTCATTCACCCCTAAATTTGAAATCCTGCTTGCGTCAAAATTTTGTGAGTTAATCTATTAATTTATTAAGATTTTCCCTTTTCTTGTTCTTAATCTGTCATAATAACGTTAGTATAAGTCTGCATAAATATTTAGTCAACTGTATTTTTATATATTTTCTAAATTTTTAAACGCATAAGAAAAGGGTACTCTATCATATTTTAAATCAGAGTACCCTTAAAACAAATTGTATAAATATTAATCTTTTATTAAATATTTGTTAATAATTACCAAACCATAATTATAGAATAACTTTATTATCACCTAAAAGGACTATACCTCCATCTTTAAGTGATTGCTTTTTTACCGCTCTAAAAAAATTAATCCTCCATTGTTGATAGATCACCTGTTGGCAGTTTTAACTCCCACGCTTTTAGAACCCGGCGCATTATTTTACCGCTTCTAGTTTTCGGAAGCTTATCCTTAAACTCGATCTCACGTGGTGCTGAATGAGCAGCTAGACCTTTTTTAACAAAATTACGAATATCTTCAGCTAACTGATCACTCTCTTCCACACCTTCCCGTAAAGCTATGAACGCTTTAATAATTTCCCCCCGCATTGGATCTGGTTTGCCTATTACGCCTGCTTCAATAACGTCTGGATGCTCAAGCAATTTACTCTCTACCTCAAATGGACCCACACGTTCACCTGCTGTCATGATGACATCATCAATACGCCCCTGGAACCAGAAGTATCCCTCATTATCCATATATGCTGAATCCCCTGTCACGTACCATTCCTCTTTCAGGAAATACGAGTTGAAGCGCTCAGGATTCCCCCAAATCTCGCGCATCATGGACGGCCAGCCCCTCCGAATTGCCAAATTACCCATAGTATATGGCGGCACCTCATTTCCTTCATCATCTACAATGCTTGCGTAAATGCCAGGTACAGGTTTCCCCATCGAACCAGGTTTAATCTCCATGGAAGGATAATTGCAAATTATATGACCACCAGTTTCAGTCATCCACCAAGTATCATGGATTCTATGCCCCAATTCATCCATACCCCACCTTACTACCTCCGGATTTAAAGGTTCGCCTACTGAAAGTATATGACGAAGTGTGGAGAGGTCAAACTGCTCCAGCACGCTTGAACCTGCTCCCATCAACATTCTAAAAGCTGTAGGCGCACTATACCAAACCGTTACACCATACCGCTCTATCGCACTATACCAATTTTCCGGGCTAAAACGTCCACCAACAATCAGGTTTGTTGCCCCGCTTAGCCATGGACCAAAAATACCGTAAGCAGTACCGGTAACCCATCCAGGATCTGCAGTGCACCAGAAAATATCTTGTTCCTGTAAATCCAGAACCCACTGTGCTGTTTGGTAATGCTGAATCATTGCGTTATGAACATGCAAAACACCTTTTGGCGATCCCGTTGAACCGGAAGTATAATGCAGCAGCATTCCATCCTCGCGGTCAACCCACTCTATATCAAAAGTACTTGAAGCTTCTTTCATTTGATTTGTAAAGTCCACAATTTTATCATTCTCTTCAATTTGTTCCCCAACAACGAAGATTTTTTCTAAATGTGGCAGCTTCTCTACTGGCACCCGCTTTAATAGATCCGGAGTCGTAACCAAAGCTTTTGCTTCACTATCCGATAAACGGTCATAAACGGCACCTTCCATAAACGCTTCAAACAAAGGACCGACAATAACCCCCATCTTGATGGCACCCAATAGAGAAAAATACAATTCCGGTGATCGTGGCATAAAGATAAATAAACGGTCACCTTTTTCCAGCGTAGTATGTTTCTTCAACACATTTGCAGCTTTGTTCGAAAAACGTTTCAAATCATTGAAGGTGTAGACTTCTTTTCTTGATCCGTCATCGAAAAATAATGCTGCTTTATTTTTTCGAAAACTTTCGGCATGTCGATCAATGGCTTCATAAGCGGCATTAACCTTCCCCGATGCATGCCAACTAAATGCTGTTTCTGTCTCTTTCCAATCAAAAGATCCAACTTTTTCATCATAATTGGTTAGATTATGATCCCCGCTAACAACAGTTAATCTGTCCGTAATTTTTATCCCCATAAAAATTACCCCTTTCAACTCAATTTCTCCTCAAACTTCACAACTTTAAATATTGCGGAATAAAATTATCCACTACTTGTTGTGACAAGGTGATAATTTTCCAATCTATAATACTAAGTGCAAGTAATATAGATTGGCGCCCTTACATTTTACAATATTCTGAACATTTTGAGTTAAATATTTTCAATTTTATAACAATTACTGTATTTTTAACAAATAACAGCGATTTTATGCAGTATTTATCATATAATTGAATTATCAAATTCATGTGGAGCGAATGAAATGAAACATACTAAAACCTTTTATTCCATAGAAATGGAAACAAGGCATGGACTAGTCACAATCGAAGGTCCGGTGCCTTCACAGCTGCTAGAAGAATATACTTTTCATGAAGATTTAATATCATTTAGACCGTCCAAGCAACAGCAAAAGGCACTGGTTGAGATTGCAAAACTTGAAGAAGGAAGAATTATAATCATCCGCAAGGACGAAACCGTCGTTGGCTATGTTACATATCTGTATCCCGATCCATTGGAGAGGTGGGCCGAGGATCAAATAGAAAATATGATAGAACTCGGTGCAATTGAAGTGATTCCCTCTTACCGTGGTTGTGGGGTAGGAAAGAAATTACTGCTTGTATCTTTTATGGATGATGCCATGGAAGATTACTTGGTCATTACCACTGAATACTATTGGCATTGGGATTTAAAAGGTACGGGGTTAAATGTATGGGACTATCGAAAAATGATGGAGAGATTGATGAAGAATGTCGATTTCGCATATTACGCAACAGATGATCCCGAAATCACATCCCATCCTGCTAATTGCTTAATGGCACGCGTTGGCAAACGGGTAAATAATGATACAATGGAAAGATTTGATCGATTACGCTTTAAAAATCGTTTCATGTACTAATTGAAAGGGGCAAGCAACATGATGATTATTGAAGAGATTATGAATAAAGATGTCCATTCATTGGCACCTTCCGATACAGTAAAAGATGCAATCAAAATTATGAGGGAGAAGAAAATCAGACATTTGCCGATAGTCGATGAAAGAGAAAAGGTAGTCGGGATCATTACCGCGCATGATCTAAAAAACATATTACCATCTTCCGTAAAGGAAGATTCAAACTTCACAACCTATGAAACAACTCTTGAAAAAATCATGGTAAAGAACCCTTTAATCGGACATCCACTTGATTTTATCGAAGAGGTTGCCCTTACACTCTATGAATCTAAAATTAGTTGTCTGCCGATTGTATCTGGCGGCAAATTGGTTGGCATCGTAACAACGACAGATTTGCTTTATACATATATTGAGTTGACTGGAGCGAATAGGCCTTCATCCAAGATTGATATAAGAGTAAAAGATAAGCCTGGGATATTATCGGATATTACCGAAATCTTTAAAAAGCATCATGCCAATGTCCTAAGTGTATTAGTTTATCCAAGTAGCCATCATACAGAAAACAAAATTATAAGTGTCCGGGTTCAAATCATTAATCCGCTGTCCATAATTGAAGACTTGCGCAAAGAAGGCTTTGATGTATTATGGCCAAATCTGCCTGGAGCTGGCGGCCTATGAAAAATGCCGTATTTATTTATTCGCCGGAACAACTTGGATATAAGTTTTCGCAATCTCACCCATTCAATCATAAGCGACTACTTTTAACAATTGATCTACTAAAAGAAATTCATGCACTATCAGAGGAAAATATTGTACCTGCCAGAATTGCGACAGATGAAGAAATAGCACTTGGTCATGATAAAAAATATATCGATATTGTGAAAAAAGCGGGCCATGGCCTATTAACTCCTAAGGAATGCGAAAATTACGGAATTGGTACAGAAGATACACCCATCTTTGACAATATGCATGAAGCAAGTGCATTATTGGTCGGAAGTACATTGCAAGCAGTAGATTACGTTATGCAAGGTAAAAGCCGCCATGCCATAAACCTGGGCGGTGGACTTCATCATGGGTTTTATGGACGTGCATCGGGTTTTTGCATCTATAATGACAGTACGGTTGCAATTCGCTATATGCAAAGAAAATATAATGCAAGAGTTTTGTATATCGATACAGATGCCCATCATGGAGATGGGGTTCAATGGGCTTTTTATGATGATCCTGATGTTTGTACACTTTCCATTCACGAAACCGGTCGCTATTTATTTCCTGGTACGGGGAATGTAACAGAACGCGGCAACGGTCAAGGGTATGGTACGTCATTTAATTTTCCGATTGATGCCTTTACGGAAGATGAGAGTTATCTAGAAATTTATGAACAGGCGGTAAGAGAAGTATTTGAGTATTTTAAGCCGGATGTGGTCATTACACAAAATGGTGCTGACGCACACTACTTTGACCCGCTTACCCATCTTTATGGAACGATGAAAATCTATCGGGAAATACCAAGATTGGCTCATCAATTAGCTCATGAATACTGTGATGGAAAATGGATTGCTGTTGGGGGTGGCGGGTACGATATATGGCGCGTTGTTCCTAGAGCCTGGTCCTTTATCTGGACTGAGATGAATGACCTGCCTTCACCCACTGGTTCCCTCCCAAAAAACTGGTTGGATAAATGGCAGCCTGAATCTCCTGTACCGCTTATTCCAACCTGGGAAGATCCAAATCCTTTATATGAACCAGTTCCACGAAAGATGGAGATTGAAGAAAAAAATGCCCAAATGCTCATGAAAGCACTCCATATGATTCGCAATGAAAAAAGATAGATGAAAAGGCAGCTCCGCTAAAAAACGAGCTGCCCTTTATTATTTAACCGAGTTGCGCATTTCGATCCGGTGAGGAATGATAACTGATTGGTCTTCTATATTTTCTTTATTCATCAGTTTTGTCAGTAACCGCATGGCAACAGCACCTATATCGTATAAAGGCAACACAACACTTGTAAGTTGAGGGCGAACCATACGGGCAAGTTTTGAATTCTCGAAGCTGATGACTTCAATCTCATCCGGAACCTTTTTCCCGTTATCCTGTGCACCATGGATCAGTCCAATTGCTAATTCATCGCTTCCCGCAAAGAATGCAGTTGGCGGCTGCTCAAGTTCACTTAAGCTCTCCCATGCTTCAAGACCACTATCATAAGTATCATCATCAGAAATGATTAACTTTTCATCAATCACGATATTAGCATCCGATAGTGCTTTTTTATAAGCTTCTATTTTAAACTTGGAATTTATTGTATAGGCAAGAGGACCTGTAACAATTGCAATCCGCTTATGTCCATTTGCTATCAACATTTGGACAGCTTCTAAAGAGGCTTGGAAGTAATCAATGTTAACCGAAGGGAATTTGTCCGTCTCATCGACCGAACCGGCAAGTACAATGGGTACAGGCGAATGATCCATCGATTGATGCAGCTTTTCTGTTACTGCATCACTCATCATGACGATTCCATCCACTTGCTTCCCCAACATGGTATCTAATAGATTCAGCTCTTTGTCTTCATTTTGGTCAGAATTCGCCAAAATTATATTATAACGATACATCGTTGCAATATCTTCTATACCACGGGCTGCCTCGGCATATATGTTATTTGATATATCTGGAATAATAACTCCAACAGTAGTAGTTTTTTTACTAGCCAACCCTCGTGCTACCGCATTTGGTCGATACTCTAAGCGTTCTATAACTTCCAGCACTTTTTTTCTTGTAGCAGGTTTTACATTTTGGTTTCCGTTAACTACACGTGACACTGTTGCCATTGATACATTGGCTTCACGTGCAACATCATAAATTGTTACAGTCAAAGGATACGCCTCCTTTTAAGTCAAATTAGTATTTCCATCATACGACAATATCCATTTCTTTTTCAATATAAAGCATATAATCTTTAGAAAGATTAAACATTTGTCATATCATCCACTATAAACAACGAACAAAAAGAAAGCCCAAAAGTATTCAAATCATACTTTTGGACTTAAAAGTTATTTATGCTTTTAACTCATATTGTTTCATGAATTTTTGAATTTCGTTATAGAATGCATCGAACTCCGGGATATCCATTTGTTGCTGCGAATCCGAAAGTGCTACAGATGGATCTGGATGTACTTCTGCCATAACTCCGTCAGCACCAATCGCGATGGCTGCTTTTGCACAAGGCAATAGTAGATCACGACGGCCAGTTGAGTGAGTTACATCGACAAACACAGGTAAATGTGTTTCTTGTTTTAGAATTGGCACAGCAGAAATATCTAAAGTATTACGTGTTGCTTTCTCGTAAGTACGGATACCGCGCTCACATAACATAATATTTTCATTTCCTTTAGACATGATATATTCGGCAGCATGTATGAATTCATCAATTGTAGCTGCTAAACCACGCTTTAAAAGAACCGGTTTGTTTGTCGCACCGACAGCTTTCAATAACTCGAAGTTTTGCATATTGCGTGCACCAATTTGAATAACATCGATATAATCCAATGCTTCTTCAATATGGGCAGGTGTTACGATTTCTGTCACAACTGCCAACCCGTATTCTTTTGAAATTTGTTTTAAAATTTTAAGCCCTTCCAGACCTAACCCCTGGAAGTCATATGGCGATGTACGAGGTTTGTATGCTCCACCACGAATCATTTTTAACCCTTTTGCTTGGATTGAAGCTGCAACAGCTGCAACTTGTTCGTATGACTCTACCGAACATGGGCCAAATACGAATGTTGGGTTGCCTGATCCTACTGTTTCGCCATTTATTTCTACTACTGTATCTTCTGATTTCTTCTTGCGCGATACAAGAAGTTCTTTTTTCTTGTCTGCTTCAAGCTGCTTTAATGCTGTTTTAAATATTTGCTTAAAAATATAATCGACCGTCATTTGGTTTAACGGACCTTTATTATGTTCTTTTAAAAGATTTAACATATGGCGTTCACGAAGAGGATCATATCGGTTAACACCTTGTTTTCCTTTAATTTTGCCAATCTCGTCGACAATCTCTGCTCGTTCATTAATTAAACGTAAGATTTCTATGTTTAATTCGTCTATCTGACCTCGTAATGCTTCTAAATTTTGCTCACTCATTTCTTTTCTCCTCTCCTTTTGTGTATGTTACTCTTTTTTGAAGAACATCAAAATGTATGATACATTTTAAGTTAATAATCATATTATAATCAACAAATTTCAAATTGTCACGCTTTTTTCTTTAGCGATTCAACTCGCTAAAGTGTCTTTGTTGATTTTCCTTGAAAGGAAGCGATTTCACTGAGTTCAAGATTATTTGCATTGGATATTGGTACACGTTCAGTCGTTGGCATTATTCTTGAGGCGCACAACGAGCATTTTCATGTAATTGATATTCTTATAAAAGAACATAAAGAGCGGGCTATGGTAGATGGACAAATACATAATGTTTTATATGTGGCAGACTTAATAAAAGAAATAAAAAGTGAACTTGAACACAAGTATGGACCTTTATCAAAAGTGAGTGTTGCAGCTGCAGGCCGTGCATTAAAAACAGAGCAAGCCAGCAGTACCATCAACATTAAAAATCGTCCCATTTTTACTGAAGAAGACATTGGCCGCCTTGAGCTGCAGGCGGTTCAACTAGCGCAGGCAAAGCTTCTCTCTTCCAAAAAAGATGAAAATATAAGTCACTATTATTGTGTTGGCTACTCCGTACTATTTTATAAGCTCGATGGAGAAGAAATAGGCAGTTTAGTAGACCAGCAAGGTGATGAAGCTACAGTTGAGGTAATTGCGACGTTTTTACCAAGAGTTGTCGTAGAATCTTTGCTAGCTGCATTGAAACGGGCTGAGCTGGAAATGGAAGCATTAACTCTTGAACCAATAGCTGCCATTAACGTGTTGATTCCACCTTCGATGAGACGTTTAAATGTCGCTTTGGTTGATATTGGTGCAGGTACTTCTGATATTGCCATAACCGATAAAGGAACGGTTGTAGCTTATGGAATGGTACCAACTGCCGGGGATGAAGTTACCGAGGCATTAAGCGATCACTATTTGCTGGATTTTCCGGTCGCAGAAGCGGCAAAACGACAATTATCAACTGAAGAAAACGTGGTGATACAGGATATTCTAGGATTCGAGCAAACCTTTCCTAAAGAAGAAGTGATCCAAGCAATTCACCCTTCTGTAGAAGCGCTTGCACAGGCAATTGGCGGTGAAGTACTTAGGTTGAATAATCAAATCCCCCCGAAAGCTGTTATGCTGGTTGGTGGAGGAAGTTTAACACCCAATCTGCCAAGCACATTGAGCAAGATTCTAAAGCTACCGTCAAATCGCGTAGCTGTTCGGGGAATCGACGCAATTCAAAACTTGACGAAGGAAGAGTCAATACCAGCTACTCCAGAACTAGTGACCCCAATTGGAATAGCGATTGCTGCAAGGAAAGCACCTATTCAGTATATGTCAGTAAGCGTAAATGAACAGGTTGTAAGACTATTTGAACTAAAGGAAATGACGGTTGCAGATGCTTTTTTATCAGCGAATTTACGGGCAAATCAACTTTATGGCAAACCTGGCCAAGGAATGGCCATTACAGTAAACAACCAGGATATCTTGATTCCAGGTGGACATGGGCATCCGGCAAGGATACTGGTTAATGGGGAAAATGCTTCTACCAAAACGAAGATAAAAAATGGGGATGTTATTTCCCTCATCGAAGGGCGAAATGGGGACGATGCAATGGCAACCGTTCGGGACATCGTGGACGAAGCACTAATTAAAAATGTAACTGTCCAGGATATGCAGTATACAGTTGAGCCTATCGTTAAAATAAACAATACATTATGTTCGGTTGACCAAGTGCTGAAGGATAGGGACTCACTTCTTGTTGAAACAATTGAAACGGTAGAAGAGTTGCTTCTTCATACCAAACAAGCAGACCTATTACAGAAATTAAATTCATTTTATTTAACGGTGGATGGAAAACCTGTTTTCTTTCCCGAGTATTCCTCAAAGTTACTATTGAACGGTAAACCCTATAAAACTACTTATCCATTTAAGAATGGGGACGCCATAATAATTGAAGATAGTGCAGTTCCTACAATAGAAATGATTGCAAATAAGTTGAACTTGATGCTTGAAGAAAAAATCACCGTTTTCTTTCTGCACGAAGCATTGGAACTAAAAAAGATACGCACCGAAATATTATATAATGGCGAAGCGGTACAAGCCTCTCAAATGGTGTCAAACGGTTCTTCCCTATCCATTGTCGAAAAGGATACCAACCGCTGGATCTACCAGGATATATTCCGTTTCTCTAGCTGGCAGTTGCCGCAAAACTTCAATGGCCAATTTACAATATTGCGGAATGGACAGCCTTCTTCTTTCGATGAAGAAATCTTTGGAGGCGACCAGCTCGAGATTATTCTAACTCAATAAATCTTGGGACATTAGGATAGAGTTTAAAAAGTATTTTTATGAGGCCGCCTAATAGACAATTGGCATTATATTTACACAAAAGTGTCTAATAGATCCCGTCTATTGGACACTTTGGCATTCTACTACTTATATTTGTCCCATAGAACTTATCTATTGGACAATTTCGCATTCTACTTACTCATAGGTGTCCAATAGAGCCCACCTATTGGACAATTTCGCATTCTACTTACAATAGGTGTCCGATAGAACATGCATTTTGAGCTCTTTTCGGGTTCAAGGACACTGCTGATTATTCAGTCTCTCCTACTGCCCTCACCAACCAGGAATTTTTATAAAATCAAAAACCAGGTGAGTAAAACAAATTGTTTTACCTCACCTGGTATCTTTTTGTTAGATAGAAGAAGGTCTTGAAGCTTCTGAAATATCTACACCTTCATAAGTTTCGTTTTCTAATGGTTCTTCCCCTTCGTATGAAACGGTACCATCATCAAATACCGTTGGAACCTTTGAAGATTTAGTTTTTACTTTATCAACAAGCTGAGTTGACTGTTCTTTTAATTGGTTCGAAATTTGTACAGTCTTTTCCTTGGCAGTGGATGATAGCGATACACTCTTATCTTTGATCATCTCGGCCTGGCTTGCTACATCACTACGTAAATCCTTGCCCGTTTTAGGTGCAAGTAATAAACCCGCTGCTGCTCCAACAATTCCCCCTACTAAAGCTCCAATAACAAAATCTTTCATGTTCACCGATTCCTCCTCGTACATTGCATCTGTTCCTGTATAAACCTGAGGTAAATTGGGTAATTCATTTTTTACTTCGTTATAGTTTGGTTTTTCCCCTGCCATATCTAAAACATCCCCTTTTTATGTTCTGCGCTTAAATTTAGAAGATTTCTTAACAATTTCATTCGTAGCTTCTTCTACATCATCTTGATCGATTGTTTTGCGCTGTTTCCATTTATCAGCAATTTCCATAGCCACGTTCCCCCATTGAACAACTTGGGCTATCTTTTCTTCATTTTTGCTGACTTCCGTTGAAATGGATGTAGTGATCTGGTTAATGGATGCATTTAAACCATTTACCGATACCCCAATATTTTTTACGGCATCAACTACTGAATTTAATTTTTCCGATTTCTCCGTAACGTCTTCAGCCAGCGTGTTTGTTTTTGCTAATAGGGAGGTTGTCTCACGAGTAATCCCTTCCATTTGCCCTTCAATTCCAGCAATTGTACCCGCAATACTGTTCAAAGTATTTTTTAATCCGAATAGGGTCATCCCAACACTAATACATAGTACTAAAAAGCCTATTGCTGCAAGTAATGCCGAGATGTATAAAATGATTTCCATAAAATAACCTCCTACGTCTGCTACTTCCTATTATTCGACAAATTCAGAAGCGATTCCTTCCGTTTAGAAAAAACAGCCTAAACTTAGGCGTTTAAGCTGTTTCTTCATTGCTTTTCAATACATTCTCAAATGCAATTTGATACTTATTGACATCTCCTGCACCCATAAACAAGAAAACAGCATCGGTATGTTTTCCCAAAAGGTCAATTTTATCTAATTGAAGGATATTACTATTCGCTATTAAATCCTGTAAGTCTTCAATTGATAATGCTCCTTGTTTTTCACGAGCAGAACCGAAAATATCACATAAATATACTGCATCCGCTTGTGATAAGCTATCAGCAAAATCTTGTAAAAATGCTGCAGTACGGCTGAATGTATGAGGTTGAAAAACAGCTACGATTTGTTGATTAGGATATTTTTGACGTGCTGATTGTATTGTTGCCTTTATTTCAGTTGGATGATGTGCATAATCATCTACAAGAACACTATTCCCAATTTTCGTCTCCGTGAAACGTCTTTTTACACCGCCATAAGTACGCAGGCGCTCTTGAATCAACTGTGCCGGGATTCCTTCATAATGACATAAGGAAATAACAGCTAGGGCATTTAATACAGTATGGTCACCATATAAAGGAATAAAGAACTTATCATAGTATTCATTTCGTACATAAACCTCGAATACTGTGCCTTCCGTTGATTTCTCAATATTTCTTGCTGCAAAATCATTGTTTGCACCAAAGCCATAATACAGCACAGGGACATTTGCCTGGATTTTTTGGAGGTGCTCATCATCACCACATGCAATGATTGCCTTATTCACTTGCAAGGCCAATTCCTGGAACGCCGAATAGACATCCTCTATCCCTGCAAAATAATCAGGATGGTCAAAATCGATATTCAACATAACCGCATAATCTGGGTGATAAGCTAAAAAGTGGCGTCGATACTCACAGGCCTCCATCACAAAGAAGCTAGCATCCTCCTTACCAGAACCGGTGCCATCGCCAATCAAGAAGGATGTTGGCATGAAGCCTGCGATTACGTGGCTCATTAGCCCGGTTGTGGACGTTTTCCCATGTGCACCCGTAATAGCAATCGATGTATAACGGTTGATATAGTCACCCAAAAACTTATGGTAGCGGATTACCTCTACTCCCAGCTCTTTTGCACGTACAATTTCCGGGTGCTCGTCTGGAAATGCATTACCGGCAATAACGGTCATGCCTTCTTTAATATTGTCTGGGCTAAAAGGCAGTATCGTGATATTGCGATCTCTTAGGGGTTTTTCCGTAAAATAATAGGTCTCATAATCAGAACCTTGTACTTCTTCTCCTGAATCAAATAAAATCTGAGCCAATGAGCTCATACCTGAACCTTTTATTCCTGTAAAATGATAAAATGTCATATTTTAAACCTCCCGGGATCCACAGGTCCCTATGAATGAACGTTTGTAGTTGAAGTTAGTTTGTGCCAATTAAACAAAACTTACCCCATTATAGCATTATTTTTACTAAAGAATATTGTAAAATAATTTTATTTATCGATTCATTCACTCATTTATTCGTATTTTTATTTTTTGGTTAAGAAAAAATTATCGCACGCTGCTTTTTCATGCTTCAAAGCGCTTTTTTGGGAACTAATTTACTTTCCTCCTGCAAAAAAATGAGAGGGAATCCCCCTCATTACTCAAACATTGTGCTTAAATCAGAATCTGTAAGATAAACCTCTCTAGGTTTACTTCCTCTTGGCTCTGAAATAAAACCTTGGCTTTCCAGCATATCGATCAATCGTGCGGCACGATTATAACCGATATGATATTTTCTTTGGATTGAAGAAGTGGAAGCAGAACCTTGTTCATGAACAAATCGGCAAACCTCTTCGAATAATTCATCTTGTTCTTCAACCATTTCTGTTTTCTTTAATAGTTCATCTTGCTGGAAGAAATAATCCGGTTCTCCCTGTGCTCTTACATAATCTATAATTTCCTGGATTTCATCATCCGTTACAAATGTACCCTGCAGTCGTATCGGTGCACTCATGCCATTGCCCAAATACAGCATATCCCCTCTACCGAGCAGTCTTTCTGCACCTTGGCTATCTAGTATTGTACGTGAGTCAACTTGCGAAGAGACCGCAAATGCAATACGAGTCGGTATATTGGATTTGATCAGCCCCGTAATGACATCAACGGAAGGGCGTTGTGTTGCCACGATTAAGTGAATTCCGCATGCTCTTGCTTTTTGGGCAATACGGCAAATTGCTTCCTCTACATCCGCTGGGGACATCATCATTAAATCTGCAAGCTCATCAATTACGATTAAGATATAAGGTAATTTATGCCCATGCTCCCCTTTTGAGTCAGCCAATTTATTATAACGCGGTAAGTCACGTACCCCCACATGAGCAAATAATTGATAACGCCTTTCCATCTCTTCTACCGCCCATTTCAAAGCTGCCGTAGCAGCTTTTACATCGGTAATTACCGGGCTGACCAAATGTGGAATATGATTGAATGGTGCCAGTTCAACCATTTTTGGATCGATCAACATTAATTTTAACTCATTAGGATCTGCTTTATATAATAAACTAATTAAAATCGAATTAATACAAACAGATTTTCCTGATCCTGTTGCTCCTGCAATCAAACCATGCGGCATTTTTCTTAAATCTATTGTTACAGGCTTACCCGTTAAATCCAGGCCTAACGCAGCCTCCAGTGGTGAATCGGACTGCAAGAAAGAATCACTGCTTGTAACTTCAGATAATTGCACAGCTCGGGAAATGCGATTAGGAATTTCAATCCCTATTGTACTTTTACCTGGGATCGGGGCTTGAATACGAATATCCTTGGCTGCCAAAGCAAGCTTTAAATCATCCGACAAATTGCGCACTTTGCTAACTTTCGTTCCATGGCCCACTGTAATCTCGAATTGAGTAACGGCTGGTCCCTGTGTAATCGACTCCACTTGTGCCGTTACTTGGAAATAGGATAATGATTCTACTAATACATCGCCCTGCGATTCCAGCCACTCTCGATCCTCTGTCTTCTCTTCAGGGGGTGATAAAAAATCAAAAGAAGGCTTTATATAAATTTTTGGTAATGATTTCACTCCTAGGTTAGTTGCAGCAACCTCTTCAGGCATTTCCGCAACCTTTTCTTGTAAAGGCACAGTTTCCTCTTCTTGAATCGGGAGCGTTTCGTCTTCCCAATCTTTCTCTTCCCGCAACATCGTTGTTTGTTGTTGTTGCGTTGTTACATTATGTTGTACCGCCGTAGCTGCAGCTCCAAACTGTGAAGTGCCGTGACCTTGCTCTATTACTGGCTCTTCTACGGTCTTAGTTATATGCCCATGTATTTCTTTAATATCATCATTATGTTGAAGCATTTGTTTTTGTGCTAGTCTGGCGGCATATTTTTCTTTGTCGGATTTCAGCATCAACACATTAAATGGCAGCTTACTACCTTTAGATTGCTTTTCTGCCGACATATTTTCTTCATTTTCACTAACTGGACTTTTAATTTCAAGTATTTGAGATTCATAGGTCTCTGTTACTCCGAGTGCTTGTCCCTCATTACTCTGATCAATTGTTTCAAACCTATCGTGCCCATGTGCTGTTTGGTTTTCAGTTTCTTCTTCTAGTTCACTATCATTTAAAGCAATTGAAACCAATCTTTGGACTTGAGCACTTTGGATAGGCTCTAGATAAGATTCTTCAGCAGATTCTGTTTCTAGATAAGGGTCAGATGGTTCCTCATCATTAGAGATAACCTGAGAAACTAGTAATTTTTCAATAAAATCTCCTTTGTTAACATAACCCTCTTCTTCTTCAAGGTCTCGTTCTTCAGTGAATGGTTCTGTTTCAATTTCAGCTTCAAGTACTGTCGTATTTTGTTGATTCATCAAATCAAGCTTATTTGAGCTATTTTCACCGATTTGGCCCCATGGCAATCCTTTCTCCCCTTCTGACATTGGAGTTATAGAAGGCTCTGGATCATATACGGTTACGGCAGCTTCTACGCCCGCATGCCCTCGTAAATTCGCATGGACCGGTTGAGGTGCTTCTACATTTTCATGTTTTGCAGTCGCTGTCTCCTCAAATGATTCAGCCAAGATTGGAAAATCTTCTACTTTCTCATATAGTTCATCTGTTAAGACAATTGGTTTTTCTTCCAGCTCATCCTCAATTTCGATAAAATTAGTAGTTGAAGTTTCAATTACAGGCGCTGTATTGTTTAATTTTTGATTATCAATACCGGTAATGGTTTCGACCGAACTTGCAATTTCCTCTTTCACTCTTGCACTTTCTGAAAGCATCAAGTCAATTTTTTCTTCATGCTGCAAGTGAGCAATTTCGGAAATCGTGTGCTTCTCCTCAGCATCGTCTTCACTTACTTTTGAATTTAAACCTACTCGCTCTTGTTTCTTTGACAGCAATTGGTCAATATTACTAGGTTTTTTAAATCCATAAACAGGCGACGGCACTTGGGTTGGAGTGAATTTTCTTTTTGGAATCAGTGGATCGTCTTGTTCATTTATAGTCTTTTTAATTGGCGTCGTCCTTTTAAATTCCTTGTTTGTCGGTTCTGCTTTCTTAACTTTTTCAACACGGCGGATCAAAGTAGATTCCTTGTGATTAAAAACATTGGAATGTCCTTTGATTCGTTGACGTTTTTCTAGTAAATCACGAATTCCCGAAACTTCAACATCATATACTTTGGAAATCGCATTTGGCTGGTAAAAATACTTTGAGTCCCTTTTTGTCTCATCAAATCTATTCGAGAGTTGATTTTGGGATTCTGGATATACTGTTTGAGCATCCCCAGGGGGCAACTCTACTTCGTTATCTGCTATTATTGGAAACTTAAAGCTTTTTCTCTTATTCTGATAGCCTTCATTGATTTGACCATCTTCATGAAAGTTAAGAGATATTTGTTCTTCAAATTCTTCAAATTCTTCATCTTCGTAATATTCTTCTTCATCTATATCATTATCAAATAGTTTATTCATTTGCTTTTTAAACCAGTTCACTGTTTATCACTCTTTTCTATCAACATAGCTATTTTATTATAAAGTAATTATATGTAAGTAGGCACCAATATTTAACCAATAGTTCCAATTTCTTATGGAATCCTGAGCCATCTCACATTTACTATAACCAATTTATTGAAAAACTGGTTTGACAGGTAAATAATATAAATCTACCTTAGTTAGCAAAATCATATCATACTTACATTTCAATAAGATAACAATGTTAAAACATTTCTATAAAAAGAAAAAGAGGAGATTCCACATTAGTGAAATCTCCTCGATTATTGACAAACGTTTTCGGTCCAGGTGTCCTTTTTTAGAAATAGCCCTTAAGTTAAAAATTGAATCTACTTTATAGATTTGATGGAATTTCGAACGGAGACCCGACTTCCGCATCTCCCTCCAACACTAGAATTCCTTTAGCAGAAGGTGCATTCGGAATCGCTAGCTCTCTTGCTGAACAAAGCATTCCGCTTGAAGCTACACCGCGTAGTTCAGAATCCTTGATCACTAAACCGGAAGGCATTACTGCGCCAATTTTTGCTACAACAACTTTTTGTCCTGCCTCAACATTTGGAGCTCCACAAACAATTTGCAATACTTCTTCTCCAACATTCACTTTACAAATGCTAAGTTTATCGGCATTTGGATGTTTTTCCTTTTCTTCCACGTACCCGATTACAAATTTAGGAGAGAAGTCTACATCAAGCGAAATTGTTACATCATTTGCCTTTAAGGCAGATTCAATTTTTTCTACAATCTCTGGTGTTACTTCTACTGTCCCTTGTACTTCCAAGTCGATATATTTACTGGCATTAAAGATATTGAAAGCCTTAACTTCCCCTGTTGCCTGCTCTTTCAGAATGGCGATATCGCCGAACTTTTCTACCTCAGTGTTTACAATTTTCTCGGATGCTAGTTGGACTAATAGTACATCCCCTACAAACGGTTTGTTATAAGCTACGATCATGTTTACTCTTTCTCCTTCTCTACTCTGTTTTTAGCCAATATAAAGATTGGTTCTAATTCGCCTTTTTCGTAGACAAATGATAGCGATGTAATTGGAACAGCACCTACTGAAAAGAAATGCATCGTCATTTGTGCCAATACATCATACCCTACTTCATTGCGTATATCACCAATAATTAACACATCTTGATGGGGAACAGATAGCGTCATATCCCCTTCAATCTTGCTTTCCATTTCTTTGAGGAAAGATTCATTCAAGATCCGGCTCGCATCATATCCATCATTTTCGTTTAAGAAATAGAAGATATTTCCCGCGACTTCATCTCTTTTCGTATTAGTTGGCAGCTTCCTGGCAGAAAAACGTGCCGCCTCCCGGACTTGATTTGCACTCACCTTTAGCTTTTCAAGTATTGACTCATCTATTAAACGATAGGTTGTCCCTAGATCGAGGGCATAATAAATTCGTGTTTCAGCAGTATGATCTGTTGTAAGAAATGGAAAACCTTCATTTGATTGCAATGGGAATGAGGTTGAACGGATAACAGGGTAAACTAAAGAGAGATCATGAAATCCTTCGCTTTGTTCCTTTTCCATGGCAGAAAATGTTTGTTCGATTGTATAAACAACTTCATCAATTGCTTTTTCTTTCATCGTTTGGTATTTGGCCAGTATTTCCGGAAGTGAAATGTCGATGCCTCGGTTCAATGATTTATGGTCAAGACGTAAAGTATCTTTTTCTTTATCAAAATTAAAATCAAATGTATCCAAACCTAAACGGTCCTTGAGTATCTCGACTAGTTCTTTTGATTTCATCTGCTCACATCCTATCCAATTACAAAAATATGTAATTAAGTTTGTTCTATGTTCTTATTATTCAACAAAAATAAACGGCTCACACAAAGTGAACCGTAAAAATTATATATCTTATTGTAACAAAAAATTCTATTTCTAGTCGATTAGTTTGTTCGCCACTTACTCTTTTTCTTCAAGAACTTTGACTGAACGGACAATCGTCATCATATCCACAAGTTTCTGGTCGATATTTTCATCTTCGGAAATTGTGGACATCTTAACCCCACCACTACTAACAATCAGTTCAAATTGTTCCTCATCATAGTCAAGTACTGCACTGAATCCAAATGCACCATCAAATTCTACAGTTTCTTCTTTTATGATCTTTTTTGATGAGTCATTTTTCAACAATTCATATTGTAAGTTACTATCTTCTTTTTCTTGATAATTTACGAAAAGAATATAGCTTTCTTCGCCCTGCGTAATAATTAGATTATTCAGGTCTTCGCTTTCTTTTACATCATAACCAGAAGGAACATATAATTCAATCTTGCCAATTGTTTTATTGGGTTGTTGAGGGTTTTCTTCAAAAACAGTTTGAGCACTTGCCACACCAGTATCAATTTGCTCTTCAACGGTTTTACCACAGCCTGTTAATGTGAATAATAAAGCACAACAAGCAGAGGCAAGCAACCATTTACGTTTCATATGTAGTCCCCACTTTCTATTCAACTATTTATTGTAAATGATAAATAGGCATCGATGCAACCTCATTATGTATAGTAAAATTTCGGACTTACTAATAAAGCTTCTTAATTAAGTGTTATTTAGGTGGGCGGTCTAGCACACAAGCCGCGAAAGCCACCTTGTAGTGTCTCTACGACTAGTCAATGGGGCCAACACGAAGTTGGTCATGGTGACAATGGCACGACGCCCGCGCCTTTGTCAACGGCTTTTGTGGAGGCCCGCCCACAAAGTATCTTCTCCTAAGGTTTCCGAATATGGTAGGCAGCTTACATAGTAGGCCGCGGTCTCTTGACAAAATAATTTTCTTGAGACATACACAAATATTAATTATGGTACCAATAAATTGGAAAGAGGTAAGTCATTTAAAGTGCTATACCTTTATCTATTTATGCCTTTTAGAAAATTAAGCTTCTACTTTCTGTGCATGAACAGATATTGGCCAATAATCAATTTTACAATATGTTCGAACATTTCTGTCCTGTCAACAAGACCTGCTGTAAATACACCCACAGCACCGGCTCCCAAACGTGTATCCTGCTGCTTTGTGTATGCATCCATCACTGGCCCCAATTCCTTTCCGGCACGTAATTCATTGGCAATTTCTTCTGGCAATAAGAATTGTGCACCTGCCGCTGAAATCACCGTACCATCCTTTAATGCTGCTGCTCCCCAATTCGTACAATACATTTCATTGCCAATCTCGTGCACTCCACCTTCAAGTCCGAAATTCAAGTCTGCCTTAACCTCTTCCAATGTATTGATTGCACGATTGATGGCCCCTTGTCTCGTTTCTTCGTTTGAAAAAGGCTGTTCCGAGACATTGGATGCTGCAGCTACTTGTATATATTCAACATCTTGTAGGTATTGATCGACTATATGTTGAATTGCTGCAACTTTAGCTCTATTTTTTGTACCGATTCCTACTATCAATTTTGCCATCTCCTATCTTGGACGTACTTACCAAGAAAAAAGATGCCACAATCGGCATCTTTCCTAGTGGTAATTTTATCCATTGCTTATGATTGTATCAACAGTGCTTCTATCAAGCGTTCTCACAAGCTTTACAAGCAATTCCTTCGCTGCTGCGTAATCATCCACATGAATAATCGAAGCTGAAGTATGAATATAGCGTGAGCAGATACCGATTACTGTACTTGGAATCCCTTCATTTGCGATATGCACTTTTCCAGCATCGGTTCCCCCTTGGGAAACAAAGTATTGGTACGGGATACTATTTGTTTCAGCCGTATCTAGTACAAATTCACGTAAACCTCGGTGAGTAACCATAGTTGGATCGTAAATACGAAGAAGAGTACCTTTTCCTAATTGACCGAATTGCGTTTTGTCACCAGTTGTATCATTAGCTGCCGAAGCATCCAGCGCAAAGAAGATATCTGGTTTGATCATGTTAGCCGACACTTGGGCACCGCGCAAACCAACCTCTTCCATGACGTTGGCGCCGGAGAAGAGATGATTATTCACCTTTTCTTCCTTTAATTCTTTTAATAATTCAATTGCTAATCCGCACCCATATCGATTGTCCCAAGCTTTCGCCATAATCTTTTTGGGATCTGCCATCGGTGTAAATGGGCAGACCGGGATGATTGATTGACCAGGTCTGATCCCCATTTCTAATGCCTGCTGTTTACTATCCGCCCCAACATCAATTAGCATGTCCTTAATTTCCATAGCACCCTTATTATCTGTTCCTCTTAGTAAATGTGGAGGAATGGAAGCAATGACACCAGGGATTTCTTTTTCTTTGGCATAGACGGTTACTCTTTGGGCTTGTAAAACTTGGTTTGACCAACCACCAAGTGTTTGGAATTGAATCATCCCATTTTCAGTAATGTTTTTGACCATGAACGAAACTTCATCCATATGGCCGGCAACTAAAATCTTGGGTGCATTCGCATCTTCTGCTTTTCTTACACCAAAAATCCCGCCCAGATTATCCTGGATGATTTCATCGGAGTATTTTTCCAGCTCAGTCCGCATAAATTTGCGAACTGCATGTTCGTTACCTGGTGCGCCTGGTAATTCAGTCAATGTTTTGAATAATTGCAATGTTTCAGTATTCATACAGAACACTCCCTATTTATTTAGATACCTAATTATTTTAACATATATATTTCGATTTACGAATTGAAAATGAGGAAAAATTTACATAACCAACCCTTAATAATTTCTGCTTAAAGCATGTTCCAATAATACGCTTCTATCCATTTAATATTTTTGAACTTGTGCTTTTTCCTAGTACTAGTACAAGACTTCTATACTAAATAATGTTAAAATGAAGAATAGCTCAAAGGAGGATGACAAATGAAATTAAGAGATTTTTTAATAGGCGTAGCTACTGGTCTGGCTGCAGCAATTATCATTAAAGAAGCTTCTGAAAGAATTTCACCTTTTGTACCTGCCAATCAAGTTTTAGACAATGTAAAAGATGAATTTAAAAAAGAAAGCCCAATTGATGGTTCCTGGATTTATATGAAAACCGAGGATTTCAACAACGGCGTTATGACCATTCCCGTTTATCGCGGCGGAATTACACGTATGAATAACGGTCAATTGGAAACATTTGAATTTGCAGCAGATGCACGATCTGGTGTAGTAGTGGATTTAGTTAAATCCTAATATGAATGAATTAAAAGCTGCTCGATTAAATTTTAATCGAACAGCTTATTTTTATGCATTCGTCTGAAATTGTATTCTTGCTTCTTTTCCGCGCTTCAGTGAATCTCTAATTTCTTTTCCATCTTGATCCCATTGAATCATTCGGTAATAAGCATCATGATAGAAGATAAATTTAGTGTCATTTGCCAAAGCGTCTTTCAATATCTTTTCTTTTGCAAATATGCTGGTCATCGGATAGTCATCATAGGCTAATACCCATAATGGATTCAGGTGGGCATGTGTCGGCATAATGTCTGCCATATGCAGCATTGTTTCTCCTTGCTGAGTCAGTTTTATAATGGCATGTCCATCACTATGTCCGCCAGTATGGATCATCTCAATTCCGGGTGCTACCGTTATTTGCCCCTCAAACGTCTCTACAAGGTGCTGCACTGGCTCCCAATTTTCCTTCCAATACGTATTTCTGGAACGAATATTCGGATTCCGCATTTCATCCCATTCAATCTGTGTCGTATAGATTTTGGCATTCGGGAATGTCGGAACCAGTTCTTCCCCTTCCCATCTCGTAAGGCCGCTTGCATGATCAAAATGCAAGTGTGTCATTAGGATAACATCAATATCAGTTGCCGTCAGCCTAAACTCTTGTAAACTGTCAAGGATTGTTGATTCTTCCGTCACTCCAAAATTCCGCAGTTGTTTTTCTGATAGTTTATTAAAACCTACCCCGCTATCAATCAAGTAATTTTTTCCTTCAAATTGAATCAAAATTGGTTCGCAAGCCAATTCGATTTGATTTTTTTCATTTACCGGATATTTGCGTGCCCATAGCGGTTTTGGCACTACCCCAAACATAGCTCCGCCATCCATTGAAGTGACGCCCCCATTGAGCCATGATAAAGTCATATCGTGAAACTGAAGTTGATCCATCCATTTCTCCCCCTTTAATGGTAGTTCGAATTTTCAGACTCTCTATAGTAAACTGCGATAAATGGTTAAAGCATTTATCACAGTCTATTAAAAAACATACATTTATTTCTTAGATATGAGTTGCGATCCTAAACGGTAGGTAAGCGACTGCCGCAAGCTTTCGTCGCAAATATCCCTATAGATTAAATGCCGCTTATAAAAATGTTATTTTTTGGTTTTAAATGCCGATTCTAACCTATAAATCGGCTGGCCTTTGGCTGAGAACTTTTCTTCGTACTCCGTCATAATGTTGTCTTTAGGCATATTGACATGCAAATCAAGTGAAACATATTTTAACAGCATACCATATTCGGACATACTGACTAATGAGTATTCAAATAGTCCTCGGTTATCTGTTTTAAAATGAATTTCCCCGTTATCAATTAGAATTGACTCGTATAGTTTCAAAAATCCTTCATGTGTTAGACGGCGTTTGGCGTGGCGTGTCTTTGGCCAAGGATCGGAGAAGTTTAAATACACTCGACTTACATCGCCTTTTTTAAAGTACTTATCCAGGTCTGCCCCATTCACTTTCAACAGACGTAAGTTCGGCGGTGTATTTGCTTCGATTACTTTTTCCAGTGCTACTACAATGACACTTGTATATAATTCAATGCCGATATAGTTAATTTCAGGATTGGCTAATGCCATACCCGTAACAAATTGCCCTTTTCCCGTTCCGACTTCTATATGAACCGGGTTATCATTTCCAAAAATCCGCTGCCAATTCCCTATATATTCTTCTGGATTGGGAATAATTACTTCCGGATGACTCCCAATAAATTCTTCTGCCCATGGTTTATTTCTTAATCTCAATGCCTAATCCTCTTTTCTAGTTGTTCATAAAAAATACCTTTTTATTTTCAAATCTTTTTTGTCATTATAGCTTATTTTTCTTTTATTTACATCGTATTGCTATTTTTCGTTACCGCTTTCCAACATTTTTTCTGAACCATGCAGCTTATTTTCGAATTCTTTTTCGTTAAACCAAGAATTTCCCCGTCGGTATGACAGGGCACTTCATCATTTATGTATAAGGTAAATTGCTCATCTTGCACCTGGACAAATTCTTTCAATTTTATATGCGCACCGAAAAAAACGGTGACAAACATTAATAATAACTTTAATCGAGAAAGATTATATACGATTGATAATTCAAGTAGTCCATCATCTGGTATGGATGATGGAGAGATTTTCATTCCGCCCCCGAAATAAGGTTGATTGGAAACAGTGACGAACCATACATTATCATACTTTCTTTGTTGCCCGCCTTGTTCGACAATAACGTCAAACATTTTAAATGTAAATACGCTTTTTAATACGCTGTAGGCATAACTCAGTTTACCAAGTCCCAGTGTATTCAAATGTTTCTTGAATCTTGAAAGGTTAGCTGTATATGCCACAAAGGCATCAAAACCAATACCGGCATTATTAATAAATCGAATCTTCTCTTCGTTCCAAACAAAACATCCGCAATCGTTGGTCTTATATTCAAAGTTACTTTCTTGAACATACTTATCGATTTCATGTGAAGATTTAAATGTTGGAAAACTCCTTGAAAAGTCATTCCCTGATCCTGCACAAATTGCACCAACCAAAACATTTGGGGCTTCTCGTACACCGTTCATTACTTCATGAATCGTCCCATCCCCGCCAATAGCAATGATTAGAAACGTTTCACCAGATGCACTGTCTTCATTTACAATCTGCTGTGCAATCTTTATGCCATGACCTTTGTACTCTGTAATGTGATAAGAAAATGGGCTCTTCAATTCATTTTGAAGCTTTTTCCAAACACGCTTTCCCTTACCATTTCCCGCTCGCTCATTAATGATAAAATGCAGCTTCACCTTTTATTGCTCCTGTCCTTTTTCAACATTCCAAATATCCCGATTGAATGAAGTTGTTTGGACTGTTTGTAAAATCGCTTTTGCTGCCCGTATTTGCATATGTTTCATAGGCGACGAATATTGTCTATAATGCTGCATCCAATTTGGAAAATCCCGCTTATCTATAAATTGGACATTGAATACCGTGCCTGGATAATCAAAATAGCCATTTCGTGAAAGAAGTACCTTACGAATAGGCATCTCGATATCATTTTCCATCAATATTTTCGATAGTATGGATTCCATTCGATTCAACTGAATTAAAGGATTCAGGATTTTTTTGCTCGTTTTCCCGGATTTTTTCGTCCAGAAACGCTCCCCTTCTCCTACAAAGACAGCCTGGTTTTCTTGTTCGACAACTGTAATGCACAAACATTCCGTTGGTGTCAGCAGAACAATGTCCAGCTCAACGGGAGCCTTTTTTACTTTTATGATTGGATAGTAGAATACTAGAAAACTATCCGGAAAACTCTGCAGTATGCTACGGAGTAGGCTATCACGCAAAAATTTCGGATCGACATATGACTTTTCCCGAATTGTCGAGCTTGCCCATTTAATTTGAAAATGAAAGAATTGATCTAAAAACATTTTCTTTAGCTCTTCCATTGTATTCGGTTTATATACGATGTTCGGTTCGAAAAATAGAGTTGTTTCTTCTTCCGGAATCACATCGACCTCACTCATCAGTTCATTCGGTATGTCAACATCGTCCATATTTTCGATTTGTTTTTTGTCTTTTTTATTTTTGAATTTTTCAAAGAAGGAAAAGGTTCTTCTGCTTTCTTTTACTTCTGCTTGTTCGTCGATCTGCTCCCACTCCGAAATTTCTTCTCCGGAGACCCATTGCTGTTTTACACGATCCCATTGAATTTTTTTCAATCGCACAAACTGGGTAGGGTACCTTGATAAATCGACTTGGTATCTTGAAATATAATCTTGAAGTTTCACTAATTGAGCCAACCAAAACACTCCTTTATGTCAATCCTACACGCACTAAGCATCCCTTGCGTCTCGATTGAAGACTCATTTTTAACATTCTATACCCTTGCAAACGCTTTTTATATCTTCGAGTAATCATTACAATTTTACAGGACGAATTACTAAAAAAATAGTGGATAGATGTTCCTACCCACTAATCACTATACTATTTATGATTTTCAATTGTACCTGCCACAGGAAGCTTTGTTTCAAACTGTTTTTGCAGCTTACGAGTCCACTCGCCGATGACCCCGCCATTAATTGAATTTCCATCCAACTCAACAACTGGTGTAATTTCCGATGTTGTTGAGGAAACAAACAATTCGTCCATCTGCAGCGCCTGGTCTTTTGTAAATGACTCTTCTTTAACAGGAAGTCCGATTTCATTTGCACATGCCAAAATAACACCGCGTGTTATACCACTTAAAATATAATTGTCTGCAGGGTGTGTGTATAATATACCATCTTTAATGCCGAATACATTTGTTGAAGAACCTTCCGTTACTTTCTCTCCACGATGGAGTATTGCTTCATAACAGCCTTTTTCATGGGCTTCTTGTTTTGCCAATACCGCACCCAATAGATTAAGTGATTTAATATCACAGCGTAGCCATCGAATATCTTCTGCAAATGTTGCTTTTACCCCACTTTTGCCATTTTCTGTTGAGCGGGGTGCTTCTTTTACATTTCCCGTTAATACAGGGAGTACATCATCTCCTGGAAATATATGATTGCGAGAGGATGTACCACGTGTTAGCTGGAAGTATAAATTGCCTGTTTTCAATTCATTTGCTTCAACTAATTCATGTAATAACTGATGCAGTTTATGCTTTGTATATGGCACCGTCAATTTGATTTTTTCCGCACTTGCATAGAAACGGTCGATATGCTCTGCAGCGGTAAACATTTCCCCATCATATACTTTAATAACTTCATAAACGCCATCACCGAATTGATAGCCCCTGTCTTCTTTATTAATTGAAACTTGTTGATCATCCACAATTTGGTCATTCCATAAAGTATAGCTCATTAAAACCAACCCTTTTATCTTTATTTTTCTCCTGCTAATCGGACAATAGCCTCTGCATAAATGGCAGCCGCCCTCACAAGATTATCGACAACTACAAATTCATCAGCTTGATGAGCGACATCCGGTTCCCCAGGGAATAGCATACCGAATGCCACCCCTTTGTTCATCGTCCTTGCATATGTTCCGCCACCGGTAGATAACGGTTTGGAATCATCTCCCGTATATTTTCTGTACACATCCAACAAAGTTTGAACGAATTCATCTTCTTCCGGGACATAATGTGGTGATGAATTAGACGCAACATCAAGTGCAAAACCCAAAGCAGATGCTTCCCGAGTTCCTATTGTGATTTTCTCTTCAAAAGGATAGCTTACTGAGTAACGCATGCTAACCTGTACATGACCACCACGATTTTGATGGAATAACACAACACCCGGGTTCAATGTTGTATGACCAGACATTTCATCATGATAATCCAGCTTAATCGCACTTCCAAAATGGTCCTTACCGAAAGTATTGACCATAAATGCAGCAAATTCTTTACTCGCTTTTGAAGTCACTATGTTTTGAAGGAATTTTGAGAGCAATACGGCCGCGTTTCTGCCCTTTTCAGGTTCCATTGCATGAGCGGCTTTCCCCTTCATAGCTATTATATATCGACCGTCTTCTTTCGTTAATGTACCGTCTGCGCTATTTTCATCTAAAAAGAGGGTAAAGTCTTCTTCAATTGAGGAAGTTACATTGTGTACGATTGCCTCTGCTGTATCAGGTACCATATTAGAACGCTGTCCGGCTTTGAAAGCGATAATCTGCTCATTATCCTCTACTTTTCCTTTTTGCGAAAAATCCAGAATTGCAATTCCCTTCTCTGCATTAATAAGTGGAAAATCTGCATCTGGCGCAAAACCGATTGTCGGCATTTCCTCTTTCATGAAATAACGATCAACACAACGGAATCCACTTTCTTCATCCGTTCCAATAATCATGCGTACACGTTTGTTTAAATCTATTCCAGCATCCTTTATCATTTTCATTGCAAGGTAGGCTGCCATTGTCGGACCTTTATCATCAATCGCCCCACGGCCAAACAATTTCCCGTTAACTACCTCACCTTTAAATGGAGGATAAGTCCATGAACCGCCCACCGGCACTACATCCACATGACATAAAATGCCTAGCAATTCGTCTCCTGATCCCATTTCAAGATGACCAGCAAAATTATCAATATTCTTTGCAGTAAATCCCTGTTGCTCTCCTAAGTTAAGCAGAAATTCAAGTGCCTTTAATGGACCTTCGCCAAAAGGAGCATAATCGCTTGCAGTTTTTTCATCAAGAACACTTTCAATTTGAATTAATTGCTGCAATTCTGAAACTAGCTCTTCTTTTCTGGATTCCGCTAATTTTAACCAATCCATTTTTACCACCTCTTTACTTAATTAACGACAATTTTACTCTTTCTTAACGAAAAACGAAAGGTGCTTGTTCAGCTCCGAAAACAATTGGAAGAATTGGCAAAAGGACGCTCTTTGTCCTTGCAGGCAATTCTGAAATTGTCGAGGAGCTAGCACCTGTAGTTAGACAACGAAAAACGAAAGGTGCTTGTTCAGCTCCGAAAACAATTGGCCGACAAATACGCCACGTCCTGTGGCACTGTCGGCACTTGCACATCCATGTGCGGCGGAGGAATTGGCAAAAGGACGCTCTTTGGCAGCCTAGGAAAGGGTAAACTTTCTAGGCTGCATAAGTGCAACTAAATCTGATTGCTTAAAGCATTTGCAATCAGCTAAGTTTTCTAATCCTTGCGGCAATTCTGAAATTGTCGAGGAGCTAGCACCTGTAGTTAGACAACGAAAAACGAAAGGGGCTTGTTCAGCTTACAAACGAAAGCACAATATCCTGCTGCCTCCTCAATGTCACTCACGACGCGCTGGCCCCAGCAAAAGCGAAAGTGCTCGCATCTGATTACCTTATTTTTATCACTAAATTTTATACTTATCTTTTAAGAAAGTACAAGCACAATAGTCATAAAAGCGCCTTATATTTCGTATTATCCAAATATAGACATGTTGTAAAGATTGTATTAATTAACTGAGAATTATGGAAAAATTCATAGATTGCTGATATAATATCCTTGTCATAGTAAACTACTTGACAAATAATATATGAAAAAGGGGATGTCTAAGGCAGAAATTTAATTAGCCTGGTGCCTCTGCACTAATAATGTCGTCCGCTAGTCTTTGCCATGAGAATTAAGACCGAAGGAGTGGTTCATTTTTATGAAACCAACTACTGACAGAATGCTTAATCGTATTAAAGACGTGTACATGTTTATCCTTGATAGAGGAACAGTATCTACACAGGATTTAGTCGAAGAGTTCAACATCACTCCTCGCACCATTCAAAGAGATTTGAATGTGTTAGCCTTTAATGATTTGGTAACGAGCCCAAGTCGGGGCAAATGGACAACGACGAAGAAAAAAGTTAAATTATCATCTTAGATAGAATGCAACAAATTCCTCCTGTTTAGCTTGAGGAAGGTTTGCTAGTTAAACACTTCAATAGTATTTTCCACCTTCACCTTATGCGAACTGTTGCTGACATTACGATTAGTAACATACTATATATTAAAAAAACGGCTGATCGATAAACCTTTTTCCGATTAGCTCAACACTTATGTAAGACACTGAAGTATTATGCTTTCTTAAAAACAAAAAAAGAATGACCTTTCGTCGGGGTCATTCTTTTTTTGCTTAATACTATTTTTTAAAATTATCCAATTCCTCTTCGGTTAACTCTCGATAGTCCCCTAAATTAAGTTCCTCATCCAGTTTTAGGCTTCCCATCGATAACCGTTTCAAGTAAGTTACCTTCTTCCCAACCGATTCGAACATCCTTTTTACTTGATGGAACTTGCCTTCCTGAATTGTCAGTTCAATTTCAGATTTCGGTCCCGAACTTAAGATAACCAGATCCCCCGGCTTTGTAACATACCCATCATCCAGTTCAACACCCTGTCTAAATGCTTCGATGTCTGATTCAGTAACTTCCCCATCTATTTTGGCATAATAGGTTTTTGGGACATGTTTCTTCGGTGATAAAAGATTATGGGCCAATTGACCATCGTTAGTTATCAATAATAAGCCTTCTGTATCTTTATCTAAGCGACCTACCGGAAAAGGTTTAAAATGCTGTGCCAACGGATCTAAAAGGTCAATAACCGTTTTGTCTACATGATCTTCTGTTGCTGATATAACTCCGGGTGGTTTATTCATCATAAGGTAGATAAATTCCATATATTCTACTCTTTCACCAAAAACACTAACTTCCTGTATATCAGGGTTCACATGCATGGAGGAATCTTTGACAACTTCTCCATCCACGGTCACCCCCTTTTGCTTTAACAATTGCTTCACTTCTTTTCGGGTCCCATAGCCCATATTCGCTAATAATTTATCTAACCGCACTCGACTAGACCCTCCTATTTAAATCCTAGTTTGTTTGCTATTTTTGTAAATCGTCCGCCCAATAATTTTTGTGCAATCCTTAATCGGAATGACAGATAACCATACACAATTACCCCAACCCCTACAGAGAGGATTAAATAAAGTGCTTCAAGTAATTTGTTTGTCGGTACTGTTAATGAATAGAGTAATTTATATACAATTAAAACTGAAACTGACATGAGTAAAGTTAATATACATATTAACATAATTCGTCTTAATACTAACTTTGAACTATAGTGCAGGGCCTTATGAATTACCGCAATATTGATGGAGATGGTCACAGCATAGCCGATAGCTGTAGCCAACAAAGCACCGTCCACATCCATTAATTTTATAAGAGGTGTATTTAACATAAGTTTAAACAATACCCCGGTTAATAAACTGAAGATTATCCACTTTTGATAATCGATTCCCTGAAGAATGGCGGCTGTTACTGAAAATAGCGCAAAGAGAATGGCCAATGGTGCATAGTGTGCCAGTACTTCTGCGCCCATTTCGCTTTGTTGAAATAAAACATGATAAATACCTGGTGCCAGAATGGAAATTCCAATACTAGCAGGTATTGTTATAAACAATAGAATTTGGTACGTTTTATCCAAAGTATTTCGCAGGGTATCAAATTCGCCCAATGTAAAATGCTTTGTAATGGATGGTATTAAAGCCATCGAAAAGCCTGTTGCCAGCATAACTGGAATAATTACAATTTTTTGTGTCGTTAAATTCAGCATAGTTAAATACTGATCTGTCACGCTAGCCAATCCGATGGAAATCATTGCTCTATTAAACGTTAACATATCCACCAACTGGAATAGGGAGCTTGCCATTCCAACGAATACGAATGGAATAGAGTACTTAATAATCTCAGTATAGATTGCCCTATATGAGAGGTCACCGGATGAAACATTATCTAACCTAAGTGCATTAAATTCTGGCCTTAATTTTTTCCAGTAATAATATAAAACAAATAATCCACCAATCGCACCAATAAAGGCTGCGAAAACCGCAAATTTAATAGCTGTTTCAGGTGCTCCATCCAAAATAACTACTACCACAAAAGAACCGCCAAGCAAGACGATTATCCGTACAATCTGCTCTACCAACTGTGAAACAGATGTTGGCATGTAATGACTGTATCCTTGGAAAAATCCTCTAATTAAACTCATGACAGGGACAGCCAATAATGCAAAGCTTACCCAACGAATAACAGATGCAATTTGATCAACAGTGTAAATTTGTTCATCATCTTCAATAACGACATTCGCTATTGGGTTGGCTAGTAAATTCAGAATTAAAAATGATGCAACACCAGTTAAAAGCATGACCAAAATGCCTGATTTAAATAGTTTTCTTCCGGCTTCATAATCATTGATTGCATTATACTTTGATACAAATTTGGAGACGCCCAGTGGCAACCCAGATATCGCAACCGAGAGCATAATGTTATATGGTATATAAGCATAAGTGTATAAACCTAGATTTTCTTCCCCACCTACGATTGAATAGAAAGGAAAAAGGTAAACTAACCCAAGAACTTTCGATAAAAACAAACCAACTGTTAGTATCGCAGTTCCCTTCATTAATGATGACATAAAAACATCCCAATCTTTATGAAATTGTTAAATAAATATGTATTATATGTAAGCTATTTGAATTACTAAACTAAATTAAACTTAACTTTCAACGAATACATTAGAAAAATAAAAGTCGACTGAAATAGTCGACGATTTCAAACAACTTTTGTTTCGAAAACGAATCTACATGTTAGTTTACATGTGAAAGTCGATTAACTCAAATAGTTTCTTCAGAATTATGTATAATGTGAAGAGGAGTATGACTACAAGTATTAAGTATAAGGCAAACTTCCAGAAAGTGAGAAATAAAAATGAACGATGTTATTGTAATTGGTGGAGGTCCCTCCGGATTAATGGCAGCAATTGCAGCTGCAGAACAAAAGAAAAAAGTCGTGTTAATTGAAAAAGGGAATAAGCTCGGGAAAAAACTAGCGATTTCAGGTGGTGGCAGATGTAATGTTACGAATCGATTAGCTGTTGATGAAATCATTAAGCATATACCGGGAAATGGCCGTTTCTTATATAGCCCATTTACCGTTTATAACAACGAAAATATAATCGAATTCTTTGAAGGGCTAGGTGTAGCATTAAAAGAAGAGGATCATGGCCGAATGTTCCCTGTTTCGAACCGTGCTTCCGATGTTGTAGAGGCATTGGTAAAAGAGCTAAAACGCCTTCATGTTGAAATCCGGCTTCAAACAGCTGTGGCTAAACTATTGATGGATGACGAAAAAATATTAGGCGTACGCCTATCCGATGGCACCGAGATTTTGGCTAAAGCAGTTGTTGTGGCTGTGGGAGGAAAAGCTGTACCTCAAACCGGTTCGACTGGAGATGGCTACCCATGGGCAGAGCGTGCCGGTCATACTGTAACCGAGCTTTATCCGACAGAAGTACCAGTTACATCTAAAGAGCCTTTCATTCAATCCAGGGAGTTACAAGGGCTTGCATTACGTGATGTGGGCGTCTCCGTACTGAATAAAAAAGGAAAAGCGATTATCACACATCAAATGGACATGCTCTTTACCCACTTTGGTGTAAGCGGACCTGCCGTATTGCGGTGCAGCCAGTTTGTTGTTAAAGAACGCAAAAAAAATGGCGGTGCACCGGTTGCGCTGCGAATTCAAACATTAACCGAATTCAACGAAGAAACATGCTTGCAATATTTAAACAAACTACTAAAAGAGGATCCGAAAAAAGCAGTAAAAAATGTATGGAAATCCGTTGCTTCCGAAAGATGGCTCCTATTTTTAATGGAGCGTGCCGGCATCGATCCTTCAACTACAGCAGCTGAACTTTCACAAGAAAAAATTCGGCAATTAGCACGCGAACTGGTGAGTTTTACAATGGATGTCCACGGTACATTACCGCTGGAAAAAGCTTTCGTTACGGGTGGAGGAGTGTCGGTCAAAGAGATTGAACCTAAAACAATGGCTTCAAAAATGAAAACTGGTTTATTCTTCTGTGGCGAAATATTGGATATTCATGGATATACCGGAGGCTACAATATCACAAGTGCGCTTGTAACAGGCCGAATCGCCGGCATGAGTGCAGGTGCGATGGATTAATTTCCATGAAAATTTAAGAGCGAGAGTGACTACCTATGGCTATTGGGTAGTTGCTCTTTTTTTTGTTTGTATGGAGACGGAGACACTTCCTCACCCCTGCTCCTTTTATTTGTCCTATTAGAGCTTGGTAAGTGACACTTTCGCTAACAATCTTCACATTTTGAAACCATTAAAATAAAGTGCTAACCCCTTAAAGATTGATTTAGCCTTTTCTTAACCAATATCCAAAAAAAACTTCTCGCGTTCCTCTTCATTCGTGCGAAACTTCTCCTCTAATAATTCTTGCAGCAATAAGTATTTTCGTTCTTCATCATTGACTAACAGCTTAATTTTTTCCCTTGCAGCCGATAGAAAGTCCAAATAGGCTTCATACCCATCGTCAAAAAAGTTATTTAAGTCTTGCTTGATCTGCTTGGCCAACAATGGACTTGCTCCTTCAGTAGAAATAGCAATTTTCAGCTTTCCTCGATTTAAATAGGCCATATTATAAAAATCGCTATCAACCGGAGAATCTACAATATTGACTAGCTGATTTTCTAGACAGCTCTCCCCGACCATAGCATTTACATCACGATTATTTGTGGCGGCAATGACAAGAAAGGCACCTTTAGTATCCGCTGCTTCAAAGGAGCGTTTCAACCACCTAATTTCCCCATTGACAAAATATGTATAGAGTGTAGGAGTAATAGTAGGACTTACAACAACAATTTGTGCATTTTGCCTTAAGAGCATTTTCATTTTTTTAGTCGCCACTTCCCCGCCACCCACAATCAGTACGCGTTTATTGTTTAAGTTCATTATAATCGGGTACATCCATATTCCTCCCATCACTATAAATTCAACTCGACCAATTACCTTAGTTGATGTCTCTATTCAAATTTTCACATGGAAACCAAAACTGTCCGAGCTGCAAAATAAAGGCTGTACCGAAATACAACCTTTTCTCAAATTCTACCTAAGTTTGGTTATGGAAATGGCGGCCATCCGTTACTGCTTCAACGTAGCCGGCACGGATTACAAAGTCACCAAAGTATTCATTATCCATACGTTCTTTTGCATAGTGTTCAATAATTGGTCGAAGAGTTGACAAGATTTCTTCTTCCCCAATGTTTTCTTTATAAATTTTATTTAATCGAGTACCTGCATGACTGGCTCCTAAATAGAAATTGTATTTACCCGGTCCTTTACCGATAAATCCAATTTCCCCCATAGCTGCACGGGAGCAGCCGTTTGGACAGCCCGACATACGGATTGTAATTTCTTGGTTATGAAGGCCATTATCATCGAGAATACCTTCAATTTTTTCAATTAATGAGGGTAAATAACGTTCTGCTTCAGCCATTGCCAGGCCACAAGTCGGCAATGCTACACAAGCAATCGAGTTGCGGCGTAATGCTGAATAATTATCACTATCAGTTAATTGGTATTTTTCTATAATTTCACTAATTGCTTCTTTGTCTTGGGCTTCGACGTTAGCAATAACAACATTTTGATTTCCGGTGAAACGGAATTCCCCTTTATGGATTTCCGCTATTTCACGTAATGCGGTTTTCAATGGATAGTTGTCAAAGTCACGTACACGGCCATTCTGGATAAATAGCGTGAAATGGTAGTTCCCATCATCCCCTCTTCTCCATCCGTAACGATCCCCTGTATGTTCAAAGTTGAATGGTTTCACTTTTTCAAATGTATACCCTAGACGTGACTCTACCTCTTCTTTTACTTTTTCCAACCCTAAGCGATCGACTGTGTATTTGAAACGCGCATACTTACGGACGGAACGATCTCCATAGTCACGTTGTACCGTCATGATTTTCTCGCACACGTCAACAATCCTATCCTTCGATACATACCCGATCAGGCGACTTAATTGCGGATAAGTTGCAGTATCTCCATGGGTCATCCCCATGCCGCCGCCAATTGCAACATTAAAACCTACTAATTGATTGTTTTCCAGCACAGCAATTAACCCGATATCCTGGGAAAATACATCAACATCGTTAGCTGGCGGGATAGCAATGCCGATTTTAAATTTACGCGGCAAGTAGAGTGAACCATAAATCGGTTCCTGTTCTTCCTGTGTATCAATTACTTTTTCTTTATCCAACCAAATCTCGTAGTAAGCATTCGTCCGAGGCAATAAATGCTCGCTGATTTTAGTTGACCACTCAAGAATCTCCTGATGCAGCTGCGATTGATAAGGATTCGCATTACACATCACATTTCGGTTTACGTCTCCACAGGCAGCGATTGTATCAAATAAAACACTATTCAATTCTTGCATATGTTTTTTCATATTCCACTTTAAAATACCATGAAATTGTATTGTTTGACGTGTAGTTATTTTAAATGATTGATTTCCATATTTCTCCGCAAGTTCATCCATTTTGAGCCATTGCCCTGCAGTAGCGACACCACCCGGCATTCGAAGACGAACCATAAATTGGTAAGCAGGTTCCAACTTCTTATGTTCTCGTTCCAAGCGAACATCCCGGTCATCTTGTAGATAGCTACCGTGGAACTTCATTAAACGATTATCCCAATCCGAAATGCCTGAGCTAAGTTCATCCTCCATAGATTCAACAAGAGTGCCGCGCAGGTAATTACTTTCTGCTTTTATTTCCTCCACATCACTTGGTTTACCTTCTTGAGGCGGTAACACAATCTTTCGTCCCATTCGTACTTCCCCCTTAATATACATCTCGTTGGTAGCGTTTTTGTTTACGTAGTTCTTCAAGATATGCTTTTGCATCTTCTTCTGTTTTGTTTCCTTGTTCTGCAATGATATCCAGCAAAGTATTTTGAACGTCAGCTGCCATATGATCCTTATCTCCACATACGTAGAGAGTCGCACCTTGTTCCAGCCATTCGAAAATCTCGGATGCATGCTTTTGCATTTTATGTTGCACGTAGACTTTTTCTGCCTTATCCCGGGAAAAGGCTACATCCAGTTTTGTTAAAACTCCGGACTTCAGCCAGCTTTGCCACTCTGTTTGATATAAAAAGTCTGTTACGAAATGCTGATCTCCAAAGAATAGCCAGTTCCTACCTTCTGCACCACGCTCTTCTCGCTCTTGAATAAAGGAACGGAATGGCGCAACACCGGTACCAGGACCAACCATGATGATTGGTTTGTCATCTGACGGTAATTTGAAATTCGGATTATGTTGAATATAAACCCTTGCAGTATCGCCAATTTCCAAATTGTCCGCAACGTGTGTGGAGCAAACACCCAATCGTTCACGACCGTCTACTTCATAACGAACGGCACCAACCGTGATATGGACCTCGTCCGGGTATGCCGCTAGACTACTGGAAATTGAATATTGCCGAGCCGGGATTTTTCTTAGGCTAGCGACAAACCTTTGTTCGTCCCAACTGAATGGAGCGAATTTTCCGACAACATCCAATATATCCCGGCCATGTGTATAGCTTTTAAAAGCTTCACGGTCTGCAAGTAAAGCATGAAATTCTTCACTCAAAGTAAATTCACCAATTTTTTGCATGACTGGCTTAGAAAGCACCGTAATTTCAAGTAAATTTGTCAAAGCATCTTTCAACGTTACTTCTTCGCCTTCCACATTTACTGATTTTTCGGGATTGAAGCCTAGGGCAGTAATCAATGAATTAACTAGACTTTCATTATTTGTTGGATAGATAGCAAGACTATCACCTGGCTCAAATGTAATTCCCGAGTTTTCCAAAGACAATTCTAGATGAATTGTTTCTTTATTGGAGCCTGCAGCATTTAAGTTTATTTTTTCCAATATCTCCGCGTTGTATGGATTTTTACGAGAGTAGAGGACTGAAGATTCTAGGACAGTAGGGGCAGCTTCTTGTATTGTTTGCCCACTTACCGCACCTTGCTGTAATTTCAACTTGACAGAATCAAACCATTTAGCTGCTGGTTCATCATAATCAAGATCGCAATCAACACGGTCTACTAATCTTTTAGCACCCAGCTCTTCCAGCCTTTCATCGAAATCAGCCCCTGTTTTGCAGAAGAATTCATACGAACTATCACCTAATGAAAGTACTGCGAATTTAACATGATCTAATTTCGGAGCTCTTTTTCCGTGAAGAAAACTATGGAATGAAATGGCATTATCCGGTGGCTCTCCCTCACCATGAGTACTTGCGATAACAAGTAAGTGGTCCAATTTTTTTAAGGCATTAGTTTTGAAATCATTCATGGAAATAACGTTCACTTCAAAACCGTTGCTTTGCAATTGTTCGCCATATTGTTTGGCAAGCCTTCCCGCATTGCCCGTTTGCGTGGCATACAATATGGTAATATGTTTTGCTGTTGCAGCTTCAAATGTGGTTGGTAATACTGCAACCTCCGTGGAAGGATGCTCGCTTACCAATGACGGAGTGGCAACTTGCGCTCCTATTGAAGCAGTTGCACTTAAATAACCCGTTAACCATACTTTTTGGTTTTGAGTTAATGTTGCAAAAACTTCATTTAATTGTTGGACTTGCTGTTCGTTAAAGGGGCTATTGGTTACTTCTAAATACACTTTGTCTACACCTCTTCGCCTAAATTATCTTAACCGAATCTTTTCATTCTTTTCGATTTGTACAATAATGTTATCTTGTACGATTAAAGTAATTGAGCCATAGTTCATGGAACTCATCATTTTTTTGAGATTTTCGACTGCCTTTTCGAAATTTGCTTGTTTTTTATCCATTCGGAACACTCTCCCTATACGAATATAACGTTTCTTTCACTCGTTCTATCAACACCTGGCGGACATTTTCGTCATACCCTAAGCACTCACAAAGGACTACCTCATCATCTGGAAACCCAAAGCTCGCCATTTTCTTCTGAATCCCAATTTTTAAAAGACCCGTAAATAAAAGATATGGAACTACAAAGACCGAATTTCTGCGATTGTTCTGTAATTGCTTTAATGTATTTTCAAATAAAGGCCCATTGCCGTATAGAAAACAAATATCTACATTTGCGTAGTTATTTAATCGTTTAAGCTGATCTGCTATTTGTTGAAAGTCAAACTGAACTCTTTCATCACTGCTTCCACGACCGATTAATAAAACATCAATCTCTTCGTTTGGCTTTGTGCTTTTTTGCTTCACGCGATCTTGTAAACTATTAAACAATTTTTTATGAATGCCAAAAGGTTTACCGTACGTAAATGAAACGTTTGGATAAAGTTGTTTCGCTTTATGAATTTCATGGGGAATATCATGGTTGGCATGATTTGCTGTTAACAAAAGAATAGGAATGACGGCAATTTCTGTTGCACCCTTTGCAACGCATGCTGCAACACCTTCTACAATGGATGGCTCCGCTAGCTCAAGGAAACAAATCTCCTGTACCTCGACATCAATTTGTGATTTTACTTTTTCAATAAATTGTCTCGCTTCTTCCACTCCAGCTTTTACACGGCTCCCATGTGCAACATATAATACTGCCTGCATTCGATTCCCTTCTTTCTAAACTGAAATTTCCTGTAAACCGTTTGTTGTTTTTTCAAACCAAGCAATTTTTTCACGCATTTTAACTACTTCACCAACAAGAATCATGCTTGGATTTTCGATTTTCTCGTTTCTTGCTATGTCTACTATTGTTTCCAAAGTACCTGTAATCGTTCTTTGATGTTCAGTTGTTCCCCAATAAATTAGCGCTACCGGCGTGTTGGGATTACGTTTGTTTTTGATCAGTTGGTCCGTTATATATGGCAGATTCCGTACCCCCATGTAAATGGCTAAAGTATCAATTGATTCTGCTAAACCCTTCCAGTTAATCGCATCTTCTTTTCCTTCTTGCATATGACCGGTTACAAGAGCAAAACTAGACCCTAAATCACGGTGGGTAACAGGAATTCCTGCATATGCAGGAGCAGCTACCCCGGAAGTGATACCTGGGACAATTTCAAAAGGAATACCAGCTTCAACCAGCACTTCCGCTTCTTCTGCACCACGTCCAAATACAAATGGATCGCCGCCTTTTAAACGTGTCACTATCTTCCCTTTGCGGGCATGTTGAACTAGTAGCCTATGGATGCGATCTTGTATCACTCCATGCAATTTTGGCAATTTACCTACAAAAATAAGCTCGGCATTAGGCTTCGCGAATTCTAACAGCTCCTTGTTTATTAGCCGATCGTAAAGTATTACGTCAGCTTGTTGGATACACCTTAAACCTTTCACTGTTATTAAATCTACACTTCCCGGTCCGGCTCCTACTATATATACTTTCCCCATTACGCTCCCCCCGATATGTAGCACAAAATATTACCTTAATATAAACACAACAATTCTTATCGGTCAACTATGTTTTTGAAGAATATGATTTTTCTGATTTTAGAAACAACATAAAGACCCCAATAACCTATGCTGCAATACCCGGAGGTTCTATTACATCACAAGTTTATTGAGGCCTCTAGTTTTCTAGTCAGCTCTTTAATTCATAGTAAACTTATATACATAATAAATTTAATGTTTTTATATGTCAATCTTCACTTCAAAAATTTTTACGGTGTGGTAGCTAACTTGACTAAAAAGATTAAGTTGATAACTCCGCTTAAATCTGATATCCGTGTAGCCTTCTTCCAATTCTTCCATTAAAAAAATGCTTGAAGATTTAAACTTCAAGCATCCATAATTATCGATCTAGTTCTTGGTAACGTTCCTGATAGCGCCCACCATCAGCTACAGTCGAGTGATATAGGGCCTTTAGTGCCAAATTCTTCTCTAGACCCATTTCACTTTTGATCCGCTTCAATTCATCATGAAGTTCACGCTCTTCATTTACTAATTTAAGCATTGTTGATTTTGTATATTTCATCTTATCTCAGTCCTTATTTAAGTAATTGAATCATACATACTTTTAAATAATTAAATTCAGGATAATCCTCCAAAGTAGCAAAATCCTCGGGAAGCTGATGTTGTTCCAGGATTTTATAACGCTTATTTTTTTCTTTAAAAGCTTTATCGATAAAGGTTTTAAACTTTTTCATATTAAAGCTCGCATTATTTGTAGATGCGATGATTAATCCGTTGGAAGCGGTAATTTCGATTGCATCCTCAATCAGCTTGGGATAATCCTTTGAAGTGCTGAATGTCATTTTTTTTGTACGGGCAAAGCTTGGTGGATCAAGTACAACAACATCAAATTTCAATTGGTGTCTAGCAGCATAAGAAAAGTAATCAAATACATTCATTACCTTAATTTGCTGTTGTTCATAATCGATTCCGTTTACGCTAAATTGTTCAATGGTCATAGGCAGGCTTCTTTTGGCAAGGTCAACACTGGTTGTTTCATATGCTCCTCCCAATGCAGCAGCCACGGAGAAAGCTCCTGTGTATGAAAATGTATTCAGTACGGTTTTTCCTTTGGAATACTTCTCACGCAAGGCCAGCCGAACATTTCTTTGATCAAGGAAAATTCCGGTCATGGCACCATCATTTAGATTAACCGCATAGTTCATGCCATTCTCTTTAATAATGAGCGGAAATTGCCCAACTTCCCCTTCGACATAATCATCCTGCTCCACATATTGGCCATTTGTATCAAAACGCTTTTTCTCGTAAATGCCCCGAAGGTTTGTTGTCTCTTTTAGTGCAGCAAAAATGGCATCACGGAATGAATAGATTCCCTTGCTGTAGAAGCTAACTAAATAAAAACCATCAAAATAGTCGATTGTTAGTCCCCCGATACCGTCACCTTCGCCATTAAATACACGAAAGGCAGTCGTATCATCCTGTTTATAAAAATCAACCCGCTTGCTGATGGCTTGCTTAAACTTTTCTTCAAAATAAGCTTCGTCTATTTCCTTCGATGGGTCATTTGTCAATACCCACCCGATTCCCTTATTTTGTTTGCCATAATAGCCAGTAGCGATATATTTTCGATTAGGGCGAACTATTTTTAATAGCGTCCCTTCCTCGATTGTTTCATTGGTTGATTCAGCCGCCTCTTTTAAAATTAACGGATAGCCATTTGCGATTTCTGCAACAAATTTTGGTTTTAGTATTAATTCAACTACGTGATTCATCAAGTCATCCTAACTATATAATTAATTTTTATTAAAATTTCTTATAGAAAATGGTCAAGCTTGTTTATTATGACACTATTTTCTTAAAAAAGCGATTATGTTCGTGAAGCAACACAAACTATCATGCTGCGGGATTAAGAATTAAGCTATTTGACTGTATCAATGCAGCTAGCATCCTGGTTCAATGAGCTATTTTTAAAATCAACCTCTACGATATCTCTACACGCTATTTTTCAGGGTTTCCCTCCTATTATTCCCCATATAAAAAAACAGAATGCAATCAACGAGATGATCACATTCTGCTTTCAACATTATTTTACTACGATATTGACTAGTTTACCTGGTACAGCAATGACTTTGACAATTTGCTTGCCTTCCGTAAATTCCAGTACTTTTTCATCGGCTTTAGCAATTTCTTCAAGTTGTTCTCTTGTTACGTCTTTTGCCACTTTCACTTTCGCACGTAATTTACCGTTAACTTGAACCACTACTTCGACCTCATCATCCACAAGTTTTGACTCATCGAATGTTGGCCACTCTTCATAAGTCAACGTTCCTGTATGACCCAGGATTTCCCATAGTTCTTCAGCAACATGAGGTGCGATTGGTGCTAAAAGCTTAACAAAGCCTTCTGCAAACTCTGTTCGGAACGTTTCTGCTTTATAGCAATCGTTAATAAACACCATCATTTGGGAAATGGCTGTATTAAATCGAAGATTCTCGTAATCATCCGTTACTTTTTTCACTGTTTGGTGATACGATTTTTCAAGTGTTGTATCTGCGTTCGATTGTACTTTTTCAGATAGTGCACCCTCTTCAGTCGTATAAAGACGCCAAATACGATCCAAGAAACGACGTGCACCGTCTAGTCCGTTAGTAGACCATGCAACAGAAGCATCCAATGGTCCCATGAACATTTCATATAAACGAAGTGTATCTGCACCATGCGTACTTACGATATCATCAGGATTTACAACATTTCCTTTAGATTTAGACATTTTTTCATTACCCTCACCCAGAATCATTCCTTGGTTAAATAACTTTTGGAATGGTTCTTTAGTCGGCACTACACCTAAATCATACAGTACTTTATGCCAGAAGCGTGCGTATAGTAAGTGAAGTACGGCATGCTCTGCTCCACCAATATAAATATCAACCGGTAACCAACGTTTTAACAATTCTTCGTCGGCAATCGCTTCATTATTCTTCGGATCGATATATCGTAAGAAGTACCAGCTTGAACCTGCCCATTGCGGCATTGTGTTCGTTTCTCGGCGGCCTTTTTTGCCTGTTTCAGGGTCAACTACATTTACCCATTCATCTATATTGGCTAATGGTGATTCACCAGTACCAGAAGGACGAATATTTGAAGTCTTTGGTAATTCCAATGGCAACTCATCTACTGGAATCGTTGTCATTGTGCCATCTTCCCAATGAATTACAGGGATTGGTTCACCCCAATAACGTTGACGGGAGAATAGCCAGTCACGCAAACGATACGTAATTTTCTTTTCACCTACACCATTCGTTTCAAGCCATTGAATCACATTGGAAATCCCTTCGGCTTTATTTAAACCATTCAAGAAATCCGAGTTAATATGAGCACCGTCTCCCGTAAAGGCTTCATTTTCAATATCTCCACCTTCAAGTACCGGGATAATTTCCAAACCGAATTCTTTTGCGAACTCATAGTCGCGCTCATCATGTGCAGGAACCGCCATAATAGCACCCGTACCGTATGATGCCAATACATAGTCAGCAATCCAGATTGGAATTTCTTTTCCGTTAATTGGATTTACTGCAAATGCACCCGTAAATACACCCGTTTTTTCTTTTGCTAGATCTGTACGTTCAAGATCAGATTTCATTTTTACTTTTTCTAGATATGCTTCGACTGCTTCACGCTGTTCCGCCGTTGTGATTTCATCAACTAATTTATGCTCTGGTGCCAATACGCAATAAGTTGCACCGAATAAAGTATCTGGACGAGTTGTAAAGACTTCGAATTGTCCTTCAGAACCAGCAACAGTAAATTTCACTTGTGCCCCTTCAGAACGGCCAATCCAGTTGCGCTGCATATCTTTGATGGACTCTGGCCAATCTACTTCTTCTAAATCGTCCAGTAGACGGTCTGCATATTTTGTAATACGCAGTACCCACTGACGCATTGGTCTACGTTCTACTGGGTGCCCACCACGCTCTGATTTTCCGTCGATTACTTCTTCATTGGCAAGTACTGTACCTAATGCTTCACACCAGTTTACAGGGATTTCGTCCACATAAGCCAAGTCCATTTCGACAAGCTTTGTAAAAATCCATTGAGTCCACTTATAATAGCCAGGATCTGTTGTATTGATTTCACGATCCCAATCATAAGAGAACCCCAATTCTTGAATTTGGCGCTTGAATGTTGCGATGTTTTTCGCCGTAAACTCGGCAGGGTCATTTCCTGTATCTAATGCGTATTGCTCAGCCGGTAGACCAAATGCATCCCAACCAATCGGATGCAATACATCATACCCCTGCATGCGTTTGAAACGCGATAAAATATCCGTCGCTGTGTAACCTTCCGGGTGCCCAACGTGTAACCCTGCCCCTGACGGATACGGGAACATATCCAGTGCATAGAACTTCGGCTTTGATGTATCGTCCAATGTTTTAAACGATTTATTTTCAAGCCAGTATTGTTGCCATTTTTTTTCGATTTGTTGATGATTAAAACTCATATGCTATCTCCTCCTTAATATTGAATAGGCACGCTGTGTCGACACGAAGGAATGTATTTAAAATACGCCTTGGCGTATTTTTTGCCCAGATTATATCAAGCTAGCTTGATAATTACCTTTAAAAATCTGTGGCATCCGCCGGAAGCTTAAACTTCATTCAGTTCAGATGTGATCTCTACTAATGAAGTTAACAAAAGCTGTAACAAAAGTAGATTATCCTAATAATGGTAAAACTAATCATTGTTCAATTCACAATTGAATTAGACGTGCAGTTACTTAGGGGAAAGTTGACAAAATATTTAAAAAATAAAAAAACCCGTCCCTTTCCTTAGAAAGGGACGAGAGATATTTGCAACTCCCGCGGTACCACCCAAATTAGTGACACTTCACTCAGCTTTAACTCCATAACGTGGAAAAACGGTTTTAGTTACTTTCTTCACTAAAACAGACTCCAAGGCGAGTTCAATTTCTCCACTTGCTAGCTCACACCACCCGCTAACTCTCTTCGAAGCTTCAAAATTTACTATTCCTTCTCATTGTCATACTTTTCATATTTTATTTATTTTAATGTATATAGGCAAAATAAACAAGTCTTTCCTGGATTGACAGCCGCAAAATCCAGATTTACTTTGATTAACTCTGAATATGGTCAGTATATTTGCCATTTTCCTTTTTTAATGGGCGATCATAAAGGATACAAGGGATAATTGCGATAATAAATAATCCGCATAGCACAGCTATTAGTACATCCATATTATAAACGTCTACAATTATTCCACCGATAAATGGACCAATCATTCTTCCAATAGATCCGATGCTATTTACTACCCCTTGGTAAGTACCACCTTTTCCTTTGGGTGCCAACATATTGGCAATTGTCGGTACTGCGGGCCATACAAAGATTTCACCTAAAGTTAAAATCATCATTGCTACGGCGAACATTTTAAAGCTATCTGCATATAGAATAATCGTGAACGAAAACATCATGACCAGCATTCCGACTACTAATTGTCCCTTAATTTGTTTTTCGTACTTCTGGACAAGTGGACTAATCAGAGGCTGCAGCGTGATGATTAATAAGCCGTTTATGGTCCAAAGCAAGCTATATTCTTTTAAGCCGATTCCAAGTTGCTGAATATGTGTCGATAATGTTGAAGCCCATTGTGAGTAAGCGACCCATGCCAATAAGAAAGCACTGCAGAGAATAAGCAATGCATAAAAGTTAGCTTTTGATGAATTGGTTTCAATGACTTTCTCGCTCGTTTCTTTTTCGATTTTCGGTATCATGCCACGATAAGAAATAAGAGCGATTAGTAAAAAGACTATATATAAACCTAGATTTGAGATAAATAAATAATCAAAACTGATTTCGGCAATGGGACCTGCTATCGCTGGACCAACCGCAACACCAAGATTTTGCGCTAAATAGATTGCATTAAATCCTTTCCTGCCACCTTCAGGCCAAACAGAACCTACCAGGGCGAACATTGCCGGAATTACTATTCCGCTCCCAAACCCCATAACGACCAAAAAGTAAACATAATGCGGCCAACCATGCCAAATGGTAATTCCTATTAACGATAGTACCGTTATAAAAATTCCGAGCATGATGGACTTATACCCACCGAAACGATCAAACAAATATCCACCCACTAGATTACCCAGAACCGTGGCACCTGCATTCATCATTAAAACAAAGCCGGCAACCGATAAAGTTTGTCCTAGATGCTCATGCATATAAATTGTATTTAAAGGCCATATAAGAGAGCTTCCGGTAATGTTGATAAATGCACCGATTACGAGCAGCCATACATTTTTGGGCATTTCCCCATTCCTCCATTTAAAGTAGCAGAAACACCCTTTATCCAAAGATGATGTTCTTCTCTTGTTGATTTTATTTTGAACCAAAAGAATAGTAGTAGTCCTCTTTTTTCAAAAGTACTAGTAAAGAATTAAAAAATCAATAGGGAGCAAAATAGCCATAATATTACAAAATCTTAGTTAGTGAATAATAGAATTTTCTATATAAATCAAGAATTTAAGCCATGAGATTTTGTTCAAGTGCCATGAGTATTATTTCATGGTAGAATGATTTGTTAGAGGAGTGAAATATAATGGCAGAACAACAATTTCCGTTCCCGTCAGATGGGAAACGTTATTATACATGGAACCGCTATTTAAGAGATGAATTTGGCAAAAAGGTTTATAAAGTGGCCCTGGATGCCGGCTTTGATTGCCCAAATCGTGATGGTACGGTCGCTTTTGGTGGTTGTACTTTTTGTAGTGCTGCAGGTAGCGGCGACTTTGCCGGCGACCGGGTAGACCCAATCCCAGTGCAATTCGAAAAGATTAAAGAAAAAATGCAGCATAAATGGAAAGACGGTATGACAATGGCCTATTTCCAAGCATATACAAATACACACGCACCACTGCATGTGTTAAAAGAGAAATTTGAAGCAGCCCTTGCTTGCGAAGGAGTAATGGGGTTAAGTATTGCGACTCGTCCGGATTGCCTGCCGGATGATGTGGTGGAATATTTAGCGGAATTAAATCAAAGAACTTATTTATGGGTAGAGCTGGGTCTGCAAACTGTCCATGAAAAAACCGCGAATTTAATAAACCGCGCCCATGATTATGCAACATATGTAGAAGGTGTGGAAAAACTGCGCAAGCATAATATTCGTGTTTGTTCACATATCATCAACGGTTTGCCGTTGGAGGATTACGATATGATGATGGAGACTGCCCGGGAAGTGGCGAAGCTGGATGTTCAAGGGATTAAAATCCACCTTCTTCATTTATTAAAAGGAACACCACTAGTAAAGCAATACGAAAAAGGAATGTTGGAATTCCTTGAAAAAGACCAATATATTCAATTAGTAGCTGACCAATTGGAACTCATTCCTCCAGAAATGATTGTTCACCGTATTACTGGAGACGGTCCGATTGATTTAATGATTGGCCCTATGTGGAGTGTAAACAAATGGGAAGTACTGAATGGAATTGATGCGGAGCTCGAACGCCGAGGCAGTTGGCAAGGAAAATACTATGTACCTTCTGCAAACGAAACCGTGTAAATGAACAACTTATGCTCTATTTTCAAGAGGATGTGACGAATTATGAAGCTTCAAAGAGTTATACAATATGCGCAAACCCTCCTTACGCAATGTATTGAAAAAGGAGAAGTTGCAGTAGACGGTACTGCCGGAAATGGACATGACACTTTATTTCTCGCCCAACTTGTTGGAGACGCTGGACATGTTTATGCATTCGATGTGCAAAAACAAGCGATAGATGCTACCTCGGAGCGACTATTTGAACATGGTATGTCAAATGCCACTGTCCTTTTAGATGGACATGAAAATATTGCAAAGTATGTTCACCAGGAAGTTGCGGGTGCCATCTTCAATTTAGGTTATTTGCCAGGCGCCGACCATACAATCGTAACCAAAGGAAATACGACCATACTTGCCATTGAACAACTACTGCAGCTACTAAAAGTTGGCGGCATCATTGTTCTGGTCATCTATCATGGACATGATGGCGGCAAGGAGGAACGCGATGAAGTACTGCGTTTTGTAAGTTCCCTCCCACAAAAATACGTGCACGTATTGAGATACGAATTTATTAATCAGAAAAACGACCCACCCTTTATAGTAGCACTCGAAAAGGTAAAACAGTTTTCAAAATAAAAAGGCGTGAAGCTAAACGATTATTTCGTTGCTTCACGCTTTTTATTATTTTTTGTCTTTATTGTAATCTTCCCAGAATGTAGCGTTTTTGATACCTAGCTTAATAGGATCGAAAACTGGATCTTTTCCTTCTTTTTTCTGTTGCTCATAATCTTTCAACGCCAGTAGTGCCGGTTTCATCAAAATGAGAATGGCAATAACATTTATCCAAACCATCAAGCCCAGTCCCAAGTCACCAAACTTCCAGGCTAAATCGGAAGTTCGGATCGCACCATAAAAAGTAGAAATAATGATGACTATTTTCAAAATCCATGTAGCATTTCTTTCGGTTTTTCCTGAAACAAGGTACGCAACATTGGTTTCTGCAATATAGTAATATGCCATAATTGTCGTGAATGCAAAGAAGAATAAGGCAACAGCAACGAAAGCAGAACCAAAGTTATTAAAGGCTGGAAATGCTGCATTCACTGCTAATTGAGTAAATTCTGTATACGTTGCACCAGCTACATGCTCGGCTACCAATTCTCCATCAGCGCTGCCTACATTCACATTATAAGTGCCCATAAATAGAATCATCAATGCAGTCGCAGAACAAACTAATAATGTATCAATGTAAATCGATGCTGCCTGCACCAAACCTTGTTTAGCAGGATGGGATACTTCTGCAGCAGCTGCAGAGTGAGGTCCAGTTCCCTGTCCTGCTTCATTTGAATAAACAGCACGCTTTACTCCCCAAGCAATTGCTGCCCCAATCATACCACCAAATGTTGCATCTGCATTAAATGCACTTCTAATGATCAAAGCAAAAACTTCCGGAACCTGCCCAATATTCATTATGATTACGACTACAGCTAATAAAATATAAAGAACAGCCATAAACGGCACAATAATCTGTGCTGCATTTGCAATACGTTTAACTCCGCCCATTATGATAAATGCTAAAATGACAACAACTATAATTCCTGTAATCGTTGGGTTAATACCGAATGCATTATCAACAGCACTTGTAATAGCATTGGACTGTACTCCCGGCATTAATATGGCAACCGCCAATATTGCCGCCAAAGCAAAGACTACACCGAACCATCGTTGACCAGTACCTTTTTCTATATAGAATGCTGGTCCTCCACGGTAAACACCATTTTTCTTATCTTTATATATTTGTGCTAATGTAGACTCTATGTAAGCTGTAGAAGCACCAATGAAAGCTGTTACCCACATCCAGAATACTGCACCTGGTCCACCAAAAGCAATTGCAGTCGCTGTACCAACTATGTTACCTGTACCAACACGACCTGATAACGCCATCGTTAAAGCCTGGAACGATGTTACCCCTGCTTCCGACTTTTCCCCAGTAAACATAAGCGTGAACATATCCTTAATTTTTCTTACTTGCACGAACTTTGTTAGGATGGAAAACAATAGTCCCACGACCAAAATACCGTAAATCATTACTGGACCCCATAAAATATCGTTTAACCACGTGACAATTTGATCAATCATGAATACACCTCTCAAACTTTATTTGTAAGAATATTATTTATATTACATAAATTAAAAAATCTATTCAACATATTTTTAGAGAATGCTAGAAAAATGTTTCAAGATTTTGAATTTTGTAAATTATATAAATCCCATGTCCTAATTATTACAGCTTTTTTCCTATACAAAAAAATCTTAGGAGTTTGTTCTATTTACTCCTAAGACATCTACCGATATTTATTAAATTATATAGCCAAGCGATCTCATCACGTTATTCATGAAATCCCTGCAGTAAATAAATATTTCTTCTCTTTCATTATCGTGGAATACATTATGATAACTGTATGGCCACTCTTTAAATTGTATTTCTGTCGACTTTTGTTTGAAGAGCCACTTGCGTCCGGCGGAAGGATCCGTAATTTTATCTTGTTTGGCCGTTATTAATAATATGGGCAATGATAAATGACTTTCTTGTTCCGCCATTATATTTTTCAAGAGGTTTTGAACTTCCTTATACCATCCAACTGTTACATTGGTATGGTAAGGTGTATTATCCACTAACTCCTGATATCCTTCATTATTTCTTGTTAGCATCTTCTTATCAAGGTTTAACGAGACTTTTTTATTTGAAGCAAGTGAGCCTAAACTCGTCATTGCATTTGTCAATAGATTCGTTGTTTTCTTTAAAACCAGCCACGGTGATGTAAGGATTAATCCTGCACATTCCACATCATTTTTTTTCAAAAATCTAATCGCCAATGTTGCACCCAACCCATGCCCCATTATAAAAACGGGCAATTGATAAAGTAGCGCATTTTGCATTAATTTCTGAATAAACTCCGAATACTCGGTTAGGTCTTCGTCATGAACCTTGCCGTATTTTAAGTTCTTGCCGTGCCCCGGCAAATCACCCATTACAATTGTAAAGCCCTCTGTTCGAAGCTTTTCAATCAACCATGCATACCATTGATGATGCTCAAATGCACTGTGCAATAGAACGACAACTGCCTTCGTTTGTCCTTCTGCTTCCCATTTCCACATACTTGCCCCTCCTACCCATCAAAAAATGGGTACAACTACTACTATAATTTTCATTCACGTCCTAATCTGATACGCTATACTATATCATACTAAAGAATTGAGGAGATTTTCGATGATTTATCCTTTCAAAGACAAAAATCCTAAAATAGACCCATCTGTTTATATTGCAGATAATGCTGTAGTTACAGGAGATGTAACAATTGGTGAAGAATCTACTATTTGGTTCAACACGGTTATTCGTGGTGATGTAGCACCGACCATCATCGGGAAACGATGCAGTATTCAAGATTTAAGCTGTATTCACCAAAGCCCGGAAAACCCCGTGATTATTGAAGATGAAGTTACTGTCGGACACCAAGTGACTTTACATGGTTGTGTCATCCGAAAAAGAGCCTTAATCGGCATGGGTTCCATCATTCTGGATGGAGCAGAAATTGGAGAAGGGGCATTTATTGGCGCTGGTAGTTTAGTACCACCGGGTAAAAAAATCCCTCCGAACAGCTTGGCGATGGGAAGACCCGCAAAGGTTGTACGTGAAGTAACAGCAGTGGATCGCGAGGATATGGATCGTATAATTCGGGAATATGTAGAAAAAGGACAAATTTACAAATCTATTCAACCTTAAGTTCATAAAATAATAGAAACCTCTTTTTGGCAGCTTACATTACGGGTATATCGCTTCTCGATTATACCTGTTTTTTGTTTTCGGACCCTTCTTGGCTTTCCTGATTTACCTAACTACCTATATAAAGGAGAATGAAATGGACCCATTTGAAAAAAGAAGCATCTATTGGGTAATGGCAATTCTTGTACTTGTAATTGCACCGTTCATCGTTTTAATGACGCCAGCTGTACTATCTGTTGTCGTTTTTGAGGATCCCAATAAAATAGCCTTTATCTCATTTGGTAAAAATCTAATAATGTACCTTTTGGCTTTTTTCATCGCCTTTATCTCACTCTTAATCCTTTATTTCGTAAAAAAACTAATGACCAAACTCTTTGTATTGATATTATCCATTTTGGGATTTTTAATCATTTACATTACGGGATTAAATCATTATGTATATCTGGATGAAAACTATATTGAGTACAACCCTTTGTTTGGCAGTGAGGTAATCTATCAGTGGTCTGATTTATCAAGCGTAAGGCATATCCACCCTGATGGCGAAAAAGTAGAGTATGAATCCTATATTTTTACTTTCACTGATGGCTATTCTTTTAATTTTAAAGCCACCGGAGCAGTTGATTCTACTGTTAAAAGTAAAATTTATGAAAAGCTTCAATTATATAAAGTGCCATTTGAAATTTATTAGTTAAGATTCGTATAAACCAATAAAAAAACACCTTCGATTTTAGTTTACAGCAACTGCAGCTTCGTATCGAAGGTGTTTTTTATATCTATTTTTGCTTTCCTGGTTCCTTTCTTACCGTTCCAAATAGTATCCAAGAATATTTAAAGTAGCGGGTAATCAGTTCAACTGTTATGATCGAGAAAATTAACCCCGATAAGAATAAACCTAAATTGAATAAGTGATACCATGGACTCTGTGGATCAATCCCTATCATTCGGTAGTATAACAAGAAGAACGGGTGAATTAAATATACTCCAAAGGATATGTCACCAAGATATAGCAGTGCTTTCCTTAAGCCTACATTTAGTTTGTCATAAATCGTAAACGCAAAACCAAAGTAAAATACTGCAGCAAAATAAGTAAAGACATTCCAAAAGAATTCATATACCAACGAATCATATGTTGCCAAGCCTTTTCTTGTGAGATACATTACATATACATAAAGGATGCCTGATATTAGCCATAATGCGCTTATTAGATGTCTTTTATTAGATTTCAGGTATGTTCTGAACTGTTCAAAATGCACGCCCAGATATATTCCCAAAAAGTAATAGGCCATATAGGAAAGAGAAATACTTCCTTTGAATGTAATATGGAAGAAATAATGATTTAAAATGACAAACGTCCATTGAATCACAAGCCCAATTAAAATTGCATATTTTGAGACCCATTTGTACTTTTGTACCAAATAAAGAACCAGAGGGAATATTAGATATAATTGTATACTAATGAAGACAAAGTATAAATGTGTATAAGCTTTTCCTGTTAATACTTTTTGTGTGAAAATGGTCAATGCTTCCGTTAAAGTATAATCGTAATAGAGGTGTACCGTTAATGCAAAATAAAATACAGAAAAGATAAGATAAGGGACTACTATATATAGTAATCTTCTTCTATAAAAATTTAATAGCATCTTTTTAGTTATTTCACGATTTGCATAATTATAAAATAAAACAAAGCTGCTTAAAAATATGAAAGTAGGCGTCCCATATTTAAAAAAGGTATTTAAAAAGTTGTAAAATACATAACTTCTGCTTACTGTTGGCAATTCTACTGTTATAAAGGAAGTCGAGTGAACAAACAGTACACCCAAGATTGCTATTGCCCGTACTATCGATATTTCATTCAATTTTTCTTTTTTAATCATTTTTTAAACCTCTCAATACTAATTTACTACTCTTTCTCAGAACTCAGTAGAGAACTTGTGCGGAATCATTCCTAAAGGGCCGTTTGCTTACTATAAATCTATTATTCGTAAAGAACCTTAAACTAACCTTAAAATTCATACTTCCATTTTTAGGGATTCTACTAAGTTATCTTTTACTTCCCCCATAAAATAAATAAGAAACATTATTAGAGAAACACTTGTTTTTCTTCACATGTTCTAAAAAATGTTGTGGAATGCTATTATCTGGCGTTTATATACCTGCTTCTACACTTTTTAAAGATATTAAAAGCAAAAAGGCTACTACTCTACTACTATCTACTTTAACATTTTTCTGCATACCTTGGCTAACCAACATATTCAAATGAGTGTGATAAAACACTTATTTTGAGGAATTTCCCAAAAAAATATGTGTAGAAAAACTTTCGCTTTTCTACACATTTAATCTTTCATACGTATTAGACATCAAGTATGCACATTAATTTAGACAATCAAAGGTTAAAGTCCATCTTTTGCTCTTAATTGTTCAGCAATATCTGTATTTTCCCACGGAACGTCTAGATCAGTTCGGCCGAAATGTCCATAAGCAGCTGTTTGTTTATAGATTGGTCTACGTAGGTCAAGCATTTTAATAATGCCGGCAGGTCGTAAATCGAATAATTCACTTACCCACTCTACTAATTGCTCTTCTTTCACAACTCCTGTACCAAACGTATCAATGGAGATGGAAACAGGGCGTGCAACACCGATGGCATAAGCTAATTGTACTTCAGCACGTTCAGCTAGACCTGCAGCAACAATATTTTTTGCTACGTATCTTGCAGCATAAGCTGCCGAGCGGTCAACTTTTGTAGCATCCTTACCGGAGAATGCACCGCCGCCGTGACGGGCATAACCGCCGTAAGTATCAACAATAATTTTACGGCCGGTAAGTCCAGCATCACCTTTTGGACCACCGATAACAAAACGGCCAGTTGGGTTGATGAAATACTTTGTGTTCGCATCGATTAATTCTGCCGGTACCACAACATTAATCACTTTTTCTTTTATATCTTCATGTAATTGTTCTAATGCCACTTCTTCATCATGCTGTGTAGAAATAACAATTGTATCTACACGAACAGGCTGGTTTCTTTCGTCATACTCAATTGTTACTTGCGTTTTGCCATCTGGGCGCAAATAAGAAAGTTCATTTGATTTTCGCACTTCTGTTAAGCGTCGTGCCAAACGATGCGCAAGACTAATCGGCAGCGGCATAAGTTCAGGTGTCTCGTTGCACGCAAACCCAAACATTAATCCTTGGTCACCTGCTCCAATTGCTTCAATATCTGCGTCCGTCATTGAACCTTCACGGGCTTCCAGAGCTTGGTCCACCCCTTGTGCAATGTCTGGTGATTGTTCACCGATAGCAACTAAAACAGCCAAGTTTTCTGCATCGAATCCATATTTACCACGAGTGTAGCCAATCTCTGCTACTGTATCGCGAACAATTCCTTTGATATCTACGTATGTAGAAGTTGTTATTTCCCCTGCAACTAGTACCAGCCCAGTTGTCACAGTTGTTTCACAAGCTACACGTGCATTAGGATCTTCACGTAAAATCGCATCTAAAATCGCATCAGAAATTTGGTCACAAATTTTGTCCGGGTGCCCTTCTGTTACGCTTTCTGATGTAAACAGTCGACGGTTTGTCATTTTGTTTCCTCCTAGGTATATAGCGAGATATTTCTCGTTGTTGATACGGTACTCATTATCCATGTTAAACCCGCTCTAGTGAGTTCGGTATTTTTTAGCCGTTACCTTCATCTTGTCCATTCATTCCGATTTTCTAAAATATTGTTAGAAAAATTCGGTTAGTTGTTTTATTATTATGTATAAAACAATAATGAACAATTTCAGCATTACAGTTGCCACAGTAATTGATGTTAATTGCTTAAAATCTGAATACTGGGCATATTAAAACTACAATCTAATGTCTATACGGTCTCTTAACAAATACATGGATTTAGAAAGGCGCAGATAAAAATAGACAGAAATGCTATCCTTATCATTGTGTTCTAATTAGAAAAAAAAATTCCTTTTACTCTAGTTAACCACATGAGTAAAAGGAATAGTACTTTCATGACATTACCTTTCACTCTTATCGTTCAAGGGTATTCCCTTGCATCAGGTTGGCACCATCGCATTAAAATGAATAATAATGCAGGTTGCCGGGTTTCACAGGGCCTTGACCCTCCACCAACTCGGGATAAGAGTATCCGTTCAAGTTTTCATCTTACGTAATGTATAGTTACTTGTCAATTGTTTTTGAATAAATCTATTAAAGTTTAATAATTTAAAAATAATTTTTTCGATTAGTATAGATTAATTAATTCAATGTGTTATACTAATTTTAAAATTATTCAAACCTCCCACTATTTTGGGAATTCTATAAAAAGGATGGTATTTAATCGATGAATTCAGTAGAAATTGCAAATGAGCTGAAGGAATTATTAAACGGCGACAATATTAAAGTTCAATTATCCGTACCACAACTAGTGGAAAAAGCTACAGAACGTGGAGAAGCTACATTAACTGCTGAAGGTGCATTACGTGCTGAAACAGGCAAATATACTGGTCGTTCTCCTAAAGATAAATATATCGTAGAAGAAGAAAGCACAAAAGACAAAATCGACTGGGGTAATGTTAACCGCCCGATTTCTGCTGAAGTGTTTGATAATCTATATGTAAAAGTTGTCAACTATTTAAAAGAAAAAGATGAGCTATTTGTATTCAAAGGATATGCTGGTGCAGACAAAGAATCCCAGCTGCAAATTCAAGTTATTAATGAATACGCTTGGCACAACCTATTCTGTCATCAATTATTCATCCGTCCAACTAAAGAAGAATTAGCTACTCATCTAGCTGAATTTACAATTGTGTCGGCTCCAAATTTTAAAGCAGACCCTGCAGTCGATGGCACAGCTTCCGAAACATTCATTATCGTTTCATTAGAAAAGAAAATCATTCTGATCGGCGGTACTGAGTATGCCGGCGAAATGAAAAAATCCATTTTTGGTATTATGAATTACTTATTGCCTGAGAACGATATTTTCTCTATGCATTGTTCGGCAAACGTAGGAGAAGCTGGAGATGTTGCACTATTCTTCGGTCTATCAGGTACAGGTAAGACAACTTTATCTGCAGATGCGAATCGCAAATTAATCGGTGATGACGAGCATGGTTGGTCAAACAACGGTGTATTCAACATCGAGGGTGGATGCTACGCTAAAACAATCAACCTGTCTGCCGAAAAAGAACCAGAAATTTATAATGCAATTCGTTTCGGTACGGTGTTGGAAAATGTGGTAGTAGATCCTGATTCACGCATTCCTGACTATGATGATAGTTCTCTTACTGAAAATACACGGGCTGCATATCCTATTCACTTTATCGATAATATCGTAATGCCTTCTGTTGCAGGTCATCCAAGAACAATTGTATTTTTAACAGCTGATGCTTTTGGTGTGCTGCCTCCAATCAGTAAATTAACAAAAGAGCAGGCAATGTACCACTTCTTAAGTGGCTTCACTTCTAAATTAGCAGGTACGGAACGCGGTGTTACATCGCCGGAGCCAGTTTTCTCTACATGCTTCGGTTCACCATTCCTGCCTCTTCCAGCTACACGTTACGCTGAAATGCTTGGTGAAAAAATTGACGAACACGGCTCACAAGTATTCTTGGTAAACACTGGCTGGACTGGTGGAGAGTACGGTGTCGGCTCTCGTATGAAGCTTTCTTATACGCGTACAATGGTTCGTGCTGCGATTGATGGTAACCTAAATGATGTTGAAACGAAACAAGATGCAATCTTTGGCTTACACATTCCAACAGCCGTTGAAGGAGTGCCAAGTGAAGTACTAGATCCTCGTGCTGCTTGGACTGACAAAGAAGCTTATGATCAAAAGGCTAATTTCCTGGCTAACCTATTTAAGGAAAACTTCACTAAGTTCTCTGACGTTTCTGAAGAGATTCTTAAAAAAGGTGGACCATTAGCTTAAATCCTGGTTTAAAATCAAAATAAAAAGCGGACTGTCTCTTATTTAAGGGACGTCCGCTTTTATTATTTCATCTTCATCCACTCACATAATGCTCTCACCGTTTGTCGGTTAATATGTGGAGGATAATAATGCGTCAAGCCTGAAGAAAACCATGTTTCTACCTGCTTCTTTTCCTTAATTAAGGCCTGCTCCAAATCATAGCTTTGTTCAATACTAACATTCTCGTCTTCAGTTCCATGAATAATCAATACAGGGGCATTTATCATCTGCGCTTTTAGAATAGGGTTGCGTTCATCATACTTTTCCTGCTCTTTATTTGGGGAACCCCCAATAATGCGTTTAAGCGTTCTGCGCATGTCCACTCTCTCCATATACATGGAGGTAACGTCTGAAACACCTGCCCATGTGACAACAGATTTAATGTCATCCCTTAAGATAGCGGTCCATAAAGCCATTAATCCCCCACGGGAAAAACCGAATAAATGCACTTTTTCAACATCAGCAAATTTTTTTAGCATGTCTATACTATTTACAGCGTCAAATCGGTCTTCCCCAGCCATTTCGTCTCGCCCTTCGCCACCTCGATTACCTCGATAATACGGAGCAAAAACCACCAGGCCATGACTTGCAAACTGAGCAATCCTTGATGGGCGTACCATACCGACTGACTGCAGACCACCGCGCAAGTAAAGCAGTGCTTCATACTGGCCCTCTTTTTTGGGCTTGGCCAATAACCCTTTCACTCGAAGTCCCTCCGACCAATAGATAACCTCATGCAGAGTGACATTGGGGTTTGGTGAAGGATATCCTCTGATCAACTCAATACTACCATTGTCTTTCATGATACTTCACCTCCTGCAACATCTTCTTCATTCCTTCATCCTTCATGTAGAAACTTAAAGAAGGATGATTTTGCAACTCTTCCATAGTCAGCCAAGTCATTCCCGATGTCTCATGTTCTTCTGAGAACTCATCAATTCTTTCGACTCTCCCTGTAAAAACAGCCTTACAAAAAGGAGGTGCATCATGTACAACGTACTGGGCAAACCATTTCAAATCTGAAATTTCAACAGCTGTTTCTTCATAAACTTCACGAATAGCAGCTTCTTCTACTGTTTCTCCTGGCTCTACTTTTCCTCCAGGAAATTCAATGCCTCGCTTTTTATTGATTGTACATAGCCATTTTCCTTTATACAAAACCAGGACTAATACATGTCTGGGTTCGATTTCAAAAGATTGGCGATTAAAGCTCAACTCACACTTATAACCATTTTCATCTGTAAAAGTAAACATCCCTAAGCCACTTCCTTCTTACTCACAGTTTAGCTAAGGGATGTTTTGGAATCAATGGAAATAAGGTAATTGTTCAACAAATTCCTTTGTTTGATCATCACCAAATTCGTGAATAAGAGCATAGATTTTCTTCATGCGATTATCAATTTCATCATTTGATTCATCTAAGTGATATGGAATGTAGGGTAAATGAGCTCGAACTATATTATCAAATTCCAAGGAATTTAACTGTAGAAACAATTTCTCAAATAAAAGGGCTTTTTGCTCCTCCAATTGCAGCTTAAATTCACAAGGCAAGCCTAATGGCAAATAACTGTATGATTGATTAGCTACAGAAACATATATTGTTGTTGTGTCGATAATGATCAACTCCTTTTCATACAGTATGCAGCGAAAAATTTGAACTATGCATTGTTGAAAAGGATGATGTTCTTTATTTAGACCGAATTAAATTGTACTTAAAAAGACCCAAAATGTATTCGCATGGAAGTTTTGGGTCAAAGTATAATGTCTTATCGTTCGATATTACCTAAAAACGCAGATAGCATCCAAACATGCTTTTCAAAGCTTTGTGTCATTGCATTAAGCATGTCCTCAGTACGGTCATCGCCCTCTTCAGCCGCCTGCTGCATTGCTTCTTTCAGGAAGCCCATAATGGTTTTAAAATCACTAATTGTCGTTTCAACCATCTCTTCTGTTGTCTCAGTACCCGTTGCTTCTTTTATAAGGGACATCTCTAAATGCTCTGCTAAAGTCGCAACCGGTTTACTGCCTTTTGTTAGAATACGCTCTGCTATTTCATCTAGGTTCAATGTCACTTCATTATAAAACTCCTCAAATTTTGCATGGAGTGTAAAGAAGGACGGTCCATTTACATACCAGTGATAATTATGAAGTTTTGTGTAAAGTACGGATGATGTTGCTACTAGATCATTTAATTGATCGACCAATGGTTTGTTTGCCATATTATCCACCTCGTTTTAATATTGGACAATAATAAATCCTTATTGCCTTTATTTATATGACATAATTACTATAACCTTTCTAGGTTGGTTTAAAACATTTCCTAATATAAACTGACTCATAATTGTACGAAAAAATTAACCCCGTTTTCCTTTCTTGCTTTATAATCAAATAGTAGTTTGTTAGAACTTTTGCTAACACACAACCTAAGTTGTCTTATGTATACCGTTAAATAAAAGAAGTTATTTAAACAAAGGATTGAATCCAATCTGCAAGCAAATCTTTCTAGCGAGTCAGGAGAATACAGTATAATGAAATATCCCTTTATTTGGCTAATTAAATTCTATCGCAGAGTAATTTCCCCTGTTTCACCTCCTTCATGCCGGTTTTATCCTACATGTTCTCAATATGGTTTAGAAGCATTCCAGAAGCACGGAGCAATTAAGGGCTTTTTCTTGACTGCAAAAAGAATATTAAAATGCCAACCATTTCACCCAGGTGGATTTGACCCGGTTCCAGAAGAATGGCCTTCGAAGAAAAAATAATTCGAGGGTCTTTTATTTTTGAATAAATACACGTATGGAGATTTTTTTAAGGAATATTGAATTTCTAATTGTATTTTTTCACTACTTCATGTATTATTGAGAATGTTGAAAATGCAAATAGTAATTATTACTATTTAGAAAGGTTTGATATGATTTGAAAAAATTATCTTTTTTACTATTGATTGCTGCTCTTTTCCTTGGCTTAACAGCATGTAATAGCACAACAACTACTAATAACGAGGTAGCGACTACCGACAACAAAGAAACGACTACTGAAGAAAATGCAAATAAAATCGACATTTATACAACAGTTTACCCATTAAGCTACTTTGCAGAGCGTATTGGTGGAGACTATGTCAATGTTTCTTCTATTTACCCGCCCGGAACAAATGAACATACATTTGAACCGACTCAAGCTGATATGATGTCACTAGCCGATGCAGACCTGTTCTTTTATATCGGATTGGGCCTGGAGGGATTTGTAGAAAATGCCAAAAACACTTTGAAAAATGAAAATGTTAAACTGGTTGCAACTTCTGATGCTATTTCTGATGAAATGCTAAATGCATCCGCAGAAGAAGAACACAGTGATGAGGGGCATGACCATGATCATGAGGAAGAAGGACATGAGGGCCATAATCACGGCGATACAGATCCACATATTTGGTTGTCACCAGTTCTTGCCCAAGATTTAGCAGGTACTATTAAAGATGAACTTGTAGCTGCCCTTCCAGAACAAGAACAATTACTAAATGAAAACTATGACCAGTTAATGACTGAATTAGAATCCTTGGACCAACAGTTTGAACAGATGGCTTCAGAAGCAGAAACTAAAACATTCTTTGTTTCTCACGCATCTTTCGGTTATATCGCTGATCGTTATGGACTGGATCAAATCGCAATTGCAGGGATTAATTCACAAAGTGAGCCATCCCAAAAGGAATTAACAAAGATTGTCGATCAAGCTGAAATGTTACAGGTTTCATATATTTTATTTGAACAAAATGTATCTTCTAAACTTTCTTCAGTTATTCAGAATGAAGTTGGCGCGGACTCGCTTGAATTACATAATTTAAGCGTATTAACAGAAGAGGATATCGAGAATGGTGAAACCTACTTCACACTTATGGAAAAGAATATCGAGACATTAAAACAAGCTTTAAATCCTTAAACCGAAAAATCGAAAAAGGTTCACCTCAATATTTTTGGAGGCGAACCTTTTTCATTTACTGCAATAATTCTTTTAGCTTTCTTCTCATTAATTTATCCGAACCATTCCGGGGGAGATTTGGTACAAAATAAAAATACCGAGGTACTTTGTATTTTGCCAGCCTTTCTGAACAAAACTGGATCAGCTCAGCCTCTGTCGCATCCGATTTTAGTACAATGAATGCTGCCGGAACCTGTCCCCATGTTTCATCTTCTATGGCGCAGACACCTGCTTCTTGAACTGCTTCATGACTTAGCAGCACATTCTCCAACTCGGCTGGGTAAATATTCTCCCCACCGGAGATGATCAAATCGGAACGGCGATCAACAACAAACAAGTAGCCATCCTCATCTAAGTAACCAATATCGCCAGTATGTAACCAACCATCAATAGTGGAGCTTTTCTCTGAGAATCGCCCTATATATCCCGGCGTAACATGTGGACCGCGGATTAAAATTTCTCCCATTTCTCTTGGGGACAAAGCGTCAGAAATTTGAATTTGATTAAAGAATAGCGGCTTTCCGGCAGAGCCTAATTTCCTCAATGCATCTTCATTTGATAATGTTGCGGTTTGAGAAGAGGTCTCTGTCATTCCATAAGTTTGAGAAACCATTAATTTTAAGCGATGAGCCCGTTCGATATATTTTTCCGGAACAGGTCCTCCACCAGCCAAGATTAATTTAAATCTCGGAGAAGCCTTCAACCCTTTCTCTTCCAGTCCTTGTAGAATTCGCTGCAACATCACCGCTACCGCAGACATATGTGTGACATGCCCATCTGCTATATCCATTATAGTTCCTTCTATGTCAAACCTTTTATAAAGCTTAACAGCATTCCCATATAATAAAGAGCGAACCAGTATTGAAAAACCGCTTATATGGAATAATGGAACCGCACAAAGCCAAACATCCTCTTCTGTTAAACCAATATTCAAAACAGAAGCCAAAGCACTGGCTTGATGGTTTCCTACTGTTTGACGTACGCCTTTAGGATATCCTGTTGTTCCCGATGTGTACATAATTGAAATCGTTTGCTCCATGTCCCATTCTTTACTGATTTCACATGGTTGTCCCATTATACTTTCGACGACAGAAAACAATATAGGTTTTTGATGATCGGGTAGAAGCGATAGATCTTCATCATCAACAAGCACTTTTTCTACTTGTGCATCCTCTATTTGATACTCTAGTTCATGCTTCGATAACTTGCGGTTTAACATGACCATTTCACATTGAAGATGCATACATGCAAACATCATAAAAATAAGTCTTGGTTGGCTTGGACCAAGAATAGCCACACGCTCTTTGGGTTTAACGCCCAATGCTGTTAGTTGTCCGGCTCTCTCAACTGATATTTTTTTTAGTTCTTCGAAAGTCCAATTCCGGCCTTCATAATTTAATGCCGTACGAGTAGGGGTTAAGTGTGCACGCTGTAAAATCCAGTTTGGATACATTATCATTCCTCCAATTCTTGCATACTAATTTTAACGCTAATAGCGAAAAGGTCAAACTAAAAGGTGGGAAGAAACTACCTAAAGCATGGACACGTTTTATAGGGTTCAAGAACATATACCCTAAGTATTCAGCTTGTTTTGGAGATAATATAAACACACGAAAAAAAGCAAGAGAAGAAGTACCTTCTCTTGCTTTACTGTAAAAACTATATCAAGGGAATCTTGGGAATTGACCGAAGTCTGGTTTGCGTTTTTCCTTGAATGCATCACGACCTTCTTTTGCTTCGTCCGATGTATAGTAAAGAAGTGTTGCATCTCCTGCAAGCTGTTGGATTCCTGCAAGGCCATCAGAATCCGCATTGAATGCTGCTTTTAAGAAGCGTAGGGCCATTGGTGATAATTCAAGGATTTCCTCACACCACTTAACCGTTTCGTCCTCTAATTGCTCCAAAGGCACAACCGTATTTACTAGCCCCATATCAAGTGCTTCTTGTGCATTGTATTGACGGCATAGGAACCAAATTTCACGTGCTTTTTTATGACCAACGATGCGAGCTAAATAACCTGCACCATAACCACCGTCAAATGAACCAACACGTGGGCCTGTTTGGCCAAAGCGAGCGTTTTCAGCTGCAATTGTTAAGTCACATACGATATGTAGAACGTGACCGCCGCCAATAGCATAGCCGGCTACCATTGCAACAACAGGTTTTGGAATTTTACGAATCAATGTTTGAAGATCCAATACATTTAGACGCGGGATATTATCTTCACCAACATATCCACCATGTCCACGTACTTTTTGATCTCCACCTGAGCAGAATGCAAGCTCTCCTTCACCAGTTAAGATGATTACGCCTACTCGCTCATCGTCGCGTGCACGAGAAAATGCATCGATTAATTCTGCAGTTGTTTTCGGACGGAATGCATTACGAACTTCCGGACGGTTAATCGTAATTTTGGCAATACCGTTATACAATTCATACTTAATATCTTCATAAGTATGTAAACTTGTCCATTCACGAGCCATTTTTATACCCCCTATATTTGTATCTAATGCTTCCAAGATAAGCTTTTGCTAATTCTCTTACTTCAAGGAATGTACCATATCGTACGAATTCATTTGTTACGTACTCAGGTTAGCTTTTCTTAATCTTTATAGCATCCTTTACTATTGTAGCAAATTGTTCAGGATTTTCCACATGAATTGCATGACCGGCTTCATTCACTTTAAGATGTCGGGCATTTGGTAAAAGCGCTTGCATTTCTTCAGCAATTTTACAGAACTTTTGATCAAGTTCTCCTGTTATTAAAGTAACCGGCATGCTCAATTCCCCTAAGTTTGACCAAAGTGAGGTTTGAGCACCTGTACCCATCCCTCTTAAGCTATTTGCCAATCCAACCTCTGATTGTGAAAGACGCTCTTTCCTGACCGTTTGCTGAACATCTGGAGGCAACTTTTTTTGAGTTGCAAACAAGGGAATGTCCTCCCACATTTTCACAAAAGATTCCATACCATTTGTTTCAATGCGATTAGCAAGACTTTCATCTGAATCTCGCCTTAAAGTACGCTCTTCTTCGGATTTCAAACCCGGTGATGCACTTTCCAAAATGAGTTGTGAAACTCGATTGGGGAAAGTTTTAGCATATGACAAAGCTACCCTTCCACCCATAGAGTACCCAAGTAATATCACTTCATGAAGATTTAGCTGTTGGAAGGTTTCATCCAATTGCACTATTTGCTTTTCCATTGTATATGCTTCGACATGCGGTGGGGAATCAGTTTGACCATGGCCGATTAAGTCTATTGCAACAATTCGATAATCCTTTATACAGGGTGCTACTTTATCCCATGTTGCGACACTGCCGGTAAAACCATGAAGCATAACGATAGTTTGCTCTAAATGCTCGTTCCACATCTGCACATTTACACTAATTCCCTGAGTCTGAAGCATCATTGCTCCAACTCCTGTTGAATGCGTTGCCAAAGTTTCCGGTGGCTTGCAACATTTTGCTGACGGTCCGTAAAAATTTCAATCAGTCGCAAGGGATTTTTTTGTGGCTCCATTATTTTATTGACTTCTTTAAAATCTTCAATCCCCATATATTCCATTTCATACATTTGGGCAACATCCGCAAAACTCAATGCCGTAGGAGTGCCGAATAAATCCTCATAATATTCTTTAACAGTAGATTGTGCAAGATATGAGAAGATGCCTCCACCATCATTATTAAAAACAATGATATTGAGTTTACAAGGCTGATAACGGGTAGCTATTAAGGCATTTACATCATGCAGAAAAGCTAGATCCCCAATCAGCAGATACATTTCCCGCTCTTTTCTTGCCTCGCTAAATCCGATGGCTGTGGACATTACACCATCAATCCCATTGGCTCCGCGGTTAGCAAAAACTTGGATATCCTTCTTTGTAGGCAGTAAGAAAGTATCGATATCCCGAATCGGCATACTGCTGCTAACAAAGAGGTCGCTATTGTCAGGTAGATTTTCGATCAAGAAACGTACTACTGCACCCTCATCTTGTTCAATTTCTTGATACGATTGAATGTGTTTAGCTGCAAGCTCCTCACTTGTACGCCATTTCAGCAAATACTCCTCACTAAATACCGTATTCTCAATACTTAACTCGCTAATCCACTCTCCAATAGCTGTGTGGATAAAATGAGTAGAAACAGCTGCCGAATCACGGAACATTGGATCTTCATCAATCACTATATAGTTTGTTGGCAGCGTTTCTGTTAGAAAATTAGTTAAAAATTTTGAAACAGGCTGAGCCCCAAAACGAATAACCGTATCCGCAGCAACCTGCTGTTTAAATATTGAGCTCTTTAAAAGGGCGTCATATGTAGAAACGATATACTGTCCACAATCTTCCGGCACATTTGTTCTTAGATTTGAAAGGCTTTCAACCAGCACTGGCCATTTTAATTTACGTATGAACGCCCACATCTGCTGTAGATCGGTACCCAGTGCAAGTTCTCCTACAATGATGAACCCTCTCTGTGTTTCATTGATAACAGCAGTGAGTAATTCTTTTGCTTGCTGTGAAGGTGCAATTTGTCCAACAAGACTATTTCTAAAAGTTTGCTTTGGCAGTTCCTCTTGGAAATCTATCAATAAAGGTTCCCGGAATGGTACATTAAAATGTACCGGCCCAAATGGCGCTGTTGTTGCTATACTAACGCCTCGTGCTATATGTCGTTCAACATAAGGCAATGTCATAGGCGCATCATCAGGAATGGGAAACTCTGCACTCCACTTTACACGTTCACCATATAGTGATATTTGATTAATTGCCTGTGGAGCACCAACTTCACGTAACTCATGCGGTCGATCCGCAGTAATGACGATTAAAGGTACACGGGCATATTTCGCCTCAACTATAGCAGGATAATAATTTGCAGCAGCAGTACCTGATGTACATAATAGAACAACAGGCTTCGCTTTTGCTTTGGCGATTCCAAGAGCAAAATAAGCTGCTGATCGTTCATCCACTTGTCTGTAGATTGATATATTTTTTGTTGACGCAAATGCGTAGGCAAGGGGTGTTGATCTAGAACCAGGGCTGATCACAACATCCTCTACGCCGTTTTGCATAAGTGAAGCAACCATTTTATATACGTAGTTGGTTAATATTTCACGTTCATTCATGTAACTGTCCTCCTAAAGCGCGTAACATTGGACGGAATTTAACTAATGTCTCTTCATACTCTGAATTTGGCTCGGAATCAGCAACGATGCCGCCACCAGCATATAAATACGCTTTATTGTCCTTTAATGCAGCAGAACGAATAGCGACTGCAAACTCCCCGTTCCCTTCTGCATCAATCCAACCAAGTGGTGCAGCATATAATCCACGGTTCATGGCTTCGTTTTCGCGAATAACCGTCATTGCTTCTTGCCGCGGGACGCCTCCTAAAGCCGGTGTCGGATGAAGAAGCTTTACAAGTTGGAGGATGGTTGCTCCTTTGGACAACTTCCCTTCAACTGGTGTATATAGATGCTGGATATCGCGAATTTTCAGGAGCTTAGGTTGTTTTGGCACTGTATATTCAAAACAATTTTTTTCAAAAGTATTTGCAATCATTTCAACAACATATTGATGTTCTCCTAAGTTTTTTGCATCTTTTAGTAAACTCTCTCCCAGCTGCTTGTCTTCCTCGGCTGTTTTCCCGCGTTTAATGGATCCTGCAACACAGGACGAGAAGGCTTTTCCATCCTCCACTTTCACCAATCGTTCAGGAGATGCTCCAAAGAATAATAGATCCTCATGCTCTAGTCCAAATAAATAGCTTTCCGGCTGTTCGTTCACCACATGTGATAATACTTGGGGTGAACTTACTGTATCCTCAAACTCCAGTTCAAGCGATCTAGCGATTACTACTTTTTCTGCTTCATTTGCCTTGATTAGATTAGTTACATTAGAAATTGTTTGCAGATACTCCTGTTTAAATGGCTCATGATAGTTCATCATAAGTGGTTTACTATATGTTTTTAATTCTTTTACTTGCGCAGCATGAATTAAGTGATCGCGTTCTTTTCGCAACTCTTCGAAATCCCCAAGGCTATTTTCTTTATTTGTAATTAAATGAATACTGATATAAGCTTTATCGTTACGAATTACCAGTTGATATGTAGCTACCGAAAAGAAGCTTTGTGGAAAACCGTCCCATTCACCTTTTTTGTCATTCATGGGATCAAAGGTGAACCCGCCAAATAATATTGGTTGAGGTTCTCTTTCTTCCTTCACTATATTTTTCGTTAATGCTTTCCACTGTTTTTCTACTAAGTCAAAACGGTCATTGCCTTCATTATTTTGAATTTTGAATGCATGTCCAAGTCCAACTAATGTGAATGTTTTTTCGCGGTTTTGCCAAAAGAAACGCTGTCCTTTATATTGCAATTCGCCGGCAGCGAAAAATGCCATGGCTGATAATCTACTTACTTCTATTGTTTCAATATAGAAGGATAATCTTGAATTTATTGTTTCCACTTCTACTTCAGTGGTATGCAACCACTTCTGATGCATCGAATTTCCCTCCATCAAAGGCAGTTTATTTACCCAGAAAACTTGGCTAATCTTAATGCCTTTTTATTTGCTGAAATAGTATTCTCCATGCTGAAAATAGCAGAAATACCCTACTTAAAATGTTCATGTGTATTGTTTTCGAATTTACGATATCTATTCTATCATATCACTTTTTTTACATATACAATATCGATATTGTTTCCTCACTGCTTTTTATCTGTAAAGGATGTGTAATCTTGGCAATTAAAAAAGCGAGAGAATTTCCCTCTCCCGCCAAGTTTAGATTCTATTTACAAATTTACTGAAACCTCTATGCGCCATCAAGGAAACCTCTTCAAAGGTAAATGTTTTCAGTAAAGCTTTAATAAAGTTTTGGTACTCCCCAGCATCTGCTAACTTTTCTACCGTGTGGTCCATCCCGTCAAAATCGGAACCAAATCCTATGTTTTGAATTCCGACAAGTGAAGCAATATGCTCGACATGTTTCACTAAATAGGCCATGGAAGTAGTCTCTTTTCCATTTTCGATAAACGGCGGATAGAAAACGACATGCATTCTTCCTCCATGTTTTACTAACTCTTTGATCTGCACATCACTCAAATTTCTCGGATGGTCACAAATAGCCTTGGCATTACTATGGCTTGCGATCAGTTTGTTGCCTAATGGAAGTAATTCAAAAAAACCTTGTTCATTTAAATGGGATACATCGATAATGATATCTCGTTCATTTAATAACTGGACAACCTTTTTTGCAAAAGGTTTTAATCCTTTTGAGGAATCTTCTGAAGCACCAAAGGCAACGCCATTTTCGTGATTCCATGTTAAACCAACCAATTTTACTCCTGCATTTAAAATGTGCTCCAGCTTTTGTAAGTCTTCACCAATACAATCGCAGCCTTCCAAACTCAGTATCGCCCCGATCTGGCCATCCTCAAGTTGCTTTATTTGCTCCCACTCTGTTATGTGTATCATTTCTGGCTCACATAATACTTTTGTATGAAAAGCTTCAATCTGCCGTATTGCGGCTAAGAATTTCTCGTTGTCAGGAAGCTCGGAATGCACAAAGATTGCAAAAACCTGCACCTTCACATTTCCTGCTTTTAATTTCTCCAAGCTTGCATCTAACCGGGCATCACTTCGGAAATTGACATTCTCAAGCCGCGTTAATTTCTCTAATACATCACAATGCAAATCAATAATATTCATGTATCCCCCACCAATTCAATTTAACTATATTGTATAGGAATTGGGGAGAAAAATTCCATACATCTCTTTAGAAAGTTTAGTTATTGATATTTATCTCGGATTGTCGTTTCTTGATTATTTTGATGGATGACTTCTTGCGGTACATCTTGTGGGCTATCAGATGAAGGAAATTCTCCCGAACCATCTTCAAAATCTACAGTCTTCAATGATTTATGTGTAAGCTCATTCATGATTTCTTCTTCTACCGGTCTTGTTTCCATATCAACTTTTTCTTGGCTATGTTCGACACAAGTCAATGTTGTTGGAACTGCTTCAAGACGATCAAAGGGAATTTCTTGATGACATACTTTACATTCACCATAAGTTCCATTCTCCATCGCTTCCAATGCAGCTTCTATTTTGTCTATGCTTTCTTGTTTAAAATCGTCCATAGCATATTCAGTTAATTGTATCGTTAAGTCTGAAGCAATATCACCAGGGTGATTATCATAATTTGATAACTCCGTTCGATCGATATCATCATGCGTTTCAAGACCTTCTTTTAGGTCTTGCAGTTCTTCCAGTAAAGTATCTTTTAATTGTCGCATCTCGGATTGTTTCATGTTGTCGTCCTCCTTTTTCCTATTTTTAAGGTTTCCTTTATTTAACTTTTTAAACATAGTAAAATTTGTACAACAAGTGAATAAACTAGTTGATTTAACACTTATTTTTAGCGTGCCACCTCTCTTTATGTGAGACATATCTATTCAAGAGAGATGTTATTAAGTCATTAAACAAATTGTCCATCGTTCCGCTAATTTGAAATCCATCATAACTTGCAACCTTCTACTAGTTATCCCTGCACAAGTCTAGGAATTTTTAAACAGGGGGCATTCGTTTTGCTAAGGATTGGTTACTACCTGCTTTTGAAGGAATAACAAGTGCTTATAAAGCCAAATATGATTTGCACGTGAACAAAACTTATGTACTGATCATTCACTATTCCGATGTTAAAATGGTAAATAGAAGCCTCCAGTTCAGTATTAAAAGTGTTCCAGTTTAAGGTCCAACTCCCCTTTTTTAAAAAACGGGTTCTCGAAGGGTGTTCCATCCTAGAAGAATTTATAACTGCTTTTAACTAAATTGTGATTGGGTGATGATAACTCGCTGGAAATCAAGATCTGGTAGGATACTTAGTAAAACCTTAGAAGTTCAGTTAATAACAAAAAAATGTCCTAAAAGTTTGCTAACAAACTTTTAGGACATTTTCTTTTAAA
>NZ_JAUHTQ010000050.1 GCF_030418165.1 Ureibacillus aquaedulcis
GAATTTTTCCGAAGTAGCTCAGTGGTAGAGCAATCGGCTGTTAACCGATCGGTCGTAGGTTCGAGTCCTACCTTCGGAGCCATATGGGGAAGTACTCAAGTGGCTGAAGAGGCGCCCCTGCTAAGGGTGTAGGTCGGGCAACCGGCGCGAGGGTTCAAATCCCTCCTTCTCCGCCATATAGGTTTGGCCCGTTGGTCAAGTGGTTAAGACACCGCCCTTTCACGGCGGTAACACGGGTTCGAATCCCGTACGGGTCATA
>NZ_JAUHTQ010000051.1 GCF_030418165.1 Ureibacillus aquaedulcis
GTATACTTAATTTAATCACAATAGGATTAAATAGCAATTTAATTTTGGTGGAGCCTAGCGGGATCGAACCGCTGACCTCCTGCGTGCAAGGCAGGCGCTCTCCCAGCTGAGCTAAGGCCCCAAAAAGGTATATATGGTGGGCCTAAATGGACTCGAACCATCGACCTCACGCTTATCAGGCGTGCGCTCTAACCAGCTGAGCTATAGGCCCTCTTTGAAGTTTATATAAATGAAATTGTTATAATAAAT
>NZ_JAUHTQ010000052.1 GCF_030418165.1 Ureibacillus aquaedulcis
CGGCTCTAGACCAACGTATTCGCTTGTTTCAGAGATGTTGGAAAAGGCTTTGGAACGCCTACCAGAAGAGCATCAACTATTGATGCATTCAGATCAGGGATGGCACTATCAAATGAAGCGATATCGTCAAGCGCTAGAATCTAAAGGGATTGTACAAAGTATGTCTCGTAAAGGAAACTGTTACGACAATTCTGTCATGGAGAATTTCTTCGGGATTATGAAGTG
>NZ_JAUHTQ010000053.1 GCF_030418165.1 Ureibacillus aquaedulcis
AATCATAAGGCAATCCTTAAATAGGTGAAACAGTATGAATACAATGGTGTGGATGCATTTATAAAGCGATATACAAATTACACACAACAGTTTAAACTAGACGTACTAAATTATATGATTGAACACGGTACGTCCTTTGTTGAAACTGCTACTATGTTTAATATAGCGGCTCCCTCCACAATTCTTGTTTGGAAAAAGCAATT
>NZ_JAUHTQ010000054.1 GCF_030418165.1 Ureibacillus aquaedulcis
CGAACTTCGAGAGGCCTTCACACTTCCCGTTTATGCTATGTAGCCATCGAATCGGGCTTCGAGACTCACTTTCAGTTACCGTTCTTGCTTTTAAGTCACCTCATCCGGCTCCGAGAGGCCTTCTCACTTCCCATTATGCTATATAGCCACCGAATCGGGCTTCGAGACCCGCTTTCGGTGCCCGATCTTGCTATAAAGTCGA
>NZ_JAUHTQ010000006.1 GCF_030418165.1 Ureibacillus aquaedulcis
GAATGCGTTTCATCCCTCTTATATAACGTATCTCAAACTCTTTCTCCCTTCGGAGTGCGTTTCATCCCTCTTATATAACGTATCTCAAACTCTTTCTCTCTTCGGAATGCGTTTTATTCCTTCTCATATAACGCGTGTCGAGCTATTTCTCGCCTCAGAATGCGTTTCATTCCTCGAATGAAACATTCCTTAAGCTTTTTTCGCCTCAAATTCTATTTATTCCTCTTTCGAAAACACCTTGAAGCAACTATTCCATATAGTTACTTAACAAAAAACAACAAACCCTATTTTGCCCACATCACCACAAAAAAACAGATGAAGAAAAGTTCCCCTTTTCCTCACCTGTTCCATATATTATCTCTCTGTCATTTGCTTCCAAACGGAACCTTTTGCTTCTTCCCCTTGTTCGATGCGAGCGATGGCCATTTTCACTTGAAGTTTCACTTCAAATTCTTTGTCATCTTCGGCATCGTGTAATGCTGGAAGGCAGTTTTCCGTTCCTGTTTCGAATAAGTACATTGCTGCACGCCAGCGGACAAGTTTATTTTTATCCTTTAACGCTTCAATCATGTACGGTTCAAACTCTACAAAACCTAAATCACTCATGCAATCTCCTGCTGTCCGTCGAACTGCCGAGCTTTTATCTTTTAGAGCGCGAGCCAGATATGGAACAACCGCTACATCTTCTATCATCCCAAGGTAAACAGTTGCTAGACGGCGAATTGACATTTGCTCGTCTTCCAACGCTTTTTCGAGTAATGGTAAATCGTCTACCTCTGGATCAGGCAGTTGATCCAATAACTGGTAGCGTTTTTGCCAGTCGCCGGCTTCAAGGTATTGCCCCAACGTTACTTTTTCTCTTTGCAAGGTCACAGTGTTTTTCTTGCTTGCTGCTTCAATAATTTGTGCTACACGTTCTTCCGGGTATGTTGCATTGATTTCTTCAATAATTTCTTTGGCAATATCCTCTTTTTCACCATATCGAATACCAAAATCAACCCATTTGCGTTCAAGCAAATAGTTATCATCGAATTTGTTGATTTCTATGGATTGGAAAGCTTGCACAAAACGGTCTCCTACAGAAACACGGTGTTCAATTGCTGAATCAAATACTTTTACCTGCAGTGGAAGACCTCTAAGCATTTGTACATGAACAAACACTTCTCCAAAATGGTCGTCCGCTTGTACTTCCTGGGCAGTAGCCTCACTGTTCTCACCTAGTGCTGCTCCAACACTAGCTAAAATTGGCTCCCATTGGAACTTGGCATTGCGCTCAACTGCTAGAAAGTCGGCAACATGGTAGACCCCTTTTACCCCTTCAATTTCTAAAATTGCTTGAATTTGTTCAGGGGCACTTTCGGCATTATCCTTTGTGTAATTAAAAGCTTTTCCAAACGGAAGTTCCTCGTCTACTACAACTTTCATCGAATTCGGACTTGGTGTTGGCTCGATTGTTACGATCTTCATTACTATCCTCTCCTACCCATTCACGATGTCGTCTAAATACGTCCATCTTTCAATTAATTGTTCATATTCTTTGTTTAAATCATCCAGTTTTTCTGTTAGTTGTTGAAGCTTTGTATAATCCGCTCCAGCCGTTGAGATTCCCTCTTCGGTAGCCTCAATTTCTTCTTCCACTTTTGCGATTGTATCCGAGATGGTTTCCCATTCTTTTTGTTCTTTAAATGAAAGCTTTTTCTTTTCACTTTTCGTTTTTTGCGGTTTTGGTTTTTCCACCTTTACTTCTTTAGCTTCTTCTTTTTGGGTATGCTGTTGTTTCTCGAGGTAGTCACTATATACATCCAGGCTTTCATCAACATTTCCTTGCCCATCCAAAATCCAAAGCTTTTTCGCGATACGGTCCAGGAAGAATCGGTCATGGGAAATTGTTAATATAACGCCAGGGAAATGCTCGATAAAATCTTCTAGAACCCCTAAAGTTTCAATATCCAAGTCATTTGTTGGCTCGTCCAATAACAATACATTCGGCTGTTCCATCAGTAAGCGCAATAAATGAAGTCGTTTTCGTTCCCCACCAGATAATTTTCCTATTGGTGTACCATGAGTATGTAGCGGGAATAGAAATCTTTCAAGCATCTGGGCTGCAGAATATCGTACTCCTTCTGCATCTGTTATGTCATTGGAAGCTTCGCGAATGTATTCAATAATGCGTTCGTTTTCGTTCATGGCAGGGATTACTTGTTTAAAATGCGCTCTTTTTACTGTGGAACCGACAATCACTTCACCATTGTCCGGTTCTAACTCGCCAGCCAATATATTTAATAAAGTCGATTTTCCGTAGCCATTGGCACCAATTATTCCTATACGATCCCCTTGCTGTAATAAGAAATTAAAATCTTTCAAGATCACACGATCGCCAAAAGTTTTTGACAGCTGTTCACCCTCAATTACCTTTTTACCTAGGCGTGATGTCGCAAGCGACAATTCTAGGCTAACATCATTTGAGCCTCGTTCTATTTTAGTATCCAATTCTTCAAAACGTTGAATTCTCGCTTTTTGTTTCGTTGTACGTGCTTTTGCGCCACGGCGAATCCACTTCAGCTCCGAACGATAACGGTTTTGTAATTTCTCTTGAGTTGCTGCATGCATTTCTTCACGAATAGCACGAGACTCTAGATAATCTGCGTAATTTCCTGTATGTCGATACAATGTTTGGTTGGCAAGTTCATAAATATGTGTTGAGATTTCGTCCAAAAAGTAACGGTCATGGGTAATGAATATAACTGCCCCTTTTAGGCGCATCACCATTTCCTGTAACCATTCAGTGGATTGCACATCCAGATGGTTCGTCGGTTCATCAAGCAAGTAAAGGTCTGCCGGCTCAATTAGAACCTTGGCCAAAGCGACCCGTTTTTGTTGCCCACCTGAAAGAGTGGTTACTTGCCGATCAAACATATCGATGCCTAATTTTGTTAGCGCTTGTTTTGCAAGAGCATTTACATCCCAGGCTTCGTCATTGTCCATTTGCTGTTGCAGACGGAACAATTGATTTTGTAATTCTTCGGATTCAGAATTTTTCGATAGCTTTGTTAAAGTATCTTCATATTGTCTATTTAGTTGAAGAATCGGCGAGTCACCCGAGAAGACGGCTTGTAATACGGTCTCCCCTTCATTGAATTGAGGATCCTGCGGTAAATGTGAAATTCGATATTTGTTCGGGTGATCGAGTTCAACCGTATCGGCATCCTGCTGCCCTGCTAAAATGGATAGCAATGTAGATTTCCCCGTTCCATTAATCCCGATTAACCCGGCACGTTCTCCCTCATAAATAGTAAACTCAATATTTTCGAATAGCGTTTTATCGCCAACGGTTTTTGTTAAATTTGATACGATTAAATGACTCATGATATTCCTTCTCTTTCCTTTTAGCTCCTATAAATTTGTAAATTACAAGTTTATCGCTAATTTTATATAAACGCACATTACAATTACTGTTATTTAATTATTATAATTGATTTCAATCAAATAGTGCATTGATTAGCATTTAATTGGAACGATTAATTGATGCGGCCTCAGCTAATTGGAAAGAAATCCAGGCTCACTCATGATCTCCCTTTCTATAAGTAAGCCAATAATTCGTAATAGAAAATAGTATAAAAATCCAGATAAACTCAATGAATACTATACTTATAACCTTTGTGTTAATAGTGCCTGAAATGAGTACCTCCATGGCATATTTACTTAAACTGGCTGGGTTAATAAAATCGATATTGGGAATTAAACTTATAATGATTCTGCACCCCAAAAGAAAAATAATTGAGATCAAAGCGATCATTCCCTGACTCCGAAAAACTGCGCTTACCATCGTTGTGAAGGACACGACGAACAGCACCCAGGTAAGATACAGTAAAAGAGCAATCAGCATATGGGACAATGGGACGACTGTAAATAAATTGTTTACATACAAATAAGAAATTAAAAATCCTATTGTGACACTAAAAGCAGCAAGCAGATAATTTGATGCAACTTTACCACTCAAATATGAAATTACACTAACAGGTCTGGTTAAAATAAAGGCCAACATGCCGCTTGATTTATCTGATTGAATGATTCCCATCAAGGCGATTACAAGAATGATAAGTCCAAGCTGATCAAACTGAGAACCAAATGTACTAGCTAGCACTTCCCCGCCTTCTTGGCTGATTAGGGTAGAATCTATTGTAATTCCTTGCCCGCCGCCTAAAGTATCAAGTATGTTTGGCAAATAATAAGTGACGATCGGTTGAGTACATCCCAGCAGGATGAAGACCATTGGCAGCCAAATTACTTTCAAATCGCGAGCCATTTGAACAAATTCCTTTTTCATTAACAGAATACCGGCATTCATTATCGCATCACCATTTTCAGGAAAATTTCTTCGAGAGTATCTCTTTGAATTTCAAATTTCAGGATATCCACGTTATGTTCAATAGCATTTCTTAATATTAGATTTTTATGGTTATAGATATCATCTACTTTTACTTCAAGTTTATTTCCTTTTACGGTTAGTTCCTTAACATAAGGCAATTTTTTCACAATGTTCATCCACACTCCATCATTGCTGGCAAGTTCTATAATTAACCTATTTTTATTGTTACGTTTGAAAAGCTGTGATATGGATGAATCCTCCAGTTTTACTCCATTCTTGATAATGACAAATCTTTCACAGATTTCTTCGGCATCATTTAGAATATGAGTGGATAATAGGATTGTTGTTTCTTTCTTTATTTCTTGTATGATGTTCAAAACTTCTCTTCGGCCAATTGGATCCAATGCTGATACTGGTTCATCCAGGATAATCAGGGAAGGCTTATGCAGCAGTGCTTGCGCTATTCCAAGCCTTTGCTTCATACCCCCGGAGAATGTCCCCACCTTTGAGTTTTCTGCATCCTGCAACCCTACTTTTCTTAAAATTAGCGGAATTTGATTGTTTAAAGCTTTTTTTGGCACGCCGGAAAGTTGACCCATGAACATTAGCGTTTCTTTGGCTGTCATCCAATTAAAAAAGTTAGGATACTGCGGTAAATAGCCAATTTCTTTTTTCATCTCCATATTTTTATTTCCATTTAGTAAAATTTCGCCTTTTTCTGGTTCAATCATATCTACTATCATTTTTATTAAAGTTGATTTCCCTGCCCCATTTGGTCCGATTAAGCCGACACATTCACCTTTTTGTATTTCCAGATTAAAATTATTAACAACCGATTTGTTTTTGAAGGATTTCGTCACATCTCTTATTTCTAATTTCAAATTTTTTCACTTTCCTTTCTGCCTATTACGAAGTAAAGAATAGGCCCGACTGTGTTAACAAATAGAATAACGATCGTCCATAAAAGCACATTTTCCCTTGTTTTTCTATGGCGATAGAGATCCAGCAGAGCAAACAGTACCAAGAACATACCTATTGCAATAAATGGAAGTACGACAGGAAGGAACTGCATTATTTCGATGTTTTTTAGTTCATCTAATTCGTAGTGGAGCTGCACTTTCAACACCTCATTTCATTATCATTATTGATAATGATAACTAAATTGGTGGATATTTGCAATTGTTATTCTCATTTTTTATAATGAGATTAAAAATATATGTTAAAAAGGTGATGAAATGACGAATAAAGTTGATATATTAATGCATCCAGTAAGAATGAAAATCTGCCAAGCATTAATGAGAAATAAGGAAAATGGGCTAACTCCATTAGAGATGGTAAAAATCATTAAAGACGTGCCACAAGCAACCTTATACAGACATATACAGATATTGGTGGATTCGAGTATCATCCATGTGATTAATGAAAAAAAAGTAAAATCGGTTTCGGAAAAGTACTATGCTTTGAATGAGGTGGAGGCAACCCTCGATGAGGATGAATGGAAAAACATTTCTAATGAGGAGAAGCTTAATTACGTTTCCTACTACCAATTATCCCTTCTAACACAATATCAAAGTTATCTAAAAGGACTTGAGGAGCAAAACGTCAAGGAAGACGGTGCAACTTTTTCGATAGTGGAACTAAAAATTGACGATCAACATTTTTCTCAATTTCAAAATGATTTAGACGAATTAATGAAAAAATACTACAATTACCAGGATAACGAAAAAGATGTACCGGCTCGTACGATTGCCATTACGATTATTCCCGATGTTTGACATAAAAAAAGCAATTGAAAGTATGTCATTTGACCAACCTTCAATTGCCTATTGTTTTGTTCAAGGAAAGATCTTTGATAATGACTACTTCGAGTAATAAAGGTAAAAATTATCCATACATATTTGGTACCACTTCTTTTGGTATGGGGTTAACGTATTCACCTTTAGTTTGTGCCAGCAATTCATCTTTTGCTTGATCAATCAAAACCGGATTTTGCAATAATTCGATAGCCGTCAAAGCTAACACTTTACTTGCATAAAGCATACCTTTATGGGCTAATCCTGTTTTCCCCTGGGAAACAAGCTGCCAGCTGTGCAGCGGCGTGCCTAGTACAAAACATGTAGTAAAGAATTGTGAAGTCGGCACAACCCAGCTTACATCCGCCACATCAGTAGATCCTGCCATCGTAAGTGACGATTTTTGATAGGAAACTACTTCCGGATAAAATGGGTAGTCTGTTTCATTTAAGTAATCTAACTGGCTATCCTCGAAAATCGATTTAATTTCCTGCAGGGCACTTGAAAACTCTTCTGGCGTAAGAGTTTTTGCCATCTTTTTCGCATATTGGAGTTCTTCTTCATTATAAGAAGGTATACCTACTAACTGTAATTTATCGTAAATAATTTTGTTAATGGTATCGTTGGGAATATAGTTCGAACATGCTTTATCAAATTTTACTTTTACTTTTGTCTCAGTCATTAAAGCCGCACCATCTGCAATTTTAACAATACGTTTAAAGATGTTATCGACTTCTTTTATAGTATTCGCTCGAATTAAATATAAAACTTCAGCATTGGCTTGTACAACATTTGGTGATATTCCCCCTGAATTCGTCACTGCATAATGGACTCTGGCACTACTGGGGATGTGCTCGCGTAAATAGTTGACTCCAACATTCATCAATTCAACGGCATCCAGCGCACTTCTTCCCAAATGTGGCGAATTGGCTGCATGTGAGGCAATTCCTTCAAACTCGAAATACACTTGATAGTTTGCTAGGGAAGAATAATTGAATACACTTGTGAATGAATTTGGGTGCCATGTTAATGCAACATCCACTTCCTCAAATACTCCTTCCCGCACCATAAATGTCTTACCTGATCCACCTTCTTCTGCAGGACAGCCATAATAATGGATTCTACCCTCCAGTTCACCTTTGGCAATCAAATCTTTCACCAGGGCAACTGCCCCGACTCCAGCTGTCCCTAGTAGATTATGACCACATCCATGGCCATTGCCTCCTTCAACTAAAGCTTCTCGAACTTCACTCGCGGCTTGCTGACTTAATCCGGGAAGTGCATCATATTCTCCTAAAATACCTATAATTGGACCTTTATTTCCGTACTTAGCGACAAACGCAGTATCAATGCCCCCTATACCCATTTCAATCTCAAATCCGATTTCCTCTAAGTATGTCGTTAGAATCTTTACAGAATCAAATTCTCTAAATCTTGTTTCAGGAATCTCCCAGATTCTATCAGAAAGTTTTATAATATCCTTTTCATACAGTTGATATAAACTCTCAACCTCTTCTAGTTTACTAGGCATTACCTTTCAACTCCTCATAAATCTTGAAAGGTACATTTAACCAGATTTCAAGAGCTGAAAGCATATCGTCTTCCTCGATATCAAACTCTTCGTGATGATGACCTGCTGCCAAATTTGTCCCAATAATGGAATAGCATGCCAAACCACCTTGTTGTTGTACTTTTTGCATTAGGAAAGTGGCATCCTCGGAGCCTGCCTTAAAGTTTTTATATTCGATTACTTCATTAAGGGATTGTTGAAGTTTTGCTGTATCGTTCAAGATTCGAGCCAACTGTTGGTCTGAAGGAATACTTAGAGCATATCCAACCTTATCCAGTTCAACTTGAACATCATACATTGCGGCGATGCCATTAAATATTTGATGTACGCGTTCTTCGTAGAAATCATTGATGGCAGTAGTTTCACCACGAATTTCCAATTGCATTTTTGCGATTGATGGGATAATATTTCGACCACTGCCCGCTTCTAAAGTCCCTACATTTACACGAGCTACTCCTTCACTATGCGGAGGCAGACTGTGCAAAGCAAGAACCGCTTGTGCACTTGCCAATAATGCATTTTTTCCTTTTTCCGCATTAACCCCAGAATGAGCGGCTACTCCTCTAATTGTTACATCAAATTTTGAAGTTGCCAAAAATCCATCTACTCCTGCAACATAGGTTCCTTTAGGGACACCTGTTCCAATGTGAAGTGCACATAGATAATCTATGTTATCCAATAAAGGTGATGAAACAATTGCACTTCCTCCCCTTACTCCTTCTTCGGCTGGTTGGAAGATTAGGATAATTTTTCCGCAGAGCTTATCCTTAACTTTCATTAATTGCTCAGCTAGCCCTAATCCGATTGTAGCATGGCTGTCATGACCACATGCATGCATGAAGCCTTCGTTTTGGGAACGGAAATTCAATTTTTGGGGTACATGGTTTTCATGAGATGATTCCAAAATCGGCAATGCATCGATATCTACTCTATAGCCAATTGTAGGTCCTTCAATACCAGTATCGAAAATTCCAATTACCCCTGTTTTTCCGGCCTCCATTTTTTCTAGCCATTCGGATGAGATATTACTATCCAATGCTTTATTATAAAAAACTTCTGCTAACTCTTTACCAGGCACTCCTAGAGAGACCCCGTTTACAATCTCTTTTCCTACATAAACGTCATAACCCAAAGCTTCAAGTTTTTCAGCTATAATAGCAGAAGTGCGAAATTCCAGCCAACCAGGTTCTGGAAATTGGTGAAAGTCCCTTCTCCATGCTGATAAAACCTGTAAATAACTCTTTTCTACTGTTAAAAAGTTCATCTAAATCATCTCCTATTTTAATAAGTAAATGAACCCCTGGACCAATCGGAATATTAAATAATACAAACACCAGCATCAAAAGAATCCATGCAATTAAAAATACAATCGTGTATGGAATCATTAGCGACATCAGAGTTCCGATACCGGCTTTTTTGTTGTAGGTTAACATGAACCCTAAAATTATCGCGAAATATTGATTGAGTGGTGTTACCATGTTTGTGGACGATTCCCCGATGCGATTAGAAGAGATTGGAGGAAATTAATGAATCAAAGTAAAGCCATCCACGCTTCTGAAAAGGTATGCTTTGTCGAGGAATAACAAAGAAGTGCGAAAGACTGGAACAAATTAATTATACTAAAATTTCCGAATTATATAAATGGAACGCAAATTATTAAGGATATAATTGTATTAATCTTCAATACATAAAATTAGAATGAAAGACTCGAAAATAGGTGAGAATATTTTCCTAATAATTACAGGTAGGGAGCATGAATGTCGGAACAAAAATAGGTGCAACAAGCGACCAAAGAGCAGATCCACTAATGATAAATAAACTCAGAACAGCTACTAGTAAAGTAAATAAAACAACCGCAAAGACATTTGTTAATTTTATTGCAGTTAAGATATCGGCTAAATGTACAGCCATCCACGTAGCGATGTTTGTCCAGTTAAAGTATCCAATAAATTGACCAATAATAAAGATCAATACGATATAACCAGACAAATCCCGGATTGCCTCAGCCATAATATTTGGAACGTCAGCTACCTTAGTAATCTTTTTAACCGACACACCATATGTAATACCTGCCAACAAGAAGAAAGCAACTAGAATCGGTATTATACCGGATAAAAACGGCGAACGTAAAATTGTACCGTCATCATTTAATAGCGGTGAATCTGGAATAACCATCAAAACGATTAACATGCCAACATAGAGTAAGCTTGCAATGCCTGTGTTGCGTAAAGCCCGATTTTCTATTGGCGTAAGTTCGTGTAAATCTGCTTTCTTCTCACCATTATATGGCCCTAAACGTGGTTCTACTATTTTTTCAGTAACAATTGCCCCTAAAAAGGCTAGTAAAAACGTTGAGGCACTCATAAAGAACCAGTTATCTAATGCTGACACTACCATATCCGGATCAATTGTTTTGGCGATTTCTGTTGAAATACCTGACAATAACGCATCCGTTCCTGCTATTAAAATATTTGCTGTAAATCCAATACCAACACCGGCAAGTCCAGCAGCCAAACCGGCAAGCGGATGTCTACCCAAAGATAAAAATACCAATGCAGCTAAAGGAGGAATTACTACAAATGCTGCATCCGAAGCAATATTACCCAAAATACCAATGAAAACGACCATGAATGTAACGATTCGTTTCGGTGTCTTAATAATTGCTTTTGTCATTAATGCAGAAAATAGCCCTACCCGCTCAGATAAACCTATACCAAGCATCATTGTTAATACTAAACCCAATGGTGCAAAACCAGTAAAGTTTGTCAAAGTATTTTCTAAAATATAGCGAATCCCTTCTTTTGACAGCAAATTATTAACCGTTACTGTCTCACCTGTATTAGGATGGATAACAGAAGCATGCATCGTTCCTAAAATAAATGAAATTATTACTAGAATAAGTGTAAGATACAAGAAGAGCATAAATGGATGCGGCAACTTATTACCGATTTTTTCGACGAGATTCAGGAACTTGTTGAAGGCACCATTGTTTTCAACTTTTATCTCTGGATTATTTTCCATAATCAAATTTCCCCCTTTTTTATTTTTGGACTATTTATTACAATGTCTTAAAATAAATATTAAAAAAGTTTGAAAATTTCCACAATAGTAAATTTGGAGGGTTTTAAATGTATAATATATGCGTCTTTTCAACCAAATATTCTTATCGGTGGGTAAAAAAATGTGAAAATATGAAATTTGATAATATCAATCTACAAAATTACATTTATGATGATTTAAGTCATTTAGAGACACTATTTCTTGAGAAGATAAAAAATTGTGATGCAGTTATATTTAGTGCTCAAATTCCCTACATACATATTCAAAAAAAATTTAAGGAATACTTTTTGACAATTCCTTGTGCTTTTTTTGATATTACCGAGCGTGATTTTTATTTTAAAATTGCGGAGATCCAGTATAAGTATCCGGAATTTTCCTTCAAGCATTGTATTATAGATTTTCTTTATAAAGAGAACAACTATTTGAGTTTAAAAGACATACTGTTACCTGAAGATTTCCCGTATCTTCTTGGGGAAAGCATCGAAGTCTATGCCCAACCAGATGCTTATGAGGTTGTATATCAAGCCCACGCTAAACTTTGGCAGGAACAAAGAGTCCGTTTCTCACTTACACGTTTGACAAATTTGTATACTTATTTTGAGGATGAGAACGTTCAAATCATTCATATTACCCCAAGCTTTGAGAGTATGCAGACAACAATTTTGGACGTAGTTAAAGAAATTGAAGTAGCTAATTTAATGAATAGCCAAGTTGTAGCAGGATATCTAGAATTTTCAGTCTCTCAAAATGATCCAACGGAAATCGAATACCGCCAAATCGCCCTTTATAAATCAATTCTGGATTTTAATCGAAAATTAGGAACATCGTTAATTACATATAGAAGTGCAATTCACTATGAATTGCTTACAAATTATAGTGACTTTTCCATGATTACAAATAATCAACAAAATTGCTCTTTAGTTGATTTTTTACGGGAACAACTTTCTTTCAAAGTTAAAATCGGATGGGGTATCGGCAAAACATTACAGGAGGCAAGAATCCAAGCAGAGAAAGCAGCAACCTATTGTACAGGTTCTCTAACAGAATCCTATATTTTAACGAAAGAAAATCATCTAATCGGACCATTGGATGGCAAGACATCAATTGCCATGAATGATTCTGATATCGATAAACTTGAGGAAATCTCCAGGAACACAAATATCTCGTTGCTTCATCTACAAAAAATTTACGGATTAGTATACAAACTAAAAAAAGAATCCTTAACAGCTGAAGAGTTGAGTATTCACATGTCCATTTCGGTTCGTACAGCAAGCCGGATATTAAAGCGCCTGGAGGAATTTAATTACGCTTCACCAATTGCAAATAATGTGACCAGAGCAAAAGGTCGCCCTAGTAAATTATATAAAATGAATCTCTAGACCTTTTTAACATGACATTATGATGTTAACTTACAAATCGAGATATTAAGCAATTTAATAACCCTAAAGTGGCGGTTGAAACCTGCTGCACTTTAGGGTTGGTTTTTTGCTTTAAATAAGAAGATTATTAGCGATTTTATCAATTTGATTTTATTGTGGAAATAGCATTGTGTAAAAAATCGATATCCTAAGCCCGGCCTTCTCTTTCAGCCTTCAACTGGTCCAAAAAACTCTCCATAAATGCATGGCGTTCCTCAGCCATTTGCTTACCTTTTTCCGTCGTCATTAAGTCCTTTAATAATAATAACTTTTCATAGAAGTGCGTGACAGAAGCAGTACTTTTCGAACGGTATTCTTCTTCTGACATATGTATGCGAACTTCTTCTGCATCATCATAGAGTTTTCTGCCCTTTGCGCCGCCATAGGCAAATGTACGAGCAACTCCGACTGCTCCGATTGCATCCAATCGATCAGCATCACGGACGATTTTCGCTTCGATTGATTTTGCAGCTACTTCATTCCCACCGTTGAATGATACACTTTCTATTATTTCTTTGATATGTCGCTTTTTCGCATCCGAAAGAGTTAGCGAGTTTAATAAGGCGTCTTCATTTTCCTTGGAATCTGTATATTTCTTATCACTCACATCATGTAAGAGTACCGCGATTTGGACAATTTCACGATCAGCTTCCGGTTCAGTTTCAAGGATGCTTTCCGCATTCTGAAAAACCCTCTCGATATGTTGAAAATCATGACTTGCATCAAATTGGTTATAGATTTCCTGAACGGCTTGTTTAAGTTGATTTATCATTTAGATCACTCCTATTCTTTCTATTATAGATAGAAAAAAGGGATTGTGCGAGCTTGAATCGTTTCTGTGTATTGGTCTTAATCTACTTTACCGTTAACCAAGTTACGAGCGGCTTTTACTTTTATACGTGCGAAGCTCCTTTTTACGGTCAAGTTTCTTTACTTTACGTGCGCGTTCTCTCCCTTTACGTGCGACCTTCACTATTTTACGAGCGTGGCTCCATTTACGAACCACCTTCTTTTCCTTACGTGCGCGTTCTCACGCTCTCTGAACTGCTTGCATAATTTTACGTGCGAATTCCCTCTTCACGAGCGATTTTCTTATCTAAACTTGTACCTTTGCCTAGTTTACTTGCGGCTTGCTGTTTTTCTTGCGACTTTCAAGCTTTTACTTGCGAGTTCACTTACTTTTCTTGCGAATTTACTGACTTTTTTGCGCCATCCCCTAGTTTACTTGCGAGACTTTGAATCACTTGCGACTTTCAAGCTTTTACTTGCGAGCTTCACACATTTACTTGCGAAACCGCCTAATACTCTTTACTCGCGCCCCCCCCCCCGAACTCCCCTCTTTCAAAACTATTTCACTTGAACAGTATTATATTGGGACAAGCCACAATATGATAGTAAAAAGAAGTGTTGGAGGGGAGTTTCAATAATGCGCAAGAATGAAGTTGGTGGGTTGGTTTTGAGGATTGTGTTAGGGGGCATTTTTCTTCTACATGGATTTATGAAGTTTAAGGACGGCATATCTGAAACGATTACAACATTTGATGGATATGGTATACCATATGCCGAGATTGCCGGCTTTGGTGTAGCGGGAATCGAACTGCTAGGGGGTTTCTTTTTGATTATCGGCTTTTCCGTTCGTTTTGTTTCGTTTCTTCTTACCGGTGTGATGGTTGGTGCCATCGTATTCGTGAAATTTGAAGAAGGTTTTTTAAATGGGTTCGAATTTAATGTGGCGCTTATTGCCATGGCCCTATACCTGCTTTTCTCAGGAAGCAATCTGATGGCCTTGGACCAGCTATTTGCAGAAAAAAACAAGAATCCGAAAGGAAAAATACAATTTCGCAGCTAACTATATCTAAAGAAAAAAACTGCAGCTCTAATTGTATGTCACAATTAAAACTGCAGTTTTTATTATTTTACAAGCTCTAGGTCAACAGGAACAAATTCCTCTACTGTTTCGCCATTTAAATAGGCAACAGCTGTTTCGATTGCTGCTTTCCCGATTTCTTCCGGCTTTTGAGCAACTGTTGCTGCCATTTTTCCTTCTTCTACTTTTGCCACAGCATCGTCTGTTGCATCAAAACCGATGACTGTAATATCTTTACCGCTCGCTTCAATTGCTTCCAGGGCACCTAACGCCATTTCGTCATTTTGAGCAAATACTGCTTGTATCTCAGGATTTGCCTGAAGCATATTTTCCATTACCGTCAATCCTTCACCGCGGTCAAAGTTGGCTGTTAAACTTGACACTAAATCCACTTTGCCATCTACAGCCTTCAGGAAGCCTTCGCCGCGATCTCGTGCTGCCGACGAACCGGCAGTCCCTTCAAGCATCGCAACTTTTGCCCCTTCCCCTGCTAATTCAAGTAAGTATTCCCCGGCTAAAACACCGCCTGCTACATTATCTGACGCGATATGTGAAACTACCTCGCCACCTTCAGTCGAGCGGTCAACCGTAATGACTGGAATTCCTGCTGCATTAGCCGATTCAACTGCAGAGCCAACTGCTGATGAATCTACTGGGTTAATCAGGATCATATCCACACCTTGCTGAATTAGGTCTTCTACATCGGAAGCCTGTTTAGATGCATCATCCTGTGCATCTACGATCGAGATTTCCGCACCCTTTTCTTGCGCATTTGCTTTTGCCCCTTCACTTAATGTAACAAAGAAGGGATTATTTAAAGTTGAAATGGAGAATCCAATTTTAAATGAAGCATTTCCACCAGCCGTATCCTCTTTTGCATTCTCCAAAAATGGTGATTCCATTGAACACGCAGAAAGAACCAGTGTGATAAGTGCTACAAATAGTAATGTAATCTTTTTCATATGTCTGTTCTCCTTAAGCAGTTTTTTTGCGGTCCATCAAGACAGCGATTAATATAACGATCCCTTTTACTACCTGTTGCCAGAAAGAAGAAACCCCGATTAAGTTCATACCGTTATTTAGCACACCAATGATTAAAGCACCGATCAATGTTCCAAAGATCCAGCCTTTACCGCCGTTTAAGCTTGTACCACCTAAAACAACGGCAGCGATTGCATCAAGCTCATAGGATTCTCCTGCTGTAGGTTGTGCGGAATTCAGACGGGAAGTTAAAATTAAAGCTGCAAGTGATGCCAGTAATCCTGTAATCGCATACACAGCAATTTTAACACGGTCCGCATTGATTCCTGATAATTTTGCAGCTTCTTCGTTTCCGCCAACTGCATAAACTCGGCGGCCAAATGTTGTTTTTTGCAAAATGAAATAAAGAACGATAAACGCAATAACCATCGTTACCACCGGGACAGGGAATCCTAAAAAATATCCTTTCCCAAACAATTGGAACGAATAATGGTCACCCAGATCAGAAATAGGTCGACCATCAGTATAAACGAGCGTCAAGCCACGGTAAATTGTCATAGTTGCAAGTGTGGCAATAAATGGAGCAACTTTACCTTTTGTAATAATTACACCGTTGATTGTTCCCAAAATTAAACCAATGATTAAAGCAATGCCCATCGTTAAGAATGGATCCATACCACTTGATAGTAGGCTTGCTGCTATAGCACCAGTCAAGGCTAGGGTAGAACCGACCGAGAGATCAATTCCGCCTGTAAGGATAACAAATGTCATCCCGAAGGCAATAATTGCACTGATGGAAACTTGGCGCAGGACATTGAATATGTTTGCGATTGATAAGAAACTTGGATTTAAGATTGAAACAATAATGATTAATAAAATCAAACCAAATAGTGGTCCAAGTTTTGAGACTAATTCTTTTGATTTATAATTGGACAACTTTTTCTCCTCCTGTTGCATATTGCATAATGACTTCTTGCGTCATATTATCTTTATTTACTTCACCTGTTAAATTGCCTTCTTGCATGACAATGACACGATCAGCCATTCCAATCACTTCAGGTAATTCTGAGGATATCATTAAAATGGCAACACCCGCTTGGGCTAATTGGTTGATAATCTGATAGATTTCTTTTTTAGCGCCAATATCAACACCGCGTGTCGGTTCATCCAATATTAGAATCTCAGGCTCTGTACCAAGCCATTTTGCGATAACGACTTTTTGCTGATTCCCGCCGCTCAATGATTTTGCACTTTGATTTGGGCCTGAAGTTCGTATTTTTAAGTCTTCAATATATTTTGCAACCATCACGTTTTCTTTTTCGGGCTTCACAATTCCTGAAGACGAACATTTCTCAAGATTGGCCAAGGCAATATTGTCCTTGATTGAAAAATCAAGAACCAAGCCTTCCGTTTTTCGGTCTTCCGTAACAAAACCAATTCCATGTTTCATGGCATCGATAGGTGATTTAACGCTAACCTTCTGTCCATCTATGAAGATTTCACCTTTATTTGCTTTTCGATAGCCAAAAATCGTCTGAGCCACTTCCGTACGTCCTGCTCCCATTAGACCAGCTACGCCAAGAACCTCCCCTTTTCTCACCTTGAAGGAAATATCTTGGAATAAACCATTGACTGCAAGATTTCGCACCTCTAATTTTGTATCGCCAATTGCACAATTTCTTTCCGGGAACCGTTCTCCAAGCTCACGGCCCACCATCATTGCCACGATTTCATCAAAATTCGTTTCTGGAATATTGCGCACTCCAACATATTGGCCGTCACGCAGAATCGTGATTCGATCACAAATTGCAAAAATTTCTTCCATACGGTGTGAAATATAAACAAATGAAATGCCTTTTGCTTTTAGCTCATGAATCGTTTTAAATAAAGTCTCGATTTCTCGATCTGTTAAGGCCGCTGTCGGTTCATCCATGACAATATATTTTGCATCACTAGCTATAGCTTTGGCAATCTCGATAATTTGCTGTTTTCCTACCGATAAATCTCCTGTGCGCGTACGAGGATTGATATCGAGCCCTAATTTTGATAGCAGCTCCGATGCTTCCTTTTCCATTTGCCGGTTTTTTAGGATGCCCGTCTTTCCATAAGTTAGTTCTTTACCAAGAAACAGGTTTTGCGCCACTGTTAGATCCGGCAGCATATTAAGCTCTTGGTGAATCACTATAATCCCAAGTTTTTCTGCATCCTTTGGCGTTTTAAATTGAACAGCCTGTCCGTCCACTTTGATTTCCCCGGCATCCTTTGAATAGATGCCGCTTAATATTTTCATCATCGTAGATTTACCTGCACCATTTTCACCCATAAGAGCATGGATTTCGCCATTTGCTAATTCGAATTGAACATTGTCTAATACGACGTTGCCACTAAATGCTTTCGTTATGCCTGACATTTGAATCATGCAACTTCACCTACTTTTATAAATTCTAAAAAATCACACCAGATTGCAATATAACGTTCGCATATGGTGTTGTTTCACCAGTCCGAATAATCAACTTTGCTTGTTTTGTAAGTTCTTTAAATTCCTCATGTGATACATATGAGATATTTGATAAATTGTCTTTTAGTTTTCCAGCAATACTCTCATTCTTTGTTTTTACTTCTTCTGCTGCAACTGCAGCTTCTACAACCAAATCTTCCAAAACTACTTCCAGGATTGAAAGAAATGATGGTTCTCCAAGTTTGTATGCTAGATCAATACAAGGAACGCCATCCGGTATCGGTAGACCACAATCTGCAATGACGATTCGATCAGTATGACCTAATTTGGCAAAACGTCCTGCTAATTCCCGATTCAAGATTCCATGTTTCTTCATTTCATGCCCTCCAAACGTTCCATCACTTTGTCGATTTGAGGCATGCCGCCTTGTGCACCAAATTTCTCAACTGAAAGTGATGCGGCGATATTAGCAAATTGAACAGCATCTTCAATAGATTTCCCTGACGTGATGGCATGGGCAAAGGCACCATTAAAAGTATCGCCGGCACCAGTAGTATCGATTGCCTTAGTTGCAAATCCCGCAACCTTGACGATTTCAATGCCATCATGGTAAGCGGCTCCATCACCGCCCAGCGTTACGATAATTTTATTTGGATACTGTTTTAAAACTGTTTCGTAATCAGTCCCAAAGATTACTTCACACTCTGTTTCGTTTGGTGTTAAGTATGTCACTTTTTCAATCCATTCAGGTTTATAGTTTGCAGCTGGAGCCGGGTTCAATAAAACAGGAATCGAATATTTCTCGCAAACTTCAAGAATATAATCGATTGTTTCTGCTGGAATTTCAAGTTGCAACATGACTAGCGAACTTTTTTGGATTTGTTCCATATTTTGATCAATCATGCGCTGGTCTACATCAAAATTCGCACCAGGTACAACGATAATTCGATTGTCATTATCATTTAAAAGAATATTGGCAATCCCTGTAGAGTTGCTTGACTTCGCGACTCCACCTACCAGGATATTCTCATTTGTTAAATTAGCATATAATTCATTTCCAAAAGCATCCTGTCCTACAGCACCAACCATTTGCACCTGGCTGCCAAGTCTTGCTGCTGCAACAGCTTGATTTGCTCCTTTTCCTCCTGGAATTGTTGTAAATAAGTTGCCAAGCACCGTTTCCCCTTGTTTTGGGAAAATATCTGTCTGAATCGCGATATCCATATTAATACTGCCAATTACAGTAATCATTTGAATCTTTCCTTTCTTGTTGTTTCTCTGATAATGAGCTCCGGATCAATACAAACAGACTCTTGCGTTAATTTGTGGCCTTCAATTTGCTTGATGAGCAACTTTGCTGCCGTTTGCCCCAATTGATAGATATTCTGGGCAACTGTCGTCAAACTTGGTGTGACAACATTGCCAACTTGTATCCCATCAAATCCCACGATTTGCAGGTCCTCTGGAATGCAAATACCTAATCGATGCGCTGCCTTTAAGGCCCCTATAGCCGAAGCATCACTGCAAGCAAATATGCCATCAATAGCAGGATTATTCTTTAAATAGTCATAAAGAATTTTTTCTGCTATCTCAAAATCATAGGGACTTTCAATAATATATGTGTTTATATTTTTATGGGTAGCAGCCAGATTAAAACCATCGACCCGTGTTTGCGATGAAGTAAAGGTATCAGGCCCACTAATGCACAAAAGGTTTGTTGCTCCACAGGCAATTAGATAATCGGTTGCAATCTTTGCACCTTTTTCATTGTTTGTTGTGACAGTAGGAACATTTGAATTTATTGGCCTATCTAAGGCGACGATTGGCAATTTTACCTTTTGCCAATGATTTTCTTGTTCAATAATCGAGGTTAAAATAATTCCTGCCACATATTTTTTTGTGAGTTTTTCTAGATAGTGTTTTTCTTTATTTGCATTTTCATCTGAATTGCAAAGAATAACAGTATAACCATATTCAAAGGCGGTATCTTCCACCGCTCTAGCCAACTCGGGAAAGAATGGGTTCTTAATGTCCGGAATGATCAATCCTATAATATCCGACTGTTTTGTTGAAAGTGAACGAGCCACTTCACTAGGCACATAATTTAATTCTTTTATGGCGGATTGGATTGACTCCCGTGATTTCGCCCCTACATACCCGCTTTCATTTAAATATCTGGAAACTGTAGCAACAGATACTTCAGCTAACCTTGCAACGTCACTAATTGTAGCCATCGTATTCTCACTTTCAAACTGTATAAGTGTGAATGTGGTATCGGTTACATATTGGACAAAAAATAAAAAACCAAGTATGTAATCGGTTCCACATTATTTATGGTATAAGCCCTTTTATATGAATGTACCTTTAATAAGGTGTTGTGAACTTTTCATAAGTCTATGAAAATTGGTTCTCTTAGAGTTTATTAGAGTAACATCAATTAAACTTTTTATAGTATGTCACATTTTAATCAATTAAGCTATACTTAAATTAAATTTTCAACATAATTTCACAAATTCCTTTTGCCATTATCTTTGTATCTGAACACCCTGAAGGAATCAGAGATACTATTCTATAAACCACTGTCAGAAGTAAAAGGTAGCTCATATTTTAAGAGCTACCTTTTTCTATTTATCTTCTATTGAATTTTTTAACGAACATAGCACTTGCAACTATAATTAATAATGCAACACCGGCAAATATAGTAATGAGAATGTCCATCGAATTTTGTTGACCTTCCGCTAGTTCGACAACCTCCGACGGCTTTTGACCCTTTCCTAACGCTGCTAAATCATCCGCAACTTCTACTAATAAAGCGGTATTTGAGCAAAGATTGACAGATTTCTTTCCATCATGTTCATTTCCGTAGACTAAATATTCACCGTCCAGTGTAAATTTGAACCCACAACTTGCCGAGTCACGTTCAGTGTATATAAGAACCTCGGATGCTTCTACACCCTTCCATGTATCTGAAACTTCAAATTTTATTTCCAGTAAGTCTGCCGATGACTTGATGAAAGCGTTTTTGTTTGGATCATGAATAGCGGTTACCTTACCCGTGAACACAAAATCACTGTTATCCATTTCCTCAACTGCCCCACCTGGCTCAATACAGGAACATGCAAGGCTGGAAGTGGATGAAAAGTTAACTAGAAATGGAAAAATGAATAGAAAAACAAGAAGCAGTTTTATTCTCACGGTGTATCCCCCCCTTTAAGTATTGGACACAAAAATGGAAATAAAGTTACAATGCAATTGGTTTTTCCATTGAATTTTGAGGATAATGTTAACAACGAAAGTTGTGGATTTTGAAATAAACAACTTCAATCGGATTAATTATTCATACAATAAAATCCAAGAAAAAATGACTCAAAAGTTAATTAGCATCCTTTTGAGCCATATGAATTCAACTATCAAGTTAATTGCTGTTCAGCATATTTTCTGTATAAGTCATGGGAATCTGTTAATTGTGCGTGGGTTCCAATTCCGGTGATGCGACCTTTTTCAATAAAGATGATTTTATCCGCATCAACAATCGTTGAAAGTCGATGAGCAATAACGAAAGTTGTGCGTCCTTTCATTAATCTGGATAGCGCTTGCTGCACCACACTTTCAGATTGACTGTCCAAACTTGCTGTTGCTTCATCCATTAGCAGTATTTTAGGGTCCCGCAAAAACGCACGTGCTATTGCAATTCTCTGCCTTTGACCGCCAGACAATTTGACGCCACGCTCACCAACTTCAGTATCAAGTCCATTTGCAAAGGAACGAATAAATTCCTCCGCATAAGCCATTTTTGCCACTTCCCATAGTTGTTCATCCGAAGCCTCTTCACTTAACCCATAACAAAGGTTATCCCGGATTGTACCAGCCATCATGGCACTTTCTTGTGAAACATAGCCAATTTGGCTTCTCCAGGAAGATAATGAAATATCATTGATAGGGGTTTCACCGACCATAATTTCGCCGGATGTCGGAAGATAATAGCGTTCCAAAATTGCAAACAAGGTAGTTTTACCCCCGCCACTTGGTCCCGCAAATGCAATCATTTCTCCTGGATTAGCTTCAAAAGAGACATCATGAATAACAGGTTCATCCTCATTATAGGCATATGATACATTTTTCACCTTAATAGGCTCGTTTTTGATATCCATTACAATTCCTTCCTGACCTTCTTCACGCGTCATTTCCAGGATATCAATAATTCGTTCTGTTGCTCCCTTTGCTTTTTGAAGCTCTGTAAAGAACATGGCAAAGGAAGTGATCGGGAAGATAATTTGGAAGAGATATAATAGAAATGCAACAAGTGACCCTGTTGACATCGTTCCTTCTGCAACACGTATCCCTCCATAACCAATAATCATGACAATCACAAACATGACGACCGTATACATAAAGGGCCCGATTAAAGCGAAAATCTTAGCTTCCTTCAACCCAAATCTCAAAAGTGAATTAATTCCCTTTTTCCCTTTTTGCTCTTCCAAGTTTTCAGCATTAGAAGATTTCATTAGGCGGATTTCACTGATTGTTTGTTGAATACTTCCTGAAAAAACGGCTGTTTCATCCTGTAATCCTTTTGAAATTTTGGCCATCCTGGTTCCCAGTGGAACCATGATCACTACGGTTATTGGCACAGAGATCAACATGATTAAAGTCATTTTCCAGTCCATTATAAATAAGATAATCACTGCCCCAATAATTGAAATAAGACCTGAAATAAAATTCGGGAAATGCTGCGAGATTAAGTCTTTAACAATCCCGGTATCATTGACAATCCGACTGACCGATTCTCCACTCTGCTGTGAATCAAAATACGATACAGGCAACCGAATCATTTTTAGCCACATTTTTTCCCGCATATTGGCCACTACTTTTTGGCCAACATAGGCAAGTAAATATGTAGAAACGCCATCAATCACTGCTTGTAGAATAAAGACCGCGACAATGAGAATGATTAAAGTTGTACTGATCTTTGAAAGAGAAAACCCGTCCACAAATTCCCTTGTCAGCATCGGGATTGTAAGCCCGACAATGGTGGTAATCAAGCTGAAGATTAACCCAAAAGTAAGGGCTGCTTTAGGGATTCCGATAGAGAATACTAGTGACAAAAAGGGTTTTAGGCTATTTTTTTGATTATCCATTTTTTAAAACTCCTAATTTATAAATTTATTAACTTTCAAATAATCCTGTCTATAAGTTTTCTCGGGAGGCAATTGGTTGAGCTAAGGAGTTAACATTCGAAATAGGCCAAGTTTTGTTGGTAAAATGTCAAAATGTTGACACTATTAACACAATCATGTATATTTTAAGTCGTAATAGCTCCATATTAATAAATGCCATACTAACGAAATAGGAGGAGATCGCCTCTATGCACCAAGGAAAAGTGAAATGGTTCAATAATGAAAAGGGCTATGGTTTCATTGAATGCAATGATGGTGAAGACGTTTTCGTTCACTTCACTGGCATACAAGAAGAAGGCTTTCGGACGTTGGATGAAGGACAACCCGTATCATTTGATATTGTCGAAGGCAATCGCGGTCCCCAGGCTTCAAATGTTGTAAAACTATAAGTTAGTACCAGTCAATCAAATAAGTAAGACTGGTTTTTTTATTGTTTAAATATTTACTATATCATATTATCGATTGAATTGAGGTATCGTAAACCGATACCTCATTTTTTATGGACACTTAGATAACGCCGCAAATTAAAGAAAGCAACTTTTCAGCTTCTTGAAGAGAATGCTTACTCTTTAACTGGAACATAACCTGCCTCTTCAACTAGCCCTTGTCCTTGTGGCGAAAGAATCCAGTCAATCAGCTTCTGTACGTTGGGATTATCAGTGCCGGCTGTCACAATATAGAAATCCGTTGTGATAGGATACCGATTATTCCGGATATTGTCTTTTGTAGGGGCTACTCCGTCGATTTCAAGTAATTTTATTTTGTTATTTCGGACCATTTCGGTTGAATAAAAGCGAAAAGTATAACCAATTGCATTTTTGAAATTTTTATATTGTGCCACTTCGCTTATTATGCCACCCATTCCTGAAGCAATATCTTCTGTCGGTGCTTCCATTATTGGCTTTTCTCCCATAAAGGACTGTAATGCAGATTGTGAACCGCTATCTTCAGGGCGTTGGAAAGCACGAATCGCATCCTTTTCTCCTCCAACCTCTTCCCAATCAGTGACTTCCCCGGAATAAATCCCTTTCAACTGCTCACTGGATAACCCATCTATCTTATTCTTTTGATTCACAAAAAATACAAAGGCTTCTTTTCCGATTGGGTTAAGGTTTAAATCTAGTCCAAGCAGCTTAGCACGGTTTAATTGCGATTTTGATGGTGCTGCTGCAAAAATCATGTCGACTTTTCCTTCGAATAAGTTCGTGTAAGCACTCGGTGTAGTTGTCACAATCACTTCACTATTATGTATATCATATTCTTTTTTAGGATAAGTAGCTTGTACAATTGCAGAATATAAAGGATATAATGCGGTTGCCCCATCGATTTTAGGCAGGCTTTCCTTTATGGCTAATGAAGATGGTTCGCTTAAATGGGCAACTTTTGAATTATTCAGGAATGGCGCATATTCAGTAATATCCACTTCAGAATCTACGGTCGCCAATCGACTTTTATACCCTTCATATACAGGTTGAATACATGCCAACCCTAATGCGAGAAAAGCAATCGCAAAAAAGATCGCCTTTCCTTTTTTATTTTTTAAAAGCTGAAATTTCATAAAAGCAAATAATATAAGCAGTAAAAGTCCAATAACAACTATTAACCCTATATAATGAACTTTCCCTATTAAAAGAGTGTATAGGATAGCAATTCCTGCGACAAATGCTAAACAAAGAAAGATGAAAATAATCTGAAATACTCGCTCGAAAACTGATTCATTTTTCAAACTAAAAACCTCCTACTTTAAATTTCGATTTAGTCGAGGAGAAGTCCTTTTTACACGTACAATCTATTGTAAAGATTCTATTAATATTGAAACAAGGCTTCCTATAAAATTTTTTGATAGGGTACGTATCTTCTTGCTGTTAAACTCATAATTATGGGATAGGTGTTTTGCTACCGTTTCATGGTCCTACAACTTTACATATAAGGAGAAGTTTTTTGCAACCAAAACCGCCCTATAAACTATATATTATTGACTTTTTCTCAAAGATTCCATGGATTATAGTAGGTGCTTTTACGGCAGCTATTAGTTTGGAAGTGATACTGATTCCGAATGGATTGATAGATGGGGGTATTACAGGTATATCCATGATGCTTTCTGAGATCCTGGGATTATCTTTAAGCTCGCTCCTGTTGTTATTGAATATCCCTTTTGTTTTATTAGGCTATATCCATTTAGGCAAACGATTTGCTTTTTCTACGATGTTGGGGATCATAGCGTTAACACTTTCAACTGGTTTTTTAGAAGTATTTCCGCCTTTTCTTTTTGGAAGTTCCATTTTATTGGTCTTCATCGGTGCCATTTTATTGGGATTGGGTATTGGAATCGTACTTCGAAATGGAGGAGCATTGGATGGGACGGACGTACTGGCGATCCTTATTTCTCGTAAAACTTCCTACTCTGTAGGGGAATCCATTTTTATAATAAATATCTTTATATTCATTTTAGCTTTTCTGATGTTCGGGCTAATGGGTGCCATCGTTTCAATTATTACATACTTTATCGCCACAATTGTGGTGGATATTGTCAGGACATAGAATGATGAATACAAATCAGTAATTTGGTAGGCACTTGTCCGAGACTGGATTAAACGCTTATACACGAAAATTATCCGGCTCGTTCCCTTAGCTAAAATTGTGGTTTAATACAGTCTGCGCCTTCTAAAATCGCTTTGTTTCTTTGATCCCTATCAGCTGCAAAGCAAGTTTGATTTCTTCCAGCGTTTTCTTTTCTATAATCGGAATAATTTCAGCCTTCAATAGTTTACGTTCTGCCTCAGAAAGGCAGCAGGTTTTTTGATGCTTATTCATGATATGCTTCCCCTTTATATTGCTTTAAGATTAAATCATATTTTCGTTCTACTTGCTCTTTTAGTACTTCCCCATGGTATTGAAAGGGTATAATTTTACCCCGGTAATTAAAGCTATAGATACATTCGCTATGATTAAAACACTCATACTTTTCATAGGTAATTCCCTGTTTATAGAGAAATTTTGAAACCCTGTTGAATTCCTCATTCAACGTTTCTAATTGCTGGGTACAGAACGCTAGATAAGGCCGTTTCACCTTAAATGACTCAAATAATTTTTGATCGTGTTTTACCGACCTAATCGCCAACTCAATAATGACATATAAATGGATGCTTGATTTTATATCCTTTGGCAGAACCATGCAGCTCACTCACTTTCCCCAACTTCTTTTTGATCTTAATCCAATTATAAGAACGTTTGTTCCCTATTACAAGTATTAGATTCAAAAAACAACAAAGAAAAAAGAACATGTCCCTATAATAATCCAAACATGTTCTTATAAATCAGGTGACTAGTGATATTCCTTAATCTTTAAAGAGATAACTCGTCCCTTCTATAATTAATTCCTTTTCTTCCTGTGCACCAGAGATTGTTATTTGCGATATTTTGTTATTACCATCAACTGCTTTAAATTTCAATTCACAATTCGCTATTTTTATCGTTCGTATACTGTCAGTACCTTCTACTTCAAGACCGAAAACTTTTCCCCACTCTGCAGCAATCGAGAGGTCCCCTACTTCAATTTCGATCTCCTTAATTTGAAGATCACCTATTGGATGCGGCTTAATCACTCCCGACTCAACAAGCTCTTGAAAACGCTGATCATCATCACCATCCCATTGGATAACGAATGGAAAATCTAGACTTTGACCCGTCTTTCCAAAGTGAAGAAGCTTCCACTTCAGTATGGTACCATCCGGCCGTGTTCTTGAAAATTTTTCGGGGCCATGGACCTCATAGCTTAATAAACGAAGATTTTCAGCTGCCTTCTCGATATTCTCCGTTCTTAAAGCAATTCGAACTACCCCATTTTGAAAGTTCTTTTTTTTGTATGTTTCGTGTAATGTGAAAGGTTCCAGTGCTGATTTTTCAAATAAAGCTTCATCAAAAATGCCGATAAATTCAATATAAGATAACTCGAAATAACATAAGGAATTATAGGTTCCCCACATTTCATGCTTCCCGCCATTAACAGTATGTATTCCATGTTCTCTAGTTGTTTCAACCAACTTTTCAGGTTTTTCAACGAAATGGACTAGATGATCTAGTAAATACAAAGCGTTACCTCCTTTTCAATAATCTATTATGCTGGGTTCCATTTTTTCTTCCATTAACTCGGTATTCCAATCTTTGCTGACATCCACCCAATCAACCGAACCTGAATATTGTTCGAGCTCATCGCATGTTACTTCAATAGCAGAATTAATGCTTCCACATGCCGGGAAAACGGTATTGAAGCGCTTCATTGAAATGTCCAGATATACTTTCAAGTTATTTGCTAAACCAAATGGGCAAACCCCTCCGATGACATGCCCTGTTTGATCTACTACTTCCTGTGCACTCAACATCTTCGCTTTTATATCAAATCGATCGCGGAATTTTTTATTATCTATTTTTGCATCACCTGCGGTTACAATCAAAAATGAGTTCCCTTCCTTATCTTTAAAAGATAAAGTTTTCGCGATTTTTGCAGGAGTTACATTTAGAGCATTTGCAGCTTGTTCAACAGTGGCGCTGCTTTGATTCAATTCCAATATATCTTGTTCCCGTTTAAATTTCCCCAGATGTTCTTTAACACTTTGCAACGACATGCATTACCACCCTTTCCAATTCATTTAAATTACATTATACATGGAATATTCGGAAAACAATAAGCATGGAACTTCAAAAAAAGACCAGAAGAATCCAGTCTCTTCAACATTATCTGTTTGCCAGAATTTCAACTAGTTTTTTAGCTGTTTTTTCTTTTCCATCTATCCTCACTACTTCTCCACTTTGAGCAATTATGAAATGCGGCTCGTCCATTCCATAAAGAGATTTAGAGCTATTGGCTACCATAAACCCGGCTTTTGAAGAATCCATGCGTAGTTGTGCTCGGCTGATCAAGTAATCCACATCATCCGTTGCTTCTAATTTAAAACCAATCAAAGTGGTATCTGGGGACCATCCTTTAATCTGACCCAATACTTTTGGAGCTTTTTTAAAATGAATGATTGGCGGCTCATCTGATGGCATTTTACCTTGTTCCTCCAGCAGATTACCTGATTGGTCATAAACTTTATCAATGATCCAATCAGAACCTGCCGCCGCCATGATAACAAAATCAACAAATTCGTTTTGAACGATTGACTGTATTTTTGCACCTAGATCTTCTATTCCCTCGAACGTCATCAACCGCATTTTTGATGCATTATCCGGAAGCTTGGCGAAATAACCATGTAAATAGATTACCTCTGCACCGGCCGTCAAGGCAGCTTCTGCAAGAAAGCACCCCATTGCTCCTTTAGACAAATTCGTATGGCCCCGCACATTATCCCATTTCTCCAATGTACCGCCACTTGTAATTAACACTTTTTTGCCACGTAAAGTTTGCATTTAAAATCACCTATTTTTAAATTAATATTTTCATTATCACCATTATATATTAAGAATTTCCAACAAAGTTATTATTAAAGTAAAAAAATAAAGTCTAATACATCTATCAAACCCTGGATTTTTAATTAGTATGGCCAGTTAGATGGCGATAGAACAAAAAATAAATCTATTAAACTCTAGTTTTTAATTCTATTTCTAATTTGCAAAACATATAAATAACTATATGTCCGATATTTCTAATAGTTTCAAATAAACTATTATTTTTCATTGGATTATAAAGTCGCTATTATTATAATTGGATAGTAATATCGAATTGTGCTTATTCTACAAAACATTCAACTAGAATTATTGAAAAGGAAGTGTTGTTCATGATAGGACGCAATGACCCATGCCTATGTGGCAGTGGAAAAAAATACAAAAAGTGTTGTGAGGGAAAACAGCAAGTTACAACTGAACAAGTTTTTTTAGATGAAATCGAACACGTTCTTCAAACATTTTATAATGTATATCCTGAGAAAAAGGATATTAAGGATTATATTGATATAGTAAATGAATGGTCGCCAAAGCTGGACTCCCATTTACAGCGTGAATTGATTGAAGCTGTAGCTCTAGACGACTTTTTCTTCCATAAACGTGCAGATATTTGGGCAAACTATTTAAAACGAACAATGAAAAAAATGATTCGTCCGAAAATGGTCGAGCTTTTAAATGGCTGGAACCAACCTTCCTTGTTTATCGGTGAAGTCGTTGCGATCGAGGAAAATTATTTCAAAGCCGTTCATGCCTTGACAAAGGAAGAACTATTTATACGTCGCGAATCAAATCGAGTGATTCCTGAAGGGATGCAAGTTTTTTCTTTCTTGCTTCCTGATGGCTCTAAAGCAGATAATCAATTTTTAGCAGTTTCTACATTGATTTTCTTCCCAACAAACTATAAACAAGCATTCGACAATTTTGCTAGTCAATTTGATCGTTCAAACAACTCTGTTGAACAATTCCTGAAAGACAACCATTTGAATTTCTGGATTGGACTAGTAGATTCAGGTTATAGTGGTGAAGAATATACATCCTTTGAAATCGAGGTTGTGGATCAAGCCAAGCAATTCCTTGAAGAAAAGAACATTGAGGCTCCCCAATTACTCGTTTCACTAGAGGATTACTTAGTCGAGAAAAAACCTAAAGCAAGAAAACCAGCGGCTATTGCTGCAGGTGCAATCCGTTTTGCTCAAGAAAGAAATCTTTTGAACGGAACAACTTTCACAGTAAAGGAAATCGCTGAAAACTTTGGTGTTTCCTCTTCTTCCTTAAACAAATATTATCAAGAATTGTTAGATTATGATGCAGTTCTAGCTTGATGACCAAACAAAAAAATCCTCTCAAACATTGAACTGTGTGAAGTGACCCCTAAAAGTTAGACACGGTTATTTCATTAGGCAGCGGTTAGGGCATGAGTTCGATATTGTATCGGGCTCATGCCTTTTAATTTTGCCTTAATCCGTTTTGTGTTGTAATAAGTTATGTACTTTTCTAATTCAATTTTAAAATGCTCCACACTTTCAAACTCTTTTATGTAGAGAAACTCAGACTTCATAATCCCGAAGAAATTCTCCATGACAGAATTGTCGTAACAGTTTCCTTTACGAGACATACTTTGTACAATCTCTTTAAATTCTAGCGCTTGACGATATCGCTTCATTTGATAGTGCCATCCCTGATCTGAATGCATCAATAGTTGATGCTCTTCTGGTAGACGTTCCAAAGCCTTTTCCAACATCTCTGAAACAAGCGAATACGTTGGTCTAGAGCCAATTGTATAGGTAATAATTTCTCCATTAAATAAATCTAAAACAGGTGATAAATAAAGCTTCTCGCCAAATAATTTAAACTCCGTAATATCCGTTACCCATTTCTGATTTGGGGCATCTGCAGTAAAATTACGATCTAAAATATTGGGTGCGATTTTTCCAACAGTCCCTTTATAAGACTTATATTTTTTCATACGTACAATACACTTCAAACCTAGTTCTTTCATAATGCGTTGAACCTTCTTATGATTCACTTTTTGTCCACGATTCACTAGCTCATCACGAATACGGCGGTAACCATAACGGCCTTCATGTTCCTCGTAAATTGCCTTGATTTCAGCTTTTAAATCGGCATCTTGATCTGGACGACTCATCTTTTTTACTAAATCGTAATATGTACTCCGTACCAGTCCGGCAAACTTCACAAGTGCCTTCACCGGATATTTATGCCTTAACTCAAAGACTACTTGCGCTTTGTCATGCTTGGTGATTTTTCCTTGTTTTGAACTAAGGCATCCAACTTTTTTAAGTACTCGTTCTCCATTTCAAGTTGCTTAATACGTGCTTGAAGTGCTTCTGTCGAGCCTTCTTCTGGTGCTCGTTTTGATTGTTTAATTGAATCTTTTTTCATGGATGGACGCCCCTTTTTCTTTGATTGAAGGGCATCTGATCCTTGTGTTTCAAATTGCTTTTTCCAAACAAGAATTGTGGAGGGAGCCGCTATATTAAACATAGCCGCAGTTTCAACAAAGGACGTACCGTGTTCAATCATATAATTTAGTACGTCTAGTTTAAACTGTTGTGTGTAATTTGTATATCGCTTTATAAATGCTTCCACACCATTGTATTCATACTGTTTCACCCATTTAAGGATTGCCTTATGATTGGTTCCTAAAGATTTAGCTATATCATAGGAACTCTCATTTCCATTTAAGTAACGATTCACTGCTTGTACTTTGTCTTCTGCAGTAAATTTAACCATATAAAAACTGCACCTCCGATTGTTAGATGTGTCTAACAATCGAGGTGCAGTTCAGTGAGAGGATTTTTTGATATCTTTTTCTGGGCTATAGCATTATACAATTACAATTTAATGGGAGTGATAGGATGTTATATAGTAACTGTACTCACTGTAATAGCACAAAAATTCAAGAAGGGGTTATCCGTGCTGCAAATGCTCCATTACGTATGTATCCTGAAGAATCCTTTACTCGAAATGCACCTTTAAATGCTCACCTAAGAAAATCATCTGCGATCTCTTCATATTATTGTCAAGAATGCGGCTGCATTTTAGGATTATTTTTGACGGAACCTAAAAACCTTGATTAAACAAAACAACCGCCCTTCTTAGCAAAAAGAGGCGGTTTTCAAATATCCAAATTAAATAATCTTTCCTGAAACATTATATATTATAATCCTTGTGGGATTTGTTCTTTAAAAATAATTAATCTTTTGGTAAATCGCGCAGGGAAAACCTTAACGTTTTTCATATATTTTCAACAATTCTTGCCCTAAAAACTGTAACTGTTCCCCTACAGTACATTGTTCTATGCAAAATCTATGTGCCCCTGATTTTCCGCGTTTTTTGCGTAAATCCCCTTTAATAGGACAGTCGTTGCAATAAGTGTCCGTTAATTCATCGATATCTTGTATTACTGTATTTTTATTCACGATACTCCCCCTTTACACGAGCATTCCCCTATTTTACTATGTCCGTTTTTCATTTGTCAAAATGATTACACCGAGTTTTGTATTACTTATTTTTTATTTAATAAGATATAATATGGTTAAAATGAAAGTATTCATTCGAAAAAGTAGGGATGTTATTGCTGGAAGTTTATATTGATGGTGCAAGTGCCGGTAATCCGGGACCAAGCGGGATTGGAATTTTTATTAAAGGTGAAGGTCACCATATCATGATCAGCGAATTCATTGGTGAAACAAATAACCATATAGCTGAGTTTATCGCCTTGAACCGTGCATTACAAGAAGTAAAAAAAATCGGATCTTCCCTTATCTCGGTGCGCTCGGATTCAAAAATTGTTGTTGCTTCAGTAGAAAAACAATATGTTAAAAATGAAGAATATAAGCCTTATTTGGAACAAGCAATACAATTAATCGAAACGATGGATCTGTTTTTTATAAAATGGATTCCTGATAGTCAAAATAAAGCAGCTGATGCACTTGCAAGAGATGCTATATTAAAAGGAAAGTAACTGTTATATTCAATATTAAATGAAAAATAAGTATTTTTCATATGTTATGCAGAATCAGTGCGAAATGTATAAGACGGAAAAAGGAATGTCTCAAAATATTGACATTCCTTTTTTGATTTTAGGATTGGATCGTTCTAGAGAGTTCCACTTTATATAATAAGGCTCCAATCGCCCCGGTAAATCCGCAGTCTTTCAAGAATATAGGGTGGTGCTTTTTCAAGATCGTATAGTTCTCAATAACCTTTTTTAGATGCTCATTATTTGTTAATGTTGAACCAATATAGATGATGCTTTCACACTTTTTTTCTTGCGCAAATTGAATGCTTAAAGTAGTAATAACCTCCCCAACCAATCCTTGAATTGTGGCCAAAAGGTCATTCGTTTCGTGTTTCGACTTTTCCAGTATGTTAACGTTTCCAAAATTACTCGCTGTTAAATGCCCTTCAATGGGGGGCTCCATACCCTTAAAGATATCTTTTACAAATAGGTCGATGCCTTCACGGCTTCCGATCGCTGCATTTGCTGTTATTTGAGCGAAGTCCGAAATTCCTGTCATGATTGTCGAAAGTCCAGTCAAAGTTCCTCCACCGACACCTGTTCCTCCAACACGAACATGACTTTCTGCATCCATATGATGAATTGAAGTTCCTGTACCTATATTCGTAATGATGGCATTTTCAAGTTTATGGCCGTATTTCCCCAGTAAATACTTTACACCTTTAAGTGTGGCTTCAAATTCAACTAAATATTGTATGGATTTCATCGTTTTTAAAACATCCAAAAGCTGTTTTGTACGCCCGCCCGTTAATCCGATTTCTTCTATATGCGGATGATCTTCAATCCAAGCTTTCACTTGCGAAAAATCATTTGAAGGAAATACTACGAAATCCATTTCATTTTGCTCATTCGTATAAGCGATCTTAGTTAAAGTTCCCCCTGCATCAATACCTATTACATTTTGCATAACCGTTCTCCTTTTACCGCGCATTAACTTCCAGTATATCCTAGAGGTTTAGTCTTAACTGTTAGTGTATGTCCCATTGGTTCAAAACCATGGAGTGGAGAAATCCTCCACCCTTGAACGCTTGAACGTATATTGTCTATCTCACTCACTAAACTTTAACTTTCTTTGATTTATCGTGCAATTATTTTATCTTAGAATACAATCTAATAGGATTACAGGGAAGTTTTTCCGGCAAGAATTCTATCGGAGCTGCTTCTTTAAATGGGAATCTCCTCTTTTGTAAAGAGATTTCTTTTTTCGAATTCTTCCAAGATGTTTGCTTCATATTTATTGAGCAAGCCAGGGAGCTTCTCTTCGTACAACGGGAGGCTGAGGCTATTCAAAGTAAATTCGTTGACAGCTTCTTCGGAATGTAAAATTTGTTGTAATGTAATGGTTTCCACCTTAGGGAACATAACTTGATGTAATCGATTGATCTTTGACAGCTGTTTTAAGCCACTTCGAGTAATCAATACTTTATTTTGTATATTGGAAACAATCGCCTTCAAAAAAGTTTCTACCTCTTCGCTGGGGTGAATGATTGTCCTCTGTACCGTCTCGGTTACACCCTCTGATACGTTACGCTGTTCTTCCTTTACTTCACAAAGCAGTTTTTCATTGATCGATTTAATCGACTTCATATCAACTGATCCTGAGGAGGAAATATTACCAACAATGAAGGTTAAATATAAATCATATACCTCTTCTTGTTGCCTGAATTCACTTAACAATAATCCAAATTCGTTTGTCTGCTGTTTTTCTATTAGCTCTGACCCATTGGACTCTTTAAAGATATTATATAAACTAATCGCATCGGCTAATGCCCGATGTTGGATATTCGTTTCGATCTTAAATGTTTCCAGTAATTTTGAAAGACTCGGCTGCTCCTTCAGCTGGTTTTCTATCATATATTTTTGCTGAAAATCCACGAAAGGATACAGGAAACTCGAATCCATCCTATGGCGCAGTAATTCATCTTCCAACACTTTGCGGTCAAATTCCCCAAAGGCTACTAATATTGTATCTCCTTCACACCACTGCATAAACTCGGGCATTACCTGTTTCATGGAAGGAGCATGTAATAATTGTTCTGTTGAAATCCCTGTAAGTTTTTGAATATGAGCATTTAATTTTCGAAATTTATACGGTTGAATAAGTTGCGAAAATTCTTCAATAGTTCCATCCGGCAACCACTTGATTGCCCCGATTTCAATAATATTCTGTTTACCACGTATCAATGTAGCCTCTACATCGATAAATATGTAAGTATATTTGCGCACCATCATTCCACCTTAACTGTTCAAGCAGGTTTCATCCTGCTTTTTTGTAAAATCTAAGAAGTTTCGAATTTACCGATTGTAAATTTTTACTTTAGAACTTTACAATCTCTTAAACTCATTGTAACGAAACAGCAGAATTATGACACATATATGACACAAATCACATTATATCATTCATAAATAATAGAATATAGAGTGATTCTGTTGTTGGCATGGTTAAAGTACATTGCCCGAAGAAAAAGAAACGAACTCAAAAAAGCAGATTATCTATTGTTCATTTCTTTAAAATTAATGTACCATTATACTGATGTATTTTATGAACGAAAGGAAAAATCAAAATGTCTGACAAAGAACTCCTTAAAGATGCAATGAGGGTATTGAAAGAAACTAGCCGAACGTTTTATATACCAATCACTTTCTTACAAAAAGAATTGAAAACTGCCGTTGCAAATGCCTATCTAATGATGCGGGCAATCGATGAAATTGAAGATAATGAACATCCCGATGTCACAAGTGACTTAAAACACAATATTTTAATGGAAGTAAGTAAACTATTAAAAGAAAATCATTTTAATGAACAAAAATATCTTGAAATCATCAAACCCGTGGAAGAACAATTGTCTGAAGTAACATTACGCCTTGCTGATTGGATTTCCCTTCTTCCTGCCGGTTCCGAAAAAATTGTAAAAGAGGCTACTAGCGAGATGGCAGAAGGTATGGGGAAATGGGCGAAAAATGACTTCCAGGTTCGGACAAAGGATGACTTAGATGAATATACATACTATGTAGCCGGATTAGTTGGCGTCATGTTATCTGAGCTTTGGGATTGGAATGCTGGGGTTAAGACGGATCGAGAACTGGCAATAGGCTATGGTCGAGGCCTCCAATTAGTCAATATTTTACGAAATCAAGAAGAAGATTTACGGGAACGTGGCGTAAGTTTTGTTCCGGAAGGGTGGACAAGAAATGACTTGTTCCAATATGCGGAAGAAAATCTGGAAAAAGCCGACCTCTATATGAAAGATATTCATAAACGGTCCATTTTATTATTTTGCCGACTCCCACTTGCCTTGGCTCATAAGACACTAAAAACTTTAAAAGAAGGTAAAGAAAAGATGTCTCGGGAAGAGGTCGAAAAAACGGTTGAAGAAATACAAGCAGACTAGCAGAAAAATGGAGATGTCTATTCCTGTATGAGACATCTCCATTTTTTTTGTGTAATTTAATAATTTTAGTGAATGAATTAGACAATTTGCAATTGGTCTATATGCGTTTGAATATTATTTCTACCATTATTCTTCGCTGCGTAAAGTGCCTTGTCGGCATATCTTAGAGCTTGTTTAAACGCCTCTTCCCGATTATATGGAGTAATCTGAATGGGTGAAATTCCAAAGCTGGCTGTTACATTAATATACTGATCATGAATGGCTGTAAGACTTTCCGAGATTGCTGACCTAATCACATCAGCCAGGTCAACTGCAACTTCTAAATCCGTTGCAGGCAGCAGGATAATAAACTCTTCTCCACCATATCTGCCGATCAAATCTTGTGGCCTTAAGCGAGCCTTAGCTAAATTCGCTACTCGCCTTAGAACTATATCCCCCGCTTCATGTCCGTAAGAGTCATTAATCCTTTTAAAATGATCGATATCAAACATAATGATAAAAGCATTTTCTTCTTTATCCAGAATCGATTCCAGCATTTCAACAGATTGATCCATAAAATATCTTCTGTTACAAACTTTTGTTAACCCATCATAGTTCGCCAGCTCACTTAGCTTTTGCTGCATCTCTATTCTTTCAGTAATATTTGCAAAAGTTACGATAGTACCTAGCTTCGCACCTTTCTTATTTACAACATTCGAGAAACGAACTTGATAATGCTCAACTTGAGCGCCTTCTGAACACTCATATTCACATTCCTCACCTCGTGAAATGAGTTCCAGCAGTTTTTTATCTCCGGCAAGCACCATGGCAATCCCTTTACCAATTGAAAAAGTGCCCAACACGGGCATTACTCGCAGGATTGCCTTGTTGAAATCAACAATTGCGCCGTTTTGATTTAAAACAATTACCCCTTCAAGCATGTTATCAAATACTCTTTCCCTTGCGATAGGCAATACATTAAACATCTGAAGAGAAAAAAGTGCAACTCCATGAAAGATAAACGATATGCTCATGGAGACCGGACCTAGATCAATTCCATAAAGACTTAAATCATTTAAGTATAAGGAGTTTGCCACTATCGGGATAAATAATCCGGCAACCATTGTAATCAACTGCACCCGAAATCGAAAAATAGATTTTCTCAGCTGCAAAAGCAGAATGATAATACTGGTCGAAAGGCATAAGAATAAATAAAAGGAATGTAGATAAAAAAAGGGTCCATATTGAAGACTAACGATCGGAAAAGGCGCATCTGCCCGTAAGCCAACTTCTTTGTAATAAAGATGATGTAGTTCGTTTGTGTGATGCATAAAGACCGTTATCAGAGGAAGCGCAAACAACAAAAACAAATACCGTTGTCTAAGTTTTATTCCGATATACTCCAAACACATCAACAACGTAAAAGCAGGTATAAAGGGCATTACAATATACTCCATACCTAACCAAAATTTAATCTCTTTCAAAGAAGTAGCTGACAGTTCAAAGACATATAAAAAAGCGAATATTGACGACAATAATGTGACAAACATATACTGTTTGGCACCTGGAGCATTTTTTAGCTTAAGATATGAAAAAAGAGATAAGATTAAACTTAAAACACCTGCAATGATGATTAATAGTCTATAAAACAATAGTTCATTACCCATTTTTTTCTCCAGATAAATTAAATCAATTTTCTACTATTATATAATTGGTTAACACTGGATTACTAGTTATTTTTTCCTTACAACATCTTCTTTAAAAACTCCCGTCTTTGTTCTTCTGGTACCATATTCCCACCAGTGGACCAAATTAAATGAGTTGCATTTTTCATTTGCAAATCATTTTGTTCTATATAATAGGATTTCCCCTGTTTGAAAAGCGAGATAGGTCCAAAAACAGCTGCATGGGCAGAGGGTTCCATAAAAATGTGCTCTCGATTCCACATTGCTCTTATACTGTTAAACAAAAAAGAATCCTCGACAGTGTAACAACCGCTTAGAATCGGCTCCATCAATTTGCCGACAAATTTTGAAGCTCTGCCTACCGCTAAACCGTCTGCTTCCGTTTGATTTGTCAGCCCTATATCAGTTACCGAAATCTCATCATGCAGGCCAGTCATCATCCCCAGAAGCATACAAGGCGATTGTGTCGGTTCTCCGAAGAATAGATGTACATTGTCGCCATAGATCTTCTTTAAACCATAGGCAACCCCACCTGGGCCTCCCCCTACACCGCACGGTAAATAGACGAATAAGGGATGGGCGGCATCAACGTATATATTGGCGTCATGTAATTGTTTCTCAAGACTAAGAGCTGCAACTGCATAGCCAGCAAACAAGGCTTGCGAATTTTCATCATCTACAAAATGACATCTTGGATCCGTGGCGGCTTGATTTCTTCCCTCTTCAACTGCCTTACTATAATCAGATGAGTATTCAATGACTTTAACCCCTTTTTCCCGCAGCAGCTGTTTCTTCCATTCTTTTGCATCACTGGACATATGTACAGTTACTTGAAAGCCCAGCTTTGCACCCATGATTCCAATACTTAACCCCAGATTTCCTGTAGAGCCAACAGCTATCTTATACCCCCTGAAAAATCGGTAAAATGTGTCATCGTTAAACTTGGCATAATCATCATCATAATCAATTAAGTTATGTTCGATTGCCAGCTGTTCCGCATACTTGAGTACTTCATAGATGCCCCCGCGCGCTTTTATGGAACCCGAGATTGGTAGTGCATAATCACATTTCAATAACAGTTTTCCAGGAAAATCCTCATCAATATTTTCTTCTATCCATTTCTTCATATCGGGAATTTCTTTCAATTCCGATTCAATGATTCCCATTGAATTTTTTGTCTCCGGAAAAGCTATCTTTAAATAAGAAGCAAAGCGCTCCAGCCTCTTTTCCGCTTCAATTACCTGGTCAAAACTAAACTCCTCGCCGCTTGATCTATCCTTCTTTTTATCATTCAACCAAAAAACAGGATTTGACGCAGTGATGTTATCTAAGAAATCCGAATCCTTCACAAGATTTTCTAGGTTTTGCTTTTGGAATTTAACCATTTAATCCCTCCTCTAATTTTGTCGAAATCGCTTGTTCACAAATTTGTCGAAATTCATTTGCGAAGGCAATATTATTTTTTTCTGTTCGTTTTTTTGGTCCTTTTGTGCGCCCGCCTGCTCTTCTGATTTTCGCACTTTCATATCTGAAAGCCAACAATTGGTCAATGTTGTCTGAAGTCATCCCTCTTCCATTTTGATCAACAACAAACGCCCCTTTTGCTAAGCACATGGCAGCCAAACCATAATCTTGTGTAATGACAATATCATGCTTATTGACGGCATTAACCAGCTTAAAATCTACCGAATCAGCCCCTTTAGGGACCATAATTGTTATTGCATTCTCTCTTTCTATCCGATGGGAAGTATCGCAAAACAAGATGGTTTTAATCTCATATCGAGATGAGATGGATAGCGCTAAATCAATAACGGGACACGCATCAGCATCGATTAATAATTGTAGAATGGTTATTCTCCTCCTATTTCAAAAATACCGAAATTATTATTTTAAAAAAATAATTTTATTTAATTCCTTATCCTAACATATACACGTAAGAAAAAAATCGATTGAATTGCAAGAAAAATCATACTATTATACATTCAATCAAACAAATTGGGGGATGACATAATGACGACTCAAATTACTGGAAATAAAGCATCAGCTGAAACTTACATTAACGGAGTGTTTGAACAATTAAAAGTAAAGAACGCACACCAACCTGAATTCCTGCAGGCAGCAGAAGAAATCTTTTTATCCTTGACTCCTGTATTCGAACAGCATCCTGAATACATCCAGCATAATATTCTTTCCCGAATGGTAGAACCTGATCGAATCATTTCCTTCCGCGTTACATGGCAGGACGACTACAATCAAGTACAGGTCAACCGAGGCTACCGTGTACAATTCAGCAATGTTGTAGGGCCATATAAAGGTGGATTGCGTTTCCATCCATCCGTTAATGAATCCATCATGAAATTTTTGGCATTTGAACAAGTTTTCAAAAATACTCTAACAGGTTTACCGATTGGTGGTGCCAAGGGTGGCTCGGATTTCAATCCAAAGGGAAAATCAAATTCGGAAATCATGCGTTTTTGCCAAGCTTTCATGACAGAATTATACCGTCATATCGGAGCGGATGTCGATGTTCCTGCTGGTGATATGGGTGTTGGGGCAAGAGAAATCGGTTACCTATTCGGACAATATAAACGTATCCGTAACGCACACGAAGCTGGCGTATTAACGGGTAAAACACCAGGCTACGGCGGATCATTAGTTCGTAAAGAAGCAACTGGCTATGGTTTAGTTTATTTCGTGGAAGAAATGTTGCGCGATATCAATGAAACATTCTTAAACAAAACGGTGGTTGTATCCGGATCAGGAAATGTAGCAATTTACGCTATTGAAAAAGCTCAAGATTTAGGTGCCAAGGTCGTAGCATGTTCTGACTCAAACGGTTATATTTTTGACCCTGAAGGAATTGATTTAAACATTGTCAAAGAAATTAAGGAAGTCAAAAGTGATCGCATCCAGACTTATGTAGATTACCGCCCAAATGCAACCTATACAGAAGGGTTCCAAGGCATCTGGTCCATTCCTTGCGATATCGCATTACCTTGCGCAACTCAAAACGAAATAGATGGCGATTCAGCTCGCACCCTTCTAGCAAACGGGGTAAAAGTGGTTGCAGAAGGCGCCAACATGCCTTCGAACTTGGAAGCGATTAATGTCTTCCTGGAAAATGGTATCCTGTTTGGGCCAGCAAAAGCGGCAAATGCCGGTGGTGTAGCAACGTCTGCTTTAGAAATGGCGCAAAACTCCGGTCGCTACTACTGGACATTTGAAGAAGTCGATGAAAAATTGCAAGAAATTATGAAGAATATTTATGTAAAGAGTAAAGAAGCTGCATTTAAGTACGGCAGTCCTGGAAATTTGGTAGTCGGTTCCAATATTGCAGCATTTGTTAAAGTGGCAGATGGTTTGATTACCGAAGGCGTATATTAATTTAGTATTCCTTATAAATATTTATGGAGGGCATCTTTAGCATATGCCCTCCTTTTCTTTTTCTCAGCTATTAATCTAAAGATAGGAACTTAAAATCCTCAAAAACGTCAAAACGAACTACAAAGTTTAGAATTTTCTATCAATAGATTTTCAATTCAAACTATATATGATACAATTTATTTCGAATACCGTAATACGGGAGGGAATGGAATGCTTAAAAGAAGCGAAGTAAAGATTGAAGAAACATGGGATTTGACTCCCCTATTTGAAACGGAGCTGCTTTTTGAAGAAGCGGTTGAAAGTGTTTTAGGAAAAGCTGGCGAGATAGAAAAAGAATTCAAAGGGAAAATTGTGAATGCCCAAGACGCAGTAAATGTAATTGCAGCATATCAAAGCTTATATGAAGCACTTGTTCCTATCGGTACGTATGCCAGCCTTTCACTAAGTGAAGATCAAACAAATGACGAGGCACAAATGCGTTCGGCCAAAGTAGGCCAACACTATTCAAAAATTGGTGCACAGCTTTCTTTTATTACAAGTGAGTTGCTCTTATTGGATGAAGCTGTTTTGACAGAGGCAAAAGACTTGGCGCCGCAATTTGAACGCTATATCGATAACCTGATACGCAAAAAGCCTTATCAATTACACCCTGAAGCAGAAAAAGCTTTAGCTGCTTTCGGTACAACATTTGATGCACCTTACGAGCTTTATAACACAACAAAATTGGTAGATTTAAAGTTTGATAATTTTGAAGTAAACGGCGAAAGTTACCCACTAAGTTATAATTCTTTCGAGGGTGATTGGGAACTGGAAAGTGATACCGAAATTCGCCGTGCTGCATTCGAATCTTTCTCAAAGAAATTACGCGACTATCAGCATACAACAGCAAAAACATACGACACACATCTAAAAATAGAAAAGACGGATGCCGACTTACGCGGCTATGATACGATTTTCGATGCCCTTCTATTTGATCAGGAGGTTGATCGTGAGCTTTATAACCGCCAAATTGATTTAATTACAACTGAATTAGCTCCACATATGCGTCGTTATGCGAAGTTGCTGCAAAAAGAACATGGCTTGGAGAAAATGACATTTGCCGATTTAAAAATCTCTTTGGATCCAACATATGAACCGAAAATTTCCATTGAGGAATCTCGCCAATATATGAACGATGGTTTATCCATCATGGGTGAAGATTATCAAAACATGCTTGACCGCTCATTTGACGAGCGCTGGATTGATTTTGCCCAGAATGAAGGGAAATCGACAGGTGCCTTCTGTTCAAGTCCTTATGGTAAACATCCATATATCTTAATCTCTTGGACGAGCCGTATGAATGAAGTATTTGTTCTTGCACATGAGCTAGGCCACGCAGGACATTTCTATTTAACGCACAAAGAACAGAACATTTTTAACTCCAGACCATCTTTATATTTTATTGAAGCACCATCTACAATGAATGAGATGCTTATGGCGAACCACCTATTATCAAATTCAAATGATGCCCGCTTCAAACGTTGGGTAATTTCAACGATAGTTGCACGTACTTATTATCACAACTTTGTAACACATTTACTGGAAGCCGCTTATCAACGTAAAGTCTATGAAATCATAGATGATGGCGGTAGTGTAAATGCTTCGATTTTAAATAAATTAAAGCGCGAAGTATTGGAAGATTTCTGGGGTGACACAGTTGAAATCACTGAGGGTGCCGAATTAACTTGGATGCGTCAACCACATTACTACATGGGCCTATATCCATATACGTACTCAGCAGGGCTAACAATCGCTACTCAAGTTTCACAACGCATTCTGAATGAAGGAGAACCAGCAGTACAGGATTGGCTAAAAGTTCTTAAAGCAGGTGGAACAAAATCGCCTGTGGAATTAGCTAAAATAGCAGGTGTTGATATTACAACAGATCAGCCATTAAAAGACACTATTGCTTATATCGGTTCTTTAATTGACCAATTGGAAGTACTTTCTGAAGAGATCGCATCGGAAAACGTATAATTCATAAAAAACGAAGGTGTCTCGGCTTGTTTGAGACACCTTTTTTCAGTTCTTGTTAGCAGAGAGTCAATTTATTTCTATATGAGGGGTAAGTTCAGCAGGAAGATCAGGAATTTTTCCTAAAATCAACCTGGATAGCTTACATTCTGCTGCAATATACCTTTAAAGTTTTTAGATTACAACACTATTCTTTAATAGCCGGGGATACAATTCAGATACACCAGATTGAATAGCTGCTTCCCCAACTGCTTTAGCGACTGCCAACGCTACTCTTTCATCTATTGCTTTTGGAATAATGTATTCTTCGGATAGCTCTTCATCAGTCACAAGAGATGCGATCGCTTCCACTGCTGCAAGTTTCATGTCCTCATTGACATCCGTTGCCCTTACATCTAGTGCCCCTTTAAAAATACCAGGGAAGGCTAATACATTATTCACCTGGTTTGGATAGTCTGAACGGCCTGTCCCAATAATGCGGACACCCCAGCTTCTAGCGTTTTCATAAGTAATTTCAGGATTTGGATTTGCAAGGGCAAACACAATTGGGTCGTGGTCCATGGATTGAATATGTTCTTTTGTAAGCAAGTTCGCAACAGATACACCGATAAACACATCTGCTCCAACAAGCGCCTTATCCAGACTGCCTGTTAGGTTAGCTGGGTTTGTCAATTGTGCAATATTCTCCTTAATTGGATTCATGCCTTTTTCTCGGCCACTATAGATGATGCCTGTTGAATCACACACGACTACATTCTTATAGCCCTGATGGAGTAAAATACGAAGAATGGCAATTCCTGCTGCACCAGCCCCATTAATGACAATTTTTAAATCTGCTTTGTCTTTTTTTACGATTTTCAAGGCGTTTTTCAAACCTGCGCCTACCACAATCGCCGTTCCATGTTGATCGTCATGAAACACAGGGATATTACACTCTTTACGTAATCGTTCTTCTATTTCGAAGCAACGTGGTGCAGAGATATCCTCTAAATTAATGGCACCGAATGTTGGTGAAATAAGCTTCACTGTTCGAACGATTTCATCCACATCTTTGGTATCCAAACAAATTGGTACTGCATCTACATTGCTGAATCGTTTCAATAATAAAGCCTTGCCTTCCATTACTGGAAGTGCAGCTTCCGGTCCGATATCACCCAAACCCAATACTGCTGTTCCATCCGTTACAACCGCAACCAAATTCCCCTTAATTGTATAGTCATAAGCCAGCGAACGATTTTTTTCGATTTCTATACAGGGTGCAGCGACTCCCGGCGAATAAGCCAAACTCAAATCATAAGAATCTTCCAACGGAACTTTTGAACTAATTTCCAGCTTCCCCTTAAATTGTGCATGCATTTCAATCGATTTTTTCATTAAATCCATTTTAGCCACCCCGTTTGTTTAATTTTTAAAAACATTTATATTTTCGTATCATAGCGCTTCAACGCAATGAAGTCAACACAAAAATTCTTCATAAAGCAGATAATTCTTTGTAAAATTAAGAGATTTCAAGAATTCGACTTTTAAATAAATGGCATAGATTGTAATTTATCAAGCGTTTTTTAGTATATTAATATAATATATGAAAACGTTTTTATTATTCAAATCCCCTTATGCCGCTAGTTTGATATTGTGAAATATCACACGTACTGTTTTAGGAGGCGTAATATGAAACTTTTCACAAAGTCTTATGCTCAATTTTTCACATATTAACAAATTTTTTCACAATTTTGTAACAAAAAAAGCTACATACACGTTAACATGTACATAGCTTTTAACCATTAATCTTATTCTTCTTTAGTTAATTCAATTAATTGTTCCAATAATTCATATGGTACATATGTCTTGCTTTTTTCCAGCAATTCTGGTTCTTCTTTGAAATAGCGGATTGATTTATTGTAACCATAATGCTTTGCCCCCAACGTAATAGTAAAGGAAACGCTGCCTTTAGAAATAACAGAAACCTTTCCATATGACTCGACTGTGAATCCTAATTGCTCCGCTACCAGCCTAAGGGGGATCATTTTCACACTATTTACTTTGTAGTAATCCTTATTTGCAATATCAGCTGCTTTCTCAATGTTCGTGGTTTCTTTTTCTAGAACCACGATTTTATATGGCCCTGTTTGTGCCGGATAACTCTCTAACACATACTCATAGAATATGAGAACATCTTTTTCTACTAAGGCTTCTTTCGGCACATCTCTTCCCGATAAATCATGGATTTCTGTTTCATCAGTGACATGAATAACTAAGTCTCCCTTTTCATTTAAGAGTTGTTCATTAAATCGCTGTAGTTCCACAGTACCCGGATGTTTTGAATGCACAATGATGACTTCAGGAGAATATCTCGGAGGATAAATCATGATCATTGATTTGCGGGAATCTACAAAGGCTGTAATCTCTGTCCCTTCCGTGAGTTCGACCTTTTCTCCAGCATTATTTAAAACCATGGTGCTTTCATTGTAGTAAAAACCAAACTCTCTCTCTCCTGCCTTCACTGTTGCATAATTGTTCCCTTTTGGTTCATTTTTGATAGAGTTTACTTCTCCAGTCACTTTTAAAAAATTACCATTTTGATTTTCTTCTGCAACTGGATCACCAGTACCCTCAGCAGACACAGACGGTTGTATTAATAAACCGCTAACCAAAGCTACAGTCATAAGTATGGATGCATATCTTTTCATTTTGCACTCTCCTTCTTAATGCTTTTCGAATGATTAGTCGAGAAACATTTGAAAAAGTTACAATGTGGTTAAAAAACATCATTAACATTAAATTAACTAACCTCTTGTTTCATCTCATCTATTATTGATGTGACAATATGCAATGAGTCCCATTCTCCCCTGGAGAGCTTCGTGATAGGGTATTTACGTTTAAAAAGACTGTCATGAATTTGCTCTGGTGAAAGACCCTCCTGATACCGGGATTTTACTTGTTGCTGTATATCAGATAAATAATCTTTTTTATTCTCAAGGCTCTTTCTGCCATCCTTTACAAACCCTGCATGGCTGCAATACATCTCATTAAAGTCATAGGTTAAAAGATGTTCTATTGAACGGATGATTGTGGGTATGCTCTCTTCTCTTAAAACTACTTTCGTTTTTGTTTGGACATAGAGATCCCCTGTAAAAAGCTGCCCCGTTTCTTTATTCAAAAATGCAAGATGATCCTTTGCATGGCCAGGTGTTTTAATTACCTCCCAGTCGGCACTGCGTGATGAAAAGCTGCTGTCAATGGCATTTGCTCTAAACGGCATTCGCTTCCCCCAAAAAACCTTTCTGTAAAGGGGATAATCGGGATTTTTTTCACAATCTTGAACAGACATTTCATGTATATAAATTGGTACATTACGTTGCTGTTCCAAGATGGACGCGCATCCAGTATGATCTTCATGTATGTGGGTTAATACAACTTGGTCAATATCAGCTTCCAATAAAAACGGTTCAAACTGTTTGCTCAGAGATCTGGAACCAGTATCAATCAAAACACCGTCCACCATAAAACAATAGACATTAAGAGAAATCTTGCCCAACGTGACCTTTCCATTTGCATAATGTACATTATGATGGCTTCCAAAATCAATGTATTTCTTCAACAGCATGTTTCCATCCCCCTTTGTAAATTTCAACGCACCAATTTTGAATGACCATTCATTCATTTTATATGGAAGAGAAAACGTATAATTTTTACATTATACGTTTTCACAATCATTTACTGATTTTCCCCTGTTTCAACCTCATATTGTGTAATCCAGTCACTATAGCTTCCAACATACAGCTTCAAATTTTCATATCCTGAATCTGCCAGGATAGCATATAACGGTGACGCCGTTACACCTGAACCACAATAGACGACAATTTCTTCATCGCGCTTGAATTTTTCGACAAGCTGGTCATTGGCATGTAGTTCAGACCCCTGTTTTAATTGCTCCCAGTCAAAATTTTTCGCTGTTGGTATATGGCCCGCTACTTTGTCTATTGGCTCGTTTTCCCCACGGTATCTTTCATTTGAACGCGCATCCAATAGTACCGCTTTTTGAACTCCATCGACAATATTTTTCACATCTGCTCGATTGGAGTAGATTGCATCATTCCAGCCCAGTACCAAATCGGTAACATCATAATTTGACTTTTCTGCTGTGACAGATTTTCCAGCTTCCTTCAATGCTTCAAAGCCGCCATTTACAATATAGACATTCGGGAAATTTGCATACTTTAACATCCACCAGGCACGGGCGGCAAAGGGTGCCCCGCCTTGGTCATAAATATAAATAATGTCATCATAATTTAAGCCCGATTGTTCAAATAAATGCTGTAGTTGTTCTTTGGAAGGCATTGGATGACGGCCTTCGCTTTTTGTCATTTCAGATAGATCTTGTTCCAGGTCCCAATGAATCGCACCTTGTATATGGCAATTTTGAAAGGCTTGTTTTCCCCAATTTCGGTCCTGCAAGTCATAACGAGTATCGATAAACCTGCCTTCCTTTACGTCCTTTGCAGCAACGAACACTTTTCCCATTTATTTTACCTCCGATTTTTGTAAATCATAATAGATAGATTTCCATATCTCTAAGCGATTTACCTCTTCAAGAAGCAATTTTTCTGTTTCAATTTGCTTTAATGCCTGTTTACGCAAATAGATATTCAAGTTTTCTGATTCATGTTCAATTAAATCAGTTGCCCAATGAGAGATTTTCTCTTTTTCAGCATCGACGTAATTTTGAGCATCCGGTTTCGTTAGTTCTTCCAATGCCAATTTCAGATTTTCTTTTTCATTTTTCTCAAAAAATGACTTTGCATTTTTAAAGTAAGATTTGACGGAAGCATACTTCTTTTCATCCTCAAAGGGACCTTTAAATTCCAATAATTTTGGTTCCTCGGACTCGAATGCCATGAAGGAGAAACTTGGGTTTAACTCTTTTAATGAACGTACTTCCTCTTTGAAACGTTCGATGATTTTCTTTTGGACAAACTGAGCCAGACGGAAATTCGTTACACGCAGTTCTTGTGCAAAGTCAAAACGTAATGCACTGATCGTTTCCTTCAATGCCTGCTCCAATGCTGTTTGAACGGGCTTAGAAGAGAAAGTGGAAGGATTATAGCTTTCTCTGAAGAAATCCGGATAACGATAGTAAACGCGCTGCATCACATAGTAAAGCAATTCATCCAATTCCTGCTTCATATCACTCTTTAATATGTTGGTCGATGGGCTGCTAAACGCTTTTTGGACATGTTGCTCAAGCTCGGCAAGCTCTTTTAATCGTTCATCTTTGCGCTTTAAATTCTCTTCTGTTTGCTTGATTAGATCAGCCAGACGTGCTTGTGTTTTCTCAACCTCTTCATGCAAGGCCTGGATTGCAATGGCTGCTAATTCTTCATTCAAGAAATGATGGAACGAGTGTTCAAATGGCTCCATTCCTGAATTAAGCAAACTGCCTTCTACTTTTTCACGAAGTGCCAGCAAACTTGAAACACCAAATAATTTAGGGAAACGGATACCAAAACGTTGTAATTCCGTTTTGACATAGTTTTTCACATCTTCTTCTTCATCTGGTGTAGAAGCCAGATCGATGGCATTTACAATGAAGAACATTTTATCCAGTTCAAATGCATCCTTCACACGACCTAATTGGATTAAAAATTCACGGTCCGCTTTGGCAAAGGCATGATTATAGTACGTGATAAATAAAATCGCATCTGCATTACGGATATAATCAAAGGCAACACCCGTATGGCGGGCATTGATCGAGTCTGCCCCCGGTGTATCCACCAAGGTCACACCCATCCTAGTCAACGGGCTATCATAGTAAAAATCAATATTATCTACAAAGCAGGAACGATTCTCTTCAGCTACATATCGTTCAAACTCTGAACGCTCTACACGAATGGTTTGACCTAGCTGCGACTCATATGTCTTAAATCCTTGGCTAAATGCCCGGATAAAAGATTTATGAACATTTAATCGCTCGTCTTTTAATTGTACAGCAAGCCCCTCTTCTGCACGTTCATATGCCTCTTGCAAGGTACGTATAGCAATACCGATTTCCTCATATGAGACTTTGATATCTTCCAATAATTGATCGGCTGTTTTTAGATGAACATCCGCTGTTTCATGTGGGTGGTCTTTTGTAACAGGGCGAATTTTATTGATGGCAGCCGTCGTCGGGTTTGGAGATACAGGCAAAACCTTGGAACCCATTAAAGCATTGGAAAAACTTGATTTCCCCGCACTAAATGCACCAAATAATGCAATTGTAAAATCCTTTTGCTGCAATCGTTCTACTTTTCTCTGCAGGAACTGGGCTACTTCTTCAAATCCATCCACATTTTTCACTGCATTTGCCGTACGAATAGCGGCCTCAATGACTTCCTCGCCTTTTTGAGTTTGAGCCGCCGCTTGCTGGATTTCTGTCGAAGCCACTTCAATTTCGCTTTCCTTCTTCACTAACATGGATGAATCAAATGGACGAATCTCTTTAAGAGCTTGCTCATAGTCATCTTGCCATTGTTCGAACTGGCGTTTTGCCCCGGAACGCGTATCCTTTGTCGCTGTCGCTATTTCTTTCTCAGCATTTATTTTATATTTATTTAATTGCTCGATGGATTGGATAGCCTGCACTTTTTCTTTCAGTACTTTTAGCTTGGCTTGAACCGGAGTGGATAAGCTTTGGGATGCATCCTTTAATACAGCCTCTTGTTGATCCTTCCAGTCATCTGTTGCTGCGATGAAATAACGTTTCGTAGCCTCGGCAACACGATTAGCAAAATTTAATAAAGCATCCGCTGTAAGAAGTGAACCTTGTTTAATTTCACCTTCGATCAGAGAAAATGGAACATCAAATTGAAGAGCATCAATAATTCCTGCTCTTTCATCCGTTAATACCCCTACTTCCTTTAGGGATTGCTTCATTAGATTTCTTAAATGTCCAATTATTTGAGATTGCAAGATCACCTTATATTGTTCATAAACGTCTTCAATACGGCGTTTCTTTTCTTCTTCTGTTTTCTTTTTAGCAGAGAATAATCCACCAACTTTAAAGCCTTCTTGGGTACTTTCAAGATATGCACGTAATTTTTCACGGAAATCAGCTGGAATAATCGCTGCGTTATCAAGTAACTCCTTGCGTCGATCTTTAAACGTATCATTCCAAGTTTCACTGGAAAATAACTCTGTTTGGAGGTTTAACCTCTCATATTGTTCCAGTAAATCCTGTCGATTTTCCCACTCATCAGTACTCAGGACATTTTCATAATCCGACAGCAGAGATTGTTTTTCATCCTCCAAGTAAGCAAGATGCTCATTCTGCAGTTTGCGCAATGTATTTTCAGCAGTTGATACAAGCTGATCCTGCCAATCGTTCATCGAATCCATGACTATTTTCTTTACTGTGTCAAAGTCATTATGAGGGTGGTCAAATTCCCTTAAAGAAGTGAAAAAGATCCCTTTTGGTTCAACTCCCCAAGCTGAAAAGGATTGCTGAACGGATTGTTTAAAATCGACAAATGAAAGTTCATTTTCTTTATGTTTATCGATTTGGTTTACAATTAAATATACATTGGGATTGTATTTCATCAATTGCTTCGTGAATTGAAAATTCAATTCGGATTGTACATGGTTGTAATCCATTGTATAGAAAACCACATCTGCTATATGGAGTGCTGATTCTGTTGACATTGCATGTGCATCATCCGTGGAGTCAACACCGGGCGTATCCATTACCGTTACACCTGAAGGAAGCGAAGAACCACTATGTCCAATCTCGATCTGGGATACAAGCTCACCGTTTTTACTCAATTCCTTTACGGTTTTAAAATCATAGCCAGCTTCAAATTTAACCGGCTTCTCATGATGCATATAGACAATGGCAAAATCTTCCTCGGATTTATGGACTTTCACGATGTTGGCACTCGTCGGAATTGGACTTGCAGCTAGGATATCCTCACCGGATAGAGCATTGATCATACTGGACTTACCTGCCGAGAAATGACCTGCAAAACCGATCACATATTCCTTTTGTAATAATTTCCTTGCAAATAAATGAAGCTTCTCCATACGTTCTGTATCTTCATTGTTTTGGTAGATTATGTATTGTATCGCAGATTGTTGTAATAATTTCTCTAATTTTTCTTCAAAAGAACTCATGCAAATAAATACCCCTTTGCCTCATTTTTGTCACAATTATATACTATTATGATTAAATAATAAAATCGATGAAAAAGAAAGAATGAAAGAGGAATTTTTTAAATATTAAATAGAAAGATTACTGGAGGATTGTTTTTAAGGAGCTAGTAAGGATAGGAATGGGGGCAGTTAATTAGGATTTTATCGTATTCTTCACTAAATACGTACCTATACCTGCGTAAATCACAATTGTTAAACCAACAAATAAATAAACCATTTGTCTCCCCCTCAATAATGAGAATCATTTTCACTTACTATTATAATATACAATATAACACCTCACAAGTTAAATGAAAACGGGTACATTGGTATAGTTTGTAATTATTTTACATGTACTAATGTACTATCAACATGGTAATATGGAAAAAAAGCCGTAAAAGGTGTGATTCAATGAATAATTCGCTACATATACAAGCCATTTTGAATGGATCAATCCATTCTTTAAAAAGCATTCTTCCCATGGAATTGGATATTCAATCCCCTTCTCTTTTGACAGAGCCCTTTATTCAGCAAGAAATGGGCGTTTTAATTGGATTGATTGGTGACATAAAAGGAAGAATCATTATCGATAGTACAGCGTTATCCTTTAGTGCCATTGGAGCAAAAATGTTCGGCATGCCACTTGAAGGCGAGATGCTGGAATCCTTTACCGGGGAGCTTGGGAATATGTTTGCCGGTAATCTATGTACCCATATTGGTCAACAATCTTTAAATGTTGATATTACTACCCCAACGGTGATGGTTGGAAATACAAAGCTCCTTGGATTTGAGAAGGTTTTAAAGCTGCCGACAATCATCGAAGAAGTTGGGACACTTACAATTTTATTTACAATTGACGAAGAATAATTAATTCATCAAATACATAATGCAGAATAATAATTTGTACATATAATTGAAGTCGATCAGGAGATCGATTTCTATCTTAGTAACACGCCAATGTTAAAGTTGGGCGTGTTTTTTTACGTTTTTTCACTTCGCTAACGTGACTTGGCTGTGGAAGTCTTATAGTGGAAATCCGGGCTTCTGTTGTACCTTGTTCTCAGATAGAAAGTTTATTCAATTCCCTTCTTATTCTAGTGATTAAAAGCTTATTTACCCCTTCTTGCAATTTTGAATTTCCTATCCAAAGGAGCTTCAACCTATTAAGAACTGTCTCCCGCTAGTCCCATAGCCACCCTTTTGATTAATGGCCACAGTAAATTATACCTTCACATTACGTTCACATTTTAACGCCATATATGTGATTTTTATCACATCATAGCAAATCAATTTTATATATGATTTGGTTGTAAATTATTTAATATTTATTTCTTCACTTAGGAGGGAGAATCATGGCAAACCACAAAAAAACGTCAGATGATAATTTAAAAGGAACACTTTATGCTACTTTTGGCATTGGGATTATCATTATTGTCATCTGGGCTCTTTGCTTCAATTTATTCATTGATCGTTTTTAACTAAATTTATATATTCTCTAGGAGGGAATTTACATGCACATACACAAGTATGAGAAATGGTGGCTTGTATTCGGTACATCGACACTCATTATATTTCTGATAATAATCGGTGTGAGCGCATTCCATGCGGGTGCACACCCGAATAATTCAAAATGGACAATCGACTATGAAAAAGTGGATGAGATTGCTCCATTTGACAACCCAGGTGTCCATAAAGTAGAAGGAAAAGACTGGGACTATGAAGTGGTTTTGGTTGCTTCTGCATTTAGCTATACTCCAATGGAGATCGAAGTGCCAGTCGGCTCCAAAGTAAGGTTTGTAGCTACTACGAAAGACGTTATACACGGATTTGAGGTTGCAGGGACAAACATTAATATGATGCTTGAACCCGGCTATGTTTCCGAACTCGTTACTACCGTAGATAAAGCTGGCGAATTTACAATCGTATGTAATGAATATTGCGGTATTGGACACGCAATGATGTATTCTACACTAAAGGTGGTGGACGCTGATGACAACAGCAGTCACTAATAAAGAAATTATTAAAGAAAAACAATTGCCAAAAGGAAAAAATTTAACAACAAAAGATCGTTTAATCAAAGTTGACCGCAAGGATGCGAAGTTAGCATTAGCACATATGTATGTAGCATTTACTGCTCTTTTAGTTGGTGGTCTTGCCGGTCTTTTACAGGTATTTGTACGATCAGGTGCATTCCAGTTGCCATTCGGCATCGGATATTACCAAATACTTACAGTTCATGGTGTACTATTGGGACTTATTTTAACAACATACTTCATTATGGGCTTCCAATTAGCTGCAGTAAGCCGTACTGCGGGTGCCCTTTCAAATACACAACGCAAATTAGGCTGGATTGGTTTCTGGTTAATGACAATCGGTACGGTAGCAGCTGCAACAATGGTGCTGCTTAATGAAGCTTCTGTACTTTATACTTTCTATGCTCCACTTCAAGCACACTGGATTTTCTATGCCGGTCTTGCTCTGGTTGTTGTTGGCTCATGGATTGAAGGTCTTTCTCAAATTATGAGATATGTACAATGGCGCAAAGAAAATAAGGGTCAGACTTCACCTCTTCTGGCTTTCATGGCTGTCGTAAATAACCTTATGTGGTTTGTAGCCTCTTTAGGGGTTGCTATTGAGGTATTATTCCAATTACTTCCTTGGTCATTAGGGTTAGTGGAACGTATTGATGTATTATTATCACGTACATTATTCTGGTATTTCGGCCATGCTCTTGTATACTTCTGGTTATTGCCTGCTTATATGGTATGGTATGTAGTTATTCCAAAAGTAATTGGAGGTAAACTTTTCTCCGATGCATTGGCTAGATTATCATTTATGCTATTCCTATTATTCTCTATTCCTGTGGGAGTTCACCACCAATTAACGGAACCAGGGATTGATGGCTTCTGGAAATTCCTGCAAGTTGTATTAACATTCTTTGTAATCGTTCCGTCTCTTATGACAGCCTTCTCCATGTTTGCTACATTTGAATTGCGTGGACGTGAATTAGGCGGTAAAGGCGTTTTAGGATGGTTTAGACAATTACCTTGGAAAGATAGTCGTTTCTTGGTTCCATTCATTGGAATGGTTGCATTCATACCTGGTGGGGCTGGCGGTATTGTGAACGCTTCTTACCAAATGAATCAATTAATCCATAACACAATCTGGGTTACAGGCCACTTCCACTTAACAATTGCAACAGCTGTTGTACTAACTTATTTTGGTGCTGCTTTCTGGTTAATCCCCCATTTAACTGGGCGAACGTTAACAAGCAGAATGAATAGCCTGGCCAATACAGCAGGTATTCTATGGGCAGTTGGTATGTTCATCATGTCCGGTGCTATGCATATCGCAGGATTGCTTGGTGCACCCCGTCGTTCCGAGTACTCTACTTATGGTGGATCTGAGCAGGCAGCTGAATGGATTTCTTATCAGTTTGCACAAGCAATTGGAGGTACTATTTTATTCATCTCCATCCTGGTAATCATCGGTGTGGTTGTTAACCTATTATGGTTTGCACCTAAAGGAGAAGAAGAATTCCCTGTTGCGGAAGTTGCTGAAGGTGGCGGCAGCACACCGGCAATTTTAGAGAACTTTAAAGTATGGGGAGTTATTCTAGTTGCATTAATCCTAATCGCTTATACGTTCCCTATCTTCGATATCCTTAGTAACTCACCTGCTGGTTCAACAGGATTTAAATTATGGTAAGATAAAAATTAAACAACCTCTCCCCTAATCCTTGGGAGAGGTTGTTGTTTTTATTCTCACAATTTATTCAGCAATACCCTTAATCTATTAGAGCTGTTTTTTTAAAATTAGTTAATTCACACTCTCCTTCAATCGTTTCTTATCGATTTTTCCTACATGCGTTTTCGGTAATTCATCAAGAAACAAAACCTTTTTTGGAACTTTATAAGTGCCCAGTTGTTCACGGCAATAATTTTGTATTTCGCTTTCAGAGCAAACCCAATTACTTGAAGAAACAATAAACGCTGTCACGACTTCTCCCCACTTTTCATCTCTTATTCCAACAACCGCTACTTCCCTTACATGGGGATGATTCACGATACATTGTTCTACTTCCAAGGGATATACATTTTCCCCGCCTGTAATAATCATATCTTTGCTTCGGCCAACAATGAAAACATCGCCATCTCCATCGACTTTGGCCAGATCTCCAGTTTTCAGCCAGCCATCTATTATGGCGTTTTTTGTCTCTTCAGCATTATTCCAATACTCCGTGAACATGTGCCTTCCTTTTATATATAACTCTCCAACCTCCCCTACTTTGCAGATAGCCCCGTTTTTATTTTTAATTCGAATCGAATTAAACATCATGCTTTTCCCTACAGATCCCGGCTTTTTAGCCGCATCATCCGAATCGATATAAAAATTGTTTGGTCCGGCTTCTGTTAAACCATATCCTTCTTTGAACTTTAATCCTTTTTTTATAAAATGGCTGTAAATGGTTTGAGGACATGGAGCTCCTCCAGATAGAAATACTTTAACTGTTGGAAAGCTTGCATGCTGGAAATAGTCTGTTTCGATCATTGATTGGTACATTGTCGGCACAAACAGAGAGATGGTGGATTGATAATCGTTCACTGACCGAATGGCTTCCTCGGCGTCAAACTTATTGCCGACTACTACCGTTCCACCGCACATCAAGATGGGAATGGATAAAGCATTAAGCCCTCCGGTATGAAAAAGCGGCATATAATTGACCGTGCAATCTTCGCAGCTTAAGTTCCAACTCAAAATCGTATTGAGTGCATTCCAATTCACGGCATCAAATGATAGCAAGACACCTTTTGGGTTACCCATCGTCCCACCCGTATAAATCATTAACCACGGATCAGTTGATTGCCATTGGGGAGTAGGATTAAATTCTGGGGAATCAACTGAAAAATCGGATGGAATCCGAACAAGTTTTTCCTTAAATATTTCCTCCCCTAAATTATGGAATTCCTCATCTGTTATAAGGATTGATGGACTGCTATCATTTAGAATCGAAATAAGCTCCCGCTTGCTTAACCGCCAATTTAACGGAACGTAAATGAACCCACCCAACCCGCAGGCGAATAGAATTGGAAAAATATCAATGCTATTTTCTGCCAGTAAGGCAACCCGGTTTCCTTTCTTTATCCCTTCATTCCTTAGATAGCACAACCATTTCAATGATTCATTCGATAATTCTTCGTAGCTCCATTTCCTCTTTGTCTGAATGTCAATGAGGGCTATTTTAGAAGGGGTTAAGCTCGCTCTATCTAATATCCAAGTTTGTTCATTTTGCAACGCGTTTCCCTCCCACATCACATCATAATTCCACCATCTACGTGCAAAACATGACCTGTAATATAGCTTGATTCCTCCGATGCGAGGAAGAGATAAGCGTTTGCAATATCCTCTGTTTCTCCTAATCTTTGGAGGCTCACTATGGATTCCATATGCTGAATCACTTTTTCGGGCATTTTCTCTACCATTGCCGTTTTGGTGAATCCAGGGGCAACTGCATTTACATTGATGCCTTTGCGGCCAAATTCTTTTGCCCAGGTTTTGGTCATCCCCACTACGGCAGCTTTCGTTGCAGCATAATTGGTTTGTCCTACATTTCCATAAACGCCACTTACCGAAGAAGTATTAATAATCTTGCCGTAACCTCTTGACACCATATGGGGGACCACTGCTTGAGTGCAATTAAAAACTCCCTTTAGATTCACATCTAGTACGCGGTCAAAATCCTGTTCCGTCATTTTTACGAGCATGGCATCCCGTGTAATACCGGCGTTATTGATTAAAATATCAATCTTTTCATGATGAGCCAGTACTTGGGCTACCATGTTCTCGACACTTTCTTGACTTGCTACGTCTACCGCAATAAACAGAACCTCTTTACCTTGGTTTTGGAAATGCTGTTCCAATTCCTTGCCGCTTGCCTCATCAAAGTCAGCGATTACAACTTTTGCACCTTGATTTAAAAACGTTTCACATGCGGCCTTCCCAATTCCATTTGCTCCACCTGTAATAATGGCAACTCTATTCTGTAATCGCATTCTTTTTGCTACCTTCCTTTAAAAAAGATTCGATTTGTTCGGTTAATTGCCCTAAATCATCTACAAGGGGCGAATGTCCACAATTAACAAGCTTCACTGATTTTGCCCTTTCCCCAAAATCTTCGATGATTTCATTGGTCATTTGGAAGGGAACGACATAATCCCGCTCGCCATACAGGATTAAAACCGGAATATTAATTTGATTAACCTTACCGGTACCTTTCGCTGCCTCATTATCCAGATGGCTGATATTGAATGTGTTCAGCACATGATAAATATCTGCAAGATTCCGTTGTGTCAACATATCATCTATATATTCCTCATATCGATCTTCTTCGGGTTGATTATGCGTATAAATCGCAGCGTTCCAAACAGCCCTTAAGCCTTCTCTATTTCCAGTATCATAGAGAGCTTGCATCGGAAGTGTCCGCCCTTCATCTGCCTCTATTTCCTCAATAGTAGTAAATCGCTGTGATACTTCTGCTGATCCCTCATTATTTGCCTTATAAAATGGATAGCCGCGCGTAGAAGCCGAGGCAAGAAGAACCAGCTTGTTGCAGTATCCAGGATAATCTATGCAAAACTGCATCGCGATTGCTCCACCTGTCGACCACCCAGCCATACTGAAATCTTTCAAGTTAAGTAAATCGATAAAATTCTTGATATCATCACTAAAATCTCTTATATGCTGAACTCTTTTATTATAAGTAGATTGCCCGAAACCTCTTAAATCAGGAGCAACTATGGTATAGTCCGAGCTTAATGACTCCATAAGCAAATCCCAATGCTTCGAGGAGGTCATATTGCCATGAATCAAAAGCAGAAGCTTTTCTCCCCCTGAGCGTACACGATACGAAATTTGTTCTCCATTTTGCAAATTCACTGATTTCAAATTTTCAGAGACTGTCATCTCTTCTCCCCCTTTGTTTTCCCCATTGAATTGTTATAGCTCCCCATGCGTATCCAATTCCGGCGCTAACCAGTGTCAGTACATCCCCATCCTGTATTCTTTTCTCATTCAAGGCGAGTTGTAATGATAAAATTTGATCAATTTGACCGATATGTCCGTAGTTCGATAAATAAATCGAGTTTTCCTCTTTTAAGTGGAATGTCCTTAAAACAAAGTCATGGGCTGATCTTTTCATATGGAGCATTCCGATATAGGCTAATTCTTTTTCATGGAACCCGCTTTTAGTTAAGGAATTCCGGATCACCTTGATAAAGTTATCAAGGGATCTTTGTTCCAATCTTGTCTTCATTCCTTGGGGATCTGTTACATCCAAACGATATAATCCCATCATGATGTGTTCGGCTGTCAGAGGCTGCCTGGTTCCTCCAACCGGTACAATGACATCTTCGGAAAAAGACCCATCCGTCATGATATCCGCTTCATAGATAAGGTTTTCTGAACTATCGCGTTTAAGGATGAGTGCACCCCCACCTGCGCCTAGATTAAACATAAAACGCGTTCGTTCATTTCGATAGTCAATCAAGTCATGATTACGGTAACCCCCTGCAAGTAAAACTGTTCTGATATTTTCGTCCGAATGCATTAGACTTTTTGCGAGTTTCATTGCCAGAATCGCCGTACCGCACCTGAGCTGTATGTCGAAAGCCCAGGCATTTGTCGCACCAATTTCTTCTTGAATCTTGATCCCAGCCGTCCATAAAGGATATTCTTTATGTTCTTCACCAAAATAGATAATCACATCAATCTCTTTTCCATCAATATTGGCATGATTGATTGCATTTCTGGCAGCCCGGATGGCCATCTGTACTGTATGGTCATCTTGGCCTGCTACTCTTTTTTCTATTATCCCCATTTTTGTTTTTACGACCTCAATGGGGAGGCTTGCTTTTTCCGCTATGTCTTCAGCGGTCATTCTTTCGATTGGCAAATAGACTCCGATCCCTAAGATTCCTACGTTCATGGCGAATGCTCCTTATCTTTTTCTAAAGCAAAGATTTTCCTATCTTCATGTTTTGATTTCCATTTAGAAAGAGCTTGAAGAATGGATCCTACAATTCCTTTCGGGAAAAAGATAACTGCTAAAATATATATAATACCGAAGAAGATAATCCATCTTTCAAAGATTGGGAAATCCCTTGCAAGACCAGATAAATAATGCTGTGCAAATTCAATCACGACAGAACCAACGATTGGCCCTACCAACGTTCCCACACCTCCAATGATTGTCATCAGAAGAGCATCGAGCGTAATATCCATTGCCATAACACTCGTATTGACGAATCGGAGGGAAACTGCATATAATGACCCTGCCAAACTCGCTATAACACCGGCAACAACAGAAGCTATGACTTTATAATGCAATGTTTTAAACCCTAAAGAACGTGTGCGTTGTTCATTTTCCCGTACAGCAATCAGTAATCTTCCAAGAGGAGACTGAACAAAGCGCCTAAGAATCAGGAAGACGATGACCAAGCAGGCAAGTACACAAAAGTAAAAGACGATGCGATCCTTGAAAATATCAGGTGCCCGAAAAGTGAAACCGTCATTCCCCTTTGTCACAGTACGCCATTTTTCCGCTACAACTAATAACAGTCCCGAAATTGCCAAGGTTAACATGGCGAAAAAGTGGCTCTTCAATCTCAAGGTTAAGAGCCCAACAAGGAAACTTACGAATCCCGAAAGAACAATGCCAACTGCAATAGACCCAATAAACACGCCAATTGTCGGTTCAAAGGTATTCAGCAGTATAGCTGTTGCATACGCACCGATACCAAAAAACATTGCATGGCCGAAAGAAACAATTCCCGTATAACCGAGCAAAATATCATAACTCATTGCCAATATCGAAAAAATAAAAATTTGCGTAAATAAAATAGTTAATGTCCGTGAATCAGCTACAAAAGGAAAGGCAATTAGGAATAGTAAAATAATGAGAAACAGAACATGATATTTGGAAACCAGATTTGATGTTTTCAAGAAGCTCACTCCTTTGCCATCCTGAATAAGCCTTGAGGACGGAAAATTAATACGATGGCCATCAAGATCATATTGACCGCCAATGATAAAAATGGAATATAGTAAGCCATAAAGCTTCCAGCCAATCCTACTAAAATTGCCGCAAGCAAGGAGCCGGAAAAACTCCCCATACCGCCAATCACCACGACAATAAATCCTAATATGGCAAACTCCATTCCCATTTCTGCGTAAATAGAACCTGAATAAGGGGCCATTAACATTCCACCAATGGCTGCAAGAGCAGCCCCAGTCATAAAGACGAACAAAAATACTTTCTTTATATTAATGCCGAGTGCCTGCACCATTTCTTTATTCATCACACCTGCACGGACAATCAGCCCAATTTTTGTGTGTGTCAAAATATAATGGAATACTCCAAAAACAATAAAACCGACAACGATAATGAATATCCGGTACTTAATAATAATGACTTCACCCATTTCCCAACTGCCGGCTAGATAATCCGGTACTTTGACAGGAATTGCATTCGGTCCAAACACTACTTTAATCATTTCTTGCAATACCAGCATAAAACCAAGAGTGATTAAGATTTGCTGTACATGATTGCCGTATACAGGTGTAATGATCAACTTTTCCATTAAGAAGCCCAATACCATACCTGTTAAAATGGCAACCATTATTCCGACTATGAAACTCTCTGTAATTATATAGGTAAACACACCTGTATAAGCACCCCATACGAAGAGTCCACCATGAGAAAAATTGAGTACATCCATCAAGCCGAAAATTAGCGTAAGCCCAGCTGCAAGTAAGAAGATTAGCATTCCTGTTGCCAACCCATTAATTATCAAACTTATAAGTAAATCCACTCGACTCACCCCTTACCCAATGCCTAAATACTTATGTTTCATTGCATCATCCGAAATTAATTCATTCATGGCACCTGTATGCACAGTTCGACCATCATCAATCAGGGTAAACGTGTCTCCAATACGGCTTGCCATGAAAAAGTTTTGTTCAACGAGGACAATGGTCGTTCTTTTTTTCATTTCCATAATTGCTTCCATCACTTTTTCAACAACGATCGGTGCTAATCCCTTTGAAGGCTCATCGATCAGCAAAAGCTTGCTATCATTGACAAAGGCCCTTGCCATTGCCAGCATCTGTTTTTGACCACCAGATAAATTTCCGCCGGCTTTTTTCCAGAACTTCTTAAGGTCCGGAAATAGAGTCAACACATACTCCTGCCTTTCAAACGCTTCACTCGTCTCTTTACGCATGGCAACCTTTATATTTTCTTCTACCGTTAGCTGCGCAAAAATACCCTGATCCTCCGGCACATACCCAATTCCAGTATTGGCAATCTCATATGTGGGCTTTTTCGATATCTCTTCATTCAAAAAGGTTATAGAACCACTTGATGCTGGCGTTAGCCCCATAATTGTTTTTAATGTAGTTGTTTTCCCGGCTCCGTTACGGCCTAATAGTACGGAAACCTCACCTACCCTAGCTTCAAATTGAATGCCCTGTAAAATATGGAACTGCCCAATATGTGTTTGGATGTTATGAAGTTTCAACAAGCTCTCCATCATAAAGCCCTCCTAAATATGCATTCTGAACGGTTTCATTATTCATAATTTCAGTTGGTGTACCATCCGCGAGTAATTTTCCATTAAATAACACCATGATCGAATCGGATAAATCCAGAATCATATCCATCTTGTGTTCTATTAATAGAATGGTTTTATTGCCGCGTTGTTTGATGGTACGTATAACATCCAAAATTGTCGGTACTTCTTCCAAAGACATGCCGGCTGTTGGTTCATCCAACAATAGTACTTCTGTATCCAGTGCGAGCAGCATGGCAATTTCAAGTTTGCGCTTCTCACCATGGGATAACTGACTGGCAATTGCCTCACCCTTATTGAGCAGCAGTACTTGATCTAGTATCACTAGTGCTTCTTCTGTTATTTTTTTGTAACTGCGATAAGATTTGATAAAATGAAACCTTACTTTTTCCTTTGACTGTACCGCCAACCGAACATTTTCGAGGACAGTCAGATTAGGAAAGACATTTGTAATTTGAAATGATCTCCCCAGACCTTTGCGTGTCCTCTCCACTGAAGAGTATTTTGCTAATGATTCACCCTTAAAAAATACATCTCCTTCAGTCGGCCTTAATTCACCACTAAGCAGGTTAAAGAAGGTTGTTTTGCCAGCACCATTCGGACCGATAATCGACTTGAAGTGCTTTTCGGGCATTTCAAAATTCACGCGATCCACCGCTTTGTGCCCGCCAAATTGGATGGACAAATCCTTTGTACGTATAATTGGCTCCATCTTGATTCTCCTTTCTGTTTCTCTTAAAATCTTTGGAAGAATTGAAGTCTGCTAATTTATTGGATACCTTATCGTTTTTAGTGGACATTTTTTTCAAATTAATGGACAACCCCAGTTTCCTAGTTTTCTTTACTGACCAGGAGAAAAGATTTTAAGAGAAACAGACCAAACGTGTTGGTCTGTTCGATTGATGACCCAACTAGTTCATGATTGGAGGTTCTGTTTCCTCAGGGCTTAATTCGCGGATTAGCACCGGCACAGGATAATCAAAACCATCCACAGTTTCTAAACGAACCGAATACATTGTTTGCAATGCTTGATGATCTTCTTCGCGGAATGTCATTGTTCCCTTTGGTGTTTCGAAGGACATTCCTTCCATGAGCGGTATCAACGTATTACCATCTGCATTCCCACCAGATGCTTCCAATGCTGTAACAATTGCCACTGCCGCCGAGAATCCACCAGGTGTAAACAAGTCAGGTACTTCACCGTTAAAACGTGTTTTATGTTCCTCTACTAACCAATCATTTACTTCATTGTCTGGCAGCGTATGATAATAAACAGAAAATCCTTCCATTCCAACTAGTGGTCCCATCATCTGAAGCGCAACAATATCCGGTGCTCCCGTAGAAATTTTGATTCCTTTTTCCTGCAGTTTTAAATCTGCAATTTGATTCCATGGAGAGTTCGCACCAGCCCAAACAACAAATAAATAATCTGGTTTTGCTTCAACAATCTTTTGTAGATTGGAAGTAAAATCTGTTGCCGCCGGGTCTGCATATTCTTCGGCAACAATCTCAGCACCTAATTTTTCTGCTGCGTCCTTAAATGCCGAGACACCATCCCAGCCAAATGAGTAATCAGGTGCAAATGTTGCAATTTTGACGCCTTCACCTGCTATAGCTGCAGCCGCAGCATAGGCATCTTGGGAAGAATTCCGGGCAGTCCGGAATATATATGGATTGAATTCCGAGCCTGTAATGCTATCCGCAACAGCAGGTTCAACAATCATGATTTTTTCGTATTCCTCAGCAAGTGGAAGCACGGCTAAAGTGTCTCCCGAACTCGAAGATCCCACCAAGAAATCGACGCCATCATCTTCCAATAATTTTGTTGCTTTTTGCACCGCTACTTCCGGCTTTGTCTCTGTATCTTCCCAAACCACTTCGATTTTTTTGCCTGCAACCTCCATTGTTCCTTTTGTTGCATATTCGAGTCCAAGTTCAAACCCTTTTTGAGTTTGTTTTCCGTATGATTCCAATGCACCCGTTAAAGAAGCAAGCACCCCAACTTTAATTGTTCCGGCAGATTCCGCAGTTTCCGTACTATCTCCTGACGCTGTACCTTCTTCAGAGTTTGCCTCATCTTCTGTTGAAGTCGTTCCATCTTCACTACAAGCAACCATCAGTAAGAGAACTAATCCCATAATTAAAAATAATGACCAAAACCTTTTCAATTTTGTACCCCCCTTTATTTAATTAAAGCGCTTACAATTCCTGCTTCATGTATAAAATAAACTACTCCAGTTACAAATTAGTTACAAAGATGAAGCGGAACTATTATGTGAAAAAAAAAGCCAACTGCATACAAGATTACCTTGTAAACAATTAGCGTGAAATCATTTCAAAAATTTGTTCCGTTGTTTCCATTGGTTCAATAGCTAATTCATCTTCCAAAATTTTTACGCACTTTTCATACCACTTTACCGCTTGTGGACGGTTATCTTGATAATAGTAGGCAAGCATGATCAACCGGTAGCCCTCTTCCCATGTTTCTTCAAGCTGCAATAATTTCTGTGCCCACTCAATCGTCTTTTGAAACTCTTTTAATCGCGTATAATTTTGTGCAATTCGTTCCATCACAAGGATATAGAGTCGCCTTAATTCCTCTCTTTGCTGAGTTAGCCACTCTGCAGTTTGAAAATCCTCCAGCAAATCCCCCTTATAAAGTGAAGCAGCCAGATGCAGCCATTCTAAACCCATCTTCGGATTCTTTTCTTCCAGACCTCTTTGTGCACATACCTTAAAAACATCTATATCACTTGAAAAAGCAATACTTTGGTGCAGACGGTACATAGATTGTTTCCTCACAATATAGGCACTTTCGTCCCGTGGTGAGCGATTTGGTTCGATTACTTTTAGGCATGCATTGTAAACTACTTTAAAATCTCGATTCATTGATTGTTCATCACTGTTTGGCCACAAGGTGTGCATGATTTCTTCTTTTGAAACATATCTGTGGCGGTTGATATATAAAACTAAAAATAATTCCTTTGCTTTTTCCCTCTTCCACTCTTTATCGGCAATTTCGTCTCCATCCCGCATCATGATGAAGGGGCCAAATAACACAAGCTCAAAAGAATGTTTGGGTTTTGGCGAACCTCTTTTCACCTGCAATAGCTGTATCAGAGAATGGCTTTCTTCATTATTGTTTTGGGATACCCACTCGCTTGCAATTTCCAAGATTACGCTTAATCTTGGTCCCAACAAGGTTTGTTTCTGCAAGAAAAAATAATATTGGTGTTTTTGGCAAAGTGTCAAAAATTGCAAGAAGTAATGATTGAACTCTTTATTGCTTCCTTGTCGAAAAGAGATTAAGGCGAGCCAAAAGTTTGTCACCATCTCCCCGAAGTAATCAGGACTTTTTTGATAAAGAGTGTTTGCCTTTTGGGCACATTCTTTCGCTTTTCCAAAATTATCGCCTTCGACATAAATCACCGTAAATGCCGTCAATAGAAGAGCCGATACCCACTGATCCTGTACCCTCTCCGTTTCATATAGCCCCTGGTTCGCATAGGATATGGCTTCCTGAAGATATCCTTGACGTGATTTCACAAGCGCCAACCCCATATAACTTTCCGCTTTTGCCCTTGTTACATGAATTCCATCCATTAAATCGTTTGTTTTTAAATAGCAATTTTCGGCTGCTTTCAGGAATTTGGGGGATAGCAGCATCATTGCATGTCCTTTACGTAAATATGCTACAGCTTCTGCATATTCAGCATAGTCCTTTACACTATTTTGGATAGCCATTGTTGCATAATCAAAGGCTTCCTCAATATTGCCGATTAGAGTCAATATTAAAGCATGCAATACATCCGACTCCCGATGAGCATCCAGTGCAAGAATTTCCCGCCCCTCCCGTTTTTGGAATAGTCGGCCTGCTTCAACCAGTTTTCCCTGCCTAAGCAGCATACGCACGTCCAAATTACCTTTTATCAGGATATGGTCAGGCAATCCTTTTCTCTTTACTCTCTCCTCAGCTTCTCCTGCTCTGCCTAGATTCACCAAATTTTCGGCATATTGCCTTTCCAGCAAATATACTTCCTCTTGTTCTAGTTCAACTTTTTCCGCAAGCTCCAATGCCTCAATTAAATAGTTCTCCGCCAACGCGGGCTGGATTGTATCTAGATAAATATGAGCCATACCGGCATTTGCTCTTAAGGTAGCTAAGTCATCTTGCTGTATTTGTGCTAATCTTAAGCATTTTTCATATGCTCTCTTTGCTTTCTCATATTGAGCCCTAAAACGCTGACATTCACCCTCGTAAAAATACAGTATAAAGCGTTCTTCCTTTGTTTCTATGGACAACTCTTTGATTCTCTCTAAAAAGTGATCAAATTGACCGGCCTCTATAAAATAGCCGGCAAAGTGAACCAGACTGTCTGTAATCAACTGTTGATCTTTAGATTTGCCGCTATGATAGAGTGCCTTAATGGCTTTGTTTGTTTTTCTAAAGTAATCAGCTGCTTTTTTGTGAAGCGTGGTATATTTATGTTTATTTCTCTCCAAAAGCTTCATTTCCAGAAATTGATGAAAAAGTGCGTGAAAACGAAACTCTTCAAATCCGATTAACGGCTGAATAAATGATTGCCGTTTAACAACCGACTTTATCTTGGAGGCAACCTCTTCATCATAGATTGCACCAATTTCATCCAGAGTAAAAGATTGAAAGATACTACATTTTAATAGAGCATCTTTTTCTGCTTCATTCAACGTTTCAAAAACTTCTTCAGAAATATAAGCAAAAAAATCATGCAAGGATAGATTTGCAATTTCTTCAATCGGAAGCACCAGCTCATTTGATTGAAAGGCCAACAAACATACTGCAATAGCCCAACCTTCCGTGACAGAAAGAACTGCTTCGGTTTCTTCCGAGGTCAATTTTCTATCATAAAAATCTTCAAATAGCACTTGCACTTCTTCTGTGGTAAAGACAAAATCTTCCTCTTTACATTCGATGATTTTCCCATTCATACGAAGCGGTAAAAGACAATTCCAGTTTGGATAGATCCTCGAAGCTACAATGAGATGTATTTTTGGGGGTAGATTTTCAATAATCTTGTTCAGAATGAAATTTATCTGGAACACATGATGGACGACATGAAAATCATCAATTACGATAAATAATTTCTTATTAATTTTATAAAATTCATTGATGAAAAGGAGAGCTAGTTTATTTAATTCTTCAAGATTCAAGAAACTTGTAAAATTGTCCCATCCGCCCATAGAAGTCCCAAATTGGGGGTAGATTCGTTGAATACTATAAAACAAATGTCTAAAAAAAGGTAGAGTATCATCGTCTTCCTCTGTTACTTGATACCATGAAAACAGATGTTCACTATCGGCCATTAATTGGGCAAGTGCAGAGGTTTTCCCGAAGCCTGCTCCACTATGTACAATCGTTAATTTCATCGTCTCGCTTTTCGATAGTTTTTTCAATAAGTTCCTTCTTCTTAAATAGTAAATAGATGGATCCGGTGGAATAAGCTTTGACATAAGAATATTTTGCACTTGGCTAATCCCCTCCCCTTAAAGAAAAAAATACTCTTTCTAGAATAATATGATTAACTTCCAGAAAAAAATAAACTTTTTAGGATATTTTACCTTAAAATGCACTTCCTTGAAACTAAAAAAAGCAAAAGTCCGCGAACGAACTTCTGCTTATATTTTAGATAGGCTGAACCGGTAGGATATTAACAAATTCAGATTTGTATTGTACTTCGTTTTCATTTAGGAAGATATGAATATCTCCATAGTCATTCGAAGTACGAATGAGTCTTCCAATTCCTTGCTGAAGTCTTAGCTGCATAAATGGCAGCTCCACTTCTTCAAATGGATTTTCGGAGAACGCTCTTTTCGCATCGAATAAAGGATCTTGTGGAGGGAAAGGTAAATCATAAATGATGACACGCGTTAACGCTTCTTCCGGTAAGTCCAGCCCCTCCCACAAATGGTAAGAACAAAGAGTGTTTATAGTACCTTCCTGGAAATCACGTACGATTGCCGATAACTCACGATCGCCCTCGAAAGCCATTGACAATTTTGACATCATCGATAATTTTGATTTAAACGTAAGCATGGATTGCTTAGATTTAAATAAAATTAAGGTTTGCTGCTGTCCTTCCTGTAATAACTTTTCTACTGTGGCAGTTTTTTCTTCTTGTTTCAATTCATGCAAGTGCACCTTCATCACTTCTTCATAATCGAAAGGCGATGGCACACTAAAGGATTGATACTTTTTAATGCCTAAACTATAAGCAATATAAGAAAAATCTTTACCCACAGATAAAGTTGCTGACGAGAAGACAATAGGCAGTTTTTTAGAGAATAGTTTTTCTTCCAGCACATCCGTTATCAATCGCGGCATAATGACTAATGTTTCTTCGCCATCGGTTTCTTCCAGCCAGTCGACTGCATCGCCTTGGGCAATAAAAATACGGATCGCCGCTTGATATTGTTCCAGAAACTCTTCAGCCATATTTAATTCATATTCTGGTATCATATATAACTCAGATTCAAAGACAAACTCTTCCAATAATCGTTCCACATCGGCAATCAATTGTTTCCCGATGCTTAAAAGCCGATCCGATTTCTTGATCGCCTTTCTTTCCTCTTCTGAAGGAACAACATCATCACGAAGTTGATCAAAGAAAAGTTCATGATGGTCCTGCAATGTTTCCATGGCATATAGTGTTTTTTCCCGAACGCCATCCACCATTAAGCGTTCCAATAAGTTAACAATTGTATAGCCTTGAACCTTGACTGTCATTGCATTTTGGGCAGCGTATTCCAGTAAATGTCCTTCATCAAGAACAATCATTGATACTTCCGGAAGTAATGGCAATTGCCCTTCTCGCTCGCGGGATTCTTTCGTAGCTAGATGCTCCATAAGAAAATCCTGCGAACAAATAATTAAATCAGAAGAACTGCGATAGTGCGCACGATGCAGTGTTTGACCACAACGATTTCGCATATCGCACGTAGAGCATTGCATAATGGCATTGTAATTGACACTTTGCCAATCTTCGTCACTAATAGCCGAGTAATCGCTTCTAGCTCCATATGGACTAACCGTAAGCATAGACCCTTGTGCATATACACCATCTGGAATGGACATCGCTATATCGTCAATCCATTCCTCCGTCACAACTTTTTCAGTTTCTTCAAAGCGCTTTAGGCATAGATATTGGTTTCTTGATTTTGCTAATCGAACATCAATCGTTAACCCTAGATGTTCTGTCAGTTTATATATATCTCCGCCCTCTTTGACCAGCTGATCGATCAATGTCTCATCTGCACATGCTATAAGTGCAGGTCGACCTGTATAGCGGGCATAAGAAATCGCAGGTAAGAGATAGGCAATTGTTTTGCCGGTACCTACACCTGCTTCTGCAAACAAGACATTTTTTTCTTTCAATGCCTGTTCGATCTGATAGGCCATAAAAATTTGTTCGTCACGGCATTCAAAACCCTTTTCGGGTAATTCATCATATAATACATCGCCCATCCAATCACCAAGTGAATCGAAAAAGGAACGATCCTTAGAAAGTTCAAACGGTAAAGACTGTCTCATTCTTTTAATCTCCTTCATGAAAAGCGGAAGGTGCTTGCGCAAGCCTTTCCGTCGACGAAAGCGAAAACATCCCTGTTGTATCGTCGACATGACTCACATCGCTTTAGGTTTAACGATCCGCGACATGCAATCACCTTGCTGCTGGACACTGTTCGTAATTTATACTTTCATATAAAACAAAAAATATTGTCTTATTTGGATAAGACATTGAAACGGAAGGGAGTCCTCCCCCCTTCCGTTAAACCTTGCAATTTAGTTATCTCGTTTCGACTTTTGACCCCAATATTGATAGAGGTCTGTGCGAATAAACCCATTAAATAGTTTACGCTTCTTCGTCGCTTTCTTGCCATATAATTCTTCAAAATTTTCCATCGATGAAAGCATATAAACAGACCAGGTAGGATAATCTTTCATAACTTGTCCAAAGTCTCTTATCACTTTCTCGATCGTTTCTTTCTCACCAATTCGTTCTCCATAAGGAGGGTTTGAGATTATTACACCATCTGTCAGTCTAGTTGTAAAGTCTGTTGCCTGCATTTGCTTGAAAGTGATCATATCGCCAAAACCAGCTTCCAGAGCATTTTCCTGCGCGATTGATACCATGCGGTGATCGATATCCGAACCGACTATTTCAAGAGCTTGATCATAAATCGCTAAATCATCCGCTTCATTGCGCGCATCATCCCAGATTTTCGCCTTCATCCATGACCATTCCTCGGAAATAAACTCACGGTTATAACCAGGTGCAATATTTTGCCCAATCATTGCCGCTTCCAGTGGAATTGTTCCAGAACCGCAAAATACATCAACAAACGGTCTGCTAGGACTCCACTTTGAAATTTTCACTAGTGCAGCCGCTAATGTTTCTTTTAATGGAGCTTCCCCTTGAATTTGTCGATATCCGCGCTTATGTAGACCTGCACCTGAAGTGTCGATTGTGATAGTTGCTACATCTTTTAAAATTGAAACCTCAATTTTATATGTTGCACCCGATTCGTCTAAAAAACCTAAACGTTTATAGTGAATCTTCATTCGTTCAACGATGGCTTTTTTTACGATTGCTTGACAGTCGGGAACACTATATAATTTCGACTTTACTGATTTCCCGGATACAGGGAATGAAGCGTCGACTGGTAAATATTTTTCCCATTCAACCGCTTTAGTGCTTTCGAATAACTGGTCGAAAGTGTTTGCGGGAAATTCGGCAACGACGATTTTCACGCGATCTGCCACGCGTAGCCAAAGATTGCATCTTGCAATAGCCGTTTCATCGCCTTCAAAATAAACTTTTCCGTTTTCGACGCGTGTTTCATAGCCTAAATCTTGTACTTCCTGTGCAACAATTGATTCCAGACCCATTGCTGCTGTCGCCACTAATTGAAATTTTGTCATAATCCAATATCTCCTTGCTGTTCATATTCCCAAAATTGAAGGAATTCGACTAGTTCCTCCATCGGAACCGGTTTACTATAATAATAACCTTGTATAAAATCACAACCCATTTCGTTTAGATAGTTGAGTTGCTGCAAGCTTTCCACTCCTTCGGCAACAACTTGCATATTTAGCCGATGAGCCATTTTTATAATTGCATCCACAACCGCTTGCTTGTCTGCAAGGCTTACAATATGCTGAATAAAACTTTTATCTATTTTTAAGTAATCTACCGGAAATCGCACTAAATAGCTGAGCGAAGAGTAGCCTGTACCAAAATCATCTATTGATAATTTAAAGCCCAATTGCTTTAAGCGTACTAGCTTGCTTATTGTATCTTGATCACTATTCATGACTGTTCTTTCCGTTACTTCGATTTCAAAGTTTTGAGCAGATGTATTATTTTTCTCCAAAATCCTTTGGATCGATTCTAGAAAATTCGATTGCTGAAAATGGATACTCGATATATTGATTGAAATCGGTAATTTCGAATATCCTGCCTTTCTTAAATTCACCAATTCCTCACAGGCTTTTTCCAGGATGATTTCACTTATTGGAATTATCAGCCCTGTTTCCTCGGCATATGGAATAAACTCGGCAGGTGAAACAAACCCTAATTTCTCGCTGTTCCATCTAACCAATGCTTCTAATCCGACAACTTTGTTAAGTTTGACATCTACTTTTGGTTGGAAATACAATACAAAATCCCGGTGTTCAATAGCCTTCCTCAATTCAGAATCCAATAGAATGAGTCGGTTCGCATCTGTATTTAATTCGTCAAAGTAAAAGGAGAAAGAGCTTTTTCCTGACTGTTTAACATAATACATTGCCCTATCCGCCCTGTTCAAAAGATCTTCTGTTGTATTCCCATCATGCGGATAAATACTAATTCCTATACTTGTAGACACGAAAATTTCCTGATTATTTACTTTAACCGGTTTCTCGATTGCTCTTATGATTTCATCTGCAAATTGGGCAGCTTCACGAGGGTGGCGAATGTTTGTCAGTGTCAGAACAAATTCATCTCCTCCATACCTTGCAACGATATCTTTGGCTCTTAATAATTTTTTTAAACGGTTAGCAACTTCGACCAACAATAAATCCCCAAATTCATGACCCAATGTATCATTTACTTGTTTGAATCGATCTAGATCCAAGAAGAAAATTGCATGCTGCGAAATTCCATTTTTTGAGCCTTCGTTTAACAATGTTTCCATTTTTTCCAGGTAGCTAAAACGGTTATTTACTTCTGTTAACGAGTCTTTGAGAGCTCTCTCTTCCAATTGCTCTTCTACCCTTTTTCGTTCGGATAAATCTGTGAATATACCGCAATAATTCGTTAAATTGCCTTCATGATTTTTTATTTCTATAATTGATAGCCATTCAGGATAAATTTCTCCGGATTTTCTTTTATTCCAAATTTCTCCTTGCCAATTCCCGTTCTTTCTGATGTTTACCCACATCTCAGAATAGAATTGACGATTATGTACGCCCGATCGTAAAACTTTTGGTCCTTTCCCAACGACCTCATCCCTTTTATAGCCAGTTACATTTTCAAACGCACTATTAACAAACAAAATAGTCATCTTGTCATCGGTTACCATAATGCCTTCATTAATGTTTTCAAATACTGTTAGCAGTAAACTTGTTGTTTGAAGTAGATTTCCATTTTGTTGGTATAATTCTAAGTTATTAAATATTTCCCTCATATTGACGCTCCCATTCACTTAGAAACCTCGATTGACCCAAAGATGGCATTATCGATTCCTTTCTTTCACGGGTACTAGACCTTAAGCTTGTCTTTTCCGCTAAAAGAAAAGCTCTCCAATTTGAATGGAGAGCCTCTTATGTGACATGCATTACTTTTAGTTTGTGTAAATTGATGAATCCACCTACAACAGGGAGTTAAACCTATTAGTAAGAATGATTCATGCATGAGTAATAATATTAAAATCATAGAAATTCATAAGCCATGTTTTGTTCCCGGGTACTCAAACGGCGATTAGCCTCGTACGAATCGGGTAGTAATCATCTATCTACGAGAAATTACTTCTCGTCCCTCCATCCGTTCAATTCCTTTTGGAGAGTGCCCCTACCATAATTTGGGTTTCTCACTCGTGGGGTTTACCTCGTTCCACCTTTATGGTTTCCCATAAAGCTCCGTCACTGTGGCACTTTCAGGAAGTGTCAACCATATCGAAAACGACTTAGGTCTTCCTTCCGCCGTCAAGGTAATTACCTTGCCTTACCTTATTTTTTCAGTAAGCACGAACACTACGGTCATCTCAGAACCGTGCGAGCATGGACTTTCCTCTACAATAATATTGCAGCGATTACTCGAATTTGACTATGATAGAGTATACTATACTAAAAAATCATCAAAAAGACAACAATCGATTAGCATTTGGCATAAATTCGTCATAATTATAAAGGCAAGTACTGCTAACCTTACTAGATTTAGAAGTTATTCGAACAGTTTGCTTCCAAATACATGCTTTTCTAAATTTGAAAGACGCTTTAAAATATCAAAGTTAGTATTTCCTACTGTTGGAGGGGATACTTGTGGGCGTCTTGTTGTATTATTTTCAAGTTCTTCTTTTAATTGCTTGTTTTCAGCTCGCAATTCTTCGACAATTTTCTCAAAAGTATCATAATCTTCCATAATTTGATCTAAAAACTGATCTACTTGGTCAACACTGTAACCTTTCATCGCCTTTTTAAATTCTTTTTCCAAAATGATTTTTGAATTTAATTTAATTTCCATTCACATCGCCCTTCCATGCCATACGGTACATATTTCAATTATATCATAGACTGTTGCAAAAGGGATTGAAAGTAACCAATTTTAGAGAACTTAGCTATCGGAATTAATAAGATAACGCATTAGCCTATATCGTTGTATCTTGATGCCAAATTAAGCCTTCTCCCTTGACGCTAATCGACACAAACACACTTTTGTTGTCTAATCATGCGCTTGCCCGGGAAATTAATTTTTAAATATTCTGGAAATATTCCGATTCCTCTTTGGTCAACTTCCCTAATTTATCTCTTGATCAGTTTCATTTCAATCCTTTGAAGTCTTTTTAACCACTTGCCAGATAACTTTTCTGTTTGCTCTTTTTTCAAAAAGATATTGTTATTGATTAGGTTTATCCCTTGGTTTGTATAGTATATTGCTTTTTCATAGTCTTTAAATTGATGTTCATAAACTATTGCCAACTGCTCCAATGCTTTTAGTTTTTCTCGATTATCTATAAAAAATAAGGCTTTTTCAAAAGAATTTGCCGCTTCGGCAAATAGGCCATTTCTTTTTTGCTGCAACGCTAAATAATAGTGTGCCAATCCTGTATCAGCCTTATCAAAATTGTTTGTAACGGTAGATAATACATCCTGACTTTGATCACCATGCTTTAAATCTCCAAACCATTTCCCAATGTTCGTATACGTCGTAGCCGATTCGTATAATTCACGCTCAAGCAATAGATTGGTAGAGTGGATATAGAGTGTTACTAATGAAAGGAGATCCCATTCATTATGGTGGAGCACTTTCATTAATGCTTCAGCATTTCCACTTTTAACGGCATCCGTATAAATAATTGGTGCCAAAAATCCTGGTATATCACCCTGTCTTTTAAACCCGAGCTTTTCTTCTTCCACCTTTGTTAATTTCATTCTATCCAAATTATTTTTCCATATTCGTTTTGAACTATGTAATAAGTCAATTTGTTTTTGAGAGCGCAATTTAGGCAGGATGTGTTGATTTAATGTCCACCTTGTTTCCAATTGTGGCCAGTCAAAGCTTTTTCCATTATAGCTGACAACCGTTCTGCTATGCTGCCAAAACCTCGATTCAAATAAAAAGGCTGCTTCATTGGCTGGATCCGCCAATACATACTGGGTTAAAACAAAACGGTCGTCAAATGCTTCGAGCAGGCCCAATAAAAATATATTCGTTCCAACACCTTTTAAGCCGGTTGTTTCCGTATCGAAAAAGACAATCGATTCCTCGAAATCTACTGCATACGGATGCTCGATCGTCGTATTTTGCCACTTCTCTATCGCATCATACAAAGACCCCAATTGGTACGATCCATGCTGATGATGGAGTGGATAAGTCACCTCACGTTTAAATAGAACACCGAGATCATTCTCTATGACTGTTAATCCCGTACTTTCCCATTGTTCCATATAAAATGGTTTCTCCGGTAGCAGGAATGCAGGCTTTTCTTTTGGCTGTTCTTTCTTTTTGCCAAGTTTTTGTTTTAATTGCAGCATTTTATTTTCGTACGACATGGGAGATCACCCTATTTCATTCAATAAAATTGAAAGCACCTTGATTACTTTATCTTTGCTTTCATTCAAACTATCTTGTGCACCAATACAAGATGGGCAACCGCTTTTACACGGGCAATTTTGTACATGTCCAATCGTTTCTTCCAAAATTGGCCCTAAAATATCATATACTCTTTCTGATAATCCAATGCCTCCAGGATAACTATCATAGATAAAGAGAGTCGGTTTATCATTATGCGTGGATTTTACTTGCGGCACCACTGACAAATCACTTCTGTCACATTGAATATACAATGGAATAAATGAACCAATCGCATAGGCAGCACCTGTTAGTGCATCGGTCAACATCTCCTCCGACCAGTTTTCGGGCAAGTTAAAGGACATCCACGTAGCATTTGTATGCATTTCAAGAGGTGGAATATGTATTTTGCCAGAGCCAATATTATCATGAGTTTGAAAACGGATTTTCTTGAAGATTGTTGGAATTGCCAGGAGGCTTATATCCCCATAGCTGACGGTTGCGGAGTTGTAAGCCGCACTTTTGTCTTCATTTAGTATTTTTAATTCTACTGCTAGATTCGCATCTGTAAAATAGTCAACATCTACTTCCCGTACATATGCCTTTTTCTCTTCCCAATCCAATAATTCTACTTGAAATTGCGTTCCCTGGTGAAGATAAATTGCCTCTTCATGCAAAAGTGTCATGGCGCTGTACGTATCCATTTCACCAATGACTTTCGTTCCAGCCGGAATCGTCTGATCTATAATGACAACATTTTCCTGCGCAGCTGAACGTAGACTGATTTCATGTGCAGGAAAACGTTCACTCATCCAATACCAAGTTGAACTTGTCTTGACGAGCACACCTTCATCCTGCAAAAACTCAAGCAGTTCCTGTACCTCAAATTCCCCATAAGTATCTGACGCGGAAAAGGGCAATTCGAAGGCTGCACATTTCAAATGGTCCATTAAAATCAGGATATTTTCCGGGTTGATCAATGCTTCTTCCGGTGAACTACCCAATAAATAGGTTGGATGATTCACAACATATTGATCCAGTGCTGTTGAGTTTGCTACATATATAATCAATGCCGAGTCCTGTCTTCTCCCTGCTCGCCCAGCCTGTTGCCATGCACTCGCAATATTGCCCGGGTAACCTGTCATGATACATGCTTGCAATTGTCCGATATCTACACCTAACTCTAAGGCATTTGTACTGACCACAACTTGTATCGTTCCATCACGCAAACCTTTTTCGATTTTACGCCGTTCTGTTGGCAGGTAGCCCCCTCTGTATCCCCGGATCGATTCATCCTGGATTTTGTTTTTTGTGAGGCTTTTTAAGTAGGTGACGAGCATTTCAACTCGCACACGTGATTTTGCAAAGACAATCGTTTGAATCCCGGCTTCAAATAAGCGGGTAGCCAAATCTCGAACTTCCAAGATACTGCTCCGCCTTACGCCAAAAGTCGGGTGCACAATGGGCGGATTATAAAATAGAAACGTTTTTTTGCCTACGGGCGCACCGGAATCCGCAATCAGCTCATGCTGTGTATTTGTTAACTTTTCTGCCAGTTCTTTTGGATTTTTGATCGTTGCGGAAGTACAAATAAAAATTGGATTACTTCCATAAAAAGCGCAAATTCTTTTAAGCCTGCGAATTACGTGTGAAACGTGGCTTCCAAAAACTCCCTTATATGTATGCAATTCATCTATTACGATATACTTCAAGTTTTCAAAAAGTGATACCCACTTTGTATGATGCGGCAATATCCCCGAATGCAGCATATCAGGATTTGTCATGACAATATGCCCTGCTTTTCTAATTTTTTGCCGGATGGCAGGTGCTGTATCTCCATCATAGGTATAGCTTAGAATTTCTTCCTCCATATCCTCAATTAGCTCATTTATATCCGATTTCTGGTCTTGGGCAAGTGCTTTTGTAGGGAAAAGATAGATTGCTCTACTCGACTTATCTTCCAGAATCTTTTGCAAAACAGGCAAATGATAGCAAAGTGATTTCCCCGAAGCAGTAGGTGTCACAGCTGTAAAGGATTTACCGTCAAGCGCTAAATCAAATGCTTCTCTTTGATGTGTATACAGCTGTTCGATCCCTCTTGACTCTAAAGCTTTTTTTATGGAAGGATGCAGTTCTTTGGGAAATGACGCATATTTGGCAGGTCTTGCTTCCAATGTGTGCCAATGCAATATATTTTGTTTTAGTTCTTCATCAAACCGCCATTCAGTAAGCAGATCATCAATCGATCGTTTTTTATTGAACATCCGCTTCTTCACCCTCCTCTAAATATCTTAAAAAGAAAGATAGTGTGTAATGCACGGATTGAACGGATTGAATAAAGCGTTTTTTACTTGTTTCCTTATAAAACGATTGCACGACAAATTGATTCATCGCATCCACAACGTTTTGAATTTGGGATTTATGCATATATTTTGGATTATTTTCTTGTATCCATTTTAACGCACTTTGTTGCCAATCTATTAAAACGGATTGATAGTAATCCGCATGTGGTTTCACTTCTTCAAAAAATTGAGGTGTTGCGTCGAGTTCACGCTGTTTAAAAAAGCGACTAATCGACGCATCACACTCATTTAATAATTGCTTTGATAGTTCTATTAGTTGCATTTTAGTACCTCTTAAAAGTTTATATTTCTTCTTTTAATTGTACCAAAAATTCATTGTTAACACTAGTAATAGGGGAACAGGCATTCTTTACATGAAACTGCTTTTCTGCTAAGCTTACTTTTTGATAAGTAGTTCCTAGTTGAGAAAAAATTTGGTTGTGAATTTGAGATCTTTCATTGTCAATTTTCGCAGTCATTATTTGATCTATACACTCAAGTTGTGAAATAAGCATTTGAATTCGATGCATGGTCATTCCTCCTTTAGGAGTTTAAATTCCTTGCAGCCATTCAAATCCCTTCCAACATGCCAAAACTAGACAAAGGTTGCTAAAACAACAAAATTTTCGATATGTTATGTTAAAAGTGGGTATTACTTTAAGAAGGAGTGTTTTTTTCGATGATTCATTATCCAAATGGCAAACCATACAAGCCCAGTGAGCCGCCAAAGACAAAAACTACTTCAAAGAAAAAAGATTTCTCCTTTAGCAATCGAGGAAAAACACTTGAAGAAGAAATTAACGAAACAAACACTTACTATCTAAATCAACAAATTGCAATTATTCATAAGAAACCTGTTCCGGTGCAAATCGTCAAAGTAGAGTATCCATCAAGGAGCGCAGCAGTTATTCGAGAAGCATACTTCCGTACACCTTCGACTACTGATTTTAATGGTGTTTGGAATGGATACTATATTGACTTTGAGGCAAAGGAAACAGAAAGCAAAACCTCCTTCCCATTAAAAAATGTCCACCAGCATCAAGTAAACCATATGAAAGAAGTGACAAATCAAAAAGGAATCGCATTTACGGTAGTCAAATTTACAACTTTGGACCGTTATTTCATTGTACCTTTCACCGTTTTGCATGAAGCTTGGCTAGAGATGGAAAATGGCGGCAGAAAATCGATTCCATTAAGCGTATTTGAATCAAAAACCATTGAAATCAAACCCGGTTACAATCCTAGGATTGACTACATAACCGCAATAAAAAATATGATCACAAACGATAATTAATTGTTTGCTAAAGTGAGGAGATTAATTTGGCTGAAAAACGTCGAACTCGCGAGGAATTAAAGCGTGAGCGTGAATTACAAAAGAAAAAACAGAAAAAACCGGTTGGAAACTGGGTTAAACGAATCCTTCTAGCCATTGTCATTATAGGCGTTGTTGGATTAATAGGCGGTGCAGGTCTGTTTGCAGTTTATGCAAGCTCAGCACCGGAGCTGGACGAAGAATTACTGAAAGATCCGGTATCATCTGAATTCTATGATGCCAATGGCGAACTATTCGCATCAATCGGTGCGGAAAGTCGAAAATATGTGGAATATGAAGATATACCGCAGAACATGATCGATGCAATTCTCGCAACGGAGGATGTTCGCTTCTTTGACCATTTCGGTCTTGATATCTGGCGTTTAGGAAGTGCCGTTGTTGCCAACTTTACACAAGGCTTCGGCTCTCAAGGTGCAAGTACAATCACACAACAGGTAGTAAAAAACTCATTTTTAAGCAACGATAAAAAGTTAAAACGTAAAGCACAAGAGGCTTGGCTTGCTATCCAGCTTGAAAGGCATTATGAAAAAGAAGAAATATTCGAAATGTATTTCAACAAAATACTTATGTCGGGTCGAATCTACGGATTTGGTACGGCTTCGGAGTACTTCTTCGGCAAAAAACCTAGTGAATTGGAGCTGGATGAAGTAGCATTGCTAGCTGGTATGCCACAAAGTCCGAACAGATACAACCCATATAAAAACCCTGAACGTGCACAACAACGCAGAGATTTAGTGCTTGACTTAATGGTGCAGCATAAGAAGATTACGGAAGAAGAAGCTGCTGCTGCAAAAGAAATTGATGTTACTTCCCGTCTACTTCCAGAAGAAGAACGCCAATCAGTAGCCGGTACTAAATATGATGCCTTTTTGGATGTTGTATTGGATGAGCTTGAGGAAAAAGGCGATGGAGAAGCACTTGCAGAAGGACTTAAAGTTTACACAACACTTGATCCAAATGCACAGCAAACTGTTGAAAGTATCATGAATAACCCTGAAAACTTCCCTACCGAAGACATTCAAGCAGGCGTTTCAGTCGTGGATACAAAAACAGGTGAGATTTTGGCCATAGGTGGTGGCAGAAACTATGCTGACCGAGGCTACAACTTTGCACACGATTTAACAACCCGCTCACCGGGTTCTACAATCAAACCATTACTTGACTATGGCCCGGCCATAGAAAATTTAAATTGGTCTACAGGTCAAACGATTTCAGATGAACCAATGACCTATTCCAATTCAGAGCAGGTTATCACAAATTTTGATAATAATTATCTAGGTAAAATGACGGTACGTGAAGCATTGTATCAATCCCGTAACGTCCCAGCAGTAAAAACGCTTCAAGAAGTGGGTATAGGTGACGCAGAACAATTTATTAATAAGCTTGGAATCGAAACAGAAACAATCTATGAGTCAGACGCAATCGGTGGCGGTAAAATTACGATGAGTCCAATTCAAATGTCGGCCGCCTATGCTGCATTTGGAAACAATGGGATTTATAACGAACCTACTGCAATTAAAGAAGTAGAATACCGAGACGGATCCAAAAAGTCGTATGCTTCCAAGCCGGAAGTGGCGATGAATGACTATACAGCATATATGGTAACAGATATTTTGCGTGATGTTGTCAGCACAAAACCTGGCGCTTCAGGTACTGCGGCAGCCGTTTCAGGCTTGGATATCGCTGGTAAAACGGGAACAACAAACTATGCTGCAGATGAATTTGACAAGTTTGATTTACCGGAAAGCAGTGTTCCGGACTCTTGGTTCTCAGGCTACACTACAAACTACTCCATTTCCATTTGGAGCGGTTATTCAACTCGCGGGGAACCAATCACCACTTGGGATGAGCGACGTTTACCGCAACGACTATTTAGTTCGATTATGTCAGAGATTTCGGCTAATGTGGAAACCGCTGAGTTTAAAAGACCAAGTTCAGTGGTGGAGGCAACAATTGAAGTTGGAACAAGTCCCCTTCAATTAGCTAGTGACTATACACCGTCGGATAAGCGACGTACAGAATTATTCGTTAAAGGGACAGAACCGACTCATGTATCGGAGGAATTTGTGCAAGAGGATCTTAATGCCCCAACGAACTTACAAGCAAATAATGTTGAAGATGGTCTAATAGATTTATCTTGGGAATTCACACCTCCAGGCGAAGAAGACAGTGATATCAATTTTGAAGTATCGATGGCTGTTGACGATGGAGAACCAGTTGTCATTACGACAACACCAGACAAGCAAGTATCTGTTTCAAATATTGAAGCTGGACGTAATTACACGTTCACAGTAGTTGCCGTATCAGGCGATGTGCGAAGTGAACCTGCTTCCGTCTCTATTCTTATCGATGGTGCGATAGAAGAACCTGAAGTTGACTCCCCTGAAGATCCTGAAAATCCTGAAGACGGAAATGGAAATGACGAGGGAGAAAACGGGAACGGCAATGACAATGGTAGCGATAATGGCAATGGCAACAACGGAAACGGCAATAACGGCGAAGGCAATAATGGAAACAGCAATGGTGATGGAAACGAAAATGACAACGGAGAAATCGAAGAAAATGAAGATTTCGAAGAGTGGTTTGGACCGGGAGATGAAGGCGAAGTAGAAACACCTACTGAGCCAACAGATCCAACTGAAACACCAGAATAACTTATATTAAGCAAAAGGGCGATGAAAAATTAAATTTTTTCATCGCCCTTTTTTGCGGTTTTATTAGGGATTATTCGTTATTCAAATGCGAATATCTGTTTCTAGCTTATATTGCGCCGCTGAGGAGCTGGATTCTGCTAGTGCGATCTCATCCGAGCTTACGTTTGGATATTTTAGTGATGATTGTTGCCCGGCTTATCTAGTTAGAGCTTACTTTAGGACATTTCAGGTGATTGTTGCTCGGTTTGTCCTAATAATAATGCCTGCTTTAGGACATTTTAGTGGTATGAAGACTTTACCCCCACTAAAATCAAAACCGAAACCTATTCAAACCACCCGCCTAATTCATAAGAGTAATTAAATTCAATAGTCCCCCACTATTCTTAAAGTTCACCAAAATAAAAAAAACGACCCAAAGCAAAAATTTTCGCTTCTGGGTCGCTCTATTTCATTTAATTTATTATGATTTAATGCGTAAACGGGCCAGCCGCTTCTTTAGTTCTTTAAATAGTTCGTCCAGCTGCCTGAAGCAAGCATATTGGCCTGGACGCATTTTTATAAATTGTAAGCGTTCCATGCCGTTGATTGGAAGCACCTCGTATTCTTCACTTTCAAGGATAGAGAGTGAAGTGGTTTCCGAACAATTTATAATACAATTTTCGAATAGTTGAATTCCCTCGTCCATTAAGGATTTTGCTTCGCCATTGCGAAGATCGTGAGCTTTATGAATCAGGCTGCTTAATTCATTCCATTGTTCAAAATATGGATCTACCAGTTCTTTTACAATGGCCCCCTGATTAACCTTGATCATAGTTGCTTCACCAACCCTTTTTTCAGACGCTTCTGTCCTTCTCGGCAATCGTCAAGAAGTGGACAAATATGACATTGAGGATTTTGGGCTTTACAATGATAGCGGCCAAAAAAGATAAGCTGGTGATGGGTTTTCGACCAATTTTCTTTTGGCGTCTTTTTCATGATTGTTTCTTCCACTTCCAAAACTGTGTCCTTTATTCTGCACAGGCCCAGACGTTTGGAAACACGTTCCACGTGGGTATCCACTGCAAGAGCAGGAATATCAAAAGCAACGGATAAGACGACATTTGCGGTTTTTCGGCCAACACCTGGCAGTGTGACAAGCTGTTCACGGCTTTGCGGAATTTCACCATTGAACTCAGTTAGTAATTTCTCGCACAAAAGTTGTATATTTTTTGCTTTATTTCGATAGAGGCCAATCGATCGGATATCATTCTGTAATTCCTCTAGTGGAACAGCCAAATAGTCTTCTGGCGTTTTATATTTCTGAAATAAAGTTTTCGTTACTTTATTGACAAGAACATCGGTACATTGTGCTGATAAAAGTGTTGCAATCGTTAACTCAAAAGGGCTATCGTGAACAAGCTCGCAATGTGCATCCGGGAACATTTCACCCATTACTTCCAAACAATGCTCCCATTGTTTTTTCGTAAGCATCGCTACACCCCCTATTCTCTTTCCTCTAACCAGTTGTAAAAGGAAACTTTGGTCTTATTTTCTTGCGTGATTGTGGCTTTTGGCAACACAGCAGTTGTCTTGCTATGGAATTGTTCAGTATGTTTTTCGATTTGTTTAATGGATGTAATATTTTTCTTTTTCCATTCAAATAAAATTCGATCTATATAACGCAGCGAAATCTTGCCTGCCAGCACTGCCTCTTTTAATGCTGCTTTTATGACGGCCGGTGAGTGATGATCTGTATCAATCCACATGGAAATTGTTTCAATTTCCATAGGGGATAGCAGGCGCCCGAATTCCTGCTCAAAAATCGTAAAGATTTCCCCTTCTTCATTTTTTTCAATTTCTAATTCTTTCTGTAATGAAGAAGCTTCGATATAATCGAGAATTCTTTCCCATAATGGATATAAGGAATATTTTTCATATACTATCCCATTGGCATCAATTCCTTGGGTAATCTCCAAAAAGCCTTTTTGCATAAGCCTTTGTAATTTCAAACTGATTTCGTTTTCACTAAAATAGATTCTTTCCACTAAATCACTTGGTGTCGGAAAATCATTCTGCTCCGAGTGAAAGGCCAATAAATGCAATAATAGAAGTGCTTCGTCATCCGAAATCTTTAATGCTTTATAATGCTGGAAAAACAGTTTTGGAATTGACACATTCCCCTGCTCAATCCACATATGGAGTCGTTGATATTTCTTGTTCATACTAAAGACTCCTTTCTATATCAAATACGCTTAATGTCTTGTACTTATCGTTTACTACATCGCTTTGGGTGATACTCGAATCCTGCCTGAACAATTATGGAAATACTAAGGAAAGCGCCCGTACGAAACGAGCGCTTTGTTTTTTATCTAATGGAATTCGACAAGCTAAATCGCTCTACTTATGGGTATAAACGATTTAAAAGTCTTGGGAATGGGATACTTTCGCGAACGTGCTCTGCTCCACTAATCCATGCCACTGTACGCTCCAGTCCTAATCCGAAACCAGAATGCGGTACTGAACCTTGTTTGCGTAAATCTAGATACCATGCATACGCTGATTCATCCAGATTGTGTTCGGCAATACGTTGTTTTAATAGATCGTAATCATGGATACGTTCTGATCCACCGATGATTTCTCCGTAGCCTTCCGGTGCAATTAAGTCTGCACATAAAACAACATCATCGCGTTCCGGATGCGGCTGCATGTAGAATGGCTTGATGCCTACGGGATAGCAAGTGATAAATACTGGTTTATCATAGTGCTCCGCAATCGCTGTTTCATGAGGTGAACCGAAATCGTCACCCCACTGAATATCGTCGAAACCTTTTTCATGCAAGAATTTAATCGCATCATCGTAAGAAATACGAGGGAATGGCGCTTGAATGTTTTCTAGCTTGGATGTGTCGCGGCCAAGTCGCTCTAATTCAAGCTTGCAGTTTTTCAACACTGATTGAACAATGTAAGCAACATATTGCTCTTGTACTTCAAGGTTTTCTTCAAATTCTACGAAAGCCATTTCTGGTTCAATCATCCAGAACTCAATCAAATGACGACGTGTTTTTGACTTTTCTGCACGGAAAGTAGGACCAAATGAAAATACTTTTCCCAACGCCATTGCGGCTGCTTCCATGTAAAGTTGTCCAGATTGAGAAAGATAAGCATCTTCATCGAAGTATTTTGTCTGGAATAGCTCGGAAGTACCTTCAGGTGCAGAGCCAGTTAAAATAGGTGGGTCAATTTTAACAAAGCCATTACTATTGAAGAATTCATATGTTGCTCGAATTACTTCGTTACGAATTTTCATGATTGCATGTTGTTTACGTGAACGTAGCCATAAATGACGGTTGTCCATCAAGAATTCTACACCGTGCTCTTTTGGCGTTATTGGATAGTCCACTGCAGCATGAATTACTTCAATGCCAGTAATAGCCAACTCACAGCCAAAGCTTGAACGTGTGTCTTCTTTTACAACACCTGTAACATACATGGATGTCTCTTGAGTCAAACCTTTCGCTGTAGCAAATAGCTCTTCTCCGACTTCCTCTTTTACAATTACTCCTTGCACAAAGCCGGAGCCATCTCGTAATTGCAGGAAGGCAATTTTGCCGCTTGACCGTTTGTTTGCTAACCAAGCACCTAATTTTACAGTTTCGCCAATATGTCCTGGCATGTCTTGAATCATAATTTTTTTCATAGTTGTTCCTCCGTCAAAAAACTAATCAAGTTAAAATTCATCATCCAACCCCAGCTGGATGAATAACCAGCTTGCAAACCAGCGTGTCTTCTGCCATGCCTGCAAACTGTTAAGTTAACAAAAATTAGTCTTGCCATTTTGATTTCACGAAATTATCCATGCGACGAACCGCTTCTTCCAGGTTCTCTAAAGAAGTAGCATAGCTTAAACGAATAGTGGATGGTAATCCAAAGCCCGAGCCCGGTACTACTGCAACATTCGCTTCAGTAAGAAGGGCTGTTACGAATTCATCCACGGATGTGTATCCCGTTTTTTGTGCAGCTTCCGAAACATCCGGCAATAAATAAAATGCGCCTTGCGGTTTGATCACATTATATCCTGGAATTGCATTTAATTTTGGATAGATTGTTTCTAGGCGAGACTCAAAAGCCGCTCTCATCTCTTCTACTGAATCCTGTGATCCGTTGTAAGCTTCGATGGTAGCATATTGTGATGTAGTTGTTGGATTGGAAGTTGAGTGTGATGCAAGATCTGTCATCGATTCAATAATCTCTGCATTTCCAGCTGCATAACCAATACGCCATCCAGTCATTGAATGAGATTTCGCTACACCATTTATAACAATTGTACGAGCTTTCACTTCTTCAGAAATTGACGCAACAGAAAAATGTTCTAATCCATTGTATAGAAGTTTTTCATAAATTTCATCCGATACGATTAATAAATCCTTTTCTACAGCAACTTCTGCTATAGCCATTAACTCTTCACGTGTATAGACCATTCCGGAAGGGTTGCTAGGTGAATTAATAATAACTGCTTTTGTTTTTGGCGTTACTGCATCCCGTAATTGATCCGCTGTAATCTTGAAGTTTTGTTCACTAGTACTTTCAACGTATACCGGAACTCCGCCAGCCAGTTTTACTTGTTCAGGATAGGAAACCCAATAAGGGATTGGAATAATCACCTCATCACCTTCGTTCAAGATGACTTGGAATAAAGTATAGAGAACGTGTTTTGCTCCTATCCCTACAAGAATTTCACTTGGCTTATAATCAAGTTGGTTGTCTCGAGCCAACTTGTCGATAATCGCTTTCTTTAAAGCAGGCAGTCCGCCGGCCGGAGTATATTTTGTATACCCTTGATACATTGACTCTGCTGCAGCATCAAGAATATTCTTTGGTGTATTGAAATCTGGCTCTCCTGCTCCTAAACCAATCACATCAATACCATTTTCTTTTAACTCTTTTGCTTTTGCAGTAATGGCTAAAGTTGCTGATGGTGTTAATGTTTTAACACGATTGGCTAATAATTCTCTCATGAAACATCTACTCCTCTACAAGTTCAAAATGCGTTTCCACCATTGTCCGTCCTCAAATATGATATAAACATAGTTGAGCTTTTCATCTCCGTTAGTATAAGTAATTTCCCAAACGGGACCGATTTCTTCCTCATAGCCTAATTTTGTATGAAGGACTTCCTCTACTTCAACTTCGTTATTTAAAACCGACAATGCCTGTTCCTTAGTAACACCGTCTTGCAAAAACACTTCCTGAATCGACTTTTCTTCTAAACTGATCGGAACAAATATTGCCTTTTCATTACCATCCTCGTCTTCCCCGAACACAGTAACGTACGGTTTATTACCATTATAAACATACGAGTCCGATACAGCTGCCAATGAATTAGTTGTTAAAGTCAGCTCTTCTGCCTTCTCCTCAATTTCATCGAAAGGTTCGTCGGATTTCCAAATTACGAGTACAGAAATAACAAGTGCCAAAGAAACAATAAAAACGGAAATGAAAATTATCCAGTTCTTCATCGAATCACCTTCATTTCTGCTGCTTTTTTATTTGTCATTTTTGTCAACCTGCTTTCTTTCCTCATGCTTGTTATTATACCAATGTTCTACCTCTAAAACCATATCTTGCAGGGGTAGTTTAGTGACAGAAATTTGGGGTAATGCACGCAAAAATTCTGTTCCATACGATTTTGTTTCGATTCGGCGGTCCAATACCACAAAAATGCCTTTATCTTCCGAAGATCTGATCAATCTTCCAAATCCTTGTTTGAACCTTAAGATCGCCTCGGGCAAAGAGAGTTCGGAAAATGCATTCTTGCCTTGTTGCTGAAGGACCGCTGACTTTGCTTTAAAGGTTGGTTCTTCAGGTGCAGAGAACGGCAGTCTTACGACAACAACTGATGATAAACCATCGCCCGGTACATCTACTCCTTCCCAAAAGCTGTTCGTCCCAAATAACACAGAATGACTGAACTTCTGAAAAGCCTTTAATAAACGCATCCTGCTGCCATTGGTAACTCCTTGTGCAAAAATCATATAGTCATCCAGCAGTCCGCTTTCCTGAATTAACTCGACTGTTTTTCTCAACATATCCTGTGCGGTAAACAATACAAAACATCTACCCTCAGTAGAACGAACTATCTGGGTAATTGCCAATGCAACAGATTCAATATACTCAGACTGTGAAACGGATTGAATATCCGGCATATCATTAACGATGAATGCTTTAGCCCCTTTGTAATATTGCTTTGGTGCTTGCAGCATTTTAAGCGGCACATTTTCTTTAATACCTAATTGTTTGGCGATGAACCTTTCATTGTTGGGCACGGTTAAAGTACCTGAAGTCCAAATCACCGCGGCTTTCTCCCTTATAGGGTTAAAAAGTTGCTCCATTGTAGCCGAGATGGATATTGGTTTTTTCAGGACCCGGATGCTGCCTGGAAGGTTTCTTTGGTCGATTTCTATCCAAGTCGTATAATCATCATCTAATTCGATGAAGATTTCATCCCATTCACTCAGCTTCATTTTATACTCGCGCACAAAAAAGTCCCACTGTTCAAGAACCAGATTATGCTCCGGGGCAATTTGTTCAATATCCTTTTTGAAAAGCGTTGACATGCTATCTGCCAAGTCAATCCAGTGTTGCATGGCTTTGGAAAAATCGACTAAAAGCCCACGGTTTAACTCAAGCTCCTGGAAAAACGCTATTCTTTTGGGGTTTGATTTTGTTGTTTTGGCTACCGTTTTCATTTGAAAAACGATATCCTGCATGGATTTATCAAATAATTCAACCATCCCGATATACACTTTTTCCAATTGATGAAATGCCTTCAAAGGGATTCTTTGTTTTTTTACGGCAATCTTTTGAAATGTAGAGAATAATTCCTGATCAGTTGATAACCCAATCCGACCGAATAAATACTTCCAATTGGTAAAGGTAAAAATGGCTTGTTCCCGTTGTTCTGCTGCTTGAACAAACTGATGCGCTTCATCGATAATCCAGCCGTCGATTTCATCGAATATCGGTTCATGGCGAACAAGGTCCGCAAGTAGCATAGAATGGTTTGTAATGATCAGGTCGGCTTCTGCACTCTCCTGAATTGCTCGGTCATAGTAATCAAAAGCGTGCTTTTTTCCGCTGCTTTCGCTGTTTTTCCGGATCTTATCAATAAACAGCTGTCCCCCACCAGAACAATTCAGCTCCGACAGATCTCCTGTCTGTGTTTTCGATAGCCAGACAAGCACTTGCAGGATTGTTAGGGTTTCATCATAGGATAGATCCTGGCTTTTCATTAACTGTTCAAAGAGCGCAACATCCACATAATTTTTCTTTCCTTTTAACAAGGTTACATTGATTGGACGCCCAATAATTTTTTCTATTTTTGGAATTTCGTTGTTGAGGAGCTGTTCAAGTAAGTTCGTTGTATACGTACTAATACATACTTTACGGTTATTTTGTTTGGCATAGAGTACGGAAGGCAATAAATAGCCAATTGTTTTTCCGATACCTGTCGAAGCCTCAATCAACACTTCGGATTTGTCATTTAAATTTTCCCAAATAACATCCATCATCTCGAATTGCCCTTGCCGCTCTTCGAACCGGTCCATGGCTCGTTGAAATAGACCTACTTTTTCGGCCGAAGTGCGAGGATAAACCATTCCTTCTTGTACATCTATTGCACTTTGGGCCGGTTTCTTTAATGCAAGTTTGTTGTAATAAACATAATCGTCTTCTTTAGCCATTTTTCTCCTCTTGATCTGTAAAGCTTCAAAGAACAACTGAGAAATATTCGACTTTAAGCGAAATGATTTTTTATGCATTTGTTCCAAAGTAACCTGCGGAAGCGATAGAAGCTCTTCCCAGCATTCTTTTAATAATAATGCACACGCTTTTGCGTCATCATCAGCGCGATGGGCATTGTTAAGCGGGATATTTAACTCTGCAGCTAAATCTCCTAATTTATAGCTTAATGAAGATGGAAATAATATTTTGGCCAATTCCACTGTATCAATTTTCTTCCCATTCCAATTTGGCAATCCAACACGCCTAAATTCACCTTGCAGAAAGGATAAATCAAAATCAGTGTTATGTGCTACAAACACTGCATCCTGCAAAAGCTCATATATATAATCCGCATGTGCCTCAAATGGGCTGGCATCTTGTACATCTATATCAGTAATATTCGTTAAATCTTGTATAAAAAGCGGGATGGACTTTCCCGGATGAATGAATGATGTATAAGTCTTCTTGATACACCAATCCTCCATAATGACAATTGCAATTTGAATCATTCGGTCACCATTTGCCTGGGAATGACCCGTTGTTTCAATATCAACAATTGCATATTTTTGACTTTCCACCATTTTTCTCAACTCACAGTTTAAAATTTATTATTAATCGGTTGTATTGTTGGATCTTGAAATATTTTATGAACCAATCGGATTTTCCGAACTTGATAAGCGAATTTTATCATACCTGCAGTCAATCGGTCACCTTATGCCCATCTTGAAATTAAAAAGACCCCAAAGTCATGGAAACCTTTGAGGTTGAGGTAAGTTGCTATGTAAATTTAAAAAAGACTATTAAGAAAATGCTAATGGTATTACAGAAGCACTATTAACTGAGCAGTCGCAGCCATCAGCAAAAGCTGTGGATCATATTTCAAAACGAACACTTTTTGTTAGAAGGCCTATGCTCCAGCCTACCTAATATATGTATATGGATTTTTTATATTTTATAGCGTTATTTATAAATAAAAAGAGCAGGGGCTCATCTCCCTGCTCATAAAAACAAAGTACTCCGACAAATCCGTGTCGTAATGAGTACTTTGGTTGTAAAGTATAAACTTTACATAGGTTTGGCACCTATCGTTATTCTATATCAAGATTCATAGAAACTCAAGAGGAAATATATTCTGCAATACTATTTTATTGTAGCTTCCGGTTCATGGGAAATCATTTCTTTGATTCTATTATGCTCACCCATAATGGCTACTGTTGGTTTATGCCATTTTGCTTCCTCATTTGTAACATAGATATAGGAAATAATAATAACAATATCACCTCTTTGAACAAGTCTTGCTGCAGCACCATTCACACAAATTACACCACTGCCCCGCTCTCCTGCAATAATATAAGTTTCAAAACGGGCACCATTGTTATTATTGACAATATGCACCTTCTCATTTGGCAGCATCCCAACAGCATCCAGAATATCTTCATCGATCGTAATGGACCCTATATAATTTAAATCGGCTTGTGTTACCTGTGCCCGATGGATTTTACCGTTCATCATCATTCTAAACATATGCTGCTTCCCCTTTTAAAGAAAAAATAATATTATCTATCAATCTCGTTTTTCCTATATAAACTGCCGTTGCAAGCAAAAAGTGATCTGTTTCCTCTGTAACCCCTTTTAAATCCGGGTAAGATAGCAGCTCTATATAATCGATTTTTCCGGAACTTTTACTTTTAATATGATGTGACGCAAGTTTAATCGCTTCATCAGCGTCCCCATTCAATAGAAATTTTTCTTTGGCTATCACTATTGCTTCATAGATTACTGGTGCCACTTCACGTTCATGCTCTGATAAATAGACATTGCGCGATGATTTTGCCAACCCATCAGCTTCACGTACAATGGGCAGGGATCTGATTTCTAATGGGAAGTTGTAATCCCTTACTAAAGTTTGTATGATTGCCACCTGCTGTGCATCTTTCTGGCCAAAGTAAGCACGAGTTGGTTCTGTTATATGGAATAGCTTAGTGACCACTTGCAGCACCCCATCAAAATGTCCAGGTCTTGAAGCACCGCACAAAATTTCGGATTGTCTTCCAGCTCTTATCATAATGCCGCCATTTTCCGGATACATCTCTTCTGCAGACGGAGCAAAAATAATGTCAACTCCTACCGACTCAGCAAGTTGAACATCTCTATTTAAATCACGGGGATAGGATTCAAAGTCTTCGTTTGGCCCAAATTGGGTTGGATTAACAAAAATGCTCATAACCACAAGTTCATTTTCTTCTCTTGCTTTGCCTGCCAACGCTAAATGCCCCTCATGCAAAAAGCCCATGGTAGGAACCAAGCCAATGGATTTGCCATCTTTTTTTGCCTGGTGAATAGTAGCTTTCAATTGGGATATTGTGTGTATGATCATCATTTTTCCACGCCCCCATAAATTTGCGATAGCTCTTCATCCTTCATCGTAAAGCTGTGCTTCAATGTAGGGAAGGAGCCATCTTTTACTGCATTCTTATAGTTTTTAATCCCGCTTTCAACCTCTTCCCCTACAAACGAAAAGCTCTCAGCAAATTTAGGAATATGATGCTTCCCATAACGCAGTAAATCGTGATAAACAAGTACCTGCCCATCAGCAGAAGCACCGGCCCCGATACCAATTGTCGGAATCTTCAATGCCTTAGTAACCGCTTCAGTTAGCTGATGTGGAATGCATTCCAATACGACAGCACAGGCTCCTGCTGCTTCACATTCCTTTGCATCTTGTATTAATTTCATTGCTTGCTCAGCTGTTTTCCCCTGTACTTTATACCCACCTAGAACACTCGCTGACTGTGGCTGCAATCCTAAGTGTGCAACGACCGGGACTCCAGCGGTTGTTAACTTTTCAATCGCTGTTAATACAACGCCAGCACCCTCGAGCTTCAGAGCATTTGCACCAGTTTCCTGCATCATTCTGACCGCGGTTTTCAATGTCTCATTGGAATCCCCATGATACGATCCAAAAGGCATATCTACAACTACAAAAGTATCCTTTGCTCCACGTCTTACAGCTTTTGCATGGTGGATCATATCTTCGACTGTTACAGGGAGTGTTGAATCATACCCCAGAACAACCATTCCTAAGGAATCCCCTACTAAAATCGTATCAACTCCAGCCTCTTCAGCGAACTTTGCAGCAGGGTGGTCATAGGCCGTAATCATAACGATTTTTTCCCCTTCTGCTTTCATTTTTAAGAAGTCGCTCGTACTTTTCATCATTTTCTCCTCCTTTTTTAAGAAGAAAACATGAGAAGAACTGATTATCGACCATTAGCGATAATCAATGTTTTTCCCTTATGCCAAAGCCCGGCAAAGGAGCGGTGCCCCGGCATAAAAAAATCCCTCTGTCGGTAAAATAGACAGAAGGATTGCGTTGTTGTAATTCAAATCTTAACGCAGTTGTTTTCTTCCGTCCCTGTCTTTCATTAGATCAAGGCAGATCTTTTTGGTTAGTAAAGCGTGTAAAAAGGTACAGTTCAAAAATGATACTGTCCATACCGCTACTATAACAAGTTTTAAACTAATCGTATACAGATTTAAATGAAATTTATCACTATTTTAATTGGAAGATTTTTTGGAGAGGTCGTCCACAATAAAACCCTTCCACTTTTTAATGGAAGGGTTTTTTCATGAAAAATAATTTTTAAGAAATACTAGAATACCTTAGACCTTGTGCACACCTGTAGATGAAGAATTTGAAGAACGTACTTTCCCGCAACGAACGCAGCGATCTGTAAAATAACTGTATTTATGATAGCCAAGCATACGACAAAACAAAGAACTAATCATTTTCATAAAGCTAGTTCACCCCGAATCTAGTAATTATAAAGTCTATCAACTATTTTTCTTAATTATATATTCCTATATGTAATAGAAAATACCATAGTAATAGTAAAAATGTAATAATCAATTTGAATATTTTAACATTTTGTACTTTTCGATTATTCTGAAATTTAAATTCAGTAGACTTATTGACTATACAATAAAAAAACTCTTTTTCATCAGTGAATATTCACCTAAGAAAAAGAGTTTTTCGAATTTCCATGATATTATTCTTTTAGTTCAATGTCTGCCGAATAGACACTGCGGATTTCACCATTCTCAAGTTGTATCTCAAGAACTCCTGATTCTGTGATTCCAATTGCCTTTCCTTGAATCACATCCCTTAAAGTCGTTGCTTTAATTTGTTTACCGATTGTTCCCGATGCTTCTTCCCAAAGTTTCTTGATGGGAGCGAAACCCTCTGCCATATACAAATCACTATATTTCTCTAAATAGTTTAAAATGGTCCCAACTAGTTCAGCTCGATTTAAAGCTCTATCTTCTTCCATACCTAAAGAAGTTGCAATAGCATGCAGCTCTTCCGGAAAGTCGCCTTGCTGTTGATTTACATTGATTCCGATTCCGATTAATAAAGCTTGTACCCGATCCATCTCAGCAATCATTTCTGTTAGAATCCCTGTACATTTGCGTCCATTAATCAAAATATCATTTGGCCATTTGATGACCGGAGTAAAATTGCTGTAGAGTGATTTCATTGCATTCACAATTGCAACTGCGGCAACCAATGTAAATTGTGGTGCTTGGTGCGGCAATACGTCCGGTTTAATAATAACTGTCATCCAGATGCCTTTCCCTCTTGTCGATTCCCAAGGACGACTCATCCGTCCTTTGCCATCAGTTTGAGTTTCAGCTATGACAACCGTTCCATCCGGTGCCCCGGTTCGTGCTAGCTCATGCGCAATTGTTTGCGTTGTGGCACATTCCTGATAATAATGAATTGTTTGACCGAATCGTTCCGTTGATAGCAAGGATGCTATACTGGCAGCATCCACCCTGTCCGGTTTGCTTCTTAGAAGATAGCCCTTTTTCTTGATTGTATCAAAAGTATATCCTTCTTCTTGCAGGGACTGTAAATGTTTCCATACTGCCGTTCGGGAGATTCCTAGTTCTTCTGCCAGATTCTGGCCAGAAATCGGTTCACCCGAAGACAGCAGGAAACGTTTAAGTATTTTATCCTTCATTGATAAAGTCATTTATGAACCATTCCTTCAACTTCTCTTCGTCATTTTCTACATATCCATTCAACACGGCAATAGTTGCAGCATCCAGTGCTACTTTAATCCATGGACCCTTTTTCCTGGTAGTCCAGCTCATTAAATGATTGCCATTGATCGCTAGCTGATCAATGGCCTGCAATGGCAAGTTATTCTTAATTTCCCGTATTTTTTCCTTTTTAAAAGGCAGTCCTATATTCTGCCACCTTGCAAAATCATAAGCAGTTTCCAGTACTTCCAATTCATTTGTAAAGTAGTCCATTGCAGTCCAATTTTGCCGTAGCGCGTCAAACGCATTTAGCACTTTGCGGATATAGGTTTTTTCTCTATTCGACAATCGATAGAAATCTGCAATGTTTTGAAACTCCTGGCGGTTGAGCAGACATAAGTAAGCCCAACCCACCACTGGTTTCCCAGCCTTAAATATACGCCAATGCTCGAGCTGTTCTGCAAATTGCCCAACTAAAAATTTCGATAAATTTGTCTCGATTAGTGTTTGAAGCCCGTAATAGACATATTTACTTTTCCATATCTTTGCCAATTCCATCGAGATTCGTTCATTGGCGATAAAATCAATTAAATCGCTATCTACCTGAATTGCCTTTAAAGTTTCTTCTTCAATAGAAAACCCTAATTGTGCACAGAATCGAATTGCCCTTAACATTCGAAGGGCATCTTCGCGAAAACGGACATTTGGATTACCTACTGCACGAATCAACTTTTTATCAATATCTTCTTTGCCGCCAAACAAATCGATAATCTTGCCTTCTTTTGTAAAGGCCATTGCGTTGATTGTAAAGTCGCGTCGTTGTAGATCGTCTTCCAGATTACGAACAAATGCTACTTCTTCCGGTCTCCGATAATCGCTATATGTACCATCCGTACGATAGGTTGTTACTTCAATTGGTTCGCCTTCGTCCAATACTAAAACGGTCCCGTGCTCAATTCCGACATCCACTGTCGATGTAAAGATGCCTTTTATCTCAGTAGGCAGGGCATTCGTCGCTACGTCCACATCATTGACTGGTCTTTGCAATAGGTAATCACGTACCGCACCGCCAACAATCACTGCTTCGAAACCACTCTTTTCAATTTTGTCAATTACCCGTAATGCAACGTGCCATTCCTTCTTCACATTCATACACGAAGTGCCACCAATCGCTCATATAGTTGTTCATAATGATCAATAATCGGTTTTGCCAAGAACTTCGTTTGAATGGAAGTAAGTGCAGCTTGCCGGAATTGAATTAATTTCTCTTCGTCCTTCAATAATTCAATCGCATATTTGGCTGCTCCCTCAGTATCACCTGGTTCAATGATAAAACCGTTTTCCCCATGTTGAATAACTTCGGGTATGCCGCCCACGTTTGTTCCAATTCCTGGAACACCACAGGCCATTCCCTCCAATAAAACCAAACCGAAAGACTCGGTTTCCGACATAAGTAATTTTAAGTCGCTTAAGCCGAATAATTCTGCTACGTTTTCTTGTTTTCCTAAAAACAGGACATCCTCTTTAAATGGTGAGGACTTTACTAAATCCACCATTCTTTGTTTTTCTGGACCGTCTCCAACCAATAGCAGTTTGGCAGGCATTTCTTCCCGTACTTTAAAGAAGGTATTGATGATATCCGGCAGGTTCTTGATTTTACGGAAATTCGATACATGAATCAATACACGTTCATTATCGCGAATGCCGTACTGCGCTTTTAAATTACTTGAATCGATTGGCTTAAATACAGATTCATCAACGAAATTATAAACAGTCTCTATTTCCTTCTTTGGATCTATTAACTGATAGGTCTGTTCTTTCAAGGCATCTGAAACAGCCGTCACAATATCAGACTTTTCAATTCCATACTTAATGGCTTGAGCCATGGTTGAGTCCTGGCCCAAAACAGAGATATCCGTTCCATGCAGGGTTGTAAGAATCCCTATATTTTCTCCACACATTTCACGAGCCAGTACCGCACATACAGCATGCGGGATTGCATAATGAACATGCAATACATCCAGCTTCTTTTCTTTAATAACATCAGCCATCTTGCTCGCCAGTGCTAGATCATAGGGAGGATATTGGAAAACGGAGTAGTTATTAACTTCAACTTCGTGGAAAAATACATTAGGGTAAATCTTGTTCAATCGAAATGGAACACTTGATGTAATAAAATGTATTTCATGTCCTCGCTCAGCAAGCATTTTTCCAAGTTCTGTTGCAAGAACTCCCGACCCGCCAACTGTTGGATAACATGTAATACCGATTTTCAATCTTCTCATCCGACGTTCATCCTCTCTATCCAAATAATTAATTGACTTAAAACCTTGAAAACAAATTAATTAATCAAATATGCGCAGATTCATTTATGCCCAATTTTTCAACAGAATTCAAACAAGCATCCGTGAGAAGTTCCTATATTTAGATTAACAGTTATTTATAATTCAAAAGTTTATTTGCTGCTCCTATTATTTACGTCTTTCCTGGATTAATCTCCAATCAACAAATCCTTCTTGCAGGCCTTTCAGCAGAATTTCTGCTGTGCCCATATTCGTTGCCAATGGAATGTGGTATACATCGCATAGTCGAACAAGTGCCGTCACATCAGGTTCATGTGGCTGGGCCGTCAACGGGTCCCGGAAGAAGATGACCATATCCATGTCATTGTTGGCGATCATGGAACCAATTTGCTGGTCGCCGCCTAATGGACCTGAACGAAATCTTGTTATTTCCAAGCCAACCTCATCTTGTATTCGCTGCCCTGTTGTCCCCGTTGCAAATAGTTCATGCTCAGATAATATCTCTTTATATGCTATTGCAAACTCAACTAGACTATCTTTTTTGCGATCATGTGCAATTAGAGCGATTTTCATGTTAAATCTCCATTCCTATAGGATATTTTCTAATCCGTATACTAATTCTTCCAGTGTCATAACTTTTTCGACACAGTAAACTACTCCACCCATAAAGGATTCTCGATTATAGGAATCATGTCGAATCGTAAGCATTTGCCCTTCTCCGCCGAATAGAACCTCTTGATGCGCTACCAAACCAGGTAAACGCACCGAGTGAATACGCATGCCTTCAAAATCTGCCCCTCTTGCACCCGGCATCGTTTCGGCTTCGAATTCATGGCCCTGTTTTGTTGCTTCACGCACTTCTGCAATCATTTGAGCAGTTTTTTTACCTGTACCGGAAGGAGCATCCAATTTACGATCATGATGTAATTCGATGATTTCAACATGGGGCATATATTTTGCAGCCTCTCTTGCAAATTTCATCATTAAGACAGCACCAATTGCAAAGTTCGGGGCTATAATACATCCCACTTTGTTAACCTTTGCCAAATTCGTCAACTCTTCCAATTGATCGTCGGTAAATCCAGTTGTTCCAACAACCGTTCGAACATTGTGCAGCATTGCTTCTTTCGTATGCTCATATACAGAGTGTGGATTTGTCAGATCAATTAATACATCAGGTTTTGTTTCGGTAATTAGTTGAGTTAAATTCGTATAGATAGGGACATCCAGATTGGATGGAAACATTTCAAGTTCAGCCAAACTTTCTCCTACATGCTTGTAATCCAACGCCGCGACAAGTTCCATTTCTTCACGGTTACAAACAGTCTTTACTGCTTCTGACCCCATTTTCCCTCTGCTTCCTGCTATTGCTACTCGAATTGTCATAATTGCTCATCCTTTCATATCCATAATGGAATCCCCTGTACGATAATTCGTCTTTGCTATTAAAAGTATCTTCTACTTGGATACCAGATACAACTTCATAACATACTAAATTGAAGAAAAGGCCCTTTATTGTTTATTGGATTTTACTTCAGTACGATTGCTATTTGGGTTATTTAATTTGGTATTTTACATAGTTCGAGGATTGTTTCTAATAGCATTAAAATGGGAAGACATAACTAATTCTTGATTTTTACTATGTACTTATCTCTTGTGTTGCGCGAGTAAATATCTATTCGTCATCATACCACGCACTTAGTAACATCGTATATAATAAAGGGCTATGTTGTCAAAAGAAGAAAAATACAACATAATAAGGTGTAACTGCATTTTTGAGGAATGTTTATGTCCACTAATTGTTGGTTGACCTAAACGGGCTTTTACTTGCAGTAGTCCCTACCGTACTGCAAGTTAATGTGGGGTAAGGTGAAACTGCATTTTGTGGATTATTTTTGACATTAGGCTAATTATGGGACAAATTAGCTATTTTCCGGTTTCTCCACCCCATTATTTTTAAATAGGGGTATCGGGGCAAACTACAAAATAATATTGGAATCGTGCAACTGGAAGCGAGAATGTATGGGGGTTTTTTATTGAAAGGCTTAAAGATCAAAAATATTATTGGAATATTATTGGGGGCAGCCATTTATAGCTTTGGCTTTGTGCATTTTAATATGCAGAATGAACTGGGTGAAGGTGGCTTTAGTGGAATCACGTTAATATTATACTTCACATTGCATTGGGATCCTGCCATATTGAATTTAATCCTCAATATCCCCATGTTCATACTGGGCTGGAAGCAATTTGGGCGCAAGGAATTTATTTACACGATTATTGGGACAGTAGCTGTATCTATTTTTCTTCGTATTTTCCAAGTATATCAATTTACCCTTGATCTACATGATGACTTGCTGTTGGCTTCATTATTTGCAGGGGTGTTCGTTGGTGTAGGATTGGGTATAATTTTTAGATGTGGAGGAACTACGGGCGGAGTGGATATTATCGCACGTGTGACGAACAAGCATATTGGTTGGAGTATGGGACGAACAATGTTCTTATTTGATGCGTTTGTTATTTTGGCATCCTGGATGACATTTTTGGATGCCCGGTCGATGATGTATACTCTTGTTGCCGTTTACGTTGGGGCCAGAGTGATTGACATGGTCCAGGAAGGTGCCTACACTGCAAAAGCTGCACTCATCATTTCAAATAACCCTGATGAAATTGCGAATGTAATTTCTGAAAAGATGGAAAGAGGGATTACAATTTTCCATGGGTATGGGCACTATACAAAGCAATCGAAGGATGTACTATACTGTATTGTCGCAAGAAATGAATTAGTACGGCTCAAATCAATAATACGCTCCATCGACCCAAATGCTTTTGTATCCATTATTGATGTAAATGATGTCACTGGAGAGGGTTTCAGAATTGATGAATAACAAAGAATCTTTCGGCTGAAACTATAATTCACTTAACCTTAAGAGGGTTCATCTATAAATAATTAAATGGGAGCGCTTGGATTATCAACATTCCAAGCGCTCATTTTTTATTGCATTTTACTTTTTAGGGTGTTAAAAATTGTTAAAAATAGGTGATTATTCATCTGCCTTCGACAAAACTTCATTTACATAGCGAGCAACCTCATCTATTTCTTCCTCTGTTAGAATTGTTCCGAATGCGGGCATTGTGGAGCCGCCATTTTTAATTCGATCAACAACTTCTTCATAGTTTTCCGCCAATTCACTTAGTTGCAGATTTGGCCCATTATGTCCGTTTTCACCCATATTTCCATGACATGATAGGCAGTTTCCTTCGTAAACGGAAAGGCCTAATTCATAAGAATCACTTGTCTCGCCAGTTGTTTCCGGTTCTGTTGGTTCTTCATCAGTAGCTACGTCGTCCTTAGCTTCACCATTGCTTTTTTCCGAAGCATCAATTGGTGTTCCATCCCAGCCGCCATTAAGTTTGAACGTATATACTTTATCTCCATGAACAGAGCCGGCTAAAGAATTCCCTGCAGCAAAGATTGACAGATATTGTTCACCATCAATCTCATAGGTAACAGATGGAGCGTTCGCACCTGCATCCATCTTGTAGCTCCATACTTCTTCCCCTGTTTTTGCATTGAAACCGATTAGACGTCCATCATTGTGGCCGACAAAGATTATATCCCCAGCTGTTGCAAGTATCCCTGAATACGCATTAGTATCCCAAACAACTTGCCATGCAATGGTATTGGTTTTTACATCCATTGCCGTAACCGTTCCGCGAGTTGGGGCATCGGAAACCGGAACCATTATACTGCCTATATACATTCCGCCTTCTTCATAGATATCTTCATCCATGCGAGACAGTGCAATATATCCGTCTGTACCTAAAACATAGAAATATTCTGTTTCAGGAGAGTAGGCTGACGGTGGCCAGTTAGCACCTCCGAAAGCGGATGGTTTTAAGGTAATTGGTTCATCCCAGAAAGGTGTAAAAATAGAACCGATTTCTCCCTCAAAATCATCACTTAAATCACGTGCTACATCTTCTTCTGTTACTGCTTGTGGAACAAAGGAATCCCCCACCGGGAACGGCTGGGTTGGAGAGGTCTTCTGTTCAGCAAGCTGAGGCACCTCTTTTTCCTCAATACCTATTAATGGTTCCCCTGTTTCGCGATCCAGGAAATAGATCCACCCGGTCTTACCAGCTTCTCCAAGTGCTTTTCTAGTTTCTCCATTGATTTCTACATCAAATAGTATAACTGGGTTTGTAGGATCCAAGTCCCATATATCATGATGTACTTGTTGGAAATGCCATACATAGTCACCCGTTTCAGCATTTAAAGCAACAATGGAGTTTGCATAAAGATTATCCCCTTCTCGTTTGCTTCCATCCAAATCCGGGGCGGTATTGCCTGTTACAAAATAGATATATCCAAGCTCTGGATCGACTGCTGGCGTGTTCCAAACCGGGGCACCGCCATGTAGCCAGTTTTTATTTTCATCATCGGGCCATGTGTCCCCATTCTTTTCATAAGGTGTTGGAATTGTATACCAGCGCCATACTTCGTGACCGAATTCTGCATCATAGGCCATAATCCTTCCGCGGATTCCGTATTCCCCACCAGCAACCCCAGTGTAGACCTTGCCGTTATAGTAAAGAGGTGCACTTGTAATCGTATAGCCTTCTTCCCAATCTGCTACTTCGGTTTCCCACAGCAGCTCACCTGTTTGTTGGTCTAAAGCTATTAGTCTAGCATCCAGTAACCCAGCAAAAACCTTACCATCCGCTACCGCTACACCGCGAGTCGTCCAGCCACAACAAACTGTATCAAGCTTTTCCTCAATTTCAGGGCGATACTCCCAAATCTTCTCCCCGGTTTTTGCATCCAATGCCAAGACATCATTTTCAGCAGTGGCAATATACATAACGCCATCAACGACAATAGGTGTTGCTTCACCGGAAAACTTCATATCAAGACTGGCACCTAAACTCGTTACCCACTCTGGCTTTAAATCATTAATTGTCTCGAGATTAACCTGGTCAAGTTCTGAAAAGCGCCGATTGTAGTAGTCGCCTCCGTGGGTTATCCATTCTTCTTTAGCATAGTCCACATTTATATCCGGTTGACTGGGACTTTTACCATTGTTTTCTTCTGCTTCTTCTGTTGTTGTTTCGATAATGAATTCACCACTATCTTCTTCAGGTTTGAGATCTTCTAAACTATTCTTTGTTAATACACCTGCATAAAAAGCAAGACCTGCGATAACAATTATTCCAACAAAACTAAACAACAGCACCTTGGAAAAACTAAATTTCATTTCTCTCCCCCCTTATATTTGCTATGCAAAGCACATGATGGCGCTTTCATAATTTAGGAATATTTCTCTACATTCTATTAATCTAGCGTACTAGTTATTATTTGAATGAAAAAATTTTTTCCTTTAAGGCAAGGCTTTGTTAAAGAATAATGTTGTTATTTGTTTTTCTCAAACATTCGTTCTATAACGGAGGTCAGGTTAAATCAATATTGGGAAGGAAAAAGGGATATAGAAAGGGAACTATTTGAAATACAGGATGAAATAAAGGAGAGAAGGCTATGAGTAAATCATTTATTGAACAAGTACATTATATTAGAATTCCCGTAAAAGATTTAGAACTGTCTGTACAATGGTATCAAGATGTTTTAGGGCTCCAATTGCTAAACAATACAGAAGAACTTGCAATTTTAAAAGTAAATGAAGGACCTTTCTTACTTATATTAGTCCCTACCGAAGATGAAACATTTGCACATTTTACAATTAATAATGAACAAGAATTTAGCATTGCCTTTACAAGTCCAGAATTATCAAATTTTCATCAACACTTAATCGATAATCAAGTTAAAGTCGAGGATATAAAAGAAGATAATGGTCATGCCTTTTTCCATTTTTTTGACCCGAGTGGTAATAAACTTCAAGTACACTGGTAAGATTATTATAAATTAATTATCTTACTTCATTAACAGGTGCCTTAACGGGATAAGTACGGGAACGTCCAGATTAGTTGTTCCCATATTTTAATGCAAAAAAGAACTCGCACCACTGAGTGGAATCCCCTTCTTAAAATAAAAATAAAAAAGCCCCGAAGGTATGCTGACCATACCTTTGGGACAAATCTTTTTAAGTCATTTTTTAGTCATCAGATCTCATACCCGTGTATATTAGGATTAATCGTAATAACTCCAAGACTGCAACTGCTGCTGCTGCAACATAAGTCATTGCTGCTGCATTTAGTACTTTTTTCGCAGCACGCTCTTCATTATTTGGAATAATACCTAAAGACACGACTTCATTCATCGCACGTTTCGAAGCATCGAATTCGACCGGTAAAGTTACTACCTGGAATAAAACTCCTGCTAAAAGCAAGACAATCCCTAATAATAGAAAACCTGAACTAGACGCAAAAATACCAATCATCACAAATATCCAGGATGCATTCGACGTTATATTAGCTACAGGTGCTAATTTTGAACGTATATTTAAAAACGAGTAAGCTTCTTTATGCTGAATTGCGTGACCAACCTCGTGTGCAGCAACTGCAATGCCCGCAATTGACGATTCATAGTAGTTACTTTCTGACAAAGCAACTGTTTTCGTTGCTGGATTATAATGATCCGATAAAACACCTTGTGTCGGTACCACTCGAACATCAAATAAACCATGGTGATCTAAAATCTGTCGTGCTACTTGAGCACCAGTCATCATTTTTGAAGATTGCACTTGAGAAAATTTCTTGTAAGTACTTCTTACTTTCATCTGTGCATAAATTGGCAAAATCAGGATAATTAGAAAGTAAACAATATACATTCCTGCTGTCAATTGACCTCTTCCTTTCTAATAGATTACTATACTACTAATTTTAATAGCTCACTGTTGGTTATGCAAATATTCACGCCCATTAGATGTGAGAAAAGAATAAGCCAAAGAATAGAGATATTATTTTCGATTAAACTGTTCCTGATACATATTACGATTATTAGTATAAACAAAATAAGCAATTGCAATGCAAACTATTGATAGCCAAAATGTAAAATAACCGATTTGGCTTGAATATTGGCTTAGAACGCTATAGGTAGGCATTTGTCCAAATACATAATCAATCACATCATTATGCAATGTCCAGATAGCCGCGATTGCAATATGAATCATGCTGAAACGATATTTTGCCATGTAAAGTATCGCTTGAACAGCCATTAATCCATGGGAGAAAACAAGCATCCAACCAGCTGGACCAATTGAGCCAATCTCCGCCAACGTCAATAAATTCATAACAACAGCCCATACCCCGTACTTGACAAGTGTTATTAAGGCTAGCGCTTCAATTAGCTTAAAATGTTTTCCAAATATCCAACCAAGTACTGCAATCGAAAAAAACAAACTTGCTGTTGGGCTATCTGGAACAAATATTAGAAATTTAGGTTCAGTTCTGGATAATTGCGAACCATACCAAATATAACCATAGATTGTACCAAGAAAGTTGATCAAAAATAATAGCGTCAAAAATGAACGATGTGTTAATAAAAACCATGATTGACTTAAAAATGACTTCATTTTCTATTCCCCTTATTATTCCTCTAAATTTTAAAAAATTATGTATATTTTCTTACAATTCAACATATGAAATAGAAATAACTAAAAGAGAAGAGAGCCAGTTTCCCGACTCTCTTTTTTAAAAATATTATTCTTCGGCTTTTAGACTAGCGATGAATTCAGCTAATACTTGAAGTTCTTCATCAGTACCTGCAAATTGGCCTGCCGGCATTGCGCCACGACCATTTTTGATTACTTCTGCAACCTCTTCAGCTGTTAATTCGTTACCTACTAGAGCAGGAGCTGCTCCTCCACCTTGCATATCAGCACCGTGACATGCGATACAAGATTTACCTTGTTCACCAGAGAAAATTAAGAAACCTTCTGCAGTTTCGTCAATTTCAATGTCCACTTCTTCTTTAATTTCACCTTGCTTTGCTGCAGCTTCCCAGTCATGGTTAACTACTGACTCCCAAGTTAAGAAAATCATTGCAGCTAGTGCTAACAGCATAAATGCAGTTGGTAGTGGACGTTTTGATGGACGACGTTCAGGACCTTTGTCCAAGAACGGCATTAACATTAATGCACCAATCGTTAGACCTGGCATAATAATCGCACCGATTACATTGTATGGACCTGATGCATAAGTGTATTTTAATAATTGGTACAAGAATAGGAAGTACCAGTCTGGTAATGGAATATATGAAGCATTAGTTGGATCTGCCGGACCTTCAAGTGGTGAAGGATGTGCGACAGTTAATAATAAATATCCAATTAAGAAAACTGCACCAACCATCCATTCTTTTAATAAGAAGTCAGGCCAGAAAGCTTCTGTTTTACCTGGATACTCGGAATAATCTTTAGGCATATTCACCATACGGTTATTTGCTTTAACGCGTGAATCACCTACGAATTTCATCCCTTTTCCGCGATGCATAGTGTCCCCTCCTTTAGAAAATCATAGACCATTTCATTAATTTTGAAATTGAATCAAAGTGGTCCAGAAATACCTTGACGACGAATCATAATAAAGTGTGCTGCGAGTAATGCGAATAATGCTGCAGGTAAGAAGAATACATGAATTGCGAAGAAACGTGTTAACGTTTGAGCACCAATTATTGTAGCATCCCCAGCAAGTAAAACTTTAATAAGTTCTCCAATAAATGGAACGGAAGCAGCAATTTCAATACCTACTTTAGTAGCGAATAGCGCTTTCATATCCCAAGGCAATAAGTATCCTGTGAATCCTAATCCTAACATTACACAGAAAATTAAAACTCCCACAATCCAGTTTAACTCACGAGGTTTTTTATAAGAACCTGTGAAGAACACACGAAGTGTATGTAAGAACATCATTACGATAACTAATGAAGCTCCCCAGTGGTGCATACCACGTACGATTTCACCAAAAGCTACTTCGTTTTGTAAGTAATAAACTGATTTCCATGCATTTTCCACGTCCGGCACGTAGTACATTGTCAAGAACATACCCGATAAAATCTGGATAACTGTAATAAAGAATGTTAAACCACCGAAACAGTAAACAAATGCAGAGAAGTGATGTGCAGGGTTAACGTGCTCAGGCACTTCGTGGTCGGCAATATCACGCCAGATTGGAGTGATATCCAGTCGTTCATCGACCCAATCATAAATTTTATTTAGCACTGATGTCTACCCCCTTACTAATTAAACTAAATTATTTGCGATTTTTTTCCCAAGCAATAAAAAGCCATCTTTTTCTGATACTTCGTATGCATCTAATGGACCAAGTGGTGGTGTACCCGGAATGTTTTTACCAGTTTTTTCATAACGTCCACCGTGACAAGCACAGAAGAATTGATTTGGGTGCTCAGTATCACTATTCCAGTTAACAGTACAGCCTAAGTGTTTACAAACTGGCGATAGTGCTACGATAGAATCTCCACTTTTATAAACCCAAGCAGTATCAGTAACTTCTGATGTGTACCATGCATCAACTTGTTCATATGAAAAGTCAACTTTTACAGGCTCCTCTGTAAGATCTGCAACTTTTTGGCTAGTTTGTACAAAATCACCATCAGTTTTAGTTTGTAAAGCTGGATCAATTGCAAAGCGAACCATTGGCATTAAAATACCCGCCGCCATAAATCCACCAACACCAGTTAAAGTGTAGTTAAGAAATTGACGTCTTGAAACTCGATTGTTACTCATCCTTTTCCCCCCTCTAACTAAAAGGTCAGTCCAACGGACATACTTTTACAAATAGTAATTACTAGGACATATCTATGATATATCAATAAAATAGGTTGGTCAATATTGGCTTTCCATACTTTCGACAAGTTTGTGAACATTTAATGAAACAATTTTCTAGCTTTGGAACCATTTGGAAGTCAATATAGGAATTATCTGTTTCAATTGCTCTTCCAACACTGTTTTCCTAACCCCTTTATCCATTGATTCCAAAGGAATGGAAGGTAACCAGATGACATCAACTTGTTCGCTATCGCTTGTCCAAGCGTGATCGTTTGTAATAAAGATGACGTGCTTAAAACCTGCATTTTGCAATTCTTCCTTTAGTAAGATTACAGGTAATCCAGCTTTTGTCTGTTTAGTATAAGAAAATGGAGGGACAAGCATTAATCTGCCTTTGAACTGCTGTTCAACAAATGCTGTCAGGGACATCAAGAAATCTGCTGCTGAGCTGCTTTGCTTTATTCTCTCATCTTCGAATTCCAAAGAAAGCAGCGGTACGAGTGCCGTATCAATAAAATCCTTTTGTGATTGAAATTGTTTTACATCATTTACATTAAAAAACATGATTTCTCCTCCATATATCAATATTTACTATTGCCAAAAACAAAAAAAAATAACAGTTTAATTTTAATCAAATATTACTTAGTAATTTATAGAGTTATAAGAAAGTCAAAACGACGCCACTTTAGATTTATCTAATTCAAGGCTGAATTAGAAGAATCCAGCAACAGCCGCCCCTTCAATTGCCTCGTTTATGCGTTCTAGCAAGTCAGTTATTCCACAAACTTCTTGCATGAGTTTCCACATTGCATGGCAAGCGCTTTCATGACATTCACTACTAGACAGGAAATGAAAAAAATTCGTGCAGACAAAGTCAATCAACAACTTTGTCTACACTCTGTGTGCCCCTATCATAATTGAAGAGATATTTTCTTTCACCCTGTATCTTTTCGAATTTATATAATTCTCTAATTCTATCTTTCAACGATACGATTACATATTTTTAGTAGTTTGCTTCAATGCCTGGAGTAAGTTGGATAGCGAATAGAATCTTTCTTTATCTCCTTTATCCAAAGCATCGTCTATTTCTTTTAACAACTTTTCTTCTTGAAATGCCAACAAACTATTATTCAGCATTTCTTCAGCTATGAGCCGGTCCTTTTCGCTAATATGCAAATACTTGGGCATAAATGGGTTTTCCTCTAATACAGCTAAATACTGTTGACTCGGAGGTATATTAGGAAAGTTTAATTGGATATACATGCTTTCATTAGGGTGTAATCTTAAATCATGAAAAGATTTTTCGGCATCACTTGTCATAATGTTTCCTTTATAAAACCGAAATGGTACGCCAGTCGAATCAACAGAGGACATTACTATTGCTCGCGGACAATAATGCGCTTCTTCTACAAAGTGAATATTTTCAAGTAGGCTATCATTGCTCAATAAATAGTTCAGTATCCAAACACATTCTCTTCTTTTTAATTGATAATTTTTTAGAAACCAACGAACAAAAGTTTTTTTATCAATAATTGGAATGGAAGAAGTCACTTTGCTATCCCTCCTTTTATTCAAGAGTGTAGAGAAGATCTAACCATTGTTGCTCTGTTGGTTCCAAAGCAATTAATTGATTAACGATACTTCGTGCTTCCTCTCTTTTTCCTTCTTCAATCAAGAAATAACAATATTTTTCTAAAAACGATGGTTCGTCTTTAAAATCATTATATGCTATCTTGTAAATTTCGCATGCACGTTCATAGTCCTCATTCTTGGCATAAGCATCCGCAACAAAGGGATATAAAGCGCTCCAGTCGAAATCATTATTTTTTAAATTTTCATATAATTCTATAATTTCTTCAAAGCGCTCTTGGTTTGCATAGATTGACATAAGGACTAGAATGGCTTCCATATATTCCGGGTCAAGGGCAATGGCCTGTTGCAAGTAATTAGTCGCCTCATTCGGCAAATTGTTTTTTAAAGCCATTTTACCGGCAAATAAATAGAATGACTTTTCGTACTCGTCACGCTGCAAGCCTTCTTCAATGGTTTTTAGCGCTCTTTTATTATCTTCCAGCATGGCATAGCTCTCTGCCAATAATAAGTAAGCACTAAAATAGTCAGGATCCAATTCTTTTAAATCCTCCAGCTGTTTCGTAGCCAATTCGTATTTTTCAGTTTGGAAAGCGGCGTAGGCAGAACCAAATAATAAATCAGGCGTTACTGATTCCTCTAACGCTTCCATATAGTAATCCAGGGCAGTTTCATATCCACCGCCTGCACGATATACTTCCGCCAATCTTGAAGCCAATAACACCCCAGCAATTTCTTTTGCTTTGGCATGCAATTCTTCATAAATACGAGCTGCTTCCGTAAAACGGCCGGTTTCAAACAATAATTCAGCTTTTGCAAATTGCAATAATGGTTCATTCGGCAATAATTCCAGAGCTTCGGTAATACGCAGTTCAGCTACTTCATATAATCCTTGCATTTGATAATAATCTGCTAATAAAAGTAAGCTTTGTGCATACTCTGGCGCCTCTGAATCAATCCCCATCAGTAACTGTAGAGCCTCATCTTCGTCACCTAATTCGATTAATACTGATGCACGATCAATGGCCACTTGAGCCTCATCCGGAAATAAAAATTGCAAATGTTCATAAATTCGATCTGCTTCAGTTAAAAAGCCGTATTGCATCAGTAAATCGGCTATCTCATATAATACATCCGGCTGCTCATTTAATAATATCGTTTCTAACAAATTATTAATTTGTTGTAATTCTCCACTTTGAATGGCTTGTATCATTTCGTTCGCTGTATTTGTCAACTTTTACTCACCTTTTTTATGTTTAGTCAATACTATGCTACTTCACTTATTTAATTGAAACAAGAAAAAGGACCTGCCCCGCATGAAATCGCAGGAGGTCCTACTATTTTATTTTGCCCTTCTACTGTTGGTATCTTAAAAATTATTTGTTCAAAAGTGTTTCTACATGTTCAAAGAACGTTGGATATGAAACAGCTATACATTCCGTATCATCTATTTCAATAAGTGAAGTTGAAATTAAGGCAGCGATTGCAGACATCATTCCGATACGATGATCTCCGTATGACTTTAACCTCGCTCCATGGAGTTTTGTAGGTCCATGAATAATCATCCCATCTTCGGTCGCTTCAATATCGGCTCCCAGCTTTTGAAGTTCTGTAACAACAGCAGTGATCCGGTCTGTTTCTTTAACCTTTAATTCCTCCGCATCACGGATGATCGTAGTCCCCTCTGCTTGAGTCGCTAAAAGAGCGATGATAGGGATTTCATCGATTAACCGTGGGATGATCTCCCCTTCGATTATTGTTGCTTTTAGGTTGGAAGTGCGAATTGTCAGTGTTGCAGTTGGTTCGGCAGCAGTTTCGTCTGCTAATGCTACCGACAGATCTGCTCCCATTTTTTCTAGTACTTCAAGAATCCCGGCCCTGGTTGGATTGACACCAACATTTTCCATAACAATCTCACTACCGGGAACAATTGCTCCTGCTACCAAGAAAAAAGCGGCTGAAGAGATATCACCGGGAACGTTGACATGGGTAGCTTGAAGCTGTTGTCCCCCTTCGAAAGCTACAACACCATCAGCAACCTCGATTGTTGCACCAAATTGTTTAAGCATTCTTTCTGTGTGATCGCGTGAGACCTCTTTTTCCCGGACAATTGTTGTTCCTTCTGCCCTTAGTCCTGCAAGCAATATGGCTGATTTCACTTGGGCACTCGCCACAGGCATCGTATAGTCAATTGCTTTTAACTTTGACCCTTGAACTGCTAAAGGGGTAAATTGGCCATTCTCTCTTCCCGCAATTTTTGCTCCCATTAATCGAAGTGGATCTGCCACTCTACGCATTGGACGTCTTCCGATAGATGCATCACCTGTCATTATGGTATGCAGGGTTGTGCCCGATAAGATTCCCAACATAAGTCTTGTCGTAGTACCTGAATTACCCGTATACAATACTTCTTTTGGTTCTTCCCAATTGTCCATACCAGGGCTCAGAATTGTTACATTTGTCCCTTCAACCTGGATATCAACACCAAGCTTACGAAAACAGTCAATCGTACTTAGACAATCCTCCCCCAGAAGAAATCCGCTAATCGTTGTTTTTCCTTGCGCAATCGATCCGAACATGACTGAACGATGAGATATCGATTTGTCGCCCGGAACAGTAATCGTCCCATTTAGACTAGCGTTGTTATAATCTAAACTAGTTGTAGAAGACATGTAAATACCCCTTTCTTTCAAAATAAACATTACTTAATTATGATATATACATTTCATACTTGGTTCTGCTATTAATACATTTTTGTGCTTTATCACGGTCTTCCGCATTTTGAAAGCTAATAACCAAAATACCAAATACATCTTCCCGCGCCTCTACTACACGAATATTCGTAATGCTTATCTGTTCCTCTGCTAAATAGCCTGTTAACTCGGAAATTACACCAGGATAATCAGGAATATCAACATACAGATCATACGTAGTATAGAATGCTCCCGTATTGATCGGTAACCGATCACGCACATCTTTTGCACTCGCAAAATATTCCTCAATCGTCTCTTCATTGCGACTTAGAAGAATGGATTTGACCCGCTCCATTTCATCCTGCCACGAGTTTAACTGACTCAGCAACTCATCTCGATTTTGGAGTACAATATCCTTCCACATGAGGGGATTGGAAGAAGCGATTCTCGTTACATCCCGAAAACCACCTGCAGCAAGCATACTTGTCATTGGATAATTTTGCTGTTCACTAACTAGCTGATGAACTAATGAAGCTGCAACAATATGGGGAAAATGGCTTACAACAGCTGTCATATGATCGTGTTCATGTGCATCGAGCCGCACGATCTTGGCTAGTGTAAATTTCAGTAAATCTTCAAGCTCTTTGACCTGTTGTTCATTTTCGTTTTCTAAAGGGGTTAATATGTAATAGGCGTTCTCGAAAAGATACGTTTTTGCGGCTTGAACACCACTTTTATGAGAACCAGCCATTGGATGTCCACCAATAAAAGTAATGCCCTTTTTTCGCAATTGTGCACCCTTCTCCATAATTAATCCTTTAGTACTTCCCGTATCAGTTACGATTACATTTTGCTTAAGTGGCCATTCCTTCATTTTTTCCAGCCAATCAAGTGTTGCATTCACCGGTGTACCGAATATAATGACATCAGCCATACTTGCTGCTTGGATCACATCATCCACAACTTCATGAACAATATTTAAATCAAGTGCTTGCTGCCTCGTTTTTTCATATAAATCGAAGCCGAACACCTTCGTGTTCGGCGCTTTTTGACAGGAAAGTGCAATCGAGCCCCCTATCAACCCTAATCCTATGACAAAGACGTTCCGTGTCATGCAAAAACTCCCTGTTCTGTAAGTACTTCTTCAAGTAAAGATAAGAACTTGCCATTTTGTTCTTCAGTCCCAATCGTTACACGAATAAATCCAGGAATACCTAAAGCATTTCCGCTCCGAATAATAAATCCGCGCTTCATCATCTCTTTAAATACAACATCACTATCCGCTTTTACTTCAAATAAAATAAAGTTTGTTTCCGTTGGGTAGTAATTCAAATTATGTTTTTCACAAAACTCAATATATTGTTTTTTGCCGGCTTCATTTTTTTCCCTGCATTCGTTGATAAAAGTCTGATCATCCAAGGCTGTGATTGCAACCTTTTGACTCAGGATTGTGTTATTGAAAGGAGCACGCACCGCGTCCAATTTGGAGATGACTTCCTCCTGGGCAAATCCATAACCAACTCGGAACGATGCCAGTCCGTATGCTTTTGAAAAAGTTCGCAGAACAATTATATTAGGGTATTTGTCGATATAAGATCGTGTTTCTTTATGGTCTGGTGAGTTCACGTATTCATAATAGGCTTCATCCAGCACGACTAGCACTTCAGAAGGAACTTTTGATAAGAAATTTTGTAATTCATCATCACTGACAATCGTTCCTGTTGGGTTATTCGGATTGCATACCCATACAACAGATGTCTTTTCATCAATCGCATCCAACATCGCAACAAGGTCATGCTTTCCATTTTGCATTGGAATTTCCCTAACTTCCGCACCTTCAATTTCTGCATTATGGCGATATTGTGAAAAGGAGGGAGTAGCCATTACTGTATTAACCCCTGGATAAAGCAATGCACGTGTAATAATTGCAATTAAATCATCTGATCCATTACCAAAAATCACTTGCGTTTCTTGGACATTTAGATGATTGGCAACAGCTGTACGTAAATCCTGTGCATATCCATCGGGATAAATCGCATGATTTGAATGATCATGTTCCAAAAACGCTTTAACCTTGGGTGAAAACCCATAGGGATTTTCGTTGGAGGCAAGTTTGACTACTTCATCCAATCCAAATTCTTTTTTCACTTCTTCAATCGGTTTGCCCGGTTGGTATGCTTTCATATTATATACTTGCTGTTTCCATTTCATAGTTAATGTCTCCTTACTTGTTAGCTTCTTGTACTAAATCCGGTCGTAAACTTACCGCATTGTTCAGATAAATATGCCGTACGTCTTTTTGATGCAGCTCTGTATTCACATGAAGCAAAACTCGAATACACAGTGGAAGCGCATTTGGAACACTCATTTCATGTGTACACATTGTCGGAACAAATTCCCAGCCTTCGATGGAACGAACTGCTTTTGCCGGAAATCCAGAAGTGATATCTGCAGTTGTCGAGATAAGGACCGAGATGATATCTTCCGGTTTTATAGCATTTGCACGTACAATTTCTTTAACCAAACTTTCCGTTTCATTATAAATAAGCTCAGGCTTATCCTCAGGTACTGTCGTTGCGCCTCTTACTCCTCTAATCATTTAAAAACCTCCATAAGTAAAGCACGATACTCTGAATCTACTTCTCTACATTCCGGTAGTGCAATTGATTGCATAAAAGGATGACCGATAGTATCCAATAATACAAATTTCAGATCGCCATATTCGACTTTTTTATCCTTTACTAAAAACGATTCCAGCGTTTCAAAAGAGTAAGTCGAAACTGCTTCAAATGGGTATCCATTATTGTATGCAAATTGCAAAAAAGACTTCGTGAATTCACGTGATACTTTGCCATAGCGCTCACTTAAAAGCAGCGCATAACCCATTCCTATGACAACGGCTTCTCCATGGGCTAATCCACCATATCCTGCTGCGGCTTCAATGGCATGGCCATATGTATGACCAAAATTCAAATATTTCCGCACCGATTGCTCTGTTTCATCTTCAGCTACAATCTTGGCTTTCACTTCGATACCAGCTTTTAAATAAGATGCAAGTTTGCTGCTTGGAATGTTCGTAATCGAATCAATCCCCAATAATTCTTGCAGCCATTCCTCATTGTCTATCATTGCGTGCTTAATGACTTCCGCCATACCAGACCGAATTTCACGTTCACTTAAAGAACTCAGAAATTCCAAATCATAAACCACGGCCTCGGGTTGATAAAATGCACCGATCAGATTCTTGCCTTGTGGGTGGTTGATCGCTGTTTTGCCCCCAACCGCCGAATCATGCGCCAAGATTGTCGTAGGGATTTGTACAAAGGGAATTCCCCGCATATATGTAGCTGCAACAAAACCCGCCAAATCACCAACCGCTCCACCGCCAAAGGCCATTAAAAGAGATTTGCGCGTGCACTTGTGTTCAATTAAAAATGAATGGGCTTCTTTATAATTTTCAAAGCTCTTGCATTCTTCCCCAGGAGGCATCACAAATACCTCGAAGGGATAGGGGAAATTTGCGGAAAAATAGTTCCCCCCCGCTTCCCAAACGTTTTTATCTGTCAATACGATGGTTTTATCTATCTTTGGCAATTGTTCATATAGAGTTTCGATTGCACCCGTTAAAATGTTGTTCCCAATCACAACTTCATATTGGTGTGATGCTGTGTTCACCGGAATTTTCATTTTTAAAACTCCCTTGAGTATTTTCTCATTTCTTCAATTTGTGCTTTCAGCTGCGGCAATTGATCACTATGGAATTGATCTACAAGCACACTTGCTACTTCCCAAGCTATCACATTTTCTGCAACGATGGATGCCGCCGGTACTGCACAGCTATCCGAACGTTCAACACTAGCTTTAAAAGGTTCCTTTGTTTCAATATCAACACTTTGCAGTGGTTTATATAAAGTTGGAATTGGCTTCATTACCCCGCGGACGACAATTGGCATACCAGTTGACATGCCACCCTCTAAACCACCTAAACGATTTGTTGCGCGAGTGTAGCCATTTTCTTCATCCCACAATATTTCATCGTGAACTTCCGAGCCTTTGCGACGAGCCATTTCAAAGCCGATTCCAAATTCAACCCCTTTGAAAGCATTGATGGATAACATGGCTTGTGCAAGCCTTCCGTCTAATTTCCGGTCGTAATGTACATAGGAACCAATTCCAGCTGGAAGCCCTTCAACGATGACTTCCACAACGCCACCAATGGAATCCCCTGCTTTTTTCGTATCATCAATCATTTGCACCATTTGGCCCGAAGCAGCTGGATCAACGCAATAACACGGATCCTGCTCGACTATTTCACGAATTTCGCTTGCAGATTTTCCTTCCACTTTGGTTGTATCAGCTTTAATGCCGGCAATTTCCGTTACATGTGCAACGATGGATATCCCCAATTCTTTTAATAGCGCCTTCGCTACAGAGCCCACAGCTACACGGACTGTGGTTTCACGGGCACTGGAACGCTCCAAAACGTTACGCAGATCTCTATGGCCGTATTTCATGCCGCCTACTAGATCCGCATGTCCGGGACGCGGACGAGAGATTTGACGTTTGATTTCGTTTGGATCTACGTCTTCGGGAAGCGGATCGGCTCCCATAATTTTCGTCCAATGCTTCCAATCATCATTATTTACTACTAACGCTACTGGAGAACCCAGTGTTTTCCCGTGACGAACACCACCTACAATTTCAACGGTATCTGTTTCAATTTGCATTCGTCTTCCACGGCCATGTCCACCCTGACGTCGCTTCAAATCATAATTAATAGTATCTGCAGATATTGGTAATAGGGATGGCAGACCCTCGATAATTGTTGTTAACTGAGGTCCGTGAGACTCTCCTGCTGTAAGGTATCGCATAAAACACTTTCTCCCTTCAACTCGCTAAAGTATGTATTTTTAAATATAACATAATACCTTCCAAAAAACAGTGCTAATTTTTGAATATGCACAAAATAGTACCGAATATTCAGATATTCCATTATAAATCAATTTCGTTATAATTCCCTTATCCTTTTCATACTTCCCTTAAAAAAGGTCATTTTTATAGTAAAATACGCTTTTCGTACAATTCCGAAAAGCGAAGTTAAAAAAGGATTATGATGAAATAAAAGTTTTGGCTCTTCCTCTTATTTCTTTCGATAAAAAAATGTATCTTCAATTTCAAAGCCGTACTGAGCAGGATTAAAGATTTGTTCAGTGGAGCCGACAAACAAAATCCCACCGGGGCGCAACGCCCTGCTAAATTTATGATAGATTTGGTCCTTTGCTTCTTCTGTAAAGTAGATCATAACATTTCGGCAAACGATTAAATCATAATTTGACTCATATTGATCATTTAGAAGGTTATGCTTCTTGTAATTGACCGTTCTTTTAATCTCATCTTTTACTTTATAGAAAGAACCTTCCTGTACAAAATATTTCGTTTTTATATCGTAGGGAACCTCTGCAAGGGAACGTTCTGGGTATAAGCCAAGCTTTGCTTTCTGGATAACATTTTCATCAAGATCGGTAGCTATTACCTGGACTTGGGAAAGCGGTAGATGGTGGGATAATACCATGGAGATTGTATAGGGCTCTTCTCCCGTAGAACAAGCAGCACTCCAAATTTTCAAACGTTTATTGGACTGAAGCAGTAATGGGAATATTTTATTTTGCAAAATCTCCCAGCGTTTTCCGTTTCGGTAAAACTCCGAAACATTAATCGTCATCCTGTCCAGAAATTCATTCATTAAGTCACGATCTCTTTCAAGTGCCTGTAGAAATTCGACAAAACTGCGATATCCCTTTTTTTCATAAAGTGAGGTTAAACGTCTTTTCATCTGAGCTTCTTTATAGAGAGCTAAATTTATACCTGTTTTCTTATTTATACCAGCAATAAATTGTTCATAGTCTGACATCTGTATCTTTCCCCTCGTAGTATCCTATTTTCATTATATCGGAAATGTAGAAAATCGGGAATATATATCATTTCGACTAATTAAAATAGCGAAAGAGGGTGAAAAAGGGGCATTTTTTAGTATCTATCCTCTAGCTTTAATGGTACTGGCTGATCCAGGGTTAATTGTTGCCTCGTTTGTTCAATCTCTAGTCGAAGCTTTTCGGTTTCTATGATATATCCTTCTTTTCTCACTTTTTCCAGTTCGATTTCTTGCTTTAATACTTCTAGTTTCAATTTTGATTGCTTGCTTAAGTGACTTGTCATTATTGCGGTAATTGGTATAGCTGCACTAATCAATACAATGCCTAATACCAGAATTACGTAATCTTCCAATTCTCTCACCTCCAAAATCGATTATATACCAAACTTCACTAAATTGTTTCCAAAAAGTTCCGTTTATGCCTAAAAAAATAACTATTGCAGATGCAATAGTTACTTTTTATTTCATATAATCGCAGGTGCGAATTAAGCTAGTTCTCCACCGAACCATAAGCTGATTTCACGTTCTGCTGATTCAGCAGAATCTGAACCGTGGATAACGTTTTCAGAAATTGTTACAGCATAGTCACCGCGGATTGTACCTGGTTGAGAATCAGAAGGTTTTGTAGCACCCATCATGATACGAGCTAAAGAAATTACGCTTTCGCCTTCCCATACCATAGCGAATACTGGACCAGAAGTAATGAAATCAACTAATTCACCGAAGAATGGTTTGTCCGCATGCTCTGCGTAGTGAGCTTCAGCAACTTCACGAGAAGCTACCATAAGTTTAGCGCCTTTTAATTCGAAACCGCGACGTTCAAAACGGTCTACGATATCTCCAATTACTTGACGTTTTACTCCGTCTGGTTTAATCATTAAAAAAGTTTTTTCGATTGCCATAATTATAAAACACTCCTTAAGTTTGTCTAAAGGCGTTACACCTACCGATAAATATTACCAAAAGATGCGAAACACATCAACTTTTACTAATAAAATCTTGCTAATTTAACTTAAAATTTACGTTTTCCAATAAATAAAGCAACATCTCTTAGTTTTTTCTTCATGGGATGGTTCGGCAAAGCGTCAACTTCCTTCAACGCTTTCCTTAAATATTGATTGCTCAAATTGATTGCCTGCTTGATTGCATCCGAATTGCGTACAACCTTTAACATTTCCAATCGATCCGCTTCCGACACATCACTTTTGGATGCTTTCTCGACAAAGCGCTGGATTGTGGGATGATCCTTTAATAATAGAATAGGCAAAGTGATATTGCCCTGAAGCAAATCGCTTCCTGCAGGTTTTCCCAGCTCTTTATCAGTTGCGGTGAAATCCAGAATATCATCCACAATTTGATAGCTCATCCCTACAAAATAACCAAATCGCTTTAAATGCCTTACATTTTTATCATCAAGTCCACCAACGACAGCCCCTAGTTCACAGCTTGATTCGATAAGCAGTGCTGTTTTTCGCTTTATTCGGCGGAAATAATCTTTCAGGTTTTGTTCTCCTCGAAACTTGTCTTCAATTTGAATGACTTCACCGTTACAAATTTCAACCATTGTTTTTGCTAAAATTTGATGAACTTTTACGTTTTCAATAGATGTCACATACTCCAAAGCCCTTGCAAATATAAAATCACCCGTATACATGGCAACTCGATTGTTCCATTGGGCTTTTACTGTATGTCTGCCTCTTCTCAAATCTGAATCATCAATAACATCATCATGTACAAGTGATGCCATATGAATTAACTCCAACGGTACGGCAATATTTTTGATTTGATCAATATTATACTGCCCAAATTTTGCACTTATTAAAACAAAAACAGGGCGAATTCGTTTACCGCCAGCCTGCAACAAATGGAGAGAGGCATCATTTATCAAGTGTGAAGACGAGTTTAACGCAGTTTCTAATTCCTTTTCGATGATGTCTATATCCGATTTCAAATCCGAATAGAGTAATGTTAACTTCATCTTTTCCACGCGCGAAACCTTCTCCCCCTAGTTTTCTTTTTTAAAGCCCATATGCATAGCTGAAGCCCCACCGCTATACGCCTTATATGTTACTTTTTCAAAGTCTGCTTCCTCGAACATTTTCGCCAGTTTTTTCATCCCCGGGAAATCGTTTGCAGATTCCTGTAACCAAGAATATTCTTTGAAGCTTTTCGCAAACAATCTACCGAATAATGGCATGATGTATTTGAAATAGAACCTAAATAATTGTCTATACCCGGGGATTTCAGTTTGTGATGTTTCAAGACAAACGGCCATCCCACCCGGCTTTAACACTCTATTCATTTCTTTTAATACTTGCATATAATCCGGAACATTTCGCAGACCAAATCCAATCGTTACATAATCGAAGGTATGATCCTCAAATGGAAGCTCCATTGCATTGCCATGAATCAATTCAACTTGTGGGTAAGGTTTAACCTTGTTCTCTCCAACTTTCAGCATATTCTTGCTGAAATCCAATCCTTTGACAATACCTGTTTCCCCAGTTGCCTTTGCAAGCGCCACTGTCCAGTCGGCTGTACCACAACAAACATCCAGGCATTTTGAACCTGGTTTAACAGCCATTCGTTTCATCGTATCTTCACGCCACTTAACATGTAATTGAAAGCTGATAACCGAATTCATTTTGTCATAGTTATCGGATATGCTCTCAAAAACCTCATGTACGTGCTGCTCTTTCGATTTAGCCATTTTTTCATTACCTTTCTCGCGTTAATTTCTCGTTTAACGCAACTTGATGCTGTATGTATAACTTTAAATCGTCTTTTAAAAACTCCGACGTCTCAAGATATTCGTTAAGCAAATTTTTCAGCGAATCAATTTCTTTTTGAATGATTGACTCAATTGAACCTTCTCCCCCAGCAACACTTTCCTGCATTTTAACAAATAGATTGGAAGCAGTACCACATTGATGTTGATGGAGTTCCTTTTGCAATTGAAGCAATAGTAGGCCCGTATGCATGAAAGGACTATACTGTTCAAATTGATATACCTGATAAAAACGTTTGATTAACTCTGTTTGAATGACAGAAATAACTTGGTACCACTCATTGACTGTGTATTGCGATGATTCATATAACTTGATTTGCTGTTCACACCTGCTCACAATTCCTTCGGAGAGCTGACGAATTAAAGGGATATTGCCGGAATGTGCCAATATTTCATAATAGCGCCCACTATAATAATCACCGGAAAGAACTGTCAGCTGCTGTTCTTTGCTAGTAGCATTGCTTTCACTTATTTTATCGTGTTCACTAAGTGAAGCGTGTACAATGCCTACCGTAATTGCACTTTTTTGGATTTGTTCATCCCACTTTTCTCCATTTATAAATGGCAATAACAAATAAAACAACTGATTTTCATCGAGCATTGGTGATCCTGTATATTGAATCAAAGTTCTATGACGAACATGCATGAAAATATTTGTTTTTAATTGTTCTATTGATTGCTGAATGTATGTTGCATCCATAGAAATTACTCCATTCTACTTAAAGTGCAATGTGTGGCTCCCATTGCATTGTTTCGTTTGGTTCACCAATATAAATAAACTTTATTCTATACAATTACTATTTGTCATTTTGTGTAAATAACCATTACTTTTTAGAGCCACTCTCAACGACACCGTGTGATGAATGAATCTTGGCTTTTCCACGAATTTTCATTGCAGAAGTATGTTCTGTAAATTGAGCAATCATTACTTCTCCAGTATCCAACTTTTCGGAATGATGAAATTTGGTATCCGTACCACGTGTTAAACCGATTACATGTACGCCATCTTCTAGAGCTTCAATTATAATATAATCTGGTTGAGTCATTTTATTCTGTCTCCTCAAAATCAAATTCATCTAGGCATATAGAGACTGTCGGTAAAATTTAACAACAGTTGGAATATATGCAAAAAGTATATTATCCGGGCGAGGAGGCCTGCAAGATGCAGGTCAGCCAGCCATTGCCCGCATTGACGGGGGAATCTTAGGCTAAACTTCCTCTTTTGTTCCCGCTAAAAGTCGTCTTTTGCCCCGTAGGATATTCCGCTTTTATGGGAAATTAGTGAAAACCTTTTCTTGTACATCATATCATAATAAAACTATAGTTTTAAGACATTTGAATAAATGAAATGACTTCTCTTCTTAAAACGTCGTCTTCTGCATAAACTCCCCGAGCAACAGAAGTTACTGTTTTGGAGCCAGGTTTTTTTAGTCCGCGCATTGTCATACACATATGCTCCGCTTCGATAACGACATACACGCCATAAGGTTCCAGCATCTCCATGATCGTATCTGCCACCGTTGAGGTGATTCTTTCCTGTAATTGAGGTCTGCGGGCTACAGATTCGACACATCTGCCAAGCTTGCTTAATCCTGCAACTCGCCCCCCCTGCGGTAAATAAGCTATGTGAGCTTTTCCGTAAAACGGGACTAGGTGATGTTCACACATAGAATAAAAAGGTATATCTTTCACTAGTACTAGCTCTTCATGATTTTCATGGAAAACTGTGCTAAAAAACTCTCTTGGATCTTCATCTATCCCACTAAACATTTCTGCATACATCTTGGAAACTCGTTGCGGCGTATCCAGTAGTCCCTCACGATCTACATCTTCTCCAACTGCTTCTAAAATCATTTTTACGGCTTCTTCTATTTTTTCTAGATTTACTTTCGACATCTTTCTTCCTCCTAGTACTGATGGACAGTCGCTACTCAAAAAGAATCGTAGCACATCCTTACCCTTTTCGCAAAATAGGATTTATTTCGACCTTTAATCTGTTTAATATGTATTTTGAAAGCTTGATTTTTTCTATTCATCGTTTTACGGCAAGTAAAAAGAGCAGTCATCATGCTTGTCCATGACGACTGCTCTATGTAACTGCTAGACGCTAATATTATTTTACAGCATCTTTAAGAGCTTTACCTGGTTTAAAAGCAGGTACCTTGCTAGCAGCGATTTCGATTTCTTTACCTGTTTGTGGGTTACGCCCTTTACGAGCGGCACGTTCACGTACTTCGAAGTTACCAAAACCAATTAATTGTACTTTGTCACCCTTTGCAAGAGCATCTTGAATTGTATCAAATACAGCTTCAACTGCTTTAGAAGCGTCTTTTTTTGAAAGACCTGCAGCTTCAGCAACAGAGTTTACTAATTCTGTTTTATTCACACCATTCACCTCCTCTCAAAGGGTCATGAACCTAAATCATGTAAAAAGATTAACATATAGAAAATCCCTATGCAACTGTATTTATCCATGTTTTTCAACAATAAATGGCTTTTTTTCATCTAAAACACAAATAACAGGACTTTTCACCCTGCTAAATGAAAAGTCCCGTTCCTAATTTATACCATTTTTATTGAATTTATACATTAAACTTACATAATAGCGATATTGCTAATTAGCCCATTTTCATCTTAAGTGCCCTTGAAAAACGGCTCAAACAAATAGGTCAGAAGGCATCTTTTTGGCTTTTGATTTTATACACTTTATTCCATATCCATGTTCCTATGAGATGCAACGAAGGATATAAATGCATAATTATTCAAGCATATTCACGCCTAAGCCGATTATCCTAAATGATAAATGTGACTAATCCTCGTTCGCCTTCGTTAACCATTCTTTCGATTGTTTGGCGCATTCTCTTCTTAGCACTTGGAGGAACAGCATTCATCTTATAACGAATTCCCTCTTGCAGCACTTCATGGAGTGTCGTGCCAAATAGCTGCGTTTGCCATAACTGGTCGCGATCATGTTTATAAGAGTACTGTAAATCTTTAAGTAGTTGATTTGCGTAGAATTCCGTACCGATCAAAGGTGCAAATTCCGTTTCCATATCCACTCGGATTATATGGTAGGAAGGTGCACTCGCTTTCATGCGAACGCCATAGAAATTATTTTGTTTAATGATTTCGGGTTCGCTTGGCTGGAATTCTTCCAATGTCGGTAAAGAGATGCCATAGCCATTATCACTTGCTTCATCAATGGCTTCACGGAATCTTCTTTGCGCTTGCTTCGCTTCAGCCGCTTCTTTGATGAAAAGCAGCCAGTCTTTCTTTGTATCAATCGGAGCATCCAGCCATTCATTGCAAACAGCTTTATAGATTTCTGGTTTTAGCGTTATGCGTACTGTTGCTACACCCAACCCGGCATCTACCCGTTCGATTTCACTTTCTTCCACAAAGTCAATTTCACGCAACTCTTTAGCGGCCTGGGATACATCCCGAATCTTCGTCACCGAATTCAAAACATTCCCTACTGCATCAGAAAGCGTTACATTCAACGGATGTGTATAATCCAGTACATCCAGCCAATCTGGCTTTTCAACCTCTATATCTTCAATCGGGAACTCATATAATGCCTCTTGAAGAATATATTCCATATCCTTCGTATTCATTTGGTCGATTGCAACCGGGATAACTGGAACCTCGTATTTTTCCAGTAATTCATGACGAAGTGCCATTGTGTTATTGTGTGTTGGCATTTGACAGTTCAACACAATAACAAACGGTTTCCCAATTTCTTTTAGTTGTTGTACAATCTGTTCTTCGGCAACTTCTGCTGCATGACGGTTAATCCCATTAACCGATCCATCTGTTGTAACGACAACGCCAATATTTGCATGGTCGCGAATTACCTTATCCGTACCAATTTTCGCCGCTTCTTCAAAAGGAATTGCTTCTGAATGCCATGGTGTATGAACGTATTTAGGACCGTCCTCATCCTCGTAGCCTCTTACACCGTCGATTACATACCCAACACAATCCGCAAAACGAATACGGAACGGAATTTCGCTTTCACCAATCGTAATCTCTGTTCCCTGTGCAGGAACAAATTTTGGTTCAGCAGTCATAATAACAGGACCTGGTGAACTTTGAGGCAGCTCGTCCAGTGCTCTTTTGCGATCTTCTTCGTTTACGATATTCGGGAGCACAACCGACTCCATCATTTTCTTCACAAAAGTGGACTTACCAACTCTAACAGGCCCTACAACACCGATATATACGTCCCCATTCGTTCTTTCTGCTATTTGATGAAAGATTTCTTCGCCTATTGTAGCTCCTCCTTTACGTAATTTAGTCTATGTACGACATTCTTCAAATATGAAAACGCCTTGTACGAAAATTTTTGGATAGTGAATGTATGATCGAATTGTTGGCCTAATTGAAGAGATATATCGTACAAACTGACCCGCCTACTTATACATATGAAAAAAATGTTTAAAAAATATGTAAAAAAACATATTTTTTAAACACTTTTATTTTTTCTTCCATTATAGTAGCTTTACTATTTAGCTGTTGATTCTTCCTGCCCTGTTTTGTCGGTAGTCGGATCATACATAAAAATCGGTTCGTTATTTTCATCAACCGTATATGGCAATGAATATGCCGGTACGACTGGATAAGCATCCACGAGCAGCATTCGAATATCCTCGCCAGGGGTTGGCTTTAAATTATTCTCTTTTATGAAGATATTCAAGTCTACTGAGTAATCGATATAGATCTCCCCTTCAGTCGTAACAATCAATGGAAGTAAGTTATTCGTGTACGGACTTTGAACAGTTAAGTCTTCCTTATAGCCAATTTTTTCAAAATCAATCGAGTACACATAATCTGCAATCTGCTCTTTAAAAGTCGGGTAGTAGGTACTCATAAATCGAATGTTCAATTCACGAATTTTCTCTGCAGATCGTAAATCGACTAACTTTACAGTCGGCTTCACTTCAGGATTCCAAATAATATACTGAAATAACCCACCCTTCTCAAATGAGTTAGCCGGTGGATTGGCTATATATTTAGGGACCAGTTTTTCAAAATCAATAGGATATTTTATAAAGATATCTGTATCCATGTCACGTGTTTTTATAGGAAGAACACCAGTATCTGCTTGAAATTCCTCCACTGCCTTTTGAACAGAGGCTAATTGAAGGTCATCCGGCACCTGACTTTCTGCTTTCTCCTCTTCCGGGAAAAGGCAGCCTGATAACAACACTGTAGTAAGAGCTAGTACGAAAAACAGGCTCCATTTTCTCTTCATTTCTACTCACCTCGGGTAAATTGTTTCACTAACAGCTACCATTTTGAAGCTACACTATGTATGTAATTTAGTTTGGCCATGTCAGAACCACTAGCACCATCAGGATGGAACCGATTGCAAAAATAACAAAAGCAACTAATCGCAAAACTAGAGATAAGCACCCATTGTTAACCCATTTTCTTGTAAGCCCCACAATCAGTACAGATAATAACATGGCACCAATTGAATAAAAAGAAACCCACATGACATCCAGTGCATGCATACTCGCAAGTGGTCCCCTCGCCGTTTGCAGCGTTAGAAAATTCATGGAAGATAACAAATTTTGCAAGTTGTAAACCTCCTTTCACAAGAAGAGGAGGTAAACGAACTACCTCCACATAACTTTTATTCCCAATGAAAACATGCCGTCAATCTTTTAATAAAGGTCAATCTCACGCTTTTTCATTCGAATCATCAATTCATCCACCGCTACTTTTGGTTCTTTTTCATTGAATAATATCTCAAAAAGTGCTGTAGTTATTGGCATTGGCACATCATATCTATTCGATAATTGATAGGCTGCTTTTGTAGTGCGTACACCTTCAACTACCATTCCGATCTCTTCCAGGACCTCAGCGAGCTTCAAGCCCTTGCCAAGCATGTTCCCTGCTTTCCAGTTGCGGGAGTGAACGCTTGTACATGTTGCGATCAGGTCTCCCATGCCCGTCAAACCAGCAAAGGTGAAAGGATTTCCACCCATTTTCACACCTAGGCGGGTGATTTCGGCCAATCCCCTTGTGATGAGAGCAGCCTTTGCATTATCTCCATAATTTAAGCCATCAGAAATACCAGCTGCTAAGGCAATAACATTTTTCAATGCTCCACCAAGTTCTACTCCCACTACATCATCGTTGGTGTAGACGCGGAAATAGTTATTCATAAATAAATCTTGAACCTTTTCGGCAGCATCAAGATTACTGCATGCCGCTGTAATTGTTGTTGGATGATGCAGTACTACCTCTTCTGCATGACTTGGACCGGATAGCACAACAATTTCCTCAACTGCTTCCGGTGAAAGACTTTCCGTCAGAATCTCGGAAATACGCATAAGCGAATCAGGCTCAATTCCCTTAGATACATGAACAAACAATTTTTTATTTCGCATGAACGGCTGCATTGTGCTGCAGACTTCGCGAATCGCCTTTGTTGGAACTGCCACAACAACAATGTCGGAATGAAGAATCGCTTCTTCTAAGTTGCTTGTCGCAACCAGTGTTTCTGGCAATTGAATATTTGGTAAATATTTCCCATTTTTGTGAAGTGTATTGATTTCATCTGCTTGTTCATCTCTATGAGTCCAAACAAGCGTATTGTGACCATTCTCGGCTAGTACTTGCGCCAAGGCCGATCCCCAAGAGCCTGCCCCTAAAACCGTAACATTTTCCATTTTTCTATCCCCCTCAAAATCCGATTATTCGCGTGCACGGGCGATTAAACGAATTGGTGTCCCCTCAAAGTCAAAGGTTTCACGAATTCGATTTTCAAGGAATCGTTCATAAGAGAAATGCATTAATTCCGGTTCGTTTACAAAAGTAACGAATGTAGGTGGTTTTACAGCTACTTGAGTCGTGTAGTAAATTCGTAATCGTTTTCCTTTATCCGATGGTGCAGGATTACGTGCAATTGCATCTTCAATTACTTCATTTAAAATAGATGACTGAATGCGCATCGCATGATTTTCGCTTACACGTTGTACAATACTTAAAATTTGATGAACACGCTGTTTTGTTTTCGCAGAGACGAAAATAATCGGTGCATAGTGTAGGTACAAGAAATGCTCACGAATTTGCTGTGTATAGAGATTCATGGTTTTTTCATCTTTCTCCACTGCATCCCATTTATTTACCACAATTACTACGGCTTTCCCTGCTTCATGGGCATAACCCGCAATTTTCTTATCCTGCTCCTGAATGCCCTCTTCACCATTCAAGACAACTAAAACAACGTCGGAACGTTCAATTGCTCTTAATGCACGTAATACAGAATACTTTTCAGTCGATTCATAGACCTTCCCTTTTTTACGCATACCGGCAGTGTCAATGATAACATACTCCTGCCCATCATAAGAATATGGCGTATCGATTGCATCACGCGTTGTTCCTGCTATATCACTAACAATAACACGTTCTTGTCCCAAAAACGCATTAACTAATGACGATTTCCCAACATTTGGGCGACCGATCAAGCTAAATTTAATCGTTTCTTCCGAATATTGCGCTTCATCTTCTTTAGGGAAATGTTTAGCACATTCGTCCAGAAGATCTCCCAGGCCTAGACCATGTGAACCGGAAATCGGGAAAGGTTCCCCAAAGCCTAGAGAATAGAAATCGTAAATCATTTCTCGCATGTCCGGATTATCGATTTTGTTAACTGCTAAAACAACCGGTTTTTTTGTTTTATATAAAATCTTTGCTACTTGTTCATCGGCTAATGTAACGCCTTCACGTCCATTCGTCATAAAGATAATAACATCGGCTTCCCGGATAGCAATCTCCGCTTGTCCGCGAATTTGTTCTAAGAAAGGTTCATCTCCTATTTCGATTCCACCTGTATCAATGATATTAAATTCATGTGTTAACCAATCTGCCGAACTATAAATGCGGTCACGTGTTACTCCTGGAATATCTTCCACGATTGAGACGCGTTCACCAACAATACGGTTAAATATTGTGGATTTTCCAACGTTCGGACGACCTACGATGGCGATTACTGGTTTTGTCATCTGTACTTCATCCTTCCAATTTCTTGTCTTTAGTATTATACACGAAAATATAAATTATATCATTTTTTCAATTCTAAGCAATTGTTTCTTGGAAAACTTAGCCACCATCTTTAGCATAACAACATTTATATAGTTATAACCATATAAAAAGACGCACCTGCACCAAGGTACGTCTTTCTACATGATTTATTTATTTGTAAAGCCTTTTAATTTGTCTCCGATTACATCACTTAGCGAGAAACCTGTAGTTTCTTCAGGTAGTTCGTAATCAAATTCCTCTTCTTTTTCTGGGTTGTTTTGAAGCTCTTTGATGCTAAGAGAAAGTCGCTTTTCTTCCGAGTTTACATCTAGAACTTTCACTTGTACCTCGTCGCCTTCTTTTAAAGCTTCATGAGGTGTGTTTATATGCTTATGCGAAATTTGCGAGATATGAACTAACCCTTCTACACCTGGGAATAGCTCAACAAATGCACCGAAGGATACCAAACGTCTTACTGTACCGGTAAGTACTGATCCCTTTGTCACCTCTTGTTCTACTTTAGACCATGGCCCAGGTAATGTATCTTTAATCGATAATGAAATGCGCTCGTTTTCCGGGTCGACAGATAGCACTTTGACCTTTACAGCTTGCCCCTCTGACAATACTGTACTTACGTCATCAATATGATCATGGGATACTTGGGAAATGTGAACCAATCCATCCACACCGCCGATATCTACAAATGCTCCAAAAGGTGCCAAGCGCTGAACTTTGCCTTCTATCACATCACCGGCACTGATTTCGTCCAGTACACGTTTCTTTTTAGAAGCTTTTTGTTCTTCAAGGACGGCACGGTGAGATAGGATTAGACGTCCCTTTTCTTTATCTAGTTCAGTAATTTTAAAAGTTAATGTTTTGCCTTTATAATCTTCGAAATCTTCTACGAAATGGTCTTCCACTAGAGATGCAGGAACGAAGCCTCGTACACCCAGATCAACAACCAGGCCACCTTTCACGACATCCTTTACCTCTGCTTCAAACACTTCACCTGATGCAAATTGCTCTTCAAGCTTATCCCATGCTTTTAACGCGTCTACTTTGCGTTTGGATAATACAAAGTTTTCTTCTTCCACTTTCGTTATCATGAGCTCAAGCTCATCACCAATCGAAACTACGTCAGAAGCTTTTTCAATGTGTAAGCTTGAAAGTTCGCTGATTGGTAAAATCCCATCGAAAGGAGCACCTTCAATTGAGATTGTTACTGCTTTTTCATCTACCTGAGCAGCAACACCTTTCACAATATCTCCTTCTTGAAACTCGTGGTTTGATCCTAAGTTCATTTCTTCAGACATATGTAACCCTCCTTCACATCTTCCAATTTCTATTTTATTCTAAATAGTTCATAAAAACAAAAAATTCCCCTCTAATATTGGAAATTTCATTAACTTTTTTCTGATGCTTCAATTTGATTAAATCATTTTAATCCATTTGCCGCTTTGCTAGATTTAGAATTTCTTGTGCGGCTTGTTCTATTGAAAGCTCAGTTGTATCCAGATAAATCGCATCTTCGGCCTGGATTAGGGGCGATGCTTCCCTTTCACTATCAAGCTGGTCCCGTAAGGCAATTTCTTTTTTTAAATTTTCAATCGTCGAAGGTATACCTCTTCTTTCATTATCCAGAAATCGGCGTTTTGCCCTTTCTTCCACGGAAGCGGACATGAAAATTTTAAGTTCCGCATCTTTTAATACATGTGTTGCGATATCTCTTCCATCCATCACGATTCCACCGCGTGCTGCAAGTTCTTGTTGTTTTGCTACCAGGATTTCACGGATATTGGCATGTGCTGCAACTTCGCTTACGTTTGAAGTTACTTCATTTGAACGGATGGCTTCTGTAACATTTTCTCCGTCTACAAAGACAAGTTGTCCATTTTGTGAAGGTTCCAGAATAATGGAAGTATCATGCAACATTTTCTCAAGAGAGTCTGCATCACTTAAATCTATGTTTTGAGACATTGCTTTATTCGTAACCGCCCTATACATTGCGCCTGTATCGATATACGTAAAGCCTAAATTTTCTGCCACTATTTTTGCTATCGTACTTTTGCCGGCACCTGCTGGACCATCGATTGCAATCTGTATTTGTTTGACCATAAAATCCCTACTTTCCTTAACCATTGTACCACATCCAATAGTGTTTCTCTTGCGATAAGCTTACTATTATTATCCAAAAATGTCCCAAAAGTTTGCTGAACAAACCTTTGGGACGCATCATGTGTTAGTTGATTGTATTCACTTCGTTTTTTCTTCTATTCAGCAATTGCCTTTCGAAACAAAAGCGTACTATATATTGTTTATCTATATCCTCTGTTTCTGCAAATTGCAGGGACGCCAACCTTACTCGACCCTTTTCCAAAATACGAATTAACTTACCCGCTGTTTTTACATAGCGAATTTCCCCATTTAAAAAAGGCAATACAATCGTAAGATTAACGATGTCATCTTCCTTAAAAGCCAGGTCTTTATTTAGGAGAAGCGCCACCCCGCCAGCACTGATGTCATCCGCAACATACTGGTGAAATCTTCCGTTATATTCGATTGCAATATCAACAGGCGTATTCACTCGTACAAATTCCCGCCTCTGAATTTTCACAAAATCATTGGATGGAGGACAGGATAACATGATTGTTGGAATGTTTCCTGGTTTCCGTCCCAAGACTTCCGTATTAAATGCATATCCAACCTTATCTTCTGATGTAAAAGAGGCTCGAAATTGTGAACCATCCACTAAAAAAGCAGTCTTATTTGTCGCAGTATTAACCGGATAGTCAATATAAAGTATGTTATTATCTTGTTCTACAATTTTGCACCGGAATTTCTCAACCCGGTCCGTATAAGTAGGTTCTAACGTCAATGCAGTCCCTATCTTTAGTTGCATAATCTTCGCCTCGCACAATCATAATAGTTTAATTATGGCACGAATAGTAGTTTTTTTCTATAAACATCATGATTTTTTACTTCATTCTCTTAGATATTTTTCGTAAAGAACCACTAAAACAAATCTAAGAGAATAAAGTGAAAGAAGCTATATTAGATTATGATCTTTTGCAGCAGGACTTACTGCAGGTATTCAACCTTTAGAACATCATGATTTTCAGCATCGACAACTACTCTAAACGTCTCGTTCAGGTCGTTATCGAAACGCGCAATGACCTGATAGCACTTTCTTAATTGGAACGCTTCGTTTTCAGTATAGATTAGTTGTTCATCTTCTACCTGAGTTCCAGGTCTGAAGAATGCTTCCCAATCAACCGGCACTACTTCCTGGTCTTCATTGATTTCTTCTTTTTGCACATATTCCATAGCGTTTAAGCCTAATAATTCTCCACTATCTTTTGAAATTTTCATTTGAACACCATCAGCGTAAACCAATGCCTTATCTTCCCCTACCACACGGGCCAAGGACATATGCCATGCTTCATGGTTTTCGCGCATTTCTACCAATTGCAAATCCGTATACCCAGCTTTATTCAATGTTTGAGTGACTAGATCTCGTACTTGCTGTTGTGTAATTCCTGTTTTCTCTTGGACCGGTCTTTCAGATAAGAAGGATAAAATATAACCGCCCTTTACAGTAATATCTGCATATCCAATTCGGCTTCCTTTAACAAATTGTATGTGATAGAAGGGATATGGGGCATTGTCTTTACTCTTTGTAACGGTATATGTCGCATCCTTGATGCCCGGTATAAGCAGCTCCAGTTTTTCAATCGCTTGATTTTTTGTGATTTCTTGATCATCCAGATTTTGAAGTTCTTTTTTCTTTAGCCAATCCGATTCACTAGCTGTTAAAGGGAAATCCGTTTCGCCATACGATTTTAAATTTGCAGCGACTGTTTTAAACGGAGATTCATTTGTCTCTCTATCAGCAACAGAAGCCCACTCTGTCATGCTTGCATCATTTTGGTAAAAATTGGACGTTGCAACAGTCCATTCATCCGCTAAAGCCTGCAAATTTTGATTTACGACCGGCATTCGTTTATGCCATGATTCAAAATTGTCGTTATCTGCTGCAAATTTAGCCTCTTCACCGATATTCCCAACATATCGCAGCCATTCATTAGATACTTCTCTACTTAAAGGAAGGCTGCTGATCGTTGATCGGAACTCGTTGCTGATTCGCCAAATATTATCAAGTTCATTTTCTAATGCTACTTGATCTTGGAACAGCAAAGATTGTGATACTGATTTTTGTAAAGTAGATAATTTTTCGGATGCATTCGTTAATGAATTTGTGTATTGTGCGTGTATAGTTTGTTGTAAATGTTCATTATCTTTTCTCACTTCGAATGAATATAAACCTAGCGCCAACACTGCAATGGAAAGTAAATAGATAGCACTTTTCATATTGTCCCTCCTTTAGTAGCAGAATATATGTTCACCAATTTGCTTAATTTGCGGTCTTGTCCAAATCCACTTACTCGTAGCGGTCGTCGGGTTGAAATAGTAGAGTGCATTTTCTGTGGGATCCCATCCATTCATGGCATCCAGGACAGCCTGTTTAGCTCTTTCATTCGGAGTCAACCAAATCTGGCCATCCGCAACTGCTGTAAATGCACCTGGCTGGAATATAATCTCGGATATCGAATTAGGGAAATCAGCAGATTCCAATCGATTTAATATGACTGCTGCTACAGCAACCTGACCTTCATAAGGTTCACCACGGGCTTCACCATAAACAGCGTTCGCCATAAGTTGTAAATCTCGTTCCGAGTATTTTACCGGAAGCTGCACATCGGTACTTTCCGACGTACCCGCACCTGCACTTGTTTGTTGTGCTAATGGAATCCCTCCGTAATGGGTAAATCGATTACCTTTCTCAATTTGTTGATGCACCCAATCGCGATGAAATTCACTCACTCTTACCAAGGCGTCTTTTGATTTTGTTCCTGCTACTCCGTCGACGCCAAGTTCATATTGATCCTGGAAATTGCGAAGAGCCCAATAGGTTCCATATCCAAATATCCCGTCAATTTTTCCTTTGTAAAAACCTAAATATTGCAAGCGTGCCTGCAACTCAATAACATCATCTCCAAATGCTCCCCGTTCTATGGTTTGTCCCGAGAATGCCAACGGTTCATTTGGTTGTATTACTGCAAGTGTTCCAAATATTAAAATGACAGACATAAAAATACTTCTTACCATTTATTTCACTCCTTTCTCATAGCATGTAAAAAAGCTTTGCTTTTATACGTTTTTGCACAGAAAAACATATATTGATGAAAATAAGAAAGAATCGTATAACAAAAAAGCCCCTATTTTCATAAGTAAAATGAAAATAGAAGCTTTAAATTTTATTTTGTTCAAAGAGGTGTTGAACAAGATGCTGGTGGGCTAATTTTACTTTTCTTAATGCAAACCACCATAGGAAAAACATGAAAGGTGCAATCAGATAAACCCAATAACCCTGGAACGTTAAAATCGAATTGTATATGATATGTAAAAATAGTGGTGCAAATAGTGAGAGAGCTAAGTACTCCATTTGTTTATCATTTTTTGCAAATTTACTTTTTCCATAATAATACCCCATGACAACACCGAATAGGGCATGGCTGGAGACAGGCAGGATTGCCCTCATAAGAGCCGTATCAATCCCGAAAGTTAATAGATACAATACATTTTCCACCGTGGCAAATCCAAGTGAAACACTGGCACCATATAGAATTCCATCGTAGGGATCATCAAATTCTACATGCCTGAAAATAAGCGTGAAGATGACAAGCCATTTAAAAAATTCCTCCAGCCCACTCGAAAATAATACATTCGCCAAAAATGGGTTGGCAATAGCTTCCTCTTCTTTCACTACATACTGTATGAACATAATCGGGAACGTAATTAATGTCCCAAAGAAGAAAGCTTGTAATAACGTCTTTCTCGGCTCTGTCGCCATTTGATTCCGCAAATAAAAATAACTTAACAAAGCTAGACCGGGAGCTACTGCAGCTGAAAACAAGATAAACAAGGGCTACACTCCTTCCATAAAACCTCATTAATGTTATTATAACATTAGTAGCTTTAGAAAAGATGGTTAAGAGAGGTTTTTCACATGAAGAAAAATATTTTATTAATTCATACTGGCGGTACAATCTCCATGAAAATGAATGAAACAGGAGCAGTACTCCCCAACGAAAAAAATCCGCTTCTGGGTGTAAGTGAACAATTGGCGAAATACGCGAATATTTCGGAAATGGAAGCATTCAATCTCCCTTCCCCACACATTACGCCTAAGGAGATGCTTTATTTACGCAATGTTTTACAGCAGTATGCCAGTGAACATCCAATCGATGGAGTAGTGATTACTCATGGAACTGATACATTGGAGGAAACTGCCTACTTCCTGGATCTAACGACGAAATTTGATTTTCCGATTGTTTTGACAGGAGCAATGCGCTCATCCAATGAACTAGGTGCTGATGGAGTTTATAACTTGGTTGAAGCAGTTCGAGTGGCCTGCAGTGAGGAGGCAAGAGACAAAGGTGTTCTTGTAGTAATGAACGATGAAATTCATCAGGCATTTAACATTACAAAAACCTCCACTTCCAGTGTTAATACATTCCAAAGCCCGCAATACGGCCCTATCGGTTTGGTAACTAAGAAAATGGTCCATATTCATCAAGCACCCGTTAAGCGACGTTATGTGGAAGTCAATTCAATCGAGAAACGTGTGGCTCTTTTAAAAGTATATGCCGGGATGGAAAGAGATTTGATTGAGGCGATTTTGACGTTGGGCTATGACGGTGTCGTACTTGAAGGCCTGGGTCAAGGGAATGTCCCCCCGGATGTAGCTGTTGGCATCCAAAAACTGCTCGATGCCAATATTCCGGTCATCCTTGTATCGCGCTGCTTTAACGGAATCGCAGAAGGTGTCTACGGCTACGTGGGCGGCGGAAAAAGCCTGGAAAATTCAGGAGTCATTTTCGCAAACGGCATAAATGGACAAAAAGCCCGACTCAAATTGTTGATCGGCCTAAATCAAGAAAGTTCGCCAATTGATTTAAAGGAATTTTTCAATTAATGGCATGAATGAAATATTTTAGTATAGTATACAGTTAAAAGTTCTTCATCTAAAAAATGAAGAACTTTTAATTTTGGGTTGATAATTATTTAGATAATCTAATTAATACCATTTGATAAAATATGCTTTGCAATAAAGCTACCATGGAACTTTCCGTTTTCAATGAAAATTTCGTTGGCATTATTTCCCGCTGCTAAAACTCCGGCTATATAGAGATTCTCTATATTCGTTTCCATTGTATCGGGATTATAGTTTGGCCTGCCCGTTTCCTCGTCAATGGTTACCCCCATGCTGCGAATAAACGCATGATCCGGATGATAGCCTGTCATGGCAAAAACAAAATCGTTTGCAATAACCTTTTCTTCACCGTCCACTGATAAAACAACTTCATTTTCGCGAATTTCTTTTACCCTTGCATTAAAATGCATTGAAATTTCTTCATTTCTTACTAGAGAAGCAAATTCAGGCAAAATCCATGGTTTAACGGATGGGGAGTAGTCACTTCCCCGGTAAGCCACGGTCACCCTTGCTTTTGCTTTATGTAGTTCCAGCGCTGCATCAACAGCCGAGTTTTTCCCGCCAATCACCAAAACATCTGTATCAAAGTATGGGTGTGCTTCTTTAAAATAATGTTGGACTTTTGGCAATTCCTCTCCAGGAATATGCATATAATTTGGTTGATCGTAATAGCCTGTTGCCAAAATTACATAAGGTGTTTTATAAATCTCTTTGTCTGTCGTCACTGTAAAATGACCATTTGGCTCCTTTTCCACAGTTTCAACCTTTTCAAAGCGATTCACTTGGATATCCTTCATCTTTACTACTTCACGATAGTAAACAAGCGCCTGATTTCTGCGGGGTTTGCGCTCTTCTATCAGAAACGGAACATCCCCAATTGCTAATTTTTCACTTGTACTAAAGAAAGTCTGATGAGTAGGATAGTTATAGATCGCATTGACAATATTCCCCTTCTCTATAACAATAGGTGTTAAACCGATATTCTTTAATTCTATCGCCGCAGATAATCCACAGGGACCTCCCCCGACAATAATGGCTTCAACATTTTGCATTTATTACCTCTCCTTTAGAAAATCTCACTCTACCAAATCAATTAAGCGATTATTTTCTTAACTGTTGGCACAACTTTTTCCGCCTAACAATCGTAAAATCCATTACTTAGTATACCGCTATACCTTCTTCAGTTTCTAATTTTTCTCCTCAAAACGAACATCAATAATATGACACTGCGGCTTTGCACCAAATCTTAAAGGAATTGCAGTAGTACCATATCCATTACTGATTAGTGTTGCCACCCCTTCCCGCATTGAAAAAGACCCGTGGGGATGAATGCCGAAGGGTCCGAATCTGATTTGACCTCCATGTAAATGTCCGCCCATCATGATGCTGGCGTCAAAGTTTTGACGTACATATGAAAAAACTTCTGGATTATGAGAGATAAAAATAACATGATCCCCTCCTGAACACTTTTGAAAGGCCCGATTAAACAGGGCTTTTTTTGAGGAAGAATCATCGATCGCACATAACCAGCAACCGTTTTGCAGAGCTGGAATGCGTAATGCATCATTTTCAAGTATCGTTACATTCGTTTCGTTAAAAATCTTGCGTAAATTTGTTTCGCCTACTTCCCGATCATTATTTCCCCAGACGAAATAAATCGGCCCTAATTTTTGCAGCAAGTGTATATTGTCATAGATTCGACTTACCGGTGTTCGTTTATCGGCAAAATCTCCCCCGATAATGACAGCATCGATTTTTCTATCAATTTTTCGAAGCATTTTCTCATTAATTTTTCTTAAATGCACGTCAGAAATAAAAAATAAGGATGCTTGTTCACTTTGTCCCTCTAAAGTAACTTCATGGAAAAGTATATTATTCTCAAAAGCCTGCTTGAGCATAAAAAGCAAAAATGCAAGTATGATAAAAACCAGGATGATGAATAGCTCAAGCATCCTAACTCCCCCTTTTCTCCAAAAACGCTAAACGACGTATCCACTCATTTTAAAATTCGTTTACTTTCCGCTAATTTTTTCTTCACAATATTTTAACATATTCCATCAGTAAATTATTCAATTATGCCACGAATGGTGAGCGTTATGTTCACAAGAAAAAAGACTAAAGGGACGGTTAAACCATCCTTTTAGTCTACTCTAGTTACACGATTATGGAATTATCAGTGTTTGTCCAACAGAGATGCTGTTTGAAGATAAATTATTTGCTGCCATAATCTTGTCGACGCCACTAGCATCATTATAGTACTTTAATGCGATGCGGAATAAGTTTTCGTTCGGTTGAACAGTATGTGTCGTACCGCCAGCCTGCTCTTCCTTTTGTTTCTGCTCTTCTTGCTGTTGCTCTGCTTTTTGTTGCTCTTGTTGTTTAGCAAGCTTCTCTTCTTCTAATCTAGCTTGTTCGGCTTTTTTAGCTTCCTCTTCAGCCTGCTTTGCAACTGCGTCTTCTTTATCTTCAGTACTTACGTTATTATTCGTTGATGAGTCATTTTCAGATTGTTCAATTTTAGGTTCATCGGTTTTCTTGCCGCTGGCAGAGACCGTATTATTCTTTTGTACCTCTACGATTGAACCATTCTCTTCCACTTCTGCTACATCAGTATCTGTTGGTGTATAAAAGAATGATACGTAGATTAATAGCACAAAAGGAATTCCTAATAGTACGAACAGCAGAATATTCAATAGTGGATTTTTTCTATTTTTCTTTTTTTTCTTTTTAGCTTTTTGACGTGAGCGTGACATTCTAGAGCTTTGTTGGTCTTCCAATTCAATTGATTGACGATGCTCTTCAATTTTCTCTCTGTAATCTCCATTACTCATGAGTCCCACCTCCAACACTATCTTTCCCTAATTATGACGAAATTTCTCTGAAAAGTAAATGATAGGATTGGAAATTTTAAGAGATTTATGTCGATAAATTGATAAAGTTAGTAGAACTTGGAAAACTATTTCTAGTATACGGCATTCAGGCGTCACTTAAGAGTTGCCTAGCAATAATTTCTTGATTCTCTCTTCCCAGTTCAAGTGAAAAGATTGCCGGGAAATATTATCGCGCAAGAGAATTATATTTTTATAGTCGATCCCACAGCACTGGCAGCAGTCATTTGGCCTATTCTCCAAAGTTTGTCCAAAATAATGGACAAGCTTTTCCCTCATACATGTATTTGTATCGATCAGTCCCATCACTTCTTCGACCGCTCTCATTTTCGCATATTTCATCGACGTTAATTGCTGTTTTACTCCTTCAGGTGGCAGCTGTTGCATCCAATAATCCAACACACGGAAAGCTGTTTCAGAAATTTCCCCATTATGAATCATGGAGGCTGGTTGCTCTTTTCTTGCTCGATAGCCAATATAACTATCAACATGGGCATCTACCGGATAATCATCAATCCCGATAAACTTGGCAAGCTCCTCATCACCCTCAGCGTAGAGCAAAATGGCAAGCGAATCTTCACCATCTCTTCCTGCCCTCCCAATTTCCTGCATATAATTGGCCATATTAGAAGGCAGAGATTCATGGATGACCTGCCGAACATTTTGCTTATGCACCCCCATCCCAAATGCATTTGTTGCAACAATCCATTCAAGCGTGCCATCTATAAACTGCTGCTGGATAAATTGCCGATCCAAGGGGTCCATTCCACCATGATAGGCCGCACAAGCTATTCCCGATTGAAGCAACCTCCCACTGAGACTTTCCGTTTTAGACCTGGAAGTTGTATAAATAATCCCAGGTCCAGCTGTCTGTGTTACATGGTCAATCATCCAATCAATTTTGTCTTCTCTGGCCTGGAAGAGCATTTTACCTAAGTGAATGTTAGGCCGATCAACTGAATGGATAAATTTAAATGTGTTTTTCATTTTCAAATAACTTTCAATATCACCGAGTACCTTTTCTGTAGCCGTTGCTGACAATGCCAGTATCGGAGGACGATCTTCTTTTGCTATCACTTCGCCAATACGCAAATAATCCGGCCTGAAATCAAATCCCCACTGAGAAATACAATGGGCTTCATCTACTACAATCAAAGAGAGCTGCATGGAATTCAGTTTATGCTGCACTTGCTCTTGAAGGAGCATCTCCGGCGAAATAAATATAAAACGGTAATTGTGCAAATTATGGATCGTTGCTCTTTTTTGGTCAGGGTTCAAGAAAGAATTCAAGGCAACGACCCGTTTTTCTTTAAATTGCTTCATTTGATCGACCTGGTCCTGCATCAAGGAAAGCAGCGGAGAGATGATTAAGACCGGTTGATTGAAAACGTAGCCAGGTAGTTGATAACAAAGAGATTTCCCCATGCCAGTCGGCAATAACGCAATTACGTCTTGTCCCTTAAGAACACTTTCGATTACCTCTTTTTGCCCCGGGCGGAAATCCGAATACCCGAAAAATTGATTTAGAACTGATTCAAGCTTCAACACGTTCACCTCTCGCCAATACAAGCCTTAGTTGAAAATAGGAAAGATGAGGAACAACCTCATGCAAGACTTTTAACTTTCTGGTACTATAATCATCCACAGCTGTTAAAATCTTTTTGATATCCTCGCTTGGAACGAACTGCTCAACATTAAATTGTGGTTCGTTCATGGCAAGTTCTACGATATGATCTTCTATGGTACTCATTTTCAGCCCGCGAATCTTGCTGATTTGTTCAATGGAATGGCCATTATTAAATAGCTCTGCAGATTGAAATGCAGACCCAGTTAAAGGATTTTTGATCCGGATATTTTCTACCATTTGATTTAGTAGTTGAAATTGGTCGCTTTGCAGTAATATCACATTAATCCAAGCATGCAAGGAAGCGATATAGATGAGCTGCAAATCCATCTCGTTTAACTTTTCATGAACACTAATTTGCTGCCATGTAAGACCTGCCATTTCATACCCGGATAACCGGAGACCAAGAATATTTTTCCCGACTTCTTCAATCGTGGATTTTTCTAAACTTTCATAAAGCTCATCTAATAATTTTTGCTGCAATTGCCCATCTTGATAATGATTTACTTTTAGAAAATTTTTTCCCCATTGCTGCACCTGCTCATCCTTCTGGATAGGTATAAAAGACATTTGGCCTGCCTTTTGATGGGATAATGTTTGAATGATCAACGATAATCTAGAAAAGAAAATATGCTCATTCCCTCGATAATGCCAACCATCAAACGGGAGATTTTGCATCTCTTTTATCTTTTCTGTTGCATTCTTTGTTAATTGGTAAAACCCATCTTCTTTGACGATCAAGTATTGATCTTCTATTAAAGCAGACAATTCTTTGTCATATTTATTTCTCGATAATTTCGGTAAGATCCCGAAATACTTATGTAAATGATAGATTCCTACATCCTGTATAGTTTGACCAGACCGTTTTCCTCTAAGTAGATGGAAGGGGGCGGAGATGGTCCGTTCCTGATTAAGCTTATGGAAAATGTGTATAAGAATTTGTTGGAAAATCAAAATCAATCCTCCATTTCGAACTATTGGGTTGAAAAGTAAATTAAACAGATTTAGAATAGATAAGAAGCTTTAATTGGAAGCGCACGTGAAAAAGGAGAGAAAAACATGCCAAAATTTACAATTGTAGATAAAGATACATGTATAGCTTGTGGCGCTTGTGGTGCTGCAGCCCCAGATATTTATGATTATGATGATGAAGGGATTGCCTTCGTTATTATTGATGATAACATGGGTACAGCGCAAGTACCAGAAGATTTACTGGAGGATATGCAGGATGCATTTGAGGGATGCCCTACGGATTCAATCAAAGTAGCTGATGAATCATTTGAAGGCGACCCATTAAAATATGAATAATAAAAAGAGGTTGGCAAGCCGTGCCCAACCTCTTTTTTTACTTTGATTCCCGAGATTTTTTATATAAAAATGCAGCCAATAAAAAGAAGCAGCCCAGGCCAAACTGAAGCGGGTAAGAAACTGTAAAGGTCGGGCCAAATGGTTCAACTATGAAATGCACGCCAACCCCACTTACGAACAATAGGATGAAGAGAATCCCAAGAAACCAACCAACCTTGTTTTTCTTCCGTTTATCCTCAAACGCATTTCTTTTAATAACCCCAAATAGAAAGTAAAGCAACACGACAACACTTGAAATTAAAAGGATTCCTGTAAGCAATAGCGATCCCGAATGAACCGTTTGATTTTGCTTTGCAATTAATGGGAAAAGACCTCCGATCGCCAAATACCAGCCGAATAATGTGAATAGCATTTCCAATACAAAATCCCGCATATCCTTGAAAGACTCTTTTGGCAAAGTCTTAATAATTTCTTCTGCTAATTCTTTTGGTGTTTTGCCAAAGACATCAACCGCACTTTTCCCTTCGCTTTGCGCTTCCAATAAATGATCCAGCATCTCAAGCAAAACTTCCTCTGTAGCACGTTCACTCGCCATGGGATTTGTTCGAATATATACGAGCATATTTTCGTAGTATTCTTTATTCTCCGGTGTTAAACTTTCCCGTTTCTCATTATTTTGTTTAATAATCTCCTTAACGGTCATCTGCATTCTCATCACCTCTTAATATTTTTGTAATCGGGGCGTTAAGCAGATTCCACTCCGATCGAATCAAATCCAGATTCTCTTTCCCCTCTTTTGTCAAAGAATAGTATTTTCTGTTCGGTCCACTTTCGGAAGGCCTCATAGTTCCTGCAATCCACTTACTTTTTTGCAGGCGCAATAAAACAGGGTAGATCGTTCCTTCACTAATATCCTCTAAACCATACTGCTGTAATTTTTGAGATAACTCATAACCATATATTTCTTCTTTTTCTATAACAGCTAACACACAGCCATCTAGAATTCCTTTTAAAAGTTGGCTTCGAATGGACATACCCTTCACTTCACTCCACTACATTACTGTATTAGAAAACACTTCTCCGTCCTCAACAGACAGATCTGATGCTTTTCTTTTCAGATTCTCATAACTCTTTGTTTTTTCCAGCTACCTTGTTTTGCAAACTAGCTACCTTCAGTATATTGCAATACAACATAGCAGTCAACTACTTTGCAATACAAGTTACTAAGCTCTTCTTGATTTTTATATAGCGAACTGGTAAACTCATTATTAGTAGTTGGTACTAATAACAGATGTAAAATCAATTGAGTAAAGGGGATCATCGGATGGATTTATTACAGATGAAGGACAAGAATATTGTTGTCATGGGCGTGGCCAATGAACGAAGCATTGCATGGGGAATTGCAAAAAGACTTCTTGAAGTTGGGGCAAACGTTATCTTCACTTACCGCAAGGAACGTTCTAAAGGGAAAATTGAAAAAGTATTAGAAAATTATTCAGACTATAACACAGCAGTCATTGAATGTGATGTGAATAGTGATGAAAGCATCGCAGGGGCTTTCTCACAAATCGGCGAACAGTTCGGTGTCATTCACGGGATTGTACACTCTGTTGCTTTTGCACATGCAGAAGACTTAAAAAACCGCTTTGTCGAGACGACTCGTGAAGGCTATGCATTTGCACAAGATACAAGCGCCTACTCATTAGTGGCTGTGGCTAAAGCAGCCCGTCCATTTATGACTGAAGGCGGCTCAATTGTAACGATGAGCTACTTGGGAGGCCAACGCGTTCTTGATGGCTATAATGTAATGGGCGTTGCTAAGGCAGCACTTGAAGCGGCAATGCGTTACCTTGCTGCAGACCTTGGAGCTGAAGGTATTCGTGTAAATGCCATTTCAGCAGGTGCCATCCGAACTTTAGCTGCAAAAGGTGTACCAAGCTTCAATACAATTCTTCATAAAATTGAAGAGACATCACCTTTAAAACGCAATACGAACCAAGAAGAAGTGGCAGATATGACGCTTGTTATGTTAAGTGCCCTTTCACGAGGCGTTACAGGTGAAACAATCTTCGTAGATTCTGGTTATAATATCCTGGGTTAATTGAGGAGGACTAGCTTATTGCAAAACGCAGTAGCTAGTCCTTTTTGAATGGCTATGGGTCAGTATCGGTAGATTACCTTGCTGCTAAAGCAACTTCTCCTCTAACATATTCTTTGTGACAGGCCCTAAAATTTGCTCAACAACCATTCCCGCTTCATCAACGATTATACTTGTCGGAAGAGTAAGTACTTCATAGTTAAGTAAAACCTCCCCTTCTTGATCCAATAAAATTGGAAAAGTGATTCCAAATTCACCAACGAAATGTTTGACCGTACTCGTGTTCGACTCTTTATCGGTCGTATTAATGGCAAGAATGACTACATTCTCCTTGGTTGTAAGTTCATCATAAAAATCCTGCATAGCCGGCATCTCTTCAACACAAGGAGGACACCAAGTAGCCCAAAAGTTGATAAAAACCTTCTTCCCTTCGAGGTCCGACAATCTAACGGTTTCCCCTGCTAAAGTTTTCAATTCAAAATTTGGTGCGCGAACATTCAAAGTACGGGTTTCCGTTTCTTGTGCATCATGTTCGTGATTGTGGTGATCCCCTTCCTCTGTATGGGAATCATCAGCTTCCTGTTCTTCAGTTAACCGATACTCTACTGTCCCATCTTTTGCATCTATTCCGGCGCTTTGGTCAAGAGGCTCCGCTTCTTCAACAAGTGAAGATATTCCTTTTTCTTCCTCATTTACGATAAAGATATTTGATGCGATCGTATAAATTACTCCGGCTAAAATGATTAATGAAAAACATAGACTTAGTATCTTCTTAGAAGGCAACCTACTCACCTACTTTCCTCACATACTTCTACAAGTATATGAGGAAAGTCTAGTTAAATGAGAGAAGTTTACGTGACGTTTAAATTAATCGCATTTAAAATACGAAAAAAACCGCCTCAAAAAATCGAGACGGTTTACTTTGCACATTAAATTAGTACATTTTTAAATATTGGTCGCGTTCCCAAGGGTGAACGGCAGTACGGAACATATCATACTCAATTTCTTTTGCTTCTTTGAAGTTCGAATAGATGTGTTCACCAAGTGCCGACTTGATTACTTCATCTTGCTCCAAGTATGAAAGAGCTTCTAGCAGGGAACCTGGTAAACTCTCAATTCCGTTTTCTTTTAACTCAGCAGAATTCATCACATAGATGTTGCGATCTACCGGAGCCGGTGGTGTTAAACCGTTGCGGATACCATCTAAACCAGCTTCAAGAAGAACAGCTAAAGCTAAGTAAGGGTTAGCTGATGGATCAACCGAACGCAATTCAACACGTGTAGATAAACCACGGGATGCCGGGATACGGATTAACGGCGAGCGGTTACGAGCCGACCAAGCGATGTAACATGGCGCCTCGTATCCAGGTACCAAACGTTTGTAAGAGTTTACTAACGGGTTAGTTACCGCCGTGAATGCTTTGGCGTGCTTCATGATACCCGCCATGAATGAACGTGCAGTATCTGATAATTGCAACTCTGCCTCTTCATCGAAGAACACGTTTTTGTCGCCGCTGAATAATGAAAGGTTTGCGTGCATACCAGATCCATTTACACCGAATAATGGTTTTGGCATGAATGTAGCATGTAAACCGTGTTTGCGAGCGATTGTTTTCACAACTAATTTGAATGTTTGGATGTTGTCGCAAGCTTCAACTGCGTTTGCATATTTGAAGTCGATTTCGTGTTGACCAGGTGCTACCTCATGGTGGGAAGCTTCGATCTCAAAGCCCATTTCCTCAAGTTCCAGCACGATATCGCGACGGCAGTTTTCACCAAGGTCAGTTGGCGCCAAGTCAAAGTAGCCGCCATCATCGTTTAGTTCTAATGTAGGCTCCCCTTTTTCGTCTAATTTAAATAAGAAGAATTCTGGCTCAGGTCCTAAGTTAAAGCTTGTAAAGCCTAACTCCTCCATATTAGCCAATACACGTTTTAAGTTTGCTCGAGGATCGCCAGCGAATGGCGTTCCATCCGGATTTGTAATGTCACAGATTAATCGAGCCACTTTCCCTTTTTCAGCAGTCCAAGGGAAAATTACGAATGTATCTAAATCTGGTTTTAGGTACATATCAGATTCTTCGATACGTACAAAACCTTCAATTGATGATCCGTCGAACATCATTTTGTCATCAAGTGCTTTATCTAATTGGCTTAATGGAATTTCTACGTTTTTAATAGTGCCTAGAATGTCGGTAAACTGCAAACGGATGTATTTTACGCCCTCATCTTTCACGATTTGTTTAATGTCTTCTTTTGTGTACTTAACCAATTAATCCACTCTCCTAATATTATAAATTATTAAAAAATTCAAAATATAATTTACTCGCCTTTCGCCTGGAAGAAACGAGATAAATCTCCTTGTCTTATGGAAGCCTTTTGCATAATTTGCGCTTGCTGCATTTCCTCACGCAAAATTGATCGAAGCTCTGAATCTGAAATTGCCATTTTGTTAGAAGATTTCACATAATTGTTGTTTTTTCTCATATCGAATACTTTTTTGATTCCTGCCATGTTAATCCCCTGGTCAAGAAGTTCACGAATTTCTAATAGTGCATCAACATCGTCAAGTGAGAACATTCTGCGGTTGCCCTCTGATCTAGCGGGTTCAATAAGTTTATGTTCTTCATAATATCGAATTTGCCTTGCGGTTAGCTCCGTTAATTGCATCACCATGCTTATAGGGAGTAACGGCATTGCTCTTCGAAACTCTCGACTCATCGACATCGCCTCCCTTTCATACGTTTATTCTAAACTATGTTATTTATAATATCAATACCATGTAAGGAAAAATAACATATTAAAATTAGATTTTATTCATCTATTTTTTAGATAAAACAAAACACCTACAGACAGTAAGGTTCACGGAGTTCCGTCGGTGATTTTAATGAATTTTCTGAGTAGATATTTTGTTGGATGGTAGTTTACTAGGAGCTTTCATTTGGTGTTAGAAATACTTTCAACCAACCTCTCATTGGTTATTTATAATACTTTTAGGCAATACGGTGCACTGGTGGCGCTTTTCGGTTACCGTTACCACCTCGTTCATGCTATTTCGGGCTATGATGATGCTTCTCGGTTACAGTTTACATCTTGTCCATGGTGTTTTTGGCTCTGATGAGGCTTCTCAGTTACCGATTTCACTTCCTTCAAGGTATTTCGGGATTCGAGGATGCTCCTCGGTTACCGTTGCCACCTCGTCCATGCTATACCGGGCTCCGAGGATGCTTCTCAGTTACCCATATCACTTCCTTCAAGGTATTTCGGGATTCGAGGATGCTTCTCAGTTACCATTACACCTCATTCATGCTCTACCGGGCTCCGAGGAGGCTTCTCATTTACCGATTTCACTACCTTCAAAGTATTTTGGGATTCGAGGATGCTCCTCGGTTACCATTGCCACCTCATTCATGCTATACCAGGCTCCGAGGATGCTTATCAGTACCGATAATCACCTCGTGCAGCAATTGCTAGGCACCGACAGAGCTTCTCGATTACCGATAAAACTTTTTTGAGTACTTCCCGGCACCGAAAATACTAACATCGATAATTAAGTATTCGAAAACTCCAGACCTCTTCTCAAAAACCCCCTAAATGCAACAACAAAAAAAGCCGTCCATCAAGTCAAATTACATCGACTTAACGAACGGCTTCAAAATGCGATTTATAATAAATATTGTGCTCTCTGATTGTCGATCCATACTTTCATTGTACGGAACAGTAAAATTACGATAACCATGAGTATAATCCCTTTAATCAAATTAAACGGCAAGATTCCTAACACAATTGTCTCTTTCATATCGAAAGTACCCCATCCAAGAAGGGAAGTGTACATAGGTAAAAACGCTACATAGTTTAATAGGCTCATCCCTAATGACATAATCACTGTACCAACTACTAGACCAAAGCTTAACCCTTTAATTGTAGGAAACTTTTTATAGATATAGTAGACAGGTAGAATAAATAAGAGCCCTGTTGCGAAGTTTGCCATATGGCCAACCGGAATTCCTGTTGGCGTCCCTGAAAAAATCCAGTCCAAAATGTTTTTGAACAATTCTACTAAAATACCAGCTACAGGTCCCATCGTGATTGTCGCAATCAATGCAGGTACATCACTGAAATCGATCTGTAAAAATACAGGGAACCCTGGAAGCGGAAAATTAATTAGCATCAACACGAATGAGATACTACTTAACATTGCGATTGTTACGAAAGAACGCAACTTTAGCTTTTGATTTACCATCATACTCTCTCCTCTTTGCTGATTCAACTTAGCAAGAAGAAAGGACAGCCTTTCAATTATTCCTTTCGCTGCACAATAAAATCCCTTACGCTAATTTGCATAAGGGAGAACTCAGGCACATTGAAAACAGGAAAAATTGCACGTTAAATTGAGCATCGCTTCTGACTTTAAAAAACAGATACTCAAAAAATAGCAAATCAAATACGAAATTTTCGCATTTGCATTACTTTTAACGTACAGTTTCCTTCGAATAACGAAAAGAGACCGTACCTTCACCTTCTCCCATCCAGACTATACTGTCGGCTTTGGAATCTCACCAAATCCTGCTCTTAACAAGCTCGCGGGCTGAAGAAACCTTTATGCAAAGCCCTCCAAGTAAATGGTCGGAAATTGCGGCTTCTATTACCGCCGGTCGGGAATTACACCCTGCCCCGAAGATGAATCAATATTTAATTTAGTGTTACAGCATTATTATATCTCGATTTTGAGATGATGTAAAGATGTAGTACTGGATAATCCCTACTCAACCGCTTGACATTTTTCGTTAATTATTGAAATACAGTCCAATAGGGCACTTCATTTGCTCCAATTGGCTTAGGTAATGGAGACAAAAAATCGAATCCTTGCCATTCTGTTTGTACTACATTTTCAAATTGTACATTCATGCCAAAACTAGCACCTGTCAACAAGATCCCCTCAATCATCTGCATTGCCTGCACTTGATCAAAACGATCCAAATCCACTTCTTCTGTAAATCGAACGGTTACAACCTGATTTTCTTCCGTTATCTCGAAATCTATCCCCTCCAAGATAACAGATTGATAAATATCATTCGTTTCTTCTTTCATAGCAGCAATAGCTTCCTCTACCGTTGAAAATGCTTCCCTGAAATTTGGAACCAGATACGTTGAACCATCCGACTGTGTAAAGCTAAAGTAATTATATTGAGTCATTTCACTATTTAAACGAATAGGCTCACTCGGTTCCCCTACTTCACTAAATAAAAAAGGAGAACCTTCTTCATTTAAGATTGCCGCCTCATCATATGAATTGCCGAAAGTATCAATCAATGAAGCGTAATACGTTGTCAGAGTTGCAGTCGCCATATCATATTGTTGATCGTTGGGTAAAGTATGGATAACTTGATCACCTGATTCCGTAATTTTCCCTGCATACGGATGATACTCCGCAAAACCTATCGCACTTTCATTAAATAGAGGTGCATAATGATTATAGAGTTCTACCCCTGTTGGCGCTGCATTGCCAAAATCCTGTTGAATGATATCATTTGGAATCAAAACAGTTACAGGTAGGCTATCCGCAGCATCGCTAGCTAATCCAAGTTTGAAAACTGTATTCCCCTCGACTTCCTCAGGGTAAACAGCCGTACGAAGATCCCCGGTATCTGTATTCATGATACTCATCTCAGACTCTTCTGTTGTCGATTCCTTACTCTTCATTTCTTCTTGCAGATTGCTCGTATCACTTGATTCAGTTGTAACTGCACTTTCCTCCGCAGTATCGAATAAAATATTGCGGTTCATAAGTGACGGTACAAGAATTGCGAGCAAAAATATGGCTGCTATTGAAACGGCAATTGGAACCCAATTGAATTTCTTCGGTTGATTAGTTTTTGAAGCATTCGAATCTAAAGGCTCATCATCAAAAAGACCGTCCTCTTTTAAACGCTTTAAAACGTCTTCTTTTGAACGTTGATCATGAATCTTTGGTACTTTTCCAAGTAAGTCTTCTATTTTGCCGTCTTCCCATTTATCATGATTCATCCGCGATTCGCCTCCTTTTCTTCGGTAGTAGTTGTTAATATTTCTCTTAGCTTATTGATTGCTCTATGCTGGGTTGTCTTGACCTTGCCTTCTGTCCAATTCAAGATTGCTGCTGTTTCAGCAATCGACAATTCCTGAAAATAACGCATAATAATGACCATTTTTTGATCACCTGTACATTTTTCGAGTGCCTCCAATAACTCACGCATCTCATCATTCAACTCAGTTAGAAGATCTGGGGATTTCATAGGGGAAACAAGATTGTCCGTTTCCCAATTAAACGCATCGAAAGCATGTGAGGAACGTACCGCATTTTTTCTGAAATAATCGATTGCCACATTTTTGGCAATGGCAAATAGCCATGTTTTTTCAGTGCTTCTTCCCTGAAAACGCTCATAAGATTTTAAAACCCTTACATAAACCTCATGGGATAAGTCTTCGGCAACCGAACGATTCTTGACCATATAGATTAAAAATTGGAAAACATCCTGATGATATAAATCATACAAACGATGGAATATGGATTCTTTCACCATGCCACCCCCGTTCCTATAAAATTTGTCGTACTCCAAGGTAAAAAGTTTCAGGAAAATGTCCTATATCCCACATGATATCCCCTTCACATTTCCGTTCCAGATCTGATTGCCTATGAAAAAAAGGTATCCCCAAAGTCATATTCACATACTTTAGAGATACCCTTATTTACAGCTTAGAGAGTATTGAATTAGCTGCATAAGTGTATTCGTCTTATTTCCCAAGAGCCCGTGCATTTAGCGGGCATACCAAACCTACTCTTTACAATGGCAGGTAGAAAGTAAAGGATGTTCCCTTACCCAGCTCACTATCCACACGGATATTTCCTTTATGGGCTTCAACGATATTTTTAGCTATGGCAAGCCCTAAGCCCGTGCCACCTTTAGAGCGTGTTCTCGCTTTATCCGCCTTATAAAAGCGCTCAAATACATATGGCAGATCCTCCTGCGGAATTCCTTCCCCTGTGTCTGAAACCTGTATTCTCGCATAGGACAGTTCCTGTTCTACGGAGACCGTTACACTGCCTTCAGTCGGTGTATGTCGTATTGCATTATCAATCAAGTTTGTAAGCACTTGTTCGATTCGGTCCTCATCCAGACTGATCAGGACACTTTGAGCAAGACTTGTTTTAAATTGCAATTCGACTTTCTTCTCTTTCGCTACTTGGGTAAACTTCTGGGTAATCCGCTCAACTACATCGACTACCTGAACTTCATCCTTATACAGCGTCGTATGGCCATTTTCCATACGGGCAAGATCAAGCAGATCGTTCACAAGGCGACTCATCCGTTGAGACTCGTCATAAATGATCCGGGTAATTTCATTACGTTCTTCTTCATCGGAAACGACATCATCCAACAAGGCTTCCGAATATCCTTGCAGCATTGCAATAGGAGTACGAAGCTCGTGGGATACATTGGCGATAAAATCGGAACGTAATTTTTCCAGTCGTATTCGTTCTGTCATATCCCGAATGACAGCAATGGCTCCACGAATGGATTGTTCGCTATTCTTCAACGGACTGATTGTAATGCGATAGTAGGAACCATTGATTTCAATGTCTTCTTCCAATTTATCCTCAAAACTTAAAACATGTTCCAGCATTTCAAAAACTTCCTGAGGAATCGGGCGCTCATTTTCACCTTTTTTGTTCATAAACCATTTCTGAAGCAATTTATCTGCTGGCGGGTTACTTAGAAGAATTGTTCGATCACTGTTAAATGTAATCACACTATCCGTCATGGATGTCAACACACTTGCCAATTGCTCTTTTTCTTGATTGATGACTTCCAAATGATGCTTTAATTGCCGACCCATTTGGTTAAAAGCTACTGCTAATTGCCCAATTTCATCATTTTGTGTTGTTGGCAAGGTTTCATCGAATTTACCTTTTGCCAGTTCAAAAGCATGTTCCCGCATTTTCCTAAGCGGCCATGTAATTCGTGAAGAAAGGAAAAATGCAAAAAATGTGGTTAGCACAAAGGCAATAAAGGCTGAAAGAAAGACAATTTTTGTTGTTTCCTGTGATGTTTTATGAAGTGCACTTGGGTTTTGATAGATAAAAATTGCCCCATGCAATTTGTCATCACTTTTTAATGGATAGCTTAATACAATGTAGGTTTCCATTTTGCCTTCTTCTATTTGTGAGGGCAAAATCATGCGATCCAGTATTGGTTCGGTAGATTCAAAAATTTCATTAAAGTTTTTATTCTTTAAAATATCATTTTGAATTTCAATATTATTTAAACCCGTTTGAAAAGCAGATACGACTTCTTTTTCCTGCGAAACGATAAAAGCATTCGTATCTTCGGTAATCATTTCATTAATAATTTCATCCGTTAACTGTTCCAAATCGTAGTTATCAACAATACTTGCAATCGTCGAGGCAGTTTGTCTTAAGGAAATATCAGCTTGTTCCTGGTGGTAATCTTCTAAAAATTCCAGCATCAATACAGTAAAGACGAACAATACAAACGAAACGAGAAGCAATATGGTTAACCATAGCTTCCCGACAATACTGCTCCATATCCTATTCATTCACAACCTCAAATTTATACCCTACGCCCCAAACAGTGACAATCATTTTCGCAGCATCTTCCGATACACGATTTAGTTTTTCGCGCAGTCTTTTGACGTGTGTATCAACCGTACGCAAATCTCCGAAGAAATCATAATGCCATACTTCTTTTAATAATTGCTCACGATCGAATACCTTATCCGGCGCTTTAGCCAAGAAATATAATAGCTCATATTCCTTTGGCGTTAAATTAACTTCTGTTCCATCTGCTGATACTCTGTGTGCATCATGGTCAATCGTTAAATGTGGAAATACCACTAAATCTTTTGAAGTAGACGGAGTTGAAACGGGTGAAAATGCAGAAGAACGGCGTAAAATCGCTTTCACACGCAGTATTACTTCCCGAGGGCTAAATGGTTTTACTATATAATCATCAGCACCAAGTTCAAACCCTTGTACACGGTTTGCTTCCTCACCCTTCGCAGTCAATAATATGATTGGTGTTGTCTTGGTTTCACGGAGTTCCTCACAAACTTGCAGGCCATCTTTTTCCGGCATCATTATGTCTAAGAGAATACAATGGTAATCTTTTTCTAACGCCATTGCGAGAGCCATTTCACCATTTTCAGCTTCATCTACTTCATACCCTTCACGTTCAAGGTACATTTTTAATAAGCGGCGAATACGGTCTTCATCATCTACTACTAATACAGATATATTTTCAGACATAGGTTTTACCCCTCTCATTCTTTCTCTTTCCTATTGTACAATTTCATGTAATAAATTTAAAGGATATATTAGAAAACTTAGCGTGACGCAAGTTTTTGTCCATAAGCAAGGATATACCCGCGTCAAAGAGGAGTTCTTGCAAAAAGAAAGTTCTCCCCATTCACGGGAAGAACTTTCGTCATTTCATTTAAGCGGCATAAGAGTGTAAACCGGCAATTACCAAGTTAACAACAATCAGGTTAAAGAGGATAATTGCAAAGCCGACTACAGCAAGCCATGCAGATTTTTTGCCTTCCCAACCTTTTGATAAACGCAAATGTAAATATGCGGCATAGAACAGCCATGTGATTAGAGCCCAAACCTCTTTTGGATCCCAGCCCCAATAACGGCCCCATGCTTCCTGTGCCCATATCATCGCGAATACAAGTGCCCCTAGCGTAAACACTGGAAACCCGATCAAGACAGAACGATAACCAACTTCATCCAATAAATTCAAGTTAACTTTTTGCACTAAAGGATGCAGCATAGTTAGAATCCTTCTGCGAGTAACTAATCGAACCAATAGATAGATGATGGAACCAAAAATAAATGACCAGAACACTGTTGTCAATTTTTGTGCATTGATTACTGCTGGCATTTCAACTAAAGGATTCATAACCTTTTCAGTTAGCAGCGTATAGTCATTCATACCGAAGACAGCCGGCATATTATAAGTAATTTCTTGTTCTGCATCTTGTGTATCAATATAAGTAAAGCTTGCTTCATACCCCATACCTTTGAACACTACAGTTGCAAGCATGAATCCTATTACCAGGACACCAAAGTAAAGTACTGCTTCCATCCAGAAACGGCTTTTGGATTTGATTTTAGGATTGATGGATTTTAATAGATATAGTAACCCTGCTACAGCACTGATTGCCAAAATAGATTGTCCCATTGCGGCTGTGATAACGTGAATTGTTAGCCAATGACTCTGAAGCGATGGAACAAGCGGGTCTACACTATTCGGGAACATTGCCGCATATCCTATGATTAATAATGCAACCGGCAATGCTACAAGACCTAGTGCCGTTAGACGATACATATAGGAAATTAAGATAAATGCTGCAATGATAAACATACCAAATGCAGTGGTAAATTCGAACATATTACTTACTGGTGCATGTCCTTTATAGATCCAGCGGGTAATGAAGTAGCCAACATGTGCCGCGAATCCAATGATCGTCACTATTAAGGCCAATTTACCCCACTTTTCTGCACGGCTTGCCGCACCATCAGGTTTGGAACTTTTAATAGCTCCGCCATATAACAAGGTCCCGACCAAATATGCAATGAACGCTGCATACAATAGGTTCCCACTTAAACTAATTAAACTCATAAGGTGCTGTCACCTTCCTTTTCCTTTTCTGCGTCATCATTTTCAGACTGATCAATATATTTTGGAAGATGTGCGAATTCTGTTACTGCATCGATATCTTTCTTAATACCAAACCAATTCTTGTTTGTATGTGCAGCAAGACGAATCGATCCATCTTCTAATTGCTCTACCCATAAACGACGGTGATTCCAATAAGAACCAATTGCTACCCCTATCATGAAAATTGCGCCACCAATTGCAAGGAAAGGTATGGAACTGTCTTTGTGAACAGTCAAACCAGACATATTTCTTGTTTCAACACTATTGAATGCCATTTTGTATGCATTATCGCCATTTGGTTCAATTGTTTGCTGAATAGCCACAAAACTTACTTCACCCTCTGGTTTTTCCGGTGTTGTCATTTTAAAGATAAATGCTGGATTGTTCGGCGTTGGTGTTTTTGTTTGCGGTTCGCCATTCTCGAATCCGGAGAAGTCAGGATAGTAACCTAATAATTGAACTTTCGTTTGATCGTCGATTACATATTCATTTTGAGGATTAGTTAAGTCCACGCTTACCGCTCCCAAGGATTCACCTGTTTCCTTATTAGTCAGTTCAAAGTTCATGGCTTTAATTTCATTTAAACGGAAATCCATTTGATAGAATGAATAGCCATTGTGTTGCAGTGGGTGATTTACTCTTATCGAGTACTCTTTCACTAATTCTAGATCATCATCTTTGCCTGGTACCGCATCATCAGTTTGTTTATATAACTTAGCGTTAGTTTGATAGTTTTTAGCGACGACGTTTACCCCTTGAAGCTCTTGGTTTTCCGTCGCCTGATTATCATGCATTTCCAAGATGAATTTTTCATTCTCGATAAAATAGCCTTCCATGCCCGGCACAGCACGCATCTCGCCTTCACGCACCCACATCGACTCATCGACATAGAATCCCGGAACAAGTCGGAGCATGACCGCAGCAAGGAAGATAATTAAACCAACGTGGTTTATGTATGGACCATATCGGGAAAAACGACCACGCTCAGCGAGGAGTGCATTACCATCACGGCGCACTTTATATCTAAGTTTTTTCATTTTTTCTTCGACTAAGTTTAGCGTATTCGATGAATCGCCTTCTGTTATCGAACCTTCACCGATTATGCGTTGACGTTTCATAAAGCTTTCGTGACGTTTTACACGCTGGTTTTTTAGAGAACGGTGCAACGGAATTCCTCGGTCAATACTTGCAACGATAATTGAAATAGCCAGCATTCCTACTAGTATCTGGAACCACCAAGAACTATATACATCGGAAAGCCCCAATTCATAATAGAGTTTTCCTAATGAGCCATATGTTTTTTCATAATAGGCAGCTTTTTCAGGTTCTGTCGAGACACTGATATAAAATTCTTGCGGGAAAATTGTTCCTATCGATGCCGCAATAAGATTTATGATAATTAATGAAATTCCTACCTTTACACTCGAAAAGAAGTTCCATATCTTATCAACGATTGATTTATTGCGGGTTTTTGAACGAATCGCAGCACCGTCATATTTCATATCAACGATTTTGCTCATCTTCGCTTCTTCTGTTAGTGGCCGACCACACTTACCGCAAAGTTTGGTACCTACTGGATTTTCATGACCACAAACACAAATAATTTTTTCCATATAAATTACTCCTGTTCCGGCTTGATTGATTCCATATATGAGGCGATTTGTGCTTCGCTCATTTCACCAGTAATGATTTTTTCAACTCTACCTTCAGGATTGATTAAGATGGTTGTAGGCAGTGGATTGATATTATATGCCGTCATAACTACTTTTGTATCATCAATAACAGCAGGGAAGTGAACATCTAGACTTTCAAGGAATTTTTTCACTTCAAATTCTGTTTGGGCAATGTTAACGGTCAACACTTCAACACCTTGATCTTTATAAGTGGCATATTGACGGGACATTGCGGGCATCTCTTTTTTGCATGGTTCACACCAAGTACCCCAGAAATTCAAGAAAACTCCCTTGCCCTCATAATCGGAAAGGCGATGATTTAAACCGCTTTCATACAAATCCACTAGTTCAAAATCGGGTGCTTTGTCACCAACTTGCAAGACTTTAACCTTGTCGTTTGTCGCAGAAGAATAGACTGTATATACGATAGCTGCCAATAGTACAACAAGAATAGCACCACGAGTTATTGAACGTTTCTTTTTTTTATCCATTTGTGTTTCCTCCCTGCGAAAACTATACAATCTTTTTTATTATAGCAAACTGAAAAAACTCAATTGCTAATTTTTTTGACTGATTTATGAACGTTTTCACGGATTTTAATTATTCGATTTTTCCTGTATCGGCAAGTACACGAAGCAATTTCACTTCATGTTTAGTAAGCTCCCTGTATTCACCTGGCATCAAGCCACCCAAGTCAAGGAAAGCAAAGCGTTCACGTTTTAATTTTACAACTGGTGTCCCAATTGCTTCAAACATACGGCGCACCTGGCGATTTCTGCCTTCATGGATTGTAATCTCGCAGATGGCTTTCCCTGCTTTCTCGTCGAATGAAGTCATACTAACTTTGGCTGGTGCGGTTTTACCGTCCTCTAATTTAATTCCACGCTGCAGTTTTTTTAATCCATCAATTGTCGGTACACCTTTTACTCGAGCAATATAGGTTTTATCAATTTTGAACTTAGGATGGGTCATTTGATAAGAAAATTCGCCGTCATTTGTTAATAACAATAAGCCGGATGTGTCATAATCCAATCGTCCAACAGGGAATATGCGCTCTTGCACATGCTTTTTAAAAATATCCGTTACTGTTTTTCTTCCTTTGTCATCCGAAACGGCTGATATCACACCTCTTGGTTTATAGAGCAGGAAGTAAACTTTATCCTCTTTTTCAAGCTTGACCCCATTCACTTCAATCGTGTCTGAATTCGACACTTTCGTACCAAGCTCTTTGACCACTTTACCGTTTACTTTTACTTTACCTTCTACAATCAGTTGTTCTGCTTTTCGCCTTGAAGCTACACCAGCATATGCAATTACTTTCTGTAATCTTTCCATTATTCCACCTCATTCATCCGTGTAAGCCCATAAAAGTCTGCCTAAAAATTATGTCATATTCTTCTGTATTATTAAAGAAAAACAGCTTATTTCCGAAGTTGTTTTATTATTTTGACAGGATTAATCCATTATTTTCGACAAATTTCTCAAATGGTGCAAAAAATAAGACTGCTCTATACGCAGTCCCTAAAAACCCAAATCGTTTAAGTACTTTTTATTCTTTCACATTCACTCTTGTTGCATAAATGCTTTCATCATTTAACATAACATGCCAAATGCCAAATTGCCCTTGTTTTCTTGATAGATGGAGGACATTGCGCACTTCTTTTGCTTCTTCTTTATTGAGAAGGATGGATATAGGCTTTGATAGAACGACTGATTTATCATCTGTTGCTTGATAGTCTCCTTGATCAGCAACTGTGACATATTCATAGTTATCAAAAATTTTATTTGCAAGCCCTTTATGTACTTGCCAATCATTTGATTCGCTCAAGGTAACGACAATCACCTTTTTGTTATCCTCTTCGAAATAAGTTGCCAGTGTTCTTCCTGCCACTTTCGTAAAACCTGTTTTCCCTGCAACCGCCCCCACTTGCTGACGAAGCAATCGATGTTTGTTTTGCCATGTCACACCTTTTGAAGGATCTTTATAGTTGATTGTTGAAGAAATCTTTTTGAATGTTTCATTCTGCATACCAATTCTTAGCATCTGCGCCGTATCATAGGCAGAAGAGAGATGGATATCGTTATGCAGACCAGATGGATTTGTAAAATCGGTATTATTCAAGCTATATAAATCCGCCTTTTCATTCATCAGATCCACAAATCCATCGATCGATCCTCCGGCATGTTCCGCCAGAGCAAATGCTGCATCATTCCCCGATCTTAGCATTAACCCATAAAGCAAGGTTTCTACAGTAACCTTCTCTCCTGGCTCCAAATAAATGGAAGAGCCCTCACTTAAAGCTGCTTTCTGCGAAATCGTGACTTCGTCATCCAAGTTACTATTTTCAATCGCAACAAGAGCTGTCCAAATTTTCGTCAAGCTAGCTATCGGCATCCTGCCATGCGGGTTGCTCCCCTCCAACAGTCTTCCCGTCTCTGCATCAATCACGGCATAGGAAGCACTAGCTGCTTGTGTTACAGAAAAGAATACTACCATCATACAGCTAAACGCAAATAAGACTTTTGCAACTTTTTTCAACAGGCCACTCCTTTTTAAGATCAAATGCAATTTTCACCGAAATCTTCCAATCTCTTTTGAAGCAATGTAAGCAAATTAGTTATTTTGTTGAATTGAATGTTTCTTGGAACTTGGTCATAAACAAATCGGTTTCTTCATTCTCATCCTCCGCAGTTCCTTCAGGTAATGGCGGAAGTTCGTCTATATCTTTTAGACCAAAATAATTAAGAAATTCTTTTGTTGTTCCATAAAGTATTGCACGTCCAGTCCCTTCCGCTCTTCCGATTTCTTGCACAAGTGCACGAGATACTAGCGTCTGGATTGGTCTTTCACTCTTCACGCCCCGCAAGTCTTCAATCTCTGTTCGCGTGATTGGCTGCTTGTACGCAATGATTGCCAAAACTTCCAGTGATGCGGTAGTTAAGACTTGGCTATTCGGGTTTTCTACCAATTTTTTAATCGTATCTGCCAATTCCGGTTTCGTTGTCAGTTGGTATGTACCCGCCAATGTTTTTAATGCCAAGCCACGGTCCTCAGCTTCATCGTAATAGGTTTTTAGTTCACTTAAAGCTGCTTCAATTTCCATCACTTCTACTTCTAATAACTGTGAAAGTTGTTTTGCCGTCATGCCATCATCGCCTACTACGAAAAGCAATGCTTCAATCTTGCTCATCAAACTGTTCAAGTTCATCGTATGTAGCCTCCTTTTGTAAAGTCACTGTCAAGTCTTCGAAGTTATTTTTTTGCTCTACAAAAACGACATGTCGTTTCATTAGCTCGAGTAGCGATAAAAACGTTACAATAATTGTTGATTTATCTTCATAAGGGAACAATTCGGAAAAGTTGGATGTCCCGCCATTCAGCTTCAAGGAGTCAATAACGGCAAGCATTTGGTCCTTTACAGATATTTCCTGCCTTGCAACTCTGGTTGATAAAGGCTTTTTTAACTGTTTACGGCGAAGCAGCTTCTGAAATGCACTTAACATGTCATATACATTGACATTCAAATCAAAGAGGGCAAGCTGTTCATCCGGTACAAAACCTGTTAAATCACTAGGCGGTCGAGTAAAGACCTGGGCACGATTTTCTTCAAGTTCTTTCAATTCCACAGCAGCTTCTTTATATTTTTTATATTCGATCAGTTTTGTTACGAGCTCTTCACGAGGGTCCGGTCCATCTACTTCAAATTCAGCATCTTCCATTTCTCCCTCATGTATGGGAAGAAGCATACGGCTTTTAATCGCAAGCAATGTTGCCGCCATTACCAGGTACTCGCTTGCTTCGTTCAGCTCTAATTCTTTCATTGCGTGGATATGATCAATATATTGAGCGGTCAGCTCGGCCATTGGAATATCATATATATCAATTTCCAAACGATGAATTAAGTGTAATAATAGATCAAGAGGTCCCGTAAAGGCTTCTAATTTTACTTCATACATGTGTCAACCACCTGACGTTTGTTCGTTTTCTTTTATATAGTAAGAGTATGTGTACCTTAAGTATTTTAAATCAAATTTTAGCAATAAGGAAAGAGGATTGTTATGCATCCATCATTTCACCCATTATATGTAGATTTTTGTACATATTTTAATGGCAATCAAGACTATTTTGAATGTCACGAAGTACTGGAGGAGTATTGGAAAAGTATTGCACCCGGTGAAAAAGATCATCCTTTGGTAGGATATGTTCAACTTGCAACAGGCATGTATCATTGGCGGCGAAACAATACAGTAGGTGCTATGAAAATATTAAAAAAGGCATATAAGAACTTTACTGCGAATCAATCTTCTCCGTATTTTGAATTGATTGGTTTCGAAGAATTATGTAGGGACTCCGACATCAGCTTGAAGGCCATTGAAAAAGGTGAACCTTTCAAGGCATTTCAGATCGTGCTGAAGAATGAAAATCTCGCCTTCCTGGTAAAACAGAAAATTGAAGAGCTTCCGCCAATACCAAAAGACTACCTCCTTCATAAACATATGCTGCGCGATCGTACAGATATTCTTGAAGCACGAAACAATCGAAAACTCGCTTCATCAAAAACACCGAACAAAAAGCTTTAGTTCCATAAGCATGATTGAAAAAAGAAGAAGAGGCTGACGTTACTTAGGGCCGTCCGCCTCTTCAACTATAGGTAAACATTTTTCTATAAAAGGTTTTGTATCTGCACTCGCAACCAACTCTTTAAATAGTCCTGTATTCAATAATTCCTTCAGCATTGAAATCGCTATGCCTTCTCCTCTATAAGAAGGAACAACAGTAATATGTTGAACGGTCGCAACCGAATCTTCTTCCATCACTCCTACAATACCTATATATTCTTCATCTTTTTTCCATAAATATAAATGCCAATTGTTTTTTTCTTCATATGAATGAATTGTTTCCATTAAACGCTTTACGTCCTTCTCGGAAGGCATGAACGAAAGCAGACCCATTGCTATTTTTTCAAAAGATTTTTTATAGCGTATCAACATGAATAACATTCCCTCGTTTTCTATCAGTACAACATCTGTAAATATACTACACGATTTGAAGAAAGGAATCAACTTTACTACCATTTATTAACAAATGATGAAGATTACATTTACTTATCAATCGATACATTGGGAATGATGAGAAAAATATAAATCAGTGCCCAAATAATACTCACGGCTAGCAGTAAGCCAAGGAGCCACCATTTCGATATTTTCATAAACGTACTCACCCTCTTTTTAAAGAGAGCGCAAGATCGTTTTGAACAATATTTTCGTAGCTTTCTCTGTTGATTGCCAGTTGATGTTGCCCTTCTTCTACAAACACTACTGCTGGTCTTGGGATACGATTATAATTTGAAGCCATTGAATAGCCATAAGCACCTGTACAGAAAATAGCTAGAGTATCACCAGGTTCTGCAGGCTGCAATAGTGCGTCGATAATCAATTTATCACCTGATTCACATAGTTTTCCTGCAACTGTGTAGGTATTCGATTTGTCTTTATTTGCTTTATTGGCGACTACCGCCTCATATTTTGCATCATAAAGTGCTGGACGGATGTTATCGCTCATTCCGCCATCCACTGATATGTATTCGCGAATATTTGGAACAGTTTTGTGTGCACCAACTGTATATAGAGAAGTACCCGCATCCCCAACAAGTGAACGGCCTGGTTCGATCCAGATCTCCGGCATCGATAGGTCAAGCTTACTTGCAAAAGTCTGAACTGTTTCGATCATCTCTTTTACATAAACTTGAGGTTCCAGGGGTGTGTCCTCTTCGGTATATCGAATTCCGAATCCGCCACCTAGATTCAACACTGTACATTGGAAATCAAATTGATCTTTCCACATACTAATTTTATTCATCAGCTTTTCGGCAGCCAAGCTAAAACCATCCGTCTCAAAGATTTGAGAACCAATATGGCAATGCAGACCCAGGACGTTCAGGTACTCATGGTCTTTGACTTTTAGAAAGGCTTCGTCAGCTTGTCCATTATTTAGATCAAATCCAAATTTCGAGTCTGCCTGGCCTGTTGTGATAAAGTCGTGTGTATGTGCTTCTACACCTGGTGTTACGCGAAGCAAGATACGCATTGCTTGCTGCTTGGCTTCAGAAATTTCCTTCAGTAATTCAATTTCATAGAAGTTATCGACTACAATACAGCCAACATTGGAATCGAAGGCAAGCTCCAGTTCGGAATAAGATTTATTATTCCCATGAAAATGAATTCTTTCGGATGGGAAACCTGCTTGAATTGCTGTATATAATTCTCCGCCGGAAACTACATCCAAAGAAAGATTTTCTTCCTTGGCCAGTTGGTAAATGGCAATGCATGAGAAAGCTTTTGAGGCATACGCTACTTCCGCTTTTACCCCTAATTGCTGGAATGTTTCGATAAATCCGCGAGCACGCTCTCTGATCAATTGTAGATCATAAACGAAAAGTGGAGTGCCGTACTCTTTTGCAAGCTCTATCGTATCAACTCCACCAATCGTTAAATGACCGTTTTCATTTACTTTCTGTGTTCCATATAAATGCATTTTTCTCTCCTCCGTTGCGTGCGGGAATAGGGACTTACCCCCTTTTCCCGCATTTGTAATACCTTATGATGAACTTTATCATAGGTAGAAACTTAACGCAACGGCACTTTTATGCACGTTTACGTTGCTTCGCGCCGACGATATACGGTCTAAGCGCGTCATCTGCCATAGGGAAACGTATAAATATACGGCTGAATGCTTTAGGGAAAAATGGAATAAACGGCCACATATATGGCACATTCATTGGCTTTAAAGAGCACAAGTAGGAGAGGATAATCCAGATCGCTATAAAGAACCCACTAGGCCCGGCAGCTACCGTGGCGAGCAGTATAAAGAATTGGAAATACTTCACTGCGGTACTTAGCTCGAAGGTTGGAATAGAGAATGAGAAAATCGCTGTTACAGCAGAATAGAGGACAACTTCCGCAGAGAACAATCCTACGTCAATTGCGATTTGCCCGATAATAATCCCGGCAACCAGCCCCATGGCGGTCGATAGTGGCGTGGGTGTATGGATTGCTGCTATTCGCAGGTATTCCAACCCCAAATGAGCAATAATGATTTGTAGGAATAGCGGGATTTCGGATTTCTCTTTCGCCCCTATAAAGTCCAGTCCAGGCGGCAAATATTGCTCATGTGTGGCCAGTAAGTACCAGATAGGCAACAAGGTCAAACTGAAAAATGCTGCAAAATAGCGTAAAAAGCGAAAAGTTGTACCAATTAGCGGGGCTTGACGGTATTCTTCGGCGTGCTGCAATAAATGGAACATGGTAATAGGAATGATGATGACTGAAGGCGAAGTATCTACAACAATGGCAATATGCCCTTCCAGTAGGTGAGCTGCGACAATATCCGGCCTTTCAGAATAGCGGACAAATGGCAATGGATGAAATTTCTGCTTAAACAGCCATTCCTCCAAGGATTTATCCGCCATTGTGAGACCATCATGCTTGATCTCCTTCAGTCGTTTCTCCAGCCACTCCAAGTGCTGTGGATTTACAATATCCTTCATATAAGCAATTGCCACATCCGTTTGACCGATCGTCGAAATCTTATGAAGCTCGAACCGCAATTGTGGGTCGCGAATACGTCGACGAATTAAAGCGGTGTTTAACATGATATTTTCTGCAAATCCATCACGTGAACCCCGAATGACTTTTTCATTATCCGGTTCATCCGGCTGGCGCCCAGGATAATTTCTTAGCTCCAGTAAGTAGCCAAAACCATTTGCTGTCAAAATTCCGACTTGTCCACTAAGTACACCCAATATGAATTCGTCTTTATCCTTCGGTTCAGATTTCCCATAAAAGTTGAAATGGCTATCAAAATATTTAGCCTCATCTTTAATCTCGAATTCATGATGATTTTCATCATCATAAACGTGAGTGAAGAGAGGCGTCAATTGAACCGTAATGGTAGCCCCATCGACAAGTCCGCTTATATAAACACATAAAATAGGCAGACTTTTGACATGAAGGTCCTTGATACATACATCAAATGATTCGTCTTTTCCAAATTTACTGTACAAGTAGTCTTTTGCTTCATCAATCGATGCAAAAACTTGATTACTCATTTACTCACCGTCTTTTTAGTAGTTCGTGATGAATTGGTTTCCATCCAAGACTTAAGTTGCGCCAAAATCTTCTTTTCTAACCGCGAAACTTGAACTTGTGATATTCCTAACCTTTCTGCAATATCGGTTTGAGTCAAATCTAAGTAATACCTTAAATAAATGATGGCTTGTTCCCGTTTATCCAGCTTTGTCAGAACTTCCTTTAAAGGAATATATTGGAATGGCAGCTCCGATTTTTCATCCTTCATCTGATCCATCAACGTAATGGAGTCCCCTTCGCTTTCAAAAAGCTGTTCATGCAAGGAAGCCGGATCACGCATGGCATCCGTTGCAACCAGCACCTCATCCTGGGTTACACCCAATATTTCGGCAAGTTCCGAAATTGAAGGAGGTTTTTCGTTCGTTTTCAAAAATTCATCGGTTGCATGGCGAATTTTATAGTTTAGTTCGCGTATCGACCTACTCACCTTCACCATGCCATCATCACGCAGGAAGCGTTGAATTTCTCCAATAATCATCGGAACAGCATAGGTAGAAAATTTCACGTCATAGGATAAATCAAATTTATCCACGGATTTCATCAATCCAATACAACCAATTTGAAACAGGTCTTCAAGCTCTACTCCACGCGAAGCAAAGCGTTGAACAATCGACCATACAAGCCGTGTATTGCCTTCAATCATTTGTTTTCTAGCTTCAACATCACCCACTTGCGCTTTTTCAATCAGCCCGCGCATTTCCTCCTGTGTCAACAAAACATTATTGGACGGCTGTTCGATTGTCCTCATCCCCCTAACTTCTATCAAATACCACCGTATTTGCGTCCACATAAAATTGATCGTTTATTCCAATGCTAAAACTCATGTAAGCGGTTAGACACCATTTAAGTGACGACTATTTAATCCTGATAAAAAACTACTCTATGAAATTTGAGGCATCTTCACAGAGTAAAATTTTTTTGAAAACGTGATTACAGTCCCTACATTTGGTTCCGATTCAACCTGTAGATTGTCTGCAAAGCTTTCCATAATGGTAAAGCCCATACCGGACCGTTCCATTTCAGCCTTCGATGTAAAGAGCGGCTCCATCGCTTTTTTCACATCAAAGATACCTTTTCCATTATCTTTCACGGCGACAGAAACCAAGTCTCCGTCCCTCACTGCATGAACAGTAACGATCCCCTTGCCATCTTCGTCATACCCATGAATAATCGCATTGGATACAGCTTCTGAAACGATTGTTTTAAATTCCGAAAGCTCGTCAATGGTTGGGTCAAGTTGAGCAACAAAACTTGTAATTGCCATTCTCGCCAGACTTTCATTTTCACTAATTGCTACAAATGAAAGCGTCATTTCGTTATCCATTCACAATCCCCCTTGCGTGTAAAATTGCATCTGCTTCTGTACCCTCCAACATAAATGAAGCCAACCCTGAAAATTGAAAGATTTTTTTCATGGTATTCGATGGATTCAGGATGATGGTTTGTCCATTAACGGCACCTAATTCCCGCATACGCCCCAGTATTAAGCCGATTCCTGAGCTATCCATAAAGTTCAATCTTTCCAGGTTCCAAATAATCGTACTTAAATTGCCTTGTAAAATCGTTTTCGAAATATGCGTGCGAATTTTTTCTGTTTCGTGATGATCCAGTTCTCCAAAGAGTCGGATGACTGCTATATCGTTTAAGTGCATATTGATTTCATAGTTCATTTTAATTCGCCTCCTCTTAAGAATCCTAAATTCCACATTTCCTTGTCATATCCTTCTTTGCTGACAAGACTAGAAGAATTTCGCTGAAACTAGAGAAAATACGACAAAATTGATAAGCAGTATTAAGTTCTTCTTTAGTTACTCTTTCTCACCAGATAGGACTAACGGCTTGTTTGGTTAATTAGTAAGTTCTTCCTAACTATCAAAGGAAGGTAATCTAGCAAGCTTTGGCTGATTGTCTGATTTTGCAACACTAGCCTTAGCTGTTTTAATTTAAAAATAGATAGCATTACTTTTCATTTACAAAAAGCATTGCTCTAACAAAATTAAGTATGGTTAAATAAATGGCTTTTTAAACGTAAAAAATGGGTGAGGAACCATCTTTTGTCACTACCCATACTAATTTTGTAATTTTTGCGTCATTTACGTGCCGATTCATTATTGAATGACGATTATCTAGCACAATTGCATCTAATAGGGATAAAAAATCACATGAATACAATTTAGACAAATTACTCTAGACTTATTCAGTTAAATCGAAGCTCTTTGTACGTTTATGGGAGGGTTTTGTGCAAACAAAATAAAAAAGGGTTCACATCAACCAGTTGGTTCTACATACTGGTGGTTCCCCCTTCATATAACTCTTTATTCAACTAATTTTCGCCCCGGTTAGCGACAGTTCCTTACATTCCCTAAATGCAAAATGCTGACAGCCAATGCATTTGTTTCGATTTAGACAGTTCATTGAACGATTTATCGCTTCACCTGTATGGGGGTAAAAGTTTTGTTCTTCGATTTCTTCGGTAATTCCGTTTTGGTCAAATATGTTCTTTAAGCCAGGTTGGACGCCTGTCACCAAAATCGAACCACCACGTCTCTTAAAATCCCTCAAAATATTACGGAGATATTCTTCCCCTGTCGTATCAATAAATGGAACTTTTCCTAATCGTAATATCAAAACTACTGGTTTTGCATTGATGGATGATAAAATGGATTGTTCGAAAGTTTGTGCCGCACCAAAAAATAGCGGTCCCTCTACTGTATAGATACTGACTTGCGGGCAATCATGGCTTGCGTTCACGACCTGGGGAGTAACCTTTCCACCACCGCTTGCATGATCTGGCAGTACTTTTGCAACAACGAGCATTTCACTCATTCGTTTAGCAAAAAGAATAACTGCTAATAGTAGTCCCGCTTCAACCGCGACAGTTAAACTTGTAAATACCGTTAGTAGAAACGTAATGACTAAAACAAGCGAATCCCCGGATTTCATTTTCAAGATGTGCGCAAAGTTCTTTTGTTCACTCATATTCCAAGCGACCATCATTAAAACTGGAGCTAGCGATGCTAAAGGGATATGTACGGCAAGAGGAGCTAAAACAAGTAATGTTAACAAGACAAAGATGCCGTGGATAATCCCTGACATTGGTGAAACTGCACCTGATTTGATATTTGTTGCCGTTCTTGCAATGGCACCTGTAGCAGGAATACCACCAAACAAAGGTGTGACAATATTCGCAAGCCCTTGCCCTATTAACTCCTTATTGCTATCATGCTTGCTGTTTGTCATACCATCAGCAACAACAGCTGATAGAAGTGATTCTATTCCTCCAAGCATGGCGATCACAAATGCTGGGCCCAGCAGCATAAGGATCTTATCCATTGTGATTTCCGGATAACCAAACTCCGGCAATTTATTTGGAATAGCACCATACGTCGAACCAATCGTTGCCACATGCCCATTTAATAGTAGCGCTGTTGTGACCGCGGAAACAACTATCCCAACCAATGCACCTGGCACCTTTGGCAGTACTTTCGGTGTTGCCAGCATAACAACAAAACAGATAAGTGCTACAACAATGCTATAGCCATTTGTAGTGTCTAAATGACTTCCGATTTCCTTCATGTTTTCTATAAATCTTTCATGCTGCTCAATGTCTCTTAATCCTAGAAAATTTGCAATCTGGCCTGTAAAAATAATCACTGCTATTCCTGCGGTAAAACCAACTGTTACCGGTCTAGGAATATATTTTATAAGGGCGCCTAACTTTAATAAACCCATTAAAACAAGCATGATTCCCGCCATTAATCCTGCAAGTAGTAAATTCTCGTAACCATAGGAAAGAACAATCCCCAACAAAATCGGTACAAACGCACCGGTTGGACCCCCAATTTGGTATTTTGACCCACCTAACAAAGCGATTAAAATCCCGGCGATTATTGCGGTATAGATACCATATTCGGGTTTCACTCCTGATGCGATTGCAAAAGACATCGCTAGAGGAACAGCCACTATTCCAACAATCGTACCTGATAATAAATCCTTTTTAAAATGGTTAAACGTATACCCCTCAAATCTCCCAGTCCCGAACTTGCTCATGCGATCCCTTCTTCAATTAAATTTTTCCCGAACATATTTACAATAATTTAGTATGGACGACCTTAATTCTACCATATTTAACGAATAATGGGATGAATTATTATACAAAAAAAGCTAGCAGCATTTTATCATGCTGCTAACCTTTTTAAATAAAAACCAACGTCATTCCAGCTGTTAATCTGTAATAACTTGTTTAATCAATGTCGGCGCTTCTACTTTTTCTTTTGAGATCACGATATGTTGATATAACTTTTCTTTTACTTCCGTAATGTCTTCGGAGTTCGTGTGGATTGTTACGAGAGATTCGCCCGCTTCGACCTGGTCTCCTACTTTTTTCTGAAGGACAAGACCTACAGATAAATCAATTGTGGATTCTTTTGTTGCACGACCAGCGCCCAACAGCATCGCCGCAACCCCTACATCATCCGCCTCGATTTTTGCTACATATCCTGACTCCAGTGCCGGCAGTTCAATTTGGTATTTTGCTTGAGGCAATAAAGATGGATTATCCACGACTGAAGCATCTCCGCCTTGAGCTACGATAAACTTCTTGAACACTTCCAGTGCTTGACCGTTTGCAATCACTTCTCGGAGCAGGTTGCGTGCTGCTTCAATTGTTGTTGCCTTGCCACCCAATACGACCATTTGAGAGCCTAGTGTATAACATAATTCCATTAAATCTTCCGGACCTTGACCCTTTAATGTGTCGATTGCTTCTTTTACCTCCAGCGCATTGCCGATTGCAAAACCAAGTGGTTGACTCATATCCGAGATAATCGCCATCGTATTACGGCCAACATTGTTCCCGATTTGAACCATTGCATGTGCAAGGCTTTGTGCATCTTCAAAGGTTTTCATAAAAGCACCATCGCCCGTTTTTACATCAAGTACGATGGCATCGGCACCAGCCGCAATTTTTTTGGACATAATCGAGCTTGCGATTAATGGAATACTTGGAACCGTACCCGTTACATCACGTAAGGCATAAAGTTTTTTATCAGCCGGTGTTAAGTTGCCGCTTTGTCCGACAACGGCTGTCCCGATATCATTTACCTGTTTCATGAATTGGTCTGTTGTTAATTCAACATGGAATCCTTGAATTGCTTCAAGTTTATCTATCGTTCCACCTGTATGGCCCAAGCCGCGTCCGCTCATTTTGGCAACAGGGACACCACATGCTGCAACCATCGCAGCTAATGAAAGTGTTGTCGTATCCCCCACACCGCCAGTAGAATGCTTATCGACTTTGACGCCTTCAATTCCAGATAGGTCAATTTGATCGCCCGATTCTACCATTGCCATGGTTAAATCCGCTCTCTCCCGGTCATTCATGTCTTGGAAGTAAATCGCCATCATTAGGCTACTTACTTGATAGTCAGGGATTGAACCTTCAGTATACCCCTGAATAAAGAAACGAATTTCTTCAGTAGAAAGCTCTTCCCCGTTACGTTTATTTTCAATAATATCGACCATTCTCATATGAATGAGCCTCCTATTTTAAATTTGATAAGAAACTTGTGCCAAATTGTGGTGCTTCGACTTTAAAGTTTTCAGCAATGGTAGCAGCAATATCTGCAAATGTTTTACGTAATGGCAGTTCGCTAACCCCTTCGAATCTAGGAGAGTAAACAAGTAATGGCACATACTCACGTGTATGATCTGTTCCTGGGAAGGTAGGATCATTGCCATGGTCTGCAGTGATTACTAATAAATCATCTTCCGTTAAAGCGTTCAATACTTCAGGCAAACGGCGGTCGAACTCTTCCAGCGCCTCACCGTAACCTATCGGATCTCGACGGTGTCCGAAGTTTGCATCAAAATCAACTAGATTTAGGAAGCTGATTCCATGGAAATCACGGCGTACAACTTCTGCAAATTTGTCCATTCCATCTGTATTATCTTTCGTACGGATACTTTCTGTTACGCCTTCACCATTAAAGATATCTGAAATTTTCCCGATGGCAATTACGTCTAACTTGGCATCCTTCAGTTCATTCATTGTTGTACGGCCAAATGGTTTTAGAGCATAGTCGTGACGATTTGACGTACGTGAAAAGTTGCCTGGTGTCCCAACGAAAGGACGTGCAATGACACGACCTACTAAAAATTCGGGTTCGAGTGTCAATTCACGTGCAATTTCGCAAATTTTATAAAGTTCCTCCAATGGAACAATTTCCTCATGGGCTGCAATTTGAAGCACAGGGTCAGCCGATGTGTATACGATAACCGCACCCGTTTCCATATGCTCAGGACCTAGCTCATCAATGATTGCCGTACCGCTTGCAGGAAGGTTCCCAATCACTTTGCGTCCGATTCTTGCTTCCAATTGTTCGATTAATGCAGCTGGGAATCCTTCAGGGTAAACTTTAAATGGTTGGTCGATGTTTAAGCCCATAATCTCCCAGTGCCCAGTCATTGTATCTTTCCCAACGGAAGCTTCTTGCATCATGCCATAGTAGCCCTGGGGTTGACCTGCCTTTTCGATCCCTTTTAACTCGCGAATATTTGATAGACCCAATGCCCCCATATTTGGCATTGTTAGCCCTTTCATTTCTTCGGCGATGTGACCAAGCGTATCTGCGCCTTGATCTCCAAAATTGTGTGCATCAGGTGCCTCACCTATCCCGACCGAGTCCATGACAACGACATGTATTTTTTTAAACGGTTTCATAAATATGTCCTCCTCTTTCAACTAACTAAATAGTGCCTGAGCAGAATTACGCCTACTCATTATTCCCTTATTGGGAGTTGTCAACACAATTTAGTCCTACTAAGCTTTTTTCGCACCAATTGTGCCTGGTCGCTTTTGTTTCATTTACGCCAGTTTATAGAAGAAAATTCCACACTTTATATATTAAACAAAGGTCAGACATCTTACAAATATAATTTCGTATCTTTTGCAATTTACCTAAGCCCTCTTGCATGTGATTATTGAACGGTGTTCTTATAATTAAGCTCTAGGATGAAATTGCTTGTAAACTTCAGAAAGTCTCGTCTTGCCGATATGCGTGTAGATTTGGGTAGTTGAAATATCTGCATGCCCAAGCATCTCTTGTACCGCACGCAAGTCTGCCCCATTTTCGATTAAATGCGTTGCAAAGCTATGGCGTAAAGTATGGGGCGTAATCTCTTTCTTGATTTCCGCTTTAGTCGCATGCTCCTTTAATAATTTCCAACAACCTTGACGTGTTAAACGTTTTCCACGCTGATTAATAAAAAAAGCATCCGTCTTGGGATAGGTTCCTTGAAGTTTTGGACGGGCATTTTGCAAGTAAGCTTCAATTGCACGAACTGCACCTTTCCCAAGCGGGACGATTCGTTCTTTCCCACCTTTCCCGAAAACACGAACGAAGCCCATTGTTAAGTGAACATCCTCAAGATTCAACCCTATGAGTTCGCTGATGCGCATCCCTGTTCCATAAAGCAGTTCCAGCATAGCCACGTCCCTGACTCCTTGCGGCTTACTTCGGTTCGGCGCCCCAATTAATAGATCAATCTCTTCAATAGATAAGATTTTCGGTAGCTTTTGTTCGATTTGAGGTATCTCCAAATGGATCGTCGGATCAATGTCTGTTAGTTTCTCACGCAATAGGAATTGGTGGAAAGAACGAATCGAGGAAATATGCCGGGCAATCGTTCTAGCTGATATTCCTTGATTTCGTAATGCTTCCAAACGAAGTAAAATATGTGTCCGGTCAATTTCTATTAATGAAGATAATCCTTGCTCTTTATGTAAATGTACGATATAACCCTCCAGATCACGTCGATAAGATGATAATGTGTTGGTTGATAATTGTCTTTCCACTTGTAAAAAATGAAGATAATCTAATATCGCTTCTTTCGCATCTTTCATAGAAATCACCTGTCCTTCTACTACTAACTATAGTTTTTTTTGCAACACTCTACAAGCAATCCTCCGCATCCCGGGCTATCAATTTCCGGAATTATTCCGGAGTTGTTTATGTGCCTGGCACTCAAAATATTCAAGATTTTCTGTACACGAAAAAAAGGATGTACATTCGCTGATTGAACGAATTGTACATCCTTTTATCATTGGTCTTCTTGGTTATCGTGACATCTGTGGCAAATACCATGGAATGTGAGACGATGGTCTTTGATTATAAAATTCCAACGCTTTTCGACAATCGCTTCAACATCTTCAAGCAAATCCTCCTGAATTTCGTCTACTGCGCCGCATTCAATACAGACAAGATGATGATGGAAGTGCTTTGCCCCTTCTTGTCGAAGGTCATAACGGGAAACGCCATCGCCAAAATTAATTTTATCGACAATCTTCAATTCTGTTAATAATTCTAAAGTTCGATAAACGGTTGCAAGCCCAATTTCTGGTGCTTTATCTTTTACTAGTAAGTAGACATCTTCAGCACTTAAATGGTCTTCTTCATGTTCTAGCAGTACTGCAACTGTCGCTTCACGCTGCGGCGTCAGTTTATAGCCAGCACTATGCAATTGCTTTTTTATACGATCAATACGGCTTTCCATACGACGCCCTCCTAAACTCATTCTATTATAACAAATGAGTAAAAGCTATTACAAGAGAGGGATGAATTATTAAGCGAAACGGACTAAATGAGCATTTTCTTACACTTTTCCCGAATTTCCCCTTCTAGAATCTACCAAATTTTTGTTTTAGTCCCTGTTAAAGGCGGGGGAGTATATATGAAATGGAAACAATTTCACCTGCACAAATAACGGATAACGCAACTAAAAGGGTGACAAATAACTTTTGAGAAAATACGTACTTCTTATTTGGCCCCACTCTTTTCGCTGAGTAAACGGAACAGAGCATAAAGAGGAGGAAACAATAGATTAATTGAAATGGAAACCACCAAACACTATATATTAGCAAAGATTCCTGCTGTGTTAATAGAAATACAGAACTAAAGCCAAAGAAGGTAATCTTCACACCAACAACCAATTTTGCCAGGACATGCAAATACGGATGCGTTGCAAAAAATAGCACCAAGACCATCCAGGCAATAAGCGGCAGAACAGTTCCCCACACCGATATATCAGTTACGTCAAGCACTCTTGGATCAATATAGCTTATTAATTTCATAGACTTGTCCAATGGAAAGACCTGAAAACAAATAACGCCACTGACAAAACTAATTGCTAGAATAATAGCATACTGGATAAATAAGATTGAACGAAACATAAGCATTCTCCTTTCGTTGTTACAGCTTATGCTCGTTCTCTATCAATATTCCTCTTAAACCAGCCCTGATTTTTCGTAAAATCTATCATTTTTTGGAAACCAAACTTATAAACTCATGATCACTTCAAACCCTTTATTGATTTGCTTTCATCCAAAGTACCGCAAAAGCTGTCTTTGCGTCGAAAATTCTTTGCTCCTTTACCATTTCTTCTGCCTCTTCTAAAGTTACTTCCAATAGTTCCACAAATTCATCCTCATCGAGATCTGCTTTTTCTTCTATTTTATATAAATCTTTTGCAACAAACAAATGAATGACTTCATCCGCAAAACCAGGCGATGTCGCAAAAGTTTGTAAATACCCTAGTTCATGACACCCATAGCCTGTTTCTTCTTCCAATTCCCGTCTTGCAGTAAGCTCAGGCTTCTCACCAGGCTCTAATTTACCAGCCGGAATTTCAATGATCGATCTCTCAATCGCCTTGCGATATTGTTCAACCAAAACCAGCTTCCCTTCTGCCGTAATTGCAATGATGGCAACAGCCCCGGGATGGTTAACAATTTCCCTTTTCGATTCTTTCCCATTTGGCAATAAAACATCATCAACCTTTAAGGATATAATTTTCCCTTCATAGATTGATTTGGATCTAAGTGATTTTTCCTCAAATTTCTTCATTTCAAATGCCTCCACTTGTCGTATTTACCGTTTTCATTGTACCATTAGTGAAGAATTCACATGAAGGAAAGAGGGTTGTGAAATGAAAAAAAGAAAACTAGGAAATAGCAAAATTGAAATTTCCGAAATCAGCCTGGGCTGCATGTCGCTTCCTACCTCATTGGCTGACGCTAAACCAATTGTTGAGGCGGCCCTTGATTCAGGGTTGAACTATTTTGATACAGCAGACCTTTATGATAAAGGATTGAATGAAGAAATTGTAGGAGAGTTGCTAAAACCTCATCGACAAGAGATCTTGATCGCCACGAAAGTCGGAAACCGCTGGAATCCGAGAGAAGATGGCTGGCATTGGGACCCATCACCTTCACACATTGAGAATGCACTAAAGATGAGTTTAAAGAGATTAAAGACTGACTATATCGATGTCTATCAATTACACGGCGGGACAATAGACGACCCTTGGGATGACATCATTGAAACCTTTGAACGTTTGAAAAAAGAAGGAACAATTCGAGAATACGGCATTTCCTCTATTCGTCCGAACGTATTTAAGCCCTTTTTACAAAAAAGCAATGCGATTTCAAACATGATGCAATATAGTCTTCTAGATCGCCGTCCTGAGGAATGGTTTGAGGAAATTGCGGAAACGAATGCCTCCGTTGTTACGCGTGGTTCGATTGCGAAAGGATTATTAACGAATGAATGGCAAAAGCGGGCAGAAAATTCAAACGGCTATTTAACTTATTCAAAAGAGGAACTAATAAAAGCACTCACAGACTTGCAGGATGTATATGAAGATATCCATGCCCTAACTTTAGCCTATAACCTCAGTCATCCGGTAATTGCTTCAACTGTTATTGGGGCTAGTTCGCCACAGCAACTACAAGAAAATCTGAAGGCATATGAAAAATCTCGATCCATCCAGGATTTTTCGCCAATTGAACAAATCTTGAAGAAGGATATTTATTCCGAGCATCGATGAAAAAATATATTCTTTTAATTATTGCGGTATTAATTTTATTGTTTTGTATTTCAAGTATGACCTACCAACAGCAAACCATTGTACCTACTTTAAAGGAAACACTCGAAAGTAAACCTTTCTATCATTTGCTTAGCAGAATTGAAGTAACCTACTGGGGGGAAACCATATCTGTCGAAACTAGGGGATATTATTATTTCATTGAATTCCTTGTTCGAAAAGGACTGCACTTCGTTGGCTATGGTTTTATTGCCATTTTGTTTTATATCATCTATCGCAAATTCAAAATAAAACTTCCAGTCATTTTTGCCATCCTTACAACTTTTTGCGTGGCGTCACTGGATGAATTTCGCCAAACATTTGTAGTTGGGAGAACCGGAATCTTTGAGGATGTACTCCTTGATACAGCTGGAGCAATCACTTTCATCTTTGTCTATAAGATAGGGGGTCTCCTCTATCAAAAAATAAAAAGTCCTTCTTCCCTGGGACCGAATAGTGCGAGCGACCAGAGAATGTAACATTATGATGTTATGTTCTCTTTTTTGCTCGGGTAGCATGGTATTAAATCATTTTTAACTTATTTTCAATAAAATACTAGACGCATTTCACTTTTTTGATATAATGACACATATCAGTCTTTAGGAGACGAAAATGTCGAATATAAGCTGAACAGAAAATTTTCCTTAAAGGAAAAATTTTCTAAGTATAATTATATAGCGGTGATTGCTATGGGATGACTATAGCAGGAGCAATTTCTGGAGAGATCGCAATCTGCGACGCCGAAGGGTTCACAATCTCAGGCAAAAGGACAGAAAAGGTAACAAACTAAAGTTGGAAAAACAGCTTATTCTATTTCTTGACGCACGATCATCAATAGAAATAGTCGTTTTTGCTATTGCCTTTTTGTTATTTTTTTATGTCATGAGATGGGAATGTATCCTATCTCATTTTTTGTTTTCAGGACTTGTTAATTGTTTTTTAAGTTCGGAATTGATGATTTTAGGCTGGAAATTAACAAATAATTTTCTAGATTGGCAAAATTTTGGTTTTTTGGGACAAAACTGAAAGTGCCAGGTCTATTAAACTTGAAAATAATGCTATTAAGTGTCGAGATTTTTTACTATATTTGCACGAATAAACTAATATTATCCGCATTATAATAGTTTATAGCCTCGACTCCCCTTCCAGCTACTTAAAACAAAAGCAGGCCGCTAACTATCAGGGGGCATACAAATGGAACAACGAGAATTAAAGAGAGATTTAAAAAATCGGCATGTCCAACTTATTGCCATCGGTGGAACGATTGGTACGGGACTATTTTTGGGATCTGGGGCAGCGATTGAAAAAGCTGGGCCTTCCATCCTCTTTGTTTATATCATTATCGGGGTTGCTGTCTTTTTCGTAATGAGGGCTCTAGGAGAATTACTTCTCTCAAATTCGGGATATCAATCATTTACGGATTTTGCATCAGACTATGTTGGTCCTTGGGCTGGCTATGTAACAGGCTGGACTTACTGGTTCTGCTGGATTATGACCGCTATGGCGGACATTATCGCTGTCGGCCTTTATGTTCGATATTGGTTTGACATACCCCAATGGATCCCAGCGATCGCATGTTTAGTAATTTTGCTATCTTTAAATTTATTAACGGTCAAACTTTTTGGCGAATTGGAGTTCTGGTTTGCCTTAATTAAAATTATCACTATTATCGCGCTCATTGCGATTGGGATTGTTCTATTGGTGATTGGCTTTGAAACAGAGACTAGTGTTGTGTCTGTAAGGAATTTATGGGAACACGGCGGACTCTTTCCCAATGGGATTTCAGGATTTTTGTTTTCCTTCCAAATGGTCGTCTTTTCCTTTGTAGGAGTGGAATTAGTAGGTGTTTCCGCAGCAGAGACTGCAAATCCAAGAAAGAATATCCCATCTGCCATCAATAAAATTCCAGTTCGAATTTTACTATTTTACGTTGGTGCTCTATTTATCATTTTATGTATTAATCCATGGACAACATTAAGTGCAGAAAACAGTCCGTTTGTACAAGTTTTTGCACTCGTTGGTATTCCGGTCGCAGCAGGGATTATTAACTTTGTTGTGTTGACATCAGCAGCTTCGGCAGGAAATAGCGGGTTATTCTCGACGAGCCGGATCATGTTCAACTTAAGCAAGAGCAAGCAAGGTCCAAAATCCTTTGGAAAGTTGAATAAAAATGCAGTCCCGGCAAATGCTCTTTTTGTGTCTTCAATTGTTGTATCGATTGGTGCGCTGCTAAGTTATGCCATTCCAGATTCCGCATTCAGTATCGTGACAACGATTAGTGCGATTTGTTTCATTTGGGTATGGAGCATTATTTTAATCTCCCATATTCGATATAAAAAACACCGTCCAAATTTACACAAAAAATCAACCTTCAAGGCACCTTTGACACCTTTCATCAACTATGTAGTGTTGGCACTGTTTGCAGCAATCCTTGTCATTATGTTTGTATCGGAAGAAACGCGTTCCGCTCTATTGCTAACGCCGATCTGGTTCATCATCTTGATCTTTACGTATGTTATCAAAAGGGTAAAATAATGTTCATAGACAGTAGACAAGCTCGAAATTTCTAGTTTGTTCTACTGTTTTTTCTATGCCTGTTCCTCTGAGATTTATATATTTAGGGCAGTGAGGCTGTTTCTCGATTACCGTTCTTTCTGATTTATACCTTTTTTGGGCCGCGAGTCTTCTTCTCGGTGCCCGTTCGTCTGAGCTTATCCATTTTGGGACACTGAGGTTGCTTCTCGATGCCCGTTTCTCCGAGATTTATGCAACTTGGGGCAGTGAGCTTGCTTCTCGCTGCCCCTTCCTCTGAGATTTATATATTTAGCGGCAGTGAATTCTTGCTTCCCTCTAAAAAAGCTTTCCTTTATAGAAAAAGACTTCGTTGACAGTTACACTCAAACACCTAAACTATAATCAACTAATATTATTCTGCAAAAAAATCACTTATGACTCTATAAAAATAAGCCTTCAGAATGTGACTAATTCCGAAGGCTTTTGTTTTAATCTTTGAATGCTATTCATAACGAGAGTAGACCCCCAGAAACGGGTGCAAATTATTACACTGTAGTTAACCCGCTCCCATTAGAACTACCCCGCTTTAGAATTTCGAGCCTTGGTCGCCGTACTTTTCTAATAATTCTTCAAAGCTCATATTTTTTTCACGCTGCTTGCGTTCAAATGCCAATCTTGCTTGGCGTTCTTCTTCTTTTGCTTGTTCTTCGTCAACCAGGCTTTTCTTCGCTGCTTTTAGTTTTGCCAGGACATCGCCATTTAATTGGTCTTGTAAAGTTAACGTTTCTTCCGTTTTTGCCGATTGGGAAGAAGGCGCTTGCTTTTGGCCTTGTTTTTTCTTTTTCCCCATGTATATTCACCTACTTAAATTCTCAATTTCCACCCTATAAGTTTAACACGATTTATTGGAAAACTCGATTATCAAAAACAAATCCCATTTCCCTCTCCTTTTATCTTTTTACTCCTATCAAGAAATCCCTATTTCCCATATTCAGGAAAATATCTACAATTTAATTTCCTCTAACTCTACTATCCTAAGCTTTTTTATGTGTAAAATAGAAAAAACGAGAAATTATGAGAAGAGGTGCGAAAGATGGATAAGTGGTTGAAATTTCTCTCGGCAGATGTTATTTCGCAAATTCTAGAAACAGCCTTTCAATGGTTTGTCGTTGTCGATCGGGAAGCGAAGATTATTTATATAAACGATGAATATTGCCATTTCCTTGAAGTAAGCCGAGAAGAAGCCATTGGCCAGCATGTTGCAGATGTCATTGAAAACAGCGAAATGCATCTTGTAATGGAACACGGCACTGCCCAGATTGCCGCACCCCACTATATCAAAGGTACTTATATGCTTGCAAATCGCGTACCGATTGTAGTGGATGGTGAAATCATCGGTGCATTCGGGAGTGTGATTTTCCGCGACATGAATGATTGGAAAAAGCTTAGTTCGCATGTTCGCAAAACAATGGATCAAATCGAGACAAATATAAATCACTATCGTGAATCTTTTTATAACTTGGCGGACATAAAAGGCATTTCCCAAACAATTCGTAAAATCAAGGAGACAATTGCAACCATTGCCCCCACCAAGTTGCCCGTTTTAATCGAGGGGGAAATTGGAACCGGGAAAGAAATGTTTGCACAAAGCATCCACGGCTTATCGACGCGGGCAGAAAATTATTTTGTCAAAATAAATTGTTCCACCATTCCCAAAGAGTTGCTTGAAGAAGAGCTCTTCGGGAAATGGGAGGCCCATCAGGAGGTTAAAAAAGGTCGTATACAGCGTGCAGAAGGCGGGACGCTTTTCATACAAGAAATTAACGAATTGCCTCTTACTTTACAGGCAAAGTTATTGAAAGCATTGCAAGAACAAAAAGTCCAGCCGCTAGGGACAGATGAAGATATTTCTATCGATGTACGTTTTATTTTAAGCTCGAACGTTTCTCTTTCGGAAATGGTGAAAGCCAAACAGTTTCGTGAAGATTTATTTTACAAAATTCAAGCGATTACACTACAGATTCCCCCTCTGCGCGATCGCTTAGAAGATCTACCGGAACTGATTCAGACATTTTTGGGTAAATATAGCGTGGAGGCTGGGCGACGCGGCGTTAAAATTGACCGCAAAGCTTGGTGGAGTCTGCAACAATATGATTGGCCGGGCAATGTTAGAGAACTGCAGAATGTGTTGCAAGCAATCATACATTTGGCTGAGGGCAATCACATTACCTTCGATGTCCTCCCTCTCCATATTCGCCGTCAAAAAACAACATTTGCAAAAAGTGACAGCACATTGGAAGAGATGCTCCTTCAAATAGAAGCACGGATTATACAGGAACACTTAGAGAATGAAAAAGACAAAATGAAGATCGCAAAAAAGCTTGGCATCAGTCGTTCAACTCTTTATGAAAAAATAAAAAAACACAACTTATGACCTAATTTCCGACATTCCGGACACTTATCCAGAATATCGGATTTTTTTATTCCTCTGAGTTCTTTACTACTTAATTATTTCACTTTAAAATTCCGAATTTCCGGAAAACCTCTCCCTTTTGAGTTGTCACATTTTAGACACACCCCATTGCATACAGTGGATTATTCTGCTTTAATACACGTTATAGCGCTTCCATATCAATTTCTTGTCAGTTTCTGATTTTAGTAGGAAGCAGTCTATGAAACAGTTCTTCTCTTAGGCAGATGAAGCAGGATGGGACCAGGATTGTTTTGCGAAGAATGCATGAAGTTAAAAATTAAAGGGGGTACATGGGGATGGATGGAAATGTTGTATTGAGTATGATTGGTCTAATTGGTGGTCTTATTTTACTTATTTGGTTAACGCTTAAAGGGATCAACATTATTATTGTTGGACCGTTATCTGCCCTATTTGTGGCAGTACTATCAGGCATGCCGTTATTTCCGCAGCTTGCTGAGGAAGGAGCTGCCAACTTTGTCTCAAACTATATGACGGGCTTTACAGGGTTCATCATGTCATGGTATTTGATGTTCTTACTCGGTGCAGTGTTCGGTAAAGTCATGGAAGATAGCGGCGCTGCCGATTCGGTAGCGAAATTCGTGGTCGATAAATTGGGGATGAAATATGCAACCTTAGCGATTGTAATTGCCTGTGCGATTTTAACTTACGGAGGGGTTTCACTATTCGTTGTGGCATTTGCCGTTTACCCAATGGCGATTTCATTATTCAAGCAAGCAGATTTGCCGCGCCGCTTCATTCCGGCAACTTTAGCCTTAGGTTCGGTGACTTTTACAATGACTTCCGCTGGTTCGCCGGAGATTCAAAACTGGATTCCAATGGATTATTTAGATACAACACCTTATGCGGGATGGGAAGTTAGTGCACTCGTAGCGGTTTTCATGGCGGTATTCGGATATTGGTGGTTAAAACGCCTGATCAAAAAAGCAGTGGATAAAGGTGAGCGTTTTGTATCTCGTGATTCAGATCCATTGTTCGGTACAGAACGTGCACTGCCAAACCCGATCATGGCATTCATACCACTTGCAGTAGTATTAGTTATCTCGTATATCTTCCATGATTCGCTTGCGCAATCTGCCTTAATTTTAGCATTGCTAGGTGGTATTATTGCAACATTTATCGTCAGCTGGAAATTCTTCAAAAATGCTTGGGGAGCCGTTTCTGAAGGGACAATCGGTGCAATTATCGCAATCGGAAATACAGCTGCCGTTGTAGGTTTTGGTGGTGTTGCAAAAGCTGTACCAGCGTTTAATGTAGCTGTTGAGGCAATGACAAGCATTCCGGGTTCACCATTAATCGGTGCAGCTGTTGCCGTTTCAGTGATTGCCGGGATGACTGGTTCAGCTTCAGGCGGTCAATTAATTGCCTTGCCATTAGTGGCACCTGGCTATGTGGAGGCAGGAGTTAACCAAGAAGCGCTTCACCGGGTAGTCGCGATTTCCTCCGGTGCACTCGACTCTTTGCCACACAATGGGTATGTTGTCACGACGATTCAGTCAGTCTGTGGCGAAAAACATAAAGATGCTTATTGGGCAGTTGCAGCCACAACTGTTGTAACACCAGTAATCGGCGTTGTAATTGCAATTATTCTATTCTCTTTAGGGTTAGGGATTTAAATCTTGAGGGAGACGACTATAAATTTTGCGACTCTTCATATAGGAGGTTATCGAAAATGGTTCAAAATAAAGTGGTGCTCATTACCGGTTCGGCACAAGGTATCGGCCTTGAGCTCGCTAAGGTCTTTTATGCCAATGGCGCAAAATTAATCTTAACCGATATTAATGAAGAAAAAGTAATAGAAGCCGCACTTGCACTTGGAGAAAATGCGATCGGATTAAAATGTGATGTCACACAGGAAGAAGAAATAAAAAGCGTAGTTGAAGCAGCAAATGAAAAGTTTGGACGTCTGGATATTCTCATCAACAATGCAGGAATGCAGCATGTTGCGATGCTGGAGGACTTTCCGACGGAACGCTTTGAACTGATTGTTAAAATAATGCTGACCGCGCCATTTATTGCGATCAAACATACTTTACCTATCATGCGTAAGCAAAAGTTCGGCCGCATAATAAATATGGCATCGATTAATGGCATTATCGGTTTCGCTGGCAAAGCTGCATACAATTCTGCCAAACATGGCGTGATTGGTCTAACCAAGGTGGCAGCACTCGAAACGGCAACAGACGGGATTACAGTCAACGCAATCTGTCCAGGGTATGTCGACACACCGCTCGTACGCAACCAGCTACAAGATTTAGCATTGACGCGCAACGTACCATTGGAAAAAGTACTTGAGGAAGTCATTTACCCGCTCGTGCCGCAAAAAAGGCTTCTTGATGTTTCAGAGATTGCCGACCTTGCCCTCTTTATCGCAAGCGACGCATCAAAGGGCATGACCGGCCAAGCAGTTGTATTGGACGGCGGATATACGATTCAGTAAAATATAACAAAATTTCGAATGGTGCCTCCATCTATAGCTTATGGAGGCACTTTTCTTTTGCCTGGCAACAATCCGAAAAACCTTCATATTATTTTCATGATAGTGGTTTCATTGAACTGCCGATTCATCGCCTTTTGGAAAAATTAATATCTGCCATGAACACATTATAAAAAATGAAAATATAATATACTAAACGCACCTTTCCATTCTATAACAGTAAGCAGATTTTCTATTACCTTGGTTAAATAACAGATATTCCATTCCTCTCCTCATGCCAAAACCTTCATAAGATTCGCAGGTATTTTCCACAAAATGCACCATTTTTGTTATCTTCAATCGTCAAACAATAAAAATTCAAACGATAATGATACAATTAACATATTGGCGAATAGTGTCGCATCTTTGTTAAATACTAACCGAAGAAGAATCGAGGTGTTTTTATGAAACGAAATAAATTTATATGGGTATCAAGTATTGTTACAACCATTCTGTCTACCGGTGCTACGATTTTTGGATATGCTGTGACGAATCAACTTATGTATATCAAAAAGAAGGATGTTGATTTTGTCTATGATCGTGAATTAAAAGCACAACGTTTTGATCAGAACTGGTTCAATCAATGTCCAAAGGAAGAACTAAGTATTGATTCCCCCAATGGCTATCCGATAAAAGGGATTTTCCTAAAACCTCTAAAAACCCAAAATACAATTATCATTTGCCACGGTGTTACAGAAAATAAAATCAGCATGGTCAAATATGCCCGCATGTTTGAAAGACTCGGTTTCAATACCTTTGTTTTTGACCACAGGCGGCATGGTGACTCGGGTGGAAAAACAACGAGCTACGGCTATTATGAAAAATTCGATGTGGCCGCCGTTGTACAAACTGTAAAATCCATCGTTGGCGATAACGCACTGATCGGGATTCAAGGCGAATCAATGGGTGCGGCAAGCATGATTTTGTATGCCGGTTTAATAGAAGATGGGGCAGACTTCTATATCGCAGATTGCGGCTTTTCGAACTTTTCGGAGCTGATTTCTCAAATAATGAAGAAAACTAGGTACCTTCGTACAAAAATCCCGATCCATCTAGCCAATATTTTTCTTCGCATTCGCGATGGCTATACATTTAAAAGCGTCACTCCTAAAGAAGCGGTAAAAAATATCGCCTCCCCTGTTCTATTTATTCATAGCATGGGCGATGACTTCATTCTTCCATACATGACAGAGGAATTGTATGAAGAAAAAGAAGGGCCAAAAATGATCAAGTTATTTGAAAAAGGCGGGCACGCCGAATCATTCAACGAAAACCCGGAAGAATACGAAAAAACCGTCTCGGAGTTTATCGAGAAATATGTATATAAAAAGACAAGCGAAACGGTTGTTACACCGCTGCATGGAAATATATCCGCAACAAATGAAATTCCACTCGATGTGCAGGAAACAGCTCCAAAAACATTGCCGCTTGATGAAAAGGAAATCTCCTGATAAATTGCCGTCTCAAAATACCAATTGAGTCGGCTTTTTTATTACTGGAATAATTTATAGAACCCCGAGAATTTTAAAGTAATTCTTTCTGTTCTGTTCTCTAATGACTTCACACAACCCTCTTCACTATGGATAGCCTTTGTTACAGTTGGTGTATGGACTCCCATTTTTTCACAAAGCTGTACGACATCTTTCCCCTTCCTAGTTATCCCGTAGGAATAAATTACACCCTTTTCATCGTTAAAAATAACATCATAAAATCCACTATAGATTTTCTTATTAACACGGTAATTTACCTCGACATAATGCGCATCCTTCAAATCTTCCTTTGTATATCCCTGATTTTCTAAGTATTCAGGAATATGCTTATCTGCCAGATATCTAGTATATGGATTCCCATTCTCCAGTATATAAAGAAAACTAGCGGGTACTCCAAACAGAATTAAAAGAAAAACAATCAATACACTCACCAAAACTTTTCTCTTCATCTCTCTCTCCTTGTCAGCATAATGTTTAAAAATTTAATAATTTTACCTTTAGTGTAATTTTACACTTTAAGTATTATAAGTCAATAAAAAAAACACAATTCAGATTCCTACTGAATTGTGTCATTAGCCACAAAAAAAGCAAAACAACAGTTTTACTTGAGTAAACTGTTGTCGGATTACAATTATTTATCTTGTAATTTATTCATTTGTGCCATCATTTGACGCACTTGTTTTTCAGATGGTTTTCGTCCCATTTGAGCCATCATTACACGGATCATTTGTTCATTGATCGGTGGGTTTTCTTTTAAGTATTTCATCATATATTGACGAGCAAAGTAGAAGCCTAGTGCTACTCCCCCTGCTAATGCTACGATGATAAGTACAATTGCAAGCCATAAATCCATTTGTGCCTACCTCCTCCACGTTCCTTGATACCACGAATCCACTTTTATAAGTTTTATGTATTACTCATTAAAAGAAGTAACCTCTTTAAAACTTAGACAAAGTTAAACTCTCCATGAAGGATTATACACTAATAACGGCATTGTTACTAGTTATTCAATAGTTTTTTCTAGGAATGCAGGCGATTTCCCGTAAGCAGGTTTACTTTTCTCTAATAGGAAGCATGCTTGATTGGCTTCAACCAGCCACATTCGGAATCCTCTGCATTAAATGCAATAAAGGAATCATTCATTTGTGATAGACTATGGAACAAATCTAGATCCAGCATGCGGGAACCCTCGCAAATTGCTTCTAAATGATACGTACACACTTTTATTTTCAAACCACCTTTAAATTGGTGTTCAAATTTCATATAGTCATTCACCCATTGGATAGTTGGAAAACTTTTCTTCAAATGCTCATAGAGTACACCTTGTACCATTCTTCCTTCAATTGGTTCACATAGATAGCTTAGCTGCTTGCTAACAGAGGACTCGAGAGCTGGCTCTTTTGTCGCAACCATTTCAAGAAGCTGTCTTTCTCTGCCAAATACAAAAGACTGATACTGTTTTTTTATATGAAATATTGAATAGATTCTCATCTTTCGTCCTCCTTTCTATAACCATATTATAAAAGAAAGATTTCGAATATTTTGTCAAAAGGTGTCCGAACTACGTTACTATTTTTGTCAAAATACAGTGAATCAACTAATTCATTCATTTTTCCTAGACTCCCTCAGCCTCGGGACCTACTAAAAAATGCAATTCGAGGCCGTTTTAAGAAATTCGCGGCAAGTGTAACATAAAGGTAACACGAAAGGAGCTAATAAAAATGAAAAAATTCTTGATCTTTGCTGCCGGCATTGTCGCAGCAATCATTGCCCTAAGTATGTTGGGACCGTTAGTAGGATTTGCCTTCTCTGCATTGCTTGTCTATTTGGGATTGCACTATTACGTGAAATCAAACTCGGGGTTTGGAAAGGTATTTTGGGTATTGCTTGGATTGATCGGAATCTTTACAGCGATTTCCAACATTCCAGCACTGGTTGGTCTTGCCGCAATCGCTCTGATCTATGTTCTATATAAAAAATGGAACAATGAAGAAGTTTCCTTCGGCAAATCAAATCTGATGAAAGAAGACGACCCATTTACAAACTTTGAAAATGAATGGGCAAAGCTAACAAAATAAAATTCGAGGAGAGATTTTAAATGGTAGGTTTATTAAAAAGATTTCGATACACTTTAGAGGCTGATCTACACCAATTGTTCGATAAAAAGGAAAGCAAAAATCCGATTGCGATGTTAAATCAATACATTCGTGAAGCAGAAAAACAAACAGAGCAAACAGGTAAATTACTAAACCGTCAAGCACAGTTAAAAGAACAACTTCAAAATGAGTTAAAAGAAACAACAACAATGCTGGAAAAAAGAACGAAACAACTAGAGCTGGCACAGCAGTCAAACGAAACAGACTTAGTTGCATTTGCTACCCAGGAAGTTGAAACATACAAGACACGCCAGTCTACTCTCTTAAGTTCACTTGAACAATCAAATAAAGAATTCGTGGAGCTTGAACAAAAATTCGAGAGCATGAAACATAAAATCAAAGATATGAAAGTTCGTCAGCTGCAGTTGATGGGCAAAGAAAATGTAACACGCGCCCATTACAAGATGGATGGGGTGTTGAAGTCGAAGGATGAATCAGAATTTGATGATCTTTCATCTTACATCGAAACTTTGGCAGAAAAAATCGAGCAGGACTATGACAGAACACAACTGGAAGCCCGTCTTGCTAATCTGGAAAAGACAAACCAAGTACCTCTTGGTATCGAACTGAAAAAAGAGGAAAAGGAAGAAGCGAAATAACTTCTTAAAAAATTATGGCGGTCGTTCACACAAGAAATTCATCTGTTAAATAGATAAAACATGCTATAATGACATTTGTTAGGAGAAGACAACCAGGTCTTCTCCTAAGGTTTTTTGTTATAAGTAGAGAGCCTGAGCACAACAAGAGAAAAAAGGAGGAACCACTTTGAACAGATTTAGTACGAACCAATTAACCTTTGTCGCAATTGCTGTTATTTTGATTGTGTTCGCAGAGCTCACACTTTTTAATAATGGCAGCACCTTTTTAATAATCCTTGGGGCAATTCTGCTATATTTCAGCTTTTCCAAAAATAAAAAGTATCTTTTTTGGAGTGGTTGTTTCCTTATCTTCCTTGCTATCTTATCTATATGGAGCCTACGCCTGCTAATTGTTGGAGTATTAATTTACATACTATATAAACATGTTACGAAAGAACAAAAAATTGTGGCAATCAACACTCAAGAGCTTGATGCCAAAATCATGAAGAACCGCCTAATCGGCAACATCTCTTCCCCAGTCGTGAATTACAAATGGGAAGACATCCTGATGCAGAAGTTTGTCGGCGACATCTCTCTTGATTTAACGGAGACCATTTTGCCAGCAGGTACTTCGGTCATTACCATCCGCCAATTCATCGGAAAAGTGACGATTGTGTTGCCTTATGAGATTCCCTTCCGCCTTCAGTATTCAACGCTTCTTGGAGAAGCAAAAATTCTGGGCAATCATTCCAAGCGATTAATCAATGAAAAACTGATTTTTGAAGATGAAGAGGCACAGGATGCAAAACGCAATATAGTAATCCATGTTGCAACTTGGCTTGGGGACGTGGAGGTGATCCGTAAATGATTTCATTTCTATTTCGCTTGATGACGCTATTCTTCTTATTAAGCAGCACGGTTTTTGGCTATTTATATATCTTCCTGGGATCACCAACAGATGAAGATTGGGGCTTTTTACTGGAATATGAATCAGATGAACTGCCGGTGGTTGCATTTATATTGATGACGATTGGATTAATTAGCTTCTTCATTAGTATCTGGATGAGTGCAGTCGTGAGATCGAGAGAAAGTTCTGCGACACGCTACGTTAAGGAATTAGTGGAACCTGGTTTTTCGATGAAGAAAAAGAAAAATGTTTCATTTACCTTGAAAAAAGCGCTGACACAGGCAAACGATTTGATCGAGACCCAGCGAACAAGTTTGCAGCGAATGACAAACGAAAAAGCAGAAGCGAACGACAAAATCATCCAAGAACGGATTATCGCCGAACGGCAACGCTTGGCTCGTGAATTGCACGATTCCGTATCCCAGCAACTTTTTGCTGCGTCGATGCTATTATCTGCAGTTACTGAGCAGGAGGATGCACTCGGCACATCGAAACCTACTCTGCAGCAGGTTGAAAAAATTGTTCAGCAAGCCCAATTGGAAATGCGTGCATTGCTGCTTCATCTACGGCCAATTGCCTTGAAAGACAGTACATTAGCACAAGGGTTGACGGATTTAATTCAGGAACTGCAGCAAAAAGTTTACTTCGATATCGATTACCGGATAGAAGAAATTGCATTGTCGAAAGCCGAGGAGGATCATTTATTCCGTATTGCTCAAGAAGCACTTTCCAACACGTTACGTCATGCAAAGGCATCAGAAGTGGAATTGCTGTTGGTTGCCCGAGACCATGTGGGGATTTTACGGATCCAGGATAACGGCAAAGGCTTTAATATTGAAGACGATAAATCCACCTCCTACGGTTTACGAAACATTGCCGAACGAGCCGTTGAAATCGGGTGTTCGTATAAAATCGTTTCCGTTCCCGGCGAAGGGACGATTGTAGAAGTAAAGGTGCCTCTGGGGAACAAGGTTGACGTAGCAGTGGCAGAATCAAATAGTACGCCGGTGATCGACCTGTCGAAAGAAGAGAAATCAGCCGAGTAAAATAGTATAGTTTTGGAGAATTAGAGAAATTGGGTGATATAATGATAAGAATTTTAATCGTGGATGATCATGAAATGGTGCGGATTGGGGTATCCGCTTATCTTTCTGCGCAGGCCGATATGACCGTTGTCGGGGAAGCCGCAAATGGCCAGCAGGCAGTCGAAAAAGCACTTGAACTAAAGCCCGACATCATTCTTATGGACAATGTCATGCCTATCATGACGGGTGCTGAAGCAACCGCACAAATTTTGCAACAATGGCCGAATGCTAAAATCATGATGGTGACAAGCTTCCTTGATGATGACAAGGTCTACCCTGCTTTGGAAGCCGGTGCTGTCAGCTACATCCTGAAAACATCCAACGCCAAGCAAATAGCGGAAGCCATTCGCAAAACGGTAGGCGGCGAAACAGTACTGGAACCGGAAGTCACAACAAAAATGATTACCCGCATGCGGGGCAATGCCAATACGCCTCTTTACGAACAGCTGACTGAACGTGAAATGGAAATCCTTTTATTGGTGGCACAAGGCAAAGCCAATCAAGATATCGCCGACGAATTATTCATTGCCTTAAAAACAGTCAAAACCCATGTCAGCAATATCTTAGCGAAACTTGACGTACAAGACCGCACGCAAGCAGTCGTCTATGCCTTCCAAAATGGACTTGTCAAATAAAACATTGGTGTGTACAGCACCGATGTTTTTTATTTTGATCTATTTTGAGTTGAGCTGTGAGAATCGACAGAGCTCGTACGTACGCAAAAAAACTACCGCAGAATAGTTCTGCAGTAGTAAATAGGGGTTATACTAGAAGTTATGAAATATGAAACTTCAAAACACTTTATTATATGAAATTTGTTATGGATTATGCTTGGAGCTTTTTAGATTTTGCTTAAGTTTTTATTAGCTAGTCTTTACTGGTTTTGGGGCTATTAGCGAATCTATTGTACGTGTAACTTCTTTTTCTTATGACTGCTTTTATTAAACAATTTGTCTCCCTTGTTGCTTCGGTTTGTCCTTTAGACTGGCTCTATGAGACAATTTGCCTCTCTAGTTGCTTACGTTTGTCCTATAGACTGCTGCTATTGGACAATTCGCCTCCCTAGTTGCTTACGTTTGTCCTATAGACTGCTGCTATTGGACAATTCGCCTCCCTAGTTGCTTACATTTGTTCTATAGACTGCTGCTATTGGACAATTGGCCACTCTAGTTGCTTACATTTGTCCTATAAACTGCTGCTTGGACAATTCCCCTCTCTAGTTGCTTCGGTTTGTCCTATAGACTGCTTCTATTTGACAACTCGCCTCTCTAGTTTGCAAACATTGTTCAAAAGACTCCTGCTTTTCCAGTCCAGCTTCTCAAGGTGTCTCTCTTTTTCCTCAACAAAATAAAAACCAGGCCGGAGAAATCATCTTAATCCCCCAACCTGGTTCATTCACGGACTTAAGCCCTGGTCATCATAAAAATTATAAAGCTTTAACTTTGGCTACAACATTTTCTACTGTGAAGCCGTATTGCTCGATAACGATTTCGCCTGGAGCACTTGCGCCGAATTTGTCGATTGCCAGGATATCTCCTTCAAAGCCAGTGTATTTATGCCAGCCGAATGAAGAGCCCATTTCGATTGCCAAACGTTTTGTAACAGCTTTTGGCAATACTGATTCTTTATAGTCTGCTGATTGTTGCTCGAAGCGATCCATGGATGGCATTGATACGACAGAAGCATCGATTCCTTCAGCCAATAATTGTTTTTGTGCTTCCACAGCTAGAGAAACTTCCGAACCTGTTGCGATTAAAATCGCATCCGGCGTTTCTTTTGTTGCTGGAGAAACTACATAAGCACCTTTTGCCACACCGTCTTTTGCCAGTTCAGCTGATTTATCAAGAACTGGTAAGTTTTGACGGGAAAGTACTAGTACAGTTGGTACATTTTTGGATGATACAGCCAATTTCCAAGCTTCTGCTGATTCATTTGCATCGGCTGGACGAATTACCGAAAGATTTGGCATCGCACGCAATGAAGCTAAGTGCTCAACTGGTTCATGCGTTGGGCCATCTTCCCCTACTGCAATCGAATCATGTGTGAAAACATAAGTAACAGGCAATCCCATTAATGCAGATAGACGCACAGCTGGACGAACGTAGTCAGAGAACACGAAGAATGTTCCACCGAATACATTTAAACCACCGTGCAATGCCATACCGTTCAATGCAGCACCCATTGCGAATTCACGTACACCAAACCAGATGTTGCGGCCTTCCGGAGTATCCGGGAAGAAATCGCCAGCCCCTTTGATCGTTGTTTTGTTTGAACCGGCAAGGTCTGCACTTCCACCAAAGAATGAAGGTACTTTCTTCGCCAAAGCATTGATTACATCACCTGATGAAGAACGTGTTGCAACTGATTTTCCAGCTTCGTAAACAGGCACTTCCGCATCGAAGTCTGCTGGCAGCTCGTTGTTCATTGCTTTCATGAATTGGTCGGCTAATTCAGGATATTCTGCTTTATAGCTCTCGAATTTCGCATTCCATTCTGCTTCTGGTTGAACGCCTTGTTTTTCCGCTGCTTCTTTGAAGATAGCATACACTTCTTCTGGAATTTGGAAAGGCTCATGTTCCCAAGCGTAAGCTGTTTTCGTCAAAAGTACTTCATCAGCACCAAGTGGAGCACCATGAGAGTCCGCTTTACCGGATTTGTTTGGAGAACCAAAGCCAATTACCGTTTTTACTTCAATTAATGTTGGTTTCCCTTTTGATTGCTTCGCTTGTTCGATAGCCGCATTCACTGCATCTACCTCTGTCCCGTCTGCTACATGGATGTAGTTCCAGCCATAGGATTCGAAACGTTTTTGTACGTTTTCAGAGAATGATTTTGCTAAATCGCCATCTAAAGAAATATCATTTGAATCGTATAGCACGATTAATTTTTCAAGCTGCAAGTGTCCAGCTAAAGAGATTGCCTCTGCTGCAACACCTTCCATTAAATCTCCATCTCCGCAAAGTGCGTAAGTGTAGTGATCTACGATATCATGACCTGGTTTGTTATATGTAGCTGATAAATGACGCTCAGCCATTGCCATCCCAACAGACATCGCTATCCCTTGGCCAAGAGGACCAGTTGTTGCTTCAACGCCAACCGTATGACCGAATTCAGGATGTCCAGGTGTTTTGGAACCCCATTGACGGAAATTCTTGATTTCTTCCATATCTAAACCATATCCACCTAAGTGAAGCAAGCTATATAACAGCATCGAACCATGACCAGCCGAAAGAACAAAGCGATCGCGATTCACCCATTTTGGATTTTGTGGATTGTGGCGTAATTGTTTTGTCCACAAAGCATATGCCATTGGAGCAGCCCCCATCGGTAAACCAGGGTGGCCGGAGTTCGCTTTTTCGATTGCGTCAATTGATAAAGTTCGGATTGCATTAATTGCTAAAAGATCAGCAGTGTGTGCCATTTTGTGATATCCTTTCTCGCGCTTAATATTGTACTTTTACAGTTTAGACAAGATTTTCTAAGAAAACAATCCTATTCCAGGACATTTTTAGAATTATGTCATACTTTTTATGATTATGTCACAGTATTAATTTAATTTATTTCGCTGAATTTCTTTAATTTTTTCCGGCGTCACGTCATTTCCAGTCACATCAATGATTTGCACGTTTTCAATTGTATTTCGGAAGGAAGAACGGAATGAATCCAAATATTCTTTTCGAAGCTGTGTACGTTCCTTCGCCTCTACTTCCGTTAAGTTTCCTTCTTTTGCCTTTTTCGATAGTTCATTTATTCGTTTGATTTTTTGTTCTGATAACATGATTTCTCACCTTTCTATTTCACTCATCTAGTATACAAATATCTTAGGATAATCCTTATATTATACTAAATGAAGATCCTTAACACTTCAAAGGTAAGGAAAAAAAACTCGGAGTGCAAGTAAAACACCCTAGATCTCCCGATTATAAACATATTGGTCGCTATGATCTTTGCTGCAAGTTCCGGATGACACGATTTGCCATTCGTTTTTATCGTATCTAAAGGTGATGCTTTGCCCTCCCGTCAATAATCCTCCGTCCCATAAAGTGGATAATGGCTTATTCTGTAGGGCATTATTTAGACAAGAGATTGCCACCCCGTGCGAAATAATTGCAATGTTATTTTCTGGTCTATGAATAAGCGACTGTATAAAGTCCAGCATCCTTGCTGTAACCTGCTGTAATGTTTCCTGCGTGGTTGCGGTGAATCTTTCCGGACGTTGGATATAGGTTTGATAATTACGATCATGCAGTAGATTGCTTATAGTTTTTCCTTGCCAGTTGCCTAAATTGATTTCCCTCAAACTTGCATCGGTGTGAATTTCATTAGCCGGGAACATCAATTTTGCTGTTGCATGCGCCCTGCCTAAATCGCTGGAGTAGACGACTTCAGGTAGAAAGTTTTGAACTGCCGCTTGCTGTTTTCCTCTTTCGGTCAATGGAGAATCGAGCCAACCTTGTAGAATTCCTGCTTTATTCCAAACGGTTTCTCCGTGACGGAAGATTTTAACGGTTTTGCACATAACTTTTAAAGGCAGTCTTGAATTTCGTCATATTCGTAGGTGTTTTGATGGCAACGCGGAACCATTCCCCATTCAACCCCGTAAAATTATACGTATGACGAAGGACGATCCCTTTTTTTAATAAGTATTCGAAAAAGTCATCCGGTTGAAAGTTATTAGGTAATTTAAACAAGAGATAATTCGCCCGGCTATCCGATACTTCACAATTGAAAGCTGTTAAAAACGTTTTTATCTCTTCTCTCCATATCTCATTCATTTGGGTTGAATGTTTCACGAACTCCCCTAATTCCAAGCACCTTTCACCGATGCTTATTGCAATACTGCTGACATTCCAATGGGAATAATACTTTCTTAAATCTGGTGCTTTTTGCGTTAAAATATACCCCAACCGAATTCCTGCCAGGCAATACATTTTCGTCATGGAACGAACGACAATTAAATTATCGTATTCAGCAACCATAGGAATCACTGTTTCTGCTTCACCTGTCCAATCCATAAAGGCCTCATCAACCACAACCATACAGTTATGTTTTTGGCCATGCTTCAACAGCTGCTCAATCGTACCCGCTTCAATTATGACTCCTGTTGGATTATTTGGATTGCTTAAGTAAAGCACTTCTACATCTATCATCGCCTGCTTAACCTTTGCAATAGAAAATGTATACCGACCAAAATCCTCAACTATCAAAGACTGTACTTGTACATTTTCTGCCAATAAAGTCCGTTCATATTCTGAAAAATTTGGCTGCAGGATACATGCTTTCTTTCCACTAAAATACCGCGCCAATACGGCCAGGCTTTCTGATGCGCCGTTACTCACAATGATCTGTTCTTCATGCAATTGATGAAGCTTTGCGAGTTTCGTCCTTAGAGGATCTGCCAGCTCATCAGGATAATTCTCCAGCAGTCCAGCCAATTGCGGCCACCTTTCCCGGATTTCGAGCGGTACTCCTTGTGCGTTTACATTTTCGCTTAAATCAATAATCTTTTCCGGCGCTTCGATATTGTATGATTGATATAACTTGTGAGGATTAGCTCCATGCAAAGGCAACTGCAATGCAAATCCCTCCTATAATGAAATAAAAAAATAAAGTGGCCACATACATGTGGTGGATGGAGTTTAAAATATGCCGACGATTAAGTTGAATGGACGGTTTACCCATAAAGGCACGAAATGACTTCATGCCGCCATAATAATTTTCTCCGCCTAATTGAACACCGAGCTGTATGGCTGTAGCAGCTTCCAGAAAGCCACTATTCGGGCTTGGATGTTTAGCGGCATCGATAAGCCAGGTTTTTATTTTTTCTGGAAATGGTTGATGTATTGCTTGTTTTGTAAAACTTAAAATGAGAAATCCGGTAATACGACTTGGAATGTAATTGGCTACATCATCGAGTTTTGCAGCGAAAAATCCAAACTCTCCATATCGATCATTTTTATAGCCTATCATTGAATCCAAAGTATTAATGGCTTTATACACCCAAGCGCCGGTCGCGCCAAAAAGCAATGCATAAAATAATGGAGCCGTGACCCCATCACTGGTATTTTCGGACACCGTTTCAACGACTCCTCGCACAATCTCCTGCTCTTCTAGATGAGCTGTATCCCGTCCTACAATCCAGCTTAAATATTTTCGCGCAGTTTCAAAATTCTCCTGGTCCAAGGCGTTGTACACCTTCATTGCAGCTTGCTGTAAACTATTTTGGGCAAGCGCTAAACTAATCAGAACAATTTCAACGAACACTCCGATTAAAAAATGAACTTTATAGCTTACCCAAACAATACTGCCAACTACTGCGCCAGTGGTTACAATCACTATCAAAACGCAGAAGAAACCCTTCATTTTTCTATGTAGACTGCTATTAAATTTCTTTTCCAGCCTTTCAATCAGGCGGCCAATATAGATGACAGGATGTGTCCATTTTTCAGGGTCCCCAAAGATTCTATCGATTAGTAATGCGAAAAGACAGATTACCACATTCATATTTATACCTCTGCAATCTATGTCTACTGTTTACTCAATCTATTTTACATAAGTTTACAAAAACAAGTAAGACAAAGCCTTTAAATCTTTGCCTTACTTGTTTTTATCAGTGGTGATGATGATGGACAGGGCCATGTTCTTTTGCATAGATACGATAGTTTTCCAAGTCTTGCATTCCGGTTGAAGTGCCGTTCATTGCCTGTTCCACTCGTTCCAGCAATATATGCTGAAGTTTTTCATGGTAACCAAAGTAACCCGCGATTTCAATGTCAACCTGAGGATGCTGCTGTTCGAATTTCTCTCGCATTCTATGCATTCTCTCCATTAGGATACCTGTGAACAAGAAGTACGGCAGCATGATAATTTTTTTCGCGCCCAATTTTATACAGCGCTCGATTCCTTCTTCCACGGTCGGTGTTGTTACGCCCATGAATGCACTCTCAACCCACGGAACCTCAAGTTTTTCCCATAGCAAGCGAGTAATCTTGTAAAAATCGCCATTCGCCCCGGGGTCGCTTCCTCCCCGTGCAATGAGTAAGATTGCCGTGTCATCATATCTAGCTTCAGGATTAAAACCAACTTCTATTAATCTAGCTTTTAGTATTTCGAATATTTCATCATGAATACCAATTGTTTGCCCATATGTAAATTCGATATGCGGGAAATGTTCACGGGCATGCTCGATTTCGGCGGGAATATGCAGCTTTGAATGTCCTGCGTGGAGCAAAATGACTGGAACTACATGAACTTCATGAGCACCTTTTTCAACGCATATTTCGATGCCTTCTTCAATATTTGGCGATGCAAATTCCAGAAAACAGGTTTCAACCAAGATATCAGGATTGATCAATGCTTTTGTTCGTGAGATAAATTCGCGAACTTCCTCATTCCCTCTCTCCAGCCGGCTGCCATGCCCAACAAATAACACCGCTTTGTTCACGCTTTGTATTCCTTCTTTCCTTTTCCGTTGTTTGTTCTTCGAAATCCCCTTGCCATACTGGTCATTTACTTGCTGTAATCCATTTTGCCCCATGGTATAGATTTGATGTTCGACATCAATTGTTTCATCGACGATTCCTCTTGCGACATCGTCATTTGGTACACTGTACCAGTTGCCTTCAGGATAAGAAATAACAATACATTTATCTCTGCATCTACCGTTGCATCGGGTTCTGGATGTATGAATCTGGTCATCCAATTTTTGTTTCCTGATTTCATCCCGGATTGCAAGCGTGATTTCCTCCGCCCCTGCACCCATGCATGTACTACCGTTGCAAATTAGTAAATGCTTCTGCATCCCCTGCAAATTCCACGTTGTCATAGGTGACCTCCTCTATTGGTTTCCAAGAAATAATCGCTGCATAAAATGAATGCGTATAGTGGTAGCCCTTTTCATCCACTCTTATAAATGGCTCTAAAGCTTGTTCAACATGCTGGCGGTTAAATTGCTCATTTAGGATTTTTTTGCTCTGCGCCGTGATTAACTGTTCCTTCGTTTCATAATGATACGTGCGCTCCAGTTTCAACATTTCGCAGTCGGCAAAAACCCCTAATTGATAAAGCATATTCACTATCTGAATATAATCTCTGCGCGGATATTTAATGTCATAGCCAAAGTGCTTATCCAATACTTCATAATGCGGCTGGATAGGGCCCGTCGTCATGCCGATGATGACACGCTTTTTTGCGAGTGCATTCATCTTTTTCAGGGTATTCAACATGTAGTAGATTCGGTAGAAGCAATTGACGCCAATGACAATATCGTGCGCTTCAACTGCCGCATCTTCCCATTTGGCATGAATATAGTCAACATTCTGTGCCTCTTCAAAGCACATTTTCAAATAATCCAGTACTGCCTCTTTTAGCAAGCCCTTGCAAGGAAAACGTGTAGTTTCCCCAGCCAGGACCGATTTCAAGTACGTCGTCATCGGGCGAAATGTAGGGCTGGATGACTTCAAAAATCTGTTTTGCATGAGCATCCGTTTGACGAATGATTTTTTTGGCAATGGACTGCCGCCAGAAGGCTTCCTCCAATTGATCGTCTGTCATTCGTTCAGGGATATTGCCATGCCAATCATGCATCCCTTCTTGCCAGAATGATTCAAAATTTATTGTTAATGGTCCCTTCAAGAACTTCCCCTCCAGTCATTGCTACAGCTAGATACAAAAGGCAAAGCAAAAGCATGGCTCCCAACTAATCCTAATCCCGGTTCTCTCCCACCACTTATTGAATGAACGAGTATAATTTATCCATATCCAAATGCTTCCTGACATGATGATCCAGCATTTCATATGCTTCTTCCCGCATTTCGCCGTCACTTTTTACCTCTTCCGATAGAATCGGAAATCCTTTTTCTTGCCGCAATTCATTGAAAAGCTTTCGGGTAAATAAACGGTTATGGAAGATCCCGTGTAAATAGGTGCCGATAATCTGCCCATTAGCTGTCATAACCCCATCCTCGCGGCCATCTTCCAATCGAATGAAGGATCGTATGTCTGCCGTTTTTTCAGAACGTCCTAAATGGATTTCATACCCGGAAACTTGTTGACCGTCTTCCAACGTTCCCTTAACCTGGACTGTTTGCTTTTGAGGAAAAAAGGTAGTTTCAATTGGAAGTAGACCGAGCCCTTCGAAAGTGCCTCCGTCGCCTTCCACTGCATTCGGGTCAATCAGAAGCTCTCCCAGCATTTGATAGCCGCCGCAAATTCCGAAGATTCTTGTTCCTTTTTTCACAAGCTGTTGAATCGACTCAGCCAATCCCGATTGTTTCAGCCACTCCAAGTCTTCAATGGTATTCTTGGTTCCAGGCAAAATGAGCAGATCCGGGGTTTGTAATTGATGCAGGTTTGAAACTAATCTTACGTTTACTCCCGGTTCATCATAGAACGGATCGATATCCGTAAAATTCGAAATATGCGGGAGCTTCACCATGGCCGCATCAATTGTGCTTTGGTCTTGTTTTGGCTTTTTCAACTTCAAACTTGCCAACGCCAAAGAATCTTCGGCATCGATGGCTACATCGAGATATGGAATAACTCCCAAAACCGGGATATCCGTTTTCTTTTCAAGCCATTCAATACCGCTCGTTAATAACTCTTCCATTCCGCGAAACTTATTGATGATGATTCCTTTCACTCTTGCTCTTTCCTGATCATCCAACAAGAAGAGGGTCCCAATGATGGAAGCAAATACCCCTCCACGGTCAATGTCAGCAACTAAAATGACCGATGCATCCGCCAGATGGGCCATCCGCATATTTGCGATATCGCGTTCCTTTAAATTGATTTCAGCTGGACTGCCTGCCCCTTCCAGCAAGATGATGTCATATTGCTGCTCTAGTTTCTGAAGGGATTCTTTCACTTCCGGCATCACCATTTCAACAAATTCTTCACGGTATCTTTTGGCATCCATGTTTTGGCGATGTTTCCCATGGACGATGACTTCCGAAATCATTTCACCTTTTGGCTTCAATAGGATCGGATTCATATCAGTCGTTGCATCGACTCTTGCAGCTTCCGCTTGTACGCCTTGTGCGCGGCCTATTTCCCCGCCATCTTTTGTAATATATGAATTCAGCGCCATATTTTGAGATTTGAACGGGGCGACCCGATACCCATCATTTGCAAAAATCCGGCATAATGCAGTACATATTAAACTTTTCCCTACGTCCGAAGCGGTCCCTTGAACCATAATTGCTTTAGCCATTAGAATTCCAGTCCTTTAACTGCCGAGATATTTTGATCAGAATAATAATGTTTTGTCGGTTCCATTGTGGATACCAAATCGGCAATCTCGAGCAATGCAAGATCAGCAGCCCGACCAGTAATGACAACATGCATACGCGGAGGGCGATTTTTAATGGCTTCTATTACTTCGTGTAGCGGCAATACATCTTCAATCGGGAATGTTTGAATTGCCAGTGCATTATTCAATTCGTCCAGAACGAGCAGGTCAATGGTTTCATCCTGAAGTGCATTCTTCACTTTTTTCCAAGCTTTCTTCAGTGCTTCGCGGTGTTCTTCCGGAGTCTTTGTCCAAGTAAAACCAATTCCCAGCTGCTCCGTTTCCACCCCCAGCTTGCGTAAGGCAATTTGTTCGCCATATGTTCGTTCCGGCGATTTGATAAATTGCAGAAATTCGACCTTCATTCCTCGACCAATTGCACGCAAAGTCAAGCCAAGGGAAGCTGTAGTTTTTCCTTTTCCTTCACCTGTGTAAACAAGCAATAGACCACGTTTGACCATTCTTCTCCTCCTATAGCCAGGTTGTTTTTTCTTCGAATGAAGTGCGTTTCTTGTCTGGAAGCTGTTCTTCCTGTGGATAGCCGATAAACAGGGTACCCACTACTTGCTCGTTCACGCTTGCACCAATAAAGGAATGCAGACGTTCATCGTGCACAAGACCGACCCCTCTTGTACGCCAAACAAACCCCAGACCAAGCTCCTCGGCCATCAGCCACATCGACATGATGGCACTGCATACAGCGAATACATTGTCCTTGGTGGAAGCTTCATCATTTTCGATTTTTTGTGATGTTGCCACAATCACAAGAGGTGTTGTTTGTATTACCTCCAAAGAGCTTTTTATTAAATTGGGCTTTGTCGGAAATCGTTCAATCAAGTATTCCGTTGCCACCTCTTCAAATCTTTTTAATGCCTCCCCCTGGAGCACGTAGAAATGCCATGGTTCACGATTGCGATCATTTGGGGCAAATGTGGCTACCTCAAGCAATTGTTCGATTTTATGTTTTTCAATCGGTCTATTTTGATATTGCCTTATCGCACGACGTTTTTTTAATGTATCGTATACTGTCATCATACAGATTCCTCCATTTGCTCAAACCATGCTATTTTCTCTCTCACATCCACGACGTTTCCTACCACGATTAGTGCCGGATTGACGACCTGCTCCTGCTCGATTCTATCTGCAATATCCGCTAGTTTCGTAGTTATTGTCCGTTGATTTTCGGTCGTTCCACGCTCTATTATGGCAACCGAAGTATTTTTGTCCCTGCCATGGGCAATAAGTTGATTCGCGATATGCCGTATGTTCCCGACACTCATATAAAAGGCAAGTGTATCAATCCCTTTGGCCAATGCTTCCCAGTGCAAAAAGTCCTGTCCTTTTTCTGCCCGGCCGTGGCCACTTACAATCGCAAAACTGGTTGCGTATTCGCGGTGTGTGACAGGTATACCTGCATATGCCGCTGCTGCAATTCCCGCGGTAATACCTGGAACCACTTCATAGGGAATATTTGCTTCTCTTAAGACAGCGGCTTCTTCAGCACCCCGTCCAAATACAAATGGGTCCCCTCCCTTTAGTCTCACGACCATCTTTCCCCTCGTCGCTTCCCTTACCAGCAGCTCGTTGATTTCGTCTTGAATTAATTCATGCCTGCCTGGTTCTTTGCCGCAATAGACAAGTTCGACAGTTTCCTTTGCATATTTCAGCAGCTCTTTATTAACAAGTCGGTCATATGCAATAACATCAGCTTCTTTAATACATTCCATTCCGTATACCGTTATTAATCTCGGGTCGCCCGGACCAGCTCCTACTAAATAAACCTTGCCTGTCATATTGGTTGAACTCCTGACAATATTTTCTGGACGTATGCATCACATTGATCCCATTTCTTTTCCCTTGCCCACATCTCCAATTCCGAGTCCAAAAGAGCTGCGATTGCATCACGTTTTCTATTTTTATCCTGAACGCTTTGAATAATCTCGCGTCTTGCCTTCTTTAAAAATTCGATATAATCCGTAAACGTATCATCAAACTGACTTGCTAAATCTTCTTTTAATTTACGAGTCAATCCTGGATGGGCACCGGAAGTAGAAACAGTTAAAGTGAGGTCCCCTCTTCTGACAACGGCGGGATTGATAAAATCTACTCTGCCTTTTGCATCTGCACGACTTAACAATTGCCAATGCTGTGTGGCTTGTTCTACTGCATCATTGACCGATTCCTGATCTGTTACGGCAAAAACCAAAGATGCATCATCTAGATCGCTTGGCTCAAAATATTTCTTCTTCCATACGGCTTTGCCTTGTTCGAGATAGCTGGCGATCTCATCCGTAATAGTAGGACTAATAATGGTGATTTGTGCTTTCGTCGGCAATAAGGCCTGAAGTTTTTGCCTTGCTACATGTCCTCCTCCGACAATCACTACCTTTTTATAATCCACATCCAGCATTACAGGAAAATAGTTCATTTTATTCCCTCCATACAGGCAGTTAACCAATTTTCAACTAGTTGAGGATTCGATGCGAAATGAAAATGGGTATAGCCTGCCACCAAGTTTTTGTGCAAAAAGCCCTCTTGCTGCGCCCGGAATCTTCCTTTTGAGAAATAGGCAGGGGAAACGACATCACCCTGGTAGGTTGAATAGTGAAACTCATGCCCTTTCGCCTGTTGATGTGAGTCAATCAGGAAATTTCCATCCATCCCCGTGATTTCCCTATATCCTAATGCAGCTAATTTATCCTGCATCACAACTTTTCCCGGAATAATCCCCAGCATATTGAATTGTTCTCCATCTCTTCTTTGAATGGCATCTGTACAATACATAAAGCCTCCACATTCCGCCAAGGTCGGTACGCCCGCAGAAATGGTTTCACGAATGGATTCCTTTGTAAATTCATTTTCGGAAAGCTGTTTTGCAAACTCTTCCGGAAACCCTCCACCGATATAGAGCCCTTGTGCAATTTCAGGTACTCGTTCATTTCGCAACGGGGAGAAGTAATGTAACTCCGCACCGTGTGCCTCCAGCAATTCAAGATTTTCTGGATAGTAAAAGTTGAATGCTTCATCTTTGGCAACAGCAATATGTACTTTTTCGTTTTGCTGTTTTTCAAAAATAGCGGCTGTTTGGTTCAATATTGGCGCTTCCGTCAGCGAAAGCAGCAACTCCAAATCTACGGTTGCTTCGATTGCCTGAGCTACTTCCTCAAAATATGAATCTAGTTCCCCTCTTTCAATGGCTGGAACCAGTCCCAAGTGACGGCTCGGTATAGGGGGGACAGCCCCTTTCTGTAAATAACCTATTACTGGTATTTGGCACTCCTGCTCTATCGCCGCCTTGACAATTTCATAATGACTTTTGCTTCCTAATTGATTGGCAATAACCCCGACGATATTGACATCTTGCGATAGAGTCTGGAATCCTCTCACAATCGCGGCTGCACTTCTTGCCATGCTCGCTGCATTCACAACCAAAAGTACAGGGCTTGATGTAATTCGGCTAATTTCTGCGGTAGAGCCTACATCAGTCAATGGACTTTTGCCATCATAAAAACCCATGACCCCCTCAATAATTGCAACATCAGCTTGTTCGCTTGCACGGCTAACAATGGTCTCGACCACATCATGGGATAACATCCAGCTATCAATATTGCGCGAAGTTCTTTTCGTTACAGCCGTATGATAAGAAGGATCAATATAATCAGGGCCGCATTTAAAGCCCTGCACCTTGAAACCTTTATTCATCAATGCTTTCATTAAGCCAACCGTCAATGTTGTCTTACCGACTCCACTGCCTGTACCTGCAATCACAAAACGCTTCATATCTTCCTCCTATTAAAAGCTCTGTCTGGCAATAGAAATTGTCACATTTCCACTTTTCTTTTTTTGCAGCAACAAATCATTCGTATTGGCATACCTCATCGCAGCAGGTTCACTTACTCCATATGCCCCAGTAAATTTAAAGACAGTTTCCGAAGGATTTAATAAAGGCATTTCATTCAGTTGTTCAGGGGTAAATGTGACAAACTTCCACCCATAGCGATTCGTTATATCGATAAAGCCCTGCTCATCTTTTTTTAAATCAATGGTCACGATCGCTTTGACACTTTTCTTCGCTAGCTTTAGCTCAGCCAATGTTTCATCAATGACAGCTTCCATTTCTTCCACCGACGTCCCTCGATTACACCCCATCCCAAGCACGAGAGATTTAGGGCGATAAAGTACGCCATTTTCCAAAATGCTTTCTTCGTCCTCTTCCAATATACGGTCCGTGATAATGAGAGCAGCATCCGGTTTTGCTTCCATTGCCTGGTCAATTGTTTGGTACTGTTTGATAGTGGCGGGCATCGGCGTTTCATGCATCCACCAGCCCGTTTCCCCGGTTTCTTGAACAATTGCGACATGCTCCTCGTTTACAACGGAAGCACTGACGGGAGTTAACTTTTCATCCGATTCCCAAATCCAGCCAAAACGAGCACCGAATAAATCAACCGGGATGGTTTTTTGTACATCGGAAGCTGTTGTAATAATGGGCTTGGCTCCAATTGCATTGGCCACTTCATGGGTTAATGCATTGGCACCGCCAATATGCCCGGAAAGCACACTGATGACATGCTCCGCTTTATCATCAATCACCAAAACAGCAGGGTCCTTTTTTTTATCTTCCAAAAGAGGGGCAATCATGCGAACAACGGCCCCTAATGAAATGATCAGGATGAGTCCTTTGTAATTCTTGAATAATGCCGGTAACAATAAACGGACCGTTCCTTTAAATAACTGGATGCCCCTGGCTTGCTCGTCTCCGTGTTCGAATTTTCCCATATAATATACGTCGACATGGGGAAAATCCTGTGCCATCTGGCGTGCTTTTTGAACGCCATGCTTGGTTATGGCGACCAAGGCATAGGGCTTAGATACTTGGATTTCAGGAATATGGCCTTCTTGTAGCTCAATCATTAACTTTCACACCTTTTCGGAAGCCATGGGTAAACGTCGCATCATATAGTTTTGAACGATAATTCTTATCGTGAATCTCGGGATCTAGTGCCCAACCTGCCAGAATCATTGCATGTTTACGTATTCCATTTTGGCGCATTGCCTCATCAAGGTTTATTAATGTTGTACGAACAATTTTCTGGTCTGGCCAAGAAGCTCTTTGAACGACAGCTACCGGTGTATCATCCGCCCATCCTGCTTCTTGCAGTTCTTTCACGATTTTCTTTGTCAATGTGGCACTTAAAAATAAGGCGATGGTACAATGATGGCTTGCAAGCGACCGTAATTTTTCTAGCTCCGGCACGGGTGTACGCCCCTCTGCACGAGTCAATATGAGTGTTTGTGTTAGGTCAGGAATGGTTAATTCCGACCCTACTGCAGCTGCCGAAGCAAATACCGAACTAACTCCCGGCACTACCTCGTAACTGATGCCCTGCTCTTTTAGTAATGCGACTTGTTCCATTGTCGCCCCGTACATGGCAGGGTCGCCTGTATGCATACGCACCACCATTTTGCCTTCATTCACATAGCGAGCCATGCAATCAACCATTTCTTGCAGGTGCATACCCGCTGTTCGAACAATCTCTGCACCCGGTTTTGCCATTGCCACAAGCTCTTCACTAACGAGAGAATCAGTGTACATCACAACATCCGCTTGCTGCATAAGCTTCAGACCTTTCACCGTTATTAAATCCGGGTCGCCAGGTCCAGCTCCGATAATCCATATTTTTTTCATTATTTTCGCACCACCATCAAGGATAGATAATTTAATTCGGCACCTTCCAACTCATCCAGCTTCCAGATAATCTCCTCATCTGAAGTAACTTTTGTTACTACTACCGCCTTGTCATAAAGATTCATCTCTTTTAAGAGCACAAGCATCATATCCAGCACTTTCGCCACTTTAATAAACACGACGGCATCATGGTCTTCCAATGCTTTCTTCATTAGTTCATAGTTATCTTGGGCCGGAATCATTGCTACATGGTCATCTCCATCTGCTAATGGGATCCCAAGCCGATTTGCCGAGCCATTGAATGATGAAATACCCGGGACTGTTTCAATCTCGACCGCTGGATATTTGTCTTTCATCCCCTTCATCAGATGAATGAATGTACTGAATAACATCGGGTCGCCTTCCGTAACAAAGGCAACATCCTTCCCCTTTTCCAGCGACGAATAAATAAGCTCGATCGATTTTGCCCATTCTCTTTCCAATGTTTCTTCATCCTTTGTCATCGGAAAGACCAATCCGAGCATTTCTTTCTCTTCTTGATCAATGTACACTTCAACAATCTTGTGTGCGTAGCTTTTGCTGCCGCGCAATTTTTTCGGATAAGCAATCACCGGACATTCCTTCAGCATACGGAAAGCCTTGACCGTTATTAGCTCCGGGTCTCCTGGACCAACGCCCAGCCCATATAATTTTCCTAAATTATGCATTTTCGATTCCTTTCTTAACTGCAGTGATAATATAGATAGGGTTTAACGGCACAAATCTTGTCATATGTAAAATCGGTTTACTTCTTGAAAGTTGGGCCTGCAAGATCGAAACATCGCATTGCAATTCTTTTAAGCAATTGATCGCTTCATATAGATTTTCGATTGTTGCCAGGTTCATGACAAGTCGACCTTCCGGCTGTAATCGATCGATACAGACAGTTAGCAACTGCTGCATTTCCCCACCGGATCCACCAATAAAAATAGCATTCGGATCTGGGAATTCCTCTAAGCGATCCGGTGCCTTTCCATGGATCGCCGTGATATCAACACGGAATTTCCGCTGGTTTTCCAGGCAATTCGCCAAATCTCCCTCATTTTTTTCAATCGCAAAAACGGCTCCTTCTTTTGCCAATTTGCCTGCTTCAATGGCCATCGATCCAGTACACGTTCCTATGTCCCAGATCACACTGGATGATTCAATATTCATGGCTTGCAGACTTAAAACACGTATTTCCTTTTTTGTAATCAACCCTTTATCGGGCTTGCGCTGAGAAAATTCCTCATCCTCTATCCCCAGCGGATAGACCGGCCCGCTTTTTGTTTGGCGTAAAATGACAACATTTAATGGTGAAAAGGAGCTTTCCATTACTTCCTCCAATGTCATTAACCGGCACTGTTCATTTTCACCCTCCAAGTTTTCTGCAATGAACATTTCATATTCAGTCATGCCGAAAAGCTTTAAATAGTTCGCAATCCTGATGGGGGAATTGATGTCGTCCGTTAATATGGCAACCTTTTGACGTCCATCAATTTTTTGGGCCAAGCCCTTTATGGAACGGCCATGCAAACTGATAATAGTTGCATCTTGCCAAGATTCCCTCAAACGGGAAAACGCCAACTGAAGCGAGCTTGCATATGGGTAGATTTCCAAAGGAATCTTTTTCGATAGGTAACTGCCGATGCCATAGAAAAGGGGATCCCCCGATGCCAGGATAACCGTATTTCGTTGTTCGGCCTGCAGTTGTTCCACCAGTTTTGAAAGCCCGCCCTTTATCACAATCTTTTCGCCTTTATAATTAGGGAAAAATGCTAGTTGACGTTCCCCTCCTACTAAAACTTCACTTTGCTCGATCCATTCGATATATGGAGGCAACAAACCATATGCTCCGTTATCCCCGATACCAATCATCTTCATCAATTGTGTCAAGATGCTCCACCTTCCCTAAACAATCACCATTCATCCCGTAGAAAGCAGTTGCTACAGAAAGACCACCTTTTACATGGGCAATGGCATGGTAACTGCAATTACGGCATAAAGTTTCGAAAAACGCGGTATTGTTGAGTTCTTTCATGATTTCTCCAACTTGAGAGGCTGTATTCGCCTCTTTTATAAGTTCTTGTATTTCTTCCGTCGCACCCGCCCGTTTCGCCATTTCGGCCAAAAAGACAAAATTAACTGGCGCACTTTTTGAATGAAGCATCATGTTTCCTTGTGCAAGCTTTGAAAATTTCCCCATCATGCCGACAAGGGATACATTGGGAATTTCCTTTTTCTTTATATGCTTCAAAGTAAAACCGGCAAAGTCACCCATCTCAATAAACGCTTCTTCCGGAAGGTCGGGATATTGCTTCATGGCAAATTTTTCGCTTCTTCCGCCGGTGGTCAGTACCAAATGCTCGCAACCCGCTTCTTTTGCAACACTTATAGCTTGTACAATACTCGCCATATAGGCAGAGTTTGAAAAGGGCACCACCGTTCCACGCGTCCCTAATATGGAAATGCCGCCAAGGATGCCAAGGCGTCCATTTAATGTTTTTTTCGCGATTTCTTCACCATCGGGAACAGATATAACAACTTCTATCCCTTTCTCGATGTGATAGGTATCCATCAACTCTTGAACAACCTCGAAAATCATTTTCCGCGGTACTGGATTGATGGCTGCTTCGCCAACGGGTACCGGCAAGCCCGGTTTTGTTACACGACCCACACCAATTCCACCATCCAGATGAATGCCGGGCTCATCTACAAATCTTACGGAACTGATTATCCGGGCCAGATGGGTAACATCAGGGTCATCCCCGGCATCTTTAATGGTTTCGCAGCTAACCTTTTGTGGCGAAATAATCGTGTCTGTAATTTGGAAGGTAGCAAATTGACCCACCGGCAAATAAATCGTTACCTGTTCCTGCACTTCGTTTCTTATTAGAGCTAGCAGGGCCGCTTTTGTCGTAGCTGTCGCGCATGCTCCTGTTGTATAGCCGGAACGCATGTCTTTTGGGTCTTTTTTATTCGATTTTTTTTGCACGTTCATCTGCTAATAGTGAAATGGCATTTAATGCAGCAACGGTTACAGTACTGCCGCCCTTCCTTCCGACATTTGTAATGTAGGGAATTCCCTCAAGCTTTGCCAATTCTTCTTTTGACTCTGCTGCGGATACAAATCCAACCGGCATTCCGATAATTAAATCCGGCTTTGCAATTCCCTCTTTTATCAAGCGGATCAATTCCAGAAGTGCTGTTGGTGCATTCCCGATGGCGTAAATCCCACCGACATGTTGACGTACTGCTTTCTGCATGGAAATAATCGCGCGAGTGGTGCCTAATTTTTTTGCTTCTGCCGATACATCCGGATCTGCGATATAACAATGCAAATCTCCTCCGTGTTTTTGGAAGCGCTTTTGTCCGGAGCCGCTTTGAATCATTTGCACATCGGCAATGACATGGCGTCCATTCAAAATTGACTGAATCCCGGCTTCCAGAGCATCCGGCGTCATCAAAACACTTCTGCCTAGTTCAAAATCTGCCGAAGCGTGAATAATACGGCGAACCACTTTCCATTGATCTTCCAAAAATGTATGTTCACCCATTTCTTCATCAATGATCGAAAAACTATAATCATAGATCTTGTCGGGGTCCACTGTAAGAGGCGTGAACTCGGTATTAAAATTGGTATTGGCCATTGTTTGACACTCCCTGTAATTGTTCTAGTATTTCTTCATTGGACGAATATTTTTTGCCATAATCAATTCGTGGACGTCTGATTAAAATGACTTCGATTTGCTGCTCTATCGCCGCTTCCATCTTTTCATCCATCGAACCCACTTTCCCGCTTTCTTTGGTGATCATCAATGTCACACCGTATTGCTTGTAAAGTGCATGATTCAACTGTTTTGAAAACGGCCCTTGCATCGCAATGATATTTTTTTGCGGAATGCCCAGATTTGCGCATTTCTCCATATTCTCCACATTCGGCAGCATCCTTGCGTATAATTTAATGTCCGGATCCTCTAAATGTTTTGTAAAGGTTGCTAACGTTTTACTTCCTGTTGTTAACATAATCGTTCCGCCCCGTTTTTTTGCTTCGAGTGCAGCTTGTTCATACGTATCAACTTTCGTAATGAGTTCATGCTCAAAATCACGACTTTTTCTTTCAAATCTTATATAAGGGATTTCCATTGTTTTTGCTGTTTCCATCGCCGTTTTAGAAGCTTCCTCAGCAAATGGATGTGATGCATCGACAATCACTTCGGCACCGATTTTTGCTGCGAGCTGCACCATCTCCTCATGTGTCAATCGCCCAACGTGGTGTTTTATCCCTGATTCCTGTAAGCTATCTGCCGCCGATTGTGTAACAACTGTAGCGAGTAGACCGTATCCATTCTCCTGCAAGAAAACTGCAAGTTCCCTTGCATCACTTGTACCAGCCAAGAAAAGTATCATTCTAAACCTCCTAATCTCCGCATGGCGCCGGTTCGAGTTCGATTTTGCTGCTCATGTCCTGATAGCTGTAATCCAGGATTCTCTTGACACGTTTAAAATATTTAAACAATCGCTCATTTGGGTGTGCATTTTGTTTATACTCATCAAGTATCCTTGTGACTAATGGAATAAGTGCATCAGGTTCGATTCCTTCGGCAACCGGCTGGGCTGCATGAGCCGTACGCCCAACTGGTTTTGCACCAATGAATAAATCAAACTTCTTCTTCCGGTAGACGATGCCGATATCATCAAAAACGGCTCGGTAGCAAGCCATACCGCAACCATTAAATCCTATATGCAGCTCTTTGGGCAGCTTCATTCCACCCAAGTCCCGCTGAATCATTTCTGCGTATGGAATCGCATCCGCTTTTTCGCCATAGCAGAAATCACATGCTTTTACATTTAGGTAATCTCCTATGGGAGCTATTAAAAATCCGACACTTTCCAGCACTTCGACAACTTTTTGCGGTTCATCTGTAGGGATTTTCAAATGAATCTTGTGCTCGGGCGTATATTCCATTGTGCCATTGTCCCCAACCAATTCAGCCAAAGTTCGCATTTGTTCCGGAGTAAAGGATTTGTTTGCAACCCCTGGGCTTACCCCAATCTCAAAGATGGATTCCACTTTCTGCTGGATAAGCGGCTTAGCAAGGGTTTGTCCATTGGACGCCTCACTCTTGCTTCCTGAAACAAGCGCCAAGGCTTCGTTAGCCAGTTCCAGTGCGGATTTATTTACCTTTTTTTCAGCAATTTTCTCGTAACCACTCTTTGCCAATCCGGTATCTTGGTCAAGCGCCCACGGTTCCGCTTCTTTTTTCAAACGCTGATGAGGTTTCAGAGCTTGTTTTTCTTCTCCCAGCGTATATTTCCGTTGATAACCTCGAGGGGTAATCATTTTGTTGTCATAGTAGAAGGTTGATGAGTTACCTATAATAACCGTTGTCAACATGCCAATATCATGGTTGAGCATTTCCTCCAAGGTTGTCATGGTAATCTGTTGTTTTTCCCTATATGCGCTTTTCACCAGACCAACGGGTGTTGAAGGGGATCGGTATTCCAGCAAGATTCTTTGTGCTTCAACGATTTGTCTGGTACGGCGACCGCTTTTCGGATTGTATAAGGCAATCACGAAATCCGCCATTGCCGCTGCTTCAATACGCTTTTCAATGATGGTCCAGGGAGTTAAATGATCACTCAAACTGATGGTGCAAGAATCGTGCATGACTGGGGCACCGATTAAGCTGGCACAAGAATTAATGGCAGATATCCCGGGTACCACCTCAACTTCGATACCGTTTTCCTCCTTCCAGCCAAGTTCAATGAGCACTTCATACACAAGTCCCGCCATGCCATAAACACCTGCATCTCCACTGGAAATAACGGATACGATGTTTCCTAGTTCCGCTTGACGTACTGCTTCCTGGGCACGCGAAACTTCTTCGGTCATGCCTGTACTGATGATTGATTTAGCTGTAACTAGATGGGCAATTAATTCAACATAAGTTTTATAGCCGATAATATATTCACTTTGCTGCAAAGCATCGATTGCCCTTTTGGTGATATGTTCATAATCCCCGGGACCAAAGCCAACGACAAAAATTTTCCCTTTTTTCATAACACTCCCCCTAAACTACTAGCAAACTACTATTCTTAATGCGTTTGATTTTCTCCAAAAAATCTATTTGAAATAAAAAAGAAGATAAAAAAAGCCTGTACTCTTTTTAGGAATACAGGCAGAATTAATAAACGGCATAACAAAATAAGCTATTACCCTATAGTAATCAACTAAACTTTAGCCTTGTCTTTTCCCTCCGAAAAGTCGCACTATCTTTATTGAGCAGGTTTCCTGACTCGGCTTCATTTTACTGCCACACCTTCCCGGAAGCGGTGGTTTTGTGGGTTCATCGGCCATACAGTAGCGGGGGCTGTACTAGACTTTCACTAGTTTCCCTTTTACCTCATTTTTGAAATATGAGCACTCAATAAATTTTAAGAATATTCAATTACCCCAAATATAGCATACTGAAAATGGAAGTCAAACCATTTTTTAAAAAATCTTCTAAACTTAGGTTAACTACTATTTTGTCGGTTATGACGAGATTTAGCGATTTTTGGTGATTTTTAGCTTAGTATGTAATGTGCGGTGCAAGTGCTTCACTATTCTGGAACTGGTAACCCGGGAACACACTGAGTTGTATCCATGATAGTAAAAAAAAATGAGGATGGGACAAAACCTG
>NZ_JAUHTQ010000007.1 GCF_030418165.1 Ureibacillus aquaedulcis
TTGACGAGAGCAAGCTCCCATCAAGTCCGCTCGACTTGCATGTATTAGGCACGCCGCCAGCGTTCGTCCTGAGCCAGGATCAAACTCTCCATAAAAGAAAATTTGATAAAGCTCAAATTTTTGCTGGCATCAATTTTGATGTCCAAAATTTTTGTTTCCCTAACTTAATAGAAGAAACGATATTCATTAACGTTTTGTTGTTCAGTTTTCAAGGTTCATTTTGTTACATAACCGCGTTATCTAGCGGCGACTTTTCTATAATACACTGATTTATTCATGAAAGTCAACACTATTTCATAGATTTTTTATGAGGCTCTATTTTTCATTTTTAAAATTAGCTAATAAAAGGGGTAGATTCATGGTTCGCAAACTTTTGGCAACAGTGGTTTTAGTGGTGATTGTAACATTATTTGTTTATCCACAGAGAGATTCAATTATTTCTGTTTTTCGCATGACAGATGAACCACTAATAATTTCAAAAGGTAATTATGGACAATCTTTAATCGTTGAAATTTCTTTTTCCCACGAAGGACTGGAGGAATGGCTACAATCGTTAAAACAGCCTTATCCATTATTAATGTTAGACGCAGATTGGATTGCCCGTTCTCCTAAAATAGTAGAACAAATAAAAAAACAGAATATGCCCACTGGTCTTTTAGGAAAAAATGGTGCAGAAAACAGCTACAGTATCGAAGAATTCAACAGAGATTTAAAAATTTATGAGAAACATTTTAATAACAAGCCTCTTTGGTTTATGACTTCAGATTATGAATTTGAAACAAACCTTCAACAAACTGTTTTCGACGAAGAAATAAATTTACTGTCCCCTTCCATGATTTACTCGAAAGATAATTATCAAAAAACAGATGGTGCGATTCTTTCCCTAAAATTACATGAGAAAAGCAAACCTAACTTTGAAGAATATGCAAAGTTGGTTGAAACAGAGAAATTTGTTTCTATAGAAGAAAATGTATTTGGCTACACAATTAAAACAAAAAAAATTCCGGAATAAATAAAACAAAAGAGAAAAAGGCTAAACCATTTCACCTGGTTCCAGCCTTTTTTATTTATGCATTTGCATTTCTTGATTTGTTTTTTTGCTCCAGTTTACGTTCTTTTCTGCGTTCTTCCAATTTTTTTCGGTCTGCATCCGATTTTGAATTATATTTCGGCAATAATAATAATTGATATGCATTAACCGCAATTAATGGGAACAATAATAAAGCAACGTATGTATCGATATTACCCTGGCGTCCCATTAAGGCAATAATCCATTCAAGCGATGTTATCACGATCATGAAGAAAATTGCTGGAACCAAAACATGTTTCTTTCCAGTTAATTGAACTTTTTTTATAGCTGTAGCAATAGCCGCGGAAACCAAAAACACCAGCAAACCGATGTAAAATAACCAGTCTCTTGCTCCATGGGCACTTGGGGCAAAACGAAACACAACTAGATCTACAAGAAGGATTACCACTAGAAGCATTTGTACCCAATTCCATAAAGTCAACGTTCTGAAAATACCCACACCTACTTGGTGCAATGTTAAATAGGCAAAAAATCCGGCTTGAGCAATAACACTCATTGTACAACCCAACAATATCATCCAACCGAAGGCAGCAAAGAATTCACCCAATTGGCCGGCAGCTAAATAAGGTTGGAAGAAATTCCAGCGTACAAAAATTCCGGCTATCCCTGTTACGGCACCGCCAATTAGCATACACATTAAGAAAAATTTTACCCAATTTCGTATTGTCACGACTTAACGTCCTCCATTTTTATTACTTTTATCCACATTAACGCGAAAAACCCACATATAAGATAGATACATTTAACGTACATGGGTATTCAAAGGCTTTGCAACAGCCTAAATTTCTGATTACTTAAAGCTTCGTTAACAATGGATTTTTTAACGCTACTTACATTCCTTAGTGAAGGATATACACTAAATTATTACACTTTACTCCCCTAAAACCGCAACAAATTAAAGTTTCATTTTATATTTTAACAATGCAATCTTAAAAAAGCTATCGAAGTCACAAACTGATACATATTATGTACAGGGATTGTGAACAATAAATGAAAGAGGGAGCCTTTAAGAAAGGACTGAGAAAATTGTTTAATCGACTACTTTGCCTTTTATTCGTCGTTCTTATACTTGCGAGCTGTGCCGAGCCGGCCAATCAACCACTTTCCTATGATGAAGTGAAAAAAATGATGATGGACTCCATTCAAACGGAAGATGGAAAAAAGGCAATTCGTCAATTGCTCCAAGATCCGAGTTTCCGGGACCTCATTGTTCTTGAACACGAGGAAGTACAGACAGCTATTAACACTACGTTATTATCTGAGGAATCCAAGGAATTTTGGAAAAAACAATTTGACGATCCATCATTCCAGGAAAATATGGCAAAAAGCATGAAAGAGCAGCAAAAGGAAATTATGAAAGAATTAATAAAGGATTCATCCTATCAAGAAGATTTAATCGCATTTTTCGGACAGGCTGAGATGCAAAAAGAGCTTGAATCAGTATTAAAAAGTGCACCTCTCCGCAAACAAATGGAAGAAGTTGTAACACAGACGATTGAAAGTCCACTTTTACAGACAAAGTGGCAGCAGCTTATTAAAGAAAGCGGCGAAGGTACATCCGGCGGGAAGTCTGAGGAATCCGGCGGTGGCTCAGGTGGCGAAGGAGAAGGTGGCGGCGGCGGTTCTGAAGAAGAATCGGGCGGAGCCGGCGGCGGTTCATAACTAATAAAACGGATTATACCTTAAAGGTATAATCCGTTTACGCTTTATTTTGAAAGCTTATCGATGATTTTTTGCGCTGCTTCCAAATAAATTTTTCCAGTCGGATGGTCCTCTTCATATACGGACGGCGCAAAATCTTCATTTGTCCAATCTGGTTGTCCTAATGGGATTTGGCCTAATAATTCCGTACGTAGTTCATCTGCAAGCTTCGGACCGCCGCCTTGTCCAAATACGTATTCGCGGTCTCCTGATTTCGATTCGTACCATGCCATATTTTCAATGACACCAAGAATATCATGGTTTGTTTGTAATGCCATCGCTCCAGCACGAGCTGCAACAAAAGCAGCGGTTGGATGAGGCGTTGTAACAATGATCTCTTTTGACGAAGGCAGCATTTGATGAATATCTAGAGCGACGTCCCCTGTTCCTGGTGGCAGGTCTAATAGTAAGTAATCAATCTCTCCCCATTCTACATCGCGGAAGAATTGGTCCAGTACTTTTCCAAGCATTGGTCCACGCCATACAATAGGTGCGTTATTTTCCACAAAGAAGCCCATGGAAATCACTTTCACCCCTTTACGTTCAACAGGGTAAATTCGGTCTTCCTTCACAACAGGCATATCTTGAATTCCCATCATATCAGGTACACTAAATCCATAAATATCCGCATCGATCAACCCAACTTTTTTGCCAAGTCGTGCTAATGCAACAGCCAAGTTTACAGATACCGTTGATTTCCCAACGCCTCCTTTACCTGAAGCAATAGCCAGGAATTGCACAGTGGATAATGGAGACAGTAAATCATGGACTTCCGATTCAGTTGCTTTGCCTCGGAATTGCTCTAAGCTTTCAGGAGAGAGCTCCTCGAAACGAATCCCTACAGTGCTTGCCCCCGCTTCTTTCAGTGCGTCTACAATTTTCATTTGCAGCTGCATTTGTTCTGGTGTATTCGTTTTTGCAATCGCTACTTTCACACTGACATGATTTTTTTCTTCTTTAATGGATACGTTTATGATGCCATTTGTTTCAGCAAACGTTCTATGTAAAAAAGGATCTTGTAGTTGGCCTAAGACTTCACGGACCTGTTGTTCGTTTATCACTTGAAACACTCCCCTATTTTCTTGTTTCTGTTGTTAGTATAGCATAGTGTAATTCTACTACTTATTTGGATTGCACTCCACTATAACTACTCGCCAAGCAATCGCTTAGTAAAGGAGATGTTATCGGTAAAATATCCATCGATGTTTAATTCTTTCATTTTTTCTTGCTGTTCTTCCATCGTCTCTAAGTCATTGAAAAATACATGCACTTCTTTCCCTTGACTATGCAATGCATTAATAATTTTTACGTTTGCATCCGTAGATTCCATTCCAATAACAGGGAAGTCGACTTCTAATGCTTTTTCTAGATCGAATTCACCCTTTTTAAATAAGAGAGTCAGTCGTAAATCCGGTGCTAGAGTCTCCATTTTTTCCAAACTTCTTTCTGAGAAGGATTGAATAGCAACTTGCTCTTTGTTCAGTAAATGATAATCTGCCAATAATTTAACAAGTACTTCTTCCATGACTGTTTCGCCGTACACCAACCTGGTTTCAATATAATATTTCTGTTTGCTGCCAAAGGTTTGAAAAACTTCGGCCAAGGTCGGGATTTCCTCCATCGTAATTTCCCCGTTATATTGACCTAGAGTAAAATTCGATTTAATCTCCCTGATCGTTAAATCGCTCACTCTCCCTGTTCCGTTCGTGGTACGGTCAATTGTCTCATCATGCATAACAATCAACACATTATCCTTTGTCATACGCAAGTCCAATTCAAGGGCATCCACATTCTGCTTGCTGGCGATTTTGTATGATGTTATCGTACTTTCATTAAATTGATCAATTGCACCACGGTGGGCAAATATTTTTGGAGTTGCTACAATCCCTGGTTCTGCTACTGGCTTACTCTTTTCGAGAAATCCAAATACCCCAAGGAGTAACACGATTAAAATACCAAATAACATTATCTTCCTTTTCTTGAACATCGTGATTTACACTCCCTTTTCATTTCTTTTATTCTATGTATGGATTGTCTGGAATTTACTAGCCTATTAATATTATTTTACAGATAAAAGAAAGAGAATAAAACAGGGGTGCCCCGCTTTATTCTCTACTCTAATTGTTCCGCACTATATAAAATGTATTATTCCCCGCGGGCAGCATTGGCTTTTTCAATTGCCGCATTGAACTGGTCTACAGCAGTAGAATAGGCTTCATCTACATTTCCACCGTTATAAACAGATTCAAGTGCAGTTTCCATAATTTTACGTCCCTCTGGAAGCATATCCATTAATGCACCTTGAGTCGCAAAAGATGATTTTGTATCTTGTAATTGGTCAACTGTTACTTGTAATTGTGGTTTCTCTGCATACGCATCTTTTACAACCTGCTCATCATAGGCAGCAGGGTTGATTGCAAAATAACCTGTTCCAACATGCCACTGCGCTTGTACTTCAGGAGTTTGCAGGTATTTCATGAATTCCCAAGCTGCTTTTTGCTCTTCTTCAGGTTTACCATCAACCATCCAAAGGCTAGCTCCACCGATTACAACACCTTGACGTTCTTTCGCTTCTGGATGTGGCAAGTAGGCAATCCCTACTTCAAATGGAGCGTTGTCGATAACGTCTCTTGAACTAGCGGAAGATTGTAGGAACATCGCAACATCACCTGCCAAGAATCCTGCAACCATGTTATCGCCATTTGTACCATAGTTTGCAAATGTACCATCATCCACCATTTGTTTTACCCAATTGAAGATTGATTTTCCTTCTTCTTCAGTCCAACCAATTTCAGTTGGCGTATCCGAACGGCCATTATCATTATTCAATAATAGAGCTCCTTGGTTAGCTAAAAGCTGTTCCCATAACCATCCATAAGCTTGTAATGCAAAACCTTTCATTTCCGGATTAGCCTCGGCAATTGCTTTATTTGCTTCGATAATCTCTTCAAATGTTTCTGGTGCAGCTTCCGGATCAAGGCCAGCTGCTTCAAATGCATCTTTATTGTAATACATGACAGGTGTTGATGAGTTAAACGGCATTGAATAGAACGTACCATCTAATGAATAGTAATTTGTAATATTTTCTTCCAATCCACTCATATCATAGCCATCTGAATCGATTAACTCTTGGATTGGAAGGATTTGTCCACTGTTAATCATTGCTCTTGTTCCAATTTCGAACGTTTGGATCATTGTAGGTGCACTATCGCTCCCTGCAACCGCATTGAATTTTGTTAAAGATTCGTCATAAGTACCTTGATATTCTGCATTTACCTGAATTTCATCTTGTGAGCTATTGTATGATTCAACAATCGAGTTTAACGCTTCCTGACCTGCACCACCCATGGAGTGCCAGAATGTTACGACTTGTTTTTCTTTTGATTCATTATTTTCTGTTGTTTCGGTTTCACTACCAGAATTCGTTTCTGCTTCTACTTCTGTTTCTGATGAACTTTCGCCTGAACTACACGCTGCTAAGATGACAACGAGTAACACCATTAAAGATGTTAGTAAAAAATTTTTTTTCATTTCCCTACTCCTTCTAAGTTCATTTGATTATCTATATATTTATCCTTTTGAAGATCAAAAGGAATAAACCAAGTTCAAGTGCTTCTCTTGAGTGAAAACCAGCTGATTCCGGCTTACTTTATTGCCCCTTCGGTTAAACCCTTCTGTAATTGTTTTTGGCCCAGGAACAATAAAATCAATGTTGGAATAATGACGATAATGGCACCGGACATAATAACACCCCAGTCATTTAATTGTTCCTGGGTCTGTAATTGTTTTAATCCGATTTGCACTGTTCTGACTGTGTCATTTGTTGTTGAAAGCAATGGCCATAGATACATGTTCCACGAAGTCAGGAACCCATAGGCACCCAGTGTAACCAAACTTGTTTTGGCAACCGGCAGGACCACTTTCAAATAAAATTTAAAGTCACCCATTCCAACAATCTGGCTGGCTTCCCTTAACTCCCTTGGTATTTGCTTGAAATTTTGTCGAAGCAGGAATGTCCCAAAAGCAGTTGCAAAGAATGGAACAGTTAAACCCGGATATTGATCAATCCAATTCAAATCCCGGATAATATGGAAATTTGGGATAATCGATGCCTCAAAGGGAACCATCATTGTTGCTATAAATAGAAAGAACAGGATATCTCTCCCCTTGAATTCCAGGAACACAAAGGCATATGCAGCTAGACTGGATAAAACCAACTGCCCGATTGTAATAACAACCGAAACGACTAAACTATTAAATAAATATTTTAATAACGGGAATTGCTCGAAAGCTTTGAGATAATTATCAAATGATAGAGACTGCGGCAAGCTTCCCGTCATAATATCTTTGTTATCCATAAAGCTCATGACAAATGCCATCAATGCCGGAGCAAACACGACAAATGCCGAGATGGTAAGTAAAGAATAAAATACGATTTTTTTGCTGATTGGCATGGTCATTGATAATGAACCTTCCTTTCACCAAGTTTAAATTGGATAATCGTCATAATCAGAATGATGATGAATAGGACAATTGCCTGTGCACTTGCTGTACCAAACTGATAGTTCGTAAATGCTTCACGATAAATCGAATAAACAATTAGGTTCGTGGAATTTTGCGGGCCGCCTTGGGTTAGGATATCGATCTGCCCGAATGTTTGAAAAGCATTAATGATGGTTACTGTAATTACGAAAAACAATGTAGGAGAAATCATCGGAATCGTGATTCTTCTTAACTTGTAAAAATAACCCGCACCATCAATATCCGCACTTTCATATAAATAGGAATCTATTGATTGCAAGCCACCCAGCAATACCAGGAAAGTGAAGCCTAAATTCATCCAAATCGTCGTTACTGCAACAGCAATTAAAGCCCATTTGGGATCTGTCAGCCAACCAATCGACTCAACTCCAAGAAATCCCAGGATTTGATTTATAAAGCCGATGGATGGGTGGAACATATATAACCAAAAAACTGAAGCAGCTGCTACCGAAATTCCCATTGTTGATGAAAAAATTGTCCTAAAAAAGCCAATGCCCTTTAGCTTTTCATTTGCCAACACCGCTAATAATAGAGCAATGATAATTGTTGTCGGCACGGTGTAAAGAACAAATAAGAACGTTGACTTCATACTTTGATGAAAAATAGGCGAAGCGAACATATCAATATAATTTTGCAATCCGACAAAAACTGTTGTTTCACCTCGTGCATTTGTTAAGAAGAAGCTTAAGTACATCGTTTTGAACAAGGGATAGAATAGAAAAGCTCCAAATAACACGATGGATGGTAAAAGGAACAGCATTCCCTTTGTAAAGCTCATCACTTTTTGTTTCTTTTTCACATTCTCGAAATTGATCTCATTGAAATCCGTGGACGACGCAGGAACTGGATTACTCATGCTCATCTTTTCACAACCTCTTGTTTATGAGTGAATGTTGCTTCTTGGATTAGGTCTCCTGTCTCCTCATCAAAGAAACACATATTTTCTACAGATATATGTACGGGCACCCTATCCCCTACTTGAACCAACCATTGCCCCAGCCATTTTGCAGTCCATAATTCAGTCCCAACTTCAAAGGAAACCAATGTTTCGTTTCCTAAATGCTCAACATTAACGATCTCGACATTTTGAACCTGTTGATCTTCGTCCCCGTAAGGCATATGCTCGGCACGAATACCAATGACTAAATTTAGGTTTTCCAAGCTCTCAAGATTTACAAATTGTTCAAGTGGAATCGTCAGTTCGTTTTCAATAATAAGTTTTGAGTCTTGTAAAACCGCTTTTCCTAAATTCATTTTCGGGGAGCCGATAAAAGTAGCAACAAATAAATTAGACGGCTTATTATAAAGGTCAATTGGTTCACCGACTTGTTGGATGATTCCATCATTCAACACCATGATGCGGTCTCCCATTGTCATTGCTTCCACTTGGTCGTGTGTAACATACACCATAGTCAACCCTAAACGTTTCTGAAGGCGGCGGATTTCAATTCGCATATTTGCGCGAAGTTTAGCATCCAAATTGGATAAAGGCTCGTCCATCAAGCATAGCGGCGCTTCACTTACGACCGCCCGAGCCAGGGCCACCCGCTGTCTTTGCCCTCCAGACAGCTCTCTCGGCTTACGTTTTAGCAGCTCACTTAAACCCATCATCTGCGCAGTTTCTTCTAATCTCTTTTGTTGTATTTGTTTATCTGCTTTTTTGGCATTAAGGCCAAATAATATATTTTGTTCAACAGTTAAATGTGGATATAAGGCATAGTTTTGAAAGACCATCGATAAATTCCGATCCTTTGGAGGCAAATGATTCACAATCTTTTCACTTATCTTCAGTGTCCCGCCAGAAATTTCCTCAAGCCCTGCAATCATACGCAGCAAAGTACTTTTCCCCGAACCGGAAGGACCTACTAGAACGAAAAATTCACCCTTTTCTATTTGTAAATCTATTCCGTTTAACACGTTACTTTGCTTGTTGTATGACTTTGAAATGTCCATCATTTCGATGTATCCCATACACAAACCTCCTTCATAGAACTATATCTATTCAACCATATCCATCTGCCCAAAACGATGGGTTTGGTAACTTTTTACACTTATTATTGTTTAGTCAATAAAATTTACATTGAACCCGTTTTTTGTTAATAAAATTAAAAAACCATCCACATTTTAATGTGAATGGTTCAACATCTTTTGAAGCGATTTGATTAAATAAATACAATTTCCAAACGCATTATTATGTACTGTTCTTTGCAGATTGATGGTGGCAATTTGCACCTTCTTCATACATAACAATCGTGTTTCTTACTTAAACTCCAGATTTACATAACTCTCGATTCCACTAACAATTGCATCTGCCATCTTTTGTTGATATTCTTCACTTGATAATAATTCGCGTTCCTCATTATTGCTTAAGAAACCTGTTTCAACCAATACTGCCGGCACTTCCGCTTTCTTTAATAGGTACACTTGTTTGATAGCTAATGCTTCTCGCTCTGTATTCTGCAACGATTCTTTTATTGTTGATTGAATAGATTTTGCCAAAAGCTCGCTATTGGGATGTCCATCTTTGTGGTAGAAGACTTGTGCACCCCTCCACTTTTCTTCCGGTATAGCGTTGGCATGAACTGTTACGAAAATATCCGGTTCATTTTTTTGTACAAGGTTTGAGCGTAAAAAGATATCCTCCTTTTTCCGCTCCCTTAGTGTAGAAAATTCCTCACTAGGAGCGTGCTCTTCCAATACATCGCCATCTGTTGAACGAGTCATCACAACTGTTGCCCCTAAACGCTTTAATTGTTTTTCAACCTTTTGTGCAACAGCAAGAGTAACATCTTTTTCAATTACCTCACCGGATGAAGCGCCCCCATCCACCCCACCATGGCCAGCATCGACAACAATCTTAACGCCACCCAATGGTTCAGGCAAAAAGAAACTTCGATCGGATGCGCTTGTCTCATAAACAACAAGACCTAAACAACCTAACAGAATTACACCTAGAGCAATCCATCTTTTCAAACCATGACACCACCTTTTGCAACCTTTTGCACTACTATACGCAAAAATTGGGACGAGTATGCGTGAACTTCCTTACTTCCAAAAAGTGTTTCAAGTATAAAGAAATGAAAAAAGGACACGCTAAACAACTTATGTTCGGCATGTCCCAAATATTTACTTATTGAGCGATTATTTGAGGGTAATTTAGAATTTTCACCTACTGCTGCACTTGTAATTGATGCTGCAAAGAAGCGTATAAACCCTTTTGCTCCATTAAACCATCATGATTACCTTGCTCTAAAATTGCACCATCTTTGATGACAAGAATTTGATCAGCATTTTCGATTGTTTTTAAACGATGTGCAATAACAAAACTTGTACGCCCTTGCATCAAGTTATTTAATCCTTTTTGGATGTGTACTTCCGTCATCGTATCAACACTCGAAGTCGCTTCGTCCAGAATAAGAATATCCGGATCTTCCAAAATTGCCCGAGCAATCGCAATTAGCTGGCGTTGACCCTGGCTTAGATTCATTCCTCCCGAAACAAGCATCGTATCATAGCCTTGGGGCAGGTACTTTATAAAGTTATGGGCATAAGCTGTTTCCGCGGCACGCTCAACCTCTTCATCAGTCGCATCCAGCTTTCCATAACGGATATTTTCCCGGACACTCCCCGAGAACAAATACGTATCTTGCAGGACCACACCGATATGATTCCGAAGATTGGCCATTTTGTAACGCTTGATATCCTGGCCATCTATTAAGATTTCACCGCTTGCTGCATCATAGAATCGGTTAAGCAGCTGAATAATCGTTGTTTTCCCGGAACCAGTAGGACCTACAAATGCGATTGTTTCCCCAGCTTTTGCCCGGAATGATAATTTACGAAGCACTGGTTTATTCGGTTGGTAAGCAAATTCAACATTTCGGAACTCGACATCCCCTTCATAACGATTTTTCGTAATCGCCTCCGGAACATCTGCTGACTCATTTTGTTCATCCAGTATTTCAAATACGCGTTCTGCACCGGCAATTGCCGATTGGAAAGTATTGAAAAGATTCGATAATTGGTTGATCGGACGGAAAAATTGTCTTGTGTAGGTAACAAAGGAGGCAATAACCCCCACACTTACACCAAAGTTTACTATCACAAGCAACGCACCAACACCTATGACCAACCCAATCCCCAGGTTATTAATAAAATTATTGATTGGTCCGAGGAATCCCGATGTAATATCGGCTTTTAATGCGGATGCCCGCAGTTTTTCGTTGGCTTCTTTAAATTGAGCAACAGTCTGTTCTTCTTTTCCGAATAATGTGGTGATATGGGAATTAGAAATCGTCTCTTCTATAAATCCATTTAAATTACCCAAATCCCTTTGTCTTTGCGAAAAGTTTTTGCTGCTGCGTTTAATAATTTGCTTCGTAGACCAAATAATAATCGGAATCACGAGTAAAGTGACAACTGCTAAAACCCAATTTAAATAAAACATCGCAATTCCTGTTCCCACAACGGATAATACTGTTGAAACAATTTGAATAATGCTTTGAGATAATGCAGCATTCAGATTCTCGATATCATTTGTCATACGACTCATTAGGTCGCCCTGCTGCCGCTTGTCGTAAATGGCAATCGGCAGGGATTGAAACTTTTCAAACAATTGCTGCCGGAGCTCCCGGATTGTTTTTTGCGAAACTCGAATCATCATAAAGGTTTGCAGCCAAGTAAAGATGGCAGAGACGATATAGATACCGGCTAGTACCAGGATCATTCGAATGGCTCCTTCAATATTGAACCTCAAAATATAGTCATCAATAATGCGTCCAATCAATAATGGACCTAATAAACTTAACAACGTTGAAACAACGACAAAGAAAATAGAGCTCATGATCCCAACTCTTTGATTTTTTAAATAGGACCATATTCTTTTTAATGTTGCTTTTTGATCCTTTGCTTTTTCTGCAGGACCATTAAATCTTGGTCCTGGATGTCTGCCAATCGGAGGAGGTCCAGCTGGTCTTCCTTGTGGTTTATTCATTTAAAGTCCCCCCTCTTACCAACTGGGTCGACACAATTTCCTGATACGGTTTATTGTTTTCAAGCAGTTCTTTGTGCGTTCCTTGTCCAACCACCACGCCGTCATCCAATACCAGGATTTTGTCTGCATGACGTATTGAGGAAATTTTGGAAGAGACAATAAACTTTGTACTATCCTCGAAGTTTTCTTCAATCGCTTGTTGGATTCTTTTCTCCGAAATACTATCTACAGCAGATGTTGTATCATCCAGGATTAAAATAGCTGGTTTCCGGATAAAGGCACGCGCCATAGCGAGTCGTTGCTTTTGACCACCTGATAAATTTGTAGCACCCTGGGTAACCATATATTGTTCACGGAGTTCCAGTTTTTCTACAAACTCCAAGGCACAGGAGCATTCTAATGCTTCGATTAATTCTTCCAAGGATGCTTCTTCGTTGCCGTATTTTACATTCTCTTCGATCGTTCTAGAAAAAAGGGTTGCTTTTTGGGGTGTAAAACCGATTGCCCCACGGAGAGTTTGCAGATCATAGTCTTTTATTGGGCGACCATCTATCTTAATACTTCCTTGATCGGCATCAAACATACGGGGGATTAGTTTGACGATGGAAGACTTCCCACTCCCTGTCATCCCAATAATGCCGATTGTCTCCCCAGGTTCTGCTTTAAAAGAGATATTCTTTAACACCGGTTCGTTGTTTTTGTTATAGGCAAAACTAACACGGTCAAACTCAACACTACCTTTGATTGGGGTAGTCACTGGATGTTCCGCGCTGATTATTTCAGATTGTTCTCCAAGCACTGCTGCAATTCGGTTGGCACTTGGTACTGCACGGGCAATTTGCATCAGAACAGCAGAAGAACTCATAAGTCCACCCATAATCATCATTAGATAGTTTATGAACGCTAATATAACCCCTACTTCGATTGTGCTATTTTCCACTTTAATGGCACCCAGCCAAAGGGCTGCAATAATCCCCATATTCACCACAAAGGCAGTTAGCGGCATCAAGATACCGATGATTTGATCCGCTTGTATATTGCGCTTCATCAAGGTTTCATTTACGGTTGTAAATTGCTGAATTTGATGGCTTTTACGGTTATAAGCCTTAATAACACGAATACCGGCCAAATTTTCCTGCACTTTAGTGTTTACGGCATCAACGGCTTCTTGGACTTTTAAAAATAGATTTCCCGATAGCTTTGTAAAGAAGATAATAGAGAGCGCTAAAATGGGCACCACGACCAATAGAATCGGGAACAGTTCTCTGGCCGTCAGAAAAACAATAAGTATTGCCCCGATAAAAGTAAAAGGGCCACGGACAAATATCTTCAATAACATAGTCAGCGCTCTTTGCAACATCTCCACATCACTCGTAATGTTGGTGATGAGTTTCCCAAGCGTAAAATGATCTTTGTTGCTATTTGAAAAGTAAGTAATTGTTTCATATAAATCTTGGCGAATATCTGCAGCAAAATTAATAGCCGTCTTTGATGCATAAATGGAACAGCCGGCCCCACCTATCAATCCTATGACCGCGCATAAAATCATCAGTCCAAACATTTGCATGACATAAGGTGTATCCTTTTTTGCAATTCCATTGTCGATAATATGCTGCATAATTGTCGGTTGGACTAAATCCATTGCAACTTCCAGCACCATCATTAAAGGGGCAATGATGGCAAAGGGCATATAAGGCTTTAGGTATTTTTTCAAGGATAATACTGCTTGCATGAAGTACCTTCTTTCTCTTTCACTTCGACACTAGACTAAAATAAAATTAATCAGTGATTTTTTTATTTTCGTCCCCAGCTAGGGAGATCTCCTCCAACTCAAAGGCGGCCTTAAAATCATTCATAATCGATTCCGTTGCTTTTAGCTCACCTGCAATCACTTGTTGAATCGACTGCAATTCATGCGACTCTAGTTGTTGCTTTAAAGTATCTCTCTTTACAATCAACTTTTCATAGAAAGCCAGTGCTCTTCCACGTCTAAAGGTTTTGGCGCCTTGATGCCCTCTTCCGCCACGTCGGTCGCATCGTTCACCATGATTTTCTCGTTTTATTTCAGGGTTAAGACCTTTCATTTCATTTTCCATTGAAAATATCACCTCTCGTATACGATTGTATACAAAGGTATACACCTTTACAATAATTATTTTTTTAAATTTGCAGTGAAAAACCTTACTTACCAAAAACGTTTTGACATACAATTTAGGTAAAATTCTCTATAATAGAATTATCAAATAAACTTTAAAAGAGGGTTGTCCATGAAATTACGAGTTTCTGCAGTTCAATACCATCTTCACACTATCGAATCATTTGACGAATTTGCCCACCAAAGTGAGCACTATATCAGGGCCGCGATGGAGTTTGAGACGGAGTTTATATTATTCCCCGAGTTTTTTACAACTCAATTACTTTCCATTAAAGGGGAAAATGGGGCATCACTAACGATCAATGATCTCCCATCATTTACTGAACAGTACCTTGAATTATTCACGCAGCTTGCTAAAAAGTACAATATCCATATTATTGCTGGAACACATGTAGTAAATGTGGATGGAAAGCTGCGAAATACTGCCCATTTATTCTATCCGGATGGGCGAATCGCCTCCCAGGCAAAGCTCCATATTACGCCGACAGAAGTTCACGAATGGAACATGTCTGCTGGAGAAGGCTTAGAGGTGTTTGAAACAGAAAAAGGCACGATTGCGATTTTAACTTGTTATGATATCGAATTCCCTGAAATTGTCCGTATGGCAAAAGCCAAGGGAGCAGATGTGATTTTCTGTCCTTCTTGTACGGATGATCGTCACGGTTTCCATCGTGTCCGTTACACAAGCCACGCCCGGGCAATCGAAAACCAGGTTTATGTAGTTTTAACAGGTACAGTTGGGGCATTGCCAACCGTAGATTTTATGCGTGCAAACTTTGGTCAGGCTGCCATCATTACACCAAACGATGTACCATTCCCTCCAAAAGGCCTTTTAGCCGAAGGAGAACTAAACAACGATATGTTAGTGACAGCTGATCTTGATATTGAATTACTTGAAAAAGTGCGTGAAAAAGGTTCGGTTACTACATGGAGAGATCGACGGACGGATCTTTATACGGATTGGGAATAGAAGTCGCCTGCCTGCTTCCCACAGGAAATATTTGCTGAAAGCGTGGTGAATCGCTTGTATCGAAGTGAACAATTACTATTCGATAGTGGAAAACCCGTTCGTGTCATTGTGCGCAATTATACGAAAGAAGATTTTGATGAATTAATCGATATTCAGACGGAATGTTTTCCGCCCCCTTTCCCTTCAGATTTATGGTGGAATAGAGAGCAGTTAATGAGTCATGTCACTTTATTTCCCCAAGGGGCTCTATGTGTTGAAATTGACGGGAGGGTTGTAAGTTCATTAACGGGCGTTTGTACTTATTTTGATCCCGCTCATCCTAATCACACATGGGAAGAAGCCACGGATAGTGGATATATTAAAAATCATGATGCAAATGGCAATACACTATATATCGTGGATATTAGTGTTCGACCATCTTTTCGCTCCTTAGGGCTTGGTAAAATCATGATGCAGGCAATGTACCATGTTGTGGTTGAACTGAAATTGGAACGCCTTCTTGGCGGCGGAAGAATGCCTGGTTATCACAAGCAGGCAGAAAACATACCTGCCGAGGAATATGTAAATAAAGTGGTTCTTGGAGAATTATACGACCCCGTCATCACATTTTTGTTGAAATGCGGACGTTTACCAATTGCCGTTGTAGAAAATTATTTGGAGGATGAAGAATCATTAAATTACGGAGTTTTAATGGAATGGAAGAATCCATTTAAAATTTCATAACTATTTTGCAGAGGCTGTCAGTGCATCTTTTTACTAACGGTCTCTGTATTTTTTATATGCGGCAATATTATTTCCCGGGTTACTGTAAATGAGCAGATAAACATCTTCTAACTATTCCTTAAATAGCCCAAGTTCATAGTAAAAACCTCTCTCCACCAATATGGAGAGAGATCCATTATTTATTGTCTTTTATTTAAATTCTCTTGCGCCATTCTGACAAGCTCTTTTACCATGCTGCCGCCAAGTCTTCCTCCGACTTTCCCCGCTTCTTCAGAAGTGAGCTTCCCATTATAGCCCTCTTTTAATGGCACGCCTACTTCTTGGGCAATTTCAAATTTGGCTTGTTCCGGATCCGTTGTTCCAGCAACTTTCGCTTTTAATTGATCCAATCCTTGGCGAGCTTCAGGTACTAATATTTTATTTCTATTTCTTCTTGCCATAATTATTCCCCTCCTTTTGTATATATGATTTCCCAAAAGAAGCTTAAACATGTTCAAACATTTGATGAACCCAATTTATTAATGAAGATTCTCCTACTACCCCATAGGAAATAATATACATTTTTACTTGAAATTTGATAAGAAGAAGGAATACAAAATTTGTATGTTGAATTTATATAAACACGGAAGAAGTTACTTATTGGTATCTTCCTAATTTAATAAAAGGAGCGGATGAAAAATGATTGATAAACCGTTACAAGTCAGATTAATTCCTTACACTATTGAGTCGATTGTAGAAAACACAAGCGAAACACCAAGAGGGGTAGATTTAATTCAAGCACCTTCGATTTGGGAAGATAGTAATCAAGGTGAAGGCATTGTAATTGCAGTAATTGATACTGGTATCGAAACAGATCATCCCGACCTCCAAGATCAAATTATTGATGGAAAAAACTTCACTTCCGATTATGAGGGTGATCCAAATATTTTTGAGGATAATAATGGACATGGTACCCATGTATCAGGAACGGTTGCCGCTAGTTTAAATAATGAAGGCGTTGTTGGAGTAGCTCCCAAAGCTAAAATCCTGAGTTTAAAAGCATTAACTGGAGAAGGATCCGGAAATTATGAGTGGATCATCAATGCCATTAATTATGCAGTAGAGTGGCGTGGACCCGAGCAGGAACGAGTACGTGTCATTTCAATGTCACTTGGCGGTCCTGTAGATGTTCCAGAAATGCATAAAGCTATTCAAAACGCAGTTAGCCAAGATATTTCCGTTGTTGTCGCAGCCGGAAACGAAGGGGATAATAGTGAAGACACATTTGAGTATTCTTATCCCGGAAAATACAATGAAGTTATTCAAGTTGGAGCAGTTGATCATAATTTAAAGCTCGCTCCATTTACGAATACCAATGAAGAAATCGATTTGGTTGCTCCTGGAGTAGAGGTTGTTTCCACTTACCCAGGGAAGAAATACGCTTCTCTTTCCGGTACATCAATGGCTACTCCTCACATTGCCGGCGCTATAGCATTACTTATTATTTTAAGTGAAAAAGAGTTTGGTCGATCTCTTAGTGAGGTAGAAATTTATGCCCAGCTTATTAAACGAACTTTACCTTTAGGAAACCGTAAAAGTTCTGAGGGCAATGGTTTCCTCGAACTTAACTTAGTTGAAAGGATTCAAGACATTGTGACTGCAGCTCATATTTAGCAACGCGGAGATCAACTATTAAATAAACCCATACTTAGAGCACATTTCTTAGGAATGTGCTCTAGTTATTATATTTATTTATATTGGACATCCCTTAAATATACTGGTACCACATGTCCAATTGTTTGTAATTTGGCGTGTATTTAATTTCATACTCATGGGTTGGATCAAGACCTTCAAGTGCACCTTTATAAAAAAGCCTTTCCCCGTTTGGTAAGTAAAAATAAGTAATATGGCTTCTTCTAGACATAAAAGTATAATAAATATCTGCCTTTAATCCATTACAAGTCCGCCATCAACCACCAGATTTTGTCCCGTGATGGCTCTTCCCCAAGGCGATGCAAAAAATAGGGCTACATCTGCCAGCTCTCGGGGTGAGGTTACTTTTTGCAGCGGCGTAGAGGATTCAATAATCTGGAATACTTCCTCTGTTGTGACCTTACTTGCATCAGTCTGTTTTAAAAGCCCACCGGACATCATATTTACCGTAATGCCGTAAGCACCTAGCTCCTTTGCCATATTTCGGGTAAAGCCTACCAGTGCTGCTTTGGCTGTTGTATATTCATGGTAGGCCACCACAGGGTTCTGGAATAGATTGGTCCCAATATTTATAATTCGACCAAAGCCGAACTCCTTCATGTCGCCTAAACAAGCTTGAATACTATTAAGGGCCCCATGAATTGTTCCTTCAAATTGTTTAGTAAAATCATCCCAGCCAAGTTCAAAAGCATTTTTCTGTGTCAGCGGATTAAACTCGAAATCAATTAACGCATTATTAACAACCGTTGTAACAGGTGTTTTAAAATATAGTTTCGCTTCCTCAACGATTCGGAAAACCTCCTGTTGATTGCGAACATCCGCTTGTAAAGCGAGCGCTTTATCACCTAATTCATTCGCCAAGGCTTCCGCTTTCTCTTTACTCTTATAGTAATTAATAATGACATTTGCCCCTTCTTTTACAAAAGCCCGTGCAAGCTCTTCTCCAACTCCTCGGCTAGCGCCTGTGATTAACACAGTTTGTTCTCGTAAGTCCATGATTATTTCCCCCCACTTAGTTTCTGCATTGTTTTTTCATTACGCTTCATGAACAGCTACCTCACATTGCCCGCCAGCACGTTTATACGCAAAATGATTGGTCGGACCATGGCCATTTCCAATGGATAACGGGGTTGAAATAGCTAAATGGATGAATTTCTTGGCTTCAATAATAGCCTCTTCTATCGATAATCCTTTTGCTAAATGAGCCGTAATTGCTGCCGAAAATGTACAGCCCGTGCCATGCGTATCCTTTGTTTGCACACGTGGGGTTTTCATGAAGAAATAGCCGTCTTTCCAATAGACCGTGTCTATTGAAAATTCTCCGTGCAAATGGCCACCCTTCATCACCACGTACTTCACACCGAACTCCAGGATTTTCTTCGCTGCTTGTTCGACATCCTGTTCATCATGAATTGTCATTCCCGTAAGGACCTCTGCTTCAGGAATATTCGGTGTACAAATTGTTGTTAGTGGAAGGAGTTTTGTTTTTAATGTTGCTACCGCTTCTTCCTTCAACAAACTTTCACCGCCTTTCGCAATCATGACAGGATCCACAACAAGTGGGATGCTTTGCATTTTCATCACTCCTGCTATCACCTCAATGAGTTCTGCGGAAAAAAGCATACCTGTCTTAATGGCTTGTACATTAAAGTCGGACAATACAGCGTCAATTTGTTGTTTTAAAAATTCGGTGGTTACCTCAAAAATACCATGTACGCCAAGTGTATTTTGTGCTGTTAGAGAGGTAATGGCTGTTGTGCCAAATACACCTAGCTCCTGGAATGTTTTGAGATCGGCCTGAATTCCGGCGCCCCCTCCAGAATCCGAACCAGCTATAGTCAAAGCAATCATTAGTATCCCTCCCCAATTTTATTGGCTGTAAAATTCGATGCAACATGATTCGCTATACAGTGTATTAATGATTTTGCTTGATTAATCATTGCCAGCATATCGCTTTACCTCCGGGGATAGTTTGTCATTTTCGAAATTCATTACGAATAACATGGTTTCCTCCTTTTTATTGGAGAGCAAAAAAGCCTCTACTAAAGAAAGTAGAGGCCAAAAAAGGTAGACTGCACCCTTGATTGCTCCCTACGCCAGTCTTAACTGTCAGGTTCTAAGGGTCAGGTTTTAACCTTCTCAACACGAATGTGTCCCCCCGCAATTAAAGTAATTTTGCAAAAGAAAAGCCCTCCTTGACAAAAGGAGAGCATACAAACACAGATATTTTGTACGTTGCTCCCTACGCCCGTATTAACGGATCAGGTTCTAAGGGTCAGGTTTTAGCCTTCTCAACACAAATCGTGTCCCCCTGCAAAACATTTAATTAAATTCTATATTACATCAAATATGTAAAAAATCTACACCTATTTTGTATCACCTTTTTAAACGGAAGTTATTTGAACGATTCCCAGGTAAAAGTAACAGCGCTCTTTGGAGGAAGAGTATAACTTAAAAAAGCTCCTCCATCATTTAATTGGAATTGTTGCTCTTTTTCACTTGGATTGGTTGCAATCAAAACTGTAGATTGATCGGGGTTTTGAAAAGCGACGCTTTCAATGCTTCCTGGATAGGTAGTTGAGAAAATCCGAACTGCCCCAGATTCAACAAATTTACTGGCATGTCCAATAGCGTAGTATTCTGCATTCTTCTTCACTTCACCTGTTCCTTGATTAATTGTTACAACTCCCTGGCAGTTCTCACACCCGCCATTTGTAGGACCGCCATTTTCATCAAGAGTGATATTCCACATCAGTACATTTTTTGCCCAATTCCGAGGGGCGCCAATGATTAGATTGGACATTTGCCAGCTAAAATTATCCCTAAAATCTTTGCTCCATCCTCCGCTGCTGCATTCGGTAAAATAAATATTTTTATCGGGAAAGTTTGTATGGACTTGGTTCATGGCGTCTGGATTGCCTTTATAGCAGTGAAACGCTATACCATCTGTATATTTTTTTGCATCCTCATTTTGGAACAAAGCCGTAGTATAATCCAAGGCCCCCTCCCAGTTATGATCGTAGGAGATGATTTTCGTATCAATTCCGTTGGAGTCAAAAGCTGGGCCTAGATATTGTCCAATAAATTTCGCCTGTTCCTCCGGACTCATGCTCATCGATGGATAACTCGGTGAAGTAAAACCGGGCTCATTTTGAATGGTAATGCTATCAACAGGAATCCCTTTTTGTTGGTATGCTTGTACATAACGGACAAAATAATTCGCATAGGCTCGATATATTTCCTCATTCGTATAATCCAAGTACCCTCCATTCAATGCTTTCTCTCCATATTTCATCCAGGCTGGGGCTGTCCATGGAGTGCCAATAATCTTAAGATCTCGTTTCTTTTCCAAGGCTGCCTGTATGGCAGTTATTACATCTTGGTCTTTTTCGATGGTAAAGTGATTTAGTTCCAAATCGAGCTCACCATTTGTATCATTATATGAGTAGCTACTTGGATTCCCATTCTCATCTACAGAAAAATCGGAAGCGCCAATGGTATGGCGAATATAGCCAATATTAATTCCGTTTTCTGTGAACATGTCTTTTAACAGAGCCTCCCGGGCCGATTCATCTAACTTCTTTTGAATTAAATAGGCAGAGGAACCTGTAATAGCTGCTCCAAAACCCTCCATTGTTTGATAGGTTGTATGCCGATCAATGGTAAGGGTTTGGAGGGTTTTATTTTCCACATCTGAAAAAAGGAGAGGAGACTTACTTGTTAGTAAGTTTTGCTGATCACCCGTTGTAAGCCAAACAGAAGCCTTTCTGTACTGTGTAATCTCTTCCTCTTTTTCATAAAAAACATCTGCCCTATTTTGTGCTGGGGTAAAGCCGATCATAGCAATTACCGATAGCAGCAAGGCAAGAACAAGTAAAATTGTTGTCTTTTTGTTGATATTCATTTTTCCACCTCATGAAAAAATTCCCCACACGAAACGTAAATTCATGTGGGGAAAAGATCTAATTATCTTCTGGATCTCGAATTATTACTCTTTGCTTCTGCATTTGCAAAATTATTTTTTACTTGAGTTTCCATTCGTCCCTTTATTAAAGTTCTTACCGTTTTCATTGGAAACCGTGACAGTAGTTTTTAATCGAATATCAGAAGATGAACTTCCTACATAGACAGGCACTTGACCGGAAGGCATTACCCATTCATTTGACTCTTCATCATAATAAGAGAAGGCTTTGGCATCCAGCTGAATTGTTATCCTTTGTTGTTTGCCCGGCTGTAATTCAACTTTCTTGAAGCCAGCCAATTGTTTTGGAGCTGTCTCCACATTTGTTGGAAGTTCCCCGGAATACACTTGGACAACCTCTGAACCGGTTACGTCACCTGTATTTTTTAGATTTAAGGATACTTCAATAGTCGGTTCTCCTGATTTATTGGAAGTTACCTTTGTTTTTACATTTTTATAGTCAAATTTAGTGTAGGATAAGCCATGTCCAAAGGAGAAGGCAGGCTTAATGCCAGATTCTTCATAGCCTCGGTATCCAACAAAAATACCTTCTGTATATTTTGTCACTAGGTTGATACCTGGATATTGTTCTTCCGATGTAACTGGTGTTGAATCTTCATCAGTCGGGAAAGTAACTGGTAATTTACCTGATGGATTGACATCACCAAATAATACATCAGCAATGGCATTCCCTTGTTCTTGTCCTGGATACCAAGCTTGTACGATTGAAGCTACATCATCCTTCCAAGCTCCCATTTCAACAGCTGTGCCACTTTCATTGACAATCACAACATTCTTATTCACTTTTGAAACTTCACTAATCAGCTGTTCCTGATTATTCGGAAGTTCCATATCGAAACGGTCCACATACCCTTCGCTGTCATACGTTTTTGATACAATCACGGCAACATCTGATTTTTTCGCCAGTTCAACTGCTTTGGCGATGTTTTCATCTACCACACCGTCCGCAGTCTTCCAGCCAAATCGCATTTGGCCGCCATTATCATTGCCACCATTAGCAATGTAATCAGTTTTATATTCAATCTTTACATCGTAGTTCTTATTGGCTTCTAATGTTACTGTTTTTTCTACAGTGCCAAGTTTAGTACCAGCATTGTCAATAATTAGATTTCCATCAATATATAATTTACTAGAACCGTAGCTAGTAGTAGAAAGGGTATATTCACCAGACTTAGGTACATTAATTACCCCCGTAAATCTTGCTGACATCATCCCGTTTAAAGAACCAGGAAGCTTATCCAATTTAGGTGACTGGGCATTAAACCCTTCATAATTATAAAAACCAAGATTCAAATTAACCTGCTTTGCTGTATGTTCGAAGACAGGATTGCCTTCCATATTTTTATTTGACCAATATTCTGCTTTCAATCCATGTTCTGAAGAATCAGCAGTTGGCAGTAAAAATGAAGATGGTACAGCATCCGGTCCTGGAAGAATATCTCCTGCACTAATAGGATCTGTTCCAGCTGTATACTCTACCTTCACCTTATCTCCAGCGCGGTTTTTAATCCCTTCAAGCGGACTTACTGTATAAGTAGGGTTTACCAGGGAACTACCACCGCCTGCAGTAAAACCATTGTCTGCATCAGGTCCGATTACGGCGATAGAATCTATCTTTTCCGTATTCAGTGGCAACACATTATTGTTATTTTGAAGTAAAACCATTGCTTCGGCAGCGATTTCTCGAGCAATTGCCCCATGTGCTTTAGCATCGATTGGATTGTTTTGTGCAGGGTTATCAAATAATCCTTTATCAAACATTTGGTATAAAATACGGTAAGCACTTTGGTTTACTGTTTCTTCACTAACTTCCCCATTTTGGACTGCATCTATTAACTTTTTGCCCCAATATCCATAAGGGTCCCCAGGTGTTTCTAGATCCATACCAGCTTGAATTGACTTTGAAGTACTAACATTTGCACCATAATCACTCATTACAAAGCCTTCAAAATTAAGATTTCCTCTTAACAAGTTCGTTAGAAGATCTCCATAATCACAGGCAGATACACCGTTTACTTTGTTAAAGGAACACATAACACTTCCTAAATCAGCATCTTTGATAAGATCTGCATAAGGTCTTGCATAAATCTCATTTATCGCCCGTTCACTCGCTTGAGAATCAGCTGTAAAACGGTCCTTTTCTTGATTGTTTAATAAATAATGTTTGGCAGTAACCAATACATTGTTACTTTGAATAGCTTTCACGTAATTTGTGGCTATTTGTGTTTGCAAGTAAGGATCTTCTCCTAATGACTCAAAGTTTCTAGCACCAAACGCATTCCTTGCAATATCGAGTCCAGGTCCCAACAATACATTGTGCGTTGTATTGATTGCTTCATTTCCTAGCACTTCTCCATACTTTTTGGCAGCTTCTGTACTCCATGTTGCTGCCAATCCAATCGCGGCCGGCATTGCTGTCGATTGTTTATTTTGCACATCCGGATTTGCGATGCGTACACCGACTGGCCCATCTGCCATCGTTAACGCAGGAATGCCGTACTTCTCGACGCCCTCATTATAAAATCCATAATAATTATTAACATTACCGGTGATAAAATTCACTTTATCTTCCAGGGTCATTGCATCTACCAACAAATTCGCTCTTTCTTTGGCAGAAAGCTCCTTGTTCATCCATGGGAATGTATTTTCCGCAGCAGATGTATTTATTGGACCAATTACTATACTAAGAACTAAAGTAAGAATAAGGCTTAGTACAGCAAGTTTCCGTTTCTCTCCTAATATACCATTCATTGTTTCAGCTCCTTTGATGAGTTTAATCTTGTTGACCTCAAAATGTTACAACAACATCATTTAATAGATATGGTATTATTTTTAGGTTTTTGGCATAAATTCTAGAACAGGTATAAAGGTCCCGTGTATGAATTGATGATCTTTGATAGCTATAAAGTTTGGTCATAGCTTGAATGAAAAGGATTTAAATTCAGGAGAGAATGCTAAGTAAATAATTTGTTTATTTTATAAAACACGTCTAAAGTATCATTGGAAATTTATATAGTTTTGAGTCATTCCTTTATTAAATTAGAAATCTCCTGATATTTTCGCCTATAATTTAAACAAAGTAATTTACTCCATAGCTAAGGGAGCACCGATAAGGTAAAAGGGATGGTTGATAGAGGCAGAAAATGAAAGTAAATATAAAAAAGCGAGAAAAATGCATTCTCTCGCTTTTTACCATTCAGTTTTTTCCACTAAAAATGGGATATTTAGTTTAATCCATAATCCGAATCAATGAATTTATCTAATGGGTGTCCAGCTTCTGTTATATTTTCAATGACAGATCCTAGATAAATATCCGTTTGCCAGTCCCCGATTGGCAAGTCCACTTGAACTGTATAAGTTCCAGGAGGATAGACATCGGTCTTATTATCAAAGCTAATTTGATTTCCGTCACCGATTTTACTATAGCTTGTAAAACTAATTTCTACTGGTTTCGTACCCTCTGGTACTATAAATGTAGCTGTTCCTTTATCTATATGAGAGTTAAAAAATTCATCGTACGGAGCTTCAGGTTCAGTGTAGGTATAATCATCGTTCACTTTTGTTACGGAAACTGTTTCACTCCATAATACTCCTTTTCCCGGATGATTGGGACGTTGGTAAGCTTTAAACATATAATTTCCTTCTTTATTTGGTTTATATGTTAATAGTTGCGATTCCCCGGAAGCTAACTTATCAACAACTCCTTTGTAAACTATTTCTCCGTTTTGGGGTTGCCTGTCGGCGCCCAATAAACTTCATAAGCTACAGTACCCTCCATATCGCGAGAGTCTTCGCCATTCTCTATGGTAGCTGAAATATAATCTGGTGTACTATTTTGCTTAGTAAACATTAAGGAGCTCTTATCCCAATTAGTTTGTTCAGCTACTGAATATATTTTTTCCTTATGGGCATTCACACCTTTGGATGAATCCGCAAATGCTAAATGGCCACTTTGTACAAAAGAAACACCTAATATCGAAGCTGCAAGGACTACCTTGGAGATTTTCGTTAACTTTTTCATTTTTTCCACTCTCACTCTATTTAATTTTATGAAAGCTCCCCCGGGTAGAGCAATAACTTGTTAGGTACCAACATTTACAAGCTTAGCGAAAAATGAAAAATTGTCAATTAAGATTTTCTTACTGAAATGAAGCATGATTTTGTGCTTAGCAGCTTTGAAAAACACGGATAGAAAACGCAAACATTTTGCCAGAAAGCATTTTAAGGGTATTGAAAATCAGTCCAAAAAACCCAATCTCCATCCTACTTCTCACAGATAATACAACTCAGTAATATGGTATTTTTTGGATCGGCCTTTTGAAGATTTGATTAAAAAAACAAAAATAAAAAAAGCGGAAAATATTATATTTTACTGTTAAGCAACGGAAAAATATTATATATAAATGAAGTCTTTTTCGTTTTGATGATAATTAGAGCCCAAATAATACAGTACTATTACAATTCAATATTATTTTGTATTTCTTAAACCCTTCGCTTTGTTTATCTATTATAATCAATAATCTATAAATTAGACTTAGCAACGAATGAAGGGTAGGAAAAGATGAACAGCAAAGATATTCCTTATATTTGTGACCTTCTCTTCAAATCATTTGAAATACCTGTTTTCTATTTAAATGATATGGAAGAAGTGGCAATCAAGCTGCCTGAAACCTTTAAATCTAATGCATTATTCGATGGGATTGAAGATTGTCTTCGTGCAATTACTTATTCCTATGGAGAAACAAAGGTACCGGTTATACATATGACCAATTTTTTAGAGTGCTTTATTATTTTTCGCCTGCCAGCATCTTCGGGGACCATTGTAATTGGCCCATCCATCTATGAACAATTAAACAAACAAACCAAAATAAACCTCATGATCGATAACAATGTATCAGATACCCAACAAGATAAGTGGTTTCAATATTACGAGAACTTACCGGTAGCAAGCAAAACGAGGTTTGCTTATATCGGAACACTCCTCTATTATCTTACTAGTGGAAAAACCCTTGAGGTGAATGAATTATTAAAACAGTCATATCGCTATCAGTCCAAAGTAGCTCCGAACGCCCAACTCGACGTCTTAGTTTCGAAACAGCGAGAAAGCACTTTTTTTCATCATGATCCAAGCCTTGAGAAAAATGTGTACTATCTTGTTAAGATTGGAAAGAAGGATGAAGCGTTAAAGGCCTATATGTCTTTACCCAAGGAGTCTATTGGAAATCTATCAAAGCGGAGCTATTTAAGAAGCAGGAAAAATTTTGCTATTTCCGCTGTTACACTTTGGACACGTGCAGCAATAGATGGAGGTTTATATTACGAAACTGCCTATACATTGAGCGATATCCATATTCAGTATATTGAAGAGTTGGAACAAATCTCCGAGGTTGAGAATGCCATTATTAATGCACTTCTTGATTTTGCTGATTTTGAGCGAAGAGAAAAAGACAAGTTTATATCTAAAATGGTATTGTCCTGCCAGGATTATATTTTTAAGCATTTATATACAAAGATAACCTTGGAAAAGCTCGGTAAGCATACTGGAGTAAATCCTAGCTATTTGTCACATTCATTCATGAAGGAAATGGGTATTCCGGTGAGTGAATATATTCAGGTGCAGCGAATTGAAGAGGCAAAAAAGCTCCTACTGCATGCCACTTACACTGTTTCGGAGATTAGTTCTTTACTTAATTTTAACGACCAGAGCTACTTTACAAAAATATTCAAAAAACATACAGGTATGACGCCAAGACAGTTTAGCCAAAGCCAAGAGTTTAAAATCTTGAGTTAGCATTTCTTCATATTAAATTAGCCCAGCCGATCTTTTCCATGAAAGGTCGGGTTTTAATATTACCCACACTCGTTAAAAGTTGTTCACCAAATAGGTTTATGATATGTACTTCACGTTCCGTCAGTCCTGCCCGGGTAAGCCCATATACTTTCAATTCATCTATCCGCCTCATCTGTTTTATTCAACAGCCTTATCCAGTCTAACTAGGCTAGTATAAGATCATATTCCCTGGACTGGTATTTTGCTTCCTGCTCCTTCGGATTCCACCTATCACTGGCTATCTCTATTTCTGTCTAAAGAGGTTCGGGACTTACACCCTGTAGTTTTTTTACATTCCGGGTGCACAAAAAAAGCCCTCTCCCAAATTTGGGAGAAGGGCTTTGAAATGCTGATATAGCACCAAAATTAACGTTTTGAGAACTGAGGCGCACGACGAGCACCTTTAAGACCGTATTTTTTACGTTCTTTCATACGTGGGTCACGAGTTAGTAAACCTGCAGATTTAAGTGCTGGACGGAAATCTGGGTCAACTGATAGTAACGCACGAGCGATACCGTGACGGATTGCTCCAGCTTGACCTGTGAATCCACCACCGTTTACGTTTACAAATACATCATAGCTACCTTTAGTTTGAGTTGCTTCTAATGGTTGGTTGATGATTAAGTGTAAAGTTTCGAATGGTAAGTACTCTTCGATGCTACGGTTGTTGATAACAATTTTACCTTCGCCTGGTACTAAACGTACGCGAGCTACTGAGCTTTTACGGCGACCTGTGCCGATATATTGAACTTGTGCCAAGGGTGTATCCTCCTCTTATTAATTATCCGCGAAGCGTATAGCTTTCTGGTTTTTGTGCTGCATGTGGGTGTTCTGCTCCAGCATAAACGTTAAGTTTGCCGAACATTTTACGTCCTAAAGAGTTTTTAGGAAGCATCCCTTTAACTGCTAATTCGATCATTTGTGTTGGGTATTTTTCTTTCATTTCGCCAGCTGTACGTTGTTTTAAACCACCAGCGAATTGAGTGTGACGGTAATAGATTTTACCTTCTAATTTGTTACCTGTTAAATGAATTTTGTCAGCGTTGATGACAATTACAAAGTCACCAGTGTCAACGTTTGGTGTGAATGTTGGTTTATGTTTACCGCGTAAGATAGCAGCTACTTCAGAAGCTAAACGTCCAAGCGTTTGTCCTTCTGCGTCAACTACTAACCATTTACGATCTACTTCGTGACCTTTAGCCATGAATGTTGTACGCATTTATATATCCTCCTAATCGATTCGATTACCGTTATTTTTCATTAGTATACACTTATAAGTTTCGGGGCTTATTTGTGGTGGTAATGAAAATACCATATGTCATCTTATAATATATTTACTCATAAGTCAAGAAAAAAAGCAACACACCTGGACGTGTTGCTTATTTATTTTAGCACACACATCGCTGTGCGTGTAGCACCAGATTTTGGACACGGTTTACTGCTTCAATAGAACACTTTTTCAAGGTACAGGCCGTGTGCAGGTGCAGTTTTGCCCGCTCTTCCACGATCCAATGAAGCCACAATTCCCTCTAGGTCTTGTACCTCTCTTTTGCCTATGCCAACTTCCCATAACGTCCCTGCGATAATACGTACCATGTTATATAAAAAGCCATTGCCCTCTATGACCATATGCAGTTCTTCTCCTTGCCAGGAGATGTCTAATGAATGAACAGTACGGACTTTATCTACTACACTTGTATTGGCCGCGCAGAAGCAAGAGAAATCATGGGTACCGATAATATACCGTGCGGCAGCCTGCATGTTCTGGATATTGGGCTTCATACCATTGGTTTCAACGGTATAATGTCTGCGAAAAGGACTTTCTACCTCTTCGCAGTTCCAAATATAGCGATACTGCTTACCTGATACGCTATATCTGGCATGAAAGTCAGCAGCAACTTCTTCCACTGCCAGTACACGGATATCCCTGGGCAATTGGACGTTCAAGGCTTTTTGATAACGATCTACCGGAATTGAAAGCGATGTATCAAAATGAATAACCTGTCCTGTTGCATGAACACGGGCATCCGTACGACCACTTGCCGTAATTTTGACCTTTTCCCCTTTATGCATTTTGGTTAGTACATTTTCGATTTCAAGCTGCACAGTACGTTCCCCAGGCTGAACCTGGTACCCGGCAAAGAGAGTACCATCGTAGCTGATGGTTGCTTTTAAACGTCTCAATGAGCTTCACCTCACTTACCTTAACTAATTACGGTAGAACACTAATAATGCGGTCATGACTACTAATGCAACTAAACTGATAGTATCTCGCCAATCCCACTTCAACTGGCGATATCGGGTACGGCCTTCTCCACCGCGATACCCTCGAACCTCCATCGCAGTTGCTAAATCCTCTGCTCGTTTAAACGCACTAACAAAAAGCGGTACTAAAAGTGGAACAACTGCCTTCACACGTTCTTTAATCGGCCCTGCACTTAAATCAGAGCCACGGGCCATTTGCGCCTTCATGATTTTGTCCGTTTCATCCATTAGTGTTGGAATAAAGCGAAGGGCAATGGACATCATTAAAGCTAATTCATGAACAGGCATCTTCACCTTTTTTAAAGGGTTTAACAGAACTTCAATCCCGTCCGTAATGGAGATGGGTGAAGTCGTCAACGTCAAGATGGATGTCATGAATACAAGCACCAAGAATCGTATGGAGATGAAAATCCCCTGTCTCAGCCCCTCCTCATACACTTTAAAGAACCCAAGTTCAAAGACAATGTCCCCTTCTCTAGTAAATAAAATATGAATCAAGAACGTAAATACTAAAAGAATCATCACCGGCTTTAATCCATTGATTAAAAAGTACAGGCGAATACGAGACATTAAGATAACAAGCAAGGTAAAGGCTAATAGAAAAGCATAAGTGACAATATTATTCGCCAAGAAAACAACTAAGATAAAGGCAAATACAAAAACAAGCTTTGAACGGGGATCTAGACGATGTACAAATGAATCACCGGGAATATAGCGACCGAATATCATCTTTTCCATCATTGTGCATCACGCCCCTCTCGCAATGCCTGTGCAACTTCTGCTGCAAGCTCCTCTTCGGTTAAACAGATCTTGGATAGCGACTTATTCATCAGCTTCTCTATCTTTCTTTGGAATCGGACAATATGCGGGAGTTCTAGACGATATTTCTCGAGTGTTTCCGCATCGGCGAATACCTCAAGCGGTGTTCCGTTCAGTACACAGCGACCTTCATGCATGATCGCGATTTTGTCTGCGTACCGCGCTGCATCTTCCATACTATGGGTTACAAGAATCGTTGTTAAGCCGCGTTCTTTATGGAGGGCATGAAACATGTCCATAATCTCCTTTTGTCCGCGTGGATCAAGACCAGCAGTCGGCTCATCTAGTACAATTACTTCAGGATCCATTGCAAGCACCCCAGCAATCGCCACACGGCGCATTTGCCCTCCTGATAGATCAAAGGGTGATTTGTTTAGTGTGTCCTCTGGTAAGCCTACTAGGTGTATTAGCTCGCGTGCCCGTTGTTCAGCTTCTTGTTCGGATACACCAAAGTTCATTGGTCCAAACATGATGTCCTTTAAAACGGTCTCTTCGAACAATTGATGTTCGGGAAACTGAAAAACAATCCCTACCTTTTGGCGAACCGGTTTTAGCTCCTTCGCTTTTTTTCCAGCTGCAATTACTCGATCTCCGATATGTACTTGTCCCTTGGATGGCTTTAAAAGACCATTAAAGTGCTGAAGGATCGTAGATTTACCCGATCCTGTATGCCCTATAATCGCCTGATAGGTCCCATGAGGAATTGTTAAATCAACATCAAATAATGCGTATTTCTCAAAGGGAGTCCCCATGGAATACGCGTAACTTACTTGTTGAAGTTTGATGCCCATAAATCATTCACCAACTCTTCTTCTGTCATATGTTGTCCTGCCAATAATACACCGTTTTCCTGGAAAAGCTTCGTCATCCGCATAGCAAAAGGCAGCTCCAGACCAAACTCCACCAACTTATCGCCAAGGGCAAAAATTTCGGAAGGGGTCCCTTCGGCATATTTTTTCCCATCATTCATGAATAGCACACGATCCGCAAATAGTGCTTCTTCTACATCATGTGTGATCGAGAGAACGGTTAAGCCGGTTTCTTCACGTAAGGCACGAACCGTTTTTAATACTTCCTCACGTCCTTGGGGATCGAGCATGGATGTGGCTTCATCCAAAATCAAAAGCTTCGGTCGCATAGCTAGCGCACCGGCAATTGCGACACGCTGTTTTTGCCCGCCGGACAGATGGTGAGGTTCATGGTTTAAAAATTTGTCCATCTTCACTTGTGCCAGTGATGCATGAACACGCTCCACCATCTCTTTATAAGGTACTCCACTATTTTCTAACGCAAATGCTACATCGTCTTGTACCGTAGCACCAACAAATTGGTTATCGGGATTTTGGAAAACCATACCGATATTCGAACGGGTTTCCCATAAATTTTCTTCTGTTAAAACATTTCTCATCACTCGAATTTCTCCTTCTTGTGGAAAGAGTAATCCGCTTACTAGCTTGACCATCGTCGATTTTCCAGAACCGTTATGTCCCACTATGGCAATCCATTCACCTTCGTTGATTGAAAACGAAACATTCTGAACAGCTTTTCGGTGTTCCGGGCTGTCTGGTGTATAAGAAAAACTTACCTGATTAAACGATAAAATCTCGGTCACTGATCTTGGCTCCTCTCTATCTCTACTAACTAAATTACACTGTTTTATACGGCAATGCTACCTTTTCGTATAGGTGTCATATATAAAAATAAGGTACGTTTGCATATCAATAAAAAACCACTTGATCGAAACGTACTTTATTTTTGTATATGTAATTTCAAAATGCACATTTGCATCTTTTTAAGGAAATAAAAAAGCGCGCACCTCATTCGAAATGCGCTTACTACTACATTTGTTAACAAGAACACGGCTGCTCAATTCCGTGCTCCTTATGAATGAGGTGCGGAGAGCTAGACGAGACGCCATCAACAAGTGATTCGCTCATTATAACGCTCAAGCCATTTTATTGTCGTATAAATCATTGTTATGATTAGAAAAATACGATTCCCGCTAGCGAAAATCGATGTTTTCATTCACTGAGTACCGATAAAATCGAGTATCACTCAGTGAAAAAATAGAGGGTGTCCGGGTTCAACCGGTGAACCGGGCACCCTCATACCTGTTTGTTAAGAATCAGATATTACACTAATTCAATAACTACTACAGGTGCACCGTCACCACGGCGAGGTCCTACTTTAAGGATACGAGTGTAACCACCTTGACGATCAACATAACGTGGTGCAACATCATTAAATAACTTTTGAAGTGCAAATGAAGTTGTTTCGTTACCTTCAGCATCAGTAGTTGTAACTAGTTCACGACGGATGAATGCAGCCGCTTGACGACGAGCATGTAAATCTCCACGCTTACCTAAAGTAATCATTTTATCTACTACAGAACGTAATTCTTTCGCACGTGCTTCAGTAGTTTCGATGCGTTCGTTAATGATTAAGTCAGTAGCTAAATCACGTAATAACGCTTTACGTTGAGAACTTGTACGACCAAGTTTTCTGTAACCCATGGATGTTCCCTCCTTTAATCTAGACTGCTATAAGTAAGTTTACTTGATTAGTCTTCCTTACGTAATCCTAAACCAAGCTCTTCTAATTTAGCTTTTACTTCTTCTAGTGATTTTCGACCAAGATTACGTACTTTCATCATGTCGTCTTCTGATTTATTCGCAAGTTCCAATACCGTATTGATACCAGCGCGTTTTAAACAGTTGTACGAACGAACTGAAAGATCTAACTCCTCAATCGTCATCTCTAAAACTTTTTCTTTTTGATCCTCTTCTTTTTCGACCATGATTTCAGCAGTTTGTGCCTCATTCGTTAAGCCTACAAAGATATTAAGGTGCTCAGTTAAAATTTTCGCCCCGAGCGATATCGCCTCTTTTGGACCGATGCTACCATCTGTCCACACATCAAGTGATAACTTGTCGAAATCGGAATTCTGTCCAACACGAGTGTTCTCCACTTGAAAATTAACGCGTGAAACTGGAGTGTAAATAGAGTCGATCGGGATCACGCCAATAGGAAGATCCTCACGTTTGTTTTGATCAGCAGGAGTATATCCACGGCCACGGCGAGCATACATACGCATACGCAGATGACCATTTTTAGCGATTGTTGCAATATACAAATCTGGATTTAATATTTCAACGTCACTGTCATGTGTGATATCAGCAGCTGTAACCGTTCCATCACCTTTCACGTCAATCTCAATAACTTTTTCTTCGTCAGAGTAGATTTTAAGTGCAAGTTTTTTGATATTCAAAATAATTGAAGCAACATCTTCTACTACGCCTTCTACAGTTGAGAATTCGTGTAATACACCATCAATTTGAATAGATGTAACAGCAGCTCCTGGTAATGAAGACAGAAGGATACGACGTAAAGAATTACCCAAAGTGTTTCCGTACCCGCGTTCAAGCGGTTCTACAACAAACTTGCCAAATTTGGAATCTTCGCTGATCTCAACAGTTTCAATCTTTGGTTTTTCAATTTCGATCATTCAATTTACCCTCCTTCAAAACATCGAATGTATAGGTTCATAACATCATAATAGTCAAAAACTATTGACTTTATAAGATTTGCACAAGATTTTGTTTTGTACAAGCAATGATGAACTCAATTTATTGAGATGCACCCATTACACACGACGACGTTTTGGCGGACGGCAACCGTTATGTGGTACTGGAGTAACATCTTTGATTGCAGTTACTTCTAAACCAGCAGCTTGAAGTGCACGAATAGCAGCTTCACGACCAGCACCAGGACCTTTAACAGTTACTTCCAACGTCTTCAGACCATGTTCAACGGACGCTTTTGCAGCAGCTTCAGCAGCCATTTGAGCAGCATAAGGAGTAGATTTACGTGAGCCTCTGAATCCAAGCGCACCAGCACTAGACCAAGATACTGCGTTACCTTGCATATCTGTAATCGTTACGATTGTATTGTTAAATGTAGAACGGATGTGTGCAATACCAGATTCGATATTCTTTTTCACACGACGTTTACGAGTTTGTTGTTTACGAGCCATGTTAAGAAGGAACCCCCTTTACTTATTATTTTTTCTTGTTCGCTACAGTTTTACGAGGACCTTTACGCGTACGCGCATTGTTTTTCGTATTTTGACCACGAACAGGTAAACCACGACGGTGACGGATACCACGGTTAGAACCGATTTCCATCAGACGTTTAATGTTAAGTGAAATTTCGCGACGTAAGTCACCTTCCACTTTATAAGTATCTAATTGTTCACGGATTTTGTTTAACTCATCTTCAGTAAGATCGCGTACGCGAGTATCTCCGTTGACACCAGCAGCAGCTAATACTTTTTGAGATGTAGTTTTACCAATTCCGTAAATGTAAGTTAATGAAATTACCACGCGTTTGTCGCGAGGAATGTCAACTCCAGCAATACGTGCCATGTACGTTGTGCACCTCCTTATAATTATCCTTGTTTTTGTTTGTGTTTAGGATTTTCACAGATTACCATTACTTTACCGCGTCGGCGAATTACTTTACATTTTTCGCAGATCGGTTTCACAGATGGTCTCACTTTCATCTAACCCAACCTCCTTAATAGTCCGGAGTGCAAAAGATTATTTAAAACGGTATGTGATACGACCGCGAGTTAAATCGTATGGAGATAACTCAATAGTAACCTTATCTCCAGGTAAAATACGGATAAAGTGCATACGAATCTTTCCAGAAACGTGCGCAAGCACCGTGTGCCCATTTTCTAATTCTACCTTAAACATCGCGTTTGGCAAAGTCTCAACAACTGTTCCTTCGACTTCAATTACATCGTCTTTCGCCATCAACCCTGTCTCCCTTCTATATGCGTTTTTCGATTCTCTAACATACACGATAAAGAGAATCTATGCAACTGTTTTTATTCAATAGAAGCAACTTCACCAACATATGCTTGGATTGTATGAGAGATGTTCGAAAGACGCTCGTCTGGTTTCGCTTCACACAATCCAGGGAATGACTACTTCCGATAAAGAAATGGAGTCACTTCTTTACTCGTATCCCGGAATGTCTTGGATGAGAGATTCATACCCGTTACAAAGATGCTTCCACGAAACCCATAACACTTACCACAAAATAGATTCTATCACATTTGTGTCTCGTGTATACCGGGCACAATATGCTTTTGCAACTCTCAATAAAGTTTATTTTGTTGCACCCGCAAAGTCTCCCGCGAAAAGCAGTTTGACTCTCGTCTAATGCCGGGTATCAGCTGCGGCTGCCCTGTAGTAATAGAGCGTCAAGATCAGCAAACACTTTTACGATATCTTGCTGTCCATCGATATTTGTTAAAACACCTTTAGATTCATAGAAATCAAGTAAAGGTTGTGCTTGATTCATATTTACTTCCAGACGGTTTGCTACCGTATCAGGATTATCGTCCGCACGTGTGTATAATTCGCCGCCATCTTTGTCACATTTGCCTTCCACTGCCGGAGGATTGAAAATGACATGGTAAGATGTACCACAAGTTTTACAAATACGACGACCGCTAAGACGTGCTACTAGTTCATCTTTTTCAACTTGGATATTGATTGTATGATCAATTTTCTTCCCAAGTTCATCTAGGATGCTATCTAAAGCCTCGGCTTGTGGAACTGTACGTGGGAACCCGTCTAATAAGAAACCTTTTTCACAATCTTTTTGTGCCAGTCGTTCACGAACGATGCCAATCGTAACTTCATCAGGTACTAAAGCACCTTGATCCATATACGATTTAGCTTCTAAACCTAATTCTGTGCCCGCGCCAATAGCAGCACGGAACATGTCGCCTGTAGAAATATGAGGGATTTCGTACTTCTCAACAATTTTGTCTGCTTGTGTACCTTTACCGGCACCAGGTAGACCCATTAAAACGATATTCATACGTTTCACTCCCCCTAAAGCTTGCTGGCTTAGGAAACATGGACGTTTCCTAAAACCTGCATTTTATTTCATAAAGCCTTTATAATGACGTTTTACAAGTTGAGCTTCTAATTGCTTCATTGTTTCCAAAGCAACACCAACTACGATAATTACACTAGTACCGCCGATTTGTGCCGAGGCAGGCAGGTTCATGAAATTAATGAATAGGATTGGTAAAACTGAAATAACAATCAAGAATAGAGCACCAACGAATGTTAAACGGTATAGAACTTTTGTTAAGTAACTTTGCGTATCGTTACCAGGGCGGATGCCAGGAATGTACGCACCTTGTTTTTTCAAGTTGTCGGACAAATTTTCTGGATTCACTTGAATAAATGCATAGAAGTACGTAAACGCAACAATCAATGCAATATAGATAATCATCCCGACAGGTTTGTTATAATCAAACGTGTTCATGATGAAGGTAGTGAAGCCATTTTGACCGAAGAACGTTGCTAAAGTCTGAGGCGTAACAATAAACGCAACTGCAAAGATTACCGGAATAACACCTGCAGCATTTACTTTTAAAGGTAAATGTGTTTGTTGTCCACCAGCTTGTGGCGCACGTCCCGCAACTCGTTTTGCATATTGAATTGGAATCTTACGCAACGCTTGTTGAATATAGATAACTCCAACTACAACTGCAAGCATAACTAAAGCAAGTAATACTAGAATAGCGATTTTAATAAACAGCTGATCTCCAGCATCCTCGATTTGTTGTGCATAGATTTGGTTCACTGTTGTAGGAATAGCAGCCACAATACCCGCAAAGATAATGATAGAAATACCATTTCCAACACCATGTGAAGTAATTTGTTCACCTAACCACAGTAGGAAAGAAGTACCCGCAGTTAACACGACCGCGATCGTTAGGTATGATAATACACTTGTATCAGTGATTAGCGTACCACCGTACATTTGGTTGAACCCAAATGACATAGCGAACGCTTGAATGAAAGCCAAAACAACTGTTAAGTAACGAGTGAATTGTGCCAACTTGCGTCGACCAACATCACCTTGTTTAGCCCATTCCGCAAACTTCGGAACTACATCCATTTGCAGCAATTGAACGATAATGGAAGCTGTAATGTATGGCATAATCCCCAATGCAAAGATTGAGAAGTTAGACAATGCACCACCGCCGAAAGTATTAAGGAAACCAATTAAGTTAAACTCATCGGCCACCTTTAATACTTGAGAGTCGACGTTTGGTACTGGAATGAATGTTCCAATACGGAAAACGATCAACATTAATAATGTAAAGATGATTTTATTTCGTATATCTCGAACGCGCATAAAGTTTGAGATCATTTGAAACATTAGATCACCTCTGTTGTTCCGCCAGCGTTCTCAATAGCTTCTTTAGCACTGCCTGAGAACTTGTGAGCTTTTACTGTAAGCTTTTTGTTAAGAGTTCCATTACCTAGAATCTTAATTCCAGCTTTTTCATTACTCACAATACCAGTTTCTAGTAATAATGCAGGTGTTACTTCTGCACCATCTTCGAAACGGTTTAATGCATCAAGGTTAACGATTGCGAATTCTTTACGGTTGATGTTCGTAAAGCCGCGTTTTGGTAAACGACGGAATAGTGGGTTTTGACCCCCCTCAAATCCAGGACGAACGCCGCCGCCAGAACGAGCGTTTTGACCTTTATGACCTTTACCTGCAGTTTTACCGTTACCAGAACCGATACCACGACCAACACGGTTACGCTCTTTACGTGATCCTTCTGCTGGTTTTAACTCATGAAGTTTCATATGGGTGGCACCTCCTTGTTCAATGTTTGAAAATTAATTTCCTTTTACAGTAACTAAGTGAGCTACTTTATCTAACATACCGCGAATAGCTGCGTTGTCAGCTTGTTCAACAGTTTGGTTCATTTTACGTAAACCTAGAGCTTCAACAATTTTGCGTTGTTGAGGCTTAGTACCGATTAAAGATTTAGTAAGGGTAATTTCTAATTTGTTTGTCATTATAATTCCCCCCCTTATCCTAATAGTTCTTCCACTGATTTACCGCGTAGTTTTGCAACGTCCTCTGCGCGTTTCAGTTCATTTAGACCAGCAACAGTAGCACGTACCATGTTGATTGGTGTGTTTGAACCTAGAGATTTTGAAAGAATATCAGTAATACCAGCAAGTTCAAGTACGGCACGTACAGGACCACCAGCGATAACTCCAGTACCTGGAGCTGCAGGTTTGATTAAGATTTGACCTGCTCCGAAGCGACCAACAACATCATGTGGAGTTGTTCCACCAACACGTGGCACTTCGATTAAGTTTTTCTTCGCGTCTTCAACAGCTTTACGGATTGCGTCTGGAACCTCTTGAGCTTTACCAGTACCGAAACCTACATGACCGTTTTTATCACCTACAACAACTAGTGCTGTAAAGCGGAAGCGACGTCCACCTTTAACAACTTTAGCAACGCGGTTGATAGTAACTACGCGTTCTTCAAGTTCAAGTTTGTTTGCGTCAATGCGACTCATGAAGTATGTCCCTCCTTCTTATTAAAATTCTAAGCCGTTTTCACGTGCAGCTTCAGCTAAAGCTTTTACACGTCCATGATATAAGTAACCACCACGGTCAAATACAACAGCAGTAATATTTTTTTCCGCAGCGCGTTTAGCGATTGTTTCACCGATTTTTGCTGCAGCTTCTACATTGCTACCTACACCCTCAAAACCGTTTTCTTGAGAAGATGCACTAACAAGTGTTACACCAGCAACATCGTCAATAAGTTGCGCATAAATGTTCTTGTTTGAACGGAATACATTTAAACGTGGACGTTCAGCAGTACCCGAGATCTTTGTACGAACACGCGCATGACGTTTTTTACGAACTTGATTTTTATCTTGTTTCGTAATCACAGAGGTCACTCCTTTCTAATGCTTAGGCAGCATTATTTACCTGTTTTACCTTCTTTACGACGTACAAATTCGCCTTCATAACGAATACCTTTACCTTTATAAGGCTCTGGTGGGCGAACATCACGAATGTTTGATGCTAATGCACCAACACGTTCTTTGCTAATACCTTTTACGATCACTTTTGTATTTGAAGGAACTTCGATTTCTAGACCTTCTTCAGGTGTAAACTCAACTGGGTGAGAGTAACCAACGTTAAGTACAAGTTTTGTACCTTGTAATTGCGCACGGTAACCTACACCGATAAGTTCTAGAGAACGAGAAAATCCTTCAGAAACACCAGTAACCATGTTTGCTAATAGCGCACGAGTTGTACCATGAATAGTACGGTGTTGTTTTGACTCAGAAGGGCGAACAACATTGATGATGTTTCCTTCTAATTCAATTTTCATATCTTGGTTGAATTGACGAGTTAATTCGCCTTTAGGTCCTTTAACTGTAACTGTGTTATCGTCAGCGATAGTTAATGTTACGTTAGCAGGAACCTCGATTGGTTTTTTACCTACACGAGACATTTAGTTGCACCTCCATTCTTTTATTGCTAATTACCAAATGTAAGCTAAGATTTCTCCGCCAACTTTTTTAGCACGTGCTTCTTTATCAGTTAATAAACCTTGAGAAGTTGATACTAAAGCGATACCTAAACCGTTAAGTACACGAGGTACTTCGTCAGTTTTAGCATATACACGTAAGCCAGGTTTTGAAATACGTTTTAAGCCAGTGATAACACGCTCGTTTTCTTTTCCATATTTTAAGAAGATACGGATGATACCTTGCTTATTATCTTCAACATACTCTACATCACGAACGAAACCTTCACGCTTTAAAATTTCAGCGATTTCTTTCTTTAAGTTTGAAGCTGGTACTTCTAACTTCTCGTGACGAACCATGTTAGCATTACGAATGCGTGTTAACATATCTGCGATCGGATCTGTCATTGTCATAAATTTTACCTCCTTCCCAATTTAGGGGATTACCAGCTAGCTTTTTTAACGCCAGGAATTTGTCCCTTATATGCAAGTTCACGGAAACAAATACGGCAAAGTTTAAATTTACGATATACAGAATGTGGACGACCACAGCGTTCACAACGTGTATATTCTTGAACTTTAAACTTTTGCTTACGTTGTTGTTTAACGATCATTGATTTTTTAGCCACGTTTTCGCCCTCCTTATTTTATTACTTTTGGAACGGCATACCGAATTGTGTCAATAACTCGCGAGCTTCTTCATCAGAATTCGCAGTTGTTACGATCACGATGTCCATACCGCGTACTTTTGAAACTTTATCGTAATCGATCTCTGGGAAAATTAATTGTTCTTTAACACCTAGTGTGTAGTTTCCACGACCATCAAATGATTTTTTAGAAACACCGCGGAAGTCGCGTACACGTGGAAGTGCGATAGCGATTAATTTGTCCAAGAATTCATACATACGTTCACCACGTAATGTAACTTTTGCACCGATAGGCATTCCTTCACGTAGACGGAAACCAGCGATAGATTTTTTCGCTTTAGTTACAACTGGTTTTTGTCCAGTGATGATTGTTAATTCTTCTACAGCAGCGTCTAGTGCTTTAGAGTTTTGTACAGCGTCACCAACACCCATGTTGATTACGATTTTGTCTACTTTAGGCACTTGCATTACTGATTTATATTCAAACTTGCTCATAAGAGCTGGAGAAACTTCATTTAAATATTTTTCTTTTAGGCGGCTCATGTTCGTACCTCCCTTCTCAAATTTCTTATTAGTCGATTACTGCACCTGATTTTTTTGCAACACGAACTTTTTTGCCATCTTCGATTTTGTAACCTACACGAGTCGGCTCGCCAGATTTCGGATCGATTAGCATTACGTTCGATACGTGGATTGCTGCTTCTTGGCTTACAATACCACCTTGTGGGTTTAACTGGTTAGGTTTAACGTGTTTTTTAACAATGTTAATACCTTCAACAAGAACTCGGTCTTGTTTTGGGAAAGCAGCTAAAACTACGCCTTCTTTACCTTTATCTTTACCAGTGATAACTTTTACTTTGTCGCCCTTTTTTACATGCATTAGTGTCGCACCTCCTTGATTGGTACTATCATGAAATTAAAGAACTTCTGGAGCTAATGAAACGATTTTCATGAAGTTGCTATCACGTAATTCACGTGCAACAGGTCCGAAAATACGAGTTCCGCGTGGTGACTTATCGTCTTTGATGATTACGCAAGCATTTTCGTCAAATTTAATATAAGTACCATCTTTACGGCGTACACCAGATTTTGTGCGAACGACAACAGCCTTAACAACGTCACCTTTCTTGACAACGCCCCCTGGTGTTGCTTTCTTAACTGTTACAACAACGATATCACCGATGTTAGCAGTTTTACGGCCAGAACCACCAAGTACTTTAATTGTTAACACTTCGCGTGCACCTGAGTTGTCAGCAACTTTCATACGACTTTCTTGTTGGATCACTTAGGTTACCTCCCTTCGGAATTCGAATGTTTCCGAAATGTTATTAAATAATAACAGCTTTTTCTACGACTTCCACTAGGCGGAAACGTTTTGTAGCTGATAACGGACGAGTTTCCATGATACGTACGATATCACCGATTTTCGCTTCGTTCAACTCATCATGAGCCTTGAATTTTTTAGAGTACTTTACACGTTTACCATATAATTTATGTTTCTTATAAGTTTCAACAAGAACAGTAACTGTTTTGTCCATTTTATCAGAAACTACACGGCCCGTGTAAACTTTGCGTTGATTACGCTCAGTCATACTAAAGAACCTCCTTTATCAGTTATTTGCACTGATTTCTCTTTCACGAATCACAGTTTTCATGCGCGCAATCGCTTTACGAACTTCGCGGATGCGAGCTGTGTTTTCTAATTGACCAGTCGCCAATTGGAAGCGAAGGTTGAAAAGCTCTTCTTTCAGTGATTTCACTTGTAATTCAATTTCAGAAGTGGCAAGGTCACGGATTTCATTAGCTTTCATTAGATTCACCACCAGTTTCTTGACGTTTAACGATCTTACATTTAACAGGAAGTTTGTGTGATGCTAAACGAAGTGCTTCGCGTGCGATCTCTTCAGATACACCAGCAACCTCAAACATTACTTTTCCTGGTTTTACTACTGCTACCCAGCCTTCTGGAGAACCTTTACCGGAACCCATTCGAACCTCTAGAGGCTTTTTAGTGTAAGGCTTGTGTGGGAAAATTTTAATCCAAACTTTACCGCCACGTTTCATGTAACGTGTCATTGCAATACGGGCAGATTCGATTTGACGGTTAGTGATCCAGCTTGCAGTTGTTGCTTGTAAGCCCCATTCACCGAAAGAAACTTCTTTACCGCCTTTCGCTTCTCCACGCATGTTACCACGGTGTTCACGACGATATTTTACGCGTTTTGGTAATAACATTATTATTTGCCTCCTTCCACAGAGCTCTTCTTCGTTGGAAGGACTTCACCACGATAGATCCATACTTTAACACCTAGTTTACCATAAGTAGTGTCAGCTTCTGCGTGAGCATAATCGATGTCAGCACGAAGAGTATGAAGTGGAACAGTTCCTTCACTGTAATGTTCAGCACGCGCGATATCAGCGCCACCTAAACGACCAGATACTTGTGTTTTAATTCCTTTTGCACCAGCACGGATTGTGCGTTGGATTGCTTGTTTTTGAGCACGACGGAATGATACGCGGTTCTCAAGTTGACGAGCGATGTTTTCAGCTACTAAACGAGCATCAAGATCAGCTCTTTTGATTTCTACGATGTTAATGTGTACACGTTTACCAGTTAAATCGTTAAGGTATTTACGTAAGTTTTCAACTTCCGTACCGCCTTTACCGATTACCATACCTGGTTTCGCTGTGTGAATTGTAATGTTTACGCGGTTTGCAGCGCGTTCGATTTCTACTTTAGAAACAGATGCTTCTTTTAATGCAGATTCGATATATTTACGAACTTTGATATCTTCGTGTAATAAAGTCGCATAGTCTTTCTCAGCGTACCATTTTGACTCCCAATCACGAATAATACCAACTCGTAGTCCTATTGGATGTACTTTTTGACCCACGGATTAACCCTCCTTCTTCTCAGATACCACTAGAGTAATGTGGCTTGTGCGTTTGTTAATTGCGCTTGCACGTCCTTGTGCACGTGGACGGAAACGTTTTAATGTTGGACCTTCGTCAACAAAAACTTCAGAAACAACTAGGTTGTTTACATCTAAATCATAGTTATGCTCAGCGTTTGCAACTGCAGATTTTAATACTTTTTCAACGACTGGAGACGCCGCTTTTGGAGTATGACGTAAAATTGCAACTGCTTCACCAATTTGCTTGCCTCGGATTAAGTCTACTACTAGACGTACTTTACGAGGAGCGATGCGCACTGTGCGAGCGATAGCTTTAGCTTGTGTCATTAGGATTTACCTCCTCTCAAAATTAGCGTCTTGTTTTCTTGTCATCTGCACCGTGACCTTTGTAAGTACGTGTCGGTGCGAATTCGCCTAGTTTGTGACCTACCATATCTTCTGTCACGTATACAGGAACGTGTTTACGTCCATCATATACAGCGATTGTTAAACCGATGAAGTTCGGGAAGATAGTAGAACGGCGTGACCAAGTTTTGATAACTTGTTTTTTCTCTGAACCTTCTTGTGCTTCAACTTTTTTCATTAAGTGATCATCCACAAAAGGTCCTTTTTTCAAGCTGCGACCCATTTAGGAACCTCCCTCCGTGACTCCACCACGGCCCTATATGCGAACCGTAGTACAATCACATTATTTTTTACGAGAACGAATGATTAACTTATTAGTTTTGTTTTTCTTCTTACGCGTTTTGTAACCAAGAGCTGGTTTACCCCATGGTGTCATTGGAGATTTACGTCCGATTGGAGAACGTCCTTCACCACCACCGTGTGGGTGATCGTTAGGGTTCATTACAGAACCACGAACAGTTGGGCGTTTACCTAACCAACGAGAACGACCCGCTTTACCAATGTGGATAAGTTCGTGTTGCTCGTTACCTACTTGACCGATTGTTGCACGGCAAGTTGCTAATACTAAGCGAACTTCACCAGATTGTAAACGAACAATTACATATTTACCTTCACGACCAAGTACTTGTGCAGAAGTACCAGCAGAACGTACTAATTGTCCGCCTTTACCAGGTTTTAACTCGATGTTGTGGATAGTTGTACCCATTGGAATGTTTGCTAATGGTAAAGCGTTACCTACTTTAATATCAGCATCTGGACCAGATACGATTGTTTGACCAACTTCTAATCCTTTAGGTGCTAAGATGTAACGTTTTTCACCGTCAGCGTAGTTGATTAATGCGATATTCGCAGAGCGGTTTGGATCATATTCAATAGTAGCAACGCGTGCAGGAATTCCGTCTTTTGTACGTTTGAAGTCGATTACGCGGTATTGCTTCTTATGACCACCACCATGATGACGAACAGTAATTTTACCTTGGTTATTACGACCAGCTTTGCGTTTAATTGGTTCTAATAATGACTTTTCAGGCTTATTAGTTGTGATTTCCGCAAAGTCAGATGACGTCATATTACGACGACCATTTGAGGTTGGTTTATACTTTTTAATCGCCATGTGTTTTCCCTCCTTCTTGAATGTTCGATTCTTTCCTTATCGGAAATTAAATATCAAAAATTTCGATTTCTTTGCTATCAGCAGTTAATTTAACGATTGCTTTACGACGTTTGTTTGTGTATCCGCCGAATTTACCAACACGTTTAAATTTACCTTTGTAGTTCATGATGTTAACTTTTTCAACTGTTACGCCAAAGATCTCTTGTACAGCATCTTTAACTTGAGTTTTGTTTGCGCGAACATCAACTTCAAAAGTGTATTTTTTCTCAGCCATAAGCTCAGAAGAACGCTCAGTAATGACCGGACGTTTTAAGATATCACGTGCTTCCATTATCCAAGCACCTCCTCAACTTTTTCTACAGCAGCTTTAGTGAATACAACTTTTTCGTGACCTAATAGATCAAGAACGTTGATTCCAGAAGCCGTTAAAACAGTTACACCAGGGATGTTACGAGCAGATAATGCTACGTTTTCATCTAATTCAGCTGTAACGAATAAAGCTTTCTTTTCGATTTTAAGGTTACCTAAAATCGCTTTGAAATCTTTTGTTTTTGGTGCAGCTAATTGCAATGCATCAAGAACTAAGAAGTTTTGTTCTCCAACCTTAGCTGATAAAGCAGATTTAAGAGCTAAGCGACGAACTTTCTTCGGTAATTTGTAGCTGTAGCTACGTGGAGTTGGACCGAATACAGTACCACCACCGCGCCATTGTGGAGAGCGGATAGAACCTTGACGAGCACGACCAGTTCCTTTTTGACGCCATGGTTTACGTCCACCACCAGCAACTTCAGAACGGTTTTTAACTTTATGATTACCTTGACGTAGAGAAGCGCGTTGTGCAACTACTGCGTCGAATAATACTGCTTCATTTGGCTCAATTCCGAAAACTAAGTCGTTTAACTCGATTTCACCTACAGAAGCGCCTGTTTGACTAAGTACAGATACTTTTGTCATTCCTGTTTCCTCCTTTCTTCGAGAAATTATTTAGATTTTACAGCAGTTTTCACTGTAACTAATGCTTTACGAGAACCAGGAACATTACCTTTAACAAGTAGTAAGTTACGCTCAACATCAACCTTAACGATTTCGATGTTTTGGATTGTAACTACATTACCACCCATTTGACCAGGTAAATTCTTTTGTTTGAATACGCGGTTCGGAGCAACTGGACCCATTGAACCAGGACGACGGTGGTAACGAGAACCGTGGGCCATAGGACCACGAGATTGACCATGGCGTTTGATAACACCTTGGAAACCTTTACCTTTAGTAACACCTGTTACATCTACTACATCGCCTTCTGCGAAAATTTCTACTTTGACTTCTTGACCAACCTCGTACTCTTCCACACTAACGTTGCGGAATTCACGAATGAAGCGCTTAGGAGCAGTATTCGCTTTTGCTACGTGACCTTGTTCTGGTTTGTTAGAAAGCTTAACGCGCTTATCTTCGAAACCAACTTGAATTGCTTCGTAACCGTCTGTTTCAACAGTTTTCTTTTGAAGAACTACGTTTGGAGTAGCTTCGATAACTGTTACAGGGATTAAATCACCATTCTCAGCGAAAACTTGTGTCATACCAACTTTTCTACCTAAGATTCCTTTAGCCATTTGTCACACCTCCTGTGATTATTAAAAAGTTCTATTTGTTTTTACCATTAAAGTTTGATTTCGATATCAACGCCAGATGGTAAATCAAGTTTCATTAACGCATCAACAGTTTGTGGTGTTGGGTTAATGATGTCGATTAAACGTTTATGCGTACGCATTTCGAATTGTTCACGAGAATCTTTGTACTTGTGAACCGCACGAAGAATTGTGTACACAGATTTTTCAGTTGGTAACGGAATCGGACCTGATACACTAGCACCTGAACGTTTAGCAGTTTCCACAATTTTCTCAGCAGATTGATCTAAAACACGGTGATCATACGCTTTTAAACGGATACGAATCTTTTGTTTTGCCATAATTTTCCCTCCTTTTTTTCGCCTAATTACTAGACATTCTCCACGGAAATTTCCCACACACTCGCCATGGCAAAGCGGCCGGGTGTGTCGGCAACCTCCCGCTTCATCGCAGTCAAAGACCAACATTCAACATTATATACAATAAAAAAAGAATAATCAAGTGTTTTTGCTAAATTCTTTTCTATTGTCGTCTTTTATACATCGCTTTTCTACATAATGTTTCAAAGCCTTTATCAGTATATAAGAAATCCTATACTATATCAAACATTTATTCATGTATATTTAGTGGTAATTTGCGTTTTGATTCCTTTAAAATGTAAAACCGCCTCCCATTCACTCAGGAGGCAATTTATTATACTATTCAAACAATTATAATAGGTTCTTCTTTAAAACCAAATTTGAGTTCTTACTATTATAATGATTCTCTTACTACTTTCTTATAATACTGTATAGACAGTATCGCAAACACACCATACATGATGACATATAAAGTCATTGTTATAACTAATGGAGCCGCTAATTCCGACCCAAATAAAAACCAGCCCGATTTAACTGCAAAGTAACTGTGCAATAGACCAATAGCCAATGGTACTCCAAAGTTAAATGCTTGTTTCGCGTAGATTCCCTTCATAAGATCATTTGTCGAGAAACCAATCTTGCGGAGAATCTTGTAGGATTCCCTTTCATCTTCTGCTTCTGCCATTTGTTTAAAGTAGAGAATGCTCCCCGTTGTAAGCAGAAAGGCAAGTCCTAAAAAGGCCGTTACAAAGATGGTTAATCCTAATGAGGTAATATTCGCCTTTCTTACCTCTTCATATGAGCGCTGAATGAAGCTCTGGTCGTTTTCCTCCATTAATATGGATCTTTCATCTGCCAAGCTCTTGTAAATCTCTTCCGCTTTCTCTGTATCCTGCTTATCTACAAGATCAATGCCAATCTGAGAGGTAAATTCAGGTTCCTCATTCTTCTCCAATTGGATTTTCTCAAACATTTCATCAGTTACTATCAAAATGGGACTGCCATATGCTACACGACTAGATAATAGATTATCTTCTCGAATATCTTTAATATATAAAGATACTTCCGTTTCTCCAGCATTTACTATAATGTCACGCCCCGCCTGGATAGGTAATACCTCTGCAAGGACATTGACATAACTTGTAATTATGGCATCACCATTTTCCAGCTTCACGTTAGGCTCTATTTGTTGAAAATCACTTAAGGGTACAACGGTAGTTTCCGACTCTGCGGCATTTAAGGTGAATTCTTGTAATTGACCCGATACTAATTCACTGATATCTAGCATGACATTTGAAATTTGGTAGGTATCTTGTTCGAATTCTATCCCGGCATGCTGCAATTCTTCGATAAACTCTGTTCCTTGATTATTTAATAGAATATAGTCATATGGCGAAACCTGTCTTGCACTTGTTCCTGAGGAATAATAGGAGATATATGATAAACTCATGATTCCTACTGCCAAACCTGTAAGCAATGTAATGAGCGTCAATGACTTGGAATTGCCTTTCATCCGATGCATAATCGGTGTTACAGCCATTACATCCGTTACCTTTAAATGACCACTTTTCTTTGCACGTATCATATTCATGATAAGCGAAACGGAGTAACGGAAGAAAAGGAATGTGCCTAGCATAGTTGAGCCAAGTATGACAATCATGTGCAAAAATAAACTTTTAAATAAACTTGATTTTTCTACATTAAATAATTCTGTAGATTGATAATATCCAAAAGCTATTAACAAGAGTCCCACTAACCCCATTACTGACTGGAAGATGCTAAAACGCTTCACACGTTCATCAGCTTGTTTTGTCGCACTGAACAAAGATAATAACGAAACTCGGCGTACCATCCAGCCTAGCTGCAGTATAATGACTACCAGGAGAATTGCAAAGATAATAACCGATTGTTTAAATGCTTCCTGGGAAAATGATAGGCGGATCACTAAATCAATCTCCAGCATTTTCATTAAAACCATGGCAAATAAACGAGAACTTAGAAATCCGAGAATCATCCCAATACCAACCGCTAATATAAATAAAACAATATTTTCTAGGGCGATCAATCGGACAACTAACCCTTTCGTCATTCCGATGAGTTGATACAAACCGATTTCCTTACTTCTTCTTTTCATAAAGAGCTGGCTGGCATAAAGCACAAATAGAGTAATAATGACATACAAAATATAGCTAGCTGCACTGAAACCTGCAGAAGCTGTACCACTTAGCTTAAGAGCTTCAACTACACTGGGATTATACTGGAGTGTGGTAAATGAAAAACAAAGTGTCACACTAAAAATAAGCGCAAAGAAATAGAGATAGTATTGCTTGACGTTTTTTCGCATACTGCGAAAGACTAATCGACTAAGCGTCATAACCATCACCACCTAGTACGCTTTGAGTACTCATAATTTGCTGGAAAAATTGCTGCCTCGTTTTATCCCCTTTATATAGTTCCGTATAGATTGCTCCATCTTTTAGAAATAAAACTCGTGAGCAAAAGCTTGCTGCAACCGAGTCGTGGGTAACCATCATGATGGTTGCAGATTTCTGTTGATTTATTTTCTCTAAATTTGTCAACAATGCTGTTGCTGATTTGGAATCAAGTGCACCGGTAGGCTCATCTGCAAACACTAATGCCGGATTTGTTATTAATGCACGTGCAGCAGAAGTTCTTTGCTTCTGACCTCCTGATATTTCATTTGGATACTTATTCAAGATATCTGAAATGCCCAGCAAGGCAACCAGCTCTTTTAATCGACTTTCTGCAACAGCTCTTGGTTGTTTACTAATAGAGAATGGAAGCAGAATGTTTTCTTTCACTGTTAGCGTATCTAGCAGGTTATAATCCTGGAATATGAATCCGAGCTGTTCCCTTCGAAATTTAGCCAGCTCCTTTTCTTTCATGCCTCTTAGACTCTGGCCATTTATTTCTATAACTCCTTCAGTAGGGTGATCAATCGAACACAAAACATTTAATAGTGTCGTTTTACCAGAACCGGATGGTCCCATGATTCCGACAAATTCTCCTTTGCCAACTTCTATATCAATACCTTTCAACACTTCCTGTGCTGTAGACTTTTTCCCATATACTTTTCTAATCTTTCTACCAACTAAAACCGACAATTTATAACGCCCCTTCCTTTTATACTTTTAATTCTACAACTGCGGGAAATTTCGTACCTCCGATTTACATGACAAAAATAAATGGTAGGTGACAATTTTGTCATCTACCAAAACTTTTGTGATATTCATTTTGTAATGGGAATTGTAATGTGAATTTTGACCCCTGATCCAGGATTGAACTCACATATATAGCGATTCCAAGACTTTCAGCAGCATTTTGTGCTAAATAAAGTCCCATTCCAGTTGATTGTACAGATTCACGACCGATTGTTCCTGTATATGACTTTTGAAAGATCCGGGGTAAATCTTCGGGACGGATGCCGATTCCACAGTCCTCGATATGCAATAGCAAGTGCCCTGAATCGTCTACTTCTGTATGTATGGTAATTTCACTATTATCGCGACTATACTTGATTGCATTTGATATGATTTGACGCACGATAAAGGACAACCATTTTTTATCGGATATGACTTCCCGTTCTAATCCCTCTGTTTGAAAACCAATTCCCTTTTCCATACACCATGTTTGAAACTCCCGTATCTCTTTGAAAACTACTGATTTTAATATCAACTTCTCTAAACGATTATCCTTTTCTATAGATGATAGTCTTGTATGATGGAGTTGTTGGTCAAGTAATAAATGTGTTCTCATCCACTCATTCTCAAGTCTATGCCGCAGTTTTATGTCATCAACCTGTTCAATCATTAACTTTAGTGCCGTGAGAGGTGTTTTCATTTCATGTACCCAGGCGAGTAGGGCTTCCGTATCTTCCAGAAGCTTGACATTCGATTGATTTAATAAGATTTCTTTTTCTTCAATAACAGTTTGAAACTCTTCAAAGTACTTTCTTTGAAATGGCGATAAAGATGTATCCTCCGAGTTTAAAAACTCTCTAGGGTTCGACAAATTTCCCAGGAAATGAGCCAACCCTTGAGTTTCCTTGAAGTAGCGCCAAATTAGAAAAAATACAACCAATATTATTGTGACGATATTAAAGTAGCCAGTTGATATTCCTGAAAATCCTGCGTCCAGAAAGAATACTATATTAATAAACGAAATCAGCAGGAAAATGAAAAATATCCAAGCCCAACGCTCTTTTAAAAATAATAAAAAAACCATTTGTCACCTCTATACAGTAGTTGCCATATAACCGAGTCCCTTTTTAGTAACAATAACATCCTTGAGACCAATCTCTTCCAGCTTTAATCTTAAACGATTTATATTAACAGTTAATGTATTATCGTTAACAAATCGCTCATCATCCCAAAGTTTACGCATCAGTTCATCTCGTGAAACCACTTTATCCAATTGCTGCAGTAGTAATCTTAATATAAACAACTCGTTCTTCGTCAACTCACAGGATTTATCGCCCAATAGAACTGTGCCTTTGCTATAGTCTACCATCGCATTATTCCAACGCATCAGTTCTGCTTGTTCTTCAGTATAGTCATATGTACGCCGTAGGATAGCTTGTACCTTTGCTAATAAAACATCCATATGAAATGGTTTCTGTATAAAGTCATCTGCGCCCATCTGCATCGCCATGACCATATCCATTGGATGATCACGAGAAGATAGAAAGATAATAGGCACTTTTGAAATCGTACGAATTTCCCTACACCAGTGGAAACCATCAAAAGCAGGTAATTGTATATCGATAATCACTAACTGTGGTTTTTCTTCGATAAAATAATCCATCACCTTTTGAAAGTCAGGAGGCCCGATGATTTGCATGTCCCAGCTGATAAATCGTTCCTGTATCATTCCAAAAATTGATTGATCATCTTCAATTAATAGTAATTTCGTTACCATATCACCACTCCTCATTCTTATTGTAACACTGGGAGAAGAAATTAAGGGAATATTTTACAACGTATTTTGCATTAGTCATTTTGAAATAAAAAAAACCAATTCGCGGGCGTCCCCACGAATTGGTCGGAAAGTTTAATAATAAACTTAATTATTTTTGGATTGAAGCTACTACTCCAGCTCCAACAGTACGGCCACCCTCACGGATAGAGAATTTAGTACCTTCTTCAAGAGCGATTGGAGAGATTAACTCAACGTTCATTTCGATGTTGTCACCAGGCATTACCATTTCAACGCCTTCTGGTAAGTTGATAACACCAGTTACGTCAGTTGTACGGAAGTAGAACTGAGGACGGTAGTTAGAGAAGAATGGAGTATGACGTCCACCTTCTTCTTTTGATAAAACGTAAACTTCTGCTTTAAAAGTAGTGTGTGGAGTGATTGATCCTGGTTTAGATAATACTTGTCCACGTTGGATGTCTTCACGAGCAACCCCACGAAGTAGAGCACCGATGTTGTCACCAGCTTCAGCATAGTCTAATAATTTACGGAACATTTCTACACCAGTTACAGTTGTAGATTTAGCTTCTTCGTCGATACCAACGATTTCTACTACGTCACCAACTTTAACTTGACCACGTTCTACACGACCAGTAGCAACTGTACCACGACCAGTGATAGAGAATACGTCCTCTACTGGCATCATGAATGGTTTGTCAGTTTGACGTTCTGGAGTTGGGATATATTCGTCAACAGCGTTCATTAATTCAACGATTTTTTCTTCCCATTCTGGTTCACCTTCAAGAGCTTTAAGAGCAGAACCTTTGATTACTGGTAGATCGTCACCAGGGAATTCGTATTCAGAAAGTAAATCACGTACTTCCATTTCTACTAATTCTAATAACTCTTCGTCATCAACCATATCACATTTGTTTAAGAATACTACTAAGTAAGGTACACCTACTTGACGTGATAAAAGGATGTGCTCACGAGTTTGTGGCATTGGGCCGTCAGCAGCAGATACTACTAAGATACCGCCGTCCATTTGAGCAGCACCAGTGATCATGTTTTTAACATAGTCAGCATGTCCTGGGCAGTCAACGTGTGCATAGTGACGAGATTCAGTTTCATATTCTACGTGAGAAGTGTTGATTGTGATACCACGCTCTTTTTCTTCTGGAGCGTTATCGATATCAGCGTATGATTTAGCTTCTCCACCCATTTTTTTTGAAAGAACTGTAGCGATTGCAGCAGTTAATGTAGTTTTACCATGGTCAACGTGTCCGATTGTACCAATGTTAGCATGCGTTTTCGAACGGTCAAATTTTTCTTTAGCCATTAGAGTTAGCCTCCTAAATATGAGTTTATTATTTTTTTATGTTATAACTGCTGGCTGAGAAGGGCCCTTAACAGCCAGTCAATCATAGCTTACAAATTATTTATACTTGATACAAGATGAAATTTCAATTATTCACCTTTATTTTTTTTGATGATATCTTCTGAAATTGATTTTGGTACTTCTTCATAGTGATCGAATACCATTGAGAATACACCACGACCTTGAGTTGCAGAACGTAATGTAGTCGCATAACCAAACATTTCAGCAAGTGGTACCATTGCACGAACAACTTGAGCGTTACCGCGAGCTTCCATACCTTCTACACGTCCACGGCGAGAAGTGATGTTACCCATGATATCACCAAGGTATTCTTCAGGAATTACTACTTCAACTTTCATAACTGGTTCTAAAAGAACTGGGTTACATTTTGAAGCTGCAGCTTTAAGAGCCATAGATGCTGCGATTTTGAAGGCCATTTCGTTTGAATCGACATCATGGTAAGAACCATCATATAATTTCGCTTTAATGTCGATTAATGGGAAGCCAGCGATAACACCGCGGTCAAGAGAGTCACGAAGACCTGCTTCAACAGCTGGAATGTATTCACGTGGTACTACCCCACCAACGATTGCGTTTTCGAATTCGAAACCTTTACCTTCTTCGTTTGGCGAGAATTCAATCCAAACGTCTCCGTATTGTCCACGACCACCAGATTGGCGTGTGAATTTACCTTGTACTTGAGCTGAACCACGGAAAGTTTCGCGGTAAGAAACTTGTGGTGCACCCACGTTAGCTTCTACTTTGAACTCACGTTTCATACGGTCAACTAAGATATCAAGGTGAAGCTCACCCATACCAGAGATGATTGTTTGACCAGTTTCTTGGTCAGTATGTGCACGGAAAGTTGGATCTTCTTCTTGAAGTTTTTGTAAAGCTTGACCCATTTTATCTTGGTCAGCTTTTGATTTTGGTTCTACAGATAAAGAGATAACTGGCTCTGGGAATTCCATAGACTCTAAGATAACAAGATTTTTCTCGTCACAAAGAGTGTCACCAGTAGTAGTATCTTTTAGACCTACTGCTGCAGCGATATCTCCAGCGAATACTTTCGAAATTTCTTCACGAGAGTTAGCGTGCATTTGCAGGATACGACCTACACGTTCACGTTTACCTTTTGTAGAGTTTTGTACGTATGAACCTGAATCTAGGATACCAGAGTACACACGGAAGAAAGTTAATTTACCAACATAAGGGTCAGTCATTACTTTGAACGCTAATGCTGAGAATGGTTCTTCATCGCTGGAATGACGTACCATTTCATCACCAGTGTCAGGATCGATACCTTTAATTGCTTCTACATCAGTTGGAGCTGGTAGATAGTCAATTACAGCATCAAGCATTAATTGAACACCTTTGTTTTTGAATGCTGTACCACAAATTACTGGGTAGAATTGTACAGATAATGTAGCTTTACGGATACCAGCTTTAAGCTCTTCAAGAGTGATTTCTTCACCAGCGAAGTATTTCTCCATTAAATCTTCATCAAGTTCTGCAACAGCTTCTACTAATTTTTCACGGTATTCTTCAGCTTGCTCTTTATATTCTTCTGGGATTTCACGTACTTGGATATCAGTACCAAGGTCGTTACCATAGAAGATTGCTTTCATTTCAACTAGATCGATAATTGCTTCAAACTCATCCTCAGCACCGATTGGTAATTGAATTGGGTGAGCGTTAGCTTGTAGACGATCTTTAAGAGTTCCTACAGAATATAGGAAGTCTGCACCGATTTTATCCATTTTGTTAACGAATACGATACGTGGAACTCCATAAGTTGTAGCTTGACGCCATACAGTTTCAGTTTGTGGCTCAACACCTGATTGAGCATCAAGTACTGTTACCGCACCATCAAGTACACGTAAAGAACGTTCAACTTCTACAGTGAAGTCTACGTGTCCTGGTGTGTCGATAATGTTAACGCGGTGACCATTCCATGCAGCTGTTGTTGCAGCAGAAGTGATTGTAATACCACGTTCTTGCTCTTGCTCCATCCAGTCCATTTGAGAAGCACCTTCGTGAGTTTCACCGATTTTGTGGATCTTACCAGTGTAATAAAGGATACGCTCAGTTGTTGTTGTTTTACCAGCATCAATGTGAGCCATGATCCCAATATTACGTGTATTCTCTAGTGAGAATTCGCGTTTCATAGGAAATTTCTCCTTCCATATTGGGTGTAACTATTGTTTGAATATATATTTAAATCTACGTACTAGCAAGCAGCTAGCACGTAGTTTAAATTACTACCAACGATAGTGTGCGAATGCTTTGTTTGCTTCTGCCATTTTGTGCATATCTTCACGTTTTTTAACTGAAGCACCTGTGTTGTTAGATGCATCAAGGATTTCGTTAGCTAAACGCTCTTCCATAGTTTTTTCACCACGAAGACGAGAATAGTTAACTAAATAACGAAGACCTAAAGTTACACGACGTTCTGGACGAACTTCAACTGGTACTTGGTAGTTAGAACCACCAACACGGCGAGCACGTACTTCAAGAACTGGCATAATGTTGTTTAAAGCAGCTTCGAATACTTCAATAGGATCGTTACCAGAACGTTCTTTAACTAATTCGAACGCACCGTATAAAATCTTTTCAGAAGTACCTCTTTTACCATCAATCATCATTTTGTTGATTAAACGAGTTACTAGTTTTGAATTATAAATTGGATCTGGTAACACGTCACGTTTGGAAACAGGACCTTTACGAGGCATGTGTTTTCCTCCTTTCGAAAATTATCTCTTTTATATAATCAAGTTGCCATTTCTAATTGCTGTTGTTCTGAATCGTGCGCACGTTTCATATGAATTCAAAACACATACAAATTATATAGGCTTTGTATTATTTTAGGGAACTAAATTATTTTTTCTCTTTTGGACGTTTTGTACCGTATAGAGAACGTGATTGCATACGGCCGTTTACACCAGCAGTATCAAGAGCACCACGTACGATATGGTAACGTACCCCTGGTAAGTCTTTTACTCGTCCACCGCGGATTAATACTACGCTGTGTTCTTGTAAGTTATGACCTTCACCAGGAATGTAAGCTGTAACTTCAATTTGGTTAGTTAAGCGTACACGAGCATATTTACGTAACGCTGAGTTAGGTTTTTTAGGTGTCATAGTACCAACACGAGTACAAACACCACGTTTTTGTGGAGAGTTAACATCTGTTAAAGATTTTTTAAAGCTGTTATATCCCTTGTTTAACGCTGGTGAATTTGATTTCGTAGTTTTGGATTTACGAGGCTTACGTACCAATTGGTTAATTGTAGGCATCGGTTTTTCCTCCCTTCATTTATTCCTTTTTAATACCACACATCCAGGTGGTTCATTTTTAGGGTAAAAACAAAGTCTTTGTGTTCTATACACAAAAACTAACTTGCAGCGATTGCAACAACCGCAGCTCCAACGTGAATACCACAAGCTTTGCCAAGTTCTTTTTTCGACTCAACGAGACTCACTGGTACGCCGACTTCTTTTGCAAGAATAACCACTGGATCGGTTACCCAATTGTCTGCATCGAGTGCAACAAAGAGTTCTGTAACTTGACCAGCCCGGATTGCTTTCACTGCTTGCTTTGTACCTATGATTGTTTGACTAGCCTGTTTCACTCTTTCATAAGACATTTTCATATCCTCCAAAGTACAGACAGTTAACTATCAACCTTAAGTATATTAACATTATCAATTTAAACTGTCAAATATTTTTATTAAAATTCTCTTGGGAGATAAATAATCTCCCAAGGAATTTTTAATTTTCATTCATGCAATATGAATAATTATTCTGCTGAAGTAAGTTCTTCCAGCTCTTCTGTTTCTTCGATCCGAATTTGGCGGTAACGCTGCATACCAGTACCAGCTGGAACAAGTTTACCGATAATTACGTTCTCTTTCAGACCTAGAAGTTCATCACGCTTACCTTTAATTGCAGCATCCGTTAACACACGAGTTGTTTCTTGGAATGATGCAGCAGATAAGAATGATTCCGTTTCAAGGGAAGCTTTTGTAATACCCAGGATAACAGGGCGACATGTTGCCGGTGCTTTACCGCTCAGGATTACATCTCTGTTCGCCTCGGAGAATTGGTGAATATCCAGTAATGAGCCAGGTAATAACTCTGTATCGCCCGCTTCGATTACACGAACTTTACGAAGCATTTGGCGTACCATTACTTCGATATGTTTATCTCCAATTTCTACCCCTTGCATACGGTATACTTTTTGTACTTCTTTTAGTAAGTATTCTTGTACAGTGGCAACGTCCTTAACTTTTAATAATTGTTTTGGATCGATTGAACCCTCTGTCAGAATTTGTCCAGGTTTGATGAAATCGTCTAGTTGTACTTTCAAGCGAGCATTATAAGGCGCTTGGTACTTACGAGTTTCGATTTCCCCTTGGATGGTAATTTCTTTTAAGCCTTCACGAATTTCTTCAATCTCAGATACCTTACCTGTAATTTCAGAGATTACCGCTTGCCCTTTAGGGTTACGTGATTCAAAAATCTCTTGGATACGTGGAAGACCTTGAGTGATATCGTTTCCGGCTACCCCACCAGTATGGAATGTACGCATTGTTAACTGTGTACCAGGCTCACCGATGGATTGAGCAGCGATAATACCAACTGCTTCACCAACTTCAACCTCTTCCCCTGTTGCCAGGTTAATACCATAACATTTTTTACATACACCATGTTTTGTATTACATGTGAATGCAGAACGGATTGTCACTTCAGTGATACCCGCATCTTCAATAACGCGAGCAATATCTTGAGTGATCAATTCATCACGCTCTAGAATGACAGCATTAGTTTCCGGATGGTAAATGGTTTTCTTCGTATGACGACCGATAATACGCTCATCTAATGTTTCAATCACTTCCGTACCTTCCATTAAGGCACCGATAGTTAAACCGCGGTCAGTTCCACAATCGTCTTCGCGTACGATAACATCCTGTGCAACGTCAACTAAACGACGAGTCAAGTAACCTGAATCGGCAGTTTTTAATGCTGTATCGGCCAGACCTTTACGAGCACCGTGAGTAGAGATGAAGTATTCCAATACCGTTAAACCTTCACGGAATGAAGATTTGATTGGAAGTTCGATAATACGACCAGCCGGGTTGGCCATTAATCCACGCATACCTGCAAGCTGCGTAAAGTTGGATGCATTACCACGGGCACCAGAGTCACTCATCATGAAGATTGGGTTTGTATCTGGCAGAGAGTCCATCAGTTTAGATTGGATCTCATCTTTAGCGGCAGACCAGCTTGAAATGACACGGTCATAGCGTTCTTCTTCCGTAATTAAACCACGGCGGAATTGAACCATTACTTTGTCAACTTTTTTCTGCGCTTCTTCTAGAATTTCATTTTTCTCCGGTAAAACCACGATATCAGAGATTGCAACTGTAATACCAGCTTTAGTTGAATATTTAAATCCTAGGTCTTTCATGCGGTCAAGCATTTTAGACGTTTCCGTAATATGGAATCGTTTAAATACTTCTGCGATGATATTTCCTAAGAACTTCTTACGGAATGGGCTAATTGTTTTAACAGAAGCAAAATGTTTTACTAACACTGCTCGACGCTCAGCCTCAACTTTTTCGCTTTCTGAAAGCTCATTGAATCCTTCAGTTGCTTGAAGTTGCTGTAATGTTTCTTCATCAATCGTTAAAGAGGTAAAGTATTGTTCTGGTGTTTTTTGCTCTAGGTTTACATCAGTTGGTTCATTAATATAAGGGAATGATTCAGGAAGAATTTCATTGAATATTACCTTACCAACAGTCGTTAACAGGAACTGATTATTTTGTTCTGCTGTAAATGTTGGGTTGTTTAATGAACTTGCTTTGATTGCAATACGTGTGTGCAAATGCACATTACCTGTTTGGTAAGCAATAAGCACTTCATCTGAACCATAGAAAACAGAACCTTCACCGCGTGCTCCTTCACGCTCAAGAGTTAAGTAATAGTTTCCTAATACCATATCCTGAGATGGAGTAACAACCGGTTTACCATCTTTAGGGTTTAAGATGTTTTGAGCAGCTAACATAAGTAGGCGAGCTTCTGCTTGTGCTTCGGCTGATAATGGAACGTGTACCGCCATTTGGTCACCATCGAAGTCAGCGTTATAAGCTGTACATACTAATGGGTGCAGACGAATCGCACGGCCTTCTACTAATGTTGGCTCGAATGCTTGGATACCAAGTCTGTGAAGCGTCGGTGCACGGTTAAGCAACACTGGATGCTCACGGATAACATCTTCTAAAACATCCCAAACTTCATTGTGCAAACGTTCAATTTTACGTTTTGCACTCTTGATGTTATGGGCAAGGCCACGCTCAACAAGCTCTTTCATTACGAAAGGCTTGAATAACTCGATCGCCATTTCTTTTGGAAGACCACATTGGTACATTTTTAAGTTTGGACCTACTACGATAACCGAACGACCTGAATAGTCTACACGTTTACCAAGTAAGTTTTGGCGGAAACGACCTTGTTTCCCTTTTAGCATATGTGAAAGGGATTTTAAAGGACGGTTACCAGGACCCGTAACAGGACGACCACGACGACCATTATCGATCAGTGCATCGACCGCTTCTTGCAGCATACGTTTTTCATTTTGTACGATGATGCTTGGCGCACCAAGGTCCAGAAGACGTTTTAAACGGTTGTTGCGGTTAATAACACGACGATATAAATCGTTTAAGTCAGAAGTTGCAAAACGACCGCCATCTAATTGCACCATAGGACGAAGCTCAGGTGGAATTACTGGTAGTACATCTAAAATCATCCATTCTGGTCTGTTGCCGGAATTACGGAATGACTCGATTACTTCAAGGCGTTTGATCGCACGAGTACGACGTTGACCTTGAGCCGATTTCAATTCTTCTTTTAGAGTGTTCGTTTCACCTTCTAGATCAATTTGTTCCAGAAGTTTTTTAATTGCCTCTGCGCCCATTGCTGCTTCGAAAGTAGCACCGAATTTTTCTCGGTATGCACGATACTCTTTTTCTGATAAAAGTTGTTTTTTATCTAGACTTGTATCGCCAGCTTCGATTACAACATATGAAGCGAAGTAGATTACTTCTTCCAATGCACGAGGTGACATATCAAGAATAAGTCCCATACGGCTTGGAATACCTTTGAAATACCAGATATGTGAAACAGGTGCTGCAAGTTCAATATGTCCCATACGTTCACGACGAACTTTTGCACGAGTTACTTCAACACCACAGCGGTCACAAACTACACCTTTATAGCGAACTCGTTTGTATTTACCACAGTGACATTCCCAGTCTTTAGTAGGTCCGAAAATTCGTTCACAGAACAGACCATCTTTTTCTGGTTTTAACGTACGGTAGTTGATTGTTTCAGGTTTTTTTACTTCTCCATAAGACCAAGAACGAATCTTGTCTGGTGAAGCCAAACCAATTTTCATATATTCAAATTCATTAACGTCTATCAAGGAGCCTACCTCCCTTTAGTATAAGTCCTCTAACGACTTTTCGAAGCTCAACAATTAATTCATTTATTTAAAGTTAAAAATCGGGCAGGCAGAATATTCTTCCTCCTGCCCGATGCATAAAGACTATTCTACAGACTCTACAGCATCTTCTTTTTCACTAGCAGGTAAAATATTTAGTGCATCAGTTGGTTGAAGCTCATCTTCGTCGTCCAAGTCGCGCAGTTCAACTTCTTCGTCATTGATTGTTAACATTTTTACATCTAAGCCTAGTGATTGAAGCTCTTTGATTAATACTTTGAAAGACTCTGGAACGCCTGGTTCCGGAACGCTTTCACCTTTAACAATTGCTTCATAAGTTTTTACGCGTCCAACAACATCGTCTGATTTGATTGTCAAGATTTCTTGAAGAGTATATGCAGCACCGTATGCTTCAAGTGCCCATACCTCCATCTCACCAAAACGTTGTCCACCAAACTGCGCTTTACCACCTAGTGGTTGTTGTGTAACAAGTGAGTAAGGACCAGTTGAACGAGCGTGAAGTTTATCATCAACCATGTGGGCTAATTTAATCATATACATGATTCCAACAGATACACGGTTGTCTAATGGTTCACCTGAGCGACCATCATAAAGGATCGTTTTACCATCACGGTTCATACCTGCTTCTTCCATCGTTTCCCAAACATCTTGCTCATTGGCTCCATCAAATACTGGTGTAGCCATATGAAGACCTAAGTAACGAGCAGCCATACCTAAATGAAGCTCCAATACTTGTCCGATGTTCATACGAGAAGGTACCCCAAGTGGGTTTAACATGATATCAACAGGTGTTCCATCTGGCATAAACGGCATATCCTCTTCAGGTAAGATACGAGAGATTACCCCTTTGTTACCGTGACGTCCGGCCATTTTGTCCCCAACGCGGATTTTACGTTTTTGAACAATATAAGCACGCACTAATTGGTTAACACCTGGTGGCAATTCATCGCCATCTTCACGATTGAAGACTTTAACATCTAGTACAATACCGCCTGCTCCATGAGGTACGCGTAGAGATGTATCGCGAACTTCACGAGCTTTCTCACCAAAGATAGCATGTAGTAAACGTTCTTCAGCCGTTAACTCAGTTACTCCCTTAGGTGTTACTTTACCTACCAAAATGTCGCCGTCTCGAACTTCCGCACCAATACGGATAATTCCACGATCATCTAGGTTGCGAAGAGCGTCTTCACCTACGTTTGGAATATCGCGAGTGATTTCTTCCGGTCCTAGTTTTGTATCACGGGATTCTGATTCATATTCTTCAATATGAACTGAAGTATAAACGTCGTCTTTAACAAGACGTTCGTTCATGATGACAGCATCTTCATAGTTGAAACCTTCCCAAGTCATGAAGGCAACTAATACGTTACGGCCAAGTGCAAGTTCACCAAGTTCCATGGAAGGACCATCAGCTAAAATGTCTTTTGGTTTCACGCGATCGCCAACTTTAACAATCGGGCGTTGGTTAATTGAAGTACCGTGGTTTGAACGAGTGAATTTTTGAAGTTTGTATTTCGTTAATTCACCTTTAACTTCTTTACCATCAATTTCTTCAATACGACGAACGTGGATCGAGCGAGCTTCAACATGTTCAACAATTCCGTGGAATTTATTGACAACAGCGGCTCCTGAGTCACGAGCATCAACATGTTCCATACCAGTACCAACGAATGGAGCTTCCGGATTTAATAATGGAACTGCTTGACGTTGCATGTTCGCACCCATTAATGCACGGTTAGAGTCATCGTTTTCCAAGAATGGGATACAAGCTGTCGCAGCAGAAACTACTTGTTTAGGTGATACATCCATGTAGTCAACACGGTCTCTTTTGAAAACAGTGTTATCCCCACGGAAACGCCCTAAAACTTCTTCATTTACAAATGAACCATCAGGATTTAATGGTGAGTTTGCTTGCCCAACGATATAGTTATCTTCTTCATCAGCAGTTAAGTAATCGATATGTTCCGTTACTTTACCTGTTTCAGGATCCACACGACGGTATGGAGTTTCAATGAAACCAAACTTATTCACTTTTGCGAATGAAGATAGCGAGTTGATTAACCCAATGTTTGGACCCTCCGGCGTCTCGATCGGACACATACGACCATAGTGGGAGTAGTGAACGTCACGTACTTCCATACCAGCACGCTCACGCGTTAAACCACCAGGCCCTAATGCAGAAAGACGACGTTTGTGCGTTAACTCTGCCAACGGGTTTGTTTGGTCCATGAATTGCGATAATTGAGAGCTTCCGAAGAACTCTTTAATTGAAGCAATAACAGGACGAATATTGATTAATTGTTGAGGTACGATAGACGCTGTGTCGTTAATAGACATACGTTCACGTACAACACGCTCCATACGGGATAAACCGATACGGAATTGGTTTTGTAACAGCTCACCTACAGAGCGCAAGCGACGGTTACCTAAATGGTCGATATCATCTGTATTTCCTACGCCATATAATAAGTTGAAGAAATAAGACATTGAAGCAATTACATCAGCAGGTGTAATATTCTTCACTTCTTCATCAATATAAGCGTTTGAAATAATATTGATTTCTTTTTGTGCTTCATCATTCGGCGCGAAGATTTTAATTGACTGGATTGTTACGTCTTCTTCTAATACACCACCAACTTGGGACAGTGTACGGAAGCCGATTCCATTTTCTAAATAAGGAATGATGCGATCCAGATTACGGCGGTCTAATGTAGTACCCGCTTCAACTAAAATTTCTCCTGTTTCAGGATCCACAAGAGTTTCTGCAATCGTTTGGTTGAATAAACGATTTTTGATGTGAAGCTTTTTGTTCATTTTATAGCGTCCAACGTTTGCTAAATCATAACGTTTAGCATCGAAGAAACGAGAATATAATAAGCTTTTTGCACTTTCAACCGTTGGTGGTTCACCAGGACGAAGACGCTCATAGATTTCTAAAAGCGCTTTTTCAGTGCTGTCAGTATTATCTTTTTCAAGCGTATTTCTCAGGAATTCGTTGTCACCAAGAATATCAATGATTTCTTGATCGGAACCGAATCCTAAAGCACGCAATAATACTGTAACCGGCAATTTACGTGTACGATCAATTCGTACATAAACTACATCTTTCGCATCTGTTTCATACTCTAACCAAGCACCACGGTTTGGAATTACAGTAGCACCAAAGCCTTTTTTACCGTTCTTATCAGTTTTATCATGGAAGTAAACGCTTGGAGAACGAACTAATTGTGAAACAATTACGCGTTCGGCACCGTTAATTACAAATGTGCCTGTTTCAGTCATTAATGGGAAATCCCCCATGAAAACATCTTGCTCTTTCACTTCATCTGTTTCTTTGTTGTGGAGACGTACCTTTACACGCAATGGAGCTGCATAAGTTACGTCGCGTTCTTTACACTCATCCACATCATATTTAGGTTCACCTAAACTATAATCGATGAATTCAAGTGAAAGATTGCCTGTAAAATCTTCGATTGGAGAAATGTCGCGGAACATCTCACGCAACCCTTCTTCAAGGAACCACTCGTAAGATGCTGTCTGAATCTCAATTAAATTCGGAAGCTCCAGCACCTCTTTAATACGCGCAAAGCTTCTACGCTGGCGGTGTTGTCCGTACTGAACTAGTTGACCTGTCAACTCATTCACCCCTCATTAAAGCGATAATAGGTCTTTGCAAAATCATCTAAATGGTGTATGATTTCGAAAGACAAAAAGAAAACGAGTCTTTTCTCAAGAATCATTTTCGGTTAAACTAAACTTATTCGTGGTAAGTATACCCATATAAATTGCATTGCATACAAAAGGGCAAACTCCCACAAAATAATAATTTTGCATTTTATTATGTTATCATAGGCGTTTTGTCAAGTCAATATTTTATACTCTGGGAACTTTGTTTCCATCTACTTTTTAACATTGATAAAAAAGAATTATTTTTTTGCTCGTATAATCCAATAACCCTTCTTCTTCTCGACTACTTCAACTTCTGCAAACTTTTCTTCCAAATAATTCATCGTAGATGGCGCACCTTGTTTCTTTTGGATAACAATCCACAATTCCCCGCCAATCGCCAGCTTCTCATAAGCACCGTCATAAAATCTAAAAACAGTTTCCTTGCCTGCACGAATTGGTGGATTTGTTAAAATTGCGGCCACTTGTAATCCTTCTTCTACAGAAGCAAGACCATCACTTTCAAAAATTCGTACATTTTGAACTCCGTTTATTTGCGCATTTTTCTTCGATAGCGCAACCGCTCTTTCATTGATATCCATCATATGGACGATACGGTCTTGGTACTGTTTTGCAATTGACAGTCCGATCGGCCCATAACCGCAGCCAACATCCAAGATTGCACCTTCCATTTCAGGAGCTTGAAACGTTTCAATTAAAACACGGGATCCAAAATCTACTTCGCTTTTACTAAAAACTCCCGAATCCGTTTCAAATACAAACGTATTTCCGAGTAACGTAAATTTCCATTGGCGTGGTTTACTTTCAGTTTGAGGCTTATTTGAATAATAGTGTTCAGACATCTGCACGTGCCCTCCTCAAAGAAAATGAAGAAAGCCCGTCAAAAAGACGAGCTTTCTTTATTTATTGAAAATAAGGTAATAAGAAATTATTTAACTTCGATTGAAGCGCCAACTTCTTCAAGTTTAGCTTTCATTTCTTCTGCTTCTTCTTTAGATACGCCTTCTTTTAATGCTTTAGGAGCGTTATCTACTACTTCTTTAGCTTCTTTTAAGCCAAGACCAGTGATTTCACGTACCACTTTGATTACTTTGATTTTTTGGTCACCAGCAGATGCTAGTACTACGTCAAATTCAGTTTTTTCTTCAGCAGCAGCTGCACCAGCGCCACCTACTACTGCTACAGGAGCAGCAGCTGTTACACCGAATTCTTCTTCGATTGCTTTTACTAAATCGTTTAACTCAAGAACTGTCATAGCTTTGATAGCTTCTAAGATTTGATCTTTGTTCATTTTATTTTCCTCCTATATGGATGTTGTAATTTTATTAGGCGATTTGCCCTAGGTTTGTTGTTTTGAAGTTTAGGCTGCTATTAAGCACCTTGTTCTTCTTTTTGCTCTGCAACAGCTTTTGTTGCAAGGGCGAAATTGCGCATTGGCGCTTGAAGTACAGATAAAAGCATAGATAGTAAACCTTCGCGTGATGGAAGTTCAGCAAGAGCTTTCACATCATCAGCTGAAGATACGTTACCTTCGATGATACCTGCTTTGATTTCAAGAGCTTCGTTCTTTTTAGCGAACTCGTTGATGATTTTCGCTGGAGCTACTACGTCTTCGTTAGAGAACGCAACAGCGTTTGGACCAGTTAGGAATTCGTTGATTCCTTCAACACCAGCGATTTCAGATGCACGACGAGTTAAAGTGTTTTTGTATACTTTGAACTCAACACCCGCTTCGCGAAGTTGTTTACGAAGTTCTGTAACTTGACCAACAGTTAAACCACGGTAATCCACTACAACTACAGAAGCTGCAGCTTGGAATTTATCAGCGATTTCTTGTACAACTGCTTTTTTTGTTTCGATTACATTGCTCATGATTGACACCTCCTATTAGAATGGGTCATTTATACCGACAAAAGAAAAGCCTCTAGCCATACAAAGTAGACTAGAGGCGGAAAATTCATCATCTTAAAAGAATCCGATTTCTGTGTCCTCGGTAGGGAAATTTAAGTGCATAGCACCCCTACTGTCTACGGTACAAATGGATATTCACAACGTCATCCATCTTATCAAGAAAGATAATTGTTGTCAACATTATTTATAAATTACTTTATATTATTATTTTACAACTACGCTAGCAGCATCAATTTTCACTGATGGTCCCATTGTTGATGTAACATTTACAGATTTCATGTAAGTACCTTTAGCTGCTGCAGGTTTTGCTTTTTGAACTACGTCAAATACAGCCAAGAAGTTTTCAACTAATTTTTCAGTTTCGAATGAAACTTTACCGATAGGAGCGTGGATGATACCAGCTTTGTCAGCGCGGTATTCTACTTTACCAGCTTTAATTTCGTTGATTGCTTTAGTTACGTCAAAAGTAACTGTACCAGTTTTAGGGTTTGGCATTAAACCTTTAGGTCCTAATACACGACCAAGTTTACCAACTTCACCCATCATGTCAGGAGTTGCAACGATTACATCAAACTCGAACCAACCTTGTTGGATTTTGCTGATGTATTCTGCATCGCCTACATAGTCAGCACCAGCTGCTTCAGCTTCTTTAAGCTTGTCGCCTTTAGCGAATACTAATACGCGTTGAGTTTTACCAGTACCGTTTGGAAGCACTACTGCTCCACGGATTTGTTGGTCATTTTTACGAGTATCGATACCAAGTCTGAAAGCAACTTCAACTGTCGCATCAAATTTTACTGTGCTTGTTTGTTTTGCTAAAGCGATTGCTTCTTCAGCAGTATATAAAGTTGAACGATCAACTAATTTAGCTGCTTCTTGCAGTCTTTTACCTTTTTTTACCATTATAATTTCCTCCTTGATTGTGGTTATAGCGGATATTCCTCCCACGAATAGAGGTTGCGCTTGTTCCCAAAGAACTTACCGCAACCTCCAAAAAACAAAAGCCTTCTAATCATCAAGTAAACCAGATATTCGTTACGAATTAGTCTTCGATAACGATACCCATGCTGCGTGCTGTACCTTCAACCATCGCCATAGCTGATTCAACTGAAGCAGCGTTTAGGTCTGGCATTTTTTGTTCAGCGATTTCGCGCACTTTATCACGTTTAACCGTTGCAACTTTTTTACGGTTAGGTTCACCTGATCCAGATTGGATACCTGCTGCTACTTTAAGTAACACTGCTGCAGGTGGAGTTTTTGTAATGAAAGTGAAAGAACGGTCTTCGAAAACTGTGATTTCAACTGGGATAATTAAACCAGCTTGATCAGCAGTACGAGCATTGAACTCCTTACAGAATCCCATGATATTAACACCTGCTTGACCTAATGCAGGACCAACCGGTGGAGCTGGATTAGCTTTACCAGCAGGGATTTGAAGTTTTACAATTTTAATAACTTTTTTAGCCACGAGACACACCTCCTTAAGTCCGTGATGTGGTAATTGGGTTGCCCCTCCCACTCAATATCTGTCTGTCAGCTAATTGCCGATAACATTAAAAGATTAATTTTCATTGACAAACTATCCTTGGACAGTCTGACCTATGAAATGATACCACTTTTAATTTATATAAGCAAGTATAATCTTATTGAAAATTACTTAACGTGCACAAGCACTATAATTTTTGAATTTGTTCAAAGTCAAGTTCCATCTTTGTTTCGCGGCCGAACATATCGACACTAACTTTAACTTTTCCTTTGTCTACATCGATTTCTTCTACTTTACCTTGGAAATGAGCAAACGGTCCTTCCAGTACTTCGACTACTTCGCCGACAGTTATATCCAATTCGCCAACTGTTTTTTTCGAAATACCCATTTGACGCAGCAAACGATCCACCTCTTCAGGTAATAGAGGTGTTGGTTTTGCCCCACCGCCCGAAGAACCGATAAATCCTGTCACACCCGGCGTGTTACGCACAACATACCACGACTCATCAGTCAAGATCATTTCCACTAAAACGTAACCAGGGAAAACTTTACGCATTACCGTTTTCTTTTTACCGTCTTTTAGATCTGTTTCTTCGTGTTCTGGAACAATTACGCGGAAGATATTATCCTGCATCCCCATTGTTTCAACACGTTTTTCAAGATTTGCTTTCACACGATTTTCATAACCTGAATAAGTATGAACTACATACCATCTTTTTTCCATATCGTTTGCCGGACTAAATGTCCGTCCCTCCTTTATCATCACATACGTCCTAGTGAGCTTTTATATAAATACTAAAGAAATTTAGTTGAATCATTATATAATATATCCCTCATGCTTTTGGCGGTAGAGCGTATTTTTTGTTTAATATAAACCTAAAACAAATGAAAAAAACCCGTTAACATTCAAAGACGGGCCATTTTCAAAATATTAACAATTCAATTTATAAATCGATATACCAGCGGAATAGTTCCGAAACACCTAAGTCAACCAGCACAAAAAAGATAGCCATAACAATTACTGTTGAAACTACGACAACTGTATATTTTGTAAGCTCTTTACTTTTTGGCCAGCTTGTCTTCCTCATTTCAGACATTACATCTGATAGAAACTGTTTAATCTTGCCCATTCTAGCTTAACCTCCGAACAAATCATCTATTCTATGTTTCAATCTAATTTACTAAATCAAATGCGAAATGGCGGTAATTGTTCGCCGAAAATTTTTGAATACATTCGATAAACTTCGCAACATCCACGTATAACTTCAATTTTGCAGTTTGAATACGTATAGAGTTATAGAACGATTCGTATTCATTGGAAGTAGCATTATCGAGTTTGCTTATGCACCGTATGTTCATTGCAATGTGAACAAAACTTTTTCAATTCGAGGCGTTCATTTGCACTGGCTCTTTCAGGAACTGAATAGTTTCGGGAACCACATTTTTCACAACATAAAACAATTTTTTTTGGCATTTTTGAGAATTCACCTATTTTTTGCATTTTGTCTTTTAAAGACTAACACCTAAACCTATTGCTGTCAATAAGGGCATAGTTTTGCTCTAGCTCTGCTCACCTATTTCCAGGTGACGCTCAAGCTTCCGTTTTACACGTTGGAGAGCATTATCAATCGACTTGACGTGACGATTCAATTCTTCGGAAATCTCATTATAGGATTGTCCATCTAAGTATAAGGCTAGAACTTGTTGTTCCAGCTCACTCAAAATTTCGCCTATTTTTTCTTCGAGATGAGAATATTCCTCCCGATTGATCATTAAATGTACCGGGTCCTCCGACTCTGAACTAATGATGACATCCATTAATGTTCTATCAGATTCTTCATCATAGATTGGTTTATCAAGAGAAACATAGGAATTAAGCGGGATATGCTTTTGACGCGTCGCTGTTTTAATTGCAGTAATAATTTGACGTGTAATACAAAGCTCCGCAAACGCTCTGAAAGAGGACAGCTTGTCCCCCTTAAAATCTCTTATCGATTTATATAAACCTATCATTCCTTCTTGAATGATATCTTCCTTATCTGCTCCAATCAAAAAATAGGAGCGCGCCTTCGCTTTGACAAACAGTCGATATTTCGTAATTAAGTAATCTAACGCCTCTGTATTCCCATGATGTACTTCTTCAATAAGCTGTTCATCTGAAAGGTCTTCAAATCGTTGCAACACTTGTGTTTGACTCTCTTTTAGCATCGGCATCACCCCAGAACGTTCGTATAGTGTTAGGAATAGTATAACGGAACTGGAAAATATAGGTCAACCTAGTTATTTTAAACCTCTTCTCCATTTCTCAAAAGCTAGCTCTACTTCTTTCGATAATTGAATCCTAGATTTCGGTTTTTCTTCATGGGTTGTTTTAACTGTTTGCGTGATATTCGATTTAATAATTTCCATTTCGATTTCTAGTTCCCTCGCCGACTTGCGAAGGGCACCATTTCCGAAAATGACGTTTTGCTCTGTCATATCGGAAGTAGCTACATAGATTTGTATTTTGCGTCCCTTTAACTCATTTGTCAGTTTTTCGATTCGTTCATCGGCTGTTTCGTTTTTTCTAGTATAAATGATTTCAACCGCGCTTTGTACATAGGTTTGTTGCACTCCAGGAACCAGGTGGGCATCAAACACAACAATCACTCGCCCCCCCATGGCAGCTTTGTATTCTGCCATGAGTTCCAGCAAGCGATTGCGTGCTTCTTCAAAATTTGTATCTCGGAGAGGGCGCAATTCCTTCCATGCCCCAATCATATTGTAGCCGTCAACAATTAAAATTGTTTGCATGATACAACTTAACCATTCTTCTCTTGGCGTTTGCGGTAAACTTCATACATTAAAAGGGCAGCAGCTACTGAGGCATTTAATGAATTTACATGTCCAATCATTGGCAAGTGATACAAAAAGTCGCATTTATCTTTTAATAATCTACTCATACCGCGGCCCTCACTGCCGATAATTACTGCCAATGGCAAGGTTGCATCCATTTTACGATAATCGGCTGAGCCTTTTGCGTCGGTCCCGGCAATCCACACACCGTTGTCTTTCAATTCATCGACCGTTTGCGCCAGATTTGTTACTCGAACAACCGGCACATGTTCGATTGCACCTGTAGAGGCTTTTGCAACAACCGCTGTTAATCCCACCGCACGTCTTTTCGGAATAATGATGCCATGAACACCAATTGCATCCGCTGTTCGCATAATAGAACCTAGGTTATGGGGATCTTCAAGTTCATCAAGGATAAGGAAAAATGGATCTTCGTTTTTTGCCTTCGCCGCCTCAAATAAATCAGCCAACTCTGCGTACTTATATGCTGCAACTGAAGCGACAATCCCTTGATGGTTTTCGCTAGATAATTGATCTACCTTTTTTTTAGGAACAAACTGCACAAGTATTCCCCGCTCACGGGCTAAGTCCAATAACTCGTTAACGCCGGTCTTCTTTACGCCTTCAGCTATCCAAAGCTTATTGATTTCCCTTCCGGAACGCAGTGCTTCAAGCACCGGGTTTTTTCCAGCAATCATTTCATTATTGTGTTCAGTCATTACGAAGCCCCCTTTGATTGCTCAACTATTATTATTGCATATTCGATTATTTCATTGACTCGTTCATATTGCTTTGTAAGATAGAGACTACCTAAAACCGCTTCAAATCCAGAACTGTTTCGATAGGTTTGTACATCTGTATTTTTTGGAACCGAACCCGATTTTGCATTGCGTCCTCTTTTGAAGACTGCAACCTCTTCTTCTGTTAAATAATCTTCATCCATTAAGCGATGGATAATCATAGATTGAGCTTTGGCTGATACATAATTTGTCGCTTCTTTATGTAGCCGATTCGGCTTTGCTCGTCCATTTAAGAGGAGATGCTCCCGAACCTTTTGTTCGAGAACAGCATCTCCCATATAAGCCAACGCTAGCGCGTTTAGTTGTTTTACATCTTCTATACGGAGTTGCATCATCTTATAAACCCCGTTTCCAACGTGTACCTTGACGTGTATCTTCCAAAATAATATTCATATTCAAAAGTTGGTCACGAATTTCATCTGAACGAGCAAAATCGCGATTTTTGCGCGCCATGTTGCGTTCTTCGATTAATACTTCAATTTCCTCGTCCAGCAATTCATTTTCCACTACGAATTTAATGCCCAGGACGTCACCAAGTGCATCGAACGTTTCTATAAACTCTTTCAATACATGCTCTTCTGTATTTGCTTCATTTAGGTAAGTATTTGCAATACGCGCCAGTTCAAACAAAGTAGAGATTGAATTGGCCGTATTGAAATCGTCGTCCATCGTAATTTCAAATTCCTTTTTCACTTCAAGGATTTTATTCAAATATTCTTCACCGTTACTAGATAGGTTCGTCGAAGCTGTTAATCGGTACTGAATATTAGAATAAGCAGTACGCAGTCTTTCTAATCCTGCCTGAGCAGACTCGACTAAATCTTGCGCAAAGTTAATCGGATGACGATAATGTACAGATAGCATAAAGAATCGCAATACTTGCGGGTCGATCTGTTGGCGGATATCGTTTACTAACACGAAGTTCCCAAGTGATTTCGACATCTTCTCATTATCAATATTAATATACCCATTGTGCATCCAGTAACGCGCAAATTCTTTTCCTGTATAGGCTTCCGATTGGGCAATTTCATTTTCGTGGTGAGGGAACGTTAAATCCTGCCCTCCAGCATGGATATCGATTGTATCACCCAAATGTTCTCGTGCCATTACCGAGCATTCAATATGCCATCCTGGGCGTCCTTCACCGAAAGGACTTTCCCACTTGATCTCGCCTGGTTTTGCAGCTTTCCAAAGAGCGAAATCCAGGGGATCCTCTTTTTTCTCACCAGCTTCAATACGGGCACCCACTTTTAAGTCATCAATCGGCTGATGCGATAATTTCCCATATCCATCAAATTTACGAGTGCGGTAATACACATCTCCCTGTGATTCGTACGCATATCCTTTTTCGATTAATACACCGATAAAATCAATAATATCTTGCATATGGTTTGTTACACGGGGATGTACGTCTGCCTTTTTGCAGCCAAGAGCGGTAATATCCTCAAAATACGCGTCGATAAACCGATTTGTTAGCTCGAAAACATCCTCACCCAATTCATTTGCCGCTTTGATGATTTTGTCGTCCACATCTGTAAAGTTTGAAACGTATTTTACATCATAGCCTTTATATTGGAAGTAGCGGCGAACTGTATCATAGACAATAACCGGGCGTGCATTCCCGATATGGATAAAGTTATATACAGTCGGGCCGCATACATACATTTTTACTTTTCCTTCTTCAAGCGGGACAAATGGTTCCTTTTGTCTCGTCAAGGAATTAAATATTTGAATTGCCATTTTACTCTCTCCTTTTGATAGCTTCTTAAAGCCTTTTTAGATTGTTTTTACTAAAATAAATTCGAAGCAAATTTAAATAAAAAAACGCCCCTATCTTTTCATATGAAAAGACAGAGACGCTATTATACGTGGTTCCACTCTGATTGAAAGCATTGAATACTTAAATAAAATGCTTTCCGCTCGAAAGTCCGTTAACGCCGGACGACTCGACTCGCTTACTGAAGTTTCGGCTGAGTGCTCAAAGGTGCATTTCCATAAATCAGTGGCCCAGGTCACTTTCAGCCGATGATGACCCTCTCTTTTGCAGCATGAGTTATGTACTTCTCCTTATCAACGCTTTTAATTATGAATTCATACAATTACGACTTAAAGTAATTTCATTTTACAATAGGTTTACCAAAAGTCAATTAATTGAGATGCCTACTTTACGTATTTTTCAATACGGGCAACCGCTTTTTCTTTCCCGATCAAGGCAATGGCTTCGGGTAGTTCCGGTCCATGTGTTTGACCTGTTGTTACAACACGGATTGGCATGAACAGGTTTTTCCCCTTGTGCCCTGTCTCTTTTTGAACCGCTTTAATAGCAGCTTTAATGGAAGGTGCATCAAAGCTTTCAAGTGCTTCCAGCTGTCCTTTGAAGGAAGTCATTACTTCTGGAATTTGTTCACCAGCCAGTACTTCTTTCGCCTCTTCATCATATTCGATTTCTTCCGTAAAGAATAAGCTTGATAGCTCCACGATTTCTGCACCAAAGCTCATTTGGTTATGATAAAGGCCAACTAAAGCTGTTGCCCATGCTTGTTGCTCTTCGTTTAGTTCCTCTGGAAGTAAACCGGCCTTCTGCAAGTGAGGTAAAGTTAATTCAACCACTTTTTCTAAAGGCAGCTTTTTAATATATTGATTGTTCATCCATGTTAGTTTATTTTTATCAAACATGGATGGTGACTTCGAAAGACGCTTTTCATCAAAGATTTCGATGAATTGTTCTTTCGTGAAGATTTCCTCTTCTCCTTCCGGCGACCAACCTAAAAGGGCAAAGAAGTTAAACATTGCTTCCGGCAAGTAGCCAAGCTCTTTATATTGTGTAACGAATTGAATGATTGACTCATCACGTTTTGATAACTTTTTGTGGTCCTCATTCACGATCAATGTCATATGACCGTATTGTGGATACTCCCAATCAAAGGCATCAAAAATCATCATTTGTTTTGGTGTATTCGATAAATGTTCTTCTCCACGGAATACATGAGTAATGTCCATAAAATGATCATCTAAAACAACGGCATAATTATATGTCGGGATTCCGTTCGCTTTTACAAGTACCCAGTCACCAATATCCTTTGATTCGAATGTTACATCACCACGCACTAGATCCGTAAAGCGGTAAGTTGTGTTTTCCGGTACACGCATACGAATTGTGTATGGAATACCTTCAGCTTCTTTTGCAGCAACTTCTTCTTTTGTTAAGTGACGGCATTTTCCATCATAAGTAGGTGCCGCTACACCTTTTGCTCTTTGAGCTTCACGTGAAGCTTCCAGCTCTTCAGATGTACAGAAACATTTATAAGCAATTCCACGCTCCAATAATTCTTCAGCATGTTTCGTATAAACATCCAAACGTTCCATTTGGCGGTACGGTGCGTACGGTCCACCGATATCAATCGACTCATCAGGAGTAATGCCTAACCAACGCAGGTTATCAAGCTGAGACGCTTCTCCACCCTCTACATTACGTTCAATATCTGTATCCTCAATACGAACGATAAATTTACCGTTGTGATGTTTTGCAAATAAATAGTTAAATAATGCCGTACGTGCTCCACCAATGTGTAAAAATCCTGTTGGACTTGGCGCATAACGAACGCGAACTTCCTTCGTCATAATAATTGCCTCCTACTATTAGTTCAAAAAGTTTGTTATATATATTGAGAAATCGGAATCTAAAACTCTTCCCATGTTAACCTTGTACATTTTACCACTCAAGGATAAGAATGAAAAGTGAGACACGAAATGTGAAGAAGGCTCGCCCAGCCGTGAAAGAAACTGGAGGGGCTGACAAAAGGACGCTCTTTGTCCTTGCAGGCAGCACCAAAGTTTCCGAGCGGTTAGCCCGCGCAACTAGACATAACGAAATGTGGAGAACGCTCGCCCAGCTCTGACAACAACTGGCCGACAACAACGCCACGTCGTGTGGCATTGTCGGCACTTGCACATCCGTGTGCGGCGGCGGAGTTGACAAAAGGACGCTCTCTGTCCTTGAAGACTGCACCGAAGTTTCCGAGCGGCTAACTTGCACATTCAGAGAATGGCCGATAACCATATGCTTTGAAGCCTATTCAGTCTCCTTATCCTCAAAAATCTCTAAAATATAATTTATTTCTTAATTAGTAAAATCGTCGCCATTGCTGCAATTCCTTCTTCACGACCTGTGAAGCCCAACTTCTCGGTTGTCGTTGCTTTCACATTTACTTGAGATGGATCAGCTTTCAGAAGCTCGGCAATTCGATTACGCATAGGTTCAATATATGGGGCCATCTTAGGGCGCTGTGCCATAATCGTACAATCCACATTTCCTAGTACGTAGCCCTTTTCCTCAACGATCTTCCAAATATACTCCAGCAACTTTGCGCTATCTGCATCTTTGAATGCCGGGTCTGTATCAGGGAAATGATGACCGATATCCCCCTCACCAATTGCTCCCAATGCTGCATCTGTTACTGTATGCAATAGCACGTCTGCATCCGAATGTCCCAGAAGCCCCTTATCATGGGGAATTTCAATCCCACCAATAATCAGTGGTCGATCCTCCGCGAATGCATGTACGTCAAAACCTTGTCCTACTCGAAACATAATACTCCTCCTAGTTGTTGCGTTGCCTTAGTATTGCTTCCCCAAATATCAAATCTTCTTTTGTTGTCATTTTTACATTTTCATAAGTACTTTCCACAATATGAACCTGATGTCCCAAGCGTTCAACAAGCATTGCTTCATCTGTTCCCAGGAAACCTTGCTCTTCCGCATGGTTCTCTGCCTGCTGCAGCAATTTAAAACGAAAGGCTTGCGGTGTTTGGATCATCCATAAACTCTCCCGGTCAACCGTTTCGACGATTACACCATCTCGTACTTTTTTCATTGTATCTTTTGCTCTAACGCCTGCAATGGCAGCCCCCTTTTCCTGGGCTGCTCCTACCAAACGTGAAATGATTGGTTTTGTTATAAATGGCCTTGCCGCATCATGCACTAACACAATTTCAACCTGCTGCATTGCTTTCATGCATGATTGGACTGAATGCTGACGTTCTTGACCGCCATTTGGCAGGCCCTTCACTTTCGTAATGTGATAACGCTCAAGCAAACCTTGAATGTATTCACGCTCTTCAGGCTTTACGGCAAGCCAAATCCCTGTACAATCTTCATCGCTTTGAAAAACTTCTAATGTATGGATTAGAATCGGCTTTTCATTAAGCTGTAAAAATAATTTATTTTGACCAGCTCCCATTCGTTTTCCGCTTCCTGCTGCCGGGAGCACTACTTCATATTGCACAAATTCACTTCCCACTCTTTAAAAACCGCATTTTGTTCATAATAGGCAGCTTTAATCCTTCATTTTTTTAACCTCAAAAATGAGCGCAAGCTTTGGTGTTTCCCTATCCTTTTATGCTGCCTGCTCATCTTTGGGTTTGGCAAATATCATGCGACCGGCCGATGTTTGCAGAACACTTGTCACCGTTACGGTAATCGCTTGCCCAATAAAGCTCCGGCCGCCCTCTACAACAATCATCGTGCCGTCATCCAAATAGGCGACACCCTGATTTTGTTCTTTTCCATCTTTTATAACAACTACCTGCATATCTTCACCAGGGATGACAACTGGCTTCACGGCATTTGCCAAATCGTTGATATTCAATACTTGGACATGATGGAGATCACAAACCTTATTCAAATTAAAATCGTTCGTTAAAATTTGGGCACCCATTTTCTTCGCAAGGCGTACTAGCTTTAGATCAACCTCTTGTACATCCTCAAAATCCTCTTCCGAAATTTGTACAGTAGTGACACGTTCGTCCTGCAGTTTTTTCAACATATCCAACCCTCGACGCCCACGAGTACGCTTTAACGTATCCGAGGAATCGGCGATATGCTGAAGCTCCGTTAGAACAAACTGGGGAACAATCAGCACCCCTTCAATAAACCCTGTAGATGAAATATCAGCAATTCGCCCGTCAATAATGACGCTCGTATCCAACAACTTGTAAAGTTGCTTCTCCTCTGTTTGAGAAGGTGCCGAATCGATTGACTTCTTCTTTTGCGATGTTTGGGATTTTGAAAACATTTGACCTAGTTCCTCGCGCTTTGTAAAGCCTACACGGAAACCTAGATATCCAAGTAAAATGGATAGCATCATTGGTAGAAACTCAGTAATGATGGGGATTTGAATTCGTTCGATGGCAAATCCGATTAGAAAAGCAACCATTAAACCTACAATTAGCCCAAGAGATCCAAATAACAGGTCTGCTGCCGGAATTTTAAATAATATACCTTCCATCCAGACAATTAGCTTTACAAAATAATCTGATAAAGCAAATGATAAAACAAATAACAAAATTGCACCTAATGCTACCGATACATACGGATTGTTAAGCCAGGGATTAGATGATAAATTAATAAACTCGTATAATGGCGGTAAGAAAACAAAACCTAACGCTCCTCCGATAAATAAGAAAGCAATTTGTATTACTCTTTTCAACATACTTCCCACCTCCTTTTCTTATTAACAATTATACATAGTTCACCTACTGTTTTCGCTAAAAAACACTTCATTAATTTTAAAATTAAGGGAAATTATTCTTTGGCGTATAAAATAACATATGTTCTATTTCTACCCAAAATTAAAAGGAAAAATGCCCATACAACAAAAATGATTGTATAGGCACTGTTCTTGGATACTTTTTAGGCAATATCCCTCATTATAAATCGTTAAAGCAAGCTCTTAATGCCTCATTTATCGTTTCAATGCCAACCACTTGAATACCGCTTGGATAATCCCATCCACCTTGATTCGAAGCAGGGATAAAGGCACGTTTAAATCCTAGTCGCGCCGCCTCCTGAACTCGCTGCTCAATTCTTGATACTCGACGAACTTCCCCTGTTAAACCGACTTCCCCTATAAAGCAATCCGTCGATTTGACTGCCTGATCCTTAAAACTGGACACAATGGAAGTCAAAACCGCCAAGTCAATGGCAGGCTCATCAAGCTTTACACCACCAGCTACTTTGATATAGGCATCCTGGGCTTGCAGCAGCAGTCCCATCCGTTTTTCCAACACAGCCATTAAAAGCTGAACGCGATTTTGGTCTACTCCTGTAGACATTCGTTTCGGATAATTAAAACTTGTTGGAGTTACCAATGATTGAATTTCAACCAGTATAGGTCTTGTTCCTTCCATCGAGGCTACAATGGTAGAGCCTGCTGCATCATAGGAACGCTCCTCTAAAAATAATTCAGATGGATTGGATACTTCTTTTAAACCAGCCTGTACCATTTCGAAAATGGCAATTTCATTTGTTGAACCAAAACGGTTTTTTACACTTCGTAAAATTCGGTACGTATGATGGCGTTCTCCTTCGAAATACAGAACAGTATCCACCATATGTTCCAATAAACGAGGACCAGCGATCTGCCCCTCTTTTGTCACGTGGCCGACCAGGAAAATAGCGATACCTTTTGTTTTCGCAATCCGCATTAACTCTGCCGTACATTCACGAACTTGAGAAACACTTCCTGGAGCACTTGTCACTTCCGGGTGGTGGATTGTTTGTATCGAGTCGATAATAACAAATTTCGGTGCGACTTCTTCGATTGTTTGGTTAATCAATTCCAGATTTGTTTCGGAATAAATATAGAGTTCCGGTGATTGCACGCCTAAACGGGAAGCTCGAAGTTTCGTTTGGCGCATCGATTCTTCTCCGGATATGTACAACATGCGATGTCCTTTATTGGACAAAAGGGCGGATACTTGCATGAGTAAAGTCGATTTACCAATCCCGGGATCTCCCCCAATTAAAACGAGCGAACCCGGAACGATTCCTCCCCCTAGCACGCGGTTAAGTTCATCCATTTCTGTTGGAATTCGCGGTTCATCCGAGGTTTCGATATTAATAATAGGCGTTGCTTTTTGTGAGATCGTATTGGAATGCTGGAAAGCACCGCGGGGCCCCTTTGAGATGACTTCCACTTCTTCCACCATGGTATTCCAGCCCCCGCAACCCGGGCAGCGTCCCATCCATTTTGGAGATTCATAGCCACATGAATTACAACAAAACTTTGATTTCTTTTTTGCCATCCTGACTCTCCTTTGATTTCTATTCTTTAGTTAATTGTACATGACAACCCTGTGAACCTCCTAATATAAGTAGCAGTCGATTAATTTTAAAAAACTTGTAAAGTAATTATAATTTGACTATAGGGATAACTATTTTAAATGCAGAATCATTGGCCAATTTAGTAAACGCAGCCTACTAAGCAAGCAGCAAAATAGTCCAGAATTTTCAGAAGGGTTTACTATTATGAGTGGGGCCTTAACATAACCCCGGAAAAAAACTTAGGCGTCCTGTTGCAAGTCCCATGACCAACGTTGTGTTGCCCCCCTAAACCGTTCATCATGGGATATCTATTAGAATTCTTTATCAGAAATTTATATGTACTATTTAACTCGCTGCAATCCACATTATAAAAACAAAGCGGCTGACCGACAAATCAGCCAACCGCTTTATATGATTATTTAGTTAGCACTGTACTTTTAGGCAGTACAATGAATTCATTGTCCACATAGTCGATAACGACACTTTGACCTGTGCTGATTGTCCCTTTTAGAACTTCCTCGGATAGACGGTCCTCAACATGTTTTTGCAGAGAACGGCGTAATGGACGTGCACCATATTGCGGATCGTATCCTTCGTCGGCAATTTTCTCAAGCGCAGCTTCTGTAAGCTCCAGCTCGATGTTTTGCTCTCTTAGACGGTTTGTTAAAGATTTGGCCATCAATGCGATGATTTGTTTTAAATCATCTTTTTCAAGTGAATGGAACACGATCATTTCATCGATTCGGTTTAAGAACTCCGGACGGAATGCCTTTTTCAACTCTTCAAGCATTGTGCCCTTCATATCTTTGTACTTCGACGATGCTGTATTCGCTACACCAAATCCTAGGGATTTTTGGTATTTCAGTGCATCTGCCCCAACGTTTGAAGTCATGATTACGACTGTATTACGGAAATCTACAGTACGGCCTTTGGAATCTGTTAAACGGCCATCATCCAATACCTGCAGCAAAATATTGAACACATCTGGATGTGCTTTTTCGATTTCATCGAGTAATACAACAGAGTATGGTTTGCGACGAACTTTTTCAGTTAATTGGCCGCCTTCATCAAACCCTACATATCCCGGTGGTGAACCCACTAAACGCGAAGTTGAGTGTTTTTCCATGTACTCGGACATATCGATACGAATCATTGCGTCCTCATCACCGAACATTACCTCAGCAAGTGCACGGGCAAGTTCTGTTTTACCAACCCCGGTTGGCCCCAGGAAGATGAATGAACCGATTGGGCGTTTTGGATCTTTTAGGCCAGCACGAGCACGGCGGATCGCACGGGAAATCGCTTCTACTGCTTCACCTTGACCAACTACGCGTTTGTGCAATTCCTCTTCAAGGTTAAGAAGTTTAGCTGATTCTTCTTGCGCGATTTTTGAAACAGGAATTCCAGTCCACATTGAAACTACCATTGCGATGTCTTCAACAGTCACTTCAGACTCTTCTTTTCCTTGTTTCTCTTTCCACGTTTTCTTTGTTGACTCTAATTCATCTTTTATTTTTTGTTCCGTATCTCTTAATGCTGCCGCTTTTTCAAACTCTTGGCTTGAGACAGCCGCATTTTTCTCGGAGCGAACACCTTCCAATTTATCTTCTAACGCTTTTAGATTTGGTGGAACCGTGAATGAACGCAAGCGTACTTTTGAGCCTGCTTCGTCAATCAAGTCAATCGCTTTATCCGGTAGGAAACGATCGGAAATGTAGCGATCCGATAATTTCGCTGCCGCTTCAACCGCTTCATCCGTAATTTTCACACGATGATGCGCCTCATATCGGTCACGTAAACCATTAATGATCTGGATTGTTTCATCAACAGATGGTTCATCTACTTGAATTGGTTGGAAACGACGCTCTAAAGCAGCATCTTTTTCAATGTATTTACGATACTCATCTAATGTTGTTGCACCAATACATTGGAGTTCTCCACGAGCTAATGATGGTTTTAGGATGTTGGAAGCATCAATTGCTCCTTCTGCACCACCTGCACCGATTAATGTGTGAAGTTCGTCAATGAATAGAATAACATTACCAGCCTGGCGAATTTCATCCATCACTTTCTTCAAGCGATCTTCAAACTCACCACGGTATTTTGTTCCTGCAACAACTGTACCCATATCCAAAGTCATAACGCGTTTATCACGCAGAGTTTCAGGTACTTCATTGTTTACGATTTGCTGTGCTAATCCTTCTGCAATTGCCGTTTTACCAACACCTGGCTCACCAATCAAGACAGGGTTGTTTTTTGTACGGCGTGAAAGCACCTCGATTACACGAGTAATTTCTTTACTGCGTCCAATTACAGGGTCTAAGGAACCTTCACGAGCAATCGCTGTTAGGTCACGAGCCAAGCCATCCAATGTTGGCGTGTTAACAGATTGAGTAGGGTTGCTCGCATTTTGAGCCGCATCATTGTTCCCAAGCAATAAAAGAACTTGTTGGCGCGCCTTGTTTAAGCTTACACCCGCGTTTGCTAATACACGAGCTGCAACTCCTTCACCTTCACGGATTAAAGCAAGTAAGATATGCTCTGTGCCGATATAGGCATGGCCAAGCTTTCTGGATTCGTCCACTGATAATTCAATGACTTTTTTCGCTCTTGGAGTATAGTGAACAATCGGACCAACATCCTTTGCACCTTTTCCAACCAGCTCTTCAATTCCAGATTCGATAATTTGTGGGCTCACATCGATTGCTTCCAAGGCTTTCGCTGCAATTCCACCGCCTTCGCGAATAAGGCCAAGTAAAATATGCTCTGTCCCAATGGACTCGTGTTTCCAGCGAATTGCTTCTTCTTGTGCTAATTGCAGTACTTTTTGTGCACGTTGAGTAAAACGGTTAAACATCATATCTTTCCTCTCCTTTATCATTTAACTTGTGATTATTCAAATTTAGCTTTTCACGCAGCAGTTTTGCTCTATACATATCTCGTTCGCCGGCTTGAAGGGTTGTACCTGCATATTGCTGTACAAATCCCGGTTGAATTAGAATCATGCATTCATTCAAGACATTTAGCGGAACTTCTCTAATGATGCCCATATCCACTCCAAGCCGAACATTGGATAGACAAGCAGCAGCTTCTTCGCTCGTCATGATCCGCGCATATTTCAGCGTGCCTAACGAACGATTAAAGCGGTCTTCTAATATTATTCGAGAATTTTTTAATAATGCCTCCCGAGCACCGCGTTCGTTTTTGATAATTTGCAGCGCGACCTCTTGCAAATCCTTTAAAATCTCCTCTTCCGACTTGCCTAAAGTTACTTGATTGGAGATTTGATAAATATTTCCTAAATTTTCACTGCCTTCTCCGTATATACCCCTTACCACCATTCCTAATCGCGCAAGCATCTGGGTAACAATTTTTATCTGCTTAGACATCGTCAGGGCCGGTAAATGCATCATCACTGATGCGCGGAGTCCTGTTCCAACATTCGTTGGGCAGCTTGTTAGGTAACCAAATGACTCATTAAATGCATAAGGTAAATGTTCTTCTAACTTGCTATCCAGTTTAAAGGCATTGGCATAGGTTTCTGCAAGCTGGAGCCCCGGTGCCAGGCACTGAATCCTTAGGTGATCTTCTTCGTTAACCATTATGCTTATTGTTTCATCATTCGATAAATGAACGGAAGCAGATTTCTCCTTTTTGGCTAAAAGCGGACTGATCAAATGTTTTTCAACGAGCACTTGCCGTTGCAGAGCAGGCATTTCCTTTACGGTGAAATGTGAAAACTTTAGAGCATCACTCTCAATGGACTGTAATGCTTCCTCAATCATTCCATCAACTTGATGTGCCTCATTTTCTGTAAAGCTCAGAGGGAATCGATATCCCTTCAAGTTTCTGGCCAATCGAATGCGCGTACTCAAGACAATATCTGTCTCAAGTCCTTTTACATCCATCCAGCCTGGTGCCTCACTTTTCAAGAAATGTTCTAGATTCATGGCGCATCCACACCCCCACGTTCCAGCTTACGCTCCATCTCCCGAATCTCGTCACGCAATTCTGCGGCATCTTCAAATCGTTCCTCATGAATGGCTAGTTGCAGTTGTTCACGAGTAGACTCGATTTGCTTTTTGATCCACTCGTTATTAGATTTCAGTTTACCGGGGGCTTTCCCACTATGTGTTGTCCCTGCTTGTATTTTTGAGAGAACTAGTGGCAGTTGTTTTCCAAAGGTTTCATAACATTGTGGACAGCCAAGTTTCCCTTCATTCAAGAATTTACGAAACGTGAATCCACAAGTCGGACATTCAGCACTTTTTTTAGTTGTTGATGGTGCCTTTTCCTGTGTCCCGCTATTCCAAACGGGTAATCCAAATAAGTTAGAAACAAGTTGATGAATGGGAATCTGTTCTTCTTTATGAAAATCTAAATTAAAAGGATGAAAATTTTGTGCACATACCTCACAGTAATGTTTTTCGCTTTTTTGGCCATTAACTACTTGTGTAACTGTTACGGTTGCTTGCCGCTCTTGACAGTGTTCACAAATCATGACCTCACCCCTTTTTTAAAAATGTATTAATAAATATAAAATTATCGTGAGCTTTAAAGGTAAGCTCTGTAGTTATTTATCATATTTCAATGTGGTTAGCATCGAATTTAGTATATAGGCCCTTAACTCATCTCTTATCGGTAATTCTAATCGGAGTGTGGACCTATCGATTGCAGCAAGCATCAGTTTCGCTTCACGTTTTGAAATAACTTGTTCATCGATTAAACGATAAATAATATCTTCTGCCATTGCCTGTGTTGCACCCTGGTGAATTTGACTAATCATATCCTCTAGCAAATCAAGTTTTGAGTGTGCTTTAACACGCAAGATCCGGATATATCCACCGCCTCCCCGCTTACTTTCAACAAGATAACCTCTTTCAACAGTGAACCTTGTATTGATTACATAATTGATTTGGGAAGGGACGCACTGGAACTTATCTGCCAACTCACTTCGTTTGATTTCAATATGTCCTTGACCACCTAATTCGATAACTTGTTTCAAATAACCTTCAATGATGTCCGATATATTTTTCATTTTTATTCCTCACCCCAATCGCTTACTGACTTTGACTATCTTTGACTATATTATATAAACATCAAACCCAAATTGCAAATCAAATGCCCAGGTTAATTTTAAATAAAAAGAGGCAGCCTCACTTTAAATTGAGACCACCTCTTTTACATACCCATTAAAAAAACTTTGTATTAAGAAATAGCCCAAAAAGCATGAAATAATTACTTTTGGTTCATTTCTTAGTATGATGTTACTTTACTTAATCTAAACCCTAATTTTTTACAAATTCCTTATACCCATCGACCAACGATCGGATAATTCCATTTTTCATTGACTAAAGCCTTTACAATACCGATAATTGGCACAACAACTGTCATAATCGCGAAAACAATCAAGAACGGAATACCAATTAAAAATGCGCTAAAGAAGCTTGAAATTACAATTAATACCCACATCACGGCTTGGAACAATAACGCTTGAATCGATAGCCGTTTAATTTCCTCTTCACTACTTAATAAAAAGAACAAAATTGGTACTAGAACGGGTAGAAAAAATGCACTTGCATGAATAATTACCTTTCCCCATTTCGTTTCCATCTATCTATCAACCTTTCTTTTAACATACTATTTTTTTGTATAATACGTTTACGGTTAAAACCAAAAATGGTTTCAAATTTCCCTTTTTAGTTCAATTAAATGAAGGCAAAAGAAAAACCCGTACTAAAATGACGGGCTTAATTACTTAAAAGATTTTTTCTTCGGTTCCACTGGCTTCGGATCGGGCTTTTCTTCATTGTCATGCGGGAATAGAATATAAGCAATGAAGCCTGAGAAAATAGTGGCAATAACTACGAGCAATACACCATCCCTTGTTGAAACCTCCGGAAAATAATTTCTTAACATTAATATCGCTCCCACAGCTACTATCACCATTGAGGGAATAACAAATTTAAATCTGCGTTTCTCCATTCTTTAACTTCCTTTACTTTATATTAATCTATTTTCACAGTATTCTTTCCTTGTTATCTGAACACCTCGTATTTTACAGGGGTTAAACCTAAAATACAAATTGAGGTAGACGGAATAATTGCAGCATCCTATTTTCTAAAGTAGTCTCACATCTTTTTTGACATATATATATATGTTTAATGTATCATATATGTAAAATAGTATTCCATATAATAGTAGAACGGAGAATATAATGTCCATTTTCAAAAAAAGCCCACAAAGGCGAAATATGCAGTATTTCGAAATAGAAAAATACATAGATGATGTTCAATTAAATTTATCGAATCACCCAGTGTTGCAAAATCAAATTCAGCTAATCAATTTAACAAAGGAAGACTTGGCGATATTAAAACAGTTGAAGCCATTAACGGAACAATTTATTCCTGAAATGGTCAATCAATTTTATGATGTCCTGATGAAGAGCCATCACCTAATGGGCATTATTAATCAGCATTCGAAAATTGAACGACTAAAGGCTACGTTGACAAGACATTTATCCGAAATTTTCGAAAGCAAGATCAACGATGATTATATTAAACAGAGAAATACAATCGCAGCCACTCATGTCCGCATTGGTTTGGAGTCGGAGTGGTATTTAAGCTCGTTCCAATCCTTAACAACCGCATTTAATCATTATATTAATGAGCTGGATATTTCAAAAAGCGATTCACTAAAGGCCATCAATGCTTTCTCTAAAATTATTAATCTTGAACAACAGCTAGTTATCCAGGCCTACGAAGCTGAACAGCAACGCATTCGTATGGAAGATGAAGCAGTCAAAAATGCAATCACTTCCACGGTTCAAAATACTGCAGAGGAATTGAACGCGATTAGTCAAGAAACGACTGCCTCTTTATACGGGATTTCTTCTCAATCCGGAAATATTGCATCTGCCACAAAACAAGGATTGGATTTTGTAGCTGATACAGAAGATAAATCAAAGCTCGGAAAAACTCAATTGGAGACCCAAACTCAATTAATGCACGTCATCCTGGAAAGTGTGAATATGCTCGAAAATTCTATGGGCAACTTGCGTATATCTTCCCAAAAAATTTCCGAAATTGTCGCACTCGTTACCGGTATTGCGGATCAAACAAATTTATTGGCATTGAATGCATCAATCGAAGCAGCACGTGCCGGAGAGCATGGGAAGGGCTTTGCGGTAGTGGCAGAGGAAGTACGTAAATTAGCCGAAGAAACGAAAAGTGCAGTTCAAAACGTCTCTCATTTAATCCATGAAACAGAGTCAAATATTGAAAGTATGACTGCCTCGGTCAATAACGTAGATATGCAAGTACAGAGAAGTGTACAAACGCAAAAGAGTTTGGAAGAATCCTTTAACTCTATTGCAAAAGCAGTCTCCGGCATCAAGGAACAATATACCAGTACATCAACAGACATCACAGAAATCTCCAAATTGATAACTGAATTAACGGATAGCGCCTCACAAGTATCATCTTCTTCAGACTCATTGCTTCATGTCATTCATGAGTTAACTGAATAGAAACTTTCTAAGCCAGAATAAAAAACCAATTAAAAAGAACCTTCTTTATTTCAAAACGAAATCTAGGAAGGTTCTCTCTTTTATTCGAGGTTTTCTAATAGTCTCCTACGTACCTGTGTACTTTCCCTTTTGGCTCTACGCAATTCCCTTCGTGTTGACCCGGTTTCAAAAAGCTGACGCTCCCGCTCTGTTTCAGGATAGACTTTTGGCACTTCAATCGGCCTTCCGGATTCATCAACGGCCACCATTGTCACAAATGATTCCGTAGTAAGTTTTAGTTCACCCGTCTTAATGTTGCGCGCCATCACACGGACGTAGACCTCCATTGAAGAGTGGCCCGTCGATGTAACTAGGGCCTCTAATTCCAGGATATCCCCTTCGTAAGCAGGAGATATGAAATCAACGGAATCAAATGAAGCAGTAACTACCTCTGATTTGGCATGCTTCATAGAGGTAACAGCTGCAATCTCATCAATATAAGCTAATACTTTTCCGCCGAAAATGGAGTGATGGTGATTGGTATCCGGCGGTAATACAAGGTGTGTCTGAAAAGAACGAGAATAACTTATCGGCACTGCATTTGTCATTTAGATCCTCCACTACTTCCCTGGTGATACGAAAATTATAATATCTGACTTAAAGCTATTGTATCACTGTTATGTAGTTCTCACTCTTATTAATTAAAAAAATCGAATACATCTGAAATTCCCGATGGAAAAAAGGGACCAATATCAAAAACAAATTCCACAAGATCAAACAGTCCAACTATATTGGTTAGCGAAGTAATATCAATTAGATCTTGAACTTTAAGTACATCTTGGACAACTTTTTGAATTGCCACAATTAACGTATAGTCCTTTGCATTTCTGAAAATCTTCTCTTTCATCAAATGATTATATAAAGAAATGATATCATCCATTTTCGACTCATCCGTTGCGGCTAAAGCCAGTACCCCCAAGTATGGATAATGGAGTTTTTTAACTTTTACTCCCCGTTCTATTAGTTCCTCCCTTAGCTTCACCACATACTCCAGCAATAACTTATTATAATTTGAACTATAGAGCGTCAAGATTTGAGCCAACGCTTGAAGGTGGTTGCCCATTGTAAGGTGGTTTTTCCTCAAGGTGCTATAGTAAAGCATAATGGTATCCGCTTGATTCTTTGGCTGCTCATTCGGATTCCTAGTTAAAAAAACAACATAGGGAAGATCTTCTTTGGTTGTTAAGATGCGTTGATTACGGTTCATTTCATCAAACAAGCTTCTCGCTCTTTGTGCATGTTCTAAATCATTTTGTTGTAAAAACAGTGCACCGATTATACGATGTGCCGACTTTTTGAACTTAACCGTTCCTAATGTGGCATCATTCGCTATAATTCTTTGAACCTCCTTGTTCATATCCTCCTGTCCAAGGAGATGATAGGCAAGTTTATAACTTGTTTTGGATTCTAATTGTACCGGCAAAGCTTTTTCTCCATTGCTTTGAATCTGTTCCAGTACTTTTTCCAAAGCAACACCACTGAATTGCCGTTTAGCCAATGTATATTTACATGCCAGTGAAAGCATTAACTGGAGATCATGGCCACCGGTGTAATTAAAGATTCGGTTATAATTATCCAGGAATTTCTCTATAAATTGTTCATCGTTCATAAAATTCACTCCCTTAGTTTTCTACGCTCTCCGGAGTAAATAGTTTCAAAAAGAAAAGCCTTTCGCCAGAATACCTGGCAAAAAGCTTTTCACTGTACCTGAAGATTCGATTATTCAGTCGCTATCTAAGCTAATGGTAGACTGCTTCCGTTTTCAACTACCTCATAAAGCTGCCATCCTTCAGCTAGCTTAAGGATGCTAGTTCTTCATGGGTAAATGCTCGGGAGCGCGTAAGGAAACGCTTGCCTTCCACTCCCTCTAACGAAAACATTCCCCCACGGCCTTCTACTACATCAATAATTAGCTGTGTATGCTTCCAGTACTCAAACTGGCTTTTGTGCATATAGAACTTAGCACCGCCGATTTCACCAAGTAAGAAATCTGCATTCCCAAGGATTAAGTCTCCCTCTGGGTAACACATAGGCGAAGATCCATCACAACAGCCACCAGATTGATGAAACATAATCGGGCCGTGTTTCTCCTTTAACCTATCGATCAACTCAAGCGCGTCATTAGTAGCAGTTACACGTTCAACCACATGATTCCCCCTATACTAACTTATTAGAAGAATCCAAGTTTGCTAGGATTGTAGCTTACAAGCAGGTTTTTCGTTTGTTGATAGTGTTCCAGCATCATTTTGTGATTTTCACGTCCTACACCAGACATCTTGTATCCACCAAATGCTGCATGTGCCGGGTATGCGTGGTAGCAGTTCGTCCATACACGTCCAGCCTCAATCCCGCGACCAAAGCGGTAAGCCGTGTTCATGTCACGTGTCCAAACGCCCGCACCTAATCCGTAAAGTGTATCATTGGCAATTTCCAATGCTTCTTCTTTTGTTTTGAATGTTGTTACCGCCAGTACCGGACCAAAGATCTCTTCTTGGAAGATCCGCATGCTGTTGTCACCTTTAAATACAGTTGGCTGAATATAATAACCATCCGAAAGGTCACCTTCTAAAGCATTACGGTCCCCACCAGCCAGTACCTCTGCTCCTTCTTGTTTACCAATATCTAGATAAGACAGGATCTTCTCCATTTGCTCCGAAGAAACTTGTGCCCCCATCATTGTAGTAGGATCTAGTGGATTTCCAGTTTTAATCGCTTCTACACGCTTTAATGCACGCTCCATAAATCGATCGTAAATCGATTCTTGAATTAATGCACGTGATGGGCAAGTACATACTTCTCCTTGATTAAGAGCAAATAATACAAAGCCTTCAATTGCTTTATCCAAAAACTCATCGTCTGCATCCATCACATCTTCAAAGAAGATATTTGGTGATTTCCCACCTAATTCAAGTGTTACAGGGATAATATTTTGGGATGCATATTGCATAATTAAGCGACCCGTTGTTGTTTCACCTGTAAAGGCAATTTTGCCGATGCGTGGATTGGAAGCAAGCGGTTTTCCAGCCTCTAAACCAAACCCATTTACAATATTAAGTACACCTGGTGGCAGTAAATCTTCAATCAACTCCATAAGTACCATAATGGAAGTTGGTGTTTGCTCTGCCGGCTTTAACACAACACAGTTTCCAGCTGCCAGTGCTGGCGCTAGTTTCCACACTGCCATCAGTAAAGGGAAATTCCAAGGAATGATTTGTCCCACTACACCGATCGGCTCGTGGAAATGGTAGGCAACCGTGTCATTATCAATTTGGCTGAGTCCACCTTCTTGTGCGCGGATTGCTCCTGCAAAATATCGGAAGTGATCAATAGCAAGTGGTAAGTCAGCATTTAAGGTTTCGCGAACCGCTTTCCCATTTTCCCAAGTTTCAGCAACTGCTAACTTCTCCAAATTTTCTTCGATTCGATCAGCAATTTTATTTAAAATGATGGCACGTTCTGCAACAGATGTTTTACCCCAAGCCTCTTTTGCTTCATGTGCGGCGTCCAAAGCCAATTCAATATCTTCTTCAGTTGAACGAGCAACTTCTGTAAATACCTTTCCAGTAACAGGTGTCACATTTTCAAAGTATTGACCTCTAACAGGTGGTGTCCATTTACCGCCAATATAATTGTCATACTTATCTTTGAAATTAATTACTGCGCCTTCTGTGTTTGGAAATGCATAAGCCATAGTTAATACTGACATAATGATAGTCTCCCCTTTTCAACTATTAATCTTCCAATACCTTTTCACACCGAACTACCCCAATTTAAAAGGTATTTAGTAATATATATTCTTTTAGATTCGAGAATATATCTAAAATTCATGAGTTTTTGAAGAAAACTTTTCGACAAATACGATAACCTAGTAGAAACTCAAATAAGGCTTGAAAGAGAATCCGCTAGGAATGTTTCTGCCGAATGTCGTTAACAATAGTAGAGCCAATGAAAATAGATATTGTATACTTGACTTACTACAAAGTTATAGGAGAATTTATGCGAATTAATAAATTTTTAAGTGAGACGGGTGTTACTTCCCGCCGTGGTGCGGATAAATGGATTGAAGCAGGTCGAATTACGATTAATGGCGAGCTTGCTTCCATCGGGAGCCAAGTGAATGAAGGGGATGTGGTTTGTGTAGATGGCAAACCAGTACAAAAAGAAGAAGAGCTGGTCTATATTGCTCTAAATAAACCAGTTGGCATAACAAGTACGACGGAACAGCATGTGAAAGGGAATGTTGTTGATTTTGTTGGGCATTCCAAAAGAATCTTTCATATCGGGCGCCTCGATAAAGAGTCAGAAGGGCTGCTGCTTTTGACAAACGATGGGGATATCGTAAATGAAATCCTGCGTGCCGAAAACCACCATGAAAAAGAATACGTGGTCCAGGTGGATCGCCCAATTACGGATCAATTTTTGAAGAAAATGGCTTCGGGTGTGGAGATACTGGATACAAAAACCCTGCCTTGCAAGGTGGAAAAAGTATCCTCCCATGTATTTAAAATTATTCTGGAGCAAGGATTGAACCGTCAAATCCGACGCATGTGTTCAGCTCTTGACTACTCTGTAAAAAGATTGCAGCGCATTCGAATTATGAATATCCACCTTGGGAATCTAAAAGTAGGTCAGTGGCGAGACTTAACCGACAAAGAGAAAAAAGAATTATTTACACTATTGAATTATCAGCCAAAGAACTGATTTAAACTTAGTCCAATTCATTAATATAGTCTTACTAATAAAGATTCTAATATAGTTTTTCTTATGTGAGCGCTCTAAGCACACAAGCCGCAGAGCCACCTTGCAGTGTCTCTACTACTTGTCTTTGAGGCCAACACGAAGTTGGTCATGGGGACAATGCAACAGGACGTTGCGCTTTTGTCCCCGGCTTATGATAAGGCCCGCTCACAAAAGCATTTGTTTCTAGAAGGTTCCTTATAGAGTGCGCAGCTTATATAGTAGGCTGCGGGTTCTATAACTGAATAACTTTCTGGATATAACTGAAGAAAGTTCTTCATTGTTCATTATCTACAATCTAAAAGGTAAGCACAAAAAAGGAAGCCATTATAGCTTCCCTTTTTTTATAAGCCTCCGAGGTAGGCTGCTTTCACTTGTTCACTTTCCTGCAGTTCTTTCGCTGTACCGGAAAGTACAATCTTGCCGGTTTCGATTACATAAGCACGATTCGCGATCGACAGTGCCATATTGGCATTCTGCTCGACAAGCAACACGGTCGTTCCTTGTTCATTTACCATTTTTATAATCTCAAAGATTTTCTTTACGATTAATGGAGCCAACCCCATGGATGGTTCGTCCAATAATAGCAGCTTGGGTTTTGCCATAAGCGCGCGACCCATCGCCAACATTTGCTGCTCCCCGCCTGACAATGTTCCTGATGGCTGTTTACGTCGTTCCCCTAATATCGGGAACAACTCATAGACATTTGCCATATCCTTTTTGATTCCCTCGCGATCATTACGTAAATACGCCCCTAGTTCCAGGTTTTCCTCAACAGACATAGTCGAAAATACGCGTCTACCTTCTGGTACGTGCGAAATACCATTTTTCACGATCGCCTGTGCAGGTTTTCCGCCAATTTGTTGTGATTGATACAAAACGACACCTTTTTTAGGCTTTAATAAACCGGATAATGTTTTTAAAAGTGTTGATTTCCCAGCTCCATTTGCCCCGATTAATGTAACAATTTCACCTTCATTCACTTCCAGGGAGACATCTTTTAATGCATGAATGTTTCCGTAAAATACATCGATGTTATCTACTTTTAGCATTAATCAACAACCTCCTCACCAAGGTAGGCTTCAATTACCTTTGGATTGTTTCGAATTTCTTCCGGCGTCCCATCAGCAATTAATTGGCCGTGGTCGAGTACATAGATACGTTCACAGATTCCCATAACCAGATGCATATCATGCTCGATCAATAAAATCGTTAAATTAAATTCCTTACGAATAAAGGCAATTAACTCCATTAAATCATGTGTCTCTTGTGGATTCATACCAGCAGCAGGTTCATCAAGCAACAATAACTGTGGTTTCGCTGCAAGAGCACGTGCAATTTCCAAGCGTCTTTGCATCCCGTATGGTAGATTTTTTGCTAATTCATCTTTATAAACATCTAGTCCAAAGATCTTTAAGAATTCTATTGATTCCTGTTCCATTTTGGCTTCACCGCTAAAATGACTTGGCAATCTGAAAATGGAGGAAATAATCGAATGTTTTGCGATATTGTGGTTGGCTACCTTAACATTATCCAATACCGATAGATCCTTGAATAAACGAATATTCTGGAATGTACGACTCATTCCAAGCTTTGTCACTTGATACGGCTTTAGACCTTTCAAATTTTTGCCATCGAAGGTAATTGTCCCAAAAGTTGGTTGGTAAACACCCGTCAACATATTGAATGTTGTTGTCTTACCCGCTCCGTTTGGACCGATTAACCCTACTAGTTCCCCTTGATTCAAGAACATGTTTACATTTTGAACCGCTTTTAAGCCCCCGAACTGGATGCCGACATTTTCTACATTAATAAGAAGGTTACCTGTCATTTTTGACTACCTCCTTTTTTTCCAAATTTAAATAATGACGTAATTTCCTTTGTGCCCATTAAACCTGATGGACGATAAAGCATCACGATGATTAATACCAGTGAGTAGATAATCATACGAGTTTCAGGATACTCTGCCAGATAGGAAGAGACAATCGTTAAAAAGATTGCGGCAATAGCAGCTCCCGAAAGGCTTCCTAAACCACCTAGAACAACATAGATTAAAATATCAAAAGACTTCAAGAAGCCAAAAGTTGTCGGTTGAATAATGAAGAAGTTGTGTGCGAAAATTCCGCCCGCAAGTCCTGCAAATAATGAACCGATAGCAAAAGCTACAACTTTATAATAAGTCGTATTAATACCCATCGCATCAGACGCGATTTCATCTTCACGTATGGAAATCGCTGCACGGCCATGTCTTGAATTTGTAAAATTGGCGATTACAAGGATTGTTATCACAACACTTACGAATGCATAAGTCCATGTCGTCATATTGGTGATGACCATACCCGCTGCTCCACCAACATAATCTACATTTAGGAAGATTATACGGATGATCTCAGCAAACCCAAGAGTTGCAATCGCTAGGTAGTCCCCTTTAAGACGTAATGTCGGAATTCCTACCAGTAAACCAGCTAAAGCTGCTACCCCTGCGCCTATTAATAATCCAACAGGAAGCGGCAAACCTAATTTCATAGTCGCAATTGCACTGAAATAGGCACCAACTGCCATAAAACCAGCATGTCCTATCGAGAATTGCCCCGTAATTCCGATAATTATATGTAAACTGACAGCAAGCATAATGTTAATACACATTTGCACCAAAATATTTTGATAATATAAATCTAGTATTCCAACTGAAATTAACCCTTGAACAACCGCATAGATTACTAGCGCTAAAACAGAAAATACCCAAAAGGCTTTAGACTTTTTCATTTATCACCTCACCTACACTTTCTCTCGAGTATTTTTCCCGAATATACCCGATGGTTTCAAGATTAAGATTAAAATTAAAATAACGAATGCAGCAGCATCTCTCCATAAAGAGAAACCTAGTGCACTTACAACGGTTTCAACGACACCTAATGATAGGCCTCCAACCATCGCTCCCGGAATACTGCCAATACCGCCAAACACCGCTGCGATAAATGCCTTTAACCCAGGTAGAACCCCCATTAATGGTTCTATTCTCGTATAATAAACACCGAAGATTACACCGGCAGCTCCTGCCAAGGCAGAACCAATTGCAAATGTTGCAGAAATGGTATTATCTACATTGATCCCCATTAAACGGGCTGCATCCGGATCAAGTGATACTGCACGCATCGCTTTTCCGATTTTTGTTTTATGAACAATAAATTGCAAAAGAATCATCAGAACAATCGTTACAGCTAAAATTAAAATCGATATCGAGCTAATATTGACACCCAAAATGTTGATTGATGTTTCTGGTAGAACTTCAGGATATGCTTCGGGTGAAGCACCTCGGAAGTAGATCACTACATTTTCGATTAATAATGAAACCCCAATCGCAGTAATCAGAGCTGCGATACGTGTTGCATTTCGCAATCTTTTATAAGCCACACGTTCAATTACTACTCCAATAATGGCACAAAGCGCCATGGCAATAATAAGTGCCGGGAAGAATCCAATTTCCCATCTTGCAATCGCGTAAAACCCAATAAATGCTCCTAACATAAATACGTCACCATGGGCAAAGTTAATCAACTTAATGATTCCGTATACCATTGTATATCCCAATGCAATTAATGCGTAGATACTTCCAAGAGATATACCGTTGACTAGTTGTTGTATCCATTCCATGAGCTCTCACTCCTTTTCTCTTAATTTTATTAATCAAATCATTAAAATATTAAAATTGTAAAAAGGGAGGCTAGACTCGCCCCCCTCATTTGTTCAATTCGCTTAAATGATAATCTTATGGATTAACCTTAGAGTTGAACTCTTGAACACCGTCTACATATTCTAGAACTGTTGCGGATTTAACTGGGTTGTGTTTTTCGTCAACTGAGAATGTACCTGTAATTAAACTTAAGTTTTCTGTTTCTGCTAGAGCTTTTTGAATTGCTTCGCCATCTGTAGAACCTGCACGTTCAATCGCATCTTTGATGAAGAATACTGTGTCATAGCCAAGTGCGTGGAAAGCATTTGGTGACTCGCTGAATTTTGCGTTGAATGCTTCAACGAAACCTTGAATTGTTTCTTCTGGATCTTCAGAAGAATAGTGATTTGTGATGAATGTGTTATTAAGTGCTTCTGCACCTGCAAGTTCTACTAGAGTTGGAGAATCCCAACCATCAGCACCCATTAGAGGTGCTTCAATGCCTAATTCACGTGCTTGTTTTACAATTAACCCTACTTCTTCATAGTATCCAGGAATGAAGATGAAATCTGGATTTGCTGATTTGATACGAGTTAAAGTTGATTTAAAGTCTGTATCATCCGCTACATAAGCCTCTTCAGCTACTACCGTTCCACCATTTGCCTCAATTTGTTCTTTAAATGAAGCCGCTAATCCTTTTGCATAGTCAGAAGCATTATCTGCATAGATTGCTACATTTTTCGCTTCAAGTTCGTTTGATGCAAAGTTTGCTGCAACAATCCCTTGGAATGGATCAATGAAACAAGTACGGAATACAAAATCATTGATTGTCCCATCTTCATTTTCTGTTACGTTTGGAGCTGTTCCAGAAGCTGTAACCGTCGGGATTTTATATTGATTTGCAATTTGGGCTGTTGCAATTGCGTTACCAGATGTCGCTGGTGCGATCATCGCCGTAACTTTATCCTGGGTTGCAAGCTTGATCGCCGCATTCGTTGCTTCTGCACTTTCTGATTTATTATCAACTGGAACAAATTCGATTTGTTTTCCATCGATTCCGCCAGCAGCGTTAATTTCCTCAATAGCTAATTCTGCACCGTCTTTAATTGATGAACCGTATGATGCAACTGCACCTGAAAGTTCTAAGTTTGCACCGATTTTAATAACATCGCTGCTTTCACCGGCTGAGGAAGAACTGCCGCCAGTTGAAGACGTTCCTTCATTGGAACTACAACCTGCTAAAGCTCCTACGATTAATGATGATGCTAAAAATACTGATGCAAATCTCTTCAATGTTTTTTTCTCTGTCATTTTTGTTTCCCCCCAAAATTTGTTGCCTAGAATCATAAGTTTTAATAATTATAATATTCAGACTAATGAACATCAATAGGTAATCTAAATATTCTGAAATTAAAATCTATAAAAATAGCTCTTTTGTATTAATTGACTTTATGATTGTAAAACATTCTCTCTATTTAGTCTAGTGTGATTTTTTAGTAAATTTAGATTTTTTATAAAAAAGTCTTAAAAGTGATTAGAAAGGTTATTGATTATTCATAGTTTTTTCAAAGAAAAAACTGACTTGAAATGGTATAATCTCAAGTCAGTTTCACTGTTTTACTTTTTTTGAAGGTATAAATCGCGGTTTTTATATCCTTGGCTCAGGATGTTTTTCATTTCTTTTCGACGTTTTTCTTTTGTTGCTTCTTGTTTTGCACTATAAACATAACGGGCCCAATCTTTTCGATATCCTGGAGTCAACGATTGATAAAACGCTAAAATATCCGGAGCATCCTGTAAGTCACTCTCAATTTCAGGAATCATCCCTATATAGTCATCTACACATTGACTGGCTTTTGCGGATTTGGTATTTTTCGATTTAGACTCTTCCTTCAGCCCTACTACAGTGAACACATCATCCAAGGCAACCATGCGAGCAAACTTAATCGTGCTTCCACTGATATAACCATCCTCTTTTGCATCTAGCCCCGCAAGTAAATCATCACGGTGAATATACGATGAATACACTTTATTTCCTTTTTTGGGGTAAGCTAAATAGATGTAGCCTTTCGTTTTCAAATAATTCCCCTCAATAATTTTTCGAATGATTGACTGCAAAGACTCCATATTCAATACAAAAGCAAAGATTAAATCATAGGATTTTGAGTCAACCAGCGAGGTATCATAATCCGTTAATTCTTCAAAATAATTCGGGCTGTCTGGAAGTTCAAGCAAGGCAACTTCTTTATATTTGTGCAATTTGAGCTTTTCTGCAATACTAGGCAAATTTTTCGTCCTCCTATAAGCTTCTATCCCTCGATTTCACGGATGGAAATCGAACCGCTACGGTAGTTCCTTTTCCTTTTAAACTCGTATACTGAATTGATCCATTATACTTTTCTACTATATTATTACAGATCATCACACCTAAACCAGTACCTTTACTTTTCAAGGAATAAAAAGGCTTCCCAATTAGCTCCAGTTCCTCTTCCGACATTCCGATTCCACTATCCTGCACCTTTATTTCAACATACTCTTCTTTAGTTTTTTTGGCTGTGATAATTATTTTGCCTCCAGCACTTGAAGCTTCTATCGCATTTTTCACTATGTTCACCAGTAATTGATGCAGCTCCATTTTGTTTATTTCAATATAACTACCAGCTTCAATAGCCACTTCAATTTTATTGTTATTTAAGAGCCCATAGGATTGCAGCAATTCTGCCACACTGTTTATCGATTTCTGCAGATCTACTCGCTCTGTTTTGAGATTTTTTGTTGGTTGCGATAATGATAGTAACTCAGAAATTACCTGCTCCGCGCTATCGAGTTCTTCTATTAATAGAGGCAGACTTTGCTTCATAGAATTACTTACTGATTTATCTTGCTCATAAAGCTGTAAGTATCCCTTAACTACCGTTAAAGGATTACGGATTTCATGCGCTACCGCAGCCGCCAGCTCTCCTGTTGTTTTCAATCGTTCTGCATGCTTTACTTGTTCATAATAAAGTTTCATTTTCGCTATACGCTCGGATGTATAGTAAAAAATGAAATATAGGAATATCTGGCTTCCGATAAAAGTGATTATATTCCCTGTAGTATCGCTTGTTACATTAGGATAAAGACTTTCTTTACCGCTGCTAATAATGTAAGCAATTGTTCCTATTATTAGTACCTGATTTAAAATAATAGAGGTATAGAATAACTTTTTATCAAAGAATATAATGGATATAGTCGGTATAAAATAGATCAATAAAATGGTCGACCCGGTTTCTGGATATACTAGAAATAATGTATAAAAAAGCAAAGTAGCTATGAAGACAATAAACCATCGCAGAATACCCGATCGATATTTGGGATAGATCAGTAAGCAAGCAGCAAATAAAACTACAAACAAAATATGGAGATAGTATCCAATATGTCCTTCTCCGTGAAGTGGATTCTTATAAAATAATCCCGAAACCATAATGACAATCAATAGATAGATAATCATGTAATATCTTTTTGCATATAATTTTGTTACAATATTTTCCATAAGCAACCCATTCTAACCCTTCTTTTATCCTAACTAATTAACTCTCTTATTACCCATTAATTGTACCTTTTAACAATATTTACTACAAACACCTTTTACCAATCATCATGATGCATCTTGCTTCATATCATTAAATTCATTAGTGAAAATGATTTAGGGAGGTATGGTACGGTGAATAAAGCCCAGTGGAAAATAGCCATAAAGTTTTTCCCCACTGCGTTGCAATGGTTTTTGAACAGTTGTTTGATTATGTTGGCTTTCATTCTATCGTTCCTTCTGCTGAAAGAAATACTCGAATTCTTCAAGATACTTCTAACAGGGAGTAGTAACGATTATACGCTTATTCTTGCTAATATACTTCTCTTTTTTTTATACTTCGAATTTATAACGATGATTGTAAAATACTTTAAAGACGACTATCATTTCCCTCTCAGATACTTTCTCTATATCGGCATCACTGCCATGGTACGATTGATTATCGTGGAACATGAGCATCCCCTGGACACATTAATTTTTACACTTGTTATATTAATTTTAATCATTTGTTATTTTATTATTAATATTACTCCCCTTGAAAGACCAAAACGTTCCCAGCTTTTTAGTAAAAATCACGAAAATTAAGATTTGTATGTGGTCCCTCTCCCAATGCATTCAATGTCACCAATCATAATATTTTCCAAAAGTCCCTGTTCCCACATTTTTCCCTCGGTGCATACACTATTGGAAAAAACGGAGGATTTTAAGTCCCATGTATAATGGCTATCCCTATTATTACGTGCAGTATGTGCCTGTGAATACGTATGCACCTTATAGTCCAGCAGAACTGCAATACGTTCAGCGAAATCCGCAACAAAAGCCAAGCGTTCAATCGCTTATGCAAACGATACGCAGACAGCACAGCAATCTGTACACTCAGCTGGAACAAGCCGGATTAAACCGGCAACTGATCGAATCACTCTTTTTTTATGTCGTGAACTTCACTAGAAATCAAGCGAATCTTAACAGGCCTGCCGGTCAGATCTATTCACAGTTTCAGAGGGAAACACCATGGTTTAACCTTTTCGTTCGCTCTTTAAATGTTCCATTAAATACGATTGATCGAGTCTTAACCAGAGTTATTGAGATTACTCTAAACCTGCTTCGAGGTAGTCAACCGGGACCAGGCCCAGCTCCAAGCCCTGGTCAGGGGTGGGCTGATTGGGAAAGTCTTGGTGGCGCACTTATTGGGGCACCCACTGTTTCATCCTGGAGTACAAATCGCTTAGATGTCTTTGCCAGAGGAACGGATAATGCACTATACCATATTTGGTGGGATGGTAGCCGCTGGAGCAACTGGGAAAACCTTGGAGGCGTTTTAACTTCCCCGCCTGGGGCTGTTTCTTGGGGGCCTAATCGCATCGATGTTTTTGTCCGCGGAACCGATAATGCCCTTTACCATAAATGGTGGGACGGTAGTCGCTGGAGCGATTGGGAAAGTCTCGGTGGCACATTAACAAGCGGCCCTGGTGTTTCTTCACGTCGCTCTAACCAATTGGATGTCTTTGTTAGAGGATCAGGAAATCGACTTTATAAGAGAACATGGAACGGAACTAGTTGGGAAGAGTGGGAAGATCTTGGCGGCAACCTGAACTCCGAACCTGCAGCGATTTCGTGGGGTCCTAACCGAATTGATGTTTTTGCTAGGGGGCAAAACAACGATTTAATACACAAATGGTGGAGCGGGGGCAACTGGAGTGATTGGGAAAGCCTGGGCGGTACCCTAACAAGTGCTCCGACAGCTTCATCCCGTCGCCCAAATCAGCTTGACGTCTTTGTAAGAGGAACTGGAAACCGTCTGTATAAACGCTCTTGGAATGGATCTAGATGGGACAGCTGGGAATCAATAGGAGGCAATTTAACAAGTGCTCCCGCAGCAGTTTCTTGGGGTCCTAATCGTACAGATGTCTTTGCCAGAGGACAAAATAATGATTTAGTTCATACGTATCAAGGACGATAATATTAAAAAACGTGTAGCCAAGAAGGATTGGCTGCACGTTTCTTATCAAATTTAAATTTATTTAATTTAATCTACCCAACTTTAGTAATATAATAAAACAGGAAGTACTTTTCTAAATTTTCCATCAATATGATTTGTTATCTTGGAACTGAGAATTTTGACTTCTGTTTATTTGCTAAGCATTCAAACCCTTTAAAAAGGAGAAATCTTAATGGAAAAAGAAAATCTACAATTAGTTACCGACTTACGACACGAATTACATACACATCCAGAACTATCCTATGAAGAGGTTTGGACGAGACAACGATTAATCAACTTCCTGAAAGAACATACAAACAACCTTGAAATAGTTGATGAAGGGAAAAAATATTTTTATGCAGCTTACCGAGGAGCTGGAGAGGGAAAAAAGAATATCGCCTTTCGTGCGGATTTTGATGCACTGCCCATCCCGGAGACAATTGACCTACCATGGGGTTCAACCATTCCTGGTGTTGCCCATAAGTGCGGGCATGACGGCCATTCCTCCTCATTGGTTGGTTTTGCCCTGGAGGTAGACCAAAAAGGGGCAGACCAGAATATCTTCTTTCTTTTCCAGCACGCGGAAGAAACAGCTCAGGGCGCTATTGAGGCAAGAGAAATTCTTCAAAAGGAAAAAATTGATGAAATATACGGCTTCCACAATATGCCCGGTATCCCATTAAAAACAGTAAGCGTAATTGATGGTACTGCTCATTTTGCATCCCGCGGGATGTCCATTGAGATGATTGGTTTCCCTTCTCATGCCAGTGAACCGGAAAAAGGTATTAATCCTTCATATGCCATTGCAAAAATTATAGACGCCATACCCGAATTTACTTCCTCAAGAACAAATGAAGGCCTTGTCCTTTGCACAGTTATCCAAATTGATGTGGGTTCTGAAAACTATGGTATTGCTGCTCACAGGGGGGCTTTGAAAATGACGATTCGCGCGGAAAAGGAAACAGAGTTGGATCAGCTGCAAAAAAACCTGGAAAACTTGGCAAAGCAGCTAAGTGAGCAACAAGGCATTCAAGTAAGCTTCAAATACAATGATATTTTCCCGGAAACTGTTAACACGAAGGAATGCTCGGATGTTGTAAGAAAAGTTTGCGAAGATAAAGGGTTGCCATGGCAGGAGCTCCCAGAACCGTACCGGGCTTCAGAAGATTTTGGTGAATATTTAAAACAAGTACAGGGTTCCTTTTTCTATGTAGGAAGTGGAGAGGATCATCCGGGAATTCACACACTCTATTATGACTTCCCCGATGAAATAATCGAAACCGTCGTTGAAGTATATAAAGGCATTGCCGGTACTAAATAAATAAAAAGTAAAAGTCCGTTTCTAAAGGGAAACTTCCCCTTGAAACGGACTTTCTTATAATAACGTTATCAGGGTTCCACCAACAACCCCCGTAATTACGACAATCAACGGACTCATCTTCCAATACGTCAGCATACTAAATAGAATAACGGCAAATACAAAATCAATTGGTTCTATTATAGCGGAGGTAAAGATGGGATCATAAAGAGCCGAAATTAAAATTCCTACTACAGCTGCATTCATACCCATGAATGCACCTTTCATCTTGCCATTTCGTCTTAGAGCATTCCAAAACGGCAATGTCCCGAAAACAAGGAGAAATGCCGGTAAAAAGATGGCCACTGTTGCTAGAAACCCACCTAGCCATCCATCCATCACAGCCCCGAGATACGCTGCAAAGGTAAACATTGGACCCGGTACTGCCTGTGTTGCTCCGTACCCAGCCAAAAATGCTTCTTCACTAATTAGCCTTGTCGGTACAAACTCACGCTCAAGTAATGGCAACACTACATGTCCTCCCCCGAATACAAGGGAACCGGCTCGATAAAAACTATCAAACATCGCCACTAAATGGGAAGATGTAAGCTCCCTTAACATTGGAAGAAGAAGTAATAGACCGAAAAATAACGCAATGCAAAGGACGCCCATTTTCTTTGTAATGGGAAATGAGAAGCTGGAATTTTCCCCTTCATTGTTTTGTTTAAAAAGGAAATACCCTACTAAACCAGCCAATAAAATGATCGCTATTTGTGCAAATGAGGTTTGCCATAAAAGAACGACGGCTATCGCTAAGATAGCAATAGCTTTTCGCGGTAAATCCGGTGTTAAATTTTTGGCCATTCCTAAAATGGCATGGGCTACTACCGCAACGGCCACAATTTTTAGTCCATGAATCCAGCCAGCATCACTTACGTCCAAACCTTGTACCAGCAATGCAAAGATAATTAATGCAATGACAGATGGCATGGTAAATCCTAAAAACGAAATGATGCCACCTAAAATACCACCCCTCATTACCCCGATGCCAATCCCCACCTGACTACTGGCTGGACCAGGCAAGAATTGGCATAACGCCACTAACTCTGCATAGGTCTTTTCATCCAGCCACTTCTTCCGGCGAATATACTCTTCATGGAAATAGCCTAAATGTGCTGTTGGCCCTCCAAAGGAAGTAAGGCCCAATTTGGTTGATACTTTAAAAATTTCAATTAAAGTTTTTAGCGAAGTTACCCTTTTGTTTGACTTCATATTTGAAATTTTCTTGCTCCTCTTTTTTCATAAATCTTATCAAAAGAGTGATCAATTTAGAGCCACCGGGGGTAATTCTTTACAAAACTTTAATATAGATCCAATTTGTATAATTAATAAAGAAGAAGCATTACGACTCATTTCTCTTCCTTCTTTTACGGGATTATACTTTTTTAATCTTATCTGTTTCTGTTACTTCTTCTATATTTAAATCCTCTGCTACATCATCCATTACACCTTTTGTGGATGTTTTAAATTCTCTTAATGTATCGCCAACCGCTCTGCCTAATTGCGGTAATTTTGATGGTCCGAAAATAATCAATGCCAAGACAAGAATAATTATTAAACCCGGTACACCAATACTTGCCATGATATGCCCTCCTCTTTTTTTCTTTATAAGTTTTCTTAAGTTAATTCTCCATTATCAGAGTACGATAGCTCCCTTTCCTTCCTCTTCTTCTGTGCCCAACTGGAAACGCCAATACTAATTTCAAATAGCAGCAATAGCGGAACAATGATCACAAAATCTGAAATAAAATCCGGCGGTGAAATGGAAACACCCACAATGATCAAGATAAAATAGGCTACTTTCCGCATTTTGCGCAACTTATCTGGTGTGACAATGCCCACATTTGTTAAAAATAGAATAACAACCGGCAGCTCAAAAACCAGCCCTACTGGAATCGTCAGGTTAAAGAGCAATGAAAAATATTGCTGAATTCCATAGGTTTCGGTTGCACCAATTGAAAGGTTTACGTTTGATAGGAAATTAAGCATCAAAGGAAACAGAATAAAATAACTAAAACTAATTCCAACTAAAAATAAGAAGAAAGATATAGGAATATAAAATATTGTTCCCTTTGCCTCTCTTTCATTTAGCCCCGGCTTCACAAATAACCAAATCTGCCATAATGCAATGGGAAGTGTAATCAAAATCGCTAAAATAAGTGCACATTTTACATAGATCATTAATCCATCTGTGTACCCAAATAGATTCCAGTCAACTCCTTGTGCCGAAGGTTGATCTTTAATAAGATTTAGCGTCTTTGGTGCAAACCAAAATCCCACAATGAGCGAGAGCACTAACGTTATAGCCACTAGAATGACCCTTTTCCTTAATTCTTCCAAATGCTCAACCAGCGTTAATTCATTCTCTTCTTTCACTTTTATCACCTTAGTTTCTGAAAAGCCCAATTATTTTTTTATATTGTCTGCAGAAAACCAAAAGTTATTCTAAATTTAAATGTTATAAAATATATATATTTTCGAGCAAATTCGTCAAAATATTTAATAAAGATTTGACCGAACTATCGAATCATAGTAATATTTCTCACATAATTCAAAAAGAATAGGTGTTTAATTTGTCGAATATTTTTAGAAAAAAACAGATTGGCGATTTATTAAAAAGAAAGGAAGGCATTCAGCTTAAACAAACATTAGGGGCGTTTGATTTAATCATGCTTGGTGTAGGTGCGATTGTTGGGACAGGGATTTTCATTCTTCCAGGAACGGTCTCTGCAACTCATTCCGGGCCAGCTATTGTCATTTCTTTTATAATTGCGGCATTTGTTTGTGCTTTAGCTGGCATGTGTTATTCTGAGTTCTCTTCAGCCATCCCGGTTACGGGAAGTGCCTATACATATGGATACATTGTATTTGGTGAAATCATTGCATGGCTGGTAGGTTGGGCACTTGTACTGGAATATGGTTTAGCTGCTGCCTCAGTTGCGACGGGTTGGTCATCTTATTTAGTTTCATTATTAGAGGGGCTTAATATCACGATACCACAAAGTTTGTCGGGGCCATTTAATCCTTCCGGCGGAACCTACATTAACTTGCCTGCCATATTGATTGTTTTAGCTATATCTTATTTACTCTCCCGCGGAATGCAAGAATCTGCGAAAATCAATAAAATAATGGTTTTTGTTAAAGTCGGAGTGATTGTTCTCTTTATCGTCGTAGGGGTATTTTATGTAAAACCCGACAATTGGCAGCCATTTATGCCTTTTGGCTTTGATGGAGTACTAGCTGGTGCTGCATTGGTATTCTTTGCTTTCCTAGGCTTTGATGCCGTCTCTTCTGCCGCGGAAGAAGTGAAAAATCCTCAAAGAAACTTACCTATCGGGATTATTGGCTCATTACTTGTCTGTACATTGCTTTATATCATCGTCTCTCTAGTCATGACGGGTATTGCTCCTTATACCGATTTAAATGTGAGCAACCCAGTGAGCTTTGTTATTCAACTGGTTGGCCAGGACTGGATTGCGGGAGTGATTTCATTAGGGGCAGTAACAGGAATGATGACCGTAATTCTTGTCATGTTATATGGTGGATCCCGTCTTCTGTTTGCGATTGCTCGGGATGGACTACTTCCAAAAATTTTATATAAAGTAAATCCCAAGTATCAAACGCCAGTATTAAATACTTGGATTTTCGGGATTGCTGTAGCCTTTTTTGCCGGAATTATTCCATTAAACAAGCTCGCTGAGTTGGTAAATATGGGAACATTGCTTGCCTTTATGATTGTTTCCATTGGCGTAATCTTTTTGAGAAAAAACAAAGAAATACCTGCTGGCGGTTTTAAGGTGCCTTTATTCCCGGTGCTTCCAATCGTCTCGTTTTTTGCTTGTCTGTTTTTGATTAGCCAATTATCAATTCATACGTGGATTGCTTGCGGTATTTGGTTCCTGGTCGGAATCATTCTCTACCTCATCTATGGACGAGGCCATAGTAAATTGAATCATTAAAAAAGAGTGAGTCCCATTTAATATGGACTCACTCTTTCTTTATTCATTATTCTGCAAGTATTTTTGGTAAAGATAAGCACACCACTTACAATGTTCGTTCTCTTTTATATTCTTCAATAATCCTTCTATAAGTGCCCTGCTTAGCTTTGGTCCTTGTAAATGGTCTTTTAACAATTGTAAAGATTCCCCAATTAATTCATCATAACCAATTTCCTGCTGTATAGTAGTTATTAGTTCAATTAATTGTTCTTTCGAATAATTGGGCGTTTGATTTATATACGTCAAATACTCTGGCGTGACGAATTGAATTGTTGCCCCCTCAGCAATAAGCGTAACTTTTTCAACAATTGATCTACATAATAGATTTAGATCTACTTTATAATTATCAATCAAGAACAATTCCGAATAGCTTTTTATCAATCCGTTTATCGTAAACACGATATCAAGATACATATTAGGATTTGTTTGGTCAAACTGCCTTTTAACAATCGATAAAATAATCTTATTGAACATGTTCATGTAATTCTGCATTCTTTCAAAAAAGTCTTTGTTGTAGGTTAAAACCTGTTCCATCATAAAAAACTTAGCAACGTTCGATTGTTGATGCAACCCGCCCAGCGAAATATAGATAAAGTTGTACAACAGCTCTTCACGCGGTTTCTCCCCACTGACCGCATGTTCAAGATCATTGAGAATACTAGTCATAAACTGGTCAATCAAACTATTGATCAGTTCATCCTTTGACTTGAAATGTAAATAAAAAGCTCCCTTTGATATACCACACAGCTCTGTTATTTGTTGCACTGATGTGGCTTCGAATCCGTTTTCAGCGAATAATTCCAATGATTTCTCCATTATGAGTTGCCTCTTAACCAATTAAAACACCCCTACTCTTTCATTTGACAACTGACCAATTAGTCATTAGTATAAATAAATGTAAAATAGGAGTCAAATTTTTAAGGGCAGGTGTAAAAGTGAAAGGTTTAGTAAATTTTGTACTGAAAAATAAACTGGCTGTATGGTTGCTAACAATCATTATTACTGTATCAGGTATTTATTCTGCTGCAAGAATGAAGATGGAATCCATTCCTGACATTTCAATTCCTTACTTAATCGTTATGGGCGTCTACCCAGGCGCTACTCCCGAACAGGTAATGAACGAATTATCCATGCCTATGGAAAAAGCGGTCGAGGGATTAGAAGACGTAAATGCCGTTTACTCAAGTTCCTCATCAAACGTCTCTCAAATTCAGGTTGAGTATGAGTATGGCGTTGATATGGATGAGAAAAAAAGACAACTAGAATCCGCGCTTGATGGCGTTACATTACCAGAAGAAGTAGAAACACCTACAATTATGGCAATCAGCATGAATATGATGCCGGTTGTTGCACTATCAGTTAGTAGTACTGAAGAAGATATTGTTGATTTAACATCAACAGTTGAAGATATCCTGCTTCCAAAAATCGAGAAAATTGATGGTGTTGCCTCTGCTACCATTACGGGCCAACACATTGAAGAAGTAGAATTCACATTTGATGATGCAAAAATGGCATCGCTTGGCCTAACAGAAGATACTGTGAAGCAAATGGTTCAAGCTAGTGATATGGCTTTATCATTAGGTCTTTATGAGTTTGTTGAAGGAGAAGAAGCGGTATCGGTCGATGGAGACATCAAGACAGTGGATCAGTTAAAAGAAATGCTAATCCCTGTAACACCAACTGCCGAAAACCCATCACCATTTGTTAAACTTGGTGATATTGCCACAATCGAAACTGTTGGCAAGGTTCAATCCGTTTCACGTACCAACGGAAAAGATGCAATCGCAATTCAAATTGTAAAAGGTCAAGAAGCAAACACTGTAACTGTCGTAAATGCAGTGAAAGACTTAGTTATAGAAGAACAAGAAAATATCGATGGCTTAGTTGTCGATATCTCGCTGGACCAAGGTAAACCAATCGAGGATTCGGTTTTCTCCATGGTTGAAAAAGCAGTATTTGGCGGGTTAATCGCGGTATTGATCATTCTATTATTCTTACGCGACTTTAAATCTACTATTATCTCAATCATCTCTATTCCAGTTTCAATCTTTATGGCGTTATTGCTATTAAACTGGTTAGATATTACGTTAAATATTATGACATTGGGTGCCATTACGGTTGCGATTGGGCGTGTTATCGATGACTCGATCGTAGTAGTAGAAAACATCTATCGCCGTATGCACTTAAAAGAAGAGAAACTTCGCGGTCGCGCGTTGATTCGTGAAGCTACAATCGAAATGTTTAAACCAATCCTATCTTCTACATTAGTAACAGTTGCTGTATTTGCACCGCTTCTATTCGTAGGTGGTATGGTTGGTGAGCTATTCATGCCGTTTGCTTTAACAATGGCCTTTGCATTAGGTGCGTCATTACTTGTTGCGATCACGATCGTACCAGCACTTTCTCACTTCTTGTTCCGTAAAAAGCTTTATGGCGAGAAAACAGGAAAAGTCCATAAAGAAGTTGGCAAACTAGCATTATGGTATAAAGGTGTACTGGAAAAATCGTTAAATCATAAGTGGATTACATCAATCATTGCCATTGTAATCTTAGCTGGTTCACTTGCCCTGACTCCTTTAATTGGATTTAGTTTCATGGGTTCTGCAGAAGAGAAGGTTATGTATCTTACTTATACTCCCAAAGCAGGTGAGTTGGCGGAAGACACGGAAGCAAATATTGAAGAAGTAGAAAAAGAGTTAATGAAACGTAAAGACATTGATGTTCTTCAATTATCCATCACGGATGAATCCAACGCAGATCCATCAGCAATGATGATGGGTGGCGGCGGAGGCGGTGCTTTAATGTACCTAATCTTTGACCCGGATATGAAGAATTTCCCTGAAGTACGAGAAGAAATTGAAGAGTATGTCTTCAACAGCGGTCAATCTGGCGAATGGAAATCACAAAACTTTAGTTCGATGTCAATGTCATCAAATGAAGTAAGTTATACACTTTACAGTGAAGACCTGGATGATTTAATGACAGCTGTTGATCAAGTGGAAACGGCTCTAAGCGAAGTTGAGGGTCTCGAAGATATTACATCCGATGCAGAAGATCCATACATTGAGAATGTCTTTAAAGTATCCCAGGAACACGTCCTTCAATATGGCTTAACAACTGGCCAAATTGTAATGGCTCTATCAAGTACAGGGTCTGATGAAGTATTGACTACTGTTGAAAATGATGGAGATGAACTGGAAGTCATTATTCAGCGTGAAGCAAAAGCTGCTCCTGAATCATTAGATGATTTATTGGATACCGAGATTCCTACAGCAGTTGGTACTAGTATGCCACTGTCGGAATTAGTAGAAGTAGAAGAAGGAACAACATTAAATACTCTATCTCGTTCTGCCGGCGAATACTACGCTACAGTTTCAGGAACAATCATTGGTGACGATATTTCTGTTGCGACTGGAGAAGCAGATGAAAAAATCGAGGATCTAGACTTACCAAAAGGTGTAACAAGCGGAGTTGCAGGTGTTGCAGCAGATATGACTGAGACATTTACTCAACTGGGTGTTGCAATGGTTGCCGCAATCCTGATTGTATACTTCATCCTTGTTGTTACATTTGGTGAAGGGTTAGCGCCATTTGCTATTCTATTCTCATTACCGTTCACAGTAATCGGTGCGTTTGTCGGTTTATTCGTTACAAACCATACAATTTCTGTTCAAGTAATGATGGGACTATTAATGTTAATAGGTATCGTTGTCACGAATGCAATTGTATTGGTAGACCGCATTATTCATATGGAACGTGATGGAATGGCGATGCGTGAAGCGATCCTGGAAGCTGGTGCTACTCGTTTACGTCCAATCTTGATGACTGCCATTGCAACAATCGGTGCAATGATGCCAATGGCTCTTGGTGTTGGCGGAGGTGGCGGATTAATGTCCGCTGACCTGGCTATCACAGTTATTGGTGGTCTATTAAGTTCTACACTTTTAACATTAGTAATAGTACCAATTGTTTACGAACTACTTTCTAAAATGTTAAAGAAAAATCGTAAAGATATAGAAGAAAACTAACACCAAAAGCGTAAGCGCCCTGCTTAGCCTCGACAGATGCTTTCGGTACCTGACGAATGTGCTTGCATCTGCCGCTTCACTTTCGATGCAGATAAATTGCACACGTGGGAAGGGGCAGACCGCAACCTCGAGGGGCTGGGCGCTGAAGCTAGATGTAAAATACAATTTCAGAGAGTTATCTACACAGCAATATTTCTTAATTTCCTGGACAATAAGAAATGCGGAGGGTGTCTCATTATGAGGCACCTTTTTTTGATTACTTTATATTTATGTATTCATTGTATCCGAATACGGGTAATATGCAGTAACTTATTTACTTACGAAGACACAGCCTACCACGTAAGCTGCGTAATATCCAAGAACCTTTAAGAAAGCATGAATAACTGTGAGCTGGCCTTCACAAAAGCACTAAGACAAGTCGTTGAGACAACAAGTTGGCTCTGCGGCTTGTGTTTTAGACAGCTCACTAAAAGAACATAAATTGGAATCTATATAACTTTTTAATTGATTGGTATACTTTAATAAGTATGTTTATAGATAGCTAGAAATGCAAAAACCTCTACACAACTCTACTGTTTCACATGAAACATTTTGCTAAAATAGTATTCTGTTTTTTTGATTTAAATGAACGATGTATACTATGATGAATATGGGGTGATGGAATGAGCATGAATATCTATTTAGACAATGATCAGTTTATTGCCGGGACAACACTAAAGGATAACGGAAATCCCGAGCAAAATAATATGGCGCTTCATGTATGTGAAGACCCACTGAGTATACTTGCAAATCGTCAAAGACTTGCTTCCTCTTTAAATTGCGGTATTCAAGATTTTGTTTGTGCAAATCAAACTCATAGTGCCAACGTACATCAAGTGACTTTGGCCGATAAAGGTCGAGGCGCCCAAACCACGGATGATGCTATTGCAGATACAGATGCACTTTATACATTTGAAGCCAATACATTGCTTTCTACGTTTACTGCAGATTGTGTTCCCGTCATTTTTTATAATGAAACGAATGGTCTAACAGGAGTCATTCATTCGGGGTGGCAAGGGACCGTAAAAGAAATTACATTAAAGGTATTTCAGCAAATTCTAGAAGAAAATCAAAGTGATCCAAAGGATATTCAAGTAATTCTTGGGCCTGCGCTTAGCCAAGAGAAATTTGAAGTAGATGCAGATGTTTACGAAAAATTTGCTGCACTTGGATATGCCGATGATTTTATGTACTTTAACAAAGAAACAAATAAATACCATATCGATAATCAACTTACAGTGAAGAAACAATGCGAGTTGGCAGGTATTCCATCTGAGAATATATTGATTGACCAAACGTGCACTTTTAAAAGCGAAGAAGGATTCTCTTATCGACAAGATAAAAAAAGCGGCAGACATTTAAGCTTTATCATGAGAAAAGGGAAATAAAAAAAGACATGAATTCGATTTTTTTCGAGTTCATGTTTTTATTTAGACATATAAATTTATAATTTTCCTAGCATGCAGTTCATATAGTACTTTAGTGAACCTATATGGAGGAGGCTTATGTATTGCTTATACATGTGGTCGACCGTGGCGACACACTTTGGCGAATTGCAAGTCGATATAATATGAGCATGGATGCCATCCAACAAGTTAACCAGTTACCTAATATAAATCAATTATTACCCGGGCAGGCCCTTGTCATCCCATCAGCAGGCATTACGCACTCTGTTCAGGCTGGTGAAACTCTTTGGTCGATAGCGAGGAATTATGGTGTTTCCATAAATGCAATTGTAAATGCAAATTCAATTACGAATCCCAACCTTTTATATCCAGGCGCCATACTCTATATACCGCCAATTATACACATCGTTCAACCAGACCAAAACTTATGGCAAATCGCATCTCTATACGGCACTACGATCGGAGCGATCCTCACTGAAAATCAGCTCTCAAACCCAAATCTTATCTATGCTGGCACTCCCTTAACTATTCCTAGAAGAAAGCCAATAATCGAAGTAAATGCTTATACGTATCAAAAAGATGAAGACGCTGCTGCAACTGTAAATGAAATTGGCCGTTCACTAACTTTTTTAAGTCCCTTTGCCTATTTAATTAGAGAAGATGGATCCCTTGAGCCATTTGCGGATGAATCAATGCTTGCTGCGGCACGCGACAAAAATGTAATCCCAATGTTGGCTATTACAAATTTATCGGTTACCTCGACAGGAACAAATCTTGCACACGCTGTTTTATCTAGCTCTCAAATTAGAGAAACATTACTTACAAATATACTTCAACTTATGAAGGAAAAGGGTTATAAGGGATTGAATATTGATTTTGAATATGTTCAACCCGGGGATCGTGAAAATTATAATCAGTTTCTCCAGTTGGCTGTAGATCGGCTCCATCCACAAGGGTATTTTGTTTCTACTGCTGTAGCTCCCAAAACAAGTGGCGCACAACAAGGATTATTATATACTGCCCATGACTACGCTGCTCATGGCAGGATTGCTGATTTTGTTGTGCTTATGACATATGAATGGGGATGGAGGGGTGCATCACCGCAAGCCATTTCACCAATAAATCAAATGCGCCGTGTAGTAGAATATGCTCTTTCTGTTATGCCTGCGAACAAAATCTATTTAGGATTCCAAATCTATGCGCGAGATTGGAAGATTCCACATATTGAAGGGGCTACGGCAGAAACCTTCAGCCCTCAAGAGGCTGTTCGCCGTGCAGCAAAATATAATGCGGCCATCCTATACGATGAAGTTGCCCAGTCACCTTATTTCCGTTATGTTGATGAGCAAGGCCAAGGTCACGAGGTTTGGTTTGAAGATGCACGCAGCGCACAGGCCAAGTTCAAACTAGTCAAACAGTACAAACTCAGAGGCATCAGTTATTGGGCTTTAGGCTATCCATATCCTCAAAATTGGGCACTATTAAATTCAAATTTCGAGATTCAAAAGAACTTCACAACGGAAGGCTTATAAACAAAAAAAATTCTGCCTAGTAGCTTCTTAAGCTAAAAGGCAGAGTTTATTTTCTTAATTTGGCTAAAACTTTTTTTGCATTCTTTGCAGTATACATTTGATGATCAGCTTCACTATATAAGCATTCCATATTTCGAATTGAGGAATGTATATAGGAATACCCAATGGACATATGGATTTGAAGAGATTCGTTAAAGCTATTGTGATAATTTAAACCTTGAATGACCCTGTTGATGAACGCCTCTACTTCTTCTTCTGTTGAATTAGGCAGAAGTACTGCAAATTCATCCCCTCCCAATCGGGCGATAATGGTCTCTTCATTTGCACAGTTCGTTAAAATATTGGCTGCTTCAATAATCAAACGATCTCCTGTTTGATGTCCATAATGATCATTTATATATTTTAGTTGATCCAAGTCACAAATAATAACACCCATTGGAACATCTTTCACCCTATTAAAGATCCCCATTTTCGTTTGAAAAAAAGTACGATTATAGACATTTGTCAATCCATCATGGGATACCTCATATTCCAATTGCTGCTGCAGTTTCATCTTATCATCAATATTTCGGAAGATGCCTTGAAGCGCCACTAGCTTTCCTTCTTTATAGACTGGCGTTGCATACTCTTCAAACCAGACATAATTCCCCTTTTCATCTAAAAGACGAATGGTTAATGGTTTGCTAAAGTCCATCTTTCCTAATGCTTTATTTTCTAGTTTTTCATAATCCTCCGGATGGACCATTTCAAAAATTTTATAAGGATCTTTCATATGTTCTTCATGAATGTTTGGTCCAAACTGATTTACTGCAGGGCTTAAATAGCGATATTTTAACTGGGGTGTTTCGCAATAGTAAACAATATCTTTCACATTTTCGACTGTATCAAGCAGTGGTTTTAAGTAGTCAACTTGCTGTCTGATTTGAGCCAATTGAGTATATTGTTTCATACACACTGCTATCAGTATGACGATGACTCCTAGAATAACAAACCACATAAATCACACCACTTTTCTGCTAGTTATAAAAAACTCTAAAGGTGTCTTCCTTTATCTTCCTTCTATTATAGTATTATATTAGCACTGTTGTAATAGGAAAAAAGGTAAAATTATACGTTCTTTTGTACCAATTCCTTTCGACACAAAGAGGAATTGCAAACTTCGATATTCTTCAAAATTATCTCAAACATAAACAAGTTAATTAGTCATATAATTTTATAAGCACATTTACGGATAATTAATAAGGAGGAGTACGTTGGACGTTTATGTAAGGCCTGGCACTTCTTTTTGGTATTTAAGTCAACTGTTTTCAATACCGCTTCGATTAATTATCGATTCCAACCGAAATATAGACCCGCAATTTTTGTCTATAGGTCAAAGATTAAGAGTACCCGGCTATATCACTGCGAATTATCAAGTCCAGAGCGGCGACTCATTATGGTTGATTGCTCGAAGAAACAATTTACCTGTAGAAAGCCTCTTCCTGGTTAACCCAAATGTGAACGCCAATTTCTTGCAAGTCGGGCAAAACATTCGGATTCCGCGAAGAGTAACTGCACGTTTAGTCAATGGGAAACAAAACTATGATTATAGTGCAATGATGAATGATTTATGGACATTGATTGCTGTGTATCCCTTTATGCGCATGATGAATATCGGAAACACGGTATTAGGCAAGACCATACCTGAGCTGTTAATTGGGAACGGCTCAAAAAGAGTCCACTATAATGCTGCCTTTCATGCAAATGAATGGATAACTGCACCTATTCTTATGACTTTTCTAAACGATTATCTCCTATCACTTACAAATCAAAGTTCTATACGAGGATTATCTACTTTCCCATACTATCTTCAAACCGTGTTGTCAGTTGTTCCTATGGTCAATCCAGATGGGGTTGATTTAGTGATTAACGGAGCTCCTCAAAATGCACCTTGGCGAGATCAAGTTATAGAATGGAATAATGGGAATACGGATTTTTCTAATTGGAAAGCGAATATAAATGGTGTTGATTTAAATGATCAATTCCCTGCAAACTGGGAAGCTGAAAGAGCACGCAATCCAAAAACACCTGGCCCAAGGGATTATGGTGGAGAAGCTCCATTGACTCAACCCGAAGCAATTGCTTTAGCCGAATTAACAAGAAGAAGAGATTATGCCCGTGTCCTTGCCTTCCACACCCAAGGAGAGGTCATCTATTGGGGCTATGAAAACTTGGAGCCGCCCGAATCGGAAACAATTGTGAATGAATTTGCCAGAGTGAGTGGATACCAACCGGTCAAAACCCTTGAAAGCTACGCTGGCTATAAGGATTGGTTTATCCAGGATTGGCGTAGACCTGGATTTACTGTAGAGCTTGGTTCAGGACAAAATCCACTTCCTTTAAGCCAATTTGATGAAATCTATGAGGAAGCCTTAGGTATTTTCCTAGCTGGTTTGTATATGTAACAGTTATGCCGGAGATGTTTTAAGTCTCTGGCATTTTTACGTCTTCTAAACAGGGTCTTTTAAACAAGAATCACACTTTTTTTGTTTTTGAATATCCTATAAAGAATGCGATTTTTAAAAACAAAATCCAACGTATTTTTCAAATATCTGTTGGAGGATAGGAGAACCATGAAAAAACTGTCGCTTTTTCTTTCACTTGCCGCTTTTGTCTTTTTAGTCGGTTGCAGTGACAATGATTCTAAAAAAGAAGAGACAACACCAGAGGAATCGGTTGTTAAGGAGGAATCTCCTTCAACTGATAAAAAAACAGAAACAAAATCAGAAACTGAAACTATTACTAAAACTGAAACTGATACAACGACTACTGATTCAGGAACAAACTTAGCAGAAGACTTTACACTCTATATAGATGAGATTATCTTATTGGCACCGGAAGAAGACCGAATTATTGGCCTGTACGATGGTGTTACCGGCACTAATTATACAAACGATGAAGTTCTATACAATACACTATTCGATGAAATTGTTCCTAGTTATCGTGAATTTGTTGTAGAGTTGGAGTCCATCATGCCCCAAAATGAACGAATTAGAGAGCTTCATGAATTATATATTGATGCTGCCAATATTCAATACAATAGCTTTACATTAATGCTTTCTGCATTAGAGGAGCAAGATATGGATAAGGTGACAGAGGCAAATCAAGGCCTCGATAAAGCAAGGGCATTACTTCGTGATTGGTTATATGAGGTGGAGGCAATTTCGGTTGAAACAGGCGTAAGCTTGCAATAATAAATGAACAAAAAACTCTGCGATTGCGCTAATTTGGCGAAAATCGCATTTTTTTTGATAAAAAAATCAACCAGAAGCCATATTAAATAAGAATTCTAATGGAAAGGAATGAGCCTTGTGGGAAGAGACGATAGCAAAAGCAAAGGCACTAACAAGCAATCCCTGCCACAAACACCCAAAAATGCAAAAATTGCTCCCGGTGAAATGCGGGAGGAAATTGCTCAAGAATTAAATCATCTTCATCAATTAGCCCAAAAAGCAAAGAATAACCAAAAATAAGGAGGTGCTCTCTTTGGAATACAATCGTGCACAAGAAATCTTTGCCTCACCAAAAGAGTATGAAGTAAGCTATAACGGTGTTTCTATTTGGATCGATAAAGTACATGAGGATGGCAAAACTGCTACAGTACACTTAAGACACGCTCATGAAGAACGTTCCGAAGTGGCTATTTCAGAACTAAAAGAAGAATATCTTACTCAATAATCTAAACCTTCAATCCCACTGGAAATCTTCCATTGGGATTTTTACATACATTGAGTTTTTTATACATACGATTTGTTAAGCACTTACCCAAATAGGTTTCGTCAGAATAAAAATGGGAAAATCCGTTAACAATGTGGAAGAATTTCCTACCAACATCAAAGGGTGATATCATGAATAAAAAGAATATTATATTATTTGGAATTTCCATTGCCTTTTTAAATTTGTTTGATGGAATCGCAACAAATTATGGGTTAATGAAAGAATTTATCGAAGAAATGAATCCAGTAATGGATTTCATCATTTCGTTTAACCCAGCTTTATTTTTAGTTTTAAAAACTGGTCTGTCACTTCTTATTCTTTTTGTATCGTATAGCGTTTACAAGAACAGCAAGGTGCATTTCCAAAAGCTCTATTTAATTTCATTGGTTGGCGTTTTTTGCCTTTATGCCGGCATTTGCAGTATGCATCTCTACTGGCTATCCTTGCTTTAGACACCAGACAACAGATAATGTATCCCTGAATAATTGATCGAGTTGGCTTGTACTATTGTGTAATTCTGCTTTCTGTATGAACAGCGATTGTCGAATAGATAAAAACTTGGCATTTATAAAATCATGAGCATTCTGATAATCGTGAATGCAAACCATATTCTCACCGGAACGTTTCTGTTTTATTAATTGCTCCATTTCCCGCTTAATTTGTTCATCATCCAAAACCAGAAGCAAATCTTGAATGTGTACTGGTGGGAAGCTGCCGTTCCTTTCAACCCATACACATGCCAAAATCGACTTTAGGACATATAAGAAAATTTTTATTTTCACTTCTTTTCCTTGGAAATAATTTTTGTAGTTACCCATGGCTAGATTAAAATAATGATGGATGGTGGGTACAGGATTAAAATTGTCTATTTCAAGTGCATGCAGTCTTTTTGCAAATAGAGGATTTTGGAAATAAATCGGCTTGCTCCTTAGCCATTCCAAGATGGTTGGATTGCTCTTTCTAAAAAGGCGTAAAGCTTTTGTTATTTCCCAGCCATTGATATCTAAGTTTCCCCCAAAGGGATACTCCATCACATCTTTTTTTGAACCTAGACCTTGAGGGTCAATGGAAAGATACCACTCCGGTGAATGAATATAAATAAACCGAACATCATAATCACTGCCGGCTGATTCAAACCCCCATGCTCGACTCCCTGATTCAACCGCAAACAGTATTTTGACATGATTTTGTTTTTCAATTTCCTTAAGTTTTTCTACAATGATTTCTTCCATTCTTTTATCCCACTTACTTAGTTTATTTTTATTATAGGGAATATTTTTTATTTTATCCCGACTACTAAGAAGCCTTCTTGCTAAACCTAAAAAAAGTGTAGGCAAAGTCGATATTCGACTGTGTCTACACCGGATGCTTGTTTGAATTAGCTTTTTAGCAAAAATTCATTTCCATCTTCATCGCTAAACTGAACAAATGTCCCCCACTGCATTTGTTGGGGTTCACCTTTAAAGTTTACTCCATTAGCCTTCAGTTTTTTGTAAGTTTCCAATACATTATCACAATCAAATACGATAGAGGCTTTATGATTTTCCGATCCTTGCATCATCGTCTTGGGATAAAGTACAAGCCGACTTTTTTCGTTTGCAGGGGCAACTTCAAGCCAAGAGGCGTTTGGTCCCATTACGTGCTCCGCTATCACTTCAAATCCAACTTTTTCAGTCCAAAATGCTTTCGCTTTTTGCTGATCTACTACATAAACTGCTACTGTGCCGATATTAGTAATCATAAAATAGTGTCTCCTTTAATTCATTCTTATTATCATTTTAGGATAAATTTAATTTTCAATCAAAAAAGAATATCCACTTTAAGAAGCTGTTTTAAGATTTCATAACTTACTTTCTTATCGTTCGTTTGTCCAACTTACAAATTCCTGTGATGTTAATGGACGTGAGAAATAATAGCCTTGTATAAGAGGTGCTTCCTCCATTGAATAGATAAAGTTATATTGTTCCTCCGTTTCGACACCCTCAATAACAATTTTCAAATTTAATGAGTTCGATAAAGTAATAATTGACTTTAAAACCGCAGAATCTTTTTCCGAATTGGAAATCCCATCTACGAAGGATTTGTCAATTTTAATCGTTGAGATTGGCATTCTCTTTAAATACGACAGTGACGATAATCCTGTGCCAAAGTCGTCCAAGGCAACGGACAAACCAATTTCTCTAAACTTGTTAATGGCGGTAATTGCATGCCTAATATCATGAACGACACTTGTTTCTGTGATTTCCAATTCTATATATTTACTATCGACTTTATAGTTTTCAAGGTTTTTGGTAACCACTTCGTACAACCTGGATGAAGTAATATAGGAACCAGGAATATTTATGGAAACCTGTTCAAATTCAATTTCCTCTTGAAGCCACTGGGAAATTTGTTGACACACATGTTCAATAATCCAGTCGGTTAGGTCGAATATTTTATTACCCGCCGCTTCCACGATCGGAATAAACACACCAGGCGAAATCATTCCGTTTTCCGGGTGCTTCCAACGTATTAATGCCTCTAATCCGGACACTTTTCTTGTATGGGATTGCACTTTTGGTTGGTATACCAAAAATAGCTCGTTGCTGACCATGGCTTTTTCAATATCCTCAACAATCTGCCTATCCATGTTATATGTATGAATTTTAGGATCGTATTCAATTACATTTTGTTCATTATTACTTGCAGGATCATGAAGAACAGCCAGATTATTTGATAATAGCTCCAAGACATTCTCTTTATTCTTTGAAGAAGAGATTGCACAAACTATATCTACTACAACTTCATAATCATCAATTTGGATCGGCTGTTTCAAATCGGAAGAGATGGTTTCCATTAAATCCATTAATTTCTCGGTACGCTGGTCATTAAAAGCATAAATAGCAAATCGATTTCCTTCTATTCGGTAAATTTTATATGAATGCATTTTGTTCTTTTCAATGACTTCCCCCACGGCTTTAATCACCTTATCACCGAATACATATCCATATTGGTTGATCCATTTTTCAAGATCTTGTATTTGAAGAATCGAAAGACTTCCAGTTGTTTTTAAATTATTTGTATCCTTTTCAAATTGCCGCTGGTTCGGTAATAACGTTAGGGCGTCGTAATATTTCAAACGGTAATCTACAAAACGCTCCAGTAGACCCGTCAATCCTACAATAATAAATAAAATACCCACAGCAACCAATACAACAAACGATAGATCCATATGGTAAATATGATTATGGCCAAGAGCCTTTAAAGGTCCTTCTACATAGAAAACCATTGCTGCCATTCCTGTATAATGCATGCTGGAGATTGCAAGACCTAATAGTATCGATGTAATAATTCTGATTAACTGATTGCCCATGTATTTTTGCAATGTTGCAAACACATACATCGCAACCATGGACACAACAATCGCAATGACAACAGATAAGATAAATAGACCCGGTTTATAAAAATATTTCGCTTCGGATTTCATGGCTGCCATTCCTAAATAGTGCATTGAAGCAATCCCTATGCCCATAACAATTCCTATAAAAGAATACGGAAGAGCAGATTGTTGCGACTTATTAGCAAAATCGAATGCTATATAAGAGGCAATAATGGCAGGCAGGATGGAGACGATCGTCAACAAAGGATCATTTTCCATTGGTAAAGGAAGCATAAAAGCACTCATGCCTATGAAGTGCATCGACCATATACCAAGCCCCATAGCTACTGAAGAGAGTAATAGCCAAAACGCTTTTGGAAAAAAGCCATTTTCTTGTATTCTTTGGTTCATAAATAATGCGGTGTAAGATGCACAACATGCAATAAAAACGGATAAGACTACCAATAGAACGGAGTACTCACCATGCAAGATGGAAATGCTCTGGGAATCAGGTATAGAAAACATGATTGAACCTCTGATTTTCTTTAATTTGTTCTTAAATTATAGCTGAATCCAAGGAATTTTTATACATTAAGTTACTTGCCAATAAAAGTAATAATTTTCTGTAAATGAAGTATTTCCCACAAAAAAGAGCAAAAAGATAGGGACTAAAGAGTTCTCTTTAGTCCCTATGGGGTAACAATCGTATGGTTCAAACAGCCCTGCCCTCATGTCTTAGCATTGAATAAATAACTTAATTGAATAGTTAAGTTATTTATTCATCACGTTCGTCTTTAGGTTCGAACGTTTTACAGCATGTATCTCGAGAATTGTTTGCTTCTTCCGAAACTTTCTCGAAATCAAAATCCGAAGCAAACTCTGTATTTTTGTTTTTAGAGTGGTAATCCATATCTATCTGGATTTTATCCGCTCCACAAAGATTTCCTTTTTTATGGAAGACACAGTTCGATACAGCACAGTTTACTTCTACATTTGGCATAGCTATCCTCCTCATGGATTGTCATGAAAAAGTGCTAGTAGGGAAAAAAGGTCCTCAATAGCACTCTTCGGCTTTTATTCTGTCCATATTAGAGATTTTTATTTAAATGGAATTGAAGTTTAATAATTAACCCTAAGAAATTCAGCGTTAAGTTAGCCAAAGCGCACAAATACGACCTGAAGAGATTTATCAGCCGTCTAAACCGCAAAAAATTTCTCCAAAGAACTGACCACTAACATTTTATAAAAAGTGATACTTTCTTAAATACCAGTCCTTTGCTATTGTTATTTTTAAATTCTTATATAGTTAGGAAGGTATTTTCATGCAAAAAACACAAAGTTATTCAAGACCTCGCACTCAAACCTTTGATTTAATAGTATCCGCATTACTTATCGCGCTCGTATTTGTTGCTACGGTCTTTTTAAATATCAAGCTGCCGATTGGCGGAAACGGTGGTTTGGTTCACCTTGGTACCGGTATGCTCTTTATCGCCTCTATTTTGTTTGGACCTAAAAAGGGAGCGATAGCCGGAAGTTTAGGGATGGCATTATTTGATTTAATGTCAGGATGGACAATCTGGGCACCCGGTACATTTATCGCACGTGGTTTACAGGGGTATATCGTAGGGAAAATTGCTTGGTCAAAAGGCAAAAATGGCAATAGCGTAGGGTTAAACATACTGGGAATGGTCGTTTCAATTCCTGTGATGTTAGTGGTCTATTATCTTTATGAATCAATTATTTTCGGAAACTGGATTGTACCCTTGGCTTCAATTCCAGGAAACCTTATCCAGATTGCTGTAGGAATGATCGTAGCCATTCCTGTATGTATTGTCTTGAAGAAAACCCCTTTATTTAAATAAGCAATGAAACGGAGAGAGCTTATAAGACGGCTCTCTCCTTTCTTTCTATCTTTGTTTTAATTTACTTCTTGCAAACTCTTTCTTAACCAAAGTACCTCGGCTGTTGATTGAGGAATCACTCCATATAATTCCAGCGTTTTATATGCATGGACATTAGTGTAGATCTCACTCATTTTCTGCAATACCCACTCTTCTGTTGGCTCCATTTTAGACCAGCAATAAATATCCATTTTATTTAGTTCCTTTGAAACATTGTGAATTCTTTCATAGCCGATGTTCTCCATTTTCGAAAAATCATTCCGCTCATAAAAACGAATCCTTTTTTCCGAGTCAGGGTCCTGGATGGTAACTGGTTCCACTTCAAGGATAATGGCCTTCCCCTTCTCCTTGAACAGGTCCAAAACCTTGCCCCCAATTCCCTTCCCCCGGGCATTGCCTGACACTAAAATATAATCTATAAATATATAATCCAGTTGTTCAAAATAAACAACTACGTAATCATCCGCTTCCATGATTTGATACTTTTCATATTTTTCTTTCAGAAGACATTCAAAATGTTGCTTTGATTTCATTTCTCTTTCTGGAAAATATTCTTTTAATCGTTCGTACCAATCTTTGCCCCCGAATAACTCTCCAACCAGACCTTCTCTTCTCTGAATTAGCAATTTAAATTTCTCCCTTAGCATCGATTTTTTTCTCTACTCCCAGAAGCCTGAAATTTTAGCCATTCACATTTTATCATTAGGGTCATCGACAAATACATAGGATATAATGTAAAAATTGTTAATGTTTTTGAAACATTTAGAATATTTTGTCGAAACGATTTCAATTCCTATTATTTTTAGTAAAATAAAGTTCGCAAAGATTCTTTTGCTTTAGCAAGTTAAAAAATATTTTCAAGAGACGGGAGATTTTTGGAGAATGAATGCAAATCACAACCAAACAACTGCACTACTTGGATGGAGTCTACAAGCAATAGAAGCAATCGATAAAATGGGACGCCCATATGTTGTCGTGGGACCACCTGAATTTCAATCCTTTGCTGACAAAAACGAAATCTTATTTGTACCATGGCAGTTCAATGTCCCAATTGAACAATCATTTGAATTATACGAGAAACTAAAAGAAATGAATGTCAAACTGGCGGTTCCCATTTACGAGGAAACTGTGGAATGGGCAGGCATGATGAATTCTTTACTCTTTGAAAATCCTAAGCTATTTAACAAATCCCTCTTATTGCGGGATAAAGGATTGATGAAGCGACGTGCACACTTGGCAGGCCTTCGAGTAGGGGTATTTGAAGAAGCCTACAATAAAGAAGACATCGCCCGATTTTTCAAAAGGATCAATCAAGCATTAGTAAAACTCGAAGACGACCAGCTTGAGCCAATTCATGTAAAACCTTTTGATAAAGCTGGTACTGTTGGCCATCGAATGATTCGGGAAGAAAAAGATATCGAAGAAATTGATGATGAGGAATTCCCGCTATTAATGGAAAGTCACCTGGAGGGACAAGAATTTTCATGTGAAGCCTTTATCCATAATGGCAAAGTAAAATTCCTAAATATAACAGAATACGTAAAGCTTGGTCATTCCAACTTTGTTCCGGCCTCTCCTGCACTGGAAAAGTGGCGACCTCAAATTCGAGAAGAGATTGAAAAACTTGTTGGTGCTTTTGAGGTAACCCATGGCATTATCCATCCCGAGTTTTTCATAACGTCTAGTGGTGAAATCTATTTCGGGGAAGTAGCGAATCGTATTCCGGGTGGTCATATTTTTGAACACATCGAGAGAGCTTATGGTTTTAGCGCATACCAGGGCCAAATTCTTTGCTGTGATCCGGATACGACAGAAGAAGAGTTAAACGCATTTTTCCCAGAAGAAGTCGTGTCGGCTAAAGGACATTCCGGTAATTTAATGGTCTACCCAAAAGTAAAAGCGATATCAAGGCTTAATATCCCAAAGGAGCTAAAAGACCATCCTTATTTTGTGAAACACAATATGTTTATTCCTGCTTCATCCAAAGTAGCGGAACGCGTAGGTTTTGGTAACCACTATGGTTCCATCAACTTTTTCGGTACTGATGCTCATGAAATGAGAAAGCTTTTAGAAGAATTTGAACAACATAATTTCTACTTATAAGGAGTGTATTAGAGGATGAGTCCTACTGTAACAACGGAAAAAACGACAAATACCAAGGCGAAGCGAAGAACAACAGGTACGTCCAGGACAAGAAAAGCAACGAAGCCAATCGATGTTCTCGAAAGTAAATTTGCAGAGGCACTAAACACTCTGAACCTTGCCAAGCCTTTTGCCAAGAGTCTTTATCAAACCGACGTTTTCCAATTAGCAAATGAATTAGCATGCACTGATGGAGGAATGGTTGTTCTTGATAAATATGCCCATCAATTTGACCAAGCAGGAGTCTTCCTTTCAGGTGATTGGGAAGATCCAACTAAATTACAGCCCCCATTCGTAGGCAATTCTTTAAGATTAAGAGGTATTTATTCGATTCTTGAATTACTAAGCGAGATGCGTATGCTTGCTATAGCAAAGGGAACTTATCCGCATGACAGCATTAGCAAAGAACAAGCTTGCGCTTTTTTAAATGAGGTAGTCGCACTTAATCTTGACCTCTTATCCCCTCAAGAAACAAGCGACGAAGCAGTTCCACCAGAAGAGCATCTGATTCGCGCACACAATTTATTTACTTATCTAGGTCAGGAACTATCATTTAAAGAGGTAGCCGACCAGATGATTATCGAAATTGATCGTCTAGCCGTGCAACGCCCTATTATCACTCGCAGAATTCTGGAAATGATTCATTTATCTCAACAATTAGCAACTAGCGAACTTGATAAGCAGACGTTAGAGGCGCTGGAAAAGTATACACAAGCTGTGGAAGCTCCTACACCATTAAGCAAGGAAACATCTAACCAAAGGGAATATAGGCTAAAACTAGAGCAAGCAACCGATGAAGAACTTATTGCAGAGTCGAAAGTATTCGCTCAATTCATGAATGAGACGGGACTTGTTTCACCTTTCCATGCGGTGCTGCTTCGCTTTTTGAACCGTAGAAATCCCGATGTCCTTCCAACTGCCCTTTCCCTGTCAGACACAGGCGGTGCAAGCTTTGTTGAAAATAAAAAAACGATTCATGATATTATTCAAATTGCGATTTATCCCGAAACAAGACAATCGATTTACGGTCTATCAAGAATGTTGAATCGGGGTGTATTGAAGATTGATGCTCTAGTACCTTCAATTCAACAATTATTTGAACTTCCAATTCATGCTGAAGTAAGAAAAGCGCTTTCTACCTTTGCAAATGAACAAAGTGGGATTAGTATAAATGGAATTCTTATTGCTGGGGCGATAAGTGTTCTTGGGCAGCCCCTTGGAGTAGGTCAAGGGCAGAGCCCTATTTGCCAATCAGCGCGGGCAATTTCGCTTTGGGCGCAATTTGAGCCTGTCCATTTGTTGAATTATATTAAGAATGCCGCACGTGATCATAATATTGAAATGACATTTGAAGGTGAGCCGATTCATTCGAGCCTACTGATTGAAGGGACTGTTAATGAGATTCAACAGGACTTGGATGTCGTTTCCATCCTGCTAGTTCCGCATCTTGATAGAATTTATAACGAGATGATCAAACGAACACTTCTTCGTGGTGAGGATGGCCATAAGTGGGTGAACCGCGAATTTTATGGTGAGTGGATCCCAAGTGGTTTCATTAATATCATCGATCAGCTTACATTGAATGTTACAAATTATTCAGCATTTGTAAAACTGTTTTATGCTACACACCATCCGGAGTATAATGAAGGCTCAAAGCTGATTTACCCGAACCCGGTAGGTATTTTCCTTACTAATATTCACGGAGAACTCCTTGGCCTGCACGCTGTGTCGATTCAAAGAATCGAGAATGACCAAAACGGGGATTTCCGAGTTTACTTCTATAATCCCAATAATGATAGTACCCAAAATTGGGGGCAAAACATCAAAGCAAGTGTATCAGGATTTGGTGAATTAGAGGGTGAATCCTCCCTGCCATTCCATGAATTTGTTTCCAGAATGTACGCCTACCATTATAATCCTTATGAACAAGGTGATACTTATATGGTAGAGGATAGTTTGGTGGATAAAATTGAGGCACTTGCCAAGAATAGTTGGGGCAAAAACTACGTCTGGGAATAAATCTTATAATTAATATACCCCCCTTTAAGTAAAAAAATTGAAATATGGCATATTGAAAAGACCCGAAAATCATTTTTCGTGGTCTTTTCCTTTTGAGCACATCGTCTATTGTAATAATTCTAATTTCATGGTACATTTATCAAAATTTTCAATATTCTAATATTAATACAAATCCACACTTTTTTCACCATAAATGTTTAAAAACCTCCATTTATGTAAACTGTAATTTATAGGAAATACGCTGAAAGGAGAATGAAGATATGGGACTTTACCTTTTCTCATCCGAGAATGCGTTTCAAAAAGCCTTTCAACAATTGTTACAAGCACCCCTATTTAGTAAAAAACTCTACCAAGAAACGGTTTTGACGGAAGCCATGGCGCTTCTTAAAGAGCCAAACGGTTTAGACAAAATTTATCATTATGCTCCACTTTTTGATCAGGCCGGTCTATTCATAGGGAAACCTTGGGAAGACGTTCGTAAGCTTGATGCCACTTTAGTTAGAGGGACACTTCAAACAGGGGACATCACAACTGCGGCGGAATCCTTAAGTGATTTAAGGATTCTCTCTATTGCAAAGGGGGATTATGTCCATCCCCATATGACTTCTTATGAAGCAGCCGAGTTTTTAACAAAGGTCCTGGCCTTGAATATTGATTTGCTGATTATGAAGGAAACAGAGGAAAACCGAGTAAAACAGCTTTATAAAGATGAACAGGCATCAAAACTTTTATATTTTATTTCTGAACATTGTTTTTCATCTCGCGTTTTTGAAAACCTCTATCAAGAAATTGATAATCTTGCTGTCCAAAGGCCTATTGTCACGAATAAAATTATGAAACTCATTGCCAGTGCTCAAAAGTTGGCCGGAGGACTAGATGAAGCAAGTTCCAAGTTAAAAGACTATGAGAGGGCTGTCTACTCGCCATCAGAGCTAGCGACAGGTCCACTGGAAAGCTATGAACAGAAATTAAAGACCTGTGATGATGCGAGTTTAGCAAAAGAAGCAGAACAATTCCGTACTACAATGGTACAAACTGGGCTAGTCTCCCCTTATCATGTTATTTTTCTGCACTATCTCAATAATGAAAAGCCACACTTGTTAAAAGAAATGCTTGCTGGTGATGAGATGGCCGCGGTAAATTTACAGTCGAACTTCACTCTAGTTACTTCACTGATTACTTCTAGCATTACCATTAAAACGAGAAGAAGTATTTACGGCTTACTTCGACTTTTACAAAGAGATATTTTTACACCTGAGCTTATTAAGGAATTAGAAAATCTTATGCAAGCTCCTATTCCTGAAAATATTGAAAACAGACTTTCTTCCGTTCATCAATTAGCAGGGAAAGAAGCACTACATGCTCTGTTAATATCCGAGTTGGTCAATATTTTAGGAACACCTTTAGGAATTGGCCAAGGTTTCAATCCGACATGCCAATCGACTAGAGCGATTAGTTATTGGGCACAAAAGGAGCCAGTACTGCTCTTGAAGATGTTAAATAGTTTTTTAAGGTCGGGTACGATCAGCTTTACTTTTGAAGGTATAGAGATTTCCACTAGCACAATTTCTCCTGTTCCACTTGAAGATACAACAAATATTGATGCAATCTCTTTATTGTTGGTGCCGCATTTAGATGCAATCTATTTTGAACTGTTGAAATTGGCTGATGGCCGTGGGCAAGATGCACATAAATGGATTAATCCCGCCTTTCATATGACAGGCATATGGGATGGATTTGCAGATATTTATACAGATTTGGAATTCCAGATGAATTTCCGTCGCTACTATCATCCAGTATACAATCCCAACGTCAATGAAGGTCTTCCTCAACCTGCCGGGATTACCATTTATAATCGTTCTGGTCAGGTGCTAGGGGCTCATGCAATTCTCATTCAAAGAATTGCTGTAGATCCATCAGGTATCCTGCGCGTTTACTTTTATAATCCTAATAACGACAGTCTTCAAATCTGGGGGAAAGCGATTCAAACGAGCGTCACAGGAAATGGCGAATCCGAAGGCGAGTCATCCCTTCCTTTTGAGGAGTTCATTACGTTTTTATACGCATTTCATTATCCTGTACAGCTTTAACTTTAGGAGAGAGTGGGATTTATTCGGTTAGAAAAAGGGGTATAGATCCCACTTCATATTTTAAATACCTTGTTTAGATGGATTAATCCTTCCTTAATTCATCTAAACGAGGTATTTCTTTGTTTAAAAAAGAAGGAAATGAAATAAATTTCACTTCCCTCCACTTTTTGGCCTAGGCTACCAAGCTGCCACCATGCCATCTGTTCTTGATTCTGTACCTCCTGCAAGCACACCTGTCTGTGGGTTTCTCCATATAATCTGCCCACGTCCAAAGCTACCACCATCAGGCAGAACTTCAATTTCATGCCCTTTTCTTTGGAGTGCTTGAACCAGGTAATTTGGAAATTCCGGTTCAACATGGATTTTCCTTCCACCAACCCATTGCCACCTTGGAACATCCAATGCAGCTTGAGGGTTCAGTAGATAATCGATTGTATTTGTGACTACCTGGAAATGCCCCTGAGGCTGCATATAGCCGCCCATTACTCCAAATGGACCGACTGCTTCTCCATCCCTCGTCAAAAATCCTGGAATAATTGTATGGTAAGTTCGTTTACCAGGTTTTAAAAAGTTGGGGTGGCTTTCATCCAATGAAAAATCTGCCCCCCGGTTTTGCATACTGATGCCGGTACCCGGAATGACAATTCCCGAACCAAACCCCATATAATTGCTTTGGATATAAGAGACCATGTTCCCTTCATCATCTGCAGTTGCTAAATAGACTGTTCCACCCTTCGGCAGCTCATAAGGAATCGGTTCAATGGCCTTTTCGCCAATCTCTTTTGCACGTTGTGAAGCGTATTCCTTTGACAGTAAATGTTCAACACTGATTGGCATTTCACCCATTTCCGTAATAAATGCCTGTCCATCGGTAAACGCTAATTTCATGGCCTCGATTTGCTGGTGGTATGTATCAGCAGTTTGCCATTTTGGTATGTCCTGCTGCTCGATAATATTTAGAGCCATTAGGGCAACCATCCCTTGACCATTCGGTGGAATTTCCCATACATCGTAGCCACGATAATTCGTCGAAATTGGTTTTACCCATTCCGGTTTATACGAAGCTAAATCACTTTTTCTTAAGAAACCTCCATGCTCGACCATGAAATCTTCTATACTTTGAGCTAATTCACCTTCATAAAAATCACGGGCATTTGTTTTTGCAATTGTTCTTAATGTGTCTGCATGACCTTTTGAGCTCCATATTTCACCAATTTGCGGTGCTCGACCACTCGGTGCAAATGTCTCGAACCAATGCTCGAATTCCTTTCCTTCAAGTCTTTTATAAGCATTGTAGGCTTTTTCCCAATACTTTCCGAGAATCGGGGATAATGGGTAACCTTCTTCTGCGTACGAAATAGCAGGTTGCAATACCTCTTCCAGCGATAATCTGCCAAACTTTCTAGAGAGTTCCGCCCAAGCTGCAGGGGCTCCAGGAACTGTTATTGGTTCAAGTCCCATTTTGGGCATCTTGTCATAACCTAGTGCTTTGACAGCCTCGGCAGTTAATAATTCTGGAGAGGGACCTGAAGCATTAAGTCCGTGGAGTTCTCCTTTTACCCAAACAAGTGCAAAGGCATCGCCGCCTATGCCGTTCGAAGTAGGTTCCAAGACAGTAAGTGCTGCGGCAGTAGCAATAGCAGCATCAATGGCATTGCCGCCTTTTTGCAGTATTCCTAGACCAGCTTGAGCTGCCAGTGGTTGAGAGGTTGCAACCATTCCCTTTTTTGCAAAAACTGTTTGGCGTTTCGATGGAAATGGATGATTTAAATAATCCACCTAGATTCACTCCTTCTATTTCTATCTATATTTTTTATTTCTAATAGAACGCACACAGGCGTACTAGTTACTATTTTTATATATTGAAAATAATATCAGAAAAATCAAACAAAAATAACCCCCCATAGATTTCTTTCATCATACGGGGGGTACTAATTTATATTACTGTTCTTCTACAATTTTTTTGACTTCATTCAATTGTTGCTTTGCTTGCTCCAGGAGCTCTCTATTTTGTTCTACAGTATCCAGATGCTCGTTATGCTCCACTGCATTTAACAGTGCGTTTTCCGCATGTTCTATTGAATTGAAAGCATGCTCAACCGCTATTTCCTGTGGATGGGACATCGCTTGTTTTACTGCTCGATCTGCTCTTTGAACAGAGTTACTAAATAACGTACTTGGATGATCTTGTTTCCAGCTTGTATCTGAGTGTTTAGCCAATTTTGCATCTTCCCTTCATTAGGATTCGATAACACAACGATTATCTAGATTTAGTATTGGAATATGACCAGAAAATATGCACAGGCTAAAGACATGAAAAATATATATTAAGGCGTAATTTTTTTTGGAAACTTTCCAATTTTAATTACATATCATTTCAATCGTTCGATGAAGTACTTTAAAATTCGGGCTGTCAGTCCCCAAATTGTATAATCCCCGTAATCAAAAAACCATTCTTCAATAGAGCGGGATCTCCACTGATACTCTGCACCATTCATAATTTTGTGGTATGGAAAATCTGTTGATGGCTTAGGTTCCACCGAGACCAGATGGCAATAAGGACTATAATTTTCAAGCCATTTAAGCGGAATTGTAAATATACTTTCCACTTCATCCTTATTGAAGGAATGTATTGGATAGGAATGAAGAACAGCAACAAATGGATAAACAACAAATGTAGAGGAAGTGACAAAAGGACTTAGACTTGCAATCACTTCAATATCTTTTGAATCAATTCCCAACTCTTCATGTGTTTCCCTGATTGCAGCTTCAAGCGGGGACGCATCAGTCGGATCGATTTTCCCCCCAGGAAAACTTATATCCCCAGGCTGTTTTCTCATCTTGAGTGAGCGTACTTCAAAAAGCACATGCCACTGTTCTTCCACCCAAACTAATGGAATCAACACCGCTGAACGAAAAGCCGTATCCTCTCCTATAAAAAGAGGCTGATTTTGATTTAGTTGCTCCCTTAATTTGTCTACACCCATAATGTTTCCCCCAACTTTTCTCTTTATCCTTTTATCGTAACACGACTGTTTTATTGTAAGAAGATTTTCGATTATTTTTACTCATCCGATTTATTTTAGTGTAAATCCGTTTGAAATCCATCATTTATGGTATGCCATTTCCCCAAAAAAACTCCAATTATCACATGTGCTTTAGTTTTGATGGAACGTTCTCTATTTCGTCCAGTGATTTCTGCTTCATGTACTTAACATCCATTTTATCCAATCAAATCCCTCGCACAATGAAATAAAAGTTGAAATAATGGGTACTAACAAATGAATAACCGCAAAAACAATCGGGCACCTTATTTTTACATGCTTTGTTTTTGATAACGAAGAGAGTGTTTAATAAGGTGGCGATACATACACGCCACCTATTTTGCGTGTTAAGTGAGGAGGTTCAAGAAATTGAATCAAAAAAGAGAAGTAAAAATCATTCCTTTATTGGTCGTTGTTCTAATAGGAGCAGTTATTTGGTTTATTCCCCCTCCAGGCGATTTACAAATTCAAGCATGGCATTTATTCGCCATCTTTGTTGCAACGATTATTGGACTTATTATAAAGCCTATTCCTATGGGGAGCGTGGCTATTTTAGCTCTAACTGTCATTACCGTGACAAAAACCTTAACACTTGAGGAAGCATTAAGTGGATTTCAAAACTCGACAATCTGGCTAATTGTTATTGCTTTCTTCATTTCCAGAGGTTTTATTAAAACCGGGCTTGGTACACGGGTAGCCTACCTTTTTGTCCGATTGTTCGGGAAAAAAACTTTAGGATTATCCTATTCATTGATTGCCAGTGATTTAATCCTTTCCCCTGCTATGCCATCGAATACAGCGCGTGCCGGAGGAATTTTATTGCCCATTATCCGGTCTTTATCCGAAACTTATGGCTCACGGACTGGCGATGGGACGGAAAGGAAGATTGGGGCATTTTTAACGACAACTTCTTTCCAAGCGAATATGATTACATCCGCTATGTTCTTAACGGCAATGGCAGCCAATCCTCTAGCCGCAAAAATGGCTGAGGAAGTTGCAGGTGCCACAATTTCCTGGGTAGGCTGGATGGTCGCAGCAATCGTACCGGGACTGATCAGCTTAATCGTTATACCATTAGTTATATATAAGCTTTATCCACCCGAGATTAAAGAAACACCTTCCGCCGCAGCGGAAGCAACGAAAAAACTCGAGGAAATGGGTCCTATAAAAAGAGAAGAATGGTACATGATCGGTATTTTCATTCTCTTGGTTGTGTTGTGGATTTTCGGATCACGCATTAATCTTGATACGACTGTTACTGCATTTATCGGTTTAGTGTTGTTACTGCTAACACAGGTGTTGACTTGGTCTGATATTAAGAGAGAAGAAGGGGCATGGGATACTTTAGTATGGTTCTCCGTTTTGGTTATGATGGCCATGTTCCTAAACAGTACTGGCATGATTCCTTGGTTCAGTGAAATGGTACAAGGCATGATTGGCGAAACGTCATGGATGCTTGCGCTTATTGTACTTGCGATTGTTTATTTTTATTCCCATTACTTCTTTGCAAGTAATACCGCACATGTGAGTGCCATGTATGCTGCATTTCTGTCGGTGATGGTGGCAGCTGGTGCACCACCATTGGTATCAGCCCTAATACTTGCCTTTTTCAGCAACTTATTTGGCTGTTTAACAAACTACGGTAGTGGACCTGCGCCTGTTTTCTTCGGGACAGGCTATGTTACCCAAGAGAAATGGTGGGGACTTGGACTTGTGATTTCCATCATTCACATAGTTGTTTGGCTCGTTATTGGTGGAGTTTGGTGGAAAGTCCTAGGCCTCTGGTAAAAAGCATTGACTGCGGGGAGGGAATTTTCCCCTTGGGCCTCCACAGAAATTTAAGCTCTCGTCTCAGAGTATAGAGACGAGGGCTTTTTTTACAGCGGTGAAAACACAGCTTGCAAAGAAGAATGGCCTATTCAGGGAGGATTCATGAATGGCTAATTCACATTAGATACCCGCTGTTCAAGAAGCAGCAGCTTGGTCAGCCTTTACACAATCAATAGCAACAACTAGTGCAATAATGATGGCCTCCATCGCCTCATCCAATATCTGAACCTCGTAGCTATCCCCCCATGTGAACCACTTCTTGCTCACAGTACCGACAACTAACCCGTGCTGTATTATCTGAAAATCCATGTCCCACCAGTTCCCCTGTACCTCAATACCTACTGCATCAATCGTATAGCGTGGTTTAAAAAAAGCTAACTCTTTTTTAATCGTGATTGCTTCCTTGCCATTTACCTCTACAAGAAATATCGGCAAGAAGCTAAAAACCTTTTTCGTAATCAGTGCTACTTCATCCCTTGTTGTATTCATAATGGAGAAAGTCTTTGGGATTTGCATAAAACTGCCTTCCACATAATAAACATCATTTTCCTGCTGATCTTTGACAGTAAACTTCCCACTTAGACTAAAGACCTTTTGTTTTATATAAAGCTGTTTCATAGTGCGCCTCCTTTGATCATCTTATCCATATACCCTCACCAATTATTTCTATTTAGTACTGTATACGAATTTACTAACAAGAAAGTTCTGTTATTATCGGTCTATTTATAAAACTCCATGATTTTAAGATTTACACAACGAAAATCCGCATTGTTGTTTCTAACAATGCGGACTCTAATAATCGAACTACTTATTCATTTTATTAAGAAAATCCCCTAGCAGACTGTCTAAATCCACTTCTTCCTCTTCTTGAGACTGCTGCTCTTTTGAATCGACACTTTGGTTTTGTGTTGCCTTTTCCCAATCAAATGCATCTAAATCATCCAAGCGATCTAAATTATCGCCAGTCGCTGCCTCTTCAAAAGAAGGGACATAGTCATATACTTGAGAAACATCTTCTTCCCTAGGCACAGATTCAGCATTCGAGATGTCTTCTTGTAAATACAAGGCTTCATCTATATCCAAAGAGCTGCTATTTAAGGATGCAAGCAAGGCTGTGGCACGAACCGGATCCACTAACAGTTGATAAAGTATTGTCCCTAGCAGCGCCTCCGAGTGCTCATGCTTTAACCAATCTCGCTGTGATTTACTTAGTTGATGAGGAAGAGGGATGGTAATGGTTTCCCGATTCTTTGAAACAGATTGGCCGACTCCTTGAAGCACAAACTCAGCCATTTTACTCGAAAAATTTCTCTTCTCTGTTTCCTTTAGTTTTTGTAAATGCCTTAAAAGATGGTCAGGAGTATCAGAAGGAATACGAAATGAAATGGCTTGCCCTCTCTTGATCTCATTCTCCCTCGAGCTTTTCATAACATCACCCTATTAATTCTTCACAGGTTCCGGAGACTGCTTAGGCTTTTCCGATTTTCGGATAAAATCGCTAATGAGCTTATAATAAGCATTGGCCATCATCCAGATGCTCTCTTTCTCATCCTCAAAGAAATCAATATTATAGCCATCCAAGTTATTGTTTAATGTTTTGATGTATTCTTTTAAAACGTTGGCTCCTCCACCAACAAAATAGCAGATTTCTGTTTGCGAATTTTTCTGCCATACATTTCGCAATAGGCGATACTGCTTTTTAGCGAGTTCCAGTAAGATGCGATCCGTAATATCATGGACACTTGTCCGACTTCCCTTTACCATAATGTGATTTCGATCATTTTTTCTTGTGATGATTTCAACCACATCACGACGGCTGTCTAGTTCAATGCCATGTCTCGATCTAATTTCTTCTCTTATCGCTTCCAATGATTCCGACACGCCCAGGTTAAATCCTTGAGCCTTATCATCATCCACATTTCGATTCTTAATGACAGCGATATCCGTCGATAAGCCACCAATATCCTGAATAATAATCCGTTTGTCAATTAAATCCTTATTGATGATTTTTAGTTGATTATCCATTACCAGATTAATATAAGCCGCAAAGCCTTCTGGATAAATTTTCACTTCATTAAATTTAATATTCACTTTTAACCCTTGGTATTTCGGTGTTACCAGGAATTCAACCTGATGGACGGAGCCTACCAATTTTGAGCGGTAGCCAGCATCCTTCCCTTCCTTCACTTCGCGTAAAGGAAGTCCCGTGCCAAGTGTGTAATTTGCATCGATTACATTTTTTGTTCGCGGGAAATAACTTGTATTTTTTTCGTTAACCGCATCTAACGCTAAAGTAGCAAAAAGCATAATCAATGTTTGATCTTCCTCGGATTTGGCGCTGCCTGGATCCAATTCAGTTGCATTGCTGCTCTTTGTAGCCAAATTCCCTACTCGATAGATCGCATTATTTTCTTTCAAAGCCGGGGAGTGCACCTTGATATGAATTCCTTCCAGCGGGTTTTTCGTATCTAGTTCTTCTATTCCAATTACCGGGCGATCTTCTGTATCCCTTGCAACAATATTAGGAATATTTAATTCATATTCCATCTCACCAAAAATTGCCTTTATGGAGTCATTACCAACATCTACAGCTGCAGTTCGAGAGCTAATCATGTAATCATCCCTTTTCATTTTATTGTTAGATTGTTAAAGGATAATTTTGTGAATCCCTTATACCTATATAAAGGTTATAGAAGTTTATTTGCTACTTCAATGCGGTTTGCCGAAAAGAAATACAACTGTAAACACCTCGTAAACTGTGGCTATTTGTAGACATTTCCGTAATCTTTAGTAACAAATCCGTATACACCCAATAGCATCAACATGTACACACTTTCGTTTACATGTATACGTAATTGTTTACTGTTCGTTTACTCTTCGTATACTTGTAAACATTTGTGTAAACAAGTTAATTTCTTCCACTTGAATGTCCCCTTATTTCTATTTCTTTAAAAAAGAAAGACACCTTATCAGGGACAATTTATTCGGAATTCTCTTAAAGGGATTTTTATTCGATTTCTAGAACTCTTCTAGAAGGATAATAGATTAAGAATTATTCACGTATTAAGAAAGGAAAAAAGTATGCTACATTTACAAACCATCACAAAAGACAATTGGATAAAGGCCATCTCCCTGCGTGTTCGTGAAGATCAGCTAAAGTTTGTAGCGACAAACGCTGTATCACTAGCCCAGCTCAATTTCCTAGATAACTTTCATGCAAAAGGAATTTACCATGGGGTGGAGATGGTTGGCTTTGCTCTGTATGGGATCGACGATGATGATCATGAATACTGGATTTATCGAATGATGATTGATCAAAACCATCAAGGGAAGGGTTATGGGGTGGAGGCCGTGAGTCTCATTATTGATGATATTAGAAGAATTAAAGAGGACCGCCATCAAACCATCACACTTTCCTATGAACCAACAAATGAACATGCAAAGCGAATCTACGAAAAGGCTGGTTTCCAGGAAGTGGAGGGATTAATCATCTCTGACGAACAGGTATCCCGTTTCACTTTTTAATACGATGCATAAGAGCTAAGAGGATTTCCTCGAGGCTCTTTTTTAATTGATTCATATTTTTAAAGAATTCACTTAATCTGCATACTCTTAACGATAAAGGGGAAAAATAAATTATTATCCTAATTATTGATTAAGGAGAATAGTAGATGAAAATACGGTTTGGATATGTAGCAAATGCACTGGGATTATGGGATGCAAGTCCATCAAAAACTTTAACTTTTTCCAGGTATTCGATGCTTCCAAAGGATGAGCGAATGGAAAAATTGAAGTCGATCACAGCACAAAACCTGCACCATACGAAAAGAATTTTGTACTACAATATCGCGCATGAAATCGAATTATACCGGTTATCGAGCTCTATTGTTCCATTAGCGACCCACCCGGAAGTGATGTGGGATTTTTATACCCCTTTTAAAAACGAATGGAAAGAGCTTGGGGAAATCATCCAACAATTTAAGATGAGAGTAAGCTTTCACCCAAATCAATTTACACTTTTCACAAGCCAAAAAGAAGAAGTAACAATGAATGCTGTAAAAGATATGGAATATCACTACAGCATGCTCAAAGCCATGAATGCTCTCCATACGGGTTTAATCAATATCCATATAGGTGGTGCATATGGGGACAAAAGCAATTCACTAATTCGATTTCATCAAAACCTTAAGCAGTTGCCAGAGGAAATTAAACGGCATATGACACTTGAAAATGATGATAAAACATATGATGTTCCCGAAACACTTGTGACGTGTGAAAAGGAAAACATTCCAATGGTACTCGATTACCACCATCATATGGCGAACAAAGAAGAGGATGATCTTCATCTTTACTTGCAGCGCATTTTCAACACGTGGAATTCAACTAATGTTATACCGAAAGTTCACATTTCTTCGCCAAAATCCGAACAAGCGTATCGTTCACATGCAGATTTTGTTTCTTTAGACTTTGCCCTTCCCTTCCTAAAGATGGCAAAGGAGCTAAATCAAGACTTTGACATAATGATTGAAGCAAAACAGAAGAACCTTGCAATGCAGAAACTTGTAGAAGATATCTCTGCTATCCGGGGAGTCAAACGTATTTCGAGTTCATCAGTAGAATGGTAAATGTTACAAACACCCTTTTGAGCTACAGGGAAATTGTCGGAGCTGGTTCTTCTGCCTTCCTTGCACAAAAATAGATGAAACCTTTTCGATTTCACCTAAAGATGGCTTGCTATGCCTTAGTATGAATACTTTACTGTTTCATGTGATTCATCTCATTCATGCAATCCAGAACAAGCGTAACTCCCTGACTAACGGAAGCACCGCCGCCTAATGCCGCAGAAACACCTATCGCTTCAAGTATTTCCTGCTCTGAACATCCATGGTCAAGACATCCCTTTGTATGGTAGATGATGCAATACTCATCTTGGGCATGAATACTGATTCCCAATGCAATCAAATGTTTTTGTTTTTGATCTAGTGCACCATCTTTAAAGCATTCCTCTGTAAACGCGTTAAATTGGCTTACAAATTCGGGCATTTTTTCGTTAAAAACACCAAGCCCTTTTTTATATTTAATCAGTGCATTTTCAGTTGAATTACCAGCATTTAGTTCCATAATCCCAATCACTCCTTCTTATTTATGACAGCCAATTTATTATGAACCAATTAGTAACCATTTATTTATTGCTGTTTTACACTTTCCATAATTCAGCAATCATAACTGCAGCCATAATAGGGATAATAGTAAGGACTATAAAAATTGAAGGTGATGGAATGGAAATGCAAAATTATCAAGCTGGAGATATTGTCTACGTTTTCTATAGAAATCCTCATACCCAGGATGTAGCGAATGTGCAATCTGCAGCGATTGTTAATAACCCTCAGAAAGAGGATGAATTAGCTTTGTTTCTGTATGAAACATATTACCCGCTATCAAATGAAATGGCTGTCTACTCTACGGAAGAAGAGGCGAACCAGGCCTATGATTACTACTATGGGGATGAATCGGAAGGGCTTATTCAATGAATAACCCATTTACGCCCAGACTCGTCTATTTTGAACCTGCTGCATTAGAGTACCCTTTGGGAATAGAGTTATATGAAAAATTCAAGAAGATGGATATTGAAATTCGTGAAACCACTTCACACAACCAAGTAAGAAACCTTCCCGGGGATAATGACTTTAAAAAATATCGCGTTGCCAAATCAACACTTGTTGTAGGAATTCGAAAAACGCTTAAATTCGATACCTCCAAGCCCTCCGCAGAGTATGCAATCCCTTTTGCAACGGGCTGCATGGGTCACTGCCACTATTGCTATTTGCAGACTACGATGGGAAGTAAACCCTATATCCGTACATATGTCAATGTAGAGGAGATTCTTGAGGCTGCCGACAAGTATATGGAGGAACGCGCACCGGAAATCACAAGATTTGAAGCTTCTTGTACATCCGATATTGTCGGAATCGATCACTTAACGCACACCCTGAAAAGAGCAATCGAACATTTTGGAAAATCTGAGCTTGGCAAACTAAGATTTGTAACAAAATTCCACCATGTTGATCACCTCCTTGATGCTGACCATAACGGAAAAACAAGATTCCGCTTCAGTGTGAACGCCGACTATGTCATAAAAAACTTCGAACCAGGGACTTCCCCATTAGAAAAAAGGATTGAAGCGGCGGGGAAAGTTGCCCGGGCTGGCTATCCACTCGGATTTATAGTAGCACCAATCTATCTTCATGAAGGTTGGAAGGATGGGTACTTTAAAATGTTCGAGCGTTTGGATGCGGAGCTGCCTCCTGATGCCAGGGAAGACCTTACCTTCGAGTTTATTCAGCATCGCTTTACAAAGCCTGCCAAGAGGGTAATAGAGAAAAACTATCCCATGACAAAATTAGAGTTAGACGAAGAAAAAAGAAGATATAAATGGGGGAAATACGGAATCGGAAAATATATCTATCAAAAAGAAGAAGAAGAGGATATAAAGAAACATCTATACACGTATATGGAAAAGTTCTTCCCTAACGCAAAGTTGGAATACTTTACTTAAATATTATAAGGGTGAGTATTTCTCACCTTTTTTCAGTTTAGTTGAATTCTCATTTATACAAGATTTTTAAAAATAGTTGATAATATTAAGAATTGCAAGTTTAAAATATGGGGTTTGGTAGCAAGATTATATAGGAATGTAACGGTTTTTGCGCTAAAATAAGTCATATTTTTTCAATTTAGGACAAAAATTGTAACGTTTTGTGTCATTCCTTGACAAGATAATCATTTGTATATGAAAATATATACATAATTATAATTATTATAATTAATTTACACTTTCAAAAACAAAAATAATTCCTAGGAGGAAATATAGTATGTCTTTAATCGGAAAAGAAGTACAAGCATTCTCAGCAAAAGCATTCCAAAAAGGTGAATTTATCGATGTATCTGAACAAAACTTCAAAGGTCAATGGAGTGTTGTTTGCTTCTACCCTGCAGACTTCACATTCGTATGCCCAACGGAATTAGAAGATCTTCAAAATCAATATGCAACATTAAAAGATTTAGGTGTTGAAGTGTATTCAGTTTCAACTGATACACATTTTACACATAAAGCATGGCATGACAATTCAGAAACAATCGGCAAAATTGAATATATTATGATTGGTGACCCTTCTCAAAAAATCTCTCGTATTTTTGACGTGTTAGACGAAGAAGAAGGTCTTGCAGACCGTGGAACATTCATCATCGATCCAGATGGCGTTATCCAAACTGTTGAAATTAATGCTGGTGGCATCGGCCGTGATGCAAGCACACTTGTAAACAAAATCAAAGCAGCACAATATGTACGCAACAATCCAGGTGAAGTTTGCCCAGCTAAATGGGAAGAAGGGGCTGCTACACTTAAGCCAAGCCTAGATCTTGTTGGTAAGATTTAAGGAGCATGATTTAAAATGTTATTAGATGCAGAAATCAAAGCACAATTGGCTCAATATCTTCAAATGATGGAAGGCGATGTGCTACTTAAAGTAAGTGCGGGGAATGATGATGTTTCCCGCGATATGCTGGCTTTAGTAGATGAATTAGCTACTATGTCGAACCATATCAAAGTAGAAAATGTCCAACTGGATCGAACACCAAGCTTCAGTGTAAATCGCCCTGGGGAAGATACTGGCATAACATTTGCTGGTATTCCTCTTGGCCACGAATTTACATCATTGGTTTTGGCGCTTCTTCAAGTTAGCGGTAGAGCACCAAAAGTAGATCAAAAGGTCATTGATCAGATAAAAGGTATTCAAGGTAATTACCACTTTGACTCTTATATCAGCCTGACTTGCCATAACTGTCCTGATGTTGTTCAAGCACTGAATGTGATGAGCGTTCTTAACCCTAATATCACGCATACCATGATTGATGGTGCAGCGTATAAAGAGGAAGTTGAAAGCAAAGACATCATGGCGGTACCAACTGTATTTCTAGATGGAGAACCTTTCGGCAGCGGCCGTATGACATTGGAGGAAATCCTGGCTAAGGTTGGCAGCACTCCAGATGCATCAGAGTTTGCCAACAAAGAGCCATTTGATGTTCTTGTTGTTGGCGGTGGTCCTGCTGGTGCTAGTGCTGCGGTCTATGCAGCACGTAAAGGAATCCGTACAGGTATTGTGGCAGAACGCTTTGGCGGCCAAATTATGGATACGCTAGGCATCGAAAACTTTATAGGTACGAAATACACGGAAGGTCCTAAACTTGCAGCAAGCTTGGAAGAGCATGTTAAAGAGTATGATATTGATATCATGAACCTTCAACGCGCTAAACGCCTGGAAAAGAAAGATTTGATTGAAATTGAACTGGAGAATGGTGCAGTTCTGAAAAGCAAAACGGTTATTCTTTCAACTGGTGCACGCTGGCGTAATGTAAACGTACCTGGAGAAGCAGAGTTCAAAAACAAAGGGGTCGCTTACTGTCCTCACTGTGACGGTCCTTTATTTGCAGGGAAACGAGTAGCGGTTATCGGTGGCGGAAACTCGGGTGTTGAAGCTGCAATTGACCTTGCTGGAATTGTAAAACATGTAACAGTGCTTGAATTCTCTGATGTCTTAAGAGCGGATTCTGTTTTACAAGATCGTTTATACAGCCTGCCAAATGTAACGGTTATCAAAAATGCTCAAACAACTGAAATTACAGGTAACGACAAAGTAAATGGGATTTCCTACATTGATCGTGAAACAGAACAAACCCATCATATTGAATTAGAAGGGATTTTCGTTCAAATCGGTCTTGTCCCGAATACGGACTGGTTAGGTAGTGAAGTTGAACGTACACGTATGGGTGAAATTATTGTAGACAAGCATGGTTCTACAAGCGTTCCTGGTGTATTTGCTGCTGGTGACTGTACAGATGCTCCATATAAACAAATCATTGTGTCAATGGGATCTGGTGCAACTGCAGCCTTAGGTGCTTTTGATTACCTAATCCGTAATTAATTAAAAATAGCAGTCTCCGTCTAAGCACGGTGGCTGCTATTTTTTAAGCTTTCTTTTTGGAACTAATCCATAATCTCCCTTGCTACTGAATCCTCTTTCAAATTAAAATCATAAGCCTCCGGATTAACATAATTCGGTTCTAGGTAGCTCGATTCTTCATCACTGTTAGAAGCCCATTTGAACTCTGGGAACGATGAATATTCTTCATCTTTCCAAATCCATATACCGTCTTTTCCCTTTTCTCTATGAAAAATGTTATGACTTAGTATTGTATTTTCATTGGTTGTGAAAAAGTTAGCAATAAAGATGCGTGATGGACCTGCAGTTAGGATATTCTTCTCGATTGTATTGTCTTTCACATCATGCTGAAGCATTAGTTGACCTCCATCGAGGTTCAAAGTATCGTTTCGATAAAGTATATTCTGTGCGATATAGGAATTGATTGTACCTCCACGATTTTCATCATATCCACCAATTGAGATGCCTGTTAAGAAGTTTTCATAGATTGTATTGTTAATGATTTGAATGTTTTCCGCGTTTTTTCCACCATGCTCTGATGTGGCTTCAATACCAATATCATTTTGATAAACGGTATTCTCTTCGATTGTTATATCCCGGCCACCGTCAACATAGATTCCAGCTGCACTATATTCTTCCCCATATGCTGGATTTCCGTATGTAGAGATACCGTGAACCGTATTGTTGGAGACCACACCATTTCGGACAAAGTCATTGTCATGATCAGTAGAAACGCCTTCATAACCAATCAAATCAATTCCGATATTATCATTGCTGTGAACATGATTATGTTCGATTTTAAATCCATCAATATTGCCATTGAGAACAAGGGCCTCACTTGCACCCAGCTTGAGTTCTTGTACCGTGTTATTGGTAATGGCTATGTCCTCCATTGTTCCTGTAGCGTATACGGCAATCCCATGGCCATTCCCCTCTTTTGCATGCGTCTCAATTTGTTCTACATGGTTGCTGTCCAATGTGATATGACTGCTGGAACCTGTTACAAAAATCCCCATAACCGTTTCACTTGCTAATTCCGTTGTTAAATCCTGTACCGTGAGACCATGGATGGTTACATGGTTCTTATTGTCGATAATAATGATGGAAGTATCGCCTTCCTCAATCTTTAGTTCCTCCCCACTCAGAACAACTTTTTCATCTTTGTAAGGTTTAAAAACAATCTCTTTTGACTTTTTGCCACTATGCATAATGACAAGCTTTTCCTTATAAACACCTTCTCGGATGTGAACAGTCGTCCCTGCTTCCGCTACTTGTGCAGCTTTCTTCAACGTACGAAATGGCTTAGACTTCGATCCATCGTACTCGTCATTTCCATCGGTAGCTACGTAAATATTTTGTTGGTGATCCTTGTTTTTGTTTATGTTGGTCAAACAAAAGATGATTGCTGCCGCAAGGATCATTAAAATTATTCTTTTCATTATGTGCTCCTAGTTGATACTCGGTATATGATTTAAGTTACTATTTTTCTATTACTTTATTAATCAATCTAGTAAATTATTTCATTTTAAAGTAAGTTTTTCTATTAACTTTCGATCAAGATTAGTAGTTTTACACAAGCAACTCCTTTCTATAGCTCATAAGCTATGTTAACCACACGAAAGGATGTTATGCCATGGAACTGCTAAAGCAATATACAATCACTATTCTTGGAAGTATGGGTGGTGTTGCAAAGTCAATTCTATCAATTCTCAATCATTCCGCTATAGATAAAAATGATCCCATTCACCATGTTATAACAAATACAAAGTTTTATTTAATAGATATTAATCAAGGTAGCATGGATTATTATAATAAACTGTTTCCAAATCTAATTGGCAAATTAACCCTCTTACAGTTTGACCTCAGTGATACAGCAAAATTAACTGAACACCTAAAATCAACAAACACTAAATTAGTTATTGATGTATCATGGGCTGATACAATCAAAATGTTGGAATGTTGTAATAAGCTTGGCGTCCATTATATCAATTCAGCATTAGAAAACACTGAGGTTGACGAGGATGAGAGCTTATTTGGTTTTCCACTAACTGAACGTTATAATCGATTTAATGCTAAAAAGCCGAACTATACTAATACAAGAGCAATTATAGGATCAGGGATGAACCCTGGTGTAGTTCAATGGATGGCAATTAAGCTATTGGGTGACAACCAAGATAATCCTCCTCTAGCTTGCTACATTATTGAGCATGACAGTTCCTTCTATAAAGACAAAAATCTTATACAACCTAAAACGATCTATACTACCTGGTCCGTAGAGTGTTTTCTGGATGAAGCCATTCTAAGCTACCCCATGTTTGTCCGACATCAATTACCACTCTATTTATATGATGATGTCTATGCTACTGAATTTAAAGTCAAGTTAGGAAATAAAGAATTTTATGGCTGTCTTATGCCCCATGAAGAAGTACTAACATTAGGTGAACTTTATGATAGTGAAATTGGATTTATCTATCGAGTTAATGAATATACAACAGACTTAATTCGAAAAAATTTAGGTGATGTAGATACTCTTTGGAATTGGAATCAAAAGCTAATTGATCCCTCTAAGGGAGAGGTAGAAGGAGAGGACCTTGTAGGTGTTCTTTTAGTATACAATGATAAGGAAATTTATATGTACAACACAATGAAAAGCAGTGAGGTATATCAAAAATATAAAACTAGCGCAACATACTTCCAAGTAGCTTGTGGAATATATGCGGGTACTGCGAGTTTAATATTAGATAAAATTCCTTTAGGTGTATATTATGTCGATGAATTATTACTTAATACGCAAAGTGACTATGGTAAATATTTAACTTACTATATGAGAGATTTTGTCTTTGGTGAGAATAATAGTTCAGATGGTTTATTGCATCAAAGAATGAAAAGAATTCTATAATACCAGATGGCTATTTTTACAGATGTTTATCACCATATAAATTGTATAGTATACTTGTAAAATTCTTATTAGGTTTGAGAACTGAAAAAAAAGTGAAATTGCGCAGTCGATTTCACTTTTTTTATTTTGGAATATATGTACACAAAATCTTCCCATCTATTGAAGGCGATGCAAAGGGGTTCCCGTTGAATTTATTCTAGTTTCATTGCTTTTGTCTAAATAACTATTTTTACCTTTCGCTTTTATTTTTAGAGGAAAAAAACTGGATTGGCTATTATTACTCTGCTGAAGATTGGGTATATAAGCTATATCGAATATTTTTTAAAATTCAATACACATGCTAAAAGATATATAGCCAATTCGAAACTTATTGGTACGCAACCTGTCGTAAAATCTGTTTAAGCTTCTAATTTAATCATTTCCTCCCGAGATTGAGATAAAAATTAGTTTTTAATCTTTTTCGTCTTTTAACAACTTTCTAATCACATCTTAGATTTCCAATACCCAACTCAACAAAGCTTTTTTTAATAAAACTATTTACGGTTCTTTTTTATTAAAGATGGACAAAATATTCATACAATCATTGCGAAAGAAGTTACTATCTGAAAATAATTAATTGGAAACACTAAAAAATGTTTTAATTCATCAGGAGGTCTCAAATGCAATATGTTATTTCTATTTTAGGTATTCTCGTTGTATTGTTATTGGCATGGTTGGCAAGTTCCAATCGAAAAGAGATAAAATTCATACCGATTATCATTATGATCGTCATTCAAATTCTTTTATCATTGCTGTTATTGAATACAAAATTTGGCTTAATCATCATTAGAGGAATAGCTGCTGTCTTCAACAAGCTGCTTGAATATGCGAACGAAGGCGTTTCCTTTGTGTTTGGCGGCATAGCGAACGAGGGAGAGGCTCCCTTCTTTTTAACGGTTTTACTGCCAATTGTATTTATTTCTACATTAATTGGTATTCTACAGCATCTTAAGATTCTGCCATTCATCATGAAAGGAATTGGATGGGTTTTAAGTAAAGTGAACGGCATGGGTAAACTTGAATCATATAATGCCGTGGCTTCTTTAATGGTCGGACAATCAGAAGTTTTCATCACATTAAAAAAACAGTTAGGCCTGCTTTCGACCCAGCGTTTATATACTCTATGCGCTTCGGCAATGTCGACTGTATCAATGTCCATAGTAGGTGCTTACATGACCATGCTGGAGCCAAAATATATTGTTACCGCCCTAGTCTTAAACCTATTCGGCGGTTTTATCATAGCAACGATCATTAATCCGTACACGATTGATCCTAAGGAAGATATATTGGAAATCGAGGAGAATGAAAGGCAATCCTTTTTTGAAATGCTCGGCGAGTATATCCTTGATGGTTTCAAGGTTGCCATTATCGTCGGGGCCATGCTGATCGGATTTATTGCATTAATGGCGGGATTCAATAATGTGTTTGAGCTATTACTCGGTATTTCCTTCCAGACCATATTAGGCTATATCTTTGCTCCGGTTGCCTTCATCATGGGGATTCCCATGTCTGAAGCGGTTAGTGCCGGATCCATTATGGCGACTAAACTGGTAACCAATGAATTTGTGGCGATGCTGGATTTATCCGGAGGGGATTATCACTTTAATGAACGAACTATGGGAATCCTTTCTGTATTCCTCGTGTCCTTCGCCAATTTCTCATCCATAGGCATTATTGTCGGAGCAGTCAAAAGTCTGAATGAAAAGCAGGGCAATGCCGTTGCCCGCTTTGGATTGAAACTGTTATATGGCGCCACACTTGTAAGTGTACTTTCAGGGATAATAGTTAGTCTTATTTTATAGTTCAATGGAAGTTGTTGAAAAACAACGGCTAAGAATAGATTAACTAGCATATGTGGGCTCAAATTTAATACTTAAAAAGGCAGTGGCGCGAACCACTGCCTTTAATTTAATAACCATTTACAAAATCAGCTATCGTTTCTTTTTCGTCTTCAGTAAGTTCCCTTTTTACGTGTTTTTCATATCCTTCTATAATTTTCTGTTGATTGCCACCATAACTTTTTGTATATTTTGCAATTGTTCTGAGCATGAATGCTTCCTGATTAAATTCTTCTTTTGATATCGGCTTTTGATGCGAAGGAAGATATGTTTCTGCATCAAATTGCTCTAACTCATCTAATAGCCGCAATGTTTCCTCAATTGTATAGTTTACTTTTGGGGAATAAAGATTTGGATAAATGCAGTCACCAAGAAAGAGAATCTTTTCTTCTTTAATATATACAACCACCGAATCTGAAGCATGGTCCCCTCCAACGTGCTGTAAGATACAGGTTACCCCGCCAAGATCAATTTCCAATCGTTTTTCAAAAGTTACATCCGGCAAGACAATCTTGATATCTCGGTGTTCCTTGAATTCCTCCTTAATAGCTTTTGCACAAAACTCAATTTCAATTCCTTCTTTCACTCGCGCATCTAATGCCTCGTCCGACCATAAAAACGGAATTAGTTTTCCCATTTCTTCTTTTGTTCCTTTGGAAGCGATGGAAACTGTATTGGATAATGCAGAAAGACCAAAGATATGATCCCAATGCCAATGCGTTAGGACAACCATATCAGGGCTTTTGACGCCCCTCTTTAAAAGCTCATTCTGAAAATAATTTGCATGATCTTCCGAGTTGCCTGAATCGATCATTAATGTCTTTTTACTGCCGACCACCATTCCTAGAATAGGACGGTCAGTTTCCGATATCGGTGTAATATACCAAAAACAGCTGCCAATTTTGTTTATTGAGTGCATAAGGGCCGCCTCCTTTTTGTTATTATTTTAATTCAAAAATCGGCATTTTACTTCAATTGGAGGATTTTTTTGATTATAGGCATTTTAAGGTAACCCGCAAAACATTGGATAATTTGTTTTGGAATGAGGAACCTCATAGCAATGGATAATTGGGGAAGGAAAGATTATGAAAGATAATTAAAAAGGCCGATTGTCTTGAAAGCAATCGACCTTAGTTATTAAATTGTATTGCTTATGGTAAGGTTCATCGTAATATCTAAGTTAGTTTTATCCATTTAGAACAATTAGTCGGGAAACTAGCATCTAGTTTTGAACTAGCTCTAACTCTCTGCCTAATAACTTTGCAAGTTCTAACATACCGAATTTTTGAGCTTCCTCTTCAGCGTCTGAGTTATAGTTTGTGTTTGTGTTTACATCATAAGTGTATACAGTACCTTCCTCATTGACGATGAATTCTATACCTGCAACATCAATGCCATTCCCTTTTAAGAACTTTTGGTATTTTCCAATTAGTTCTGTATGAGGGTTTTCAACAATTCTAAATTTCATTTGGTCCTTGGGCTCTTCTCCCACCGGGCAAAATAGATCGCCAATTTGACATGCGTCTGCAGGGCATAATTCAAACCCTTCAGAAGTATCTACTCTCACGGAGTATACATATTCCCCACCAACAAATTCTACACGAGTGATTGATTGGTCTGGAGATGTTATATATTCTTGTACAAGAGTAATACCGTCTACTGACTCCTCAAACGTAGGCTTATCCAAATGCTCTTGCAGCGCTTCCAAAGAATAGAATAATTGAACCCCCAACCCTTTACCAGCACGGTTGTGTTTTGTAATGAAGGGTAGAGTATTTAAAGCTTTCGCCGCTTCCATGATTTGTTCTTTTCCAACAGCCGCAACTGTTTTGGGCACACGAATGCCGTATTTCTCCAATTGTGTATATTGTTTTACTTTGCTTAATTCAAGACGAAGTGCATTTGAGCCGTTTAATACTTTTTTGCCGTAGTATTCCAGCCAATCGATGACTGCACCTGTTAATTCTGGTGCAAAACGATGATTGCGTGTATGGGAGGATGCACTCATACGATTATAGAATACCCCTTCTGGCGGTGCTTCATTTAGATTCACAATCCCCTCATCTAAATGCCAGGTTTCAAAAGGTAAGTTTAATTCATCTAGTCTTTTTATTAAATGGCTTGTCCAATCATTATTTTCATGGAGGACATAGATTTTTTTTGTCATGTTATACACCCTCTGCTTAATCTTTTTCATTTAACTATCTGGATACATTCACTAAGGGAAGAAAATTTATCTTTTTTGATGTGCATCCCCTCCCCGTTATCCGCGCTGTTCACAATAGGAACTCCTAAATCCCGGTAAAGTTTCCGTCAGATCCTCTATTACTTTGGGCAGCATCCAAATCTGAATACAATTTTAACGCTGACTCTTTAATCAATGCAATCAATTTATTCGTATTATCACCTTTGAAGCCAGTTCTTGAATGGAGCACACTTAGAGTAATTCCCTCTTCAAAAAAATAAATATTGTTACAACAAAATAGAGGAAACTACTATAATACTATTGGAACTAAAAAATTACGAGGTCCTGCCTAAATAGATAGACAGGGCCTCGTATTGTCATTTAAGCATTGTCGCATTTAGGAATTCCCTAGTTCTCTCTTCTTTCGGATGGTTGAAAAATTCCTCAGGTGTGCCGCGTTCAACTATTTTTCCGTCGTGCATATACACAATCCAATCCGCTACTTCCCTGGCGAATCCCATTTCATGCGTTACAACAACCATTGTCATTCCTTCTTCAGCCAAGTCTTTCATGGTTGTTAAAACCTCTCCCACAAGCTCGGGGTCGAGTGCCGATGTTGGCTCATCAAATAGCATAATGTCTGGTTCCATTGCAAGTGCTCTAGCAATCGCCACCCGCTGCTTTTGCCCCCCTGATAGTTTACCAGGGTAGACATCCGACTTATCCTCTAAACCTACTTTTTTCAGCAGTTGTTTTGCTTTGATGATGGCCTCCTCTTTGTTAATACCTTTTACCATGATTGGTGCCTCGGTAATATTCTCCAGAACCGTTTTGTGTGGGAAGAGGTTGAAATTTTGAAACACCATACCTACCTTTTCCCTAATCTTGTTAAGGTCATCGGTCCGTGGATTGACTTCATTTCCTTCGATTATAATACTTCCGTTGTCCTTTCTCTCCAAAAAGTTCAAACAGCGTAGGAGGGTGCTTTTCCCGGAACCACTTGATCCTATCAGACAAACAACATCGCTCTCGTAAACTGTCATATTGATATCTTTTAATACATGTAAATCTCCAAATGATTTATTCAATTGATTTATTTTAATCATTTCCTTCGTGTTCACTCGCTTCGTCTCCTATCTGTCGCTTACTGCTAATTTCAGTTCAATTCGGTTCACTACAAATGTCATCAGCGCTACTAGCAATAAATAGTAGACTGCTACGATAAGTAAATAGGTCATTTCGTCAAAATTATTTGACCCTAGTGTTGTCGCCACATTGAACAGCTCATTCATGGAGATAAATGCGGCTAACGAAGAATCTTTTAAACTTATGATAAATTGATTGCCTAGAGGCGGCAGTGCTCGGCGGAATGCCTGTGGAAGAATAATCCTTCTTAATGTCAGCGTCTTTGTCATTCCTAAAGAACGTCCTGCCTCAAATTGACCTTTATCGACTGACTGAATTGCTCCTCTAAGAATTTCGGAAATATAGGCTCCATTATGTAATGCCAGAGCAAGTGAAGCAGCCCAAAAATCAGGAAGAAGGAATATCCCGCTAATCCCGAAGTAGAGGATAAATATTTGAACAATCAACGGTGTTCCGCGGACCAAATAGACATATATATCTGAAATAAGTTCCAAAACTTTTATATTCGAAATTTTTAATAAGGCAAAGACAAGTCCGATGACGATTCCGAGCAAGATCGAAACCACCGTCAACTCCAATGTTAAAAGCATAGCTTTTAAGAATACACCTTTTGTTTCCATTAGTATGTTAAAGAAATGCGAAAAACTTGGCAAAGTACGACTTCCTTTCTGTCCATGGGATTGGTTTATTCCGGTTTCTTGGTAATGTCTTCACCAAAATATTCGATGCTGATCTGGGTCAGTGTTCCATCTTCCCGGAGTTTTTCCAAAGATTCATTTACTCGCTTCAATAGCTTTGGGTTATTCTGGGGCAGCACAATTGCTTGTTCACTGCGATTAATTAGTTGTCCAGGTTTAATCTTAAACCCTTCCTTTTGAGCAGTTTTTCCTGTAACAAAATCCGTAATCACCGCATCGTGCCGACCGCTGCTCAACGCTTTTAAAGCAGTAATATCGCTGTCATATGTTTTTACTTTATCGGTGTACTCAGAAGCAGTATCGGCATATGTCGAACCTTTTGCTACCGCTACTTCCTTTCCCTCTAAATCCTGAACAGTCTTAATTTTACTATCTGTTCTGGTAAAGATTTGCGGGCCGGAATAATAGTAAGGCGTAGAGAAAGAAACATGCTTGCTCCGTTGCGGATTAATCGTGTGGCTGGCAACGGCTGCATCTGCACGTCCAGTTTTGATCCCTTCTACAATCCCTTTGAATTTGATTCTCTTCTGAACAGGCTCAAGGTCCATTTCTTTTGCAATTGCTTCACCAACCTCAATATCAAAGCCTGACATGGTAAGATCATCATTTATATAACTAAATGGCTTAAATTCTCCAGAAGCAGCAAAAACAAATTGATTCTTATTTATCAGTTCAGATCCATCCTCAAGCTTCTCCTTCTCCGCACAAGCAGACAAAAAGCAGACGACGATTATACTAGAAACCAATATGAACTTTTTGTTCCACAACATGTTGGCTATCACTCCTTTTCCCTTTCATTTATCTCTAAATGTCTCTCTTGCTTATGAATGTTAATACCCTGTTTATTTCCAACAAAACAAAAGGTGTCAGGCACTTTTAATAGTACCTGACACCTTTTCCCAGAGTATTTGCATTAAATTTATCTCTTTTAATTCTTACACTTTTTTGCCCTTATAATTAAAAACGAAGGTCGACGAAATTCTTTATGAAGGCTTGGTAAATTACATACAGCTTCTTTAGTTGGTATTGGCTCAAGAATTTTTTCGATTTGCAAACCATTTTCAATAAGCGTATTCAGGATAGTAGACATCGTACGGTGATACATCATAACATGATCAACCAACCAATTTTGAGTGCGTAAGCCTTCATTCTGGTAATTGTCTACTGCAAAATGAAGAAGGTCACCTTCTTCATTCGTAATCCAATTTTCTTTCCCCTTATTTGCTGTTACAATGGGGTGCTCCAGAGAAAACAGTAAAATCCCATCTTCACATAATACCGTACTTATCTTCTTTATAAGTAACTGGAAATCCGCAATATAGTGAAAAACTAATGAACTGCTAACTAAATCAATCGTTCCATTCGGTACTGTCATATCTTCAATTGCAGCCTGCTCAAAAGTTAGCCCTTCATGAATATGACGCTTTTTTGCGTTAGTAATCATGTTTGAAGAAATATCAATACCCGTCACTTGTTTTGCACCTTGGCTAATACAATATGCTGCAAAATCTCCCATTCCACAGCCAATATCCATTATTACTTTATTTTTAAGAGTTGGAATCAGTGCAGAAAAATTGGGCTGTTCAAGTAAATTATTATAATTATTTTCCCGTGCTCGTATTTCTTGATATTTTTCAAAAAACGTATTGTTATCATATATGTTCTGTTTCATTTTACCCTTCATTTCACCATAACGTTATGAAGTATTTGCGCAAATTCATTATCACATGCATACAAAAACAATAATAGACTTATAATTCAGTTTTTGTTAGGATGTAGATAGAGGCATGTCTTCTTTATAAAATACTAGAAGAATGCGATAATTTGCTGAAATGTAAAGGGTAGAAATCATAGAAGTATTACCTTCATTTTGGAACATCTTATTCCAAAGTGCTTCAAAGTAATAGCTTCAGGATTGCCTTCTACAAGATGACATCATCATTTTACCTTATGTTGAACCCCTTAATTGATTTACTACTAACACCACGATTAATGGTTAATTATATGATTTTCCCTCGGAATAGCTGCTGTTCCCTAAACCCTTTGATAAAATTATTTCTGTAGATATACTTTGGGATTAACTAGTGATTATCTCCGTTATTTTCACTTATTTCTTCAAAGGAATTCCTTCGGCTATACCAATGAGCAAGTAAATAGATTGAAGTCAAAATTAGAAATGAGTATGTTAGCGACCAATCAATTTTTTTATACAAATCCATCATAGCCAACAATGGCAGCCCCACATATGCACCAGATGCTCCGAAGAAAATTGCTTTTATAAATGGATTAAATCGGGGCTTAAATTGTAACAACAGCATCGCAAACACAGGCAAGAGGGAAAGTCTGAATGAGAAGCTCACAGTAGCTACAGGTATAACCTTTACTGGATAAGCCCATTTTCCATAACTTACGCCAATCGCATCCAATATTTCGGATAAAACCATTAACAGTAAACCGGCAGAAAATATACGAGCCGAACTTTTGCGGTCCCTTAGTATCAGCCAGATAACCCAGGGAATCACCATCATAGCCAATGCTACCCACCATTGCCAAGTAAATAAAAATACATTCATCACCATATCGGTAGTTAACTGATTTGCGTCTGTAATTTTTTCGGTCGCTTTATCTATTTGATTTAACCCTTCCTGGTAAGTCATCAATCATCCTCCTACTGCATTATGAATTCACTGGTTATTAGTTTTTACCATAACTTCCTGTACTATACTGATTGTATTAGCATTAGCATACAATCCAATTAAACCCTTAAAATTAAAAAGGACCGGGCCTTTTAAATATCGTCCCTAAAAAATAAAAAACCATCAAAAACGTTTTCCATCAACGCTTCTGATGATTTTCTCTAAAAACCACCCCTCTATGAAATTAGAGTTGAACCATGCCGTAGTAACTGCTTTTAATCGGAATTGTGTTGTACCGTTTTTTATTTAATATCTAGTTCAAGTTTAGCAGTTCATTGTTTCTCTTCCCTTGCATACTTAACAGTAGAAATACTAGCTAAACCCTACAACTCGTCCGCTATTTCTTTCACAATTTCATCAATTACTGGGGCTGTACCAGATTTATTTTGTACCAACACACTAAAGATGTACGATTGCCCGCTGCTTGCTACTAAATAGCCACTAAGCGTACTAACACCCGTTAATGAGCCTGTTTTTGCATAGACTTTTCCTGCTGTTAGTGGATCTTTTAATCGATTTCTTAAAGTACCCCCTACCATCCGATCCGCATTTGCAGCTACTGGTAAGCTAGTAAAATAGGTAGCAAACCAATCCTCACTCTGCACTTTAAATAACAATTCGCTCACTAATAGACTCGAAACGCTATTTTCATGAGATATTCCTGAGCCATCTTCAAATTGCCAATCTTCCATATTTAGGTTAATGGAGTTTCCATATTCCTCTATAACTTTCAATCCTGCCTTTGTGCTACCGTGGTGATTCTTCACCTTCCCCATTGTTTTTACTAAAATATCAGCAATGCCGTTATTGCTTAGTTTCATATAAGGAATTAGCAGTTGCTCCAGTGTCATCGATTGCTTCATTGCTACGAGTTGAGCACTATTTGGTGTTTCAGCTTGAAATACTTTTTCTTTTGTATACTCGATTCCGGCTTCTGCTAAAACTGCTTGGAACATTGTCAATGTATGTGTTGTTGGATGTTGGACAGTCACCCATTCTTTTTTCGTTTTATCGATAGGAAGATTCCCACTAATGAAAATCTCATTTGTTTGATATAATCTTTCAATTGTTAGTGTATTGGGTTTTCCACTTTCCACTGTCTGTGCTTCATTTACTATTTGTAAATCTCCAATGTTTGGCGTTACTTTAATGGACGGTAAGTCTCCAACCATAGTGCCGGTTGCTTCTACAATTATCGTTCCCGAATCGTAGTCTGTGTTTGGAGAGGTAGTTAAAGCTGTTATTGGGGCAGCATAATAATATGGCTCATCCTCGGCCCAAATTCCAGGTGTTAATAGATCGTTATCAAACCATTTGTCATCACCGACAATCCGTCCATCAATTTTATGAATCCCATGTGCTTTTAACTCTTCTGCAAACTGTTGTAAGTCTTCTAGGGATAGAGTTGGATCGCCTTGCCCCTTTAAATAGACATCCCCATTTAAAACACCACCTGACAACTTCCCAGTTGTATATAGACTAGTATTAAAACGGTAATCCTTTCCCAGTACTTCCAATGCAACTGCAGTGGTTAACAGCTTCATATTGGATGCTGGTTTTACAGTTGTTTGACCATGATAGTCATATACCATTTCTCCAGAATTTTGTTCTCTTACGGTAATACTCACATCTGCTCCAGCTAATTTTTCTTCTACAATTCTATTAATAGAATCGCTTAATGTAGGCTCTACTAGTCTCTCTGCTTGAGCAACATTTTGAAAACTTAACATGCTCACTACCAACATACCGGCCATTATCATGGACGACCATTTTTTCCTCATAAACTACCTCCATTTTTTGAATATTCAATCATCTATAGATAGATTCATCATAAATAACTTTTTTCCTTTAAAGTTATTAAAAATAGGCTTATCGATGGAGGTTAAAAGAATTAACCTCCATCAATAAACCTATACTTTTTCCGATAATCCATGAGGAATCAGCGGAATTACAATAAAGACGATGTATATGAAGTTACTTCCCAATGGGGAATTGAAATGTATAATGATGCATCTCGATGCAAGGAGGATTATATAACCTTCAACTAGTCAAATTTCATATACGTAAAATATTTAAATCCTGGTGACTGTTTCAAATTGTATAGCTGTTGGATTGGCGAAGAAACTGAAAATAGAAATGCTAACATTAACATTCATATCGATGAATTAAATTGGGGCGCAATTGAAATACTAAGAAACTTTAGTTAACTTTTCAATTTTAAAACCACCTATACGTTTTTTTATCAACGTCTTAGGTGGTCTTTATAAAAACCGCACTTACTTATGATACGGTTCTCCCTTAATAATCCTAAAACTCCTGTAAATCTGCTCGACCAACACGAGCTTCATGAGCTGGTGGGGAAGAGTCATTTTACCGAAGCTTAGTTTTTCGTCGGCACGTCGTAGTACATCGTCATGCAGGCCAAGGGAGCCACCGATGACAAAAGCAACTTTGCTTGTTCCGTATGTCATGAGAGATTCGAGCTCCTTTGCCATATCTTCCGAGGATTTCATTTTCCCGTCGATTGCGAGGGCGATGACATGCATGCCGTCATTGATTTTCGCCAGTATCCGTTCGCCCTCTTTTCTCTTGACGATTTCCATTTCCGCATCACTTAGTTGTTCGGGAGCTTTTTCATCCGGTACTTCCACTAGTTCCACTTTGGCATATCCACCCAAACGTTTCACATACTCGTCTATGCCCATCTTCAAGTATTTTTCTTTTAACTTTCCGACCGAAATGATCGTGATATTCACAGATTTTCCACCTTTACATTGCATTCATAATTTACATTCCCAACAATTGATTCCTCATCCATTTAACTTGGGAAAAGCATCACAACGCCCATTATTATGAGTTTCATTTTTCATTTTAGTTAGAAAATTTAAATACAAACAATTTATCCACCTTAATATTTCATTTACAAACAACTTATCCACAAAAGTTATACACATATCCACAATACCCACCTATATATTGTGTAAAGTTATTTACTTGATACAATATATGTTGCAAGCTCTTCGCAATAAGAACATTTTGTGGATAACTTTTCATCATCCGATAGTTTGTCCATAATAGGGAACTCTTTTGTTTTCGCTACGAACATGTCTAAAGCGTGATCTATATGGGTTTCACAGCTATAATCCTTCATATTTTGGTGCCTCCTTTTTTTCAGAAATTTTAACAAACTTATTCACAGTTTATTCTATGTTATCCACAATCTATTGTAACAAACAAAAAAAGAGTAGGAAAGAAAAGGACTTTCTTCCACTACTCTTTGTGCATATTTTGATAAAAGTTATCCACAATTTTAATATTTACCTATACTTTTACACAGAAGTTCCTTCAGTTAATGTTAAATCTAACTCCACTAATTTACCTTGGCGATATACTTTAATTTTTATAGTATCCCCGATATCTGTTTTATTGTATAAGTACTGGCGAAGATCAATGGCGTTTTCTACTTTTTGTCCGCCCATCTCAACAATCACATCATATTGTTCTAAACCTGCATTACCAGCTGCTGAACCTCCCACAACTTCTGATACGACAACGCCTGTTGTTACTTCCTCAGGCAATTGTAACTGTTGTTGCTGGTAGAATGCCGGTACATCTGTTAAATCCAATAAACCGATTCCCATTGTTGGGCGTTTTACTTCACCATTCTTTTCTAGCTCTTCAATAATTGGAATAACTGTATTGATCGGAATTGAGAAGCCTAATCCTTCTACTGTATCTTGAGCAATTTTCATGGAGTTAATTCCGATTAATTCACCAGCAATGTTAATTAATGCTCCACCGCTGTTCCCTGGGTTAATGGCAGCGTCTGTTTGCAGCACTTCCGTTTCCCAGTCCTCTGTTCCATCCGCATTTAAGTCAACCGGTACAGAGCGGTCAGTACCTGAAATAACCCCTGTTGTCACGGAACCATAGAAATCTAGACCAAGTGGATTCCCAATGGCAATCACAGTTTCGCCTTGTTTTAATACCTCGGAATCCCCAAACTTAGCAACAGTTTTAACTTTTTCACTGCTAATCGAAACAACCGCTAAATCTGTCCAAATATCACTGCCAACTAATTTAGCTTCTTCCTTTGTCCCATCCGCTAACGTAACTTCAAGTTGTTTCGCACCTTCAACTACATGATAGTTTGTAATTACATAGGCAAGATCGTTGTCGACTTTATAAATCACACCAGACCCACTACCTGCTTCAGCGGTCGCTGCTTGTTGATTCCAGAAGTCACTTACCTCCTGCATATTTGTTATCCCAACCACAGCATCGGATACAGATTCGACAGCTGTTGTAATATCTGTTGTTACTTCTGTCGCGGTTTGTGTAACGGATGATTCTGTTTTGCTTGTAGTTGTCGAGTGATTAGAAGCAGGCAGCTGATTCGACATAGATGGCACTAGCAGCCATATTAATAATGCACCAATAATCACACCCGCAAGTCCACTAAAAAAGTAACCCGCCTTACTGCCGCCACTTTTTTTGGAGCGTCGTCTATTGTCTTCCTCCTGCTCACGCTTTAAACGTTCTTGAAGAGGTGAGTATGAGTTTACTGATTCGTTCTGTTCTTGCTGTTTATTTTCATCTTCATTAAAATAACTCATCGTATTCATCCTTTCGTTCTCTTGTTGTCATTATGATACAATTCGAACATTAAAATTACATGAAAATGAAATAAAACAAAAATAAAAAAGATATAACAAATGGCATCTTTGTTATATCTTCATAAAGTTAAACTGTTACCAGCAAAGTTGGTTCTTCTGCGTCCGTATCATGGATATTCACATACTCGCCAGCAATAATACCGCAAGATTGCAGGGTTTGTGTGACACTCATTCGAGCTAAATCTTTCATATTATTATCCTTGCTTAAATGAGATAGATAAATTTGAGTTGGTTTTTCAAAAACAACTTCACTCATCGCCACGGCAGCATCTTCATTTGAAACATGTCCAACATCACTCAAGATTCGTCGTTTGATGGACCAAGGATAACGTCCCATTTGAAGCATACCGATATCATGGTTACTTTCAAAGACAAAGGAATCCGCACCGCGTATAATGCCTTTCATCCGGTCACTAACATAGCCAGTGTCCGTAATTAATACGAGCTTACGTCCATTCTCATGGAATACATAAAACATCGGATCCACTGCATCATGAGAAACTGCAAAAGATTCAATACTTAAGGAGCCAAAGGATTGGACGGTCTCCATATTAAAGGTAAATCGCTGGTCCAAAGGAATGTTTCCAATATGCCCTTCCATTGCTTGCCAAGTTTTTTCGTTTGCATAAATCGGGACATTATATTTTCGAGCCACAACACCCAGTCCTTTAATATGGTCGCTGTGTTCATGTGTTACTAAAATTCCTGATAATTTTTTCATATCACGATCAATTTTAGCAAACAGTTGCTCCATTTTTTTGCCACTTAAACCGGCATCCACTAGAAATGCATGTTCATCGTTTTCAACATAGATGGCATTTCCAGTAGATCCACTTGCTAAAACACTAAATCGCATACGATTACTCCCTACTTTTTTCTAATTCTGTTTCTAGATCTATTTCGTCATCGGTTGTCAAAGAATCTTCTTCATCTTCTTCAACTGCTGTATCCAACGTCAAATTCAGTACTCCACCTTCGACAGCATTGACAAAGTATTCTTTTTCTTCATCTTCAGTTTGAACTCGAATTTCCCATGTCGGGACAAAGACCTGCATTTCTGTAATCTGCACTAATGTTGAATATCCTAAATCCACTTTGGTAATCTTCGAATTTGGTGCTAAAAGCCCTTTATTATAAACCGCTTGGATTGCATTTAAAGGAGATGTCAATACTTTTTCTTCCTCGTAAGCTTCCAGATTTTCTAATAAAGTTTGCTCGTATCGGATGATTTCGTTCCGATCATTCCAATAAACTGTGACAAGACCATTCTTGATATAATAGAGGGTCCTTGAATTCGCTTTCTGGAAGAAGGTTGCACTTCTATTTTCCTTATCAATTTGCCACAAAGTATAGGAAGCACCATTATAAACATTTAAATTCAAAAAGTCATTATAGGATGATGCCTCATCTAGATTTTTAATTTCATATGGTTCTTTTAAAGTGACAACTAATTTATTTTTATCGATTCTATAATTCTCTGCATTTTCAATATCAAGATCTTCTTCTTCAAAGCTCTTTACTTTTCCTGATATATAAGCTGCTTTTCCGGTATTTGTAGGTAATATCTCATACGTAATATTATCCTCCTTTAGCCGAACTTCAATATTTTTTTCTCCTATTGATTCTTCTTGAACTTGCTGTGCTTCTGTATGACGGTTTAAATACAGCGAGTATAAAAAAACATCCAAAATTAAAAAGACGACGATGAATATAGATTTTGATTTACTCCAATCCATATTGGGCTCCTCCTACTGGTTTATCCGATAAGGGTATCGGATTACCATCTTGAATGACAAACCAACTAGGTTCAAGAGAATAGACTTTTGGCTCATTCGGAATTGGTGTTAAATAATAACCCAAAACCAACTCTTCAATATCGTCTAAATTTTCAAGTGTGGCAATTATTTCTGGGCCAGAAGCTAATTGCCGATTGCTCGATAATACATATGTCCCAAGGGAATAATATGGTCTTGTATATTTGAAAACTCGATTTTCCCCCCAAGTGACAGCTATTTTAGTTGAGGTATTATCGCTGAATACAGGTAATCCTTGCTTGAATAATTGATATTCGACAATACGATTTCCTACATTACTATAACTATATCTATAATCTTCTGCTGTTAAGCCACCGTGTTGGTTTATATAGTCAAAGCTATCTTGTACAAGCTCTGCTACATCGATCAACCTGTCGGATTGAGGGGGATATACATAACTTATCGTTTTTGTCCCCGAATCGGAAGTCATTGATGCCATTCCATCCGTATAACTGTTGCTCTCAAAAGTCTTTCGAACTAAATTTATATCTTTAAACAAAACATTTTTAAATGTTTCTGTGGATATTTCATCGATATAGTAAGTGTATTGTTCCAAATCCACTCGATTGGATGGTACGTATAAAGAATACTTGTTAGGTCTCTCTATTTCTTTATAAGGTATGAATTTTTTAATTGCCTTCCTAAAGGTAGAATTAAATTGTTCCTCACTAATAGTTACAAATGTTGTGTATAGTTTTTGCTGTTCTTTGCTGATAAAGGACAATTCCAGCGTTTTCACCTGATTCTGCTTTAAGCTGCTCCAATCAATCAAAATATTACTGAATGTAAAATCATCTATGTCACTTTGATTAAATTGGAGCACGGAACGAAATGTATCAATCGGGATTTCCGCAGAAAAGAAAAGTGTCATTTGATTTTCTGAGTGAATCTTGCTATTCATCTCTTCTACAGATAAATTTTGCCTATCCATTATTTCCGTTGCATTCAATCCCTGAAAGGCATCCATTACACTTTTAATAGCTGATGTGGAGACAGTTCCTGAAAAGCTTTCATTTTGGTGAGAGACAATACGGTATGGTTTTAACACTTCTTGTATTGCCTTTTCCTCTGCAAGCTTCTCTTGCTGAACAGTTGAATCCTCTATGTTTTCATAATTTGGCGTATATGTCCATATTGAAAATGTTAGTATAAGACTTAAAATAACGAGAAGAAACAAGACAAATGATTTAATTTGTTCGACATGTTTCACTCCCAATCACCTGCCTCATCTAACTCATATGGTAATGTGAAGAAAATCGTTGTCCCTACCCCTTCCTCACTTTCTGCCCAAATTTTCCCGCCATGTGCTTCTATCATTTCTTTGGCAATAGCTAGTCCTAATCCTGTTCCGCCCATCGCACGCGACCTAGCTCGGTCCACGCGATAGAATCGGTCAAATATTTTTGTTACATTTTCCTTTGGAATCCCCATACCATCGTCTGAAACCATTACTTTTAACATGTTTTCTGATACAGTAAAGCCAAACCGGATATTCCCCCCATCTGGAGAATATTTCAATGCATTTGAAATAATATTATCAATCACCTGTGTCAGCTTATCTGTATCGACCTCGACAAAATAAGATGTATCCGGAATATACCGATCAAACTTAACATTCTGTGATTTAGACATTTCAAACCGATCAATAATTCGATTAAAGAATTTATTAAACTCAACAAATTCCCTATTTAACTTATAATCCCGACTATCCATTTTCGATAGATTCAGTAAATCATTCACAAGACGAATCATGCGCTCTGTTTCAGTTTGTGTAACATTTAAAAATGTAGGCGCAATATTTTCATCTCTCCATGCCCCATCTGCAAGTGCTTCCAAATAACTTCTCATTGTCGTTAATGGCGTACGCAATTCATGGGAGACATTTGCAACAAATTCTCTTCTCTCCATATCAATCTTCTCTTGCTCTGTAATATCATGTATAACAGTAATCAACCCGTTAACAAAACCAGTCTCCTTTTGAATAACGGAAAAATTTGCTCTTAATATAAATGGCTTATCTTGTGTACTGTAATCTAAGTTAATAGATTCCTTCATATGAATTAAATCTTCAAAACTATATTCTTGATCTAATCCTAATACCGAAGCTATGGGCCGACTTAAAGTGGTTTCACGTGTAACCTCTAAAAAGTTAAGCGCAGGATCGTTGATAAGAATGACTTTTCCCTTTCGGTCAGTCGCAATTACACCGTCCGTCATATTACTTAACACCGAAGCGAGTTTTCTTCTCTCTGCTTCCGTAGTAGATTGTGCCTCTTGCAGGCGATTTGTTAGATGGTTAAAGGAGAGAGCAAGTTGACCAATTTCATCGTCCCCATATACTCGAACTTTTCTTGAATAATTTCCTCTCGACATAGCCTGTGCTTGTCTGCGCATATCCAAAATAGGTCTGGTAATAGTTTTTGCAAATAATATACCGAGAAGAACTGTAACAGTAAGAGACATACCGATACCAATAGCAAATATTTGGTTAATATCCTCCATTTGTTCGAAAACACTTTCAATATCGGATTTGATATAGAGTGCGCCAATTACTTTGCTATCAGGACCTACACTATCTTTAATAGGAGCAGCAAGAACCCATACCCGTCTTCCGGATTCCAGTGCAATATTCTCTTGATAGACCTCGGATACAATGGCTCTTGTGACCGTATCATTATTAATTTGCTGTCCTACAATGGATTTGTTATCTGGATCGGCAGTCGCTTGAACTCTTCCATTATGGTCAACAATTAAGATTTCGTTGATATCTTCATTAGCAAATTCCAATAAAATAATACTTAAGCTATCCTGTAGTGAAGGTGGTGTATTATCATCACGTTTCTTGTTCCACTCTTCTCGAATACTATATTGTACCAAGTCGATTCGTTGCGTAATGGATTGTTTGAAGTTCTCTTTCAAATTCTCCTCCATTTTGGAGGAGAAGTAGATTCCGATAATTTGCAATGCAATGATAATCAGCAATACATAGATTAGAACAATTTTTACGTGAATGGACTTAAAAAAGCTCACTTTGTGCATTTAGATTACTCCTGTTCAGGATTTCGCAAATAATAACCTACACCACGACGCGTTACAATCCAGTTTGGATGACTTGGATTGTCTTCAATTTTTTCACGTAAACGACGGATTGTAACGTCCACTGTTCGAACATCTCCAAAATAATCATAACCCCACACCGTTTGAAGTAAATGCTCACGCGTCATTACTTGACCGATATGCTTCGCTAAATAATGTAATAATTCAAATTCACGGTGTGTCAATTCAATCGTTTCTCCACGCTTTAAAACTAGATAAGCATCCGGTTGGATAATTAAAGTACCTACTGTAATGTCATTTGTTTCTTCTTTTACTTCTTCCGGCTGAGCAGATACTTTTAAACGACGCATATTTGCTTTTACGCGCGCAATCAGCTCACGTGTACTGAATGGTTTCGTTACATAATCATCTGCACCCATTTCCAGCCCTAAAACTTTATCTATTTCAGAACCTTTTGCCGTCAGCATAATAATCGGGAAATCATATTTTTTGCGAATCTCTCGGCAAACTTCCATTCCGTCTCTTTTTGGAAGCATAATATCCAACAACATTAAATCCGGCTGAGATTCCTCAACTTTTTCTAGTGCTTCATCACCATCATAGGCACAGATTACCTGGTACCCTTCTTTTACTAAGTTAAATTGCAGAATATCTGCAATCGGCTTTTCATCATCACAAACTAATATTGTCTTTGTTGTCATTCGTCTTCTCTCCTCTTCTTTACCAATCTATCTATTGTTCGTTTCAGTAAAGTCCATTTATTTATCATATATAAATGAGCAATAAGCTTAGGCTCATTGTGATTTCTTCAAGTTATTTTAATAGGTCACACATAAAAATATCTAAATGGGTCTTCTATAACTTTTATTTAGATTTTATGCATAAAGCTATTATACCAAATAAACTGCTTAAATAAGTATTAGAAACCGTTAATCTATTAATCAGTATTATCTAAATTGGCTATTTTTTTCACATTGGCTTCCACATATTTTCTGGGAAATATTTCGACAAATTTAGTCATTCCATTTTAAAGAAAAAGGCAAATGTTAAATCAGGGTACTAAGCAAACTTGTATTCGTCATTTTTACCTGGCTTTAAATAAAAAAGACAGCCCTTGTAAACTTGGACTGTCATACTTACTTTAGTAGTTTAAATAAGATAATGGGTTAACTAGTGCTCCATTCTTATGCATTTCAAAGTGTAAGTGGGTACCTGTAGAACGACCTGTTGATCCCATAATTCCAATAACCGCACCCTGAGGAACTACTTGTCCTACACTTACATCTATTTCCGAAAGATGGGCATAGATTGTTTGATAGCCATTATTATGGTCAATGATAATCCTTTGACCATATGTTCCATCCCAACCAGTGGCTGTAACAACACCATTATCAGAGGCTTTGATATCATAGTTGGACGGACGGGCGATATCGATGCCCCTATGGTAGCTTCCCCAACGTGATCCCATTTGACTTGAAATATAACCACCTACTGCTGGCCATGCGAAGCTGCCTGTTCCGCGTGATGAAATGACTTTAATTCCTACGACAGTAACACTATCAACTGGTTCAGCTAAAACCGTTTCTTTTGTAACAGTTTTTTCAACAACCGCTCCATTTACTTGGGAAATTAAATAAGAAACTTCTTTCTTGCCTTTAGATCCTTCTTGTTTAACAACGGTTTCGCCTTTGAACATCGAGTCATCTTCTTCAACAATTTTTTCAAAAGGAATTTCTGTTATTGCATTTTTTTCTTTCACTACTTCAACATTTACTAATGGCTTTTCAACCGTAACATTGATTTCTTGATCGATTTGCAATAATGAATCTTCGGTTAAACCCGGGTTTAACTCTAGAATTTGCGCTGTCGATAGATTATGCGCACTTGCAATTGTACCTAGTACATCACCTGATTGTACGGCATATGTCTCTTTTTCAAGAGAACCTGTTTTTAAATATTCTACAGCCTCGGCAGGTGTCACGATTTGGTCTGGATTAACCTTTGTTTCTTGGCCAGAAACCGCTTCTACTACTTTAATTTCTTTTATGCGGGTTTCCTTTGCTTCTAAAGCGGGTAGTTTTTCAAGAGAAGCATTAGCCTCATATTTTTGCAGCTCTGCTTCCGTTACGTATTGAAGCTTTAATAAGCGCATTGTCTTATTGAAGTCAGCCTGATCCTTTAAGTAAACAACGGGTTTTCCATCAATCTGAATTGCATAGCTATCTGCTTCTACAATATTTTCTTCTTTTAACTTGGATAATGTAGCAGCATCATCTGTTTCATAAGAGAAAACTTGTTCCGGAATTAGAGTAACATTAGAGCCACCATCCAGATTGTAATCTTGGTAAAGCTTTTGCACTTCTTGTTCTTTTGTTTGAATAATTTCAGTAACAGCTTCTTCGTTTGAGACTGCTCCTATATATGTATCTCCAACATAAACATGGTATATTTTTTCGATGCCACTTGCACTTGTTTCATCGGCAAATGCATTAGTCGAACTCATTGCTGTGAATAATAAAGTAGCCATAGCTGCTTTTCTAAATATATGTGATGGTTTAAAATTAAGACTTATCGATTGTTTCTTTGTAAAGTCTCCGCTGATGTTCCATTTCGAACTCATAATAAAGCCCCTTCCAAAGACTACCCATTCTATGGGTTATTTTCCATGCAAAAATTTGCACTTTTTTAATGTACCATAATCTTTTTTTCTATTAAACCATTTGAGTCTTTTGTAACGAAAATGTATTATTTGAATATTCGCTGTTACAAATTAGGAAAATTAAACTAGATTGATGTATCGCTTTTATGACAAGTGGATATATCTATTAATTTTTTTTTATATTCTCTGAGTTAACCCCTATTATCCTTAATAATTTGCGTTCCATTTATATAATTCGGAAATTTTAGTATAATTAATTTGTTCTAGTCTTTCGCACTTCTTTGTTATTCCTCGACAAAGCATACCTTTCCCTACCTGTAATTATTAGGAAAATATTCTCACCTATTTTCGAGTCTTTCATTCTAATTTTATGTATTGAAGATTAATACAATTATAAGAAGAGATTGGAGGAAATTAATGAATCAAAGTAAAGCCATCCACGCTTCTGAAATAAATAAAGCGAGTACTGGAACAAAGGTACTGCGAATTCTGATGGCCGTTATTGGGGCCTTGATCTTTGCTGTTGGACTTGAGTTATTTTTAGTGCCGAATACAGTAATGGATGGGGGGATTGTCGGGATTTCCATTATTCTATCTCATCTAACTGGAATTCCTACTGGAGTGTTCATCTTCATTATCAATATACCTTTTATTTACATAGGCTATAAACAAATCGGAAAAACCTTTGCTCTCATGTCTTTCTTCGCTATTACAATCCTTTCCGGAGCAACCGTAACCATGCACCATATCCAGCCGTTTACATCTGATTTATTATTAGCTACTGTATTTGGCGGGATTTTATTGGGCGTGGGCGTTGGACTGGTTATCCGCTACGGGGGTTGTTTGGATGGAACAGAAGTAATGGCCATTTTATCCAATAAAAAATTGCCTTTCTCTGTTGGGGAGATTATCTTGATTATTAATCTTGCCATCTTTACCATAGCTGGGTTTGTTTTCACATGGGAACAGGCCATGTATTCCGTTATCGCATACTTTATTGCCTCAAAGGTCATTGATATTGTCGTTTTAGGAATGGAAGAATCTAAATCTGTCTATATCATTAGCGACGAAATTGAGGAAATCGGCCAGGCAATTATGGCTCGGTTAGGCCGGGGAGTAACCTATCTTCATGGGGAAGGTGCCTATACAGGGAATAACAAAAAGGTTATTTTTTGTGTTATTACTCGACTTGAGGAATCAAAAATGAAAGAAATCGTACGCACAATCGATACGCAGGCTTTCCTAGCTATTGGAAACATCAGTGAGGTAAAGGGTGGCCGCTTTAAGAAGAAGGCCATTCACTAGAAAAGAAAACCTACTAATGGATTTTAAAAATCCATTAGTAGGTTTTTGTTTGCGTGTTAATCCCAGATTGGATTAACAATGTTAGTCTGTTCGCGTGCTGGGCCTACTGAGAATGTCATTAGGCTGATGCCAGTTAGTTCTACTACGCGTTCTACGTATTTACGAGCATTTTCTGGTAGTTCTTCTAATGTACGCATTGCTGTAATATCTTCAGACCAGCCTGGTAGTTCTTCATAAACTGGTTTACAAGCTTCTAGGACATGTAAGCTTGCTGGATATTCAGTGATTACTTCACCATTGTATTCGTAAGCCGTACAGATTTTTACTGTTTCAAGTCCAGATAATACATCGATTGAGTTTAATGCTAGGTCAGTAATTCCACTTACACGACGAGAGTGGCGAACTACAACAGCGTCAAACCAACCTACACGGCGAGGGCGGCCAGTTGTTGTACCATATTCACGGCCAACTTCACGAATGTGATGACCAATTTCATCGAATAATTCGGTTGGGAATGGCCCGTCACCTACACGAGATGTATATGCCTTACTTACACCAACTACACGAGAAACATGGGATGGCCCGATACCTGTACCAGTTGTTACTCCACCTGCAACAGGGTTTGAAGATGTAACATATGGATAAGTTCCGTGGTCCACGTCTAACATAACACCTTGTGCACCTTCAAATAACACACGGCCACCTTCGTCTAATACGTCATTCAACACTTTAGAAGTATCTGTTACGTATTTCGCAAGTTCTTGGCCATATCCGTAGAATTCTTCGAAGATATCTTCAAATTTTAAGCCTTCTACTTCGTAGAATTTTTCGAAAAGACGGTTTTTCTTCTCTAAATTCTCACGCAGCTTTTGTTCAAACACATCACGCTCAAGTAAGTCCGCAATACGAATTCCCATACGTGCGATCTTATCTTGATAACATGGACCAATCCCTTTACAAGTCGTCCCGATTTTATTGTCCCCACGAGAAGCCTCATCCACTTTATCTTGATAGATATGATATGGAAGAATGACTTGTGCACGGTTTGAGATACGTAAATTTGAAGTATCAATCCCACGTTCCTGTAATCCTTTTAATTCAGTTACTAGAGATTTTGGATTGATTACCATCCCATTTCCCATTACCGATGATTTTTCTTTATAAAAAATACCTGATGGAATTAAATGCAATTTATAAGTTTCTTGGCCAATTTTGATTGTATGACCTGCGTTATCGCCACCTGAAAAACGAGCAATTATATCTGCTTTCTTAGATAGGAAGTCAGTAATTTTCCCTTTACCTTCGTCTCCCCATTGTGTTCCTACAACTACAACTGATGTCATATCAGCACCTCCGCTAGACTCAAGTACGTTTATTATTCTCATTAATAAGTAAAACATCCCATTAATTAAATATGAACAATTTCTATTATTGTGATCTAAATTACTTATTAGTTTTTTTTGCTCATACATGGTTCACCATATCAAACAGCTTTAATTGTAACAGTGATTAGCGGTAGAAGTCAATCCAGAATAAGAAAAAACACGAACAAACGATTAATGTATTTTAATCATTGTTCGTGTTCTGAAATAATATCACTAGCCTGCATTTGCCGGCATCGGATGCTGTGACCAATCAATATTAATAAACTTATTGAACTCTTTTTTGAATGCCAATGTTACGGTACCAGTCGGGCCATTACGCTGTTTTGCAATAATGATTTCAATCATGTTTTTGCTTTCACTTTCTTTATCATAATAATCGTCACGATATAAGAAAGCGACAATATCAGCATCTTGCTCGATACTTCCAGATTCACGAATGTCACTCATCATCGGGCGTTTATCTTGACGTTGCTCAACGCCACGGGATAACTGAGATAAAGCAATAACGGGAACTTTCAATTCACGGGCCAGAGCTTTTAACGAACGCGAGATTTCAGATACCTCTTGTTGGCGATTTTCACCACTTCGTCCGCTCCCTTGAATTAATTGCAAGTAATCGATCAAAATCATGCCTAGTCCGTGTTCTTGTGCAAGGCGACGGCATTTCGCACGTATTTCATTGATGCGAAGACCAGGTGTATCATCTATAAAAATACCTGAATTTGATAGACTTCCCATTGCCATCGTTAATTTGCTCCAGTCATCCGAAGTCAGGGCACCGGTACGCAAAGCTTGTGCATCAATATTTCCTTCCGCACATAATAGACGCATAACAAGCTGCTCTGCACCCATCTCCAGCGAGAAGATAGCTACATTTTCACGCGCTTTAATGGCCACATTTTGTGCAATGTTCAAGGCAAAGGCTGTTTTCCCTACAGATGGACGAGCTGCTACAATAATTAGGTCATTGCGCTGGAATCCAGCCGTCATATGATCTAGATCATTGAATCCTGTAGGGATGCCGGTCACATCGCCATCTCTAAACTGAAGCTGTTCAATATTGTCATAGGTTTGAACAAGTACTTCTTTTACGTGCTTAAAGTCGCCGGCATTTTTGCGGTTCGCGACTTCCATCATTTTCTTTTCCGCTTCCGATAAAAGTGCTTCAACTTCGTCTTCCCGTGTATAGCCATCTTCTGCGATTTTGGTTGCTACACGGATTAATCTGCGTAGGAGTGCTTTTTCTTCAACGATTTTAGCGTAATAGGCAATATTAGCAGCTGTTGGAACAGCATTAGCAAGCTCTGTTAAGTAAGAAAGTCCACCAACGTCCTCAAGTTCCTTTCTTACCGAAAGTTCTTCTGTAACAGTGACAACATCTATCGCATTTCCTTGATCGCTTAGATCCAGCATCGTTTGGAAGATTTTCTTATGGGCGATCCGATAAAAATCATCCGGTATTAAAATTTCAGATGCTGTAATCAAGCTTTGTGGTTCAAGAAATATCGCACCAATAACCGATTGTTCTGCTTCATGGTTATGCGGTGGAACGCGGTCCATAACGGAATCGTTCATAGACATCTCTCCTTAAGCCTCTTCAACCACATGTACTTTTAGAGTTGCTTTTACATCATGATGTAATTTAACAGGAACATTTGTATAACCTAGAGAACGGATACCATCGCAATCCATTTTACGTTTATCGATTTTAATGCCATGCGCTTTTTCCAGGCTGGAAGCAATTTGCTTTGTTGAAATTGAGCCAAATAGTCGACCGCCTTCACCTGATTTTGCCTTAATTTCAACTTCCAGTTTTTCAATATGTTCCTTTAGATCTTTTGCTGCTTGCAATTCAGCTGCTGCGTTTTTTTCTTCAAGTTTCTTTTGCCCTTGTAATTGGCTCATTGCTTGGTTTGATGCTTCCACTGCATAGCCATTTTTAATAAGGAAGTTTTGTGCATAGCCATCTGCAACATTTTTAACTTCGCCTTTTTTCCCTTTACCTTTTACATCTTTTAGAAATACTACTTTCATTCTTCATTACTCCCTTCAAGTGTTTCCCTAATTGCTTTTGTTAAAAGACTCATTGCTTCTTCTATAGTCTGTGCATCAATCTGACAAGCCGCATTTGTTAAATGCCCCCCGCCTCCGAGGCTCTCCATGATTACCTGGACATTAATGTCACCCAATGATCGTGCACTAATGCCGATTAAGCCGTCCGGACGATGGGCAACCACAAAGGAAGCTGTTACATCCTTCATCGTCAGTAAAATATCAGCTGTTTGAGCGATTAAAACGGAGTCGTAATTTTTTTCTTCTTCCCCTCTGGCAACTGCAATGCCGGGGTAAACAAAATCAACGGTTTGAATTATTTTTGAACGTACAATATACGTATCGATATCCTCTTTTAATAATTGTTGGACAAGAATTGTATCTGCTCCATACGTTCTTAAGTAAGATGCCGCTTCAAAAGTACGTGCTCCCGTTCTTAATGTAAAACTTTTCGTATCTACTATTATTCCGGATAACAGAGAAGTTGCTTCCAGTTTGTTTAGCTTTTCCTCTTCCGGTTGATACTCTAGAATTTCCGTGACTAACTCTGCTGTAGAAGATGCGTATGGCTCCATATACACAAGTGTTGGATTTTGAATAAATTCTTCACCACGCCTGTGATGGTCAATCACAACGACCTTATCTGAACGCTTCAATAGCCGTGGATCCATTACAAGACTTGGTTTATGCGTATCTACCACAATGATTAATGATTTTTCAGTCATCATAGAAAGAGCTTCTTCCGGTGAGATAAAGTAACGATAGAGATCTGTATTTTCTTCAATCTCATTCATTAGTCGGCTGACACTGCCATTCAGCTCGTCAAAGTTGACCACAACAAAGCCATTAACTTTATTTTTTTGGGCCATTTTGCGAACACCGATCGCCGCCCCGATTGCATCCATATCAGGGTGTTTGTGCCCCATAATAAATACCTGGTCGCTTTCGATAATCAGATCTTGCAACGCATGGGAAATAACACGGGCTCTGACCCTCGTACGTTTTTCGACCGGGTTTGTTTTCCCGCCATAGAACTTTAACTTACCGCTTGGCTGCTTGATGGCCACTTGGTCCCCGCCCCGCCCCAGCACTAAATCGAGACTGGATTGCGCTAATTCACCTAGTTTAATAAGAGAAGAGGAGCCTGCACCAACCCCAATACTTAAAGTAAGCGATAGATTTCTTTGAGCCGTTTTTTCGCGGATATCGTCTAAAATAGAGAATTTTTTCTTCTCTAACTCTTCTAGAATCGACTCATTTAAAACAGCTAAAAAACGATCTGATGATATGCGTTTGGCATAGATTCCATGTTCAAATGCCCATTCATTGATAATGGATGTAACTACTGTATTCGTTAAACTTCTTGATTGGTCATCCAATCCTTGAGTAAGTTCATCATAATTATCTATAAATAATATTGCGAGTACAGTACGATCCGCAAAATATTTAGATTCGATATTTACCTGCTCTGTTACGTCAAAAAAGTATAAGAGCTTTTCTTCCTGCTTATAGACCACTTTATATTTACGATCATTAATCGAAACGTTTTGCTCACGCTTTTCTTCTGATTTGATCAAGCTGTAGAGCTCATCCGAAAGATCGAACATTTCCTGACCGATTAAAGAATCTTCCCCTAAAATTTCGGACATATAGGGGTTTGCCCATTCAATATCAAACTTGTCATTTACAAGCAATATCCCTATCGGCATTTCTAATAAGGCTTCCGAACCTACCTTTTTCATGCGAAATGATAATGACTCTATATGTTTTTCAGTTTGCGAAAAGGTGATTTTTTCAATTCTCCATGCATATACTAACCCGATGGATGTGACTACTGCATAGGCTATGCCTAACCAAATATTCCAAATGGTCAGTAGGATGGCACCTAGTAAGCCAATCATCGTTAGATACATAAGAGGATGTCGAATCATTCGCTTCCTATAGGTATCCATTTTATCAGCTCCCTACTTCTGAATCTTACCTTTGACAATTGAACGTATGTCAAAACCTAAATCCAATATTCCTATTAATACAAAGAAGGAATACAGTGGTATTGCCATAAAGGCTGCCAACACCTTTAAAAACGGTGGTGAACCATATGCATCAAGGACAAAATAAACAAGTGAAATTCCTTGCAAGGTTAACAGCAGCCAGAGTACTAATGAAAAATTCAAGCAAATGACGTAAAGTGCAGTACCACTTTCAGGGCTAATAAATAAATTGATTGATAAAATGATTAAGTAATACCATAATACCGCTCTTGGCAAACGCATATTCTTAAATGCATGAAATTTTGGAACATTAATTCCCAGGCGTTTTAACATAGGTAAATTAATCGTGATAATAATAAACGCAAAGAAAAAGACTGCTATTGTAATAGAGGCTGGGATCAGAATCTCCATCGTATCAAACATTCTATCCAGCATTTGGTCATCTATGGGTGTTTGACCCGTAAGACTTTCCGAAAGTTCAATGGAGTTTTGATAACTTTCGCGCATGATCGTCATGAATTCTTTTATAATGTCCATTTCAAATAACTTTAAAGCGATAACATATTCTACGGCAAAAGTTATGAGCGCTGTAATCCCTGTAGACATCAGCAAGAACACTTTACTTCTTTTTAGTCTTAGTGCATCCCCAATGACAATCCCTATTGCTGCATACATCAGTGCAAAAGGAATGATTAACAATCCCCCAAAGAAGAAAGTAATGATACACCCTATAAATGCTACTAACAGTGAGGATTTTCGATCATACTTTGCACTATACCAAGCTAGTGGCAGTGGAGCAAACAATGTAGCAACAAGACTTATGATTGGAACATAAAAGGCGATGGCAATAAAAATCGCAAATAGTGCTATCATCATAGCACCATGGGCCAGCCTTCTCGTTTGATTATTCGGCATTTATAACCTTCCTTTGACGTATTGGAAAAATTCTTGTCATTCATATATTGTACCATCTTTTTATATAATGGACAAAAATGCAAAGAGCAAGGACCCACCTTAAATGGGATGAATAAGTCGACAAAATCTTCTAAAGATTTGTCGGCTTTTCTTATTGTCTCGTTTTGTTGCAATCAACTTAATTTATGGACATAAAGTTGCCTTTTTTAGTCAAAATTAGTAGGTATACTGCCCCTATCAGTTGGTAATATTTCCTATAGAATATCTTGACTTATATGAACCTTTCATCATGCAAACAATTTGAACAGTGAGTGCACAATACACTATGGTCAGAAAAAGTTGAATTTCCCAAAGTTTTAACTTATTTGGATAATGTCAATTTCAATAGGAGGATTAAGAATTTGGATTTATCAATTTTACTGGAATACGGATGGGTATTGTTATTGTTGGTCGCTCTTGAAGGATTGCTTGCAGCTGATAATGCACTCGTACTAGCAATCATGGTAAAGCACCTTCCTGAAAGAGAAAGGAAAAAGGCTCTATTTTATGGGTTAGCAGGAGCTTTCATTTTCCGTTTCGCTTCACTGTTTATCATTTCCTTCCTTGTCGACGTCTGGCAGATACAGGCACTCGGCGCTCTTTATCTTCTCTTTATCTCCATAAATCATATAGTCAGGAAACTGATTTCCAAAAGGGAAAAAGAGACTAAGGAAAAAGAGAAGAAAAAAGCAGGCTTTTGGGGAACTGTCATTAAAGTTGAGTTAGCTGATATTGCTTTTGCCATCGACTCCATTCTTGCGGCAGTAGCCCTTGCCATGACTCTTCCTGCTACCACGCTGCCGCAGATAGGTGGTATGGATGGTGGTAAGTTCCTTATTATTTTTGCAGGAGGATTAATTGGTTTAATCATCATGCGTTTTGCCGCCAACCTATTTGTCAGATTGCTTCAATCCAGACCTGGACTTGAAATCGCTGCATTTGCCATTGTTGGATGGGTTGGTGTTAAGCTGGCTGTACTAACATTGGGCCATCCAGATATCGGCGTTATTTCTTATGAGTTTGCTCATTCCAAAGAATGGAAACTATTCTTTTATGCCGTACTAATTATTATTGCTTTAGCCGGATGGTTCCTATCAAAAGATAAAAAAGAAGGGTCTATAACGTAACTTTGCTTTAGTGACTTTAAACAAATCGATATAAACGAATAGCCTTACTTATGGGTTGCCTAATACTTGTTTAGGTAGCCTTTTTTATTGCATTAGATTCTCCATACCTCATCGGGTGCATTCTAATAAAAATTCAAGCAACAAAAAAGTACAACAAATGGTTCATCACCCTTGTTGTACTTTTTACAGTTAAATCTTATTTATCTTCCGCTACGAATGGAAGAAGAGCCATAATACGAGAACGTTTAATAGCTGTAGTTAATTTGCGTTGGTATTTTGCACTTGTACCAGTTACGCGACGTGGTAAAATTTTACCGCGCTCAGAAATGAACTTTTTAAGTAAATCTACATCTTTATAATCGATTGTAGTAATGTTGTTTGAAGTGAAGTAACAAACTTTACGGCGTTTGCGGCCTCCGCGACGTTGTGCCATTTCGATATTCCTCCTTTATTAGTTTTTAGTTTCAATCGAACGTGCTCCGCTTTTCTTATTGTCTAGCTTCACACGTTAGCTCCTCGACAACTTCAAAAAGTCCTTCAAGGACAAAAAGCGTCCTTTTGTAGTTTTCTCCAGTTGTTTTCAGAGCTGAACGAACGTGCTCCGCTTTTCTTTTAGAACGGCAGATCGTCCTCAGAAACTTCGATTGGTCCTTTGCTCGATGCAAATGGATCCTCATCAACACGTGTATAATTTTGCTGATTACCAGAAGGTTGAGATTGTTGGTAGGATGGAGCAAATGGATCTTGATCCATGTTGCCGCCGCCAAATTGTTGGCTAGGTTGGCTCGTACCATACGAAGGTTGGTTGCCTCCATATTGTGGCTGCCCTCCATACTGTTGATTTGGCATTCCACCACCACCAGTGTTACGCGGTTCCAAGAATTGCACAGCATCCGCTACAACATCTGTTGTATAAACACGTTTTCCATCTTGTCCTTCAAAGCTACCTGTTTGAATACGGCCTTCCACACCAATCAAACTTCCTTTTCTCATGAAGTTTGCTAAGTTTTCGGCTTGTTTTCTCCAAGCAATACATCCAATGAAGTCTGCTTCACGTTCACCTGATTGGTTCGAAAATGTTCTGTTTACAGCTATTGTAAAACGAGTCATAGGAACGCCACTCGGTGTATAGCGAAGCTCTGGATCTTTCGTAAGTCTTCCAACTAGTACGACACGGTTTATCACAATTTCAACCTCCTTTTTCAGCGATTTTTGTTAAGTTTAAAATGTCAATTATGCTTCTTCACGAACAGCCATGTGACGGATAATGTCTTCGCTGATGTTAGCTAAACGAGTGAATTCGTTGATAGCTTCAGTACCAGCGTTAGCTTTTACGATTTGGTAGTAACCTTCACGGAAGTCGTTGATTTCATAAGCTAAGCGGCGTTTGCCCCACTCTTTAGACTCGATGATTTCAGCGCCGTTTGAAGTTAAAACTTCATTGAAGCGTTCTACTAATGCTTTTTTCGCTTCGTCCTCAATGTTTGGACGAACGATGTACATTACTTCATACTTTTTCATCTATTTTGCACCTCCTTATGGACTTGGGCTCTCCGACAGTACGGGAGCAAGGAGTAAGTAATATATACTCACATCATTGAATTGTAGCATACTTCATACCTTTATGCAACAAAGATAACAGTATTTATACAAAAGATCATTTTTGATTAAGCATGATTTTTCTCATAACCTAGAATATGATTTAAACAGTGTAATTTCGAATTTGAACACTTTATAATGTTACATAAAGGGGCGTGAAAAAATGTCACAAGACTTAAATCCTTATGTCATAAAGCTTGATATGAAAAAAATCTCAAAAATGAACATATGGTTAACCTTTGGCTTAAGTGTTGTATTTTTATTTGCCAATGCCCTTATTCACCAACAGTTTTCAGGATCCATTACATTTTGGGATATTCTACTTTTCTTAGTTTCTTATATCGGACTCATTGTACTTCATGAAGTTTTCCATTTAATAGGGTTTATGGTTTTCGGGAAAGTTAAATTTAAACAATTAGACTATGGTGTAAATTTAAAATTGGGCGTTGCTTATGCAACTACAACCGAGCCATTAGCGAACAAAGCCATGAAAAAATCCTTATTGCTGCCATTTTGGACAACGGGTGTGGTTCCTGCCATGATCGGATTCTTGATTCAATCAAATATACTCGTATTATTGGGGGCTTTCCTTATTGCTGGAGCAGTAGGAGACTTTTATATGTACAAGGAGTTACGTAGATTCCCAGATAACTCTCTTATAAGAGATGACCCGGAATTACCAAGGCTATATGTATATGAAGGAAAGGATTAAGGTTTACTATGTCTCATAACGTAGAAGTCATCAGAATTGATGAGAAAAAAGTAATGAAACAAACAATCATTTTAACTTCGCTATTAAGTATTTTATTTGTTGGGCTAAACTATTTCTTGCATCCAGAATTATCATTTAGCATACTTCGGTTTCTCTTGGGTGTGGCTATTTATATAATTGTCTCGTTACTATTGGTTATTGCCAATGAGTTATTAAATATAATTGGCTATCGATATCGCTGCAAAGTTGCGCGGGAGTCCATTTCCCTTTCCATTCATCTTGAAAAGGGGTTAATCTACTCCAAAACAACCGAGAAAATTAAAAATGGGCATTATCAATCTATCTTTTTAACTTCATTTGCTATCACGGGAATTATCCCATTAGCTTTTGGCTTTGCCATCGGGAATTATGCAATATTGCTTGCAAGTGCCTCTTTTATTGCTGGTGGACTAGCAAACTTTATCGGGATTAATAAGCTTCAGAAGTTTCCGGATGACTGCTTGGTACAAGATATTCCGGAAGAATTCAGCGTCTATGTTTATTTAAATAATAGCGAAAAACAGGCCTCCTAAGTGGACGCCTGTTTTTATTTAAATCAAATTACAATTAAACGTTGAAGCGGAATAACATTACATCGCCATCTTGTACAATGTATTCTTTCCCCTCTAAACGTACCTTGCCAGCCTCTTTTGCTGCTGCCATTGAGCCTGCTTCAACTAGGTCTTCATATGCCACTGTTTCTGCACGAATAAATCCGCGCTCAAAATCAGAGTGAATGACACCGGCACATTGCGGTGCTTTCATTCCTTTGCGGAAAGTCCATGCACGTACTTCTTGTACACCAGCAGTAAAGTAAGTTGCTAATCCTAATAAGTCATATGATGCACGGATAAGCTGATCTAGACCAGACTCCTCAATTCCTAATTCCTCCAGGAACATTGCTTTTTCTTCATCATCCAATTCAGAAATTTCTTCTTCGATTTTTGCACAGATTGTAATGACTTGCGCACCTTCTGCATCAGCAAATTCGCGTACTTGTTGTACATATGGATTGTTTGCAGCATCAGCAACCTCATCTTCGGAAACGTTCGCAACATAAAGCATTGGTTTGATTGTTAAAAGGTGAAGGCCTTTAATAACTTTTAACTCGTCCTCCGATAAATCAACAGATCGTGCTGGTTTCTCTTTTTCCAGAGCATCTTTTAATTTTACTAAGATAGGTTCTTCGATCAATGCTTCCTTATCTTTTTGTTTTGCCATCTTCCCTACGCGTTGAAGACGTTTTTCCACAGATTCCATATCTGCTAAAATCAGCTCCAAATTGATTACTTCAATGTCATCAATCGGGTTAACAGAACCTGAAACGTGCGTAATATTTTCATCTTCAAAGCAGCGAACTACTTGGCAGATTGCATCTACTTCACGGATGTGGGATAAGAACTTATTGCCTAGCCCTTCCCCTTTTGATGCTCCCTTTACAATCCCTGCAATATCCGTGAATTCAAAAGCTGTTGGAACTGTTTTCTTAGGTTCAACTAATTCAGTTAATTTATCTAAACGTGCATCCGGTACCTCAACTACTCCCACGTTGGGATCAATTGTTGCGAATGGGTAGTTTGCAGCTAATGCACCTGCTTTTGTAATTGCGTTAAATAATGTAGATTTTCCTACGTTCGGTAAACCTACGATACCAGCTGTAAGCGACATGTGAGTTGACACGACCTTTCTATTTCTCTTATAGTTTTTTTGCCTTTAAAGTGCAATAGATATAGAACTAAATAAATATGAAACCATTGTTTATTATATGGATAAGTGATGAAAAAGTCTAATTGGCCAAGATTTTACTCTTCATTTGCTCTTTCCAGTACTTTTTTCATTTTCTTTTCAAATTCTCGGCGAGGAATCATGACGCTATGGCCACACCCTTGGCACTTAATACGGATATCAGCGCCCAAGCGGATAATTTTCCATGCATTTGTTCCACACGGATGTTGTTTTTTCATTTCAACGACATCATTCAATCCAAATACTTTTGCTTCCATTATACTCATTCTCCCCCTGACTCCTTACTACCTCGATCATAAAGCATCATTTTAGGATATGCCATAGGAATACCGTTTCTTTCCAAAATTTCTTTTATATCACGTCTAATAACACGAGCAATTCCGTAATGCTGCAAAGGTTTTGTTTCGGCAATAATACGAATAGTTACTTCTGTTCCCACAACATTTTGTACACCTAAAAATGCCGGTACATCGATTAATTCCTCATATTTAGGAGGTAATGTTTTTAAATAGGCGGATACCAGCTTCTCGACTTTTTCAATATCCGCATCAATGGCGACTTGCATATCGATAATGGCTTTGGAGTTATTGACCGAGAAGTTTACGACATCCAATATTTGGCCATTGGGTATAATATATTGCTCTCCGGTTGCCCCTAATATTTTTGTTGTACGCAAACCAATTTCTGTTACTGTCCCCTCAGCATTATTTAAGCGAATATAATCTCCTATTCCAAACTGATCCTCCAGGATAATGAAGAATCCCGTAATAATATCCTTAACTAAACTTTGTGCACCGAAACCGATTGCTAAACCGGCAATCCCTGCCCCAGCAAGTAGACCGCCTATGTTGATTTCAACAGCCGATAAAATGGCAATCATCGCAGAGAAATAAACTAAATAGCTCAATGTGCTATGTAATAATTTAATAATTGTTTGCTGTCTTCGCTCATTTTGATTGATAGGTGTTTTTACTTTCAGGGTAAGAATTCGTGTAATGACTCTCTTCCCTATAAATATAACTAGATAGGAAACAACGAGAATCGCTACAATCTTAACCGAAGCAGTTAAAACAAAAGTCCATAATTCTTCGCTCGTGAAATAATTCCATACCTTTTCCGACTGCTCAGTGGCTTCTTTCACTTGTTCTTCCATTTGCTCTCCTAGTCCATCTGCTGCCATTTTTCCACTCCTTGTATAAGTAACCATAAACTTGAATATACTTGATTACAATATAGTTCAATTTTTACCATAAATACTATCCTAAAACCAATTCTAAAGAAAGCGGGAATTGCTTATGCAAAAAATACCAAAAGTCCCTTTAAATTCTTTTGTTCATCATGAACAAACAGGCGCACTTTGGCAATTAAGTGATTTATTTTTAAATTATATTCCTTTTGACCACGAACAATTAGTATTTTGCTGTATTGGAACAGATCGTTCAACTGGTGATTCTCTCGGCCCTTTAACAGGCAGTTTTTTGACTAGTTTTCACTCATTTCCATTTGAAGTAATCGGTACGCTTGAAAACCCGTTGCACGCCATCAATTTAGCTTCGAAAATAGAAGAAATAAACGCCAAGCCTGATACTCCATATATTGTTGCCATCGATGCTTGTTTAGGGAGTGAACGAAATGTAGGCCATATTGTTCTCCAAGATGGTCCACTATTCCCTGGCAAGGCTGTAAAAAAAGAATTACCTCCAATCGGTGACATTTCTATTAAAGGAATCGTCAATGTTGGAGGTTTTATGGAAATGCTTGTTTTACAGAATACTCGTTTAAATGTTACCTATTCGATGGGCAACAAAATTGCACGTGCATTGCTTCTTGCCTGGCAGCGTCATTTATTGAAAAAGAAAAATGAACACAACGACAATAGCAACTACTACAATTCCGGGGAGCAAATTGGCTACTCGAATCTTAGTTAGACCTGCAATATTCAACCCAATTGCCATGATCATGACACCGCCTGTTGCCGTCATTTCTTGAATAAATAAACTTAATGCAGCTTCAGGAATGTATTTGCTAATTAACCCTGCAAGAAGGGTAATAATGCCTTGATATAGAAATACGGGGATTGCAGCTAACATGACACCTATTCCCAGGGTCGATGATAAGACAATCGCGGTAAATCCATCAATAATCCCCTTTGTTATAAGAACCGAGTGATCATTCCGGATACCACTATCCAATGAACCAAGAATCGACATCGAACCAATTACAAAAAATAATGTAGCATTAATAAATCCTTCAGCTATACTACTTTCTGACGTTTGCTTCCCGATTTTAGTTTCAATCCATTTTCCCAAGCGAATTAGCAGATTATCCAAATCGAGCCATTCACCGATTACTGCACCTACAACCAGACTAATTATGACTATAATGAAATTAGTCGTCTCCATTCCCATTTGAATTCCCAAAACAGCAACGGCAAGTCCGATAATTGATAACACGGTCGTTTTCATTTTTTCGGGGATGCCCCTAAAAATACGACCAATTGTAGCCCCTATCACGATTAATAAGGCATTTATAATTGACCCAATTAGTACCATTTTCTACCTCTTCTTTATCTTAGAAAAAAGAGCGCCTCAACTTGGCGCTCACAACTTTTCTATTCTTCTAGTTGTAGTATCTCCAAAATTCGCTCTAAATCATCCTCTGAATAAAATTCAATTTCAATTTTCCCTTTATTCTTGGATTTCCTTATTTGTACATTTGTTCCGAAGTATTCACGTAATTGCGTTTCAGTAGCCTGGACATAGATATCCTTTTTTACAGGTTTTTCTGTTTCACGTGAAACCTCTTCATTCAATTGTTTAATTAAGTTTTCTAATTGACGGACATTCAACCCATGCTTAATGACTTTTTCTGCTACTTCAGGAATTCTTCTTTTGTTTTTTAAACCTAGTAACGTACGTCCATGACCCATGGATAACTCCCCGGTATTTACTAAATCGCGCACCTCTTGGGGTAATGTTAATAAGCGAAGATGATTCGTAATGTATGGACGGCTTTTGCCTAAACGTTTAGCAAGTTCTTCTTGGGTAAAGTTAAGTTTTTCAATCAAGCTTTGGTAGGCTTCAGCTTCCTCAATAGGTGTTAAATCCTCACGTTGAAGGTTTTCCAGAATGGCCAGCTCCATCATCTGGTCTTCCGTCAGACTTCTTACAATCGCAGGTATTTCTTTTAGATTGGCAAATTTCGCAGCTCTAAAACGCCGTTCTCCAACAACAATTTCAAACTTCTTCCCTTTTTTCCTAACGACGATAGGCTGAATGATTCCATGTTCCATGATGGACTGCGCAAGTTCTTCAATTGCTTCATCATCGAAAATCCTTCGAGGTTGAAAAGGGTTAACAACAAGTTTTTGCAGGTCGATTTTTTCGATTTGATCTTCATTGGGTTGAACATTTTCCAATGTTTCTGTTGGAAATAATGCACCTATTCCTTTACCTAACCCTCTAGCCATTTTTGATCACTTCCCTTGCTAACTCTAAATAGACTTCCGCACCTCTTGATTTTGCATCATATATAATGATTGGTTCGCCATGGCTCGGAGCCTCGCTTAAACGGACATTACGCGGAATGATTGTTTTATATACTTTATCCTGGAAGTATTTTTTAACTTCCTCAATTACTTGTAAACCAAGGTTTGTCCGTGCATCGAGCATAGTTAAAAGCACACCATCAATATATAATTCCTGATTTAAATGCTTTTGAACAAGACGTACCGTCGATAATAATTGACTTAATCCTTCCAGGGCGTAATATTCGCACTGAACGGGAATAATAACGGCATCGGATGCAGTCAATGCATTGATTGTTAACAATCCTAAAGAGGGTGGACAATCGATAATAATATAATCATATTGATTCTTCACGTTTTGTAACGCATGTTTTAATCGAACTTCACGTGAAATTGTTGAAACAAGTTCAATTTCTGCCCCAGCAAGAGAAATTGTTGCTGGAATAACATCCAGATTCTCCACTTTGGAGGCTTGGATGACATTTGCCACTTCTTCATCATCAATCAGCACATCATAGATACAACTTTGAATTTCACCCTTATTTATACCAACACCACTTGTAGCATTACCTTGTGGATCAGTGTCTATTAAAAGAACTTTTTTCCCTAAATAAGCAAGACAAGCGCTCAAATTTACAGATGTAGTAGTTTTCCCTACCCCACCTTTCTGGTTTGTAACGGCAATAATTCTTCCCAACCTTCTTGCACCTGCTTTCATCAATCAATTTATAAAATAATCGAATATAGTCATTTAGTACATTTTATCAAATTTATAAACGAGATGTATTACTATCCATACAACTATTTTATAAATTTGATAGTAGAAAATTAGGCTTATCGCCATTTTCCTTGACGATAAGCCTTCGTTGCATATATAGCTATAAAAAGGAGTACCTTTCTAGCCTTCTTTTTTATGCGGCAGAATTTTTCGCTTGTCTCCTCACTTAGGTCCAAAACTGCTAGGTTTTAACCAAGTTTAACGAAATAGACTAGGTAGTTACTTTTTTGTTAAGCTTTTATTTTTTCTTTGGAATACGTACAGTGATTTGGTAATAATCATCCGTATCTTCTTCTTCAGTGTTCACATTTATACCACTTTTCGTCACCATTGATAAAGACTGTTTAATCGTATTCAGTGCTATACGGATATCTTTGCTGATGGCTTTTCGTTTTGGTTTTTCTTTTTTTGCTGCCTCTTCTTTCGGCTCGTTCAGTTGTTGGATATATTCTTCAAGCTGTCGAACATTCCAATCATAATCTTTGATTAGAGCTACCAATTTAGCTTGTAATTCTTCATCTTTTAAAGAAATCATTGCACGAGCATGACGCTCTGTAATCTCTCTTTTCAAGATTGCTTCCTGGACGAATTGAGGCAATTTTAATAACCGTAATTTATTTGCAACAGTTGACTGGCCTTTTCCTAAACGTTGAGCAAGTGCTTCTTGTGTTAGTGAATGAAGTTCTAATAATTGCTGATAAGCCAATGCTTCTTCAATTGCTGTCAATTCTTCTCGCTGAAGATTTTCTATCAAAGCAATAGAAGCAGTTTCTTTATCACTTAAATCGCGAACGATTGCGGGAACCTCTGCCCAATTGAGCTTCTTCATTGCTCTATAACGTCGTTCCCCTGCAATTATTTCATAACGCTCTCCCTCGAAATGTCGGATGACAATTGGTTGGATGACACCGTGCGTATGAATGGTTCTTGATAATTCTTCAATTTTTTCTTCATCAAAAACTGTACGAGGTTGGAACCGATTTGGAATTATTTTATCGATTGGAATTTTTACTACTTCTTCTGCAGCATTTTTCTTTTCAACTTGTGCTACTTGTTCTACTTCACTTTTAACTTCAGAAGCGTTTTTATCGCCGCCCCCGAAAAATCGTGAAAAAGGACTTTTCATTCAATAGGCACCACCTTTTAGAAACTATCTTGCTCGGGAATACTTATATAATATTATTTATTATAATCTATAAATTGTACAGAGTTCGATAGAAGTAAAATCTAGTAAATGACATAATATTAAGTATTTATGCTTTAAGAGGCAAAATTATATCTAAAAATTTGTGACAATTTAAATTATCCTCGAAAAAGCACGATAACACGCTATATATATATATCTAAATTATCTATTATTTTAAAATAAAACATCGATCCAAAAATTGTTTCATGTGAAACAAGAGAGTTTACTAGTTTAATTCTTTCATTTCCAATCACTAGTTAACTAGATTACATACGAAGTGACATTAAAGTAAATTTAATATCACTGCAATTCATTTTAATATTACCACATATTTTTTAGATGATTGGTGTTTTGTTTGGTACACCAGGTTTACGTGGAAATTTCTTTGGCGTCTTTTTTATTTTATCAAAAATATAGAGAGTACGATCACTTTCTTCAACAGGCAGCAAGTATGAAAACTCTTCCTTCAACGATGCGCCCAGAGTCGAAATTGCCTTTTTCGCATCCTTTAACTCCTCGGGACCTGCCGCTGCTTTTAATGCAACAAAAAATCCCCCCTCTTTTGCAAGTGGAATGCAAAGTTCAGAAAGAACAGATAATCTTGCCACCGCGCGAGCCGTAACGACATCGAATTTTTCGCGGTATTTTTCATTTTGACCAAATTCTTCGGCACGCGCATGAACAAACGTCACATTTTCTAATTGTAGCTGATCGCTTAAATGATTTAAGAATGTAATGCGTTTATTTAAAGAATCTACAATTGTCACATGCAGATGAGGGAAACAGATTTTAATAGGCAAGCTAGGGAATCCTGCTCCCGCCCCTACATCACAAAGGGATTCTACCTTAGTAAAGTCGAAGTAGAAACTGGCGCTGATGGAATCATAGAAATGCTTTAAATAGACACCTTCTAAATCTGTAATCGCCGTTAAATTCATTTTTTCATTCCACTCAACCAACAGTTCAAAATACTTTTTGAACTGTCCAATTTGCGTGTCACTTAATTCAATTCCCTTTTCTCTTAAAGCTTCAATAAATTGTTGTTCGTTCATAGGGATCTCCTTTAGTTTATTCCTGGAATTTATGATACTAAAATGAACGAGCGCCCGAGATAGGTATAAACTCGAACGCTCGTTAATCAAATACGCTTGGTGTGTTAGAAAAGAAATTTATCGACTAACATCAATAGACTGCTTTTACTCATTCCCTACTCGTGCAATTTTCCCTTGTTCAATATAGACGGCCAAAATTGAAATATCTGCAGGGTTAACACCTGAAATACGTGATGCTTGCGCTATTGATAATGGGCGAACTTCTTTTAATTTTTCACGAGCTTCTGTAGCAAGACTTGAAATATCATCATAATCAATATCTTCAGGAATCTTTTTACTTTCCATTTTATGAAGTTTTTCTACTTGATTTAATGCTTTTTGGATATAGCCCTCATATTTTAGCTGAACTTCAATTTGTTCCTTTACTTCCTCGCTTAATTCAACGTCAGGCGGTGTCAGGGAAGCAACTAAATCATAGTTCATTTCAGTTCGTTTTACTAAGTCGGCTCCGCGAATACCATCTTTCAGTTCTGTTCCACCTACCGAGCGAATCACTTCTTGTGTTGCTTCGTTTGGTTTAATGATCACTTCACGAAGACGAGCAATTTCAGCCTCGATTAGTGCTTCTTTTTCTTTGAATTTCGCAAAACGCTCTTCTGAAATAAGCCCTAATTGATGGCCGATTTCTGTTAATCGTAGATCTGCGTTATCATGGCGAAGCAGTAAACGATATTCTGCACGGGAAGTTAATAAACGATATGGTTCATTTGTTCCCTTCGTTACTAGATCATCTATCAGTACACCGATATAGGCATCGGAACGTTTTAGGATAACTTCTTCTTTTCCTAAGACCTTCGCAGCTGCATTTATTCCTGCCATCAATCCTTGACCGGCAGCTTCTTCATAACCACTTGTTCCATTAATTTGACCGGCAGTATATAGGTTTTTAATACGTTTTGTTTCAAGTGTCGGCCATAATTGTGTTGGCACAATCGAATCATATTCAATAGCATAGCCCGGACGCATCATTTCCGCATTTTCCAAACCAGGAATCGATCGCAGCATTTGGCGCTGGATATGCTCAGGCAAACTTGTTGAAAGACCCTGCACATAAACCTCTTGCGTATCTCTTCCTTCTGGTTCAAGGAAAAGTTGATGACGTGGTTTATCATTGAAACGAACAATTTTCGTTTCAATCGATGGGCAATAACGAGGACCCGTACCTGTAATCGCACCTGTATACATCGGTGCTTTATCTAGATTATCATTAATAATTTGATGTGTTTCCAAACTTGTATAAGTTAGCCAGCAAGGAATTTGATCCATAATGAATTCAGTTGTTTCAAAACTGAATGCACGTGGAACATCATCACCGGGTTGAATTTCTGTTTTGCTGTAGTCGATCGTTTTACTATCCACACGTGGTGGTGTACCAGTTTTAAAGCGAACCATATCAAAACCAAGTTCACGCATATTATCCGCTAATTTAACAGAAGGTTGCTGATTATTTGGTCCACTTGAGTATTTTAAGTCACCAATGATAATTTCACCGCGCAGGTATGTTCCAGTTGTTACAATAACAGCTTTTGCCCGGTAGATTGCACCAGTTTGTGTAATCACACCACGCACTTCATCCTCTTCAATGAGTAATTCATCTACAATTGATTGATGGATTGTCAAATTTTCTTCATCTTCCAATAAACGTTTCATTTCACGTTGGTAAAGAATTTTATCCGCTTGTGCACGCAAAGCACGTACTGCAGGTCCTTTTCCTGTATTTAGCATACGCATTTGGATGTGGGTTTTATCGATTACTCTCCCCATTACTCCGCCTAATGCGTCAATTTCACGTACAACGATTCCCTTTGCTGGTCCACCTACTGATGGATTACATGGCATAAAGGCAATCATGTCTAGATTAATTGTCACCATAAGTGTTTTTGCACCCATTTTGGCTGAAGCATATGCTGATTCTACACCCGCATGCCCTGCACCGATGACAATTACATCATATTGGCCAGCGTCATATGTTGTTGTCATGTCGTCTCTTCCTTTCGAAAATTATATATTTTACCAAACGACCGTTACGTATGGTGTTTATCTTCAATTACTATATTTATTTACCTAAGCAGAATTGCGAGAATAGCTGGTTAATCAAACTTTCTTGAACCGTATCACCAACGATTTCACCTAACAGCTCCCACGTTTTTGTTACATCAATCTGGATCATATCTACTGGAACCCCTGCTTCTGCTGCATCGATTGCGTCTTCAATTGTCGCTTTTGCTTGATGCAGAAGTGCAATATGACGGGCGTTTGAAACATAGGTTAAATCATTTGCTTCGATTTGCCCTTCAAAAAAGATCTTGGCAATTGATTCTTCCAATTCAATAATGCCTTGCTCTTGCAAAATCGATGTTGTCACAACAGGGCGTCCATTGGATAATTGATTTACTTTATCCAGATCGATTTTTTGCGGTAAGTCTGTTTTATTTACTACAACGATGAAATCCATATTTTGAATCGTTTCAAATAAACGCTCATCTTCCTCGGATAAATCTTCTGCCGAGTTCAAAACAAGCAAGATTAAATCTGCTTCTTTTAACACTTGGCGAGATCTTTCTACCCCTATACGTTCAACGATATCTTCTGTTTCACGAATTCCTGCCGTATCAACTAAGCGAAGTGGTACACCTCGCACATTGACATACTCTTCTATAATATCACGAGTTGTACCTGCAACATCCGTAACGATTGCTTTATTCTCATGAACCAAACTATTTAACAGTGAAGATTTTCCAACATTCGGTCTTCCTAAAATAACGGTTGATAATCCTTCACGCAAGATCTTGCCTTGTGATGATGTTTGTAGAAGCTTCGCGATTTCATCACGTACCCATGAACATTTTTCTAATAGTACAGGTATGGTCATTTCTTCTACATCGTCATACTCTGGATAGTCTATATTAACCTCTACATGAGCTAATGTCTCTATTAATGCATTGCGCAATTGGCCAATTAATCTGGAAAGCTTTCCTTCCATTTGTCCAAGTGCCACATTCATCGCGCGGTCTGTTTTTGCTCGGATTAAATCCATGACAGCTTCTGCCTGGGATAAATCAATTCGTCCATTTAAAAAGGCACGTTTCGTGAATTCACCTGGGTCTGCTAATCTTGCACCATTTTGCAGCACAAGCTGCAGCACACGATTTACTGAAACTATGCCCCCGTGACAGTTGATTTCTACTACATCTTCACGAGTGAAAGTTTTTGGCGCACGCATTAAAGATAACATAACCTCTTCGACTACTTCCTCAGTCTTCGGTTCGATTAAATGCCCATAATGGATGGTATGTGTTTTTTCATCTTTTAGCTGTTTGCCGCTCGGCGATTTGAATATTTTATTTGCTATATGAACTGCGTCATCTCCACTTAAACGGACAATGGCAATGGCACCTTCACCCATTGGCGTGGAAATTGCAGCAATTGTATCAAAATCCATCTTGTTTAATCCTCCTACTAAATCCATTACGAATGTACCGTAATTTCATTAATTCCACAACTCGACATGAATTACATTTATCTTGTGAAAACTATATAAAGTTATCCACATGTGAATAACTTTCGCAAACTTTTTTACTAACAATTTAGGGTAACATATTTTAGTGAAATACGGAAGCAAAGCAAATTTTCCACATGTGGATAAATAAAATTTTCACTTCCGGTTTCTGAATATCCTAATAAAGGTACTAATTTGGTATTGTTTTGGTGGGCGGTCTAGCACACAAGCCGCAAAGCCAACTTGTTGGCTCTACGACTTGTCTATGAGGGCAACCCGAAGTTGGCCATGGGGACAATGCAACAGGACGTTGCGCTTTTGTCCCCGACTTTTGTAAGGCCCGCCCACAAAAGTTATTGCTTCTAAAGTTTCCAAATTTATTATGCAGCTTACAAATAGGCTGCGTATTCTAAAATTGGTCACTCTTTTGAATACTTACGTCATATTTACAATTATTCCGGAGAGAAATTAAGAAATACATTATTTCTCCAACAAAAAAACGACCCTTAAAAAAGGGCCGCCTTCGTTCGTCTGTATATATTTACTGTTATCTTACCGGTTCAATGACTAGATATCGATTCGGCTCTGTTCCTTCCGAGTGTGTCTCAATATCGACGCGGTTTGCCAATGCATTATGAATCACTTTTCGTTCGTAGGATGGCATAGGTTCAAATGATACTTTTTTGCCTGTATGAATTGCCTTGTCCGCCATTCGCTCAGCCAGTAATTCCAATGCTTTTTGACGACGTTCACGGTAATCCTCCACATCCAGCTTCACCATCAGGAAGGATTTTGCACTCTTGTTCACTACTAATTGAGCCAATTGTTGAAGTGCATTTAAAGTAGCACCACGTTTTCCGATTAAAAGTGCTGCTTTTTCACTTTCTAGCCTAAATAAAATATTCTTGCCTTGTTTTTGAGTCTCGATTGTTAAATCTTCAATTCCCATATCTTTCGCAATATCGATCAAGTAGTTTTTAGCAGATTCAATTGGATCTTCCTGCTCTTCTACTAAAGTTGAATCATCCTCTATTATTGCCTCAGATACTGGCGGTTGTTCATTTATTTCTTCTTCTACGACACTGATTTTTTCAGCTAATGAATAATTAACTTCATCCAGTGCATCATTTTCATCTATTGAAATCGGGTTTTCGATTTCAACTTCCTTCAACGTGACACGTACCTCTGCTTGACGTGCCCCAAAACCTAAAAATCCTTTTTTCGCTTCTTGTAAAACTTCAACTTCTACCTGATTACGAGTAGTATTTAGCTGTTGTAACGCTATTGAGATCGCTTCTTCTATTGTTGCGCCTAATTGCGTAATTTGTTTCACTTTTTCGCTCCTCCTGTTGTAGCAGGTTCTGATTTTTTTCTAGTCCAAGGCTTATAAATCACAAGGTTCTGAATAACGGAAACTATATTCCCAACAACCCAATATAATGATAATGCAGCTGGTAAAACCACACCGAAACCAATAATCATGAAGGGCATGATATACATCATTACCTTCATTTGAGGGTTGTCCATTGCAGGTCCAGTCATTAGTACAACAAATTGGATCAAACCAGCCAAAACAGCTAGAATAATACTTGGCTCTGCAAGCGCGAAACCAAGGAATGAACCTAGGTCAATTTCAGGTGTCGCATTCATCCGGCTGATTGCGTGGTAGAATCCAATAAGTATCGGCATTTGAATCAATACAGGGAAACATCCCGCCGCTGGGTTGACACCGGAATTTTGCATTAATGCCATCATCTCTTGTTGGTACTTTTGCTGAGTTACGGCATCTTTGGAAGCATATTTCTTTTGCAGCTCTTTCATTTTAGGCTGAATCTCTTGCATTTTTTTCGAACTTTTAACTTGTTTAATTGTTAATGGAAGTATTACTAAACGGATTATAATCGTAACTACGATAATCCCTAATCCATATGTACCCAGCAATTCAGCAAAATACGTAATTACTGATACCAATGGCCAAACGATAAACTCATTCCAAAAACCTTCGCTTTCAGATGAGATTGGCTGATCGAATTCTGTACATCCAGATAGCAGTAAAACTACTGAAACTAGAGACAGAATCATCCAATGTCTTCTCTTCAACCTTCATCCTCCTAGAGTAACTATTCACTTTTTTTGCTATTTTACCATGTATAGACACTTGCTCTCTACTCAAAATTGCTTATATTTTAACCTTATTATTGCATATTTGTTATACAGTCACCTATTTAAAATAGTTAAATCCGTTACTTCTTCTTCATTACTTTTGCAATTTTCAGTACATGTTCAATACTTTTTTTGGTTTCATGAAAATCTAATGTGGCCGCCTGGTTTCTGGCGATAATAACATAGTCCATATCTTGTCTTACTTCACTTTTCAATTCCAGGAAAGCTTGTCTTATATATCGTTTAATTTGGACTCTTGTTACCGCTTTTCCTATCTTTTTACCTACGGATAGTCCAATTCGAAATTCTTCTTGATTCTCTTTTTGTAGACAATACACAACGAATTGGCGATTTGCGAAGGATTTTCCCTTTTTAAATACCTTCTGAAAATCCTCGTTTTTCTTGACCCTTTGGCGCTTCTTCATTCCTTCACCTGCTCATGCATTTTCTCATCATTAAATACGCAGATTAGAAAAACACGATCCCTGCCCAGCAACGAAATCGGATTTCCTTATACTGATTTCCTATCAAGTTTCCTATTTATCAGTAAAAAAAAAGCCACTGAAGAAATTCAGTGGACTTATGCTGATAATACTTTTCTTCCTTTACGACGACGAGCTGCTAATACTTTACGTCCGTTTTTTGAGCTCATACGTGCACGGAATCCGTGTACTTTACTATGTTTACGTTTTTTTGGTTGGTATGTGCGTTTCATTATATATGACACCTCCATTTATGAAAGTTAATTTCTATCCTACATACAGACCATAACATTATATAAAAAAAAGAAACGCATTGTCAATTAAATATTTAACTACTTATTTGTCCGTTCATTTTCTTAGTCAATGCCCTTATCCACAATGCACCATGTTTATTATAAACAGTCATTGTGGATAATGTTTTTGTGATTTTTTTTATCCACAAGAGTTATTTACAACTTTTGCACAAATCCAAACCCTGTGGACAACTTTCAGGTGAATAAAAAATAGTTATGTGGATAAGTTTCTTAAACTATTGAAATACCAATATTTTTTTGTTACGATAAATGTGTTTTCCTTTGTGGAAATGTTGCGTGGGAAATATTTTATCCACAGAATGTTAATAACTTGTGGACAAACTTTGACACAGCTTTGGGATAATAGTTATCCACATGCTGTGATTATGTGATTTAACTTCATTAAGAAAATCTTTTCTGTATCTAACTAAAGTCAAAAGTACATTCCGTAATGTACGAAGATCATAGAAATAGCCAAATTACAACACGATTGATAATATCCGATTTCTATCTTATATAGATGTAGTTTATTTTTTCATAATGGAAAATATACATGAAAAGGAGTTAAAAGCTTGGAACATTTAGAAGAATTATGGAAAAATGTCCTGGCACAAGTAGAACAAAAAATTTCAAAACCAAGCTTTGAGACGTGGTTAAAATCAACAAAATTGCTTTCCTATAAAGGGAGTAATGTAACGATTGCCGCTCCTAACTCATTTGCTCGTGATTGGCTTGAAAATCATTACGTTCATCTAATCGCGGGCATTTTATCTGAACTTACAGGTGAAGACTTGCTAATAAAATTTGTTGTTCAAAAGGATCAGGATGATGATAGCGTCGATTTACCGGTTCCGGTAATCCAGGCAAAAAATGATGATGAACATGCAGAAATGATACCCGGAATGTTAAACCCAAAATATACATTTGATACATTCGTAATTGGATCGGGGAACCGTTTTGCACACGCTGCATCCCTTGCTGTAGCAGAGGCTCCTGCAAAAGCATATAACCCCTTCTTTATCTATGGGGGCGTAGGGCTAGGCAAAACTCACTTAATGCATGCCATTGGCCATTATGTACTTGAGCATAACCCGAATGCAAAAGTTGTTTATTTATCATCGGAAAAGTTTACAAATGAATTTATTAATTCCATTCGTGATAACAAAGCAGTAGATTTTCGAAATAAATACCGTAATGTCGATGTTTTATTAATCGATGACATTCAATTTCTAGCAGGAAAAGAATCTACTCAAGAAGAGTTTTTCCATACATTCAATACTTTGCATACCGAATCAAAGCAAATTGTTATTTCCAGTGATCGCCCGCCAAAAGAGATTCCAACTCTAGAAGATCGCCTTCGTTCTCGCTTTGAGTGGGGACTTATTACAGATATTACGCCACCCGATTTGGAAACGCGTATCGCGATTTTGCGAAAAAAGGCAAAGGCTGATGGATTAAATATACCGAATGAAGTAATGCATTATATTGCAAACCAAATAGATACAAACATTCGTGAGTTGGAAGGTGCTTTAATTCGCGTTGTAGCTTATTCTTCATTAGTAAATCAAGATATTTCTACAGATCTTGCCGCCGCTGCATTAAAAGATATTATTCCAAACTCTAAACCGCGTATGATTACGATTTTGGATATTCAAACAGCTGTAGGAGAACATTTCAATATCAAATTGGAGGATTTCTCGGCGAAGAGGCGTACAAAATCGATTGCTTTTCCAAGACAAGTAGCCATGTATCTATCCAGGGAATTAACTGACTTCTCTTTACCTAAAATCGGTGATGAATTTGGAGGGCGTGACCATACGACAGTCATTCATGCCCATGAAAAAATAGTGAAGCTATTAAAAGAAGATCAATTACTTCAACAAGATATTAAACAAATTCGTAGTGTATTAGGCAAATAATCCTGTGGATAACCGCTTGCATTCCACACAATTATATCCACAACTTATCAACATGTGGATAGCCTGATGTGACAGGTATCTAAATAAGTTATACACAAATCCACAGGCCCTATTACTATATCTATTAATATCTTTTAAAAATAATATTATTAATAAGTGAGGTATAACGATGAAATTTGACATTATGAGAGATCGTTTACTAGACGGATTAAACAATGTAATGAAAGCCGTAAGTTCAAAAACAACAATTCCGATTTTGACGGGGATAAAAATAGATGTAACAGCTGAAGGAATGACTTTAACAGGGAGTGATGCGGATATTACAATCCAAACTTTTATTCCTGTAGAAGAAAACGGAGATCAATTAATAAATATCTCTGAAACAGGCTCCATTGTGTTGCAAGCCCGTATGTTCAATGAAATTGTTCGTAAATTGCCGACCAATGATGTTGAAATCGAAGTTGCAAATGGATTACAAACACATATTCGTTCAGGGAAATCTGAATTCCACCTGATTGGATCAGATGCATCAGAATATCCGCAATTACCGGAAGTATCGACTGATCAGCAATTTGCTATGCCGGCTGACCTTCTAAAAACAATTATTCGCGAAACTGTATTTGCCGTAGCAACTTCTGAAAGCCGTCCCGTTTTGACAGGTGTTAACTGGAAAATCAGCGATAACGAACTAAATTGCATAGCTACAGATAGTCACCGTTTGGCTAGAAGAAAAGTAGCACTTGAACAATTGCCGACAGATGTAAATTCAGTAGTTATCCCTGGTAAGAGCTTAAACGAATTAAATAAAATTCTTGGTGAATCAACAAATCCGGTTCAAATTGTTATTACTAGCCAGCAAGTTTTATTTAAGGCAGATAATGTATTATTCTTCTCCCGTCTTCTGGAAGGGAATTATCCTGAAACATCTCGTTTAATACCGGAAGAATACAAAACAAACATTACGATTAATGGGAAATCATTATTGCAAGCTATCGACCGTGCGTCTTTATTAGCTCGTGAGGATCGCAATAATGTTGTTCGTTTTGAAACATTTGACGATAATATTGTTGAAATTTCTTCAAACTCTCCAGAAATCGGTAAAGTAGAAGAGCAGATTCAAGTTGAGACACTTGAAGGGGAAAATTTAAAAATCTCATTCAGTGCAAAATACATGATGGAAGCTTTAAAAGCTATTGATGGGCAAGATGTTGTCATCCAATTCACTGGAGCGATGCGTCCATTCATTTTACGCTCCGTTCATGATGATGCAATCCTGCAATTGATCTTACCTGTAAGAACATATTAATTTTTGTAAGTCTCTATACAAAGATATCCACAGATTGTCTGTCTTGATTACAAGCATACTAATAAAATAATAAACAGAAGTAGGGCGTCTCACCTTTAAGAGACGCTCTATTTTATTTAGTTGAAAATTCCTGAATCCAATTCAGGGGGTAAATTGCGGTTTTCTAATAGAAATGGACTTTTGTTTTGATCCAGCCAGGATGCGTATTCTGCTTTCTTTGGATTTTTTATTGATTTTTAGGTATGATAGAAGGATAGATGTACGTGTAACGGAGGATGAAATACTTTGGATGAAATAATAATTGATACTGAATTTATCACACTTGGTCAAGCATTAAAAATGACGGATGCCATTAGTTCAGGTGGTATGTCTAAATGGTTTCTTCAAGAAAACGATGTCTATGTAAACGGTGAAGTGGACCAACGGCGCGGACGTAAATTACGCCACGGTGATGTAGTCAATATTCCTGGTTGCGGTAGATATATCATCGTTAATAAGAACGGAGAAAACTAAATGTTCATCGAGCATTTAAAGCTTACAAATTATCGTAATTACGAAAAGTTAGAATTGGAGTTTTCACCTAAAATTAATGTGTTCATTGGAGAAAATGCACAAGGCAAAACAAATGTAATGGAATCCATCTATGTTCTGGCTATGGCAAAATCCCATCGAACAAGTAATGATAAAGAATTAATCCGTTGGGACGCAGACTATGGTAAAATAGAGGGTGTTGTTAAAAATCGATACGGCAACATCCCTATGGAACTATCAGTTACTAAAAAGGGTAAAAAAGGTAAAATAAACCATTTAGAACAAACGAAATTAAGTAACTATATCGGACAAATGAACGTGGTCATGTTTGCACCTGAAGATCTTAATGTTGTAAAAGGGAATCCGCAAATAAGGCGTCGTTTTATTGATATGGAGATTGGTCAAATATCGCCCGTCTATTTACACGATTTGCTTACATTTCAAAAACTATTAAAGCAACGGAATCATTTGCTGAAGATGAATCAAGGCAAACAGCAAATCGATGATGTTCTATTTTCTATATATACTGAACAATATATTCAATCGGCTGTCCAAATTATTCGTAAAAGACTTCAGTTTATTGAACTTTTACAAGAATGGGCCGAAAAGATCCATTCTGGCATTTCACGCGGGCTTGAAAAATTATCGATCAAATATCGCGCGACTACAGGGCTAAATCCAGAGTGGTCTCCTGAAGAAATGGCTACATACCTTGAAAAAAAACTTGCGGAAGTAAGGAAGAGGGAGCTTGAAAGAGGAGTCACATTAGTTGGGCCACATCGAGATGATCTGCAATTTTTTGTAAACGACTACGATGTCCAGACTTATGGCTCTCAAGGGCAGCAGCGTACAACGGCTCTATCTTTGAAACTTGCTGAAATAGAGTTAATAAAGCAAGAAACAAAGGAAGCACCTATTCTACTTTTAGATGATGTATTGTCTGAGTTGGATGATTATCGCCAATCACATTTATTAAATACCATTCAAGGTGAAGTGCAAACGTTTGTCACAACAACAAGTGTTGATGGGATTCATCATGAAACAATACAGCATGCTAAGATGTTTCACGTGAAACAGGGTGCAATCGAAAGTTAACAACAACTAGAAATATTTGCACTTGCCGCCAAAGCAATCGAGACAGTTAAAAAATGAGGATGGTCTCATGCTTGCGTCAAGGTGAAAAATTATGTTTAGAAAGTTTTAGGAATTTTGTTAAAGCTTTTTATTTTTGACACATACTGATGTAATGAAAGAGTAGGTGAAAACAGTGGCTTTAGAAGAGAAACAAGTACAACAAGCATATGATGCCGATCAGATTCAAGTATTAGAAGGTTTAGAGGCTGTACGTAAACGTCCAGGGATGTATATCGGCTCCACAAGCTCTAAAGGGCTTCACCACTTAGTTTGGGAAATCGTGGATAATAGTATTGATGAAGCATTAGCAGGTTACTGTGATCATATTACAGTTGCTATAGAAAAGGATAACTGGATTCGCGTAGAGGACAATGGCCGTGGTATTCCGGTTAGCAACCAAGAAAAAATGGGAATGCCGGCTGTTGAAGTAATTATGACTGTTTTACACGCAGGAGGTAAATTTGGCGGTGGCGGTTACAAAGTATCAGGTGGTTTGCATGGTGTAGGTGCATCTGTTGTAAACGCACTCTCACTTGAAACTGAAGTTTACGTTAAACGCGATGGTCATGTTCATAGCATTAAATTTGAACGTGGTCAAACAATGCAGCCATTACAGGTCATTGGTGATTCTGATGAAACAGGTACAACTACACGTTTCAAGGCAGACCCGGAAATTTTTAAAGAAACAACTGTTTATGAATACGACATACTAGCTACACGTATTCGGGAATTAGCTTATCTAAATCGTGGTATCCGCATTACAATTCAAGATGAACGCGAAGAGGAATTACGTTCCGATAGTTTCCACTTTGAAGGCGGGATTCGCGAGTATGTTGAGCATTTAAATAAATCAAAAGAGCCTATTCATGATCCAATTGATGTGACGGGCGAAAAAGATGGAATTTCTGTTGAAATTGCTATGCAATATAACGAAGGTTTCTCATCAAACATATATTCTTTTGCCAATAATATTAATACCTATGAAGGTGGTTCCCACGAATCTGGATTCAAGACAGCCCTTACACGTGTAATCAATGACTACGCACGTAAAAACGGAATGTTGAAAGATTCCGATACGAACCTTTCCGGCGAAGACGTACGTGAGGGGTTAACAGCGATTGTATCGGTAAAACACCCAGAACCACAATTTGAAGGGCAAACAAAAACAAAGTTAGGGAACTCAGAGGTAAGCTCGATTACAAACTCTTTATTCTCCGAAGGTTTTGAACGTTTTATGTTAGAAAACCCTTCTGTTGCCCGTAAAATCATTGAAAAAGGTCTAATGGCTGCCCGTGCTCGTGTTGCAGCCAAAAAAGCGCGTGAATTTACACGTCGTAAATCTGCATTGGAAATTTCAAGCTTACCAGGTAAATTGGCGGACTGTACGTCGACGAATCCGTCAGAGTCTGAAATCTATATCGTTGAGGGTGACTCTGCAGGTGGTTCGGCAAAATCAGGTCGTGACCGTTATTTCCAAGCAATCTTGCCGTTGCGCGGGAAAATTTTGAACGTTGAAAAAGCAAATTTAAACCGTATATTATCGAACGCTGAAATTCGTGCCATGATTACTGCTTTTGGTACTGGTATTGGTGAAGAGTTCGATCTACAAAAAGCACGTTATCATAAAATTGTTATTATGACAGATGCTGATGTTGATGGCGCACATATCCGTATCTTATTGCTTACTTTCTTCTTCAGATTTATGCGTCCATTAATTGAAGCTGGCTATGTATATGCTGCACAGCCACCTCTATATCAAATTAAACAAGGGAAGCATGTAGAATATTGCTATTCTGATGAAGAGCTTCAAGAAATATTAAATCGTTTAGGAAATACACCAAAACCAATTGTTCAACGATATAAAGGTTTAGGCGAGATGAACGCCGAACAGTTATGGGATACAACAATGGATCCGGAACACCGCACGCTATTACAAGTGGAACTGGATGATGCCATGAGAGCGGATGAAATCTTCCAGGAGTTAATGGGCGATGAGGTCGAACCACGTAGACGATTTATTGAAGAAAATGCAGTTTATGTACAAAACTTAGATATTTAACTGTTCGTATTGAAGGGAGGTTTTCCTTGTGTCTGAAAGTCAACACGAAGGTGTAAAAGGAATAAAAATAAGTGAAGAAGTACAAACATCATTCTTAAACTATGCAATGAGTGTTATTGTTTCACGTGCTTTACCAGATGTACGTGATGGCTTAAAACCTGTACACCGTCGTATTTTATATGGAATGCAAGAGTTAGGAAATACATCAGATAAACCTTATAAAAAGAGTGCTCGTATTGTCGGGGATGTAATGGGTAAGTACCATCCACATGGTGACTCATCCATTTATGACGCGATGGTACGTATGGCACAGCCTTTTAGTTATCGTTACATGCTAGTTGATGGACATGGGAACTTCGGTTCTGTCGATGGCGACGGTGCAGCAGCAATGCGTTATACCGAATCGCGTATGTCCAAAATTACGATGGAAATGTTGCGAGACATCAATAAAGATACAATTGATTATCAGGATAACTATGATGGCAATGAAAAAGAGCCGATTGTATTACCCGCACGTATCCCCAATCTCTTGTTAAACGGTGCATCAGGGATTGCTGTAGGGATGGCTACAAACATCCCACCCCATCAACTAGGCGAAACAATCGATGCCGTAATTGCATTATCTGAAAATCCAGCCATCACGACAGAAGAATTGATGGAAATTATTCCAGGACCCGATTTCCCAACAGGTGGGGTAATACTGGGACGCAGTGGTATTCGCCGTGCTTATGAAACTGGTCGAGGTTCCATTACTGTCCGTGCAAAAGCTGAGATCGAAACAAAAGCAAACGGTAAGGAAACAATCATTGTTAATGAGATTCCATACCAAGTCAATAAAGCACGGCTAATCGAGAAAATTGCTGAATTAGTAAGAGATAAAAAAATTGACGGCATTACGAATTTACGTGATGAATCCGATCGCCGTGGTATGCGAATTGTAATGGAAATCCGTAAAGATGCAAATGCCAATGTTATTTTAAATAATTTATATAAACAGACAGCCATGCAATCAAACTTTGGTGTGAACATGCTGGCATTGGTAGATGGTCAGCCAAAAGTATTAAGCTTAAAAGAAGTTCTGCACTACTATTTAGAACATCAAAAAGTGGTTATCACTAGACGTACGAAATTCGAGTTAAGAAAAGCAGAAGATCGTGCACATATCTTAGAGGGATTAAGAATTGCCCTAGATCATATTGATGAAATTATTTCAATTATTCGTTCATCACGTTCCGGGGATGAAGCAAAACCAGTTTTAATGGAGCGATTCAATTTAACTGATCGTCAAGCGCAAGCTATCCTGGATATGCGTCTTGTTCGATTAAGTGGATTAGAACGTGAAAAAATTGAAAATGAATATCAAGAACTTCAAGCTTTAATTGCCAAATTAAGAGATATTTTAGCCGATGAAGGTAAAATCATCGACATTATTCGAACTGAATTGACTGAAATCAAAGAACGCTTCAATGATAAGCGCCGTACAGAAATCACTGCCGGCGGTTTGGAAATGATTGAAGACGAAGATCTAATCACAAGAGAAGACTCGGTACTTACGCTGACGCATAATGGCTACATAAAAAGACTTGCTTCCAATACGTATCGTAGCCAAAAACGTGGTGGTCGAGGCGTTCAAGGTATGGGAACACATGATGATGACTTCGTAGAACATTTACTATTCACTTCGACTCACGATACGATCTTATTCTTTACAACTAAAGGGAAAGTATACCGTGCAAAAGGATATGAAATTCCTGAATTCGGCCGTACTGCAAAAGGCTTGCCAATCGTTAACCTGTTGAACTTGGAAAAAGAAGAAAAAGTAACTGCAATGATTCGCGTAGATGAATTCAAAGAAGATGCTTATTTAATCTTTACTACGAAAACGGGTATTACAAAACGAACTCAGCTTTCACAATTCGCGCATATTCGTACAAGCGGTTTAATTGCCATCAATCTTCATGATGATGATGATTTAATTTCCGTTCGTTTAACGGATGGTACTAAAGATGTCATTATTGGGACACATGATGGAATGCTTATTCGTTTCCAAGAAGAGGAGATTCGTTCAATGGGACGTACTGCCTCGGGTGTTCGCGGCATCAAGCTGCGTGAAGGTGATTACGTGGTTGGAATGGAAATCATCGAACCAGGGCACGAAATACTGGTAGTCACTGAAAAAGGTTATGGCAAACGAACGCCAGAATCTGAATATCGCCTCCAAAGCCGTGGCGGGGTTGGTTTGAAAACAATCCAAATCACCGATAAAAACGGGCCAATGTGTGCAGTTAAAACGGTGGATGGTACCGAAGACATCATGCTTATTACGATAAATGGCATTTTAATTCGTATGGATGTAAATGATATCTCCGTTATTGGCCGAAGCACTCAGGGTGTTCGTTTAATTCGTCTAGGTAATGAGGAACTGGTAGCAACAGTCGCTCGTGTAAAAAAGGATGAAGAAGACGAAATTATAGATGAGGTATCTGAAAATCCTGCTGAAACAGAAATGCCTGAAGAGATAAATGCAGAAGCTTCAGAACTAGATGCGGAAGAAGAATAAAATAGATCAGTAAAAACCAGAAACCTGTTTTTGTCCAGGTTTCTGGTTTTTCTCATGTTTATATTGAAAATATTAGTGCTTTTTAATTAGATAAATGATTTTAAAAGTTACTAATTGTAGTATAATTCTATTAAATCTACAAGGAAATAAAGAAATCATTCATACCTCTATTAGCCTTTTAAAAACTTAAACAGAGAAGAGGTTTTAATTTTGGAAACGACATACATAAATAGCAGCCATTTAAGAGTAGGAAAGGTGATTGCGGATGATATTTTTGCAAATACCAAATATCCTATTGTTTATAAAAATACAAAAGTAACGAACGAAGTGCTGCACGTTTTAAAAGCATTTCATATTTTAAAGGTTCCTGTATTGGTAGAGGAAGAAGAAAAACAAACAGATCAAAAAGATAACATGGCGGATACTGCTGTAATAGGTATGGAAGTGCCAAAGCCTTTTATGACGTTCGAAAAAATTTATCTGGATGCTGTTGAGCAGTTTAAGAAAGTATTTTTCGGCTGGGAATCGGGTTCGAAGATTGATATTACAAAGGTAAGGGGGATTATTTTACCTCTAATAGATAGAATTCAAGAAGAACGCGCAATTCTATTTAAACTTAACAGCCTTTCAAACACAAAGGACTATCTATTCCATCATTGCATTGCAACGGGTTTAATCAGCGCCATTATTACTCAAAAGCTGGGCTATGAAAGAGGTTTTGTCCTTCAAATGGCAGTAGCCGGGATGTTAGCTGATTGCGGTATGGCGAAAGTGCCAAATCATATTCGAGAAAAAAAAGGAACTTTAACTGAACAAGAGTTTCTCTTAATTCGCCAGCACCCGCTGTTTAGTTTTAAAATGATTGAAAGTTTACCTGCTATAAGAGAAGAAATGAAGCTTGCGATCTATCAGCATCACGAACGCCTAGATGGCAGCGGGTATGTGGAAGGATTAAAAATCGGGAAAATCTCGACTTTTTCACAAATAATTGCGGTTGCAGATACTTTCCACGCAATGACAAGTGAACGTGTATATCGCTCAATGGAATCGCCATTCAAGGTAATCGAGATGATCAAGGAATCCGAGTTCGGCAAGTTTGATATCAAAGTTGTCCAGGCCCTCGTTGATTTGGTTGCCAGTCTCCCTATTGGCACGACTGTTGAGCTATCTAACGAGGACATTGGGGAAATCATGTTTATCAACAGTTTTTCACCCACAAGACCTTTAGTAAAACTCGCTAATTCCGGTGAGATTATAGACCTTTCAAAACAAAGAAACTTATACATTTCCCAAGTTATAACAGATAAATAAGAACTACATTTTAGATATAAGAGGAGCGCAAGAAAGAATAC
>NZ_JAUHTQ010000008.1 GCF_030418165.1 Ureibacillus aquaedulcis
AGTGCTGCCTAAAGGGCAAAGAGCACCCTTTTGTCAGCGCCTCCAGTTGTATTCGGAGCTAAGCGGGCGTTCTCCGCTTTTTTGGATGAAATTGGACGAAAAATTCGTGCATATTCTTTTTTATTCCGGACAAACTTAAAAAACAGTTCAGAGATAGATATGTGAAACTTTCTTCAAGACTCTTTGGAAAGTTGAAGACCACATATGTGGTTTCACGGAAGAGAGCCACACTTGCCTGTGCTCATTGACTGTTCACATAGAAATTCAAGCATTGCTACTGTTTAGTTCCTTTGGATTTTACAGCAGTCAATGCGGGGAAAAAAAAGACAGTTCGGAGGAAAAGAAGATGGTTCGTACTAAAGTAGAACTTTGTGGTGTAGATACTGCTTCTTTGCCAGTGCTAAAACATGAAGAGATGAGAGCGCTGTTCGTTCGCTTACAAGCAGGGGAAGAATGGGTAAGAGATGAACTGGTCATTTGTAATCTTAGACTTGTGCTAAGTATTGTCGGAAGGTTTTCATATCGGGGCGAACAAGCAGACGACCTATTCCAGGTAGGGTGCATCGGTTTGTTAAAAGCGATTGATCATTTTGATCTTAAGCATAATGTTCGATTTTCAACATATGCTGTACCAATGATTATTGGTGAAATTAGAAGACATTTGCGTGACCATCATGCATTACGTGTCTCAAGGTCCTTACGTGACATCGCTTATAAAGCAATGCAAGCAAAGGAAAAGTTTATTTCCGAGAATCTGCATGAGCCGACAATTGAACAATTGGCAGAAGCCATTGAAATGAAAAAGGAAGATGTATTGTATGCCTTGGATGCAATCCAAGATCCGCTATCACTGCAGGAACCAATCTATTCAGATGGCGGCGATGCCGTTTATATTATGGATCAATTAAGAGACGATGATGTATCCGAAGAACAATGGGTTGCGTATGTTAGCGTTAAAGAAAGTATGCAAAAGTTGGATGAAAGACAGCAAATGATCCTTTCTAAACGATTCTATTACGGCGAAACACAAACTGAAATTGCAAAATCACTCGGCATTTCTCAAGCACAAATTTCTCGATTAGAAAAGAATGCAATTGAGACGATGCAAAAAGACTATAAATTAGGATAAAACATGCAGCGCACTTATTTTTAAGTGCGTTTTTATTTGCAGATTAAATGGTAATAGAATTTATGCGGAAATTATTTCTTTGCGTATAAATTTCGCTTCAGTCAGCATAAGTGTTATTAAAGAGTAAAGCATGATGACTATGTATACGAAAGGAGAGCGGATTTGCGTTTTTCAGATGTCCAGCAAAAGGAAATCATCGAAGCAGGGAATGGTCGATTTATCGGGTATATCGTTGATGCGGAGGTCGATGAAAAAACAGGAAGCATCGTTGCATTTTTAGTTTCCGAACCCAAAAAGTTCATGTCCTTTATGCAAAATGAAGAACAAGTGAGAAAAGTACCAATTAGTGATGTACTCGTTGTAGGAAAAGATGTCATTTTGGTAAGAGAACTTGGTTGATGTAAGTCGCTTATGCATTGAAATATGGCATGTAGATTGATACAATGAAAGAAACTATTGATGTAAAGTTGGGTTTAAATTGGCAGAAATACTAAAAAACTTACAAACCATAAATGAAAAGATAGAGCAGGCAAGAAATCGCTCCGATGCGAATCAGGAAGTAACGGTAATTGCTGTTACTAAACAAGTATCTACAGAAAGAGCGATTGAAGCAATAGAAGCAGGGTTAATTCATCTTGGTGAAAACCGGCCAGAAGGATTATTAGGAAAAAAAGGCGAAATTAATAATAGAGCAAATTGGCACTACATTGGCTCACTGCAATCTAGAAAAGTTAAACAAATTATTAATGAAATAGACTATCTCCATTCTTTAGATCGTTTTAGTTTAGCCGAAGAAATAAATAAGCGAGCACAAAAAACGATTAATTGTTTTGTACAGGCAAATGTATCTGGTGAGGAATCAAAACATGGACTTAGCAAGAATGAAGTTATTTCTTTTATCGAGAGTCTAGAGCAATTTGAAAATATACGTATAGTTGGTTTAATGACGATGGCTCCAAATACAGAAGATGAAGCGATTATTCGTAATGTATTTCGTGAATTAAAAAATCTACAACAGGAAGTTGTTAATCTCAACTTGCCATTTGCACCTTGCCAGGAACTTTCAATGGGTATGTCGAATGACTACGAAATTGCAGTAGAAGAAGGTGCAACATTTGTAAGAATTGGAACGGCTCTTGTTGGATAGAAATGAGGGATACTGATGAGCATGAAAAATAAAATCAAAAATTTCTTTTACTTAGAGGAAGATGAAGAAACTGTTGAAGTGCAGACAGCAAATCCAGTAAATCTTCCAAAAGAGCAACCCATAGCCAAATCACGCATCAAAAAGGAAAGAAAAGTTCTGGAGGTAGAAACGCCTTCAGCACAACAACCTCGAAATGTTGTCAGTTTACAAGCAGCAAATTCGCTGAAAAATTCAAAGGTGGTAATTGCGGAGCCGCGTGTCTATGCAGAAGCACAGGATATTTCCGAACATTTAAAAAATAAACGTGCAATTATTGTGAATTTACAACGCATTGACCGTGAGGCTGGAATCCGAATTATTGATTTCTTAAGTGGGACAGTTTACGCACTGGGTGGAGATATTCAGCGGATCGGAACTGATATATTCTTGTGTACTCCGGAAAATGTAGAGGTCTCTGGTGAAATTTCTAATTATTTTTCTGAGGAATCCTAACTTCATTCCTTATCAGGGATGGAGTTATCCTTTGTTTTAAAGTACATAATTATCAGCTGCCTTGGGTATTTATTCTCCTTATATTTTATAGGGAAATCTAAATTTAGAGAGGGTTATCAATTTAAATGTACTCCATCATATCAGTGGTATCAATTGCATTTTCGATCTATTCGTTTATGCTCATTATCTATATTTTAATGTCTTGGGTCCCGGCTGCTCAAGAATCTTCATTTGGCAAGTTATTGGCTAAATTATGCGAACCGTATTTAGGCTTCTTTAGAAAGTTTATTCCACCAATTGGAATGATTGATTTTTCGCCAATTATCGGAATCTTATTATTAAACTTTATTGAACGCGGTGTTACAATCGTACTTCTTAATATCTCAAAGATGATTGCATAGGACAAACCCCTACGGAAAGTGGGGGTTTTTTTATCAGAGAAAAATGGTGAACTTGTACTATAAAAAACTAAGTGTTTGGCATAATAACAGCATATACAAGTATATTAAGTAAAGAGTGAGGCTTTTAGGGATGGAGCATTTAATACAGCACTTCAGGAAAGATGAACAAACGTTTATAGAAAAAGTGATTGGCTGGCAACGTGAAGTAGAGGATCGTTTTGCCCCAAAGCTAACGGATTTCCTTGATCCACGGGAACGATTTATTGTTTCATCTATTATCGGTCAGCAAAATGATTTGCAGATATGCACCTTTGGCGGATTTCAAGAAGCCGAGCGTCAACGTCTTTTTATTTGTCCAAGCTATTTTAAACCAACGATGGAAGATTTCCAAGTCTCGATATTTACAATTAACTATCCTGCTAAGTTTATGCAGCTTAGGCACCCGGATGTTTTAGGAGCACTATTATCTTTGGGTATTGGACGCAACAAATTTGGGGACATACGGATAGAGGGAGACACGATTCAATTTGCAGCAGTAGGGGAAGTGCAAGACTACATTGTAGCCAATCTGACGTCAATCGGGAAATCAAAAGTTAGACCCGAGAAGCTAAAAGCGAATGATCAGTTAATCACATTAACAGAAGAATGGTTTGAAAAATCCTATACCGTTTCCTCAATGAGGTTAGATGTGGTATTAGCAACAGTTGTGAATATATCGAGGCAAAAGTCTCAAAGTTTAATTAAAGCTGGAAAAGTAAAAGTGAATTGGACGATTAGGGAAGATACATCCTTTGAGGTACAAGAAGGCGATGTACTATCCGCAAGAGGGTATGGACGAATCAAAGTCATCATGACTGAAGGACGGACAAAAAAGGATAAAATACGACTGCAGGTAGGACGATTAGAGCAAAAATAGTAGAATCTAATGAAAACTTACGAAAACTTGATGTCAAGTGGCGAGTCGACCTGTATAATAGAGTAAGATATTTCAAACGAGAAGGAGTGTAGACCATGCCATTATCACCTCTTGATATACATAACAAGGAATTTACCAGAGGCTTCCGCGGTTACGCCGAGGATGAAGTGAATGAGTTTCTGGACCAGATTATTAAAGACTATGAAATTATTCTTCGTGAAAAGAAAGAGCTGGAAGAGAAGATTAAAACAATGACTGAACAAATGAGTCATTATAATACACTTGAAGAGACGCTGCAAAAATCGATTGTAGTTGCTCAGGAGGCAGCTGAAGAAGTGCGTCGCAATTCTCAGCAAGAGTCGAAGCTCATTATAAAAGAAGCAGAGAAAAATGCAGATCGTATCGTTAATGAAGCGTTGGGAAAAGCTCGTAAAATCGCAATTGAAATCGACGAGCTGAAAAAACAGTCAAAGGTATTCCGCAATCGTTTTAAAATGTTGGTCGAAGCTCAACTGGACTTGTTAAGTACGGATGATTGGGACCACTTAATGGAATATAATGTGGGCCTGACTGAGATTCAAAAACATGCAAGAAAAGAAACAGATGAAATGGAATTGACGCCTGAAGAGTTAAATAAACTTTTATAGGGCAGATTTACTTGACGAACATTATTTGTTTCCATATACTGATAACACGAGATTTAATAAATATGTGCATTGACGGAGACAGTATTTTTTGAAAGTGGCTATAGCGATTCGAGGATGGTGAAAGCTCGAACGAAACATCAAAAAAGAACATCACTCCTGAGCAAAATTACTGAACTTAAGACCTAAATTTGTCTTTTTTAAGTAAGTAATTTCGTATACACTTGCGTTAAAGTGTCTAAGAGGTAATCTAAACCTTGGTTTGGATTGCAAATTAGGGTGGTACCACGAGTTATAGCTTCTCGTCCCTTTACCGGGGATGAGAGGCTTTTTTTATTTGCAAATATTATTTAAAGCATTGCTGTAGATATACGTTCTTCCGTATTTTTTTCCGAAAAACATACAACTACAGAAGGCGCAGACTACTAAGTAAGCTGCGCTACAATTCCAGAAGTTACAGAAGAATACAATATAAGCGAGCCCTTTTTCAAAGGAGGGTGACAAAAACGCGACGTCCTGTCGCATTGTTACCATGACCAACTTCGTGTTGAATCTAGCCTTCTCGAGAATTTCTATTAGGATTTACTAACTTTGTGTATTCTTATTATCAAACATACTGGTCATTTTATAATTAAGAAATATTAACTTTAGGAGGACTTAAAATGGTGGAGTACAAAGATACGTTATTAATGCCGAAGACAGATTTTCCGATGCGCGGAAATCTACCTGCAAATGAACCAAAAATGCAAGAAAAATGGAACGAAATGGACATCTACAAAAAGGTGTTGGAGCACACAAAAGACCGCCCTCATTACGTATTACATGATGGCCCTCCATATGCTAATGGAGATATCCACATTGGGCATGCATTAAACAAAGTGCTAAAAGATATGATTACGCGCCACCGTTCAATGACTGGCTACCATGTACCTTATGTACCGGGTTGGGATACGCATGGTTTACCGATCGAGCAGGCCCTTACAAACAAGGGTGTAAAACGTAAAGAAATGACAGTAGCCGAGTTCCGTGAGCTATGTGAGAAATATGCGTACGAGCAAGTAGAAAACCAAAAATTACAATTCAGCCGTCTAGGAGTTCGCGGTGATTGGGAAAATCCTTATATCACGCTTAAACCGGAATTTGAATCACGTCAAATCGAAGTTTTCGGTAAAATGGCTGAAAAAGGCTATATCTACAAAGGCTTAAAACCGGTTTATTGGTCTCCTTCTTCAGAATCAGCCTTGGCAGAAGCGGAAATTGAATATAAAGATATTAAATCTCCTTCGATTTATGTAAGCTTTGGTATTAAAGATGCAAAAAGTGTTGTGCCGGAAGACGCAAAATTCATCATCTGGACGACAACTCCATGGACAATTCCAGCAAATCTGGGGATCTCATTAAATCCTGAAATCACTTATGCAGTCGTAGCTGTAAATGACAATAAATTTATCATTGCAAAAGATTTACTGCAAACTGTAACTGAAACACTTGAATGGGAAAACCCAGAGGTAATTCAAGAGGTTAAAGGTGCGGAACTAGAATATATCGTTGCAAAACACCCATTATATGATCGTGATTCACTAATTATGGTTGGAGATCATGTAACAACTGATGCAGGGACAGGATGCGTTCATACAGCTCCTGGTCACGGGGAAGATGACTTCAACGTAAGTAAGAAATATGGCCTGGAAGTTTTAAGCCCGATCAATGACCAAGGCTGCTATACTACTGAGGCGCCTGGATTTGAAGGTTTATTCTATGATGATGCCAATAAAGTAGTTACAGAAAAGTTAAAAGAAGCAGGTGCTCTAGAGAAGCTTTCCTTCTTCACACACTCATACCCACATGACTGGCGTACGAAAAAACCGGTTATTTACCGTGCAACACCGCAATGGTTCTGTTCAGTGGATGCGTTCCGTGACGAACTATTAAAAGCTGTTGAAGATACGACATTCACACCGGCCTGGGGTGAAACGCGACTTTATAATATGATTCGTGACCGTGGAGACTGGTGTATTTCCAGACAACGTGCATGGGGTGTTCCAATTCCAGTATTCTATACTGAAAATGGCGAAGAAATTATTACACCTGAAACAATCGCCCATGTTTCACAATTATTCCGTGAACACGGCTCGAATATTTGGTTCCAATGGGAAGCAAAAGATCTACTTCCAGAAGGATTTACACACCCAGGAAGTCCAAACGGAAAATTCTCAAAAGAGAATGACATCATGGACGTATGGTTCGATTCTGGTTCATCACACCAAGGAGTGCTTGTTGAACGCGGAATGAAATATCCTGCCGACCTATATTTGGAAGGTTCCGACCAACACCGTGGATGGTTCAACTCTTCATTAATTACATCTGTTGCAATTAATGGCTATGCACCATACAAAGGTCTTTTAACACATGGTTTCGTATTGGATGGCGAAGGCCGTAAGATGAGTAAGTCTTTAGGAAATGTCATCATTCCTGAAAAAGTAATGAATCAATATGGTGCAGATATCCTTCGTTTATGGGTAGCTTCAGTGGACTATACTGGGGATGTACGTATCTCGATGGATATGTTGAAGCAAATCTCGGAAGTATATCGTAAAATCCGTAACACACTTCGTTTCTTGCACGGAAATGTTTCTGATTTCAATCCAAAGACAGACCGTGTAGCGTACAACGATTTACGTGAAATGGATCAATACATGTATATGCGTCTGCAGGATGTATTGAAAGCGGTTCGTAATGCATATGATCGTTATGAATTTGTATCCGTTTACCATACAATCAACAATTTTGTTGCAGTGGAGCTTTCTGCTTTCTATTTGGATGTGGCAAAAGATGTTGTGTACATTGAAGGAAAAGATAACCATGACCGTCGTGCAATGCAAACAGTAATGTATGATACTCTTCAAACTTTATTAAAAGTGTTGACACCAATCTTGCCGCATACAACAGATGAATTATGGTCTTACCTAAACGAAGAGGCAGAGTCAGTACAGCTAACAGACTTCCCAGAGGTTGACGAGCATAGCAACTTCCCAGAGCTGCGTGCAAAATGGGAGAAAGTAATTGCCGTGCGTGACGAAGTATTAAAAGCTCTTGAAGAAGCCCGTAATGCAAAAACAATCGGAAAATCATTGGAAGCAAAACTTACAATCTTTGCAAATGAAGATGTTACCGCATTATTGAATGATCCAGCTGTTAACTTTGCACAAAGCTGCATCATCTCTCAACTTGAGGTAGTAACAGGTAAAGAAAATGCACCTGAAAGTGCCCTTGAGTTGGAGAAAACTTCAATTGTTGTTGAAAAAGCAAGCGGAGAAAAATGTGAACGTTGCTGGTCATACTCTGAAACAGTAGGGCAGAACGAGGCGCATTCCACTTTATGTACTCGCTGTGCTGAAGTTGTGGAAAAACACTACGTTTAATTTGCTATTCTTTTCGAGTTGCCGGATATTTTCGAAAAAGTGACAGAAATATTGAGTGAACTGTCGGATATAAGACAAAAAGTGGCTGATTTATCACCAATACCGGCGGATAAATGAAATCACTCCATTACACAAATATATAAGTCGAAGTTCTAAAAGCCTTATACGGTGCAAATAAATAACCGCTCTCGTTATCGGGAGCGGTTGTTTTTCGCACTGATCGAAAAACGCTTCAAATGTGTTAGTGTTTAGTTCCTACTACCAAGGCGTTCGTGTTAGGATAGTATAGGATAAATCTTTAATCTTTGATCTTTAATCTTTGCCTTTAGATATATTTGAAGAGAAAAAAGTAAAGATTATGGGCAAATGGGGGAATACTGTGTATAAATACTATGGTATCGCTGCAATCGTTGTAATATTAGATCAGTGGACGAAATGGCTGGTTGTGAAAAATATGGAGCTTGGAGACCGAATCGCTATTTGGGATCCATGGTTCGGGCTTCTTTCCCATCGCAATCGTGGGGCTGCCTGGGGAATGCTGGAAGGGCAAATGTGGATTTTTGCGATTGTCACATTGATCGTGATTGCGGGCATTATTTATTACTTCCATAAAGAAGCAAAAGATAAGCCAGCCTTTGGAATCAGCTTAATGATTCTGCTTGGTGGGGCTTTAGGTAATTTTATCGACCGGATTTTCAGAGGCGAGGTTGTTGACTTTGCCGATGTACTAATCCCAATTATCAATTATGATTTCCCTATTTTTAATATTGCTGATGCAGCTTTAACGATTTCAGTTATCATGCTTATTTTAGTAATGCTTAGAGAAGAACGGAATGAAAAGAAAAAGGTGAAATAATGACAGTTGTTACAATTACAATTGAGCAGGAAAATGCAGGAGAACGTATTGACAAAGCACTTTCGACAATACAGGAAGAATGGTCCAGATCTCAAATCGCTGCATGGATTGCAGACGAAATCATCAAAGTTAATGGTGAAGATGTAAAAGCGAAGTATAAAGTCAAAGAAGGCGATATCATTGAAGTGGACGTGCCGGAGCCGGAAAGCCTTGAAGTAATTCCCGAGAATCTAGATTTGGAAATTATTTATGAAGACAAAGATGTGTTGGTTGTGAATAAACCAAAAGGTATGGTGGTTCACCCGGCACCAGGACATATGACAGGCACATTGGTGAATGGCTTAATGCATCACTGTCAGGACTTATCAGGCATCAATGGTGTTTTAAGACCTGGGATTGTGCATCGTATCGATAAAGATACATCAGGACTTTTGATGGTTGCTAAAAATGATCATGCGCACCATTCACTTGTTGACCAACTTGTGAAAAAAACGGTTACTCGTAAATATACGGCTCTGGTTCATGGTCATATTGCCCATGATAAGGGTACAATTGATGCACCTATTGGACGAGACCCGAAAGACCGTCAAAAGCAAGCAGTAGTTGATAATGGAAAACATGCTGTTACTCACTTTACTGTCATGGAACGACTTGGCGATTTTACACTTGTAGAATGCCGTCTTGAAACAGGTCGTACACATCAAATCCGTGTCCATATGAATTATATTGGCTATCCACTTGTAGGGGATCCAAAATATGGTCCAAAGAAAACGATTGATTTTGGCGGCCAGGTTTTACATGCTGGTATATTAGGATTTGTACATCCAGCAACGGAAGAATACTTGGAGTTCGAAGTACCGCTTCCAAATGACTATGTGGCATTATTGGAAGAATTACGCCAAGGAAAATAATTGTTCATCGATATAGCAAAAGAAATCCTGTACCTCGACTGATTGATATTGGTCGAGGTATTTTTTTAATAATTTTCAAAATAAGGTTGACGAATAACTTTCGGAAGACTATACTAACAACAGTGAATAACCCACAGAGATGGGTAACTAAGATAAAATCGAATAATTCACCTTTAATGGCAGTCCAGAGAGGCTGAGAAGGTACTTGTAGAAATGTTATGGAATTTTTATGCACTTTTCTAAACGCATCGGAGAATAGTTATTGACTATTTAGTACGAGCAATGAAAAGGCAGTGTCACCATATGCTTATGGTGCAAAATTTGTCCAAACATGTAATTTCAACACGTATATCCAACCTCTTAAAGCCTATGCTTTAAGAGGTTTTTTAATTGGACTTTTGAAAACTACATCCCTCATGTGACTGTTTCGAGTAGCAAATGCAATTAGGGAAGGAGGAAAAAGGATGGGACAAATTACGGAACTATTAGATGGCCCTTCAATGAATCGTGCTTTAACAAGAATTGCTCATGAAATCATCGAGAAAAACAAAGGAATCGACGAATGTATTCTAGTGGGGATTAAGACACGCGGTGCTTTTCTGGCAAAAAGATTGGCAGAAAAAATCGAGAAAATCGAAGGCAAACCAATTCGTACAGGAGAACTTGACATCACTTTATACCGAGATGATCTTTCTGCAAAAAACGCAAATGGTGAAGCACTTGTTCAACAAGTTGATATTGATTATGTTGTAACAAATCAAAAAATAATCCTGGTAGACGATGTTTTATATACAGGTCGTACAGTACGCGCAGGATTAGATGCAGTAATGGATTTGGGACGTCCGTCAAATATTCAACTGGCGGTGCTGGTAGATAGAGGACATCGCGAACTGCCGATTCGTGCGGATTATGTTGGGAAAAACATTCCAACGTCCGGTACCGAGAAAATCGTCGTTCGTCTAACGGAAGTCGATCAAGAAGATAACGTAACACTTCATAAAGTAGATTAACAGATAAAAGAGGGAATAGAAAATGTCAAAAGCGGTTTTGGACATCAACGAAAAACCAACAGCTGGTCAACTCGTTACATTAAGTTTTCAACATATGTTTGCAATGTTTGGTTCAACAATTTTAGTTCCTCAATTAGTAGGATTAAGTCCTGCCATCGCATTACTGACAAGCGGGATTGCAACGATCATCTTTTTACTCATTACACAATTTAAGGTACCAGCCTATCTAGGTTCATCCTTTGCCTTCATAACACCCATTCTAATTGCTGCCGGCGGATTGGATGGGAATGGAGCAAGCGTGAATCCAGGAAATGCAATGATCGGCGCAATGGCGGTCGGGCTTGTATATGGAATCGTATCCTTATTAATCTGGAAAACGGGCTATAAATGGTTAATGCGCTTATTGCCACCAATCGTAGTAGCACCGGTTATCATCGTAATCGGACTTGGATTAGCTGGAACTGCCGTAGATATGGCAATGAACGTTAATGGAGAATATAGCTTCAAACATTTTACAGCAGCACTGGTTACTTTGTTTGCAGCCATCATTTTTAACGTATACTTCAAAAATATCTTAAGTACAATGCCGATCCTTTTAGGACTGATCGTCGGATATATTTACTCGGCAATCATCGGAATCGTGGATTTTACTCCAGTAACACAAGCAAACATGTTTTCTCTACCGGAGTTCTTGATTCCGGGAGTGGATTATGAATTTAAAATTACATCTACTATTTTACTAGCGATGGTACCTATTGTTATCGTAACCATTTCAGAACATATCGGTCACCAATTAGTATTAGGAAAAGTAGTAAACAGAAATTACATAAAAGACCCAGGATTACATCGATCACTGCTTGGTGATGGACTGGGGACATTTGTAAGTGCCCTGATTGGCGGACCTCCGAAAACAACATACGGAGAAAACATCGGAGTACTTGCAATCACAAGAGTATTTTCAGTGTATGTCATCTTCGGTGCAGCAGTATTGGCCATTTTATTCTCCTTCCTGGGAAAAGCAATGGCCCTGGTACAAACAATACCTACCGCAGTACTTGGAGGGATCTCCATCCTGCTCTTCGGGATAATTGCTTCAAGTGGTCTGCGTATGCTGGTTGAAAATAACATCGACTTTGGCAACAGCCGCAACATGGTAATCGCATCTGTCATCCTGGTTGTAGGAATAGGTGGAGCAGCCCTTCGTTTCAATGAGTCATTCTCAATCGAAGGAATGGCACTGGCAGCCATTGTCGGAGTGATACTAAACCTTGTATTACCAGGAAGAGATAAAAAAGATACATTATTAGATGAATAATATTACCTTTTAATGAATTGTCCAGAGAGGCAAAGAAGGGGAATCGGCAAGTGGGTACATCAATTTTGGGGTGCCTTGGCTTGTCATACCTCCTAGCCTCGCGAATCGACATTTGCGAGGCATTTTTTCTACTAAGAAGCATTTAGTAAACGTGTTTTCCTGGAAAATACGAGAATTAGGAGGAACAGTAAATGAGAAATTTATTATCAATGGAACACTTGTCAAATGAAGATGTGATGATGATTATAGAACGTGCCGCACAGTTTGAAGACGGTGAATTGTCCAGGTTAACAAAACCCTATCATGTAGCAAACCTTTTCTTTGAGCCAAGTACAAGAACGAAAACAAGCTTTGAAATGGCTGAAAGAAAAGTCGGCTGTACAGTAATCCCGTTTGATGCTGATTTTTCAAGTGCCTTAAAAGGCGAAACAATGTACGACACTGTTAAAACGCTTGAAATGATCGGCATGGATGCGGTCGTGATTCGTGCAAAAGAAGACGAATACTACAACGAACTTCTGGAAGGCATCAATGTAGCGGTAATCAATGCAGGAGACGGAGCAGGCCAGCATCCATCACAAAGTTTGCTTGATCTATACACGATACATAAAGAATTTGGTTCATTTGAAGGGCTAAATGTAACAATCGTAGGGGATATCTCTCATAGCCGTGTAGCAAAATCAAATGCAACAGCACTGAAACGTTTAGGTGTTAACGTTCGATTCTTGTGCCCACCGGAATGGGCAGGAGAATTTGAAGCCTATCACTCTTGGGATGGACTGATCGAAGACAGTGACGTGGTCATGCTTTTGCGTATCCAGCATGAACGCCATGTGGTCAATAAAAGCTTTTCAAAAGAGAGTTACCATGAACAATATGGACTTACTTTTGAACTGGAAGCAAAAATGAAGAAAAACGCGATTATTATGCATCCTGCCCCAGTCAATCGGGATGTGGAAATCGTATCGGAGCTGGTTGAGTGTAGACGCTCAAGAATATTTGATCAAGTTCGAAATGGTGTTTTTGTCAGAATGGCAATACTAGAAACCCTCCTGAAAGGAAGATAGACATGAAAAAATATATTAAAAACGTACAACTACTGAACGAACAAAGTGAATTGGTAAATACAACGGTAACAATCGTTGAAGGCCGAATTACTGAAATTGGTGGTGAACAACCGAACGTCGCAGAGATTATAGACGGAAACGGAAACCTACTAGCTCCAGGATTTGTGGATGTGCATGTCCATCTGCGTGAGCCCGGCTTTGAACATAAGGAAACAATCGCAACAGGCACGGCATCTGCTGCAAAAGGTGGGTTTACAACAATTTGTGCAATGCCTAATACGAAACCGGTGCCTGACTCGGTTGAAAATTTGGAATTAATAAATAGCTTAATCGAGCAAAGTGCAAAAGTACGCGTATTGCCATACGGATCACTAACGGTTGCACAATCTGGTGACGAACGAACTGACTTAGCTGCTCTTAAAGCGAGTGGTGCGGTAGCATTTTCAGATGATGGGGTTGGTGTCCAGCTTGCTTCAACAATGTACGAACAGATGCAGGATGCCGCTAAGCTTGACATGGTCGTTGTGGCTCACTGTGAAGATAACTCCTTAATCTATGACGGCGTTATGCATGAAGGGAAGCGAAATAAAGAGCTTGGTTTACCGGGCATCCCATCAATCTGCGAGTCGGTGCAAATTGCACGTGATGTCCTGCTGGCTGAAGCAGCAGGTGCACGCTACCATGTCTGTCACGTTTCGACGAAAGAATCGGTTAGAGCAGTAAGAGATGCGAAGGCTGCTGGTATACGCGTCACTGCCGAGGTTTGTCCGCACCATCTTTTATTGGAAGAGATGGACATTCCAAGCGATGATGCAAACTGGAAAATGAATCCACCGCTTCGCGCTGCTGACGATAAAGATTCATTGCATGCAGCATTACTTGATGGAACAATCGATTGTATCGCAACCGACCATGCACCTCACACAGTCGAGGAAAAATGCTGTGGAATGGTTGGGGCTCCATTTGGAATCGTCGGTTTTGAAACAGCATTCCCGCTTTTATATACAAGATTCGTAGAAACAGGGAAATGGACATTGAAGCAATTAATAGATTGGATGTCAGTAAAACCCGCACAAATCTTTGACCTTCCTTATGGAACGGTTGAAGTAGGGGCAGCAGCTGACCTAGTAATAATTGATTTAAATAAAGAACAAACGATCAATCCAGATGAATTTGCAACAAAAGGACGCAACACGCCATTTACTGGCTGGTCTGCAAAAGGCTGGCCGGTACTGACAATGGTAGAAGGCAACATCGTTTATGAGGAGGCAAAATAATGAAAAAGCGATTATTGATTTTAGAAGATGGAACAGTTTTCAACGGCTACGCATTCGGCAGCGAAAGAGCGTCACAAGGTGAAGTGGTATTTACGACAGGAATGACTGGTTATCAAGAAACTTTATCAGATCCTTCCTTTTACGGACAAATTGTTACGTTCACTTATCCATTAATCGGAAACTACGGCATTAATCGTGATGATTTTGAATCCATTACACCGGCAATTCGTGGGATGGTATGCCGCGAGCTTGCAAAGGAACCATCTAACTTCCGAAGCGACCTCTCACTAAATGATTATTTAGTATCGCAAGATATCCCGGGCATTGAGGGAATCGATACACGTAAATTAACAAGAATCATCCGTTCAAAAGGTGCTGTAAAAGCGATGCTGACAGCTGCTGATGAAGATGTGAATGTAGAAGAAGTGGTTGCAAAATTACAGGCAACACCACTGATCACAAATCATGTAAAAGAGGTTTCTCCAAAAGCGGCATATCCTAGTCCAGGGCGCGGAAAACGAGTTGTGTTAATGGATTTCGGTATGAAGCATGGTATTTTACGCGAGTTAAACAAACGTGATTGCGACGTACTTGTGGTACCTTACAACACGTCTGCACAACAAATTTTGGCATGGCATCCAGATGGCATCATGCTTTCAAACGGACCTGGGGACCCAGCAGATGTGACAGAGGGTATTGAAACAATCCGTAATTTAATCGGAAAAGTTCCAATCTTCGGCATTTGCTTAGGACACCAATTGTTTGCCTTAGCCAGCGGAGCGAAAAGCTTCAAACTTCCATTCGGACACCGTGGAGGAAACCACCCGGTAAAAGACTTGCGTACGGGTCGTACAGAGCTAACTTCGCAAAACCACGGTTATGCAGTAGATGAAAGCTCTTTGGAAGGCACGGATCTAGAAGTAACACATATCGCTTTAAATGACGGTACAGTCGAAGGATTACGCCATAAAAAACATCCAGTATTCACGGTGCAATACCACCCAGAAGCATCTCCTGGGCCAGAAGATTCCAATCACTTATTTGACGAATTTATTGAATTAATGGAATCACATGTAAAGGAAGGGAAACAACATGCCTAAACGTACAGATATTGAAACTATTTTAGTAATCGGATCAGGACCAATCGTAATTGGTCAAGCAGCAGAATTTGACTATGCAGGGACGCAAGCTTGTCTCTCTTTAAAAGAGGAAGGCTACAAAGTAATCTTGATTAACTCAAACCCTGCTACAATCATGACAGATACAGAAATTGCGGACAAAGTATATCTTGAACCAATTTCACTAGAATTTGTGTCACGTATTTTACGTAAGGAACGTCCAGATGCAATCCTTCCAACACTTGGAGGACAAACAGGCTTAAATATGGCCATCGAGTTAAATGACTCCGGCATTTTAGATGAGCTGGGAATTGAAATTCTAGGTACAAAACTGGATGCCATCCATAAAGCAGAAGACCGTGATTTATTCCGTAACTTAATGTATGAATTAGGTGCTCCTGTACCTGAATCGGATATCATCCACAACCTGGAGGAAGCGAAAAACTTTGTTGCGCGAATCGGCTACCCAGTAATCGTACGTCCTGCATTTACTCTTGGCGGTACAGGCGGTGGTATTTGCTCGAATGATCAAGAATTGGAAGAAATCGTAGCAAGCGGTCTAAAGTACAGTCCTGTAACGCAATGTTTACTTGAAAAATCGATTGCTGGCTATAAAGAAATTGAATATGAAGTAATGCGTGACTCAATCGATAACGCGATTGTTGTATGTAACATGGAAAATTTCGATCCAGTTGGGATTCATACGGGGGATTCTATCGTAGTTGCTCCTTCCCAAACATTATCGGACCGTGAATATCAAATGCTGCGCAATATTTCATTGGATATTATCCGAGCCCTAAAAATTGAAGGTGGCTGTAACGTACAGTTGGCGCTGGATCCACACAGCTTCAACTACTATGTAATCGAAGTAAACCCGCGTGTATCTCGTTCATCTGCATTAGCTTCTAAAGCAACAGGTTATCCAATTGCTAAGCTTGCAGCGAAAATAGCGGTTGGCTTAACTTTAGATGAAATCGTAAATCCTGTAACTGGTTCAACGTATGCAGATTTCGAGCCGGCTCTAGATTATATTGTTGCGAAAATCCCTCGTTGGCCATTCGATAAATTCGAATCAGCAAAACGTAACCTGGGGACGCAAATGAAGGCAACAGGCGAAGTAATGGCACTTGGCCGCAATTTTGAAGAAGCAATTCTAAAAGCTGTGCGTTCACTAGAAACAGGGCATACTCATATCGAGTTAAAGCATGCTGAAGAAAATAGTGATAACTGGATTGAAAAACGTATCCGCAAAGCTGGTGATGAGCGTTTATTCTTTATCGCAGAAGCGATGCGCCGCGGTGTAACTATAGAGAAAATCCATGAATGGTCAGAAATCGATCTTTGGTTCTTAAACAAATTGCAAAATATCGTCAAAATGGAAGCAACATTAGCGGACAACGTAAATAATGCAGAAATTTTACGCCAAGCTAAACGTATGGGCTTTGCTGATAAGAAGGTAGCTGAACTTTGGAATACCGACGAAAGTGCAATTTACGCTTATCGTAAAGAACAAAACATCATTCCTGTCTATAAAATGGTTGATACATGTGCAGCAGAATTCGAATCAACAACACCTTACTTCTATGGAACATATGAAGAAGAGAATGAATCAATCGTTACTGAGAAACCGTCTGTAATAGTGCTAGGTTCCGGTCCGATCCGCATCGGTCAAGGAGTTGAATTTGACTACGCAACAGTTCACTCCGTATGGGCAATTCAGGAAGCTGGTTATGAAGCAATTATCATTAACTCAAATCCAGAAACGGTTTCAACGGACTTCTCGATTTCCGACAAGCTTTACTTTGAACCACTTACAATCGAAGATGTAATGCATATCGTTGATTTAGAGAAACCAATCGGTGTAGTAGTTCAATTTGGTGGCCAAACTGCTATTAACTTAGCCGATAAATTAGCGGCAAATGGCGTGAAAATCTTGGGAACAAGCCTGGAAGATATTGACCGTGCAGAAAACCGCGATAAATTCGAGCAAGCATTGCGTGAATTGGAAATTCCGCAACCTGCCGGTGAAACGGCTGTATCAACGGAAGAAGCGATTGCAATCGGTAAAAAACTAGGCTTCCCAGTGTTGGTTCGTCCTTCTTATGTACTTGGTGGGCGTGCAATGGAAATCGTTTATAACGAGCAAGAATTGGAGCATTATATGGAAAATGCGGTAGAAGCTTCACCAGATCATCCGGTCCTTGTTGACCGTTACTTAACAGGTCAGGAAATTGAAGTAGATGCAATTTGCGATGGCGAAAATGTGTTGATTCCAGGTATCATGGAGCACGTTGAACGAGCAGGAGTCCACTCCGGTGACTCAATCTCTGTCTACCCACCACAAAAACTAACAGACGCACAAAAAGCAACAATAGTAGATTACACAACTCGTCTGGCTAAAGGATTAAATATTGTAGGGTTAATGAACATTCAGTACGTACTTTCAAAAGGTGAAATCTTTGTCATTGAAGTAAACCCACGTTCAAGTCGTACAGTACCGTTCCTAAGCAAAATTACAAACATTCCGATGGCCAACATCGCGACAAAAGCAATTCTTGGCCAATCAATTTTAGAGCAAGGGTATCCAACAGGCTTGGCAAAAGAGCAAAAAGGTGTGTTTGTAAAAGTGCCGGTATTCAGCTTTGCAAAACTTCGCCGTGTAGACATTACACTGGGACCTGAAATGAAATCAACAGGGGAAGTAATGGGGAAAGATGCGACTTTCGAAAAAGCATTGTACAAAGGCTTTGTTGCAGCCGGTATGGAAATTAAAACTCACGGAACTGTATTATTTACAGTATCGGATAAAGATAAAAAAGAAGCCATCGAGTTGGCAAAACGCTTCAACACAGTTGGCTACCGCATCATGGCTACAGAAGGTACGGCACAAAGCTTTGCGGAAGCTGGTGTTCATGCCGATGTAGTAGGAAAAATCGGATCAAAAGAAAAAACATTGCTTGAAGTAATTCAAAACGGCCAAGCACAGCTTGTTGTCAATACTTTAACAAAAGGAAAACAGCCTGCTCGTGATGGATTCCGAATTCGTCGTGAATCTGTAGAAAATGGTGTTCCATGTTTAACTTCATTGGATACAGCAGAGGCAATGTTAGAAGTGATTGAGTCAATGACATTTACAGCAGAAGAAATGCCCAAAGCGGAGGTAGTACATTAATGATTCAACAAGAGCGAATGATTGTCGTTCGTCAAAGTGAAATTGCTCATCATATTTTTGAACTTACATTACAAGGCAAAATTGTTCAGGACATGAATCCTGGACAATTTGTCCATATTCGTGTGTCAGATAGTTTTGAGCCACTTCTTCGACGACCAATAAGTATTGCAAATATTAACAAGGAAGCTAATGAGGCAACTGTTATCTATCGTGCAGAAGGAAGGGGTACACAAATACTCTCTCAAAAGCAAGTAGGAGATGAAGTTGATGTCCTTGGTCCACTAGGAAATGGCTTCCCGGTAGAGGCAGCACCTGAAGGCGGAACAGCGCTTCTAGTTGGTGGAGGCATTGGAGTACCACCACTTTATGAGCTATCGCAGGCATTAAACGCTCGTGGAATCCGTACGATTCATGTGTTCGGCTTTGCTACGGAAGATGTGTGCTTCTATGAAGATGAATTCTCTACTTTAGGCGACACTCATTTCGTGACAGTTGATGGGACAAAAGGGACAAAAGGCTTTGTTACGGATTTACTCGATGAGCTAAAGCCTGAATTTGACGTATTTTATGCTTGTGGGCCACTACCAATGCTGCGTGCTTTAGAAGGGTTTTATCCCGAAAAAAAAGGTTACCTTTCTTTTGAAGAACGGATGGGCTGCGGAATTGGTGCATGCTTTGCTTGTATTTGCAAAACAACCGATCAAACGGAAAAAGATTATGTAAAAGTTTGCTCAGACGGGCCAGTATTCCCGAAAGGAGTTGTAGAGCTATGAGTCGATTAAGTATCCAACTCCCAGGATTGGATTTGAAAAATCCAATCATGCCGGCTTCGGGCTGCTTCGGTTTTGGTAAAGAATTTGGAAATCTCTATGATTTATCAAAACTGGGTGCCATTATGATCAAAGCTACAACAGTGGAAACGCGTTTAGGCAATCCTACACCGCGTGTTGCGGAAACAGCAGCTGGAATGTTGAACGCAATTGGTCTGCAAAATCCTGGTTTAGAAAAAGTGATGAATAGTGAACTGCCATATTTGGAACGTTTTGATGTGCCCATTATTGCAAACGTTGCTGGTACAACGACTGAGGATTATGTTGAAGTGTCCGAAAAGATTTCAACTGCTCCAAATGTAAAGGCATTGGAATTAAATATCTCCTGCCCAAACGTAAAACATGGCGGCATCACCTTTGGAACAGATCCGGTTATCGCAAGGGAACTGGTTGAAGCTGTTAAAAAGGTTTCAAAGGTACCGGTTTATGTGAAACTTTCACCGAATGTGACGGATATCGTGGAAATTGCGAAAGCAGTTGAAGCAGGTGGAGCGGATGGCATTACGATGATTAATACATTGGTTGGTATGCGTTTGGATGAACGTACCGGAAAACCTGTAATTGCAAATGGAACTGGTGGATTATCAGGTCCTGCAGTAAAACCAGTAGCCATTCGTATGGTATATGAAGTGTACAAGGCCGTTAACATTCCGATTATCGGTATGGGTGGAGTGACAAATGCACAAGACGTAATCGACTTCATGTCTGCTGGTGCATCAGCGGTTGCTGTTGGAACTGCTAACTTTGTGGATCCTTTTGTTTGCCCGAATATTATCGAAGAACTTCCGGCGAAATTAGAAAAGCTGGGAGTAAAACGCATTAATGAAATTATCGGAAGGAGCCATCTGTAAATGAACACAAAACCAATCGTAGCACTGGATTTTCCCGGCGAAAAAGAAGTATTCCAGTTTTTGAAACATTTTAACGAATCAATCTTCGTAAAGATTGGAATGGAGTTATATTTGCAGGAAGGTCCGAGCATTGTTCAAAAAGTAAAGGAACAAGGGCATGATATTTTCTTAGATTTAAAGCTTCATGATATTCCCAATACTGTAAAGTCTGCCATGAAGGGACTGGCTCGCCTTGGTGTTGATCTAGTCAATGTTCATGCAGCAGGTGGTATCGAGATGATGAAAGGAGCTCTTGAAGGCTTGGAAGCTGGGACACCAGCCGGCAAAGAAAGAGCGAAACTAATTGCTGTCACGCAGTTAACTTCCACAACAGAAGAACAAATGAAACAACAACAAAAGATTAACCTATCTTTACTAGATTCTGTCTTGCATTATGCAAGTATTACCAAGGAAGCCGGATTAGATGGAGTTGTTTGCTCCGTGCACGAAGCGGGTCAAATCGGTGAAACTTGCGGCCAAGATTTTCTGAGAGTAACACCTGGCATTCGTTTGCCTGGTGGAGATTCTCATGACCAAAAACGTATTGCGACACCGGATGGAGCGCGTGTTGGTGGTTCATCATTAATCGTTGTAGGTCGTGCAATTACCGCGGCAAAAGATCCGGTAGCAGCATATAAAGAAGTTTGCGAATTATGGGAGGAAAATTAAATGTCAGTACAAAAAGAAATTGCACATGGAATGTTAAAAGTAGGAGCCGTTGAATTAAATCCAACTGATTTATTTACATGGGCATCAGGCATCAAGTCTCCGATCTACTGTGATATGCGTTTAACTATTTCTGATGTAACAGTTCGTAAACAAATTGCCCAAGGTCTAGCACAGAATATCAAAGAGTTTTTCCCTGAAACGCAAATTGTTGCCGGTACTGCAACAGCTGGTATTCCGCACGCTGCATGGGTAGCGGATGTATTGGAAAGTCCAATGGTTTATGTTCGCTCCAAAGCAAAGGAACATGGTCGAGGCAATCAAATCGAAGGAAAAATCGCACCAGGTCAAAAAGTGGTAGTAGTAGAGGACATCATCTCAACGGGTGGTTCATCGATAACGGCGGTGGAAGCCTTACGTGCTGCCGGGTGTGAAGTAGTAGGTGTTGTGAGTGTATATACATATAATTTGCCACTTGCGGAACAAGCATTTGAAGAAATAGGCGTGAAATATGTTTCATTAACAAACTTTGACTACCTAGTAGAAGCTGCCAGCGAAACAGGAGCAATCAAAGAACAAGATATTCCGTTTTTGAAGGAATGGCACGCGGATTTGAAGGCAGGAAAGTTATCAACTAATAAATAAACATTAGATGTGTTGCGGCTGCTTATTTGAAAATCAAGCTGCGCCGAAAGCTTGCGGCAGGCGCACTGCGAAGTTGAAAGCGGGAGAGTTATAATTCTTGAATTTTAATATAATCGAGAAGCTTCTATTAATTAGAAGAGAGCTGTGACGAAAGCCTGCGTCAGTCACACTGCGGATTTGAAGGCAGGAAAGTTATCAACTAATAAATAAACATTAGATGTGTTGCAAATGCTTATTTGAAAATCGAGCTGCGCCGAAAGCTTGCGACAGGCACATTACCGGTCTGAAGGCAGGGAAGTTACCACGATTATAAAGACCTCAAATTGATGAAAGTGGCAATTTGGGGTCTTCTATTTTTGCAAACCTTCCACGGGTAATCCATCCTTGGGAGAGGGCAGCCCTTTTGTGATCTTTCGTTAATTCACTAATAAAAGAAGGTAGACGTCGGAATTTAAAATTCGAACGTCTACCTTTTCAATTAATTTTCTATTGTAGTCTTTCGGATGCTGCGCCAGTTTCTTCACTTACATCAACAGCATCAGTCAATTCGCTATTTTCTTCCTCACCCACAGTATTTTCCTCTACACCACCGGGCTCGGTCTGAACGGGTACGTTTCCTTTACCAGGTTTTTCATTTGATTTCCCGGTCTTTTTAATTTGAATCGTTTGAGTTGTCATATTGCCGGCCAAGTCTTCGGCTTCAATAACAAATTCATTTGTACCGTCAGCCAATTGAAGTTCTAATTCAATTTGTTGTTCATAGCCGTTCATTGCAAATGGCTCAGAAAGTTCGTGCATAAATCTTTCATCACCGTTGACAGTTAATCTTAGCTCATCAAAGTTATCCTTCAATGTCACTACTACAGTTGCTGTATTTTCTTTTGTATTCTTAGGATACTTACCAACCTTAATAGTTGGTGCTTGCGTATCTACGAAGATTTTACGTGCGATTTGCATTTCGTTATCAAATTCATCAATTGCTTTCACGCGTATATCTTGAACCCCATCTTCCAGATTTAAAGTATGAGAGAATTTCACGCCGTCCATTGCTGCTTCTTCGTTGTTTACTGTAACAGACTTGATATTGGAACTATCTTCTATTGTTCCAAATACATCTACTTCATGTGTATTATAGACATCGAAGAATCCAGGTGCTTCGATATAAATTACAGGTGGTGTTGTTTCTTCTTCGCTATCAGCTTGAAGATCATATGCTGTTGTATTTAGCGCTGCATCTACTACGTGAACCGAAATTTTGTCTTTGTTTGTTATTTCGCCTTCAATTGTAAATGTAGAAGTTGTTGTTGGCAGCACTTCAGAGATGGCCTGGTCATTTACAAGCACCTGCCAGTAATCCACACCTGTTCCGTTCTTGGCATCCAGGAAGTTTTCTGCTGATACAGTTTTTGTTTCATTATCAAAAGTTACTTCTGCTGTCGGTGCAGCCGTGTCAACTTTTACAGGGAATTCAATTGATTGCCATTCCGCGCCTTCATAATCGATGACACCGCTTAGGCGAAGGATGTAATCTCCATCAGCAGCCGGGGCATTATTAATTTTCCCATCCCAGCCATAATCTAAATTGTACGTATAAGGTAGTACTGTAGCTGAAGATATATAATGCTTTGTTAGATTATTTGCAGTTCGAATTGTACGTAATACATTGCCTTCAGTATCTACAACTTCCACTTTAAATTGCTTTGCATTACGGAAGAGGGAGAATACAGGAATGGCTAAATCACGAACACCGTCCTCGTTTGGCGAGAATCCAAAGCGATCTGGATTAAATCCTTCTGTATCACCAGTAATAAACATTCCCTGTTCATCAGCTAAAGCTGTATAACCCCAGTAAGTTAAGCTGTCCCAAGCAAAATAGTCGAAAATAGGGGAATCTCCCCAGTTCCCGTTAAAGCCAAAGAATGGTATAGATAATGGAACATTATCGCTAATTTCTTCATTGGGATCAACTAAAGTAACAAAGCCATCTACAAAGAACCCGTTTGAATAAATCGCACGAATATCGGCTGGAATAGCTGAAACATCTGCCGAGATAGTAATTGTTGCTGTACCATTAGCAGGAACAGTAACGGATTCAGGAGCGTCAATAGTAGCTTCATCTTCAGTTAATACGTATGACCCGATTTCGTTTGGTGCTGTAACGTATAAACCACCGCCAACATCTGCAGGGTAGTCTATTTGAAGCTGTGTATTTACATCGTAGATAATGTCTTCACTTGAATAGTTTTTCGCTTGTAATGTAAAGGTGAATTGATCATTGGAAATTTCATTTAATGCAACTTTACCTTCATTTGAACTGCTATTTGTTACTACTACATCTGTGGAAAGTGCGTTTGCAAGCTGCATTAAACCAGCGCCTTGTCTACGAGGTGAAACATATTCACCATCTGCAAGTTCCACTGGAATGGCAGTATTCATCAACAGGTTTTTGGCAAGCTGAATTCTATCAAAACCGGATAGATTAAATTCGGAGTCAACCCGCTCTAAAACTAGGGCACCACCACCGGCAACATGTGGAGCTGCCATGGATGTACCGCTCATTAAACCGTATTGATCATCATTTAAAGTGGAGAAAATATTGCCTCCTGGTGCCGTAATTTCAGGTTTGAAATCCAGGTTTGGGGTTGGTCCCCAAGATGTAAAGCTGCTCATTTGACCGGCACTAGGATTTTGTATCTCGACAAAATTGCCTTCAAAGGAAACTGTAACTGCTTGACCACTATCAAGAGCTGCCTTTAATGCTAGTCCATCTGACTGTAAAGCGGACATAAATGGAATTGTAATGGCCGGATCAGATGCCATATTGATTGTGCCGGCAGCATTATTGTAGACAATCACAGCCACTGCTCCGGCATCTTGTGCATTTAATCCTTTTTCAACGAAAGAAATGCTTCCACGTGAAATCAGGGCTACTTTCCCTGTAAAGTCTTTGCCTTGGAAATCCTCCGGTGTCCCCAATCCTGCATCCATTACCTCAATCTGTCCTGATAATACAGTTTGTGGATCTGCACCGTTTGCTAGAAGATATAGTGCACCTCCCGCTTTTTCACCATCAAATTGATAATCAAAGCTATAGGCAGTAATCATGCTATTTTCTATCGATGCTACACTGATTGAATCATCAGAAATGCCAGGTGAGCCTGTTACACCATAATCTTGGTTTTCAGCATATGGGTAAAACGTACCTGACCCATACATATCAGAGTTTCCTGATGAAATGGCAACCATGATCCCGTTTTCAGTTGCTCTCGAAACGGCTTGTTGTTCAGGGCTATTCTCATCAACAAAGCCAGCTGGTGAACCTAAAGACATATTAAGTACATCAGCATCCAGTTTAATCGCGTCATCGATCGCCTTAATGTAAATATCTCCATAAGTAGAAGAGAATAGTGGATCATTCCCGAATACTTTAAGAGCCAGTAGCTGTGCTTCAGGAGCTACACCTTTAATGCCGTTGTTTTCCTCATCGCCGTTCGCTGCAACAGTTCCACCAACGTGCATTCCATGCATGGAGGCATCCGGACCTAAATCTAGAATAATATCATTGCCATCCATATAGTTATAGCCGAAAGGAACCTTTTCCGTATAGAATTGTCCACTCTCGATTGCTCCGCCTGCCAATAATGAGTTAACTTCACTTTGTGTTAGCTCAGCTGTGTTGTTATCTGATAGGATCATATCCTTATGGCTTGGGTCAATCCCTGTATCGATGATGCCGACAACCATTCCTTCGCCTTTGAAGCCATAATCATTCCATGCTTGCTGCGCTTGAACCAATTCTTTTGAATGCACCATATCCGGAGTGTATTCAGGTCTCTCATATTCCATAGCTTCATAGACAGCTTTGACACCTGAAGTGGAAGCTATTTCTTCGATATCTTTTGCCTCAACTTCAGCTGAGAATCCGTTGAAGACAACAGTGAAGTTTTTTAGGTACTTCATTGAAGGAGTTTTCGATTTTAATTTAGACTTAACATTTTTTTGTTCATTCTCTATTGTTGCTTCCAAAGACTTTTTTTCTGCTGCTTTTAATTCCTTGTATAAAAGGCCTCTATTTGTAGCTTTTTGAATGGCTGGTTCTCCCTCAAGCTCGACAACCACCCTGACTATTTCTTCAGGATTTTGCCGATCCAGCAGCGATTGCGAGATGTTAACATCTGGTTTTTCCTTTTTGACAGTAGGCAAGTTTTGTAAGCTTTTACCACTTGCACTTGCTGCACTAACATTGACCAGTGCTGTGCTTAGAGACAAAATAAAAATAATTGTCACCAGTAAGGTCTTCCTTAGCCTCATTAAATTTCCCCCTTGTTTCATATAAAAGTAATTTAGAATAAACATCTCTTAAATCTGGTAGTCTTAGTAAGATTTAAGAGAGTCGAATCTAACTTCTCTTATTGGATACATAGACAAAATATTCCTCTAATAGAAAATTAATTGATTCGAAAGAATGGGAGGCCCGAATATTTCTTATATCGAAATACTTAACGCTAAATGGATGTGCAAGAAATTTGGGGAGAAAGCTGTCGAAAAACCAGGGCTATAAAAATGAGTTTTGGCAGAAGACTAATTCTAATGAAGTACTTGTTTTCTAGAAAATAAAAGCAGAATGTTCGCAAACAAAAAAGAGGCTGGGACAGAAGTAAGAATTCTTTGAATGATGGAAGAATCTATATTAAGAAATTGATACTGTATAAATTGATTGAAGTGGAGGGGCGACTCCTGGGGGAACAGCACGAGGGAGAGACTACAGGCTCGAGCCGTGCCCGAGGATGCGCGTCCCCGCAACGGAAATCAATTTTAGCTATATCAAAAAAACATCATTTTCCTACTCGAGGAAAATGATGTTTTTGGGTTTTGTCCCAGCCTCAATGAAAATAAAGATGCTAGCTTTTCAATTTCATCACAAGCTCTTCATCCGGTGTTACATAAAGCGTTTTTTGCTCAAAGTAAATGACAAAACCGGGCTTAGCTCCGTTAGGCTTTTTCACTTGTCGAATTTCGGTATAGTCTACAGGGACCGAAGAAGAATCCCTTGCCTTACTGAAGTAGGCACTTAAGGCAGCTGCCTCAAGCAAAGTTGTTTCATCCGGTTCACTAGAATGAATGACTACATGGGAACCAGGGATATCTTTTGTATGTAGCCAGATATCCGTTTTTTTAGCCAGTTTAAAAGTTAGATAATCATTTTGCTTATTATTTTTACCGACGGATATAGCGACTCCGGTAGATGAAACGAAAGATTCCGGGGAAGGCTTGGTCGGTTTTTTCTTCTTTTTGCTTGCGCGCAGGCGAAGATAGCCTTGCTCTGCCAATTCCTCGCGTATTTCTTCGATATCGGCAGGGGAAGCCTGGTTCACCTGGGCCATTAGCATTTCAAAATATTGAATTTCACCTTCCGTTTTCTCGAGCTGGTCTTTTACCATTATTAGAGCATTTTTTGCTTTGTTGTATTTACTATAGTAGCTTTGGGCATTTTCGACAGGTGTTTTTCTTTCGCTTAATGGAATTGTAATTTGCTCACCAGTTTCGCTATAGTAATTTGTAACAGTAACCTCTTTCATCCCTTTTTCGAAAGAGTAAAGGCTGGCCATTAATAGTTCGCCATAGAGCTGGAATTTATCCAGTTTGGAAGCCTGTTCCAAATCTTTGTTTAGCTTTTTGATTTTAAGCTTTAGTTTATTTAGCTCATTTTGAAGCCAACGCTCCAAATCTCCTGCCTGCTGTTTTACTCGATCTCGTTCTGCCCGGGCATAGAATGTGCGGTCCAGCAGAATGCTTAAAGTTTCATAACTTGTAACAGTACCATCTAAATGGGTTAGTTTTGTAGGCGAAAAGTATATTTTTCGGTCCATCTCGATGTAGGTGGGACTCTCACTGTTGACAATCTCATCCAGGAAAGAACGGAAGGATTGTACCTCGTTTTCTCCTTGTAGCCGATATAATAATTCATTGGCATGTGTGGGTGAAAATCCCTTGAAATGTTCGACAATTTCCTTTGTTGTTTTCTCTTCATTGAAGAAGTTCTTGATTTCTTCATCACTGACAGTTAAGGGATTCACTTTATTTTGCTCAGGCGGAGTGATGTAGATTTGTCCTGGCAATACTGTACGATAGCTGTTAATCGATGGAGGCAAATGCTTTAAGCTATCGAGAATTTTATTGTTCTCACTATCAATCAGGACAATATTGCTGTGCCGTCCCATGATTTCGATTGTTAGCTTACGAAAAACTTGGTCCCCAATTTCATTTTTACTTTCAATATTTAATGTAATAATTCGTTCAAATGGATCTGTTTCAATTGTATGAATAAAGCCGCCTTCGATATGTTTGCGAAGGAGCATACAAAACATTGGTGGTTCAGAAGGATTATCAATCGAATGTTGAGTCAAATGTACTCGAGCGTATGAAGGGTGGATAGAGCTTAATAGTTTAAAGTTTCCACCTTTTGCACGAATATGAAGGACGATCTCAAGGGCATTCGGTTGATGAACTTTCGTAATCCGACCAGTTTCCAACTTTTTTAATTCATTTGCCATTGCAAATGTAAATAATCCATCAAAAGCCATGATTGTGTTCCTCTTTTCTAAAAAAAATCAATTTAAAAATAGTAATAGTTATTTTTATTTGAAGGTTAAAATCTATTTCACATTATACTATAGTTCAGACGGCTTTCCTCCAATATTTACTTTTTCTATTACTCAAAGATTAAAATTTTCCTCCGGTGTGTTATACTTGGAATAGTATGCAAAGAAAGGTGTGATGACCTTGGTGCGTAGTATGACCGGTTTTGGCAGGGGTGTCACAGCTACGAATAACTATCAGCTGACTGTTGAAGTTCGTTCGGTGAATCACCGGTTTCTGGAAATTTATACAAAGTTCCCTAAAGAGTGGTTTGAGGCTGAACTCGCTACAAAAAAACAGTTATCGCAGTATGTCAAACGTGGGAAAGTTGATGTTGCAATCAACTTAAAAGCAATCGGGAACGAAACTTTATCAGTCCAGATTAATTGGCCATTAATAGAAGCTTATAAAAATGCAAAGGAGCAGCTTCAAGGTGTTATACCATTAGATGAGAAGTGGTCGATGCAAGAAATTCTCTCATTGGAGAACGTTATCTCCTACGAAAAACAAGAGTTATCCCCTGAGGAGCTAATGGAAACCATAAGCCTCGCCGTGAAAGATGCAGCGGAAAAGTTGGTTGAAATGCGGATTCAAGAGGGGGAGCAGCTAAAGTATTCCTTATTAAGCTATAACGACCAGTTAAAAGAGCTCATCCAACTAATCCGTGGGCTGTCCGGGGAAGCGGTTAACAAGTTCCGTGACAGGTTAGTGGAACGGCTGAAAGAAGTTGGCAATTTAGAAGTGCTGGAAGATCGGATGTTGGCTGAGGTAGCTATTTTTGCTGAAAAGATAGATATATCGGAAGAACTCGATCGATTGGATAGCCACTTTAAACAATTGGAAAGTACAATGGAAGAGTCGGACTCCATTGGCCGTAAATTAGATTTCCTAATGCAGGAGATGCATCGCGAAATCAATACGATTGGTTCCAAAAATCAAAATTCCATCATCTCGGTTGCAGTTGTTCAATCTAAAACTATTTTGGAAAAAATGCGTGAACAAGTACAAAATATTGAATAATACGTGTATCCCACACTAAAACAGACAGTAAAACTCGAAGTGAAAGATGGGTGAAGGCACAATCTCTAAACAAGATTACTGCTTATCAAAGCCCGATTAGTAAACTTTATTCTTAGTCGGAAGAAAAAAATCCCCATTTGTTTAAGTTTTACTTTATACTGTAATAATCATTAAAAATATTGTTGTAAAAGCAGTAAGTAAGGGAGAAGTAGAGAACAATGAGAAAAGAACGAGGCTTATTGATTGTTCTATCTGGCCCATCAGGTGTCGGGAAGGGAACAGTGCGTAAAGAACTATTTTCAAAGGCCGGCACGAATTATGAATACTCGATTTCGATGACAACACGTTCACCTCGTGAAGGTGAGATTGATGGAGTCGACTATTTCTTTAAGTCGCGCAATGAATTTGAAGCGCTTATAGAAGAAGGCGGCTTACTGGAGCATGCTGAGTTTGTTGGAAACTATTATGGCACGCCGCTTGCTTATGTGAATGAGACATTGGATGCAGGTAGAGACGTGTTTTTAGAGATAGAAGTACAAGGAGCGGCACAAATTCGAGAAAAAGCTCCTGAAGCACTCTTCATCTTCCTGGCGCCGCCAAGTATATCAGAGTTGCAGAATCGTCTAATTGGACGCGGTACTGAAACAGAAGAAATCATCAAAAAGAGAATCGATACGGCACGCGATGAACTTGAAATGATGAGTTTATATGATTATGTAGTTGAAAATGATGAAATTCAGAACGCATGTGATAAAATAAACGCAATCATCGTAGCGGAGCATTGCCGCCGTGAACGTATTGAAAAAACCTATTTGTCTATGTTGAGAGGAGAATAAACCATTATGTTATACCCATCTATCGATGCTTTAAAAAATAAAATTGATTCAAAATATTCTTTAGTGAGCTTGGCTTCTAAACGTGCTCGCCAAATGCAAGAAGAAGGCGACGAGCAATTAGCGAAATACGTTTCATACAAGCCGGTAGGAAAAGCACTAGAAGAAGTAGCAGCAGGTGTGCTGAAAAAAGAAAAGCAAGACGAATCAACAATTTACGAAGACGAAGTGTAACAATATTATGTTACTGGTGATTACAGCAACTAAGGCTTAGCAATAATATTGAAAGTTGAATCGGAAGAACTTTTTAATAATTAATGCGAGTAAGCGCGCTCACCAGAGGTTTCATATAGGAATTCTATACCTAGAATCTGTAAGATACCCTTAAGGGACAGTATTATAAGTTTGTAGATATGTTGTGATTAGGTAGCTCCCGAAGAATTGTTCTTTGGGAGCTGTTCATTTGAAAGGAGATTAGTTATGCAAAAAAATATTTTGCTTTGTGTTTCAGGCGGGATTGCGGTTTATAAAGCGGTAGCACTTGTCAGTAATTTAACGAAAGCGAATTTCAATGTCAGAGTGATGATGACAGAATCTGCAAGACAATTTGTAACGCCCCTTAGTTTTCAAGTAATGTCAAAAAATGATGTATACTTTGATACTTTTGACGAGAAAGATTCAAGTAAAATTGCACATATTGATTTAGCGGACTGGGCTGACTTGATTCTCGTTGCTCCAGCGACGGCGAACGTCATCGGGAAACTTGCCAACGGTATTGCCGATGATATGGTAACAACTACCTTGCTTGCTGCCACATGTCCTGTTTGGCTAGCTCCTGCCATGAATGTACATATGTATGATCATCCTGCCGTAAAGCGAAATATCGCTCAGTTGGCGGCGGATGGCTGTTCCTTCATCGAACCGTCAGAAGGGTTCCTGGCCTGTGGGTATGTCGGGAAAGGTCGATTGGAAGAACCGGAAAAAATTACAAAAATTGTGGTCAATTTTTTTAATAAAGAAGCAAAAAGCAAATGATTACGGTCGCGCAAGTTATCGTTGATGTGGCCGCATATCCTGTCGATCGCCCCTTTGATTATCTGGTGCCAGCTGAAATGACACAAATCATCGAAATAGGGAGTCGAGTAAAAGTACCCTTTGGACCACGAAATGTACTTGGATTTGTTGTGGCTATTGCAAATGAAACCGATGTCCCAGTGGAAAAAATAAAACCTGTGACGCAGCTTCTGGACATCGAACCTGTTTTAACGCATGAAATGCTTGAGCTTGCAAAATGGTTAAAGAATGAAACCATCTGTTATGAGATAGATGCCCTGCAGGTTATGCTTCCGTCTGCCTTAAGGGCGAAGTATGAAAAAATCGTAAACTTGCAAACAGAGGTTGAACGCTTACCAGAATCATTACAGGAATTATTTAAGACAACTCAACATGTGAACGTGAATGTTTTTGAAAAAAACAACATGCTTAACGAGTTAAAGCAAGCATTAAAGAATAAACACGTCACGATTGAAAATATCGTAAAACAAAAAGGGAAAGTAAAGGAAGTCCGGAAAGTTCAGATTATTGAGAATGTGCAAAAGCTAACGGAGATCCACCAACAAATTTCGAATCGGGCCAAAAAGCAAAAGCAGCTTGTGGAATGGATGCAAAGTCATTCCGGTGAAATAATGGATCCGGAGGTCATCTATAAAGAAACAAATTCTTCGCCACAAGTATTAAATACACTCATTGAATTAGGAGCAGCATCCTTTGTTAAGCAAGAAATCTATCGAGATCCATTTGCAAAAGAAGTGCAGAAAACAGATTTTTTAAACTTAACAGAAGAACAATCGGTAGCACTAAATCAAATTACAAGGGCTATTGATCAAAAGCAGCCTGAAACGTTCCTGTTACATGGGGTAACAGGAAGTGGCAAAACGGAAGTGTATTTGCAAACTATCGCGAAGGTTTTAAGTGATGGGAAAGAGGCAATCGTTTTAGTCCCGGAAATCTCATTAACACCGCAAATGACAGAGCGTTTCCGATCCCGTTTCGGTGAACTGGTAGCAGTCATGCACAGTGGTTTATCTGTTGGCGAAAAATATGACGAGTGGAGAAAAATTCATCAAGGGAAGGTTAAGGTAGTAGTGGGTGCCCGCTCAGCTGTTTTTGCTCCTTTCGAAAACGTAGGGATTATTATCTTGGATGAAGAACATGAATCAACTTATAAACAAGAGGATTCGCCGAGATACCATGCGCGCGATGTAGCCATCCGGCGCGGTAAGCATCATCAATGCCCCGTGATACTTGGGAGTGCAACGCCTTCATTGGAATCCTTTGCTCGTGCAAAGAAAAACGTTTATACATTACTTAACTTGAAAGAACGTGCCCTAAAGCAATCGATGCCCAAAGTTGAAATCGTTGATATGCGGGAGGAACTAAAAAAAGGGAATCGCTCAATGTTTTCCCTAAATTTAGTTGAATCGATTCAACAACGTCTAGATAGAAAAGAGCAAATTGTTTTATTTTTAAATCGACGCGGCTATTCATCTTTTGTGCTATGTCGGGACTGTGGAACAGTCTTGCAGTGTGAAAACTGTGATATTTCCTTAACGTACCATCGTAAAAACGAGAAATGTAAATGTCACTATTGCGGGTATGAAATACATGTTCCTAAGACATGTCCACAATGTCAAAGCGACCATATTCGTTTTTTTGGTACAGGTACGCAAAAAGTGGAAGAAGAGCTGGCTAAATTCTTCCCAGGGGCCAGAGTACTGCGAATGGATGTTGATACAACAAGAACAAAGGGCTCGCATGAACAATTATTACAGGCATTTGGTGATGGCAAAGCAGATATTTTACTGGGAACTCAAATGATTGCTAAAGGTTTGGACTATCCAAATATTACATTGGTAGGGGTATTAAGTGCTGATACATCGCTTCATCTACCTGATTTTAGGGCAGCGGAAAAAACGTTCCAGCTATTAACACAAGTGAGTGGGCGTGCTGGAAGGCATGAAAAGCCAGGAGAAGTAGTCGTTCAAACGTATACACCCGAACATTATGCGATTCAATTATCCCAAGCCCAGGATTATGAACCGTTTTATGAACGTGAAATGTACATGCGGCACCAAGCCGGCTATCCCCCTTATTACTATTTAGCACTCATTCAGGTATCCCACGAAGACGTCTTGATGGCAGCGGATTATGCAGGAAAAGCAGCGGAGTGGTTACGGTCGCAGCTTTCCTATAATGTGTCAATCATTGGACCGACTGCTGCTGGAATCAGTCGTCTCCAAAATAGATATCGTTATCAATGTTTGTTAAAATACAAAGTAGAACCAGATTTAATTCCTACTTTGTTGCAGCTGATTAAAATCTACCGTTCAGACTGGATTAAAAAGGGCATTAACTTATCCATTGATTTAGATCCCAATATGATTTAAACATATATGAAGATTTAATATTATCTTAAAATCAATAAGCTTAGAGAAGTGTAGAAAGAGGTAAACTTATTATGGCAATTAAAGAAGTAGTAAAGCATCCGGCAAAGGTGCTTACAGACAAATGTAAAGAAGTTACGGAAATAAACGAAGAAATCATTACACTTCTTGATGATTTATATGACACGATGGTGGAGCATGATGGCGTTGGAATTGCAGCTCCTCAAATTAATGTACCACTACGCGTGGCAATTGTAGAACTAGGTGAAGAACGAGCCATTCTGGAAATGATTAATCCGACAGTACTTGAAACTTCCGGTGCAGAAGTTGATATAGAGGGATGTTTGAGTTTCCCGAATTTATTTGGTGAAGTAGAACGCCCAACATATGTCAAAATCGAGGCGTGTGACCGTGAAGGAAGAGTTTATGAATTGGAAGCGGGTGGTTTTGATGCCCGTGCCATTCTACATGAAATTGATCATTTAGATGGTATTTTATTTGATTCAAAATTAATTCGAGTTGTCACGGAAGAAGAGTTAGCTCAAATGTATGGCGAGGAGGAATAAGGATGACGTCAGTTGTTTTTATGGGGACACCGGATTATTCTGTCCCGATTTTACGAATGATCCACGAAGAAGGGTATGAAGTATTGGCGGTAGTTACTCAACCTGATCGTCCGGTCGGTCGTAAGAAAGTGTTAACACCACCTCCTGTGAAAGCGGAAGCTTTACGTTTGGGACTACCTGTCATTCAGCCTGAGAAATTACGCAACTCTGAAGAACTGGAAGAAATTTTAGCCTTGAATCCCGATATTGTAATTACAGCAGCCTTTGGGCAAATTTTGCCCAAAGGTCTACTGGATGCGCCTCGTTTTGGATGTATTAATGTCCATGCATCCTTACTCCCTAAATATCGCGGTGGAGCACCTATCCACCAAGCGATTATTGATGGTGAAGAAAAAACGGGTGTAACAATCATGTATATGGCTGAAAAACTGGATGCCGGCGACATTATTTCGCAGCGCGAGATTGCAATCGAGGATGAAGATAATACAGGTACTATGTTCGACAAATTAAGTGTAGTTGGCAGGGAACTATTAAAAGATACATTGCCTCTTATTATCCAAGGAAAGAATGAACGAATTCCTCAAGACGAAGAACAAGTAACATTTGCCCATAATATTTCGAGAGAACAAGAGCGCGTAAATTGGTCAAATAGTGCAAGAGATGTGTTCAACCAAGTTCGAGGACTCACACCATGGCCAACTGCCTATACGACTTTCCAAGGTGAAAATGTAAAACTATGGTCAGTCAGTGAAGGCGAAAGTCATAATAGTGAAACGCCCGGAAAAGTTGTAAAAATTAATAAAGACAGCTTTGAAGTAGCAACTGGTGATGGAAAGACTGTTGTTATCTTGGAATTGCAGCCTGCTGGAAAAAAACGAATGACTGCACAAGATTACCTGCGCGGCACAGGGTCTAAACTAGCGATAGGAGACCAATTCCAATGACGAAAAAGAAAGAACAAATTTGGGACGGCAATGTACGTGATGCAGCACTAACCATTCTTTTGGCAGTAGATAAACATCAAGCATATAGTAACCTTTTGCTAAATCAAACAATCAATAAATATAAAATTGAAGCAAAAGATCGTGCACTGCTTACCGAATTAACGTATGGTACGCTGCAGCATAAATATACTCTCGATTACTACTTAGAGCCGTTTATCAAAGGGAAAATGGACCTTTGGGTAAAGTGGCTTCTTCGACTTTCACTGTACCAAATCGAGTATCTGGATCGTGTTCCGGACCATGCAGCGGTAAATGAAGCAGTTGAAATTGCAAAACGCAGGGGGCATAAAGGAATAGCCTCTGTAGTTAATGGAGTATTACGTTCCATTTTACGGCAAGGTGTCCGCTCCACTGAAGAAATCAAAGATCCAACAAAACGATTAGCAATCGAAACAAGCCATCCGGAATGGTTGGTTGAACGCTTTGTCGAAGCTTATGGAATTTCAAAGACAACTGAAATGCTGCATGAAAATAATGTACCGCCGTTGCTTTCTGTTCGTGTAAATACAACAAAGGCAACGGTTGAAGAAGTGTTGGCGTTATTGGCAGAAGAAGGTGTAGAAGCCGAGCAAAGTAAAGTAATGCCTGAATGTCTTCACTTAAAGAGTGGACAAGCTTCAAGAACAAAAGCATTCAAAGACGGCTACATTACTATTCAAGATGAAAGCTCCATGATGCCGGCCAATGCCCTGAATCCACAACCAGGATGGCGCGTATTGGATATGTGTGCAGCCCCGGGTGGGAAAACAACACATATGGCTGAAAAGATGAACAACGAAGGCTCAATCCTTGCAACCGATATACATCCACATAAGTTGGATTTAATTGATGAGACAAGTACAAGATTAGGACTAGGAATCATCCAAACTGCTCCGGTGGATGGTCGGAAAGCCGCGCAATTTTTGGAAGCAGAATCTTTTGATGCCGTTTTGGTAGACGCTCCTTGTTCAGGTTTGGGTGTTATGAGGCGGAAGCCGGATATTAAATACACAAAACGCGAGGAAGACTTATCAAGACTTCATGATATCCAACTTGAGCTGCTGGACAATGCAGTGAAGGTTCTTAAGAAGGGCGGACGTCTAGTTTATAGTACATGTACTGTAAATAAGGAAGAAAATGAAGAAACTGTCCAAGCATTTTTAGCGGCTCACCCGGAAATGGAGCCCACTCAATTAGAAAATTTACCGAAAGAACTTTTAGAAAAAAGCCAGGGTGGCATGCTACAAGTATTCCCGCAAGATATTGGGAGTGATGGATTTTTTGTAGCCGCCTTTCAAAAAAGCGAACAAGATTAGACTTAAAAAGGAGAATCCGAAATACTAATGGATCAAAATAAATTTAATGAACGTATACAAGACTTGGTAGAAGAAGCTGAACAAAAGCCTGTCCGTCGTGAGAAAAAAGAAAAACCACAATTAAAAGAATCAATCTATTCACTGCGTCCCGACCAATTGGAAGAATGGTTGACAGCAAATGGCGAAAAAGCCTTCCGTGCTGGACAAATATATGAATGGCTATACGAAAAACGTGTTAAAACGTTTGAAGAGATGTCAAACTTATCAAAAGCTCTGCGTGAAAAGTTGGCAGAGAACTTCCTATTAACAACACTGTCGACGATTATTAAGCAAGAATCAAAAGATGGCACAATCAAGTTTTTATTCCAGCTTCAGGATGGCTATTCAATTGAAACGGTATTAATGCGACATGATTATGGAAATTCTGTTTGTGTTACCACACAAGTAGGCTGCCGTATTGGCTGTACTTTCTGTGCATCCACTCTGGGCGGTTTAAAACGTCACCTATTAGCTGGCGAAATTGTCGAACAGGTGGTTAAAGTACAACAAGAACTTGATGCAGCAGGTGAACGTGTATCACATATCGTAATTATGGGTATCGGCGAACCATTTGATAATTATGATGCAATGATGAACTTCCTGAAAGTCATCAATCATGATAAAGGCTTAAATATTGGTGCTCGACATATCACGGTCTCTACATCAGGAATTGTACCGAAAATCTACAAGTTTGCAGATGAGGAATTACAAATCAATTTTGCTGTTTCTCTTCATGCACCAAACCAGGAAGCACGCCAAAAATTAATGCCGATAGCCCGTGCCTATAAACTGGATGAATTATTGGAAGCTGTTCGCTACTATACGAAAAAGACTGGTCGTCGTGTGAGTTTTGAGTATGGTCTAATGTCAGGCGAGAATGATTCAGTTGAAGTTGCAGAAGAATTAGCGGACTTAATTAAAGGCATTAAATGTCACGTGAACCTAATCCCGATTAACTATGTTCCGGAACGTGATTATATCCGTACATCACGAAATAGTATTTTCGCCTTTGAAAAAACATTAAAAAAACGTGGAATAAATGTAACGATAAGACGTGAGCAAGGCGCTGATATAGCAGCAGCTTGCGGACAGTTGCGAGCGCAAGAACGCCAAGAAGAAACAAAGTAGGTAGGTGACTTTTGTGAAGTTTACAGTCGAAAGTGATATAGGACGTAAACGTATGGTTAATGAAGATCGGGTTGCTTTTTTTGAGCATCCCGATCGCTTTAAGCTCGCCATTTTGGCGGATGGTATGGGTGGTCATAATGCTGGAGATGTAGCCAGCGAAATGGCAATTGAAGAGATGAAATCTAACTTCCTGAACCTGGATGTCACAAAGCTGGATTCCAAGGAGACCCAAAGAAAATGGATGCTCGACACAATTCAATCCGCAAATGGAAAAATCTATAACCACTCTTTGTCACATGAGAGCTGTAAAGGGATGGGGACTACTTTAATAGCAATGCTGATTGACGACAGTGACTGTTTAATAGGGCATATCGGGGATAGTCGAGTGTATTATTTTACTCCCGATAGTGTCTCCTTAATTACAAGAGATCACTCTTATGTCAATATTCTGGTCGAGTACGGGGAAATAAGTGAAGAGGAAGCAGCAAACCATCCTCAAAAAAACTTTATTGTTAAATCCCTTGGCACAGAAAGTACAATCGAACCTGATTTTTATGAGCTTGAATTAGAGCCTGCCACGAATGTATTAATTTGTTCGGATGGCTTAAGCAATAAACTGTCCACTGAAGAGATGGCAGCAATCTTGACCTTGCCGCTATCAATCGATGAAAAAGGGAAGAAATTAATACAGCTGGCAAACGATTCTGGTGGAGAAGATAATATTTCGGTGATTTTATTATCTAACGATGAGGAGGTGTAGAGATGCTTGAGGGAAAACGAATAAATGATCGGTATAAGATTTTGGACCTTATTGGTGGAGGTGGAATGTCAAATGTGTATTTAGCGCATGACATGATTCTCAATCGCGATGTGGCCGTTAAAATCCTGCGGTATGATGCGACAAATGAAGAAGAATTCCATCGCCGTTTCCAAAGAGAAGCCTTATCGGCTACAAGCCTTACACATCCTAATATTGTAAGTATCTATGATGTTGGTGAAGATCAAGATATGCATTACATCGTGATGGAATATATAAAAGGCAAAACATTGAAACAATACATAAACGAGTTTTCGCCTTTGTCGCCTGCTAGAAGTGTACAAATCATGAAGCAATTAACATCGGCAATTGCCCATGCACATGAAAACCACATTATTCACCGTGATATTAAACCGCAAAACATATTAGTAGATCAAGAAGGAAATGTAAAGGTGACCGATTTTGGTATTGCAACTTCATTAACTGCAACGAGCTATACCAAAACAAATTCTGTAATCGGAACGGTTCACTATTTGTCACCGGAACAAGCCCGGGGAGGAACTGCAACAAGCCAGTCCGATATTTACGCACTTGGTATTGTGTTATATGAACTACTAACAGGCGAACTTCCATTTTCAGGAGAATCTGCCGTATCCATCGCTTTGAAGCATTTACAGACAGAAACGCCATCGGTTAGAGCGTTTGACGCTTCAATTCCGCAAAGCTTGGAGAATGTCGTGTTAAAGGCTACTGCCAAAAGCCCTTTGCATCGCTATTTGACTGTGGAAGATATGGAGGAAGATCTTCAAACCGTTTTATCGCCGAATCGCAGTAATGAAACGAAATTCGCTCCACCTGTCGATGATGATGAAACAAAAGCAATCCCGATCATTAAAGAGCCGCTGCCAATCGGAGAAATAGCAAATACGAAGATATTGAATGAAGAGACAGGCAAAATTGAAAAAGTAGAGCTGTCTAAATTGCAAAAAGAGCCAAAAGGTGAAAAGAAGAAAAAAAGCCGCGGCAAAATTTTGGGAATTATACTTGCTTCCATTCTGATTGTGATCTTAGCTGCAATTTTACTGTTTAACTTGTTAAGTCCCGAGCAGGTTGAAATACCGGATGTTGCAAATCTTGAAGTTGATGAGGCAATTGAAACGCTGGAAAGTGCCGGCTTTGTTATCGGTGAAACGAAAGAGAAAAACTCACCGGATGTTGAAGAAGGACTAATAGTCGAGACAAGTCCGAAAGCCGGTTTAAACCGTGTGGAAGGTACGGAAATCGACTTATTCGTTAGCTTGGGAACCGAAAAAGTGGAAATGGATGATTATGTCGGTAAGCAAATTGACCAGGTTACATCCATCCTTGAAAAAAGCGATTTTCTTGATGTTGAGGTAAATTGGATTGAATCAGAACAACCTGAAGGAACAATAATTGAGCAAGAGCCTAGTGCGGGCGAAGAGGTTGTTCCAAGTGAAACCGAGATTGTACTGACGGTTAGCGAAGGGAAAAGCTATGATACCGTCGAGGACCTTTCAGGCTATAATAAAGCCGCATTAAAAGCCTATGAACAAAGATCTGGTTTTAAGATAGAAATTGCGGAAGATTACTCAGATAGTGTTCCTGCCGGTGAAGTCATGGAGCAGACACCGAAAGCTAATGAAAGCCTGGAATTGGGCGGAGAAATTCATGTGGTTGTTTCTTTGGGACCAAAGGAAAAGGAATCAAAATTGTATATTAATAATACTATCATCCGGTATGAACCTGTTGAATTAGGTAATGAACAAGTAATTCGAATCTTCATTCAAGATAAAACCCATACAATGGTAGAACCTTTTGAGGAGTTCAAGATTACTGAGGATACACCTTATAAAATTGAATTAGAAATAACTGAAGATCAACCTGCAGCATATCGAATAGAACGTGATGCAATGATTATTGAAGAAAGAACGATTCCATATAACAGTGTTGAGGAGTGAAATAATGGCTGAAGGCCAAATCCGTAAAGCGTTAAGTGGTTATTATTATGTCTATCAAGATGGAGAATTGGTACAATGTCGTGGCCGCGGTGTATTCCGAAATAGAGGGGAATCACCGCTTGTTGGGGATCATGTTGATTTTACCAAAGAGGGCGATTCGGATGGAACAATCATGAAGATCCATCCAAGAACAAATGAGCTTGTCCGTCCGCCAATTGCCAATATTGATCAGGCATTATTAGTATTTTCAGTGAAGGAACCCGATTTTAATACAATTTTACTTGATCGCTTTTTAGTTGTTCTGGAATCTTTTAATGTAGAACCCATTATTTGTTTGACGAAAATGGATTTACTAACTGACGAGGAACAGGGAAGCTTGCAAAGCTATATTGAAGATTATAAGGAAATTGGCTATGAAATCATTGAAACATATAAAGAGGATGCGACGCTTTTAGAACGTTTACAGCCAGTACTGACAGGGAAAACATCTGTTTTGGCAGGTCAATCCGGTGTGGGTAAATCGACTTTATTAAATACTTTAGTGCCTGAATTGGAATTAGAAACAGGTGTGATTTCCCAAAGTTTGGGCCGAGGGAAGCATACAACACGTCATGTCGAGCTGATTGAAGTTTGTGATGGTCTTCTGGCTGATACACCGGGATTCAGTTCTTTTGATTTTGACACAATTGAAAAAGAAGAATTAACTGCATGTTTTCCTGAATTCAGCAGACTAAGTGAAGGCTGCAAATTCAGAGGGTGTCTACATATCAAAGAGCCAAAATGTGCAGTAAAAGAAGGCCTCCAATCAGGAGAAGTGAACGCTTATCGTTACGAGCACTATCAACAGTTTTTACAAGAAATTATTGATCGAAAGCCGAGGTATTAGTGATGATTAAAATTGCACCATCCATTTTGTCTGCTGATTTTTCCAAATTAGGACAAGAAGTGAAAGAAGTAGAAACAGCCGGGGCTGAGCTGATCCATATTGATGTCATGGACGGGCATTTTGTCCCAAATATTACAATGGGACCAATCGTTGTAGAAGCATTGCGTCCTATTACTCAATTACCGCTGGATGTTCATTTAATGATAGAAAACCCGGATAATTATATTGAACAATTTGCAAAAGCTGGAGCGGATTATATTTCCGTCCATGTCGAGGCATGCAGACATTTGCATCGTACTATTCAACTGATTCGTTCACTTAATGTGAAAGCAGGTGTTGTATTAAATCCACATACACCGATTGATACCATCCAGCATATATTGGAAGACATCGATTTTGTTTTATTTATGACAGTCAACCCAGGTTTTGGAGGGCAAAAGTTCATTTCTTCTGTTGTTCTTAAAATTGAGGCTCTTTCGAAAATCATTAAAGAACGCGGTTTAGCGATTGATATAGAAGTAGATGGCGGCATTACTGCCGAAACAATCGGTTCTTGTGCAAAAGCTGGAGCTACGATGTTTGTAGCAGGCTCTGCGATTTATAATCAGGAAAACCGTGCAAAAGCCCTGCAGGAAATTAAATCGGCTGGAGAGGCTGCAATACAATAATGAGATGTGTTGTAGTATGTTCAGGCGGGCCAAGGGATGAACTTTGCTCATTCGATGAACTTAAGTCCCAAAATGCACTCTTTATAGGGGCTGACAGAGGGGCTCTTTATTTAATAGAGGAAGGGATTGTACCCGTTGAAATTGTAGGTGATTTTGATTCCTTAACCGAAGAAGAATGGCAGCAAGTATCACAAATTGCACTAAGTGTCGAGAAGGTTCAAGCGGAAAAAGATGATACAGATACGGACTTGGCACTCTTGAAGGCGGTAGCCTACCATCCTTCCGAAATTTATTTGACGGGGGTAACGGGAGGAAGACTGGATCACTTTGAAGCAGCTCTTCGTTCCATGTACCGTATTCAAGTAGAGCATCCGCATATTCATATAAAAATTGTAAACTCTCATAATGAAATTCGCATACTATTGCCTGGGGAACATACTATAATACGAGATGAAAAGTTTCGATATATATCATTTTTTGCTTATCAAAATCAAGTAGAAGATGTGACAATCCGGGGCGTAAAATACGAGACTACAAACGATTGCATTGAAATTGGCACTTCTCGCTTTACTAGTAATGAATTGATTTCTAGCCTTGGGTATATCTCCTTTTCATCAGGCATATGTTTAATGATAAGAAGCAGTGACTAAAAAGGAGGGCCAGCATTTGAGAGTTTATACATTTCAATTGCCGAAATTTGTTAGTAGTCTTACACGTAGTTGCATCAATTTATTTACAGGCGGCGGAAAGAAGAAGAAAAAGGACTAGTGTGAATTTTATTTTTCCTGCAATTAATTGCAAGTCCGGCCCCCAGCCTATCTGCTAGATTATGAATTCTAAAAGATTAGGTGGGGGTAATCAAGTGTAATAGAAATACTGGTACGGCCAAAAAGAATATTGGGAACTAAGAATTGTCTGCAAGCAGCAATCATTGCCTAGTGGTCATACTGTGCGATGTGCAACGTTTCTAGAATTGTGAAGCTTTTATATTTCAATGGTGTAACCAATCAACGGGACCAAAAGCAAACCTAAATGTGACTTGTGTGTATTGTCCTTATTCTTTCATCCATGTGTTGCGCAGGAACCGCATTGATTGGAAATTCTTCTTATCACGTTAAAGTGGTTGAAATTAGTTGATAAAAACAAAAAAGAACTGCCCTCTATTTTCACTTTGAGGCAGTTCTTTTTTGACATAAGATTGAATAATAAAAAAACACCAATTTTTACAAATGTAAAAATCGATGTTTTACAGGTTAAAAACCGATTAAACGCGTTCAACTTTACCAGATTTAAGCGCACGAGCTGAAACCCATACACGTTTTGGTTTACCGTTCACTAAAATACGAACTTTTTGTAAGTTTGCACCCCAAGTACGTTTGTTAGCGTTCATTGCGTGTGAACGATTGTTGCCTGAACGAGTTTTTCGACCAGTTACTACACATTGTTTAGGCATGTATATTCCCTCCTTACAGATGAATCTGAAAGATTGTTTTTCAGTTCTTTATTTCACATACTTTAATAATTTAACATAGACAGGAATCCTATGCAATAGTTTTCACATAACCTTTCAAGAAAAAATCCTTTACAGTATGAAAAAGAGTGTTAAAAATGGAAATGCTATATCAAAACAACTATTATAGTTAGAAAAGCGGAAGGTGCTCGCCCAGCTCCGCGTCGACGAAAGCGCAACGTCGTGTTGCATTCTCGACATGACTCATGAACGCGCGCGCCCCAGCAATTGGCCGACAAAAGCGCAACGTCGTGTTGCAAGTCGGCACTTGCACATCCATGTGCGGCGGAAGAAATTGCAAAAGGACGCTCTTTGGCAGAATACGAATTGCTAAGCCCTTCCTATTCTGCATAAGGGCAACTTAGGCTGATTGCCAAATCATTTGCAATCAGCCAAGTTTTCTAATCCTTGCAGGCGATTCTTAACTGCGCGAGGAGCTAGCACCTGCAGCTGGACACAGGAAAAGCGGAAGGTGCTCGCCCAGGGATCTAAAAAGAAAGATGGTATGCAAGTTAGAAAAGTTGCCTTTAAAAAATAAGGTATAAAAGAATTGCGAAAATATAGATAAACATGAAAAAACAAGCAATATGTAGACGAATACCAAGGTTTTCTTTTATAATCAATTTTTGTGTAGTACAATAGAATTTAGCGAAAACTAGCCAAGGGGGCAAAGTCATGTCAGTAGAAATTAATAATGATTTCGGCCATATTGATATTTCAAATGATGTAATTGCACAAATTGCTGGTGGTGCAGCGATCGAGTGCTATGGTATTGTCGGAATGGCGTCTAAACATCAGATTCGTGATGGATTAACTGATATTTTACGAAAAGAGAACTTTGCAAAAGGTGTAATTATTCGACAAGAAGGACAAGACCTTCACATAGATATGTATATTATTGTTAGCTATGGAACGAAAATTTCTGAAGTGGCTTACCAAGTTCAGTCAAAAGTAAAATACACAGTAAATAAAACATTAGGTATGAGCGTTAAGTCGGTAAACATATTCGTTCAAGGCGTTCGTGTTATGAATGTGTAAGAGGAGGATTTTAATCGGATGAAGTCACTAGATGGAATCAAATTTGCAGAAATGGTGCAAATGGGTGCACATAATTTATCTCAGAATGCAAATTTTGTTGACTCTCTAAACGTATTCCCGGTTCCGGATGGAGATACAGGTACAAATATGAACCTGTCCATGACATCAGGTGCTAAAGAAACAGAAAGCAATGTTGGAAAGCATATTGGTAAAACAGCACAGAGCTTATCAAAAGGATTATTAATGGGTGCCCGTGGTAACTCGGGTGTAATCCTATCTCAATTATTCCGTGGTTTCGGTAAGGCAATCGAAAAAGATGGTGAAATTGATGCAATTCAATTTGCCAACGCATTTCAAGCTGGTGTCGACACTGCCTATAAAGCAGTTATGAAACCTGTTGAAGGAACAATTCTAACAGTTGCACGTGAAGCGGCCGCAAAAGCTGTGGAAGTTGCGCAGGAAGAGGACAGTATTATTGCTGTCATGGAAGCAGTAGTGAACGAAGGAAAAAACTCGCTGGACCGTACACCGGACCTTTTGCCTGTCTTAAAAGAGGTGGGCGTTGTCGATAGTGGGGGTCAGGGTTTATTATTCGTTTATGAAGGATTCCTTGCATCATTGAAAGGTGAAGCGCTTCCAGCTAAAAACGATGCATCATTGGATGATTTAATCAGTGCAGAGCATCACCGTGCACAAGATTTCATGAGTACAGAAGATATCGAATTCGGCTATTGTACAGAAATAATGGTTCGTTTTGAACAAGGCAAAGAGGCATTTGACGAAGCAAAATTCCGTGAAGAACTAAACGTAATGGGAGATTCATTACTTGTTGTATCGGATGATGAGATTGCAAAAGTACATATTCACTCTGAAACGCCAGGTGCGGTACTTGCTGCAGGTCAAAAATACGGAAGCTTAATCAAAATTAAGGTTGATAATATGCGTGAACAGCATTCTTCAATTGTGAACAGTCCATCGGAAACAGCTGCACCTGCACCGAAGAAACAAGAAAAACACCCTTATGCAGTCGTGACGATTGCCATGGGTGAAGGAGTTTCGGAGCTTCTGCGCAGCATTGGTGCATCGTATGTCATCGAAGGTGGTCAGACAATGAACCCTTCTACCGAGGACATTGTAAAAGCAGTTAAAGATGTAAACGCTGAACGCGTGTTAATCTTGCCGAACAACAAAAATATCGTTATGGCAGCAGAACAGGCTGTTGAATTGCTGGATATTGAAGCAGCGGTTGTACCAACGAAAACAATTCCTCAAGGAATGGCAGCCATCTTGGCATTTAACCCTGAAAGTTCTGTAGCAGACAATAAAGAAGGTATGACTGACGCATTTGCTCACGTCAAAACAGGTCAAGTGACTTTTGCAGTACGTGATACAACAATCGATGGTGTAGAAATTCATAAAGATGACTACATGGCGTTGGCTGAAGGTAAGATCATTCTATCAACGCCAAAAATGTTGGAGGCAGCAAAAAAAGTTGTCACTGAACTGGTTGACGAGGATTCCGAAATTATTACGATTCTTTATGGTGAAGATGCAACAGAAGAAGAAGCAAACGAATTATCCAGCTTCATCGAAGAAAAATATCCTGACGCAGAAGTTGAAATTGTAGAAGGAAAACAATCATTATATCCATTTATTTTGTCGATTGAATAATAATGAATGGTTGCGAGAAGTAACTTTCTTTGCTAAATAATAGGCTAACCAGAAAAGTTGTTAAGTGAGCAACTTTTAATGGTTGGCTTTTTTATTTTTGGGGAAAGTGGGGACTTCAGATTCTATAGCCATGACAAAAGTCAGGTAACGGTAAATAAAGAAAAATTCAGAAATGTCATAGTGAAGTTTTCAGTAGAAAGCGTCTATAGGACAAACCGGAGCTAAACCAGAAGGAAAGTGTCCGATAGAAAGCGTCTATAAGACAAATCAAAGCTAAAGCAGGAGGGAAGTGTCCAAGAGAGTGTGTCTATACGACAAAGCGGAGCTAAACCAGAAGGAAAGTGTCCAATAGAAAGCGTCTATAAGACAAATCAATGGTAAAGCAAGAGGGAAGTGTCCAAGAGAGTGTGTCTATAGGACAAACCGGAGTTAAACCAGAAGGAAAGTGTCCAATAGAAAGCGTCTATAAGACAAATTAAAACTAAAGCAAGAGGAAAGTGTGCAATAGAAAGTGTCTATAAGACAAATTAAAGCTAAAGCAGGAAGGAAGTGTCCAAGAGAGTGTGTCTATAGGACAAACCGGAGTTAAACCAGAAGGAAAGTGTGCAATAGAAAGCGTCTATAAGACAAATTAAAGCTTAAGCAGGAGGGAAGTGTCCAAAGGAAAACGTCATAAGACAAATTTGAGCTCAGCTCAGAGAGCACTGTCCTTTATAACACTCCCCCCAAAAAATAACCACCCCGATCCAGCACAACACCTATAGCAGCAACTCTTTTCCTACCTTAAATTCCATTTTCAGAAAAAAGAAGTATTCTAAAAAATATATATTTTGTGTCTCTATGAATCTTCGTGATAAACTAGGCTTAAAATAATAGAATTTATTTCTTATAACAAATGATTTCGGCTTTTAATATACTTTAAAGTAAAGGGGAGAGTAGGTTGAAATTCACTTCAGTTTTTGACATCATTGGTCCGGTTATGATTGGACCTTCGTCTTCTCATACAGCAGGGGCTGCACGGATCGGTCGAGTGGCCAGAGATCTATTTGGCCGGAAACCGAAATGGGCGAAAATTCACCTGTATGGTTCATTTGCTGAGACATTTAAGGGGCATGGAACAGATGTAGCCATCGTTGGGGGACTTTTGGATTTTGATACATTTGACGAACGCATTAAAACAGCATTTGAGCACGCGAAGAATGAAGGCTTGGAATTTGAAATGATACCGGAAACAGCGAATAAAGAACATCCCAATACAGCTCGAATTGTAATGGGTGACGAAATGGGTGAAATGTCGGTAGAAGGGATTTCCATCGGCGGTGGTAAAATTGAAATCAGTGAAGTGAACGGATTTAAATTACGGTTGACTGGTGGAATGCCGGCAATATTGGTGGTTCATGATGACCGAGCGGGTTGTATTGCCAATGTTGCGAATTGCTTGGCGATGCACCATGTGAATATCGGCCATATGGAAGTATCCCGAATTGAACGAGGTCAAACGGCTTTAATGGTAATTGAAGTCGATCAAAATATTGATGAGCGTATTTTGCAACAAATTTCATTGATACCAAATATTACGAAGGTATCTAAAATAAACAACTAGGGAGTGAGCTTTATGGACGTATTATTTCATAATGTAAGAGAATTAGTTGAACTTGCTGAGAAAGAAAATAAGCTCATTTCTGAAATCATGATTGAACAAGAAATGAAGATGACTGGCCGCACAAGAGAAGAAATTTTTGCGCAAATGGATAGAAATCTAATTGTCATGGAGCAAGCGGTTGAACGCGGGCTAAATGGTGTCCAGTCGGTTTCCGGTTTGACTGGCGGGGATGCGGTTCTGCTGCAAAATTATATTGCATCCGGCAAAAGTCTTTCAGGGGATTTATTGTTGGACGCTGTTAGTAAGGCGGTAGCAACAAATGAGGTAAATGCGGCAATGGGAACAATTTGTGCGACGCCCACAGCAGGTTCCGCAGGGGTAGTACCTGGAACATTATTTGCCGTGAAAAATAAGTTGAATCCTACTCGCGAGCAGATGATTCGTTTCTTATTTACATCCGGTGCATTTGGATTTGTCGTTGCAAACAATGCATTTATTTCAGGCGCTGCAGGCGGCTGTCAGGCAGAAGTAGGTTCCGCAGCTGGTATGGCGGCAGCGGCAATAGTAGAAATGGCTGGGGGTACACCTGCACAATGTTCGGAAGCGTTTGCAATCACATTAAAAAATATGCTGGGTCTTGTTTGTGATCCGGTTGCAGGTCTTGTAGAAGTTCCGTGTGTGAAACGTAATGCAATGGGGGCAGCAAATGCAATGGTAGCTGCAGATATGGCACTTGCTGGAATAACTAGCCGAATTCCTTGTGATGAAGTAATTGGTGCGATGTTCAGAATCGGTCAGACAATGCATCCGAGCTTGAAAGAAACAGCTCGTGGGGGGCTTGCTGCAACACCTACGGGTAAAGCGCTTGCTGCGAAAATCTTTGGAAGTGCAGTAGAAGTTGACTAAAAAATTAGAACCAATTACAGCACTAAAAGGAATTGGAAAAGAAACGGCTGAACACCTAAGTGAAATGGGTATCTATACAATCGACGATCTTATTTGGACGTTCCCCTATCGCCATGAAGATTTTCGTTTAAAAGATCTGGCAGAAACACCACATAATGAAAAAGTGACAATTGAAGCGAGAGTGGAAAGTGTTCCAGCCGTGCTTTATCTGGGTAAAAATAAATCTAGAATTCAAGTTACGGTATTAGCAGGAAGACATCTTGTGAAAGTTGTATTTTTCAATCAAAATTACTTAAGAACGAAGCTTGTTCCAGGTGAAATCGTCACGGTCTCAGGGAAATGGGACCGTGGGCGACAAGTCATCAATGGCACATCAATCAAATTTGGACCGAAAACGGACAATACAGATTTCGAGCCTGTTTATAGTTTGAAGGGCTCTATCCATCAAAATAAATTTCGAAAATACATGCGTCAGGCGCTTGATCTACTTGACGGTGAAATGGATGAAACACTTCCAAGTCAATTAATCGAACAATACCAATTGCCTAAATTATCCGATGCCTTGGAAGGCGTTCATTTCCCGAAAGATGCCGACCATGCCAAACAAGCAAGAAGACGTTTTGTTTATGAGGAATTATTGCAATTCCAATTACGCATTCAGTCGCTAAGGAAAATCAGAAAAGAAAATGAACAAGGAATCGCCATTCAATATGAACTGAAAAAAGTGCGTGAGTTTATTAAACGGATATCATTCGAACTGACAAGCGCTCAAAAACGAGTGGTCAATGAGATTAGTAAAGATTTGAAAGAGCCGCATCGCATGAACCGACTTTTACAGGGGGATGTAGGTTCCGGTAAGACGATTGTGGCTGCTATTGGATTATATTCCGCGGTTACAGCGGGGTTTCAGGGTGCGTTGATGGCGCCAACAGAGATCCTGGCTGAACAGCACGCAGAATCCTTGAAAGGCTGGTTCGATCCAATTGGGGTGAAAGTAGCCCTGCTTTCTGGTTCCACGAAAACAAAAGAAAGAAAAATGTTATTGGAACAACTACATAACGGCGAAATAGATATCTTGATTGGTACGCATGCCTTGATACAACCAGATGTCGTTTTCAAGAACCTGGGATTTGTTATAACTGATGAGCAGCACCGTTTTGGTGTGGAACAGCGTAGAATCTTGCGGGATAAGGGGATGAATCCGGATGTGCTGTTCATGACGGCGACACCTATTCCAAGAACGCTGGCAATCACTGCTTTCGGTGAAATGGATGTCTCCATTATTGACGAATTGCCGGCAGGGCGTAAGCAAATTGAAACGCATTGGCTGAAGAAGGAACAATTGAATTCGAGCATAGCCAAAATGGAATCGGAGCTGCGAAATGGCAGACAAGCCTATGTGATTTGTCCGCTGATTGAAGAATCGGATAAGTTGGATGTACAAAATGCCGTGGAAGTATATGAGCAGCTTTCAACCATCTTTAATGGACGCTATAAAGTTGGGTTAATGCATGGAAGACTCCATCCCGACGAAAAAGATGCTGTTATGCGGGAGTTTTCTGAAGGGAAAATTGATGTGCTAGTTTCGACAACCGTTGTAGAGGTTGGGGTTAACGTACCGAACGCAACATTTATGATGATCTACGACGCCGATCGCTTTGGGCTGGCCCAGCTCCATCAATTGCGTGGTCGGGTAGGCCGTGGGGAGCACCAATCCTATTGTGTGCTTCTGGCTGACCCCAAGTCAGAAGAGGGAAAAGAACGGATGATGTCCATGACCCAAACAAATGATGGCTTTAAGCTTGCAGAAAAGGACTTGGAACTCCGGGGACCAGGTGATTTCTTTGGAAAAAAACAAAGTGGTCTGCCCGATTTCAAAATGGCAGATTTGGTGCATGACTACCGAACACTGGAAGTAGCCAGACAAGATGCAGCCAAACTCATTTACGATGAGCAATTTTGGCAAGCCGAGGAATACCGTTATCTGCGTGAGATGTTGGAAGAGTCCGGCGCTTTAAATGGAGAACGAATTGATTAAAACGGGTAAGTTTTAAAAACGATTTTCGCTACTGAATGCGGGGATCGTTTTTTTATTAGCCGAAAGATTGAAGTGACTAGATAACAGTAAAAAGTGGCGAGATTTTTGAAAGTGATAGCCGCTTGTGTGCTTAGACCGCCCACCAAGGCCGTACATAATTAGAATTTTTATAAGGAAAACCAAACTTGCTCCTATTCCAGAAGAAACCATTCTCTTAATTTATTTATACTTGCGTTCTTTTTTATAGAAATGTATACTGGTATTAGTACCAAGTGCTAAAAAAACTGGAAGTAGGTGACGAATGTTTTGAAGCGTACAAAAAAAGAACGACAAAGATTGCTTACCGAAACAATTGAAGATAACCCATTCGTCACTGATGAACAATTAGCTTCCCAGTTCGGAGTCAGCGTTCAAACCATTCGCCTAGATCGCATGGAACTTTCGATTCCGGAATTACGCGAACGCATTAAAGGCGTTGCCGCACAAAATTACGAGAATGAAGTAAAATCTTTACCACTTGATGAAGTAATTGGTGAAATAATCGACATAGAATTAGATCAGCGAGCGCTTTCCATATTTGATGTGAAGGAAGAGCATGTTTTTCAACGCAATGGCATTGCAAGGGGGCATCATTTATTTGCCCAAGCTAACTCTTTAGCTGTTGCCGTTATAAATGATGAATTGGCACTTACCGTCAAATCGAATGTTGTCTTTGTTAAACCTGTAAAAGCGGGTGACCGTGTGATCACAAAAGCAACTGTTCGAGGGAAGAATAGTGAAAAAAATCGTACATATATAGAAGTAGTATCAACTGTTAATAATGAAACAGTATTCAAAGGTGAATTTGAAATGTATCACACGAAAGGTTCAGGTGATAATCATGAAGCTAGCAATTGATGGAATGGGTGGCGACAACGCACCAAAAGCAATCGTTGAGGGTGTGCTGCTGGCATTGGAAGACTTTCCGAACATAGAAATACAACTGTATGGAAAACAACAGGAATTACAGCCCTATTTAAAAGAACATGCGCGTCTTGAAGTGATTCATTGCGAGGAAGTCGTTGAAGCGGAAGATGATCCAGCCCGTGCTGTTCGTCGCAAAAAAGATTCATCGATGACAAAAATTTTGGAAGCCGTGACAGAAGGAAAAGCGGATGCCTGTTTATCGGCTGGGAACACTGGAGCTTTAATGGCAGGCGGCTTATTTAAGGTAGGCCGTATCGAAGGCGTTACCCGCCCTGCATTAGCCACGACTTTACCTACGGTTGACGGCAAAGGGTTCTTGATGCTTGATTTAGGAGCAAATGCCGATGCGAAAGCAGAAAATCTTTTGCAATATGCCATAATGGGCTATATTTATGCAAAAAAAGTTAGAGGTATCGACAATCCTCGAGTAGGACTATTAAATATCGGTACAGAAGATAAAAAGGGGAATGATTTAACAAAGCAAGCCTTTACTTTGTTAAAGGAATCCAACATTAATTTTATTGGCAATGTTGAAGCCCGTGACCTATTGGACAGTGTGGCTGATGTTGTTGTGACGGATGGTTTCACTGGAAACATGGTCCTAAAATCAATTGAAGGTACAGCAGGCAGCATGATGACAATGCTCAAAGAAGCATTTATGGCGTCAGCCAAAACAAAAATTGGTGCTGTACTCATGAAAAGCGAGTTGAAAAAGCTTAAAGGGAAATTAGATTATTCGGAGCACGGCGGCGCTGCACTTTTCGGCCTTAAGGCACCAGTAATCAAGGCACACGGCTCCTCAAACGCGAGAGCAATCTATAGTGCAATCCGGCAAGCATCCATTATGGTTGAACATAATGTAACTGATATAATCACTAAAACAATTGCAGAAAATCAAGTACAATAAATCCGTTTATTGTAGGGGATAAAGGGATGTAGTTAGAGAAGGGGATTGAAGATGACAAAAATAGCTTTTATTTTTCCGGGTCAAGGCTCCCAGCAAGTAGGCATGGGACAGGAGTTCATTCAAAATAGCAAAGAAAGTAAAGCGTTTTATGATAAAGCGGATGAAGTATTAGAATTCTCTTTATCTGATCTAATGCTAAATGGTCCAGCAGAGGAATTAACGCTGACTTACAATGCACAGCCTGCTTTGTTGACAACAGGGGTAATGGTTGCGCAAAAATTAATGGAAGCCGGGATTAAACCAGATTACACGGCAGGACACTCTTTAGGTGAGTATAGTGCGTTTGTTACTTCGGGTGCACTATCCTTTGAAGATGCCGTTTCAACAGTTCATAAACGTGGTTTATTCATGAATGAGGCAGTTCCGGCAGGTGAAGGGGCAATGGCTGCAATTCTAGGTCTGGATGCGGATAGCCTTAAAGCGGTTTGCGACCAAATCACTGCTGAAGGAAACGTGGTGCAGCTAGCCAATTTAAACTGCCCTGGTCAAATTGTTATCTCGGGTACGAAAGAGGGAGTAGAAAAGGCATCTGCTGCAGCGAAAGAAGCAGGAGCAAAACGCGCTATTCCTCTAGTTGTAAGTGGTCCTTTCCATTCGGAACTAATGCGTGAGGCGGCAGGAAAACTGCAGGAAGTAATTGATGGTATCGAGATCAAAGCACCTCATACGCCAATCATCAGCAATGTAGGTGCGGATCTTTTACAAGAGCCATCAGCTATTCGAAGTGAAATGATTGAGCAAGTCTATAGCCCGGTATTGTGGGAAGACGATGTTCGCAAATTGTTGGAGCTGGGTGTCACTACCTTTATCGAATGCGGACCAGGAAAAGTACTTTCAGGGTTAGTGAAAAAAGTCGATCGTTCTGTCAAAACATATTGCGTTTATGATGAAGCATCCTTGCAGGAAGTCATTGAAGCGATTGGAGTGAATCAAGTTGGGTAAATTAGATGGGAAAACTGCCGTTGTGACGGGAGCATCACGCGGAATTGGACGAGCTATTGCGTTGCAGCTGGCTGCAGAAGGTGCCAATGTGGTCGTGAACTTCAGCGGAAGTGAACAAAAAGCAAATGAAGTAGTAACAGAAGTACAAAATCTTGGTTCACAAGCGATTGCTGTTCAAGCGAATATTTCGGATAGCGAGTCGGTTCAACAGTTAATGAATGCTGCAATCGAACAGTTTGGGACTATCGATATTTTAGTCAATAATGCAGGAATTACCCGAGATAATCTTCTGATGCGTATGAAAGAAGATGAATGGGATGATGTTATCAATACCAATCTAAAAGGTGTATTCCTATGTACCAAAGCAGTTACTCGTCAAATGATGAAACAGCGTGCTGGGCGTATTATTAACATTTCTTCAATCGTTGGAGTAATGGGGAATGCCGGTCAGGCAAACTATGTTGCAGCTAAGGCCGGTGTGATCGGCTTAACGAAAACAACAGCTCGCGAGCTGGCTTCTAGAAACATTTTGGTCAATGCAATTGCACCAGGTTTCATTACAACTGAAATGACGGATGCATTGCCAGAAGACGTGAAAAGCACAATGTTATCACAGATACCGTTAGCAAAACTTGGTAGTTCCGAGGATGTGGCAAAAGCTGTAGTGTTCCTGGCATCAGATGATGCAAGCTACATGACAGGCCAAACGCTGCATATCGACGGCGGAATGTATATGTAAGATTGATTGACAATCAATCTATCAATAAACTATGTTAGTAATTGTTATTAATTGAATAATAATTTTGTCTGTTATTCTTTGACAAACTAATGTTTTTTTATTATTACTATTTGAGGGGAGGTGAACGATTTGGCTACAGTATTAGAACGTGTTACAAAAGTAGTCGTTGACCGTTTAGGTGTTGACGAAAGCGAAGTGAAAGTAGAAGCTTCTTTCCGTGAGGATTTAGGTGCAGACTCATTAGACGTTGTTGAGTTAGTAATGGAACTTGAAGATGAGTTTGATATGGAAATTTCAGACGAAGATGCTGAAAAAATCGCAACTGTTGGCGACGCTATCAGTTACATTGAAGGTAAAGTAAGCTAAGTTAACTTCATTCATCAGAATAAAGTTGGTTATGGCGAATGCTGCGGATTATTTATTGAGGCTATTCTTGACCTGCATCGTGCAGGCCTAGCCTCGGTGGAAATTCGTCGCATTTAATAAAGAGGCGCACAGTTTAGCATTCGGTTGAAAAGCGAAACTTTGTGCCTCTTTTTATATTAGTTTGGCGTATAATTAAAGAAATGTTGAATTTATCATGCTTAACAAGGTAAACTATACGTTAGAATCTATTAGGAAGGCCGATTGTTCATGACAATAAGAAAAAAAGGTAATAATCAAAAAGTTGGTGTATTACCTGAGAAAGTAAGACATCAATTTGAGTTTTTGCAAGAGGAATTAAATATTTTCTTTAGAAATAAAAGCTTGCTTTACCAAGCTTTTACGCATTCATCTTATGTGAATGAGCATCGTCGAAAATTATTTACCGACAATGAGAGACTAGAGTTTTTGGGAGACGCAGTACTTGAACTTTCAGTATCTAAATACCTTTTTGAAAGATATCCACATATGAGTGAAGGGGAACTTACAAAGCTGCGTGCTTCCATAGTGTGTGAACCATCACTCGTTATTTTTGCCAATGAGCTGAATTTTGGCAAATATGTTCTTTTAGGAAAAGGTGAGGAGCTTACAGGTGGTCGCGAACGTCCTGCACTTTTAGCGGATGTTTTTGAATCATTTATCGGCGCACTTTATTTAGATCAAGGTTTAGATAGCGTTGTAGAATTTTTGGAACGCATTGTTTTCCCGAAAGTAGAAGTCGGTGCTTTTTCGCATGTGATGGATTTCAAGAGCCAGCTGCAAGAAATGGTTCAGCAATCAAACAATGGCACACTGAATTATGAAATTGTTGATGAAAAGGGACCAGCACATAACCGTACATTCGTTTCCCGCGTTTTATTAAATGACAAGGAATTGGGTATTGGACGTGGAAAATCGAAGAAAGAGGCTGAACAACAAGCTGCGCAAAACGCGATGGTGACATTGAATCAGTCTAGCATTAAGGAGGAATAGTATGTTCCTTAAACGACTTGAAGTAATTGGCTTTAAATCGTTTGCTGATCGTATTGGTATTGATTTCGTCCCTGGTGTAACGGCTGTAGTAGGACCAAATGGCAGTGGTAAAAGTAATGTAACGGACGCGATACGATGGGTTTTAGGGGAACAATCCGCGAAATCTCTGCGTGGATCGAAAATGGAAGATGTTATTTTTGCTGGAAGTGATTCAAGAAAACCGCTAAATTTTGCCGAGGTAACACTAGTTTTAGATAATGAAGATGAACAAGTGTCGATGCCTTTTTCAGAAATTAGCGTAACGAGACGTGTGTATCGTTCAGGTGATAGCGAATATTTGCTAAACAATCAGCAATGTCGCCTGAAGGATATTACGGACTTGTTCATGGATTCCGGGTTAGGAAAAGAAGCATTCTCGATTATTTCACAAGGACGCGTAGATGAGATTTTAAATAGCCGACCAGATGATCGCAGAACGATTTTTGAAGAAGCAGCCGGTGTTTTGAAGTATAAAAACCGCAAGAAAAAAGCTGAACATAAATTAATTGAAACAGATGAAAATCTTCATCGCGTTTTGGACATCCTGCATGAATTGGATGGCCGTTTGGAACCGTTGCAAATCCAGGCCTCCAGTGCAAAGGATTATGTACGCATGACGGATGAGCTAAAAGAGTCCGATATTGCCCTAACGGTAAACGACTTAATCGTTCATGCCAATGACCTGCAGCAAATCAATACAGAATATCAGCAATTAAAGTCAACTGAACAGAAGCATGCAGCTGAAATTTCAAGAGATGAAGAAAAGCTGGATACCGTTCGTGCGAAACTAAAAGAAATTGATGAAGTACTCGATTCCGCAGGGGAACAGTTGGTGGAAGCCAGTTCGGAGGCTGAACGCTGGGAAGGCCGTAAAGCGCTTATGAAAGAAAAGCGCTCCAATGCCCAAAAGCAATTAAATCAGCTGCAGCAATCGCTGCAACTTTCAAAAGAAGAAGAACAATCACTGACAACAAACGAAGAAGAGAAAAAAGCGCAATTTGCCATCAAGCAAAAAGAAGTTCAAAAGCTTAAGATTGAAATAAAGCAATTAGAATTGACATTAAATTCTTCTGCTTCTGAAATAGAAAAAGAAATTGACCAATCAAAAGATCTGTATATTGATTTGTTGAATGAAGAAGCGACGATTAAAAATGAATTAAAGCATATTGAACAGCAACTGACGCAACAATTGGAATCAGCTGAGCGCATGAATGACCGTTCTACTGAAATGGTGAAAAAACTGGAAGAAATCACTTCCGTTAAATCCGAACTTGAAACGGTTCTTAAAAAGGTCGAATCTCAGCTGAAAGAAAAGCTGGAACAGCATGAAGTTATTCAAATGCAATTAAAGAAATCGGCTACTTCTTTCGAAGAGAAACAACAAATGCTATACCAAGCATACCAACATCAGCAACAACTAAGAGCTCGCAAAGAAACTTTGGCGGAGCTTGAAGCGGACTTCTCCGGTTTCTTCCAAGGCGTTAAGGAGATTCTGCTGGCACGTGAACGCGGAGAACTGTTGGGGATTGAAGGTGCCGTTGCAGAGTTGATTCAAGTTGAAGGGAAGTATTCAAAAGCAATTGAAACGGCTTTGGGTGCTGCCCTGCAACATATTGTGACGAATACTGAACAGGATGCACAAAAAGCAATTGGCTGGTTGAAAGCAAAACGGGCAGGAAGAGCAACGTTTTTACCAAAAACAGTAATGAAGTCTCGTAAGCTGACATCCTCCCAATTTGCCCCTGCAATCGATCATCCTGCTTTTGTAAGTCTTGCTGTAGATTTAGTCGAATTCCATGAATCGAACCGTACAATCGTAGAAAATCTGCTGGGAAATGTACTTGTCGCTTCGAATCTGGAAGGCGCAAGTCAAATAGCCAGAAGCTGCGGTTTTAGATTCCGCGTTGTCACGGTAGATGGGGATATTGTAAATGCCGGCGGTTCTTTAACGGGTGGTGCTTCCAAGCAGCAATCTTCGTTATTTTCCCGTAAAGCGGAGCTTGATCAATTATCTGGCAATCTTGAAAAAATGGAGCAATCGATTGCACAAGCTGAAAAATCAGTCGCACATGAGAAAGAAGAAGTGGCTGCTTTACGTGAAAAACTGGAAGCATTGAAGATGGAAGGGGAATCCCTTCGTGCGGAAGAAATGTCGCTTCGAGCACAGCTGCTTGAAATTGGAATGGAAGAGAGAAACTTAAAAGCAACGGTCAATGTTGCTTCGAGCGAACAATCTTCCATGTCAACAAGAAAAGCAACCTTACTGGAACAAAAAGAGCATGCCGCATTACGTTTGGAGCAACTAAAACACGAGCTTGAAGAAGTTAACCTAAAAGTAGCCCATTTAAGTGAATTAAAAACAAAAAGCGAAAGTGAAAAGGATTCCTTAAGGGAGTCATCTGCCCAGAAACGATCGGACCTTGCGGTTGTTCAGGAGCAGCTAAGTCAACTTCAAATCGCAACAGCGGAGCTTGCTTTACAGCGTTCCAAAGCCCAGCAGCAAGTTGCTACACTTTCACAAGAAATAAAATGGATTCAAAATGAAGATCACAACGGTCCTTCTGACGAAGAGATTGAAAAAACAGTCCAGGAATGGACATCGAAAAAAGAAGCTTTAACAGCACATATACAACAACATCGAGGTTTGCGTTTCGAGCACCAAGAAACATTGGCGCAATTGGAAGAACAGCTAAAAGAATTGCAGCGCATTCATAAAGGCTTCCTGGAAAGCTTGCGAACTGTTGAAGTAAAGGCTAGTCGTATTGACTTTGAAATGAATCGTCTGCATACGCTTCTGGAGGAGCAGTATGAACTTGATTTCGAAGAAGCACGTGAACAAGCGATTGAAATCGAAGACGTCGATCAAGTGCGACGTAAAGTTAAGCTGTTAAAACAATCCATTGAAGAGCTTGGACCAGTGAATCTAACAGCTATCGAAGAATACGAGCGGGTATTGGAGCGCCATACCTTCTTAACGGAGCAAAGAAATGATTTATTGGAAGCCCAGGAGACTTTACATGAAGCCATCCGTGAAATGGATGAAGAGATGTCCCTGCGTTTCAGAGAATCCTTCTCGATGATCCAAACACAGTTCAGACATGTTTTCCGTGAATTATTTGGTGGTGGACAAGCTGATTTAGTCTTGCTTGATCCTGAAAATCTGCTGGACACAGGAATCGAAATTGTGGCTCAACCACCAGGCAAGAAGCTTCAAAACTTAAGCCTCCTATCCGGTGGAGAAAGAGCACTAACTGCCATTGCGTTACTGTTTGCCATCTTAAATACCCGTCCGGTGCCGTTTGTCATTCTGGATGAAGTAGAAGCTGCCCTGGATGAAGCAAATGTCCAGCGCTACAGCGAATATCTAAAGAAACTAAGCAGTGAAACGCAATTCATTGTCATTACACACCGAAAAGGTACAATGGAAGGTGCAGACGTCCTTTATGGGATTACGATGCAGGAATCTGGCGTATCGAAACTGGTTTCGGTAAAACTTGAAGAAGAAGCAGCACTTGCCACATAGAAATTATTTGAATAAGTGTGAGGAAGGCTTATCGTTCTTTATTCGGCGATAAGCCCCATTTTCTAATAGCAAAAAGGAGCGAAAAGTTTATGAGCTTTTTTAAACGACTAAAAGAAAAGTTAACTGGCGGTACTGAAGAAGAAAAAGTGCAACAAGAACAGGCTGACCATGCCGAGGCTGAATCCGATCAAGACTTGGTCGATGGATCAGAAGCAGTTAAGGAAGATCCTACTGTCATTACAAATGAAGTAATTGAACAGGTAATTGATGAAATCGAAGAAGCGGCAGAGGAACCTGCCAAAGAACTGGCTCCAGAAGAAGAAACTCTACCTGCTGCTGTTGAAGCAGAAGAAGAGAAAAAGCCTTCTGCATGGTCCATTACACAAAAATTCAAAAATGGGCTAGCGAAAACACGTGATTCCTTTACTTCCAAAGTAAATGATTTAGTAGCACGTTATCGCAAAGTGGATGAAGATTTCTTTGAAGAGTTGGAAGAAGTCTTGCTTCAAGCGGACGTTGGGTTCGAAACTGTCATGGAGTTAATGGACAAATTACGCTTTGAAGTACAACGCAAAAACATCAAAGATACTGAAGGAATTCAAGCCATCATTTCTGAAAAGCTTGTTGAAATCTATGAAGCAGGCGAAGAGAATATTACGGACTTAAACATGCAACCGAATGGCGAACTAACAGTTATCCTATTTGTTGGGGTAAACGGCGTTGGGAAAACAACAACAATCGGTAAACTTGCTCATCGCTTATCAAAAGAAGGAAAATCTGTTCTACTCGCAGCAGGCGATACATTCCGTGCAGGGGCAATCGACCAGTTGCAGGTATGGGGAGACCGTGTTGGTTGTGAAGTAATAAAGCAATCAGAAGGGTCAGATCCAGCTGCAGTTATTTATGATGCAATTGCTGCCGCGAAAAAACGTGGTGCCGACGTATTGATCTGTGATACAGCTGGGCGACTGCAAAACAAAGTAAACTTAATGAAAGAGCTCGAAAAAGTGCACCGCGTAATTTCCCGTGAAATCCCGGACGCACCGCACGAAGTACTGCTTGCGCTTGATGCGACAACTGGACAGAACGCCCTGATTCAAGCACAAACATTCAAGGAAGCCACAAATGTAACAGGTATTGTGTTAACGAAACTGGACGGAACGGCCAAGGGTGGTATTGTACTGGCAATCCGCAACAAACTTCACATCCCGGTAAAATTCGTTGGACTTGGCGAAAAAATGGATGACCTTCAACCATTTGATGCAGAACGTTACGTTTACGGCCTGTTTGCGGAAGGCTTGGAAAAAGAGTTAGAGAAAATTGAAGACTAATTGACTGAGACTATTTCAGTATTCGCGGTAGCTTTGAGTTCGCGGATGCTGAGGTAGTTTTTTGTTTTTAGGGGATCTTTATTTGTCATCAGGTTGAATTTCTCGTGTAGAGGTGTAGGGGGTAGATGGATTAGGAATTTAGATTGAAGTGTTTCGATAAAGCTTGTAACGGGACAAATGGTTGGATAGTCCAAATTCAAATGTCACAATGGAGAAATTAACCAGGCAAATCGTTGCAGTCTTCAGATTAAAATGTCTCATTGCCTTAGTAAAAAGCATCATGGGCTAGAATTTGCATTTGTAAGTGTTTCATCACTCATATGAAACGCATCGTGAGCTTGAATCCGTCCCAGAACGCGTTATATACCTTAGATCAAACGTATCACGAGCTGGAATTCGCCCTGGTACGCGTTATATACCTTACATCAAAAGCATCATGAGCTGGAATCCGTCCTAGAACGCGTTACATGCCTTGTATCAAACTTATCATGAGCTGGAATTCCCTCCGGAACGCGTTATATCCCTTACATCAAACGCATCATGAGCTGGAATCCGTCCTAGAACGCGTTACATGCCTTGTATCAAACTTATCATGAGCTGGAATTCCCTCCGGAACGCGTTATATCCCTTACATCAAACGTATCATGAGGAGGAATCCGTCCCAGAACGCGTTTCATACCTAATATCAAACGTATCATGAGCTCATATTCACCCTAAATCACGTTATATCCCCCATTATGAAACGCACAGAGAATTGGATTCCCCCCTCAAAATGCGAACCAACCTCCCAACCCCAAAACTCCCCCTACTTAACTTACTGAATGTTTAGTATAATTTGCTATGTATACATAGGGGTTGTCTCTAGAAAGAAGGGTTATGAATGGATCGTCCGAAACTTTGGACCAAGAATTTTCTAATGGTTTGTGGAATCAACTTTTTCACACATCTTGTGTTTTATAGTTTGCTTGCAACCGTTACACAGTATGTGATCGGCCATTTTGGCAGAAGCCAAAGCGAGGCTGGATTGGCTGTAGGTATCTTTGTCATCATGGCACTTGTGGCACGCCTTTTTGCAGGGAAAATCGTGGATGTTATGGGGCGTAAAAAAATTCTCATCATCTCGGCAGTAATCTTCCTCTTGGCGGTAGTTGCCTACCAGTTTGCCACTACCTTTTCGTTATTTTTAATTGTTCGGGCAATTCACGGGTTAACGTTCGGATTCTTAATGACTGCTGCCAACGCCATTATGGCTGATGTTGTACCTGATGAGCGTCGGGGGGAAGGGACAGGCTATTATGCGACTGCAATGAATATCGCTATGGCAACAGGGCCGTTTATCGGGCTATTGATGCTGCGTATCGCAACGTTTGAATTATTTATATGGATTTTAGTTTTTGCAGCATTTTGCAACTTGCTCGGAATATTTATAAAGGTACCGACGCCACAGTTCTCACAAGGCGACCAAAAAGCGAAACTTCGCTTTTCATTAAACGATATGTTTGAGAAAAGGGCATTGCCTATAGCAATCTGTATGTTCGCATTAGCAGTGGGTTACTCCAGCTTATTGTCATTTCTGGCTTCTTATACAGAGGAGATTGGGCATGGAGAAGTTGCTACATATTTCTTTGTTGTCTACGCTCTCGCGTTAGTATGCACAAGACCTATTACAGGACGGTTATTTGATCGCTTGGGGGAAAATAAATTAACTTATCCGATGCTGATTTTATTAGTGATCGGCTACTTTATATTAAGTCAAGCCAGCAGTGGATGGATGATTTTACTTGCCAGTGCTTTCATCGGAATCGGCTACGGCACAGTGCAATCCAATTATTTAGCTATTGCCATTAAAGAGGCGTTAAAAAATAGGAAAGCAACCGCTACTTCAACTTTCTTTATTCTAATGGATTTAGCAATAGGTATCGGCCCCTATTTCTACGGTATTCTGTTAGGTTATATGAGCTATCAAACTATGTATAGCTGGACAGTAGGGTGGTTCGCAGTGGCCATTGGCATTTATTATTTTCTGCACGGCAAAAAAGTTGCTGCAAGAAAAGCCATTAGTCAGTAAATAGCTTAATTGAGCACTAAACAAATTAACGTCAAGGATTTTTAACCCTATTTGTGGACAAGGGAATTTCCTTGACACACCTAGTGAAAACGGATATGATACAGTAGACAAAATATGATTGGAGAGATATTTAATGCTACTTGAAAAAACAACACGCATGAACTTTCTCTTCGACTTTTATCAAGCATTATTAACGGATAAACAAAGAAGTTACATGGAACTTTACTACTTGGATGATCACTCTTTGGGAGAAATCGCAGAAAGTTATAAGGTTTCACGCCAAGCTGTATATGACAACATTCGTCGTACAGAGGCAATGCTTGAAGAATATGAAGATAAATTACGTTTATTTGAGAAATTTGGCGAGCGCCAAGAGGTTCTTGAAAAGTTAACCGAGGCAATAAAGGACGAGACTTCATCGATGGAAGACCGCCTTGCATTGGTTAATCAACTAAAAGAAACGGATTAGGAGGCTAAACATGGCATTTGAAGGGTTAGCAGAACGACTCCAAGGAACAATCCAAAAGATAAAAGGTAAAGGTTTAGTTACCGAACAAGACGTTAAAGCAATGATGCGGGAAGTTCGCCTTGCATTAATTGAAGCAGACGTTAACTTAAAGGTTGTTAAAGAGTTTGTCAAAAAAGTTAGCGAACGAGCTGTCGGCACGGAAGTAATGAAAAGTTTGACTCCTGGTCAGCAAGTAATCAAAATCGTTCAAGATGAGCTAACATCGCTGATGGGTGGCGAACAAAGCCCCATTAAATTTAATACGAAGCCGCCAACCGTCATTATGATGGTCGGATTGCAAGGTGCCGGTAAAACAACAACTACGGGTAAATTGGCGAACGTATTACGCAAAAAATACAATCGTAAGCCTTTACTGGTTGCTGCCGATATTTATCGTCCGGCTGCAATTCAACAGCTTGAAACGCTTGGGAAACAATTATCTATCCCTGTTTTCTCGCTTGGAAATGAAGTATCTCCAGTAGAGATTGCCCGCCAGGCTATAGAGCAGGCGAAGGAAGAGCATCACGACGTGGTTATTATCGATACAGCAGGTCGACTGCATATCGATGAGGAACTGATGGATGAGCTAAAAAATATTAAGGCTTTAAAAGAACCTGATGAAGTCTTTTTAGTTGTCGATGCGATGACGGGGCAGGATGCTGTAAATGTGGCGCAAAGCTTCAACGAAACAATCGGTATTACGGGGGTTGTGTTAACGAAGCTTGATGGCGATACACGTGGTGGTGCTGCATTATCAATTCGTGCCGTGACAGAAAAACCGATTAAGTTCGTCGGTATGGGTGAAAAAATGGATGCGCTTGAGACATTCCACCCAGAACGTATGGCCTCTCGTATTTTAGGGATGGGTGACGTACTATCCCTAATTGAGAAAGCACAAGCAAATGTCGATATGGAGAAAGCGAAAGAGCTTGAAGAGAAGTTCATGTCCCAAAGCTTTACTTTAGATGACTTTGTGGAACAGCTTCAAGCCGTGAAAAAAATGGGTCCACTCGAGGATATGCTTAAGATGTTGCCGGGTGCCAACAAGATTAAGGGCCTTGATAATGTGAAGGTGGATGAAAAGCAAATGGGGCGTGTGGAAGCGATTATTTATTCCATGACTCCTGCTGAAAAAACACATCCGGAAATCATGAACGGAAGCCGCAAAAAACGGATTGCACAAGGATCTGGTACATCTGTTCAGGAAGTAAACAGATTGCTTAAACAGTTTGAAGATATGAAAAAAATGATGAAGCAAATGACAGGGATGACGCAAGGAAAAGGCAAGAAAAAAATGAAATTACCTGGCCTGGATTCATTGTTTAAATAAAAAAAATTTGCTAAAATATTAGGTGTTAAGAAAAAACACTTTACAAACCAAAATAAACTTGATAATATACTATCTTGTGTGAAACTTATTCGGAGGTGCAATAAAAAATGGCAGTTAAAATTCGTTTAAAACGTATGGGAGCTAACAAATCTCCTTTCTATCGTATCGTAGTTGCTGATTCTCGTTCTCCACGTGACGGACGTCAAATCGAAACAGTTGGTACTTATAACCCACTAACTTCACCAGCTACAGTGAATATCGATGAAGAGAAAGCTCTTAAATGGTTAGCTGATGGTGCAAAACCATCTGATACTGTACGTAACCTGTTCTCAGAACAAGGTATCATGGAAAAATTCCACAACCAAAAATTCAGTAAATAATTCTAGAGGTGACACGCGATGCAGAAGCTGATTGAAACAATCGTAAAACCATTGGTCGATTTTCCAGAAGAAGTCCGTGTCGAAACGGACGAAAATTCAAGTCGAATTGTTTATAAACTTTTTGTTCATCCAGAAGATCGTGGGAAAGTAATAGGCAAGCAAGGTCGTGTTGCAAAGGCAATTCGTACAATTGTTTATTCAGCTGCTGGCAGTCATCACAAGAAAAAGACGTATGTCGATATATTGGATTAAAAGCGGAGAGTGCTCGGTAAAGCAGCGTTCAAAACTTACATAAAAGAAGGGGGCTAAATGCTATCCCTTCTTTTTTTTAAACTTTTTTAGTATGATAATGTCGATATAAGGAATTGTTTATAAAACTTAAGGTGGGCTTAAATATGGAATGGTTTAATGTAGGAAGAATCGTCAACACGCATGGAATTCGCGGAGAGGTACGCGTCCTTTCCTCGACAGATTTTGAAGACGTACGATTTGCAATCGGCAGTAAATTGGCGGTTTTTAAAAAAGACGATAAAAAACCGACTTGGGTAACAATAGAGAGTGTTCGTCGACATAAAAACTTCATCTTGTTAACCTTTGAAGGCTACAACAACATCAATTTAGTGGAACCTTTTAAAGAAGGGCTATTAAAAGTGACAAAGGATCAATTGGATGAAGATGTGTTGGAGGAAAACGAATACTATTATTTCGAAATTATGGGGTGTGAAGTGCTTTCGGAAGAAGGCGAACAAATTGGAACCATCACTGAAATTTTGGAAACGGGTGCAAATGATGTTTGGGAAGTCAAAGCACCAAATGGCAAAAAACACTACATTCCTTATATTGAGGATATTGTAAAAGAAATCGACGTAGAGGAAAAGAAAATCATTATTCACGTCATGGAAGGTTTATTGTAATGAATATTCATGTATTAAGTTTATTTCCAGATATGTTTACAGGCGTTTTCGGTTCGTCCATCTTAAAGAAGGCGCAAGAAAAAGAAGCGGTTTCATTATCTGTTTCGGATATCCGGGATTTCAGTAATAATAAGCATAAACAAGTAGACGATTACCCTTATGGGGGCGGTGCTGGAATGGTTCTGAAGCCGGAGCCGATGTTCCAGGCTGTTGAAACGATTACGGAGGGCAGAAGCCCCCGAATTATTCTTATGTGTCCTCAAGGCGAGCGTTTTACCCAGAAGAAAGCAGAGGAGCTTGCAAAGGAAGAGGAGCTTGTTTTCTTATGTGGACATTATGAGGGATATGATGAACGAATTCGTACAAACCTTGTAACTGATGAAATCTCGATTGGAGACTTTGTATTAACGGGTGGAGAATTAGCTGCCATGACTGTAATTGATGCCGTTGTTCGTCTTCTCCCGGGGGTGCTGGGCCAAGAAAATTCCCATATCCAGGATTCATTTTCAACGGGGCTTTTAGAGCACCCGCATTATACGCGTCCTGCTGATTTTAGAGGGATGAAAGTGCCGGATGTCTTATTATCGGGGAATCATGCAAATATCGATAAATGGCGTGAACAGGAGTCGCTTAGACGAACTTTAGAAAGACGCCCTGACCTTTTGGAGCATATGGAGTTAACACCGGAACAAAAAGCTTTTATCGAGCGTTTAAAGTCGGAGTAGAGCTATTGAAGATTGATTTAACTCCATCAAAATTGAATCCGCCATCCATGCTAAATTAAATTGCGATTGGTTCAATATAATACTTGCAAACAATAAAAAGTTTATGGTATTATTCAAGTTGTGCTTCTATATGAAGTACCAGAATTACGGTGTTCCGCTGAGGCCGATTAGAGGACTGTAAGAGCATCTGTCCAAGGAGAGAAAATTTATGTCAAACATTATTGCAGAAATTACAAAAGAACAACTTCGTTCTGATCTACCAACTTTCCGTCCAGGTGACACTGTTCGCGTACACGTGAAAGTAGTAGAGGGTACTCGTGAGCGTATCCAAGTATTCGAAGGTGTTGTTATTAAACGTCGTGGTGGCGGAATTAGCGAAACTTTCACAGTTCGTAAAATTTCTTACGGTGTTGGTGTTGAACGTACATTCCCTGTACACACTCCAAAAATCGCTAAATTAGAAGTTATCCGTCGTGGTAAAGTACGTCGTGCTAAACTTTACTACCTACGTAACCTACGTGGTAAAGCTGCTCGTATTAAAGAAATCCGATAATAACTTTTTGAGAGGGGGCTTGTTTGCAAGCTCCCTTTCTTTTTGGTAAAAAGAGACTAGGAACAGTAGATTTCTTTCCTGATCACGGCATTGAAAGCTCTATTGTCTCATAGAGTTGAAAGAAGTCGGGTTTTCAAACTTGTATACATAATTCATTTACCATAAAATGAAGTTAGATAGGGAGGAATCTTCCGTGGAGAATACAAAAAAAGAAAAAAATGAAATCTGGGAATGGATAAAGGCGCTAGTTATTGCATTTGTTATTGCAGTACTTATTCGCTACATATTATTTACACCAATCGTGGTGGATGGCGATTCAATGATGCCAACTCTGCAAAATGGCGACCGAATGATCGTTAATAAAATCGGCTACACAATCGGTGAACCAGATCGGTTTGATATCGTAGTATTCCATGCGCCAGAAGGAAAAGATTACATTAAACGTGTCATAGGTCTTCCAGGTGATACACTCGAATATAAGGACGATCAGCTTTATATAAATGGTAAAGCGTATGATGAGCCGTATTTGGATGAGTATAAATCACAGTTGACAGAGGGAACACTAACACAAGACTTCACACTGCAGGAAATTGACCCAACACTGGATGTAATTCCGGAAGGGTATGTTTTTGTGATGGGAGATAATCGCCGCTACAGTAAAGATAGCCGTCATATCGGGATTGTCAGTGAGGATGAGCTTATAGGGAACACGAGTCTTATCTTCTGGCCAATCGGTGATATCAAGATTGTAAAATAATACTTAAGGAGTGAAGGGGGTTCTTGGTAATCTCCTTTTCTTTTTGGCGGCTTATGAGCTCGAAACTTTTATAAAGTTACATAAAATATATAACGAAGAGTTTTTAAGTAAACATAAAGGAGGAAAACAACATGACAATACAATGGTTTCCAGGACATATGGCAAAGGCGCGACGAGAAGTCCAAGAAAAACTTAAACTGGTCGATATTATTTTTGAATTAATCGATGCCCGTTTGCCCCTTTCTTCAAGAAATCCAATGATTGACCAGGTGATTAACCAGAAACCGCGTCTTTTGATTTTAAACAAGGCCGATATGGCGGATGAAACAGAAACAAAAAAATGGGTGCAGTATTTTGCGAACCTTGGGCATACAGCGGTAGCAATCAACTCCTTGGAAGGAAAAGGTCTACAGAAGGTTACGAAAGCAGCGCAAGAAATCTTGGCTGAAAAATGGGAACGCATGAAGGCGAAAGGGATGAAACCTCGCGCAATACGTGCGATGATTGTAGGAATTCCAAATGTAGGGAAATCGACGCTTATCAACCGTTTAGCGAAAAAAAATATCGCAAAGACTGGAAACATGCCTGGAGTAACAAAGTCGCAGCAATGGATTAAAGTAGGAAAAGATATAGAGTTGCTGGACACACCAGGGATTTTATGGCCAAAATTTGAGGACCAGGAAGTCGGTTTGAAATTGGCTTTAACAGGTGCTATTAAAGACACGATTATCAATATGGAAGATCTTGCAGTGTACGGTCTCCAATTCCTATCAATCCACTATCCGAACCGAATGGAAGAGCGCTATGGTTTGACGGCTGTCCACGAGCAATTGGTCGATACCTTCGACCATATTGGAAAACAGCGTAAAGTGTTTGGACAAGGCGGCGAAATCGACTACGATCAAGTAGCCGAAATCATTGTTCGGGATATCCGGAATCAACACTTCGGTAAAATTACCTTTGATATTGTCGATGAACAACTGGAGAAAGAAGCGTTAGCAGAAGAATAGGGCAAATTATGGACCGGAAGACCCTCATCTACTCATGATGGGACAATTTATTTGAATTGCATATTATCACAAAAGTAAAAGGTGAAGAAAAAACAATTCTGTTTTTTCTCCACCTTTTTAATTGCTTAAGCAGGCATTTCTGTTGGTGTTGGTGCTGCATAACCTTCTTGATATTTCGCATCAATGGCGTTGCGGATTTCTTTTAGGGATTTTCCTTCTTGAGCCATTTGAACGGATTCTACCGCGATTTCTAGGCAGACTAGGCAGCGTGTGCCGTGGTCATCCCACAGAATAGAGCCATCTTCACGAGTTTCTGCTATAAAACAATTCAGGTTGCTGCGATGCCCCACTGATTCCCCGCACCCGCAGTAACAGGGAATCCACTGCAGTATGTCGGTCGCTTTTCCAGCAACTTGATAAACAAGCCGAATATCCTCATTCTGATCATCTAGAAATTTAGGAAGTTCATCTGCTGAAGCAGTTAATTCTTGTATGTCACCGGATGTATGGTTGTGTGTACTATGTGCATCCTCTGTACCAGCATTGTCAATTTGTACATCCGCGGAACTCTCGTGGTTTGCGTGTTCATCCTCGCTATGTTCATCCTTTGCGGAATTCCCGCATGCAGACAATATTAAGACGATACTTGCAAAAAGAGGGAATAGTTTTTTCATATAGATTCCTCCATTCATTTCACTCCCATTATAGACTGAAATTTACCTAATGAACAGGGAACTGTGTTAAGTTGTTAGTAGGGATAAAACATACAGAAGTTATTAAATTCTTCTTTGATATCATGAGAAAAAGCCGATATAAAAAGAGAGAGCATATAGGGAAGTGTCATACATATGGTAAAAACAATAAAAGAAATAACAGTCGCTTTAAACGAAGCGCTAAGGTACGAAGAGTGGATGCGGGCCATTGAAGAGGATGAACGTGCGGGTGTTCAAAAGGTATGGAAGCAATGGAATAATCGCATTGAAAAAGAAAAGAAGAAGCTTGAAGAGCATGAGCGTAAAGTGAAGTTTGATGCGAGCTTCTTATCATCTGCAGAAGATTTGCTAGCCGGCGTTGATGAAGCGGGAAGAGGTCCGCTGGCAGGCCCTGTCGTCACCGCAGCGGTAATATTGCCAAGAAATTATGACAAATTCTTGGGAATTAATGACTCAAAGCAGCTGCCGAAGAAGGCGAGAGAAGAATTTGCAAGCATCATCAAAGAACATGCATTAGCTTATTCCATTCATTTTCAGAGTGCGAAAGTGATAGACGAGCTCAATATTTACGAAGCAACAAGGCAATCCATGAAAAAAAGTGTTGAAAGCTTAAAGATTCGACCAGACTTTTGTATTGTGGATGCTATGAAATTACCGATTGATCTTCCGCAAAGTTCGATCATTAAGGGTGATGCGAAAAGCTTAACCATAGCGGCTGCGTCTATTTTGGCGAAAAATGCAAGGGATGAATATATGGAACAACTACATGGGAAATTCCCTGCTTACGGTTTTGACCAGAACGCTGGTTACGGGACAAAACAGCATTTAGGCGCACTCGAAGAATTCGGTTATATCGAAGAACACCGGAAAAGTTTTGAACCGATCAAATCAATGGTTGAAGCGAAGGGGCGGGTATTCACATGACATCTACATCATTTAACCCAATAGGAATCCAGCAAGGAGCCTTTGAACCGAATCAACCATTAACATTGAAACAAGGTCAAGTGTTTCATGGAACAATCAAGAAGCTCTACCCGGATCAGATGGCGGAAATTCAAGTCGGGCCAAACAAGTTATTTGCCAAGTTAGAAACGCCTTTAAAAGCCGGAGATTCACATTTCTTTCAAGTAACGAACATGAACCCCCAAGCTGAGCTGAAAGTTGTCACAGGGCCAATGCAGCAATCACAAACGACAATCGGCCAGCTTAATCAGTTACTGGAAACGATGAATCTTCCAAAAACTCCGGACATGCAGCAAATGCTTGGTCATTTTATCAAAAACCAACTGCCGCTTTCAAAAGAAGCTTTAATGCAAGCTGAAAACTGGCTGAACAAGTTACCGGAGTCCGTTACAAAACAAGAAGCGTTACACGTAATCCAAAAAATGGCGGAGATGAAACTGCCATTTACAAGCGAAGTATTTAAAGGCTTGATTTTTGGCAATAAAAACAATGGGATGTCTTCAGCAATATCCAATCTAACGACATTGTTAGCCCAGGATACAAGCATTGAACCATCCACGAAATCAAACATCCTGCAACAATTACAAATGATTGCCAAGCCGCTTGATCAAGAAACCGGGGGGATCATCCTATCAAAAACTGTCCAAAATTTGTTGGGCAGCACAGAGACGGATATTAATAAAACACAACTGCTCAATCTACTAAAGAGTGCGGATATCATGCCAAAAAATGCGACAGCAGAAAGTTGGTTATCCCAAAGCTTCAAGCAGCATCAAAACTTATCAAATGAAGCAATGAAACAACCTGTAAGCCAGCTTCTTCAAACCGTCATGACTTCAAAACCTGCAGATGCCAAACAAATGATCCAGCAGGTCCAAACCTGGATTGGCGATCAATCAAATTTATCACAGGAGCAAAAAACACAGTTGTTGCAGCTCGTAAGTCGATTTGAGGCATTGCCTAAAAGTCCGGCTACTATCGAATTGTTTGCCAAACAATTGCATGAACAACTTGTAAAAGCATTCGCAACTCAAACCCAACAGCAGCCAACTAATAATAGTACAGTAAATACGTCACATCATGAACAATTACTTTCCCTGATTAAGCCAGAAGCTGCAAACCCCCAAGTTGCTCAGTCAACTTTCATAAATTTGGCGCGTATAGCTGGAGAATCAAGCTCTTCTACCGTACAAACCATGCAACTGCAAGCAGATGCGGAAGTTATGTCGTCACTTGATGGGAAAATGATGGAACAGGCAATCAAAACAGTTTTAAAAGGCTTGGGAATGAGCTATGAAGCCGGCTTGAATAATAAAATGTCCGATATACAAGAGTTGGCGCAGTCTTTAAAACCGCAGCTTTTATCCCTTATTCAAGATGCCCAAACCCCTTCCACTGTCAGAGAAGCAGCAGATAATATTCTTGCAAGGTTAAACGGGATGCAATTATCGTCAGGAGAAAACGGGCATCAACACCAATTAGTCATGCAAATTCCGTTGCAGTTTTTGGGGAAGCAAACGGAAGCAACTCTGCAATGGAATGGCAGAATGAAGGAAAATGGCAAAATAGACGCAAATTATGCGCGTGTTCTGTTTTATTTAAATATGGAAGCCCTTGAAGAAACCATGGTGGATATGCAGGTCCAAAATCGCATTGTTACAATTCATTTGTATAATAACCAACCGCAGCTCGAAGCACTGGCCGGACCTCTAAAAGAAACTCTAAAAAAAGGACTATTGGACAAGAATTACCAGCTCTCGGGTTTATTTGTGAAAGCATTTGAAGAAACCTCGACTCCTTACGATCTCAAAAAGAAAAACTTTGATGAAACCAAATTGAAGAGTGGAGTTGATATTCGAATATGACCGAAAAGAAGTTTGTCAGAAAAGAAGCAATTGCATTAAATTACAATCCGGAGAGCAATAACAGCCCTACCGTCATTGCAAAAGGGAAGGGGAAAATTGCTGACAATATCATAGAAAAAGCCGCTTTGAATGATATACCTGTATATGAGGACAAAAACCTTGTTGAACTATTGGGAAATCTTGATTTAAACGAAGCGATCCCCGAAGAATTATATGAAGCAGTTGCAGAAGTTTTTGCATTTATCTACCGTCTTGATCGAAAATATGAAACTAAAACAAAATAAAACTTCATGAAACTATAGACGGCGTTGCATAAAATAGATAATATTGTAATAAAATAATCTATTTAAATACATAGGGTACAACGATAGACTTTGTCAGAATATTTGTATAGAATGGGTTATGGTAGAAAAAGTTCTAAAGGTTGGATTGGAGGATGTATCATGAATATCCATGAGTATCAAGGGAAAGAAATCCTTAGAAAGTATGGAGTAACTGTTCCGAATGGAAAAGTTGCATTTTCACCGGAAGAAGCAGTAAAGGTTGCAAAAGAGCTAGGTTCCAATGTAATCGTTGTTAAAGCTCAAATCCACGCTGGTGGACGTGGTAAAGCTGGGGGTGTAAAAATCGCGAAGAATTTGGAGGAAGTCCGAACTTACGCGAAAGAGTTATTGGGGAAAATCCTGGTAACTCACCAAACAGGTCCTGAAGGTAAGGAAGTTAAACGCCTTTACATTGAAGAAGGATCGGATATTAGTAAAGAATATTATTTGAGCTTTGTTCTGGATCGAGCAACTTCCCGAGTGACTCTAATGGGGTCGGAAGAAGGCGGAATGGATATCGAGGAAGTAGCGGAACAGACGCCGGAAAAAATCTTTAAAGAAGTGATCGATCCGGTAACAGGATTGCTTCCATTCCAGGCACGTCGAATGGCATTCAATATGAATATCCCACCAAAGCTTGTTAATAAAGCAGCAAAATTGATGCTGGGATTATATGAAGCATTTGTTGATAAAGATGCTTCGATTCTGGAGATTAACCCGCTTGTTGTTACTGGAAACGACGAGGTGGTAGCTCTTGATGCGAAATTTAACTTCGATGCCAACGGATTATACCGTCATAAAGATATTGTCGAGTTAAGAGATTATGATGAAGAAGATCCAAAAGAAATCGAAGCTTCCAAATACGACCTTAGCTATATCTCGCTGGACGGAAACATTGGCTGTATGGTAAATGGTGCCGGCCTTGCAATGGCTACGATGGATACAATTAGCTATTACGGCGGTAAACCAGCGAACTTCCTTGATGTTGGGGGCGGTGCTACTGCAGAGAAAGTAACGGAAGCATTTAAAATTATTTTATCGGATGCAAATGTAAAAGGAATATTCGTCAACATCTTCGGGGGCATCATGAAATGTGATGTTATAGCAGAAGGGGTAATTACGGCTGCGAAAGAAGTAGGGTTGGAAGTTCCTTTAGTTGTACGTTTGGAAGGAACAAACGTAGAACTGGGTAAAGAATTATTAAATGCGTCTGGTTTAAATATTGTAGCGGCTGACTCAATGGCGGATGGCGCTGAAAAAATTGTGGAGCTCGTAGGTTAAGGAGGCTAATGACAATTCATGAGTGTTTATATTAATGCGGATACAAAAGTAATTGTACAAGGTATTACTGGGGAAACGGCCCTATTCCATACGAAACAAATGCTTGAATATGGGACAAAGATTGTAGCAGGGGTAACACCCGGCAAAGGTGGACAAGTGATTGAAGGTGTCCCTGTATTCAATACAGTTGAAGATGCTGTTAAAGTAACTGGTGCGAATGTTTCGGTAATCTATGTTCCTGCGCCATTTGCAGCGGATGCAATTATGGAAGCGGTGGATGCTGATTTAGATCTAACTATTTGTATTACAGAACACATTCCTGTATTAGACATGGTCAAAGTGAAACGATACATGGAAGGCAAGAAAACACGCCTGGTTGGCCCAAACTGCCCGGGAGTGATCAGTGCGGATGAATGTAAGATCGGGATTATGCCAGGCTATATTCATACAAAGGGTCATGTAGGCGTTGTCTCTCGTTCAGGTACGTTAACATATGAAGCGGTTCATCAATTAACGCAAGCAGGAATTGGTCAATCAACAGCGGTCGGTATTGGTGGGGACCCTGTAAATGGCACGAATTTCATTGATGTACTAAGTGAATTCAATAATGATCCAGAGACTTACGCTGTCGTGATGATTGGTGAAATTGGCGGTACTGCTGAAGAAGAAGCAGCGCAGTGGATTAAAGAGAATATGACAAAGCCAGTGGTTGGATTTATTGGCGGTCAAACTGCACCTCCAGGTAAACGTATGGGACATGCTGGTGCCATCATTTCCGGTGGTAAAGGAACAGCATCAGATAAAATCAAGGCGATGAATGAAGCTGGTATTGAAGTTGCACCTACACCTTCGGTAATTGGTGAAACATTAATTAAGGTTATTAAAGAAAAAGGTCTATACGAACAATGTAAAACGCATTAAAATAAAGGGTGCAGCAATTTAATTTGCTGCACTCTTCCTTTTTATGCGGTCACTTTTTATACCAAGGCCCATGCCTTGTATGTCGAAGAAACTTTCTTCTATTAATAAGGAGTGATATGTTGAATAATTTACAAGAAATCCTCTCGTTTCATTACGTTTATCCTCTTCCCCTGAACAAATTCCACATCCTGATGAAATCAATCGAATCTACGCAAAATCTAATAGAAACTTCACCCGCACAATTAGCTAAAATTCTTGCGATTTCGACAAAAAACGCAGGCGACATACTATCGAAATATCAACAAGTATTAAAAATTAATCTTCTGGACGTATATAATTCATCCTCTATCAAAGCGATTCCCTACACTAGTGATTTCTACCCAAAAGATCTCTATGATTTAATCGACCCGCCAACAATCCTTTATGCAAAAGGGAACATTTCTTTACTCAAGGAACCCAGGAAAATTGCCATTATCGGTTCCAGAAAAGCAACAAATTATTCGAGCCTTGCTATGGAGTATATAGTCCCGCCACTAGTGGAACAAAAAATCGTGATAGTAAGTGGACTTGCAAAGGGGGCGGACAGTTTGGCTCACAGGGCAGCCATTCAGTACGGAGGCAAAACAATTGCGGTGCTGGGACATGGTTTTTCCCATATATATCCGAGGGAAAATAAAGAACTTGCTTGCGAAATAGCCCGGAATCATTTACTTTTAACAGAATATCCTCCATATGTTGGGGTCCAGAAATGGCAATTTCCAATGAGAAATCGTATTATAAGCGGTATCAGCAACGCAATAGTTGTAACAGAGGCTTCTTTAAAAAGTGGTACATTAATCACGACAGAGCATGCCCTAGAACATGGCAAGGATATTTTTGTGGTTCCAGGTCCTATACAAAAAGAACAGTCAAAAGGAACAAATAGTCTACTGCGAGAAGGGGCCATTCCAATTTCAGACGGATATCAAATCATAGAGGAATTAAAATTGTTTTGAAGGTAAATATTGAAAAAAAGTTGCATTCTTATAAAAACTGTTATACATTTTGCAACAGATACATTTTTAGGGTGGTTACCCTTAACGTGTTTAATCAAGATAAACAATTAACCTCTATAAGGGGGAAGAATATAGATGGCAGATTATTTAGTGATAGTAGAATCACCGGCAAAAGCAAAAACAATTGAAAGATATTTAGGGAAGAAATACAAAGTTAAAGCCTCCATTGGCCACGTTCGAGATTTACCGAAAAGCCAAACAGGGATTGATACAGAAAATAATTATGAGCCGAAGTACATTACGATTCGCGGGAAAGGGCCGGTTTTGCAGGATTTAAAGTCGGCAGCGAAAAAAGCAAAGAAAATCTATCTTGCAGCCGATCCCGATCGTGAAGGGGAAGCGATTGCATGGCATCTAGCACAAGCATTGAATATTGAAACAACTTCGGATTGCCGTGTCGTATTCAATGAAATTACCAAAGATGCAATTCTGGAGTCCTTTAAACATCCTCGTCCCATCAATATGGACTTAGTAGATGCACAGCAAGCCAGACGCATTTTGGACAGACTCGTAGGATATAACATTAGTCCAATCCTATGGAAAAAAGTAAAAAAAGGATTATCAGCAGGTCGCGTCCAATCGATTGCACTTCGCTTTATCATCGACCGGGAAGAAGAAATCAAAAACTTTGTACCTGAAGAATACTGGTCGATCGAGGCTAATTTTGAAAAAGGGAAGAAGCAATTTGATGCCTATTATTATGGCAATGGTGAAGAAAAGGTAAAATTGACAAATGAAGAACAAGTTAAGGGTATTTTAAAAGGACTAAAAGGCGATGAGTTCCAAGTCGCAAATGTCGTAAAAAAAGAACGCAAACGTAATGCAGCACCGGCCTTCACAACGTCTTCACTCCAACAGGAAGCGGCTCGAAAATTGAATTTCCGTGCAAAGAAAACAATGATGCTCGCGCAGCAATTATATGAGGGTATTGATATCGGGAAAAAAGAAGGAACTGTAGGGTTAATTACATACATGCGTACAGACTCTACCCGAATATCGGACAGTGCAAAAACGGAAGCGGTCAATTACATTAGCGAAAAATATGGAAAAGACTATGTAGTTGGGGAAACAAAGCAAGCCAAGAAATCTGCAAATGCACAGGATGCCCATGAAGCGATTCGTCCGACAAGTACGATGAGAACACCGGATGAACTGAAGGCTGTATTAAGTCGAGACCAGCTGCGCCTTTATCGACTCATTTGGGAACGTTTTATCGCTAGTCAAATGGCACCTGCGATTTTGGATACAGTTACAGTGGATTTAATAAACGGTGATGTTCAATTCCGTGCAAACGGTTCCCATGTAAAGTTCCCGGGGTTCATGAAGCTTTATATTGAAGGAACGGATGATCAAACAGATGAAACAACGAAACTTCTGCCAGAGATGGAAGTGGGCGATAGAGTTAAGTCACTCGAAATTGAACCGAAGCAGCACTTTACTCAGCCACCCCCACGTTTCACTGAAGCGCGTCTTGTAAAAGAACTTGAGGAAAGAGGCATTGGCCGCCCTTCTACTTACGCACCAACCCTGGATGTTATTCAAAGACGCGGCTATGTCCAAATGGATGCCAAACGATTTGTACCAACCGAGCTTGGAGAAATTGTTCATCAACTCGTATTGGAGTTTTTCCCGGAAATCATCAATATAGAATTTACCGCCAAAATGGAAGAAGATCTCGATCGGATTGAAGAAGGCCAGACCAACTGGGTAAAAATTATAGATGATTTCTACAAAGACTTCGAAAAGCATGTAAAATATGCTGATGAAGAAATGGAGAAAATTGAGATTAAAGACGAACCAGCTGGAGAAGATTGCGAAAATTGCGGTGCTCCCATGGTTTATAAGTTGGGTAGATACGGAAAGTTCATGGCTTGTTCGAATTTCCCTGAATGCCGTAACACAAAAGCGATTATGAAACCGATCGGGGTTAAATGCCCAAGTTGTGATACAGGGGAAATTGTAGAAAGAAAGAGTAAAACAAAACGTCTATTCTATGGATGCAACACTTATCCGGAGTGTGACTTTGTTTCTTGGGATAAGCCAATTAGCAGGCCTTGTCCAAAATGCAGTTCGCTATTAGTTGAGAAAAAAATCAAGAAAGGCGTTCAAATCCAATGTACAAAATGTGATTATGAAGAAGCGCCTTCTCAATGAGAACGATGACGGATATTAAATTGCTTTTAGCCTGCGATTTAACAATAATTCTAAATTTTGAGAATTCTCAAACGATATAATTGCTTAATGCCTCATTAAATTGTTATAATTTATGAGGCATTTTCTTTTTGCAGCACGGCAGGAGATCAATACATTGCCAAATAAGGGATAAATTGTATGGTTTTAAGCCGTTTGCGAATAAGGTATTAAGGGTTCACATAATTTTTACAATTTTTATTTACTAAATACTTGATATCTTTCCAAGATAGGTTTAGTGTCATAATGGATGTTTTCAATATTCTACATTAAATTTGAAATTTCGTGAAAATGAGAAAAGATTCATATGCCCTTAATGGCATTTATAAGTACACTACTTTTTTCATGTAATTCATTGGAGGTGTTTTGCGATTTGTTTCTAACATTTGCAGAAAGCCTGGATAAGTTTCTCAAGTATATCCAACTCGAAAAAAACTTCTCGGTACATACTGTAAGAGAATATGAGTTTGATTTAAAGGATTTTCTAAACTTTTTAGAATCTGAAGGTATCTCAAATCTCGAAGAAGTTGAATATATTCATGCAAGGGTATATGTAACAAAGCTTTATGATGAAAAGAAAGCAAGAAATTCAATTTCTAGAAAGATTTCTTCCATACGTTCTTTTTTCAAATACTTGAATCGTGAGTACAACTTAGATGATTCATCATTCCGTTCACTATACCACCCCAAAAAAGAGAAGCGATTGCCCAATTTCTTCTATGAAGAAGAGCTTTCACAATTATTTGAAAGAAATATTGGACAGGATGATAAGTCCGTTCGAAATATGGCGTTGTTGGAATTGCTGTACGCAACAGGGATTCGGGTAAGTGAGTGTACCTCAATCGAAGTGGAAGATGTCGACTTTCACTATTCAATTATTCGAGTAATGGGGAAGGGCAGAAAAGAGAGGATTATTCCTTTTGGACAGTATGCTCACGAGGCTTTAAGCAATTATATGGAAGTCCGTAAGAAGCTGATGAAAAATCAAAATCATAAAAAACTCTTTGTGAATATGCGCGGTGGAGAACTTACTTCCCGCGGTGTACGTTATATACTTGATGAAATGATCAAAAATGCATCAATGCACACGAAAATCTATCCACATATGTTGAGACATTCTTTTGCTACTCATCTATTAAACCAGGGAGCCGATCTAAGAACGGTTCAAGAACTTCTTGGCCATGCGAATTTGTCGTCAACGCAAGTCTACACACATGTTACGAAAGAACATCTTCGAAATACTTATATGAATACTCATCCGAGAGCGTGATTATAGGAGGAATGAAAATGGAACAATTCCATGCAACTACCATATTTGCTATTCACCACAAAGGAAAATGTGCGATGGCGGGTGATGGGCAAGTTACATTAGGAAATTCGGTTGTCATGAAACATACTGCTAGAAAGGTCAGACGTCTATTCAATGATAAAGTGCTAGCCGGATTTGCAGGATCGGTAGCTGACGCTTTCACGTTATTTGAAATGTTTGAATCGAAGCTCAATGAATTTGATGGAAACTTGCAGCGAGCGGCAGTAGAGGTTGCGAAACAATGGCGTGGAGATAAAATGCTCCGTCAGCTGGAAGCATTGCTTTTGGTGATGGACGAGTCCACACTATTGTTGGTATCTGGTACAGGGGAAGTCATTGAACCGGATGATGGCATTTTAGCGATAGGCTCGGGCGGTAATTATGCATTATCTGCAGGACGGGCACTAAAGCAATACTCCGGCGAGCATCTAACGGCAAGCCAAATTGCGAAAGCTGCTTTAACAATAGCTGCTGATATCTGTGTTTATACTAACCATAATATTGTAGTGGAGGCGCTTGAAGAATGACAAAACAAAATTTAACGCCAAGACAGATTACCGAACAGTTAAATCGTAACATTGTTGGACAGAATAATGCAAAGCGGGCAGTAGCTATTGCTTTGCGAAATAGATATCGACGCTCCCTGTTAAGCGAGGAGCTGCAAAACGAAATTATTCCAAAAAACATCCTGATGATTGGTCCAACAGGTGTTGGTAAAACGGAAATTGCTCGCAGGATTGCAAAGTTGACAAATGCACCATTCATTAAAGTGGAAGCTACTAAGTTTACTGAAGTAGGTTATGTTGGGCGCGATGTTGAATCGATGGTCCGTGATCTAGTTGAAAGCTCTAGAAGACTCGTTAAAGATGAAATGATGGAATCTGTAAAAGATACTGCAGAGCAAAATGCAAATGAGAAATTAGTGAAACTGCTTGTTCCATCTAAAGTCAAAACGAAAATGGCCCAAAACCCACTGGAAATGCTTTTTGGCCAAAATAACAACAACACGGAAGAAGAGAGAACGGAAGAAGAATCGGCAACCCGTTCAAAGCGTTCCCAAGTTTCTGAAGACTTAAAAGCGGGTAAACTTGAAGAAGAATGGGTGACGGTTGAGGTTACTGAACAAACGACTCCATTTCTAGATTTAATGCCTGGTATGGGTATGGATATGGGGTCAACTGGAATGCAGGATATGCTTTCGAGCCTGATGCCCAAGAAAACGAAGAAACGCAAAATGAAAGTCAAGGATGCACGACGTGTACTGATTATAGAAGAAGCAAATAAGTTAATTGATTCCGATGAATTAGCTCAGGAAGCCATCCGACGTGCAGAACAGTCCGGCATTATTTTTATTGATGAAATCGATAAAATTGCCAGCCGCGGCTCAAGTTCGGCAGATGTGTCGCGCGAAGGTGTACAAAGAGATATTTTACCGATTGTCGAAGGGTCGACTGTTACGACGAAATATGGCCCAGTTAAAACTGATTTTATGCTCTTTATCGCAGCAGGTGCATTCCATATGTCTAAACCAAGCGACTTAATTCCTGAGTTGCAGGGACGATTCCCGATTCGTGTCGAATTAGATAAGTTGACGAAAGAGGACTTTATACGAATTCTGAGAGAGCCGGATCAATCACTTATTTTGCAGTATAAAGCCTTGTTGGAAACAGAAGGTGTAACGATAGAATTTACGGATGATGCGATTGAAAGAATTGCTGAAATTGCTACGGAAGTAAATCAAGAGACGGACAATATCGGAGCAAGAAGGCTGCATACCATTCTTGAGCGCCTACTAGAGGAATTATCATTTGAAGCATCTGAAATTTCACCTGCACATATTGAAATTACACCTGTATATGTAGACAAAAAACTCGAAAAAATATCAAAAAACAAAGATTTGTCACAATTTATCTTATAATTCGAGTGGAATTAGTTACAATAAATTGTAGAAACCTTTAGAATATTAAGTGAATATTATAAGCACCCTTTAGGAGGATATTTTTAAAATGAATTTATTAGCAAAAACACGTAAGATTAACTCGATGCTCCAAGCGTCAGCGGGGAAGCCGGTTAACTTTAAAGAAATGGCAGACACTCTTGGTGATATTATAGATAGCAATACATTTATCGTAAGTCGTAAAGGAAAGCTGCTAGGCATTTCAATCCACCAGCAAATTGAAAACGCGCGTATTCAAAAAATGGTAGAAGAGCGCCAGTTCCCGGAAGATTATGCACAGCATCTGTTTGAAATTACTGAAACTTCACCTAATATTGACATCAACAGCGAACATACTATCTTCCCTACTGAAAACCGTGACCTATTCAAAAATGGTTTAACGACAATTGTTCCTATTATCGGTGGAGGAGAGCGTTTAGGTACTCTTATCCTGGGAAGATTAACAGAAAGCTTTGAAGATGATGATTTAATCTTGGCCGAGTATGGAGCAACTGTAGTAGGTATGGAAATCCTTCGCGAGAAATCGGAAGAAATCGAAGAAGAAGCTCGTAGCAAAGCTGTCGTGCAAATGGCGATCAATTCATTATCATATAGTGAGTTGGAAGCAATTGAGCATATTTTTGAAGAGCTGGACGGTAATGAGGGATTGCTTGTTGCGTCAAAAATTGCTGACCGTGTAGGAATAACTCGTTCTGTAATCGTAAATGCTTTACGTAAATTAGAGTCAGCTGGTGTCATTGAATCTAGATCTTTAGGGATGAAAGGTACTTACATTAAAGTATTGAATGATAAGTTCTTAACTGCGTTAGCTGAAATAAAGATGAAATAATTATGAAATAAAAATAATAGTTCTGTCATGTAGGGTGACGGAACTTTATTTTTTTTGTCTAAAATATTATACATAATTTACTGGTCGCAATTTACTAGTTAATAATAGATAATATCTTTAATTTGGAATTTTAATAGTTTCCTTTGTCGAAATAGTGGAAAATGTGAAGAATTGTGAATGGATATAAGACTAAATTACGAAAAAATAGGTCCTATTAACTATTAAAAAACTAAAAATGTTAATAGACACTTTGTAGTATTATAATTTAAAATTAAGTTATCGAAATGAAATATAATGTAATATAAAAATAGATTTTGAGGTGAAGAGCTTGAACCTTTTCGGAGGAACAATCAGTAAACTTGAAAGTGGACTGAATTATGCTTCGTTAAAAAATAAAACAATCGCTCAGAATATTGCGAATGTAGATACGCCTAATTATAAGGCGAAAAATGTCAGTTTTGAGAAAATGTTGTCAGATGCAAAAAAGTCGACAATTTCTGCGACGCGGACAGATATTCGACACTATGATTTTGAAATTACGCAATCTGCGCCAGGTGTATATAGTTACGAAAACTTTAACTACCGCAGTAATGGAAATGGTGTTGATATGGATACTGAACAAGCTAATTTAGCAGAAAATACAATCTACTATAATGCTTTGGTAGAACGCATTTCCAGTAAATTCAATTCTTTGAACACAGTCATTAAAGGAGGTAGATAAGTATGTCAATATTCTCAAGCATGAATACAACTGCCTCGGCATTAACAGCGCAACGTTTAAGAATGGATGTCATTTCTTCAAATATCGCAAACGTTGATACTACTCGAGCGAAACAGGTAGATGGCCAATGGGAACCGTATCGCCGCAAATCTGTAACATTGACGGAAGATAATGGACAATTCTCAAGTTTCCTGAACCAGGCAATGGGAAAAGAACAAAACGCCGGAAATGGTGTTAAGGTCACAAAGATTAACGATGATACACAGACACCTTTCAAATTGGTTTATAATCCCGCACATCCGGACGCGAACGAAGATGGGTATGTTGAAATGCCCAATGTAGATCTTCTAACAGAGATGGTGGATCTAGTCTCTGCAACCCGCTCTTATGAGGCAAATGTAACAGTATTGAATGCAAGTAAATCAATGCTCACAAAAGCACTGGAAATTGGTAAATAAGTTTAAATGAAAGGATGAGTCGATTTGGCAATTAATCCAGTATCTTTATCTGCTGCAAATACGCAGACAATAGATGAAACAAGTAAATTAAAGGCCGCTGCCACGCCGTTTGAGGCCCAGCAATCTTTTGCAAATACATTAAAAGATGCGATTGCTTCTGTTAACAATCAACAAGTTCAATCAGATGCAATGACACAAAAACTGATCAATGGTGAAGATGTTGATCTACATGAAGTCATGATTACTGCTCAAAAAGCGGGTGTAACTTTAAATGCAACATTGGAAGTTCGCAATAAGGCAATTGAAGCATACCAAGAAATAATGCGGATGAGTATTTAACTTCATTTAGCAACTCTTTATCTGCACCATCAACTTACGTGAGGTGAATAGTACTTATAGTAAGTGGAAAAGGGTGTATACACAAAAATCGGGGGATAGCTAATGAATGAACGTTTTACAAAAGTAAAGAGCGACTCAACTCAATTTTGGAAGAGTCGTACGAAGAAACAAAAGGTTGCAATTATTGGAACATTAATCGGTGTAATTGCACTTGCAACAATCCTTACATATTTCTCAACGAGAACAAAGATGGTACCTCTTTTTACAGAATTATCTGCAACAGAAGCTGGTGAAATAGCAGAGGTATTAACTGCCCAAGGCGTTACATATGAAATTGCTCCTGGCGGTACTAATATTCTAGTACCGGAAGAGCAAGTAGATACATTAACCGTATCACTTGCTGCACAAGGCTACCCTGAGTCTGGAGAGATCAACAATTCCTTCTTCACATCAAACGCGGGATTCGGGATGACTGACAATGAATTTAATGTCATCAAGCTTGCTGCTACACAAACTGAGTTGGCAAATTTGATCAAACAAATTGATGGTGTGAAAAATGCAAATGTCATGATCAATATGCCTGAACAAGGTGTATTTGTTAGTGATACCGGGATGGAGGCTAGTGTATCCATCGTTTTGGATACTGAACCCGGCCACCAGTTTTCAAGTGAACAAATTGCAACTTTATATAATTTGGTTTCTAAGAGTATTCCGAATTTAAGTCAGGATAACATTGTCATTACAAATCAATACTCGGAGTACTTCGATTTAGAATCTGCGTCAGCTTCTAACTCGGTTGAAACTGTCGAAGGACAAATGCAAGTAAAGAAAACGATTGAACGAGATTTGCAAAGACAAGTTCAACAAATGCTCGGCACCCTGATGGGAAATGATAAAGTTGTAGTTTCCGTGACAACAGATATCGACTTTAAACAAGAGACGCGTCAAGAAAAACTTGTCGAGCCTGTGAATGAAGAAAATATGGAAGGAATCGAGATCAGTGCCCAGCGGATTACTGAATCGTATTCCGGAGTAGATGCCGCATCCGGCGTGCCAGAGGCTGAAACCGGAACAGATAACATGACTTATAGAGGAGTTACGAGCGGTGATGGAGACTACGAGAGAGTAGAAGAGACGATTAACAAAGACGTGAATCGTATAACAAAGGATATTCAAGAAAGTCCATACAAAGTACGTGATATCGGAATTCAAGTTATGGTAGAGCCCCCAGTAGCTGATGATGCTGCCTCACTTTCTGATGACGTAAGAAACGACATTGAGCAGATTCTATCAACTATTGTTCGTACAACAATTGATAAAGAAGCTGCAGGGGACTTAACAGACGAGCAGATTGGCGAAAAAGTAGTTGTTTCAGTTCAGCCATTCTACGGTAATGATGCACCTACAGCTGAAGAAACACCAACCATTCCTTGGTGGGTTTGGGTAATTGGCGGAATTTTGGTAGCAGTCATTTTATTGCTTGTATTCTTTATTGTTCGTTCAAGAAAACAAAGAAAAAATGAAGAAGAGCTTACAATTATTGAAGAACAAGAAGAACTAAGAGTAAATGATATTAATGAAGAAAAAGAAACTGAAGGAACAATCCGCCGTAAACAGCTTGAAAAAATGGCGAAAGAAAAACCTGAAGACTTTGCAAAACTATTACGCAGTTGGATTACCGAAGATTAATGGGGGTGTTCGAGCATGTCCAAAAAAGAAAAAGAACTAACAGGAAAGCAAAAGGCAGCATTACTGTTAATTTCTTTAGGGCCAGAAGTTTCTGCTTCTGTATACAAACATTTAAATGAAGAGGAAATCGAACGTCTTACGTTGGAAATCTCAAGTGTCAAAAAGGTTGAACCCGGTATAAAGGAAGATATTATTGAAGAATTCCATCATATCGCACTAGCGCAAGACTATATTTCTCAAGGTGGAATAGGATACGCCAAAACGGTATTGGAAAAAGCTTTGGGACAAGATCAAGCACAGGCGATTATTAATCGCCTAACTTCCTCTTTGCAAGTACGTCCTTTTGATTTTGCAAGGAAAGCGGATCCTGGACAAATCTTTAACTTTATCCAGAATGAACACCCTCAGACGATTGCATTAATTTTATCTTATTTGGACCCTGGACAAGCGGGTGTCATTTTGTCGTCCTTGCCGCAGGAGGTTCAGGCAGACATAGCAAAACGTATTGCGGTGATGGATTCGACTTCTCCTGAAGTCATCAGTGAAATCGAATCGATACTTGAACGCAAATTATCATCTACAGTTACACAGGATTATACAGAAACTGGTGGGGTAGATGCAGTTGTCGATGTGTTAAATGGAGTAGACCGCCAAACAGAAAAAACAATTCTCGATGCGCTGGAAATCCAGGATCCTGAACTGGCTGAAGAAATTAAAAAGAGAATGTTCGTCTTCGAAGATATTGTTACATTGGACAACCGTTCAATTCAGCGAGTTATTCGCGATTGTGAAAATGAAGATTTACTTCTTTCCATGAAAGTAAGTAGTGAAGAAGTAAAAGATATATTATTCCGAAATATGTCGCAGCGTATGGCCGATACATTCAAAGAAGAGATGGAAATTATGGGTCCGGTTCGCTTACGGGATGTAGAGGAAGCGCAGTCAAGAATTGTGGGCGTTATTCGCCGCTTGGAAGATGCTGGAGAGATCATCATAGCCCGTGGTGGAGGAGATGACGTCATTGTCTAGAATCATCCGCTCAAGCAATACGGTTCAGCAGAATGAAAAGCAAGTGGAAATACAGCTTCGAAATTTGTTTAAAGTTGATTTTGATGGAGAAGAAAATGATCAAGATACAACTACAACAATGGATGAGATTTATGCAAAAAGAGACCAAATATTATCCGCTGCGGCATCGGAGATCGAATCACAAAGACAAGAATTTGAACAGTATCGACAAGAACAATTAGAAATGTTGGAACAGCTAAAAAAAATGTGGGAAGAAGAAAAACTTGTTTTGGAGCAAAATGCTTATGAACAAGGTTTTCAGCAAGGCTATGAAGAAGGTCTGAAAAAAGCCCATGGGGATATGGCAGAATCCTTATCTGTTGCTAACAAAGTAATTGAGGATTCCCGCTCTATGGCACAAAACTATATAGAGGAGCAAGAGCAAGTCATATTGGAACTTGCTCTTACGGCTTCTGAAAGAATTATTGGTGCATCGCTGGAGAGGGATGATGAGGTCTTCCTATCGATTGTGAAAAGAGGCCTCAAAGAAGCAAGAGAGATGAAAGAAATCAAAATCTATGTATCACCAACTTACCATCATTTAATTACGCAACATCGAAGCGAACTAGTGGAGATGTTCCCAACGGATGTACCACTATTGGTTTTTGTTGACGAGGACTTAAAACAGACAGAATGCTTTATAGAAACCAACCATGGCCGGATCGTGGTATCGATTGACGAACAATTAAGCGAACTTCGTTTAAAACTGAGTGAAATTTTAGACAGTAAGGAATGATAGGATGAAAGCGGCTCAATTAATACATACAATACCAGCTATTGAGACGTTCAAGAAGTTTGGTAAGGTCAGTCGTGTGGTCGGTTTAATGATTGAGTCACAGGGTCCTGAAAGTTCAATCGGTGATGTTTGTAGAATACATGTGAATTCACCGAAAAATGGTCATCAAATAATACTGGCAGAGGTCGTAGGATTCAATAATGAACTTGTAGTTTTAATGCCTTACACTTCAATACGGGAGATCTCCATTGGCTGTCTTGTAGAAGGGACAGGGAAGCCTCTTGAAGTGAAAGTAGGACCTGAATTGATTGGAAAGGTATTGGATTCAATGGGAAATCCTTTTGACGGTTCAGCACTGCCTAGAGGGTTAATGACGGTTCAAACAGAGCAAGAACCGCCCAATCCATTAAAAAGGCCACCTATCAAGGACCAGCTAGAAGTTGGAGTAAAGGCGATCGATGGCATGTTAACTGTCGGAAATGGACAACGGGTAGGAATATTTGCTGGTTCGGGTGTTGGAAAAAGTACACTACTTGGTATGATTGCCCGAAATACAAAAGCTGACATAAATGTTATTGCGTTGATTGGTGAACGTGGCCGAGAGGTACTTGAATTCATCGAACGTGATCTAGGGGAAGAAGGCTTAAAACGGTCGATCGTTATTGCAGCAACAGGGGATCAACCAGCATTAATGCGGATTAAAGGGGCTTTCACAGCAACTGCCATAGCAGAGTATTTCAGGGATCGTGGCTTAAATGTCATGCTAATGATGGATTCTGTAACCCGGGTAGCGATGGCACAAAGGGAAATAGGTCTAGCTACAGGTGAACCGCCGGCACAAAAAGGGTATACTCCTTCAGTGTTTTCGATCTTGCCTAAATTACTGGAACGAACGGGTACAAACCAACATGGCTCCATAACAGCCTTCTATACAGTATTAGTCGATGGGGACGATATGAATGAGCCGATCGCCGATACAGTTCGGGGAATACTTGATGGACATATCGTGCTGGATCGGACTTTGGCAAACAAAGGGCAATATCCAGCCATCAACGTACTTAAAAGTGTAAGTCGTTTAATGAACCATATCTCTTTACCTGAACATGTAAGAGCAGCTGAACGGCTTCGGGAGCTTTACTATACATATGCGAAATCAGAAGATCTCATTAATATAGGTGCCTATAAACGTGGGACATCCAAGGAAATTGATGAGGCGATTCAATACGAGCCGCTTATCACGAACTTTTTGAAACAAGGCTATAAAGACAAAGTATCATTGGAAAATACCGTGGACGAAATTATTGCATTATCAAATGGCGGGGGTAGGTAATGGTTCAATATACATACCGATTTGAGAAGATATTGACGATTCGTGAGCAGGAAAAACAACAAACAGAGCAAGCTTATAAAGAGTCCGTTCGTTCTTTTGAAGAAGTAGCAACAAAACTATATGATCTTCTGAAGAAAAAAGAAGATTTAATTACATATCAAAATGATCGATTGACAGTTGGCTCGTCCATCAATCAAATCCATCACTTTGCAACTTTTATCGATAGTTTGGAACGTACCATCTCGGAAGTTCAGCAAAAAGTTGTTCAAGCACGTGCCAAAATGAACTGGCACGAACAGAAACTATTAGAAAAAAACTTGGAAATACGTAAGTTTGAAAAAATACGGGAAAAAGATTTTGCAACATTTAAGAATGAGCAAGATAGAGTAGAAATGCTTTATTTGGACGAACTTTCATCTCTTATGTATACAAAGAAAGAAGTTAGGTGATTTCATGGCAAAAGGAAAAGCAAAACAAGAAAACATAGGCACTCATGAAGAAAATTCACCAGGAATTTTTCAAAAGCTTTTTTTTTGGTTTATCATTCCACTGCTGTTCATTCTGGCAATCCTGCTTGTAATAGCGACCGTTTTTAACTTTAATGTTTTTGAAAAGGCAGCAGAGTTTACAAATCTGAAAAGCACTGAAGAAGTATCCGTCAGCGATGTAACCGAACAGTACAACGAAAAAATTGTAGGTCTGGAAGCAGAAGTTAAAGAAAAAGAAGCTGAAATTGAAAAATTGCAATCAGAATTAGATAAAGCGCAGGCTGAAAACCAGGAAAGTCTTACCGTCCAGGAACAGCTCCAATATGAGATCGGTAAATTGCAGCGAGATCAGGACGCCGCAAAACAGGAATTTGAAAGTATATTACAATCCTTCGAGCAAATGTCGGCAAAATCCGCTGCCCCAATATTGGTTGAAATGAGCGATGATGAAGCAGTAAAAATTCTTGCAAGCATGCAACCTGATGTTTTATCAGACATATTAGCAAAAATGAGTCCCGCTGATGCTGCTCGTTACACTGAGCTATTATCGGAATAAGTACTTCTTTAGTTAAAGGAGGTGAAAAAGTGAACGTAGGACTAATGCAATTTTCGAATATAGCTATTAAGACAAAAACAGTAGTTAACAACCAATCGACAAAATCACCAAATCAATCAACTCAAAAAGTAGAGAAGTTTGGAGAGGTATTGAATCAAGCAGTTACTGCTTCCCGGAATGAACCTTCTAAAACGGTTGATGGAACGAAAGATTCTATAGATCTAGGGAAATTAGAGGATTTATTATCTGCTAATTCTATGGAAGAAGTTATTGATTTACTAGGAATTCCTCATGATGATGGTTTCTTGACAATAGATATTGGTGAAGAAGGCCAGGCATTGTCTCTAGATGAAATGATGAGCTTGGACAACTTGCTTTCGGTACTAGGCATCGAGCCTACGCAACTGACGGAGACAATAGAGCAACTTACAAGTGTTAAAGTCGAAGAAGAACAGACGGACGATCTATGGCAATTAATCAATTCTGTTTTAGGTGATGCCAGCCAAGATACACAAATTGTGCAACAATTAGTGGCTGCCTTACAAGGTGAACAAAAAGTAACACCGAAACAAGCGGAACAACTGGTTCAATTCCTGAAGTTAGCTCAAGTAACCGGGAAAAATACAGACCTGTTAACGAATCAATTATCAACTCTGCAACAAGTTGATTACATGCTGAAAAATGTTGCAAAACAGGTGAATTCGATGAGTACAATTCAAACGACTCAATTGCCTGAAAATCTAGCTGGGAAAGTTTCTTTACAAGGTTTTGAACAAATTGTTCAAAAAATAGTGAAAACTACTGAAACAGCAGAAAATACGGAAACAACCGAATCAGCCAAAACAGCTCAAAGTATAGTTTCTCTAACATCGAGCTTGGCAAATTCGCCAAAAACGATATCTATTATGCTTCCAGCTGAAAAGGGAGCACAATCCGAGGCTCTGGCAAAAGAAATTCAAAATTTGCTAAATCGCAGTCAAATATCGAACACACCTGGAACGACGAAGCTTTTGCTAAAGCTTTATCCGGAGAATCTAGGATCTATTCGTATTGAGATAATGCAGCAAGATGGTGTGCTATCTGCTCGATTGCTTACAACCACAGCAATGGGGAAAGAACTTTTGGATAATCAACTGCACCAATTGAAAAACGCATTTGCAAATGCAAATATTCAAATGGACAGAATTGATATCACGCAAAGTCTTCAAGAAACAGATCGTAACTTAAAAGACCAGGGGCAGTTTGGTCAGCAGTTCAAACAACAGTCAGGAAAAAATGACAAAGAACAAGATGAACCGGACGATGAATCAGAAAATATGTCCTTTAGTGATTACTTAATAAATGAGGAGGTGTAGAGGATGGCAACGACAGGGATTTCGAATGATTTTTATTTAGCTTCGACCAAGGGACCGAAAATCAGTAAAACGGGTGATAACTCCAGCCTCGGTAAAGATGCATTTTTAAACATCCTGATTACCCAATTACAAAACCAGGATCCAACGCAACCAATGGATGATAAAGAATTTATTGCCCAGATGGCTCAATTCTCTTCGTTGGAACAAATGCAAAATATGACAACAGCAATGCAAGATCTTCTTGCATCGCAAAATGAAACACAGCTGATGTCCTATACAACATTTATCGGAAAAGAAGTTAAATGGCATGAAATATCTGAAGAGGTTGATGAAGAAGGGGAAAATATTGTCAATGAGGGTACTGGTGTTATCAATGAATTGAAATTTAAAGATGGTGAACCTATTTTTGTTCTGGCAGATGGAAAAGAAATTTCACCAGGACATATCTCCTCTATATTGAATAATGGATCAACAACCGGTTCTGAAGCTGCTGAAAACCCATTGGTTACAGCTAGTAACTTAATTGGACAGATGGTCAGCTATCAATTGGATGGAGAAGAGCTATCAGCAAAAGTCGAATCAGTTACAACGAATGGCAGTTTAATTGAATACATTCTAACGAATGGAACACGTTTGAAAAAGGATCAATTCCAACTAATAACTGAGTAGGTTGGTGATGAAGATGAATCGAATTTCAATTCAGCACTTGCCATTGCAACCTACGATACAGGTACAAAAGAAAAAAACAACACCTGTTCAGTGTAAACAATCTTTTCTGAATCATTTGCAAGAAGCTGCCAGTAACCAACAGCTAAAAATCAGCAAGCATGCGAACGATAGAATGAAAGAAAGAAATATTTCAATTACTGAACAAGAGTGGCAGCGTGTGTCAGAAAAAGTAAGGGAAGCACGTTCAAAGGGCGTCAATCAACCACTAGTCCTGATGGATCAAGCAGCATTAATTGTCAGTGCCAAAAATGAAACGGTTATTACAGCGATGGAACGCTCCGAAACAAAAAATCAATTGTTTACCAATATCGATGGGACAATCATCCTATAGGCAGGACCAATATGAAGTCAAACAGAAGACTTTTTATGGATGCCTACGTGCCGCCGACTGACAGACGCAGCACAACTATTCAAAACATAAAAACTGATGGTTAAATGAGAGGAGAACGATTAACAATGTTACGTTCAATGTATTCAGGTATATCTGGTTTAAAAAACTTCCAAACGAAGCTTGATGTAATTGGGAACAACATTTCAAATGTCAATACATACGGATTCAAAAAAGGACGAGTAGTGTTCAAAGATTTAATCTCGCAAACAACTGCTGGTTCAACTGCTCCTTCTGCTACACGTGGTGGTGTTAACGCAAAGCAAGTTGGTTTAGGATCTCAAATTGCTGCAATCGATACAATTTCAACAACAGGGGCGCTACAATCTACAGGTCGTGTATTAGACTTGGCAGTTTCCGGTGATGGTTATTTCCGGGTAGCACCACAATCTGGATCAACTGATATTTCTTATACAAGAGCTGGGAATTTTTACATGGATGCTGCAGGAGATATCGTAACATCAGATGGTATGTATTTATTAGATACGGCTGGTAACAAAATTACAGTTCCTACTACTTCTCAAAGTATGTCAATAGGTCAAGATGGTACAGTAAATATAGTTGCTGCGGATGGAACATTAACTTCTAATCAGAAGTTAAGCTTAGCTAAATTTCCAAATAGCGAAGGGTTAGAAAAAGTAGGCTCTAACTATTTCAAACAATCTCCAGCATCCGGAGTTCCAGATCCTGACGTAACAGCTCAAGCAGGTGGTAAAGGTGCCATCCAATCCGGTTTCCTGGAAATGTCAAACGTAGACCTTTCTGAAGAATTTACAGATATGATTGTTGCACAACGTGGTTTCCAAGCAAACTCACGTATCATTACAACATCTGATGAGATCCTGCAAGAGCTGGTAAACTTAAAACGATAATTTATTAGATTGATCATAATTTCATTGTAAAGGAGGGTCGGGCCGGCTTCTCGCATGTGACCCGGCCCCATTTCAATGATCCAATTAACACGATTAAATGGAAAATCTTTTTCATTAAATGCTCTATACATAGAATTAGTTGAATCATTTCCGGACACAACCATTACCTTAACAAATGGCAGGAAATTTATTGTCATGGAAAGTGAAGAAGAAGTTCGAAAAAGAGTAGCACAATTTTATAATAGTATTCAAGTATTATCCAACCCGCATTTACGAGGTGATGACGATGAAAAACAATAAATTATTAACGGTAATGCTTATCATTTTAGTGTCCATTACCTTAATTGGGGTTGTAGTTTTTGTTCTATTAACACAATTTAATAAACAAACAGGCACTGAAACCCACGAACCGTCAATAGATGAGATTGTAGAAGCTTCTGTTGATGTAACTGAAATTACAACGAACTTGGCAGATAATAAAGTAATCATGCTTTCATTAAAAATACAGACCGACAGCAAGGAAGCGGCAGAAGAATTAACAAAACGTGATTTCCAAACAAAAAACCTTGTGATTACACAGCTTTCTGAAATGACGGAAGAGGATCTGAAAGGCAAAGAAGGCAAAACAACTTTCGAATCAACAATAAAGTCACAATTAAATGAACTGATGCAAGAGGGAGAAATACAACAAGTTTACATTACCTCCTACATCATACAGTAAAATTTATGTCAAACATCTTGAAATGGAGGTGGGCAAATGGCAGGAGATGTATTATCCCAATCCGAAATTGATGCGCTACTTTCTGCAATATCAACCGGTGAAATGTCAGCAGATGACATGAAAAAAGAAGAAGAAACAAAAAAGGTCAAGATTTATGACTTCAAGCGAGCTCTTCGTTTTTCCAAAGACCAGATCCGAAGTTTGACCCGTATACATGAAAACTTCGCTAGGTTATTAACAACATTTTTCTCGGCACAGTTAAGAACCTATGTCCAAATTACAGTGGCTTCGGTCGATCAAATACCATTTGAAGAGTTTGTTCGTTCGATTCCTAATATGACCCTAATAAATGTGTTTGAAGTGCCGCCTTTAGATGGTAATATCTTAATGGAGATCAATCCGAATATCGCGTACTCCATGCTAGACCGTTTAATGGGTGGCAGTGGCTCCAGCTATAGCAATGTGGCGAATTTAACGGAAATTGAACAGAAAATCATGACGAATCTATTCGAGCGCTCTTTCGATAATTTACGGGAAGCCTGGGATACAATCGCTGAAATCGACCCAATTCTGGTGGAACTGGAAGTAAATCCGCAATTCCTGCAAATGATTTCACCGAATGAAACGGTCATCGTGATTTCCCTGAACACTGTCATTGGCGAAACAACCGGGATGATCAACATCTGTATTCCGCATGTTGTATTGGAGCCGATTATTCAAAATTTATCTGTTCAATATTGGATGCAATCGAACACAAAAGAAGCTTCACCAGAACAAGCCCAAATGTTGGAAAGAAGAGTGAAGCAAGCAGAATTGCCGCTAATTGCAGAACTTGGAACAACCAATATCTCTATTGAAGATTTCCTTTATATGAATATAGGCGATGTCATCGAATTAGAGCAAAATATAGACGAGCCGCTTGTGTTAAAAGTAGGATCTATACCGAAATTCACGGCGCAGCCAGGAAAACGAAATAAAAAAATGGCAATCCAAATTATTGCACCCTTAGAAGGAGGAGACGAAGATGAGTGATGGAATGCTCTCCCAAGAAGAAATCGAAGCGCTATTAAGGGGCGAATCGTTAGACGATAAGCTTGACGACTTAGCATCTGAATCTTCTACAAATAATGAACCACTGCGTGTTGAAGACTATTTAAATCCAATGGAACAAGATGCTTTAGGCGAAGTTGGAAATATCTCATTTGGCAGCTCTGCAACGGCGCTTTCTACACTATTAGGTCAGAAAGTAGATATTACAACACCGGTAGTCTCAATTCTTAATCGAAACTATTTAGAGGAAGAATTTCCACATCCTTATGTAGCCGTTCAAGTGGAATATACAACTGGTTTATCCGGGGCAAACTTATTAGTTATTAAACAAGAAGATGCTGCAATTATTGCAGACTTAATGCTTGGTGGAGATGGTTTAAATCCAAGCATCGATTTAAGCGAAATTCAGCTAAGCGCTGTTCAAGAAGCAATGAACCAAATGATGGGTTCAGCTGCTACGTCAATGTCTACCGTATTTAATAAAAAGGTAGATATCTCGCCACCATCTATTGATTTAATGAATATCTCAAAAAATGAAGGAACGGACCAAATCCCTGAAGATGACTTATTGGTGAAAGTTTCATTCCGACTTAAAATTGGTAGTTTGATAGACTCCAATTTAATGCAATTATTTCCGCTTCAATTTGGGAAAAAACTTGTAAAGTCATTACTTGGCGAAGAGGAAGATCCGAGACCGGCTGAAGTACAGCAGCCTGCTGCTCCAGTACAACCGGTACAACAACCGGTTCAGCAGCAAATGCAGCAACCAATGCAACAACCGGTTCAGCAGCAAATGCAACAACCAATGCAGCAACAGCCTGTTTATCAGCAGCCACCTGTCTACCAACAGCAAGCTGCAACAACTTATCAAGAAATGCCAACAAGCTATGCGATGCCTACATATCAGCAACCGCAGCAGCCTGTAAATGTTCAGCAAGCTCAATTTGCATCGTTTGAGAACGCAAGTATTACACAGGATGAAGCTCGCAATCTCAACATGCTTCTCGATATTCCTTTACAGGTAACGGTTGAACTGGGGCGTACTAAACATTCGGTAAAAGAAATATTGCAATTGGCATCAGGTTCCATCATTGAATTGGACAAGCTGGCCGGAGAACCGGTTGATATTTTAGTGAATAGCCGTTTAATCGCAAAAGGGGAAGTAGTCGTTATTGATGAAAACTTCGGAGTAAGAATTACAGACATTATGAGTCAAGCAGAACGATTAAACAATTTGAAATAGGATTTTTTGGAGGGAATATATATGTCTAAAAAGATTTTAATAGTAGACGACGCGGCATTCATGCGCATGATGATTAAAGATATTTTAACTAAAAACGGTTATGAAGTAGTTGGAGAAGCAGCTGATGGACTTCAGGCTGTTGAAAAATACAATGAATTAAATCCGGATTTAGTCACAATGGATATTACAATGCCTGAAATGGACGGAATTGCGGCTTTAAAAGCGATTAAGTCAACAGACCCAAATGCGACAATCATCATGTGTTCTGCTATGGGACAACAAGCAATGGTAATCGATGCTATCCAAGCTGGTGCAAAAGACTTTATCGTAAAACCATTCCAAGCCGATCGTGTAATTGAAGCAATTCAAAAAGCTTTAGGTTGATAAAATGAACGGAAAAGTTTCTGCAATCGTTCGGCTTTGTTTAGCAATCGTAATCGCATTCACTTTTTTGGCACCCATGAATTTTGCTTATGCAGCACAAGGTAATCAATCGGTTACAGATTGTTGGCAAAACCCTGAAGCAGAAGGCTGTGAAGATCCAGACACGTCTGTTGAAGAAGATTCTACTTCCACAGACGTAGGTTTGGGGATTTGGGATTATATGAAAATGCTATTTTCCCTCGTATTCGTACTGGCACTTTTACTATTTGTTCTTAAGTTCCTGAATAAAAAAAGTGCAAACTATCAGCAAAATAGTATGGTACGCAATATTGGCGGCATATCTGTAGGTGCTCAAAAATCTGTTCAACTGCTTCATATCGGTGATAAATTATATATCGTCGGGGTCGGTGATGAGGTCCAACTCATTAAGGAAATCAATGATCCAGAAGAAGTGGAGCAATTACTGGAGTTTTATAATGAAAAACAAACCATTGCAAGCAGTACAACACCTTATATATTAGAGTTGATTAAAAAGGTAAAAGGCACTAAATCACAGGATGAAACTGAAGTTAAACAGGCTAATCAAAACTTTGGCGAGATGTTCAATAAACGGCTTACAGAACTTACAAAAGCCCGCAAAAGTGAATTGGACAAATGGAAGGAAAAGGAGAAGGATAAGTAATGGAAGATTTTATCTCACTCTTTTCTGAAAATGACCCGACGAATGTTTCTACTTCTGTACAATTGCTTTTACTACTGACTGTTTTATCTTTAGCCCCAAGTATCTTAATCCTGATGACATCTTTTGCAAGGATTATGATTGTGCTTTCTTTTACTAGAACAGCTTTAGCGACAAATACATCGCCGCCAAACCAAGTACTGATCGGATTGGCTTTATTCCTGACATTCTTCATTATGGCACCGACATTCCAGGAAGTGAATCAACAAGCACTTCAGCCATTATTTAATGAAGAGATAGGGTTGGAGGAGGCGTATGATCGTGCTGCTTTACCTTTCAAGGAGTTTATGGCACAGCATACGAGACAAAAGGACTTGGAGTTATTCCTGGATTACAATCAAGCAGAAAGACCAGCATCAGTGGAAGAGATTCCGTTGACTATGCTTGTTCCAGCTTTTGCTTTAAGTGAAATAAAAACAGCCTTTCAGATTGGCTTTATGATTTTTATTCCATTCTTGGTTATTGATATGGTTGTAGCGAGCGTCCTGATGTCCATGGGGATGATGATGCTGCCGCCAGTGATGATTTCATTGCCGTTTAAAATCTTATTATTTATTTTAGTGGACGGATGGTATTTAGTGATAAAATCTTTACTTCAGAGTTTTTAGGGGATGATATAAATGACGCAAGAGATGGTCATTGCAATTGCAGAGAGAGCGATATGGATTGTCCTCATTGTTTCCGGACCGCTGCTATTAATTGCACTTATAGTCGGTTTACTTGTCAGTATTTTTCAAGCAACCACTTCAATTCAAGAGCAAACCTTGGCATTCGTACCGAAAATAGTTGCTGTTTTCGTGGGGATTATCTTTTTTGGACCTTGGATGATTTCTCAAATGACTACCTATGTAGCTGATATATTAGATAATTTAACGCGGTATATAGGGTGATCCAATGACAGACATCATTCCTGAAATTTCCGTTTTATTGCTGATTATCGTCAGAGTCTCTGCATTCTTTGTATCAGTCCCTTTTTTTTCGTACAGCCGAATTCCCCCACAATTAAGGATTGCTTTATCTGTCGTCTTTGCATGGATGATGTATTACACGATTGATGTGGAAGCAATTCCGATTGATGGGAATTACCTATTATTGGTATTAAAAGAGGCAATCATCGGTGTGATCATAGGGCTTGTCGCATATATGATCATGACTGCTGTTCAGATAGCAGGTGGATTTATTGATTTTGAAATGGGTTTTGCAATGGCCAATGTAATCGATCCACAAACAGGGACTCAGACTCCACTGATGGGTCAGTTTTTTAATTTCTTGATCCTATTTGTTTTGTTGGCGATAAACGGCCATCATTTAATTTTGGATGGAATCTATTATAGTTATCAATTTTTGCCCATCGATCAGGTTTTTCCCGACTTTGGGAATGATAATATTGCTGAGTTTGTTATTAAAACCTTTGGGTCGGTCTTTGTCATTGCTTTTCAAATGTCGGCGCCAGTAGTGGCCACTTTATTTTTAGTTACAATGGCTTTAGGGATTACAGCGAAAACTGTACCTCAGCTCAATATATTCGTGGTTGGATTCCCTATCAAGATCGCAGTCGGGTTTCTTGTACTGATTGTTTCGATGGGTGTCATGATAGAAGTAATGGAAAAAGTAATAGAAATGATGATACTTTCAATGCGAGATTTCATGCAATTGTTGGGTGGTGCATAACGCTTGAAACTACTACTCTCTTTAGATTTACAGTTTTTTGCTGGGGATAAAACAGAAAAAGCGACACCGAAAAAGAGACAGGATGCCAGAAAAAAAGGACAGGTCTTAAAAAGTCAGGATGTTACAGCAGCAATTGTTTTGTTGTTGCTATTCTTATTTTTGTATTTTAGTGGGCCAATGATGATTGAGGGCATATTCGGCTTTTTACATCAAGCCTTTGAAAAAAATATTTTAATAGAATCTGTCACAGCAGATACAGTAATGCAAGTATATACGGATTCTTTAAAAGAAATGGCACTTATTCTCCTGCCTTTTATGGCAATTGCTGTTGTTGCCGGAATAGCGGCAAACTTCATGCAATTTGGTTTACTTTTTACTATGGAACCATTGAAGCTGGATTTAAAAAAGATGGATCCCATCAAAGGGATAAAAAAAATTATCTCTGTTCGGGCAATTGTAAACTTGATTAAATCTTTATTGAAAATATCATTTATCGGAACCGTGACAACGGTCATTGTGTGGATGAACCTGGAGGAAGTTTTATCACTATCATTCCAAAGTCCTTGGGATACATTGACAACAGTAGCAAAACTAACGGGGTTAATGGGAATCGCAGCTTCATTGACCCTTGTTGTAATTGCACTGATTGACTACATATATGAAAAATATGAATATGAAAAACAATTAAAAATGTCGAAGCAAGACATTAAAGATGAATACAAAAATGCTGAAGGCGACCCGAAGATCAAATCGAAAATCAAGCAGCGTCAAAGGGAAATGGCCATGCGCAGAATGATGCAGGAAATACCGAATGCAGATGTGGTCATTACCAATCCAACTCACTATGCGATTGCCCTGAAATACGACGATCAAAATATGGAAGCACCCAAGGTTGTGGCAAAAGGAACCGACTATGTGGCGCAGAAGATTAAATTGATCGCAAAAGAAAATGACGTTGTAATGGTAGAAAACCGGCCGTTAGCACGGGCGATGTACGACCAGGTAGAAATCGGCCAACAGGTCCCTGAAGAGTTTTTTAAAGCGATAGCAGAGATATTAGCTTATGTCTATCGTATAAAGCGTAAAATTTAGACCATAGTAGGAGGGAAAAACATGAAGATTCGTGACTTAGGTGTTTTAGCTGCAGTAATAATGATTGTAGCAATGCTTATTATCCCTCTACCGACATGGTTATTAAGCTTTTTAATCATTATCAATATTACATTGTCATTATTGGTTTTGTTAGTGGCGATGAATATGAGAGAAGCATTGGATTTCGCCATTTTCCCTTCAGTTATATTGTTATTGACATTATTCCGTCTGGGGTTAAGTATCTCCACAACTCGTGCAATTCTAGCACAGGGCGATGCGGGAGATGTTGTTGAAACATTTGGTGAATTCGTAACTGGTGGGAATATTTTAGTCGGTTTAGTAATTTTTATGTTATTAGTTATTATTAACTTTATCGTTATTACAAAAGGTTCTGAACGTGTAGCTGAAGTTGCGGCACGTTTTACATTAGATGCAATGCCAGGGAAACAAATGAGTATTGATGCAGATTTGAATGCCGGGATGATTTCCGAAAAGGAAGCAAGAGAGCGCCGTGACAAAGTTTCGAAAGAATCCGATTTTTATGGAGCAATGGACGGAGCCACAAAATTCGTAAAAGGTGACGCAATTGCCTCCATTATCATGGTATTCATTAACTTGCTCTTCGGGATTATTATCGGAATGGTACAGCTTGGATATGAAATGGCCGATGCAGCAACTCATTTCTCAACTTTAACAGTAGGGGATGGATTGGTTGCACAAATCCCGGCCCTTTTAATTTCAACTGCAACAGGGATAGTTGTTACTAGAGCTGCTTCAGAAGGCAACTTAGGTGAAGATATTGCAAGACAATTGTTTGCACAATCCAAACTGCTCTATATTGCAGGCGGAGCAATTCTCTTATTAGGTCTCTTCACGCCACTTCCAGAATGGATTACCATGCCAATTGCTGGCGTGCTGATTGGTGGAGCTTATTTAATCAATAGTAGGGAAAAGAAATCTGAAGGTCCTGAAGAACTACTCGAGATGGAAGAAGAAGTGGCAGCTGATACAATGAAAAGTCCCGAGAATGTTGTCAATCTGCTTAACGTGGATCCGATTGAATTTGAATTTGGCTATGGGTTAATTCCTCTAGTTGATGCCAGTCAAGGTGGAGACTTACTCGACCGAGTTGTCATGATTCGCAGACAATTGGCACTGGAACTAGGGATTGTCATACCGGTAGTTCGTATCAGGGACAATATTCAACTACAGCCAAATGAGTATCGAATTAAAATAAAGGGTAATGAGATGGCTAGGGGAGAGCTTCTTCTTGATCACTACTTGTCCATGAGTCCAGGAGATGATGATTCAATCGAGGGAATTGATACAATCGAGCCATCCTTTGGATTGCCTGCAAAATGGATTACGGAAAAAGTGAAAGAGGATGCGGAGATGCTTGGCTATACTGTCGTTGACCCGCCAAGTGTCGTTTCTACCCACTTAACCGAAATTATCCGAGCGAATGCCCATGATTTACTTGGCCGTCAGGAAACGAAACAATTAATAGATCACCTGCGGGAAAATTATCCAATTTTAGTGGAAGAATTAACACCGACACCTTTATCAATTGGTGAAATACAAAAAGTTTTGGCAAAACTATTAAAAGAAAATGTTTCAATACGCAACTTGCCTATTATCTTTGAGACTTTAGCGGATTATGCCAAACTAACAAGTGATACAGATGTTCTTGCAGAATATGTGCGTCAAGGATTAGCAAGACAAATTACTTCGCAGTATGTATCAGGCGGTGCTAGTTTAAAAGTAATCACGATTCCTGGAAAATTGGAGAAGCTTATAGCTGATAGTATCCAGCAAACTGATCATGGGAACTATCTTGCAATGGATCCTCAAGATTCCCAAAACGTACTGGAGGCCATTGCGAAGGAAGTGGAGAGAGTGTCCTTTATGGAACAATCTCCAATCATTCTCTGTTCGCCGGGAATACGAATGTATTTAAGACAATTAACCGAACGTTATTTCTCGCAAATCCCTATTTTATCCTATAACGAATTAGATGCAAATGTTGAAATTCAAAGTGTTGGAGTGGTGAATGTAGAATGAAAATGAAAAAATATACAGCACCTTCAATTTCAGAAGCAATGAAAATGGTTCGAACGGAATTAGGCGAAGATGCCGTTATTATTAATTCCAAAGTAATCGTGACTAAAAAGCTGTTCGGATTAATAAAACAAAAGAATTTTGAAGTACTTGCCGGAGTTGATGAAGTGGAGACTAAAACGATGTCTCCACATCTTCCGGATTTACCAGCAAACACAATTCTATACCATGAACAAAAAGAACAGATGAAACTACATATTGACGATACATTAACAAAAGAGTTGAAAAGTGAAATAGCCGACTTGAAGTTGATGATGAAATCGATGCAAAAGCATACAATTCAATCAGAATTGCCAGAGAATTTCTTGCCTTATATTGACTTCTTGAAACGTCAAGAACTTAGTGAAGAGCTCATCACGGCAATAAGTGATGAGCTTTTTGTGCATCAAAAACAAAAGGATGCTTCTTTGAGCGAAGGCGAGATGAAGGAAATTACAAAAGAAGTGCTTCGTAAATTCCTGCACGATCTACCGATGGGTGGACTTTCCTATCAGAAGAAGTATATCAATGTTTTGGGACCTACAGGTGTTGGAAAGACGACGACAATTGCCAAAATGGCGGCAAGATCGGTATTGGAGAAAAAGAAAAAGATTGGCTTCATTACGACAGATACGTATCGGATTGCAGCTATTGAACAGTTAAAAACTTATGCAAACCTTTTACAAGCTCCTGTTGAGATTGTCTATAATGCAAATGATTACAAGAAGGCGATCGATAATTTTGCACATCTCGATTTAGTTTTCATTGATACAGCGGGCCGTAATTATAAGGAAGCTAAATATGTAGATGATCTAAAGGAAATGATTAATTTCGATGAAGAAGCAGAATCGTACTTAGTATTGGCATTAACTGGCAAAGAAAAAGACATGGAATCAATAATTCAACAATTTGGTGAAATCCCTATGGGTAAATATATCTTTACGAAATTAGATGAAACAAATTCTATTGGCACTATGTTTAATTTAATGATTAAATATAATAAAGGACTTGCTTACTATACGAATGGACAAGAAGTACCAGAAGATATTGAAGAAGCCAATTTAGATGGAGTACTCGAACTGTTCTTTCAAGGAGAATATGAATGAGAGACCAAGCTGAAAACTTAAGAATGAAGATGCTGGAAAGTCAAGGTTCTTTGGGGAGATCAATTGCGATTGTTAGTGGCAAGGGTGGGGTAGGAAAGAGTAATTTTTCTACCAATTTTGCCATTAATCTTACTAAGTTAGGGAAAAAAGTGGTCGTGCTGGATATGGATATCGGCATGGGAAATGTTAATATACTAATAGGTAAAACGGCTCAGTACAATTTGAAGCATTATTTATTTGGTGAAGCCTCATTGGACGAAGTAATTTATGATGGCCCGCATAGCTTTAAATATATTTCCGGTGGTTCAGGCATGTCGTCTGTGGTCGAATGGTCAAAAGAAATGGTTGATGCATTATTTAATGCATTCGAACAATTGCAAAAGACTTATGATTATATTCTTTTTGATATGGGTGCCGGGGCTGCGAATTGGTCATTGGACTTAATTAGCGCTATTGATGAGATTATTGTCATCACAACCGAGGAACCAACCGCCATAACGGATGCTTATTCCATGATGAAATATATCCATGTACGAGATGAAAATAAAACAATTTACTTACTATGCAATCGCGCTTATTCAAAAGAAGATGGCCAGGATACATTAAACCGACTGGAAAGTACAATGAAGCACTTTCTAAAAAAAGATATTATCCTTCTTGGATCCCTACCGGAAGATTCGGCGGTAAGAAAAGCTGTCCGTGAACAGGTGCCTTTTTCAATTGCCTATCCAGACAGTAATATTTCGAAAACTTTGAAAGTAATGGTAGAGCAATTCATGAATCGCAACCAGGTTGAAATTCATGGTCGGTATAAACAAAATAACTTCCTATCTAAACTAAGAGGCATTTTTTCGAAAGGGCGTGATTGATTGGAACTCTCAAGTAAAAGCAAGCTTTTAGTGGTAGATGACTCTGCTTTTATGAGAAAGCTGATTAGCGACTTTTTTGTTGGCAACCCGAAAGTAGAAGTTGTTGGTACTGCCCGAAATGGTAAAGATGCGATTAAGAAAATTCAAAGTTTGAAGCCGGATGTCGTAACAATGGATGTCGAGATGCCCGAGCTAAACGGTTTGGATGCATTGAAGGAAATTATGACCGTATCTCCAGTTCCTGTCATCATGCTATCCAGTACGACTCTTCAAGGTGCAGAAAATGCACTGAAGGCGATGGAAAATGGTGCGGTTGATTTTGTTGCAAAACCAAGTGGGACAATCTCCCTTGATTTACACAGAATTAAAGAAGAATTAGTACATAAAGTGGAGCATGCGGCACATGTTTCAGTAACCAAGTTGAAAAAAGCGAGCTTTGCACCGGTTTCTGTATCGAAAAGCAGTCTTTTAAATGAAAATAGACAACTAATCAAAAATTCGTTGACTCAAGTCACTCAAACTGTAAGTAAAGAGTTGACTAAAAGGAAAGATTGGAATCAATTAACAAAAAAGATTGTGTTAATCGGCACCTCTACAGGAGGTCCCAGAGCTTTACAGGAAGTTATAGCGAAATTGCCCAGTAGGATTAAAGCACCTATCCTGATTGTCCAGCATATGCCTGCCGGTTTCACTAAATCCCTTTCAGATCGCTTGAATCAACTAAGTCAAATAAAGGTCAAGGAAGCACAACATGGTGATCTCCTGCAAAATGGGGTTGCCTATATAGCGCCAGGTGGCCATCATTTAAAGCTTGAGAAACGTGGAGCTTCCTATGAAATTGTTCTGGACCAGACCGAGCCTCCGAGAGCCGGGCACCGTCCGAGTGTAGACGTCATGTTTGAAAGTGCAAGTAAAATCAAAGACATGGATAAAGTAGCGGTCATTATGACAGGTATGGGATCTGATGGCTCAAAAGGTCTTATGCAATTAAAAGAGAATGGAAATGTAATGGCGATTGCAGAGTCGGAAAAAACGTGTATTGTTTATGGGATGCCAAAAGCAGCTGTAGAAACACAGCTTGTCAATGAGATTGTAGATGTTGACAATATTGCCGAAGCGATTATGAAATATTTGCCCTAAGAGGAGTGTTTTCTAGTGGAACTTAATCAATATTTAGAAATGTTCATTGAAGAAAGTAAAGAACATTTACAATCATGCAGCGACAATTTGCTGGAGCTTGAAAAAAATCCAGCAGACTTAGCGATAGTAAATGAAATATTCCGTTCGGCACATACATTAAAAGGTATGTCTGCAACAATGGGATACGAGGATTTAGCTGATTTGACTCATAAAATGGAAAATGTGCTTGATGCCATTCGCAATGAAAAAATTCAAGTAACTGCCGAAATTTTAGATGTAGTGTTTGAATCCGTGGATCACTTGGAAGCAATGGTCATGGATATTGCCGATGGCGGCGATGGGAAAAAAGATGTTTCTCAAACAGTAGAAAAATTAAAACGAATTGAATCAGGTGAAGCCATTCAACAAGAAACAGCTGTTTTGAATTCAAACGAGACTGCTGCAGAAGCTGCAGCTACAACTGTTGGTTTGGAAAACGCTCCCCAATTGGAATATGATGATTTTGAAAAGACAGTCTTGCTTCAATCCACAGAGCAAGGATTCAATGCATTTGAAATTGCCGTGACTTTAAATGATAGCTGCCTATTAAAAGCAGCACGTGTCTATATGGTATTTGATATTTTAGAGAAAAATGGAGATGTAGTGAAATCCTCTCCTACTGTAGATAAACTGGAAGAAGAACAGTTTGACCAAGAATTTAAAGTAGCTTTAATTTCTCAAACTAATGCGGAAGAATTGCGCAGCAAGATTCTAAAAGTTTCAGAGGTTGAAAAAGTTGCCATCACACAATTATCGAAAGATATATTTGTTCAATCAGCAACCGTTGAGACAGAAACAGTCGCAGAATCACAAACTGAAGAATTGACGCCAGTTGCACCTGTAGAAGTGAAAAAAGAAGAAGCCACTCAAAAATCTTCCGGGGCAAAGCATGCTGCAAGTAAAACGATTCGTGTAAGTATCGAACGATTGGATATTTTAATGAACCTGTTTGAAGAATTAGTGATTGATAGAGGTCGACTTCAATCGATTGCCACAGAAGTGAATCACTCTGAGCTAAATGAAACAGTCGAACGAATGAGCCGAACAATGGGCGACTTGCAAAATATTGTGTTAACAATGCGCATGATCCCAATTGAAACTGTTTTTAACCGATTCCCTAAAATGGTCCGTACATTATCCCGTGATTTAAAGAAAAAAATTAATCTTGAAATCATTGGTGCGGAAACTGAATTGGATCGTACAGTAATTGATGAAATTGGAGATCCGCTGGTTCATTTAATTCGCAACTCGGTTGACCATGGGATTGAAAGTCCGGAAATACGCCGCGCCAATGGGAAACCTGAAGAAGGTAATGTTACATTGCGTGCCTATCATAGTGGTAACTATGTATTTATCGAAATTGAGGACGATGGTGCGGGAATCAACCGTGAAAGAGTACTGAAAAAAGCAATTTCCAAAGGAATTGTAACAAAAGAATCTGCACTTTCAATGTCAGATAAACAAATTAATGAACTTATATTAGCATCCGGCTTCTCAACTGCAGAAGTAATTTCGGATATTTCAGGGCGTGGAGTAGGTCTCGATGTTGTGAAAACAACAATTGAATCGCTTGGCGGCAATATTTCAATCGAATCAACTGAAGGTGTGGGATCAATCTTCTCTATCCAGCTTCCTTTAACGTTATCCATTATCTCCGTTATGCTGGTTGAAATTGAACAAGAAATTTATGCGATACCGTTATCATCGATTATTGAAACATCTATTATTAAAAACAGCGATATTCTCAATGCACATAATCAAAAAGTAATTGATTTCCGCGGGAAAGTTGTTCCACTTATCTTCTTGGATGAAATATTTGATGTGCCAAGAACGGAACAGGCTGCAGACGGCTATCACTCCGTTGTCATTGTCCGAAAAGGAGACAAGCTTGCAGGTCTGGTAGTGGACACATTTATTGGCCAGCAAGAAATTGTACTGAAATCACTGGGGAATTACTTAACAAATATCTTCGCTATTTCCGGTGCAACGATTTTAGGGAACGGTAAAGTTGCTTTAATCGTGGACTGCAATGCGTTAATGAAGTAATGAATGGAATGAAAGAGGTGTAGGTTATGACTGCTGTTGAGCAAGAATATCTAAAAGTAATTGTTTTTCAACTTGCTGATAAAGAATATGCCATCCCGGTATCTAATGTACAAGGTATCGAAAAACTAATGCATATTACGCGAGTGCCAAAGACGAAAAGCTTTGTAAAAGGTGTTATTAATTTGCGTGGTGTCGTCACACCATTAATCGATTTGCGTGAACGATTTGGAATCCCGATATCTAATAATGAAGATACTACGAGAATTATTATTATCACCCTTGAAGAGATGGAAGTAGGCTTTATCGTTGACTCGGCAAACGATGTGCTGGATATTCCGGTAAGTGCGATTGAAGCGCAACCGGAAGTAGTTGGGTCGAATGAAGAAGAATTTATATCCGGTGTGGCAAAGTTAGAGAATCGCTTATTGATTTTATTGCATCTGGACAAAGTGTTAAATCCATAAATCATTGCTGGACAATCTGAAAGTAAAGTAGGGATGTGCGAGTTTATGAGCGAAGTACAAAAAATTACATCATTGCATTTGGATGTCTTGAAGGAAATTGGAAATATAGGTGCTGCCCATGCTGCGACAGCACTTTCCAGTTTGCTGTCCAGGAAAATCGATATGCATGTCCCAAAGGTGGAAATGGTGTCATTCAATGACATGATGGAACTAGCGGGGGGTGCTGAAACCGTTGTAGTAGGAATCTTTCTTCGAATTGAAGGGGACTCTGAAGGAAGCATGTTCTTTATATTGCCAATCGAACAGGCAAACCGTTTTATACAGAGTTTAATCAATGATGATCAATTTAGCTTTAGTGATAACAAGCTTTCCGAGCTAGGTGTTTCAGCAATGCAAGAAATGGGAAATATCCTCTCCGGGTCTTACTTATCTGCTTTGTCAGACTTTACAGGAATGAAAATTTATCCAACAGTTCCTGGATTAAGTGTTGATATGTTTGGCGCCATCATAAGTACGGGTCTAATCGAAATTTCAGAGGTTAGTGATCAGGTGATTGTCATCAATACATCCATCTTTGAAGAAGGTTTTGATAATCGTAATGAAGTTCATGGGCATTTCTTCTTACTACCAGATCCTGATTCTTTCACCTCTATTTTTAAGGCATTGGGTGTTGCATAAGATGATCCAGACACACACAAGCCAAGTTATCAAGGTTGGAATCGCACAATTGGATGTAGTAAAAATGCCGGATACAATACGTACATCAGGATTAGGTTCCTGTGTGGGTGTTGTATTATATGATGAAACAAAAAACATAGCCGGATTAGTTCACATTATGTTGCCTGACTCGAGTTTGGCAAGAACAGAAACGATTAATGCAGCAAAATTTGCTAATACCGGCATAAAGGCACTCATTGAAAAGCTGAAATTAGTTGGGGTCCAACCCTTTCGCTTGAAAGCGAAGATTGCCGGTGGTGCTCAAATGTTTAAATTTTCGTCAGAAAATGATTCGATGCGAATTGGGCCACGGAATGTAGAAGCTGTAAAAAGAGAGCTCATCAAAAATAACATACCACTGATCGCTGAAGATACGGGTGGCAATAGCGGGAGAACAATCGAGTTTAACCCTGTCACGTGTCGATTAAGTATTCGTACAGTAAATCAGGGAGTGAAAGATATATAATGTTTGGATCAATATTCTACAACTTTTGGGGGGCCATCATAGGCTTTACAATTTACTTTTTTAGTATTTTATCGGATTCTACTATTCCCTTAAATAGTCTGGTGGGATCTTTTATTGCTGCGGTTGTATCCTTTCTTATCATGTATGCTATCCGATTGCTTTTAGGGTATGTACTTTATACTCCGAATGACGAATTATTTGATAGCTTTAATATAGAAAATGAACAATTACGTCAGCAATTTGTGAATCGTGGGAGTAGTGCATCTGACTCCGGAGATAGTAAATCTACCGTTGAGTTTAAGGATCAGAATTCGGAAGATATTGCAAAAGTCGTTCAAACGATGATGCTTCAAGATGAATTGACGAAAAAATAATCATTAACCATCTTCAATCTTAAAAGAGTCGAGAAAGCGGCTCTTTTTTTGTTCTCCGGCACATAATCTACAACCACATACTGCATATCTCCATAATTTATGTCTAAAAAGTAATAAATTAAGTTTAATAGAAATCTGTGTTTTTTTTCTATTATTTGATATACTATTTGATAGTAAGGAACCTATAGTGAATTCTAAATAATAAGTTAAAAATACTATTGTATAATTAGAAAGTCCTTTAAAATACAATGAGAATGATTCGGTGTGATGTAGGATAAAAGTCTTGTGTTGTTTCGTTTCTTGAATGAATAGCAACTACCGTGGAATTTCGTCGTGGCAGCGATCAATTGGTAAGAGGGGCATCAAAAGGACAACATGGACGATTGCTTACGAAAGTAAATGATTTTAGTGTGAGGTGGATTTTATGGTACAACTTCGAGCAGATAATGAACAAACTCTTTGGAATTGCTGGATCAATGATCGAGATCCGGATGCTGGTAATATGCTTATAAAAAAATATCAACCACTAGTATCCTATCATGTACAGCGAATTGGTGCGAGTGTTCCTAAAAATGTATCACGTGATGATTTAATGAGTTTAGGGATGATGGGACTATTTGATGCATTAAATAAATTTGACATAAATAGAGACTTGAAATTTGATACATATGCTTCTTTCCGTGTGCGGGGAGCAATTATAGACGGGTTAAGAAAAGAGGATTGGCTGCCTCGTTCAGCGCGTGAAAAGGCAAAGAAGATGGAAGCCCAAATCGAAAAATTAGAGCAACAGCTAATGCGCAGTGTAACGCCGGATGAGCTTGCACAGCATATGGAGCTGCCGGTTGAAGAGATTTACCAGACTGTTCAGGAACATTTTTTCTCTAGTGTGTTATCCATCAATGAACAACAAGAACAGGAAGAGTCAGAGGGGATGTCTTTTGTTATCAGAGATGAAAGGACGAAAACTCCCGAGCAAGAAACTGTACATATGGAATTAATCAAGGACCTTTCGGAAAATATTAAAAACTTAAGTGAAAAAGAACAGCTTGTCCTAAGCTTGTTCTATACAGAAGAATTGACATTGACTGAAATTGGTGAAATGCTTAGTTTATCGACATCACGAATCTCACAAATCCATTCGAAAGCATTATTTAAATTAAGAAAGCTTCTTTCTAATGAGATGTTAAGCTAACTGGATTAAAAGCTGAGGTGAAAAGTATTGAGTCTAAAAGCGCTTGAACTTCAAATTGCCATTCCAAAGACCTTTGATGCGGGTAAAATGGCAGATCAGCATCAACAAAATGTAATTGGACAGCAAATCGATGCGAATGAAGCACTAAAAAAAGAGCTTAAGAAAAAACAATTGCAGGTCAGCGACACCGAAAAAACAGATAAAATTACTAATGAAAAAGAAAAGCAGCAAAATCACGAAGAAAATTTACCGGATGAAGATAAGCCTCATCAAGAAGAAAAGGAAGCACAACATCCCTTTAAAGGTAATTTTATTGATTTTAGTGGATAGGAGAACAGTATGGTCGTAAGTCTTGTAATCATATTGGTTATTTCGCAGCTCATTTGTTTTTATTTCCTTGTTATTTTAAATACAAGAATAGCCAAATTCAAAGATTTAGAAAAACGACAGGATCAGCTAATCCGTGAGATGGATGACGCGATTAGTTTATATCTAGTGGAAATGAAGGAAGAAAATGATCGACTCATCGCAGAGCTTTCATCCATTAAACAAATTGAGAACAAGAATAAAGAAATAAAAGATCAAAAAGCGGCAATGATGAATTTGGATGATGTTCAGGCAAATTCCGGCGAAGCCCAGGAGGAATCCTTAAGGAACTCACATCCAGCAGAAAATGGCGCGCCAAAAGTAACAATTCCAAAAAGGATGGCAACGAATGCTTATAAACAGCATAGTTTAGCAAATGAAAATTCAACACCGCGTAAACAGGCAGTGGAGGAAGAGGTGGAGAAGGATCTCCAAGCGCTGCCATCTTTCGAACAAAAGGTGCTCAACCTTCATAAACAGGGGAAAACGATTGACGAAATTGCGAAGTTAACGCAAAAAGGCAAAACAGAAATCGAACTATTAATTAAGTTCCATGCATAAAATTGTTGCATGAGAAAAGTTAGTGTGATATATTATCAATTGGTGTTAATTACACACGCATTTTGATGTAGTAAGTGGTGCTTTTTGAATAAAAAGTTGCTTGTTATAGATGAAAAATGCGGAGGAAAAAAACCAAAACATTAGGAGGAAACACACATGTCAGTAATTTCAATGAAACAATTACTTGAAGCTGGTGTACATTTCGGTCACCAAACTCGCCGTTGGAATCCAAAAATGAAAAAATACATTTTTGTTGAACGTAACGGTATCTACATTATCGATTTACAAAAAACGGTTAAAAAATTAGAAGAAGCTTACGACTTCATGCGCCAAGTTGGCCAAGATGGCGGTAAAGTACTTTTCGTAGGTACTAAAAAACAAGCTCAAGAAGCAATTAAAGACGAAGCTGAACGTTCTGGCAACTACTACATCAACCAACGTTGGTTAGGTGGTACTTTAACTAACTTCGGTACAATCCAAAAACGTGTTGCTCGTTTAAAAGCAATCGAAAAAATGGAAGAAGACGGTACTTTCGCAGTTCTTCCTAAAAAAGAAGTTATCCAACTTAAAAAAGAACACGAACGTCTAGTTAAATTCTTAGGCGGTATCCGTGATATGGCTGGCATCCCAGACGTTATGTTCGTGGTTGACCCACGTAAAGAGCGTATCGCTGTTGCTGAAGCTCGTAAATTAAATATTCCTATCGTAGGGATTGTTGATACAAACTGTGATCCAGATGAAATCGACTACGTAATCCCTGCTAACGATGACGCTATCCGCGCTGTTAAATTATTAACTGCTAAAATGGCTGATGCTCTAATCGAGTCAAAACAAGGTGAATCTGAAGCTCCAGCTGAAGAAGTAGCAGCTGCTGAGTAATTCACTATCAGAAAACTTGGCAAGCAGCTAAGCTTTTCTGATGATAAGCCTTAGTTGCTCTTAAGTGGCTAAGGAAGTGATAAACTTTCTTAGCTGCCTAAAAAGGTGATAAGTGGATGAACCCTCTTATCACCTTTTTTTAGAAAGAAAAGTGAATGCGGTTCGCTAAAGCTCTGACAGAAACTGGTCGACAAAAACGCCACATCATGTGGCATTGTCGGCACTTGCACATCCGTGTGCTGCGGAGACTTTTGACGAGCATGCTTGCATGCTTTGAAGAAAGTTGAAGATTCCGAGGAGCAAACCGCTGAAACTGGACATCATGTAAACAGATATACTAAAAAATTAAATAACCTAAAACCCAAGGAGGAAACTTCAAATGGCAATTACTGCACAATTAGTAAAAGAGCTTCGCGAAAAAACTGGCGCAGGTATGATGGATTGTAAAAAAGCTTTAGTACAAACAGATGGTGATATCGACGCAGCAGTTGATTTCTTACGTGAGAAAGGTCTTTCTTCAGCTGCTAAAAAAGCTGATCGTATCGCTGCTGAAGGTACAACTTATATCCTGGCTGAAGGAAACGAAGCTGTAATCTTAGAAGTTAACGCTGAAACTGACTTCGTAGCAAAAAATGAAAAATTCCAAGTACTTGTTTCTGAATTAGCGCAACAAATTTTAGCTGCAAAACCAGAATCAGTAGAAGCTGCATTAGAGCTTTCAAATGCTGAAGGTGTTAAAATCGCAGATCAAATTTCTACTGCTGTTGCAACTATCGGAGAAAAAATCACTCTTCGCCGTTTCGAAGTGAAAACTAAAACTGATGCAGATGCTTTCGGTTCTTACCTGCACATGGGTGGACGTATTGGTGTATTAGTAGTTCTTGAAGGTTCTACTGATGAATCAGCAGCTAAAGATGTCGCTATGCACATCGCTGCAATCAACCCTCAATATGTATCACGTGACGAAGTTTCTGAAGAAGTAGTAGACCGTGAACGTAAAGTGTTAACTGAACAAGCTCTTAACGAAGGTAAACCAGAAAATATCGTTGCTAAAATGGTAGAAGGTCGCCTTGGTAAATTCTTCGAAGACATTTGCTTACTTGATCAAACTTTCGTTAAAAACTCTGATCAAAAAGTACGTGATTTCGTAAAAGCAGCTGGTGGTAACATCACTTCATTCGTACGCTTCGCTGTTGGTGAAGGTATTGAAAAACGTGAAGACAACTTCGCTGAAGAAGTTATGAACCAAGTTAAAGGCAACTAATTTAAATAATAAGTATAATTAGGGGACACAAACCAGTGTTCCCTATTTTTCAAGGAAGAAAAGCGAAAAATGCCCATTAAGCCCGACAAGAGTTGTAGGGTCCCGACAAGTGTGCCTGCACCCTTAAGAAGGAACCGAAACGATTTCGAGGGACCGGGTAATCGTAGCTTGACAAAATACTAGTACAAATAGTTAGTTATGTTTCAGTAGTATAAAAACGAATTGCGGAGGTTTACTATGAGTGTGCCACAATATGAACGTGTAGTTATAAAAATTAGCGGTGAGGCATTGGCAGGAGAAGCTGGTTACGGTTTATCGCCAAAAATTATTAAGTCAGTTGCTGAAGATATTAAAGAAGTAGTGGAGCTTGGAGTCGAGGTTGCTGTAGTAGTAGGCGGCGGTAACATCTGGCGTGGAAAAGTAGGTAGCGAAATGGGGATGGACCGTGCCTCTGCGGATTACATGGGAATGCTTGCAACTGTTATGAATTCATTGGCATTGCAAGATGCCCTTGAAAAGTTGGAAATTGAAACACGTGTTCAATCTTCTATCGTTATGACACAAGTTGCAGAGCCTTACATACGCAGAAAAGCAGTGCGTCACCTTGAAAAGAAACGCGTTGTAATTTTTGCTGCGGGTACAGGTAACCCATTCTTCTCTACAGATACGACTGCTGCTTTACGTGCTGCAGAAATTGATGCAGATGCAATCTTGATGGCTAAAAATAATGTAGATGGTGTATATTCTGCTGATCCACAAACTGACTCAACTGCTGTTAAATATGACACACTCACATATTTAGACGTAATTCAACAAGGATTACAGGTAATGGATTCAACTGCTTCCACTTTATGTATGGACAACGATATCCCATTAATAGTATTCTCTATTATGAATAAAGGAAATATTAAACGAGCGGTACTCGGTGATAAAATCGGTACAGTGGTTAGGAGGAACTTTTAATGCCTAAACAAGTATTAGCACAAGCAAAAGAAAGAATGGACAAATCGATCTCTGCATTTTCCCGCGAATTGGCTTCGATTCGTGCAGGGCGTGCAAATGCGTCTCTTCTAGACAGAATTTCAGTTGATTATTACGGTGCGCCAACACCTGTAAATCAATTAGCTGGTATTTCCGTGCCTGAAGCACGACTTTTAGTCATTCAACCTTATGACAAATCAATCCTGGGTGAAATTGAAAAAGCGATCATGAAATCAGATATCGGAATTACTCCGACAAATGATGGAAATGTAATTCGTTTAACAATCCCTGCTTTAACGGAAGAACGTCGTAAAGAGCTTGTAAAAGTTGTGAGCAAAGAAGCGGAAAATGCAAAAGTAGCAATCCGAAACGTACGCCGTGACGCCAATGATGATCTGAAGAAATTAGAGAAAAACGGCGAAATTACAGAAGATGATTTACGCGGTTTTGGTGACGATATCCAAAAGTTAACGGATGATTACATCGTTAAAGTTGACCAATTAGCAAAAGATAAAGAAAAAGAAATCTTATCTGTATAAAAAACATGCTTGAATTGTGTTTAAATTTATCATTTGCAAAACTATTGTAAATCTAAATGAATGATGAACTAATTCAAGAGTAGGGCGTCCTATTAATTGGGACGTCTTTTTTCAATGTAGTACACTTATGTTGACTTTAAAAAAATCGGTCAAGATTAGTCGCAATTGTTAAGAGAGTTTGGATGTGCCAATACATAATACTCATCATGAATTGAAAAATATTAGAAATTATACGAGAGAACGTAAGACACAATCCTTTGTTTTTGATATGATTAGAAAAATACAGTTTTCACACGAGAATCCATATTTTTCTTATTTCTAAAAATATAGGGGATCGTATCCTTAAAAAGAAAAACGTCCAAAATGTTGTCAGGTGGGGGAATTGCTGATGTTAAAAAAGCTATTTAGTAAATCAAAAAAAGGAAAGCACTCTTTGGAGGTCAAAGAATCTCTTGTAAGTAATGAATGTTTACCTTCCCATATCGCAATTATTATGGATGGCAACGGACGTTGGGCAAAAAAAAGAGCAATGCCTAGAATTGCCGGGCATCATGAAGGAATGCAGACTGTACGTAGAATTGCCCGTGTTGCAGACGACATAGGCATCAAAGTGTTAACGCTTTACGCATTCTCGACAGAAAACTGGAAAAGGCCGAAATCAGAGGTGGATTACCTAATGAGTCTTCCTCAGATGTTCCTAAACTCCTTTATGCCAGAATTAATGGAACGAAACATCCGAATTGAGATGATTGGCGATAAAGAAGGCCTCCCATCGAATACTAAAAAGGCTTTAAATGAAGCGATGGAAAAAACCAAAAATAATACAGGCTTAATTTTAAATTTTGCCATGAATTATGGAAGCCGTGCTGAAATAGTTAAAGCAATGAAGGATATAATGGTAGAAGTCGATGATGGGAAGCTGACTTTGGATCAAGTCGATGAAAAAACGATTGATCAATATTTATTGACATCAACACTTCCAGAGCCCGATTTACTTATCCGTACAAGCGGGGAAGTGCGTCTAAGCAACTTTATGCTATGGCAACTCGCTTATACTGAGTTCTGGTTTACAGATATTCTATGGCCAGATTTCAACCAAGATACCTTCTTGGAAGCGGTACGGGCCTATCAGCAGCGCAACAGGCGCTATGGTGGACTGAAAGGAGAATAACTACATTGAAGCAAAGAATTATAACGGGGGTAGTAGCAGGGGCACTATTTATATTATTTGTGCTTTACGGTAACCTACCTTTTACGTTATTAGTATATGCTCTAGCAGCTGTAGGTATATACGAATTACTAAAAATGAAAAATATTCAAATCTTTTCTATTCCAGGTATTCTTGGATTATTGGTTACATTTAGTTTATTGCTGCCACCTTCAGTCAATTTACAGGAAATTGCTATAACAAAGCTGGAGTTATTAATAATTGGCGCCATTCTTTTACTAATCTATTCGGTCCTTGTCAAAAATCATTTTACTTTTGACGATGTAGGATTTATTTTACTTAGTACTATATATGTCGGGATGGGTTTCTATTATCTGATTGAGACACGTAATAGCGGTCTTGAATTTATTATTTTCGCTCTATTAATTGTTTGGTCAACCGACTCGGGGGCTTATTTCATTGGCCGGAAAATTGGAAAGAAGAAATTATGGCCTGAAATTTCCCCGAACAAAACGGTAGAAGGCTTTGTAGGAGGAATTGTAGCTGCAGTTGTGTTTGCGTGTATTATGCAGATGATTTATCCGATTGCTTCCTCATATTTTGTGTTAATCATTATTGCTGTCTTTGCGTCAATTTTTGGACAGATGGGCGACTTAGTAGAATCTGCAATCAAACGTCACTATGGTGTAAAAGATTCGGGCAGCTTGTTGCCGGGACATGGTGGTATATTAGACCGATTTGATAGCCTCTTATTCGTTCTGCCACTATTGCACTTCCTGCATTTTGTTAACTGATAAGCGATCAGAACTTTGCTGTGCAGCTATATTTAAACCAAGGTTACATCACCATGTTAACAAGGAAGTAACTATTCGTTATTGAAGGGAAGATCCATGTGAAGAAAATAAGCTTATTAGGAGCAACAGGTTCGATTGGAATTCAAACTGTCGATATTTTGTTGAATAATCAGGACAATTTTCAACTTGTTGCATTATCTTCAGGAAGAAATATTGAAAAAACTCGTGAAATAATATCTCAACTAAATCCGGAGCTTGTTTCTGTACAAGATGAAAAAGATGCAATAGAGCTTTCAAAAGAATTTCCCCGCACCACTTTCACTTTTGGTCCCAAGGGACTTGTAGAGGTTGCGACGCATCCGGACTCAACTGTACTTGTAAACGCTGTCCTGGGAAGTGTGGGGCTGGAATCTACCTTGGCTGCCATCAGAATGGGAAAAACTATTGCGATTGCCAATAAAGAAACTTTGGTTACAGCAGGTCACTTAGTGATGGCGGAAGCCAAGAAATATAATGTAGCAATCTTGCCTGTCGATAGCGAGCACTCCGCTATTTTCCAATCCATGAATGGCGAAAACCCTAAACAAATTGAAAGACTGATCTTGACGGCATCCGGTGGCTCATTCCGTGACAAAACCCGGGAAGAATTAAAAAATGTCACTATAAAAGATGCATTGAACCATCCGAATTGGTCAATGGGTGCAAAAATCACCATCGACTCAGCAACGATGATGAATAAAGGGCTGGAAGTAATAGAAGCCCATGTTCTATTCGGTATGCCATTCGAAAAAATTGATGTTTTATTACATAAAGAAAGTATTATTCACTCACTAGTTGAGTATCATGATACAAGTGTTATCGCTCAATTAGGTACTCCCGACATGCGTGTACCGATACAATATGCCTTAAGCTATCCAGAGCGGTTGCCATTAATGGGGGGTACTCGCCTAGATCTTGCAAAGATTGGCCAGCTGAATTTTAAAGAGGTTGACTTTGAGCGATTCCGTGCCCTGAAACTAGCCTACGACGCAGGGCAAGCAGGCGGAACATTATTAACGGCCATGAATGCAGCAAATGAAGCGGCAGTCGGGCTATTCCTGCAAGAAAAAATAACTTTCCTGCAAATCGAAGAAGTAATCGAACAAATTATGAACGATCATCAAAATATTCTAGCTCCAGACTTAGAAACTATATTACATGTAGATACCGAAACAAGAAAATTAGTAGAGAGCATGGTAAAATAGAGAGAGCAAGCATAGAATAAGTAAACATGTTCTTTGAAGGTGGGATGATATGCAAACTGTTATAGCATTTATCGTTGTTTTCGGCTCCCTAGTATTCTTCCATGAACTTGGACATTTTATTTTTGCAAAACGAGCGGGTATTCTAGTACGTGAATTTGCAATTGGAATGGGTCCGAAAATTTTTGGAATGATGAAAGGTGAAACGTTATATACACTCCGATTATTGCCTATTGGCGGCTATGTTCGAATGGCAGGAGAAGATACTGATTCAGTGGAACTTCAGCCCGGATTTCGAGTAGGGTTAATTCTGAATCGGGATAACGTAGCTGAAAAAATTTATTTAAACCAGAATGTACAAAACCCGAATGTTCTTTTTTTGGAAGTGGAACGGGCAGACCTTGAAAAAGGGCTATGGATTGAAGGCTACGACGAAGATGATCAGTTTACAAGAATAAATGTATCCAGAACAGCAACTCTTGTCGAGAATGGTACTGAAACAATGATCGCGCCATACGATCGCCAGTTTAATTCCAAAACTGTCGGGCAGCGGACAATGGCTATTTTTGCTGGGCCGCTTTTTAATTTCATCTTAGCATTTTTCCTTTTTGCGATACTTGGCATTATGCAAGGAGTACCTACCTACGAACCAATTATTTATGGTGTCGACGAGAAAGGTCCAGCAGCAGCTGCCGGTTTGCAAGCAGGAGACTATGTGAAGGAAATTGATGGACAACCTGTTGAAAGATGGCAAGATCTGTCCAGTACTGTTCAAGATAAACCTGGTGAGCCAATATCGATTATAGTAGAACGAGATGGTCAGAACATTGAACTTAAAATGACCCCGGATACCTTAGAGGAAAGTGGTAAGGAATACGGGCAAATCGGTGTTTATTATCAAAGTCCGGTTGAGAAAAACCCTTTAAAAGCCCTTGTCTTTGGTGTCACACAAACCTATGATTATACAGTTCTAATACTAGGTCTTCTAGGGGACTTAATAACTGGCCAGTTTACAATCGATGCACTTTCTGGACCTGTTGGCATTTATAAGGTAACGGAAACCGTTGCAAAAGATGGTGTCTATAATCTAATGAACTGGGCAGCAGTCCTAAGTATTAACCTTGGGATCATGAACCTGCTACCTCTTCCTGCACTTGACGGAGGAAGATTATTGTTCTTCGGAATTGAAGCATTGCGCGGCAAACCTGTTGACCGTCAAAAAGAAGGAATGGTTCATTTTGTAGGAATCGTCTTACTCATGATCCTGATGGTAGTCGTTACGTGGAATGATATACAGAGATTCTTCTTCTAAGAAAAGTGGAGAACGATCGCCCAGCTCCGACAACAACTTGGAGGATTCGACAAAAGGACGCTCTTTGTCCTTACGGGCGAAGCAAGTTGCGCGAGGAGCTATCGTTCGCAACTAGACACTAATGAAGTCAGCCAAAGAACGCCACATCGTGTGGCAAAGGCTGACTGACCAACGTCCTGTGGGCCTAAGTGGAGAACGATCGCCCAGCTCCGACGAGGAGAACAATCGCTCTTCAGAAGAAACAGAAGCATTCGACACAATTAAAATCAACAAATTATCTAACCTTATTCATTTGTGGTAAAATCCATAATGAATAAGGTTATACTTTTTTTGATAAGCTTTTAGTACATATTTAAAATTATGGATATTCCAGGATTCTTTCCGACTTGTGAATATTTAAAAGGTACATACGAAGTTACTTCGGTGTATGTTATGCTAAATATGTGATTTATGAAGAGAAAAGGTGGAGCGCTATGAAACAAAGTTCTACGTTAATTCCTACGCTGGGTGATGTACCCTCGGATAGTGAAGTGAAATCTCATCTAATGCTTCTTCGCGCTGGATTCATACGTGAGAGTACTAGTGGTGTCTTTTCCTATTTACCATTGGCTAAACGTGTTTTAAATAAAATAGAGAAAATGATTCATGAGGAAATGGAAGCCTTTGGGGCAGTAGAAATTAGTTTACCCACTTTGCAAGCCCAAGAAGCAATCGAGAAATCCAGAGATCTTGAGGTCCAGCAAGAAGAGTTATTCCAAATCAAGAATCGCAGCAAACAAAAGTTGATCCTTGCACCAACACATGAGGAAGCAATGAAAAGATTGATTCGCGAGGAAGTAGAATCCTTCAACACATTGCCGATTACTTTATATCAAATTCAAACTAACTACCGCAATGAAACGCAATCAAACTATGGATTATTGAGAAGCAAGGAATTTTTGATGAAGGATGCTTACTCATTCCATGATAGTAAAGAAAACCAGGATTCAGCTTTTCAAGATATGGTACAAGTTTATTCAACTATTTTAAGTAAACTCGGCTTGCACTACGAGATTATCGAAACAAATCCGGGACTGGGTGTTGGTGCTAAAGCAATCGAGTTTATCGTAGCTTCGGAACTGGGAGAAGCAACTGTTGTCTATTCAGATGAATCCAGGTATATCGGAAACATAAAAGTTGCACCAGTAATCAAAGAATATATTCCCTCGGATCTACCCGTGAAGCCAATGGAAAAAGTGGCAACACCAAATGTGAACACGCTAAATGAAGTATGTACAATTTTCAATATAGAAGAAAAAGATTGTATCAAATCCGAACTATACAAGGTTGATGATGAATATGTCGTTGTACTTGTACGAGGCGATCATGAGATCAACCCTTATAAATTAAAAAATGTGTTGCAGGCTACATCGGTTTACGTAGCTAAAGACAAAGAAGTTCAAGAATTATTAGGCGCCCATGTCGGGCTGATTGGTCCGGTTAAGCTGCCGATTGACGTAAAGGTTGTAGCAGACAATGCAATCCAGTCGATCAGCAATGGAGTGGCTGGGGCCAATGAAGAGGGATATCATTATGTGAATGTATCTCCTGGACGAGATTTTGCCATTAGCAGCTATGAGGATATCCGCTACATCCAGGAAGGGGACCCTTCTCCTGATGGACAGGGCACCATTCTCTTTAAAAAAGCGATTGAAGTAGGGAAAATAAGCAAACTGGGTGAAAGTGTTGCTGATTATGCTAATGAAAACTTCAGTGATGACAATGAACATTCGGGCGAACTTCTAATGAACTGCTATCATCTGGGGATATCCAGACTATTGGCAGTACTGGCGGAAAATTATCAGGATGATAAAGGCTTTAATTGGCCAAAGCAATTTTCTCCATACGAACTTCATTTAATACCGGTTGATAAAGAGGATGAAGTACAATTTAACCTATCATCAGAGCTATATAACATCTTAACGTTCTACCAGTTTGAAGTATTGTTCGATGATCGGGATATTCATGCAGAAGTGAAATTTGTGGATGCCGATTTAATTGGTCTGCCCGTTCGCATAACGATAGGAAGACGGGCAAGTGAAGGCATCGTTGAAGTGAAAATCAGAAAAACAGGTGAAACTTTCGAGTGGGCAAAAGAAGAACTGATCGACCACTTAAATGAAATTTTCCGGTCAAATTAAAAGGCAAAGTAAAAAACGATCGATTTTCGCTTTCTAGCGAAAATCGTTTCTTTCTGATATAGATACTACTTTAGAATTTTAAATATTAAAAATCCAAAACAGGTGGTGAGTTAAATGGTAGACAGCCAAGAAGCGCGAGAACGATTTTTAACACTTTTACAACAATTACAGCTAACCGAAGATGTCTACATGTCTTTTTTTGAAAAAGGTGAGCTCACTCGACTTACTGTTCATAAAAAAAATCGCATCTGGTGTTTTGCCCTTCAGCTAGAAAATATTTTACCATTCCAGCTGTATCAATTATTTCGTACAAGAATGGCTGAGCAGTTTTCCCATATTGCGCAGGGCATAATAACAATTGAAGCAAGAAATCCGGTAGTAACCGAGCAGCTCATAATGGATTATTGGTTATCTGCTGTTGAGCAATTGGATGCATCTCCGCCAGTTAAAAATCGATTGTTGACTCAAATGCCGACATGGACAGGAAACAAGTTAATTGTTTCATGTATGGCTGAAATGGAACAGTTGACATTAAAATCCAAATACGGAGTGAAAATTGTCGAGGCATATGAAAGCTTGGGATTCCCACAGTTTTCGGTAGACTTCCAACTAGTTGAAGCAACTGACGAGATGAAAGAAGCACAGCAGCAATATATTGAAAAACGTCAATTGGAAGAGGCGGAGCTTGCACGTAAAGCGATGGAAGATTTCCAAAGCCGTGAAAAGGCAAAATCGGATAACCCTGAATCTGTTGCTAGCAGTGGTCCATTCCAGTTAGGAAACCACATAAAAGATACAGACATCATGGAAATTCGCCGTGTGGTAGAAGAAGAGCGCCGAGTTGTTCTTGAAGGGTTTGTATTTGCTGTAGAAATCAAGGAGCTGCGAAGCGGCCGTTCACTTTTGGAACTAAAAATGACCGACTATACCGATTCCATCCTGGTGAAAATGTTCTCTCGCGATAAAGAAGATGCAGAACGTATGGCACAACTGAAAAAAGGTATGTGGGTAAAAGTGCGCGGTGCAGTTCAAAATGACACCTTCGTTCGTGATTTGGTCGTTATGGCCCAAGATATTAACGAGGTGTTCAAGGAATCCCGCAAGGATACAGCACCGGAAGGGCAAAAACGAGTAGAGCTTCATTTACATACACCAATGAGTCAAATGGACGCGGTGACTCCGATTGATCAGTTGGTTGGACAAGCTGCAAAATGGGGGCACTCTGCCATTGCCATCACGGACCATGCTGTAGCACAAGGTTTCCCTGATGCATATGCGGCAGGAAAAAAACATGGCGTCAAAATTATCTATGGCATCGAAGCCAACTTGGTTGACGATGGCTCTCCGATTGCCTATGCCGAACAACATATTGGGCTTGATGATGCAACGTTTGTAGTGTTTGACGTCGAAACAACAGGTCTTTCCACTGCCTACGATACGATTATAGAGCTTGCTGCGGTGAAAATTAAGGAAGGTAAAGTAATCGAGAAATTCGAACGCTTTGCAAATCCCCATAAACCCTTGACAGCAAAGATTATTGAGCTAACGCATATTACCGATGATATGCTGCAAGATGCGCCAGAGGTAGCTCAAGTCGTAACGGAGTTTAAAGATTTTATTGGAGATTCGATCGTTGTTGCCCATAACGCATCATTCGATATGGGCTTCCTATATACTGCCTATGAAAAAGCGGGTATACAAGGTGTTATTCACCCAGTAATTGATACGCTTGAGCTGTCCAGATTCCTAAATCCTACGTTAAAAAGCCACCGTTTAAATACATTGTGTAAACGATACGGCATTGAACTAACACAACATCACCGTGCCATCTATGATACGGAAGCAACGGGTGAATTAATGCTTCATTTGTTAAAAGATGCAAAAGAGCAGCATGGCATCAACTATCACGATGAATTCAACGATCAAATCAATCGGGATGAAAGCTATAAGCAGTCCCGACCATACCATTGTACAATCTTGGCAGTCGATAATGATGGGTTGAAAAACCTGTTTAAGTTAATTTCAATTGCCCATACAAAAACGTACTATCGTGTTCCGCGTATACGCAGATCGGATTTAACCAAGCATCGACAAGGGCTTATAGTCGGGTCTGGATGCAATAATGGCGAGTTATTTGAAACGATGATGAATAAATCGAGTGACCAGGCCGAAAAGGTTGCCAAATTCTATGATTATATCGAAGTGCAGCCAAAGCCTGTCTATGCACCTTTAATAGAAGGCGGCGTCATTCATGATGAATGGAATTTGGAGGATATCATTCGCAAGCTGGTAAAGCTTGGCAAGCGTATGGACAAGCCTGTTGTCGCAACAGGGAATGTTCATTATTTAAATGAAAACGACGCTGTATTCCGTCAAATTTTGGTCGGTTCACAGGGAGGAGCAAATCCTTTAAATCGCTACAAGTTGCCAGCCGTTCATTTCCGTACTACAAATGAAATGTTGGCAGAATTTGATTTCTTGGGGCCGGATCTTGCAAAAGAGATTGTAGTGACCAACTCACAAAAAATTGCCGATATGATTGGCGATGTAAAACCGATCAAGGATGACCTTTATACTCCAAAAATTGAAGGTTCGGATGAGGAAGTAACGAACCTAACCTATGAAATGGCCCATCAAATATATGGAGAAGTGCTTCCTGAAATCGTGAAGGCCCGTATTGAAAAAGAACTAACATCGATTTTAGGAAACGGATTCGGCGTAATTTACTTAATTTCCGCAAAGCTCGTGAAAAAGTCCCTTGCAGATGGATACCTGGTAGGTTCCCGTGGATCGGTAGGGTCTTCGCTTGTTGCGACCTTCATGGAAATTACAGAAGTAAATCCGTTACCACCGCATTACATCTGCCCTAGCTGCAAAAATGTAGAGTTCTTTGATGATGGTTCCGTCGGGAGCGGGTTCGACTTGCCAAACAAGGAATGCCCAAAATGTGGCACGCAATACAAAAAAGATGGCCAGGATATTCCGTTTGAAACCTTCCTTGGATTTAAAGGAGACAAGGTTCCCGATATCGACTTGAACTTCTCGGGTGAATATCAGCCACAAGCCCATAACTATACAAAAGTCCTGTTCGGTGAGGACTATGTATATCGTGCCGGAACGATTGGTACAGTAGCCGAAAAAACAGCTTATGGATATGTAAAAGGTTATTCATCCGATAATAATCTTTCATTCCGCGGGGCGGAAGTGGATCGCCTTGTACAAGGCTGTACCGGGGTTAAACGTACGACTGGGCAACACCCTGGTGGGATCATTGTAGTGCCGGATTATATGGATATTTATGATTTTACGCCGGTTCAATTCCCGGCAGATGCACAGGATTCGGAATGGAAAACAACCCATTTCGACTTCCATTCCATCCATGATAACGTACTGAAGCTCGATATACTTGGGCACGATGATCCGACTGTGATCAGGATGCTGCAGGATCTATCCGGAATCGATCCGAAAACAATCCCGACAGATGACCCGGAAGTAATGAAAATCTTCTCCACACCGGAATCCCTTGGTGTAACGGTAGAACAAATCGGCACGAAAACGGGTACTTTGGGGATTCCTGAGTTTGGTACGCGATTTGTTCGTCAAATGTTGGAAGATACGAAGCCATCAACGTTTAGCGAACTTGTGCAGATTTCTGGTTTATCCCATGGGACAGACGTTTGGTTGGGAAATGCCCAAGAATTAATTCATAACGGGACGTGTGTACTTTCCGAAGTAATCGGTTGCCGTGATGACATAATGGTTTATTTAATCTATCAAGGATTGGAACCAAGCTTTGCCTTCAAAATCATGGAGTCGGTTCGTAAAGGGAAAGGCTTGACGGAAGAAATGGAAGCGGAGATGCGAGCACAAAGTGTACCTGAATGGTATATCGATTCCTGCAAGAAGATAAAGTACATGTTCCCGAAAGCCCATGCCGCTGCCTATGTTTTGATGGCAGTGCGTATAGCATGGTTTAAAGTACATCATCCTATTTTATATTACGCAGCGTATTTTACTGTCCGTGCAAGCGACTTTGACCTGATCGCCATGACACAGGGCTCGGCAATCATTCGCTCACGCATTGATGATATCAACGCAAAAGGTTTAGATGCTTCGAAAAAGGAAAAAGATTTAATGACGGTATTGGAGCTTGCATTGGAAATGTGCGAACGCGGCATGAGCTTCCAGAAGGTAGACTTATATCGTTCCCAGGCAAGTGAGTTTGTCATTGAGGGCAATACATTGATTCCTCCATTTGATGCGATTCCTGGTCTTGGTACAAACGTTGCCAAAGCAATCGTTGCGGCAAGGCAGGACGGTGAATTTTTATCGAAAGAGGACCTGCAGCAACGCGGGAGAGTTTCCAAATCCCTTATCGAGTATATGGATACGTTAGGCTGTCTTGAAGGTCTGCCTGACGCAAACCAGCTGTCATTGTTCTAAAACCAACACTTTGCGAAGCTGCCAATTAGGTAACAGATTTGCGTAAATTTGCATTCTGTTAAATATTGTGCTATTGTTATGGTAATAATTTGTTGATAGTTTTGCAGCAAAAGAGTGGGGCTTTTCCCGCTCTTTTCTGTTGTTACGCTTATTCAAATTTTTCTTACAGCAACATTCGGTCCCTCTTGAATTTCACCTTTCTTCGGTGGAATTTCTGTTTTTATACTGATTAAGTTTTGGATCCTTCACAACAATTAGTAGAAAAGAGGCATAAAATCTCGCATTTAAGTGAAATTTTAATTTATATAAACCGATAATTTGTGGAAAAAGGCAAGAGACAATTACGTTGGGAGGATACTATGAGCAAAGTAACGTCAGTAATTGAAGAACTTGTTACGCCAATTGTAGAAGAGTTGAACCTTGAACTTGTCGAAATTGAGTTTTTAAAAGAAGGACGCAACTGGTTCCTTCGTGTATATATCGATACACCAGAAGGCGGCATTGATATTGAACAATGTGCGCTCGTAAGTGAGCGGCTAAGTGAAGTCCTGGATGAAAAAGACCCAATCGAGCAAAACTACTATTTGGAAGTTTCTTCACCAGGTGCGGAACGACCATTGAGAAAAGAATCAGATTTCGAAAAATCAGTAGGCAAATTTATCTATGTGAAAACATACGAGCCAATAAAAGATATGAAAGAATTCCAAGGCTATCTAAGATCATATACTGATGAAGGTCTAGAACTTGAAGTTCGAATTAAAACACGTAAACTAACTGTTTTTATTGAAAAAGAAAAAATCGCAAAAGCACGACTTGCTATCGATTTTTCATCATAACTGAATATTAGGAGTGAACAAAATGAGTAGTGATTTATTAGATGCTTTAACTGCTCTGGAGCAACAAAAAGGAATTTCGAGAGAAGTAATAGTTGAAGCAATTGAAGCGGCATTAGTAACTGCATATAAAAGAAACTTTAATCAGGCACAGAATGTACGTGTAGATTTAAATCTGGAAAATGGATCAATGTTGGTCTATTCACGCAAAGATGTAGTAGAGGAAGTAGAAGATGACCGTCTTCAAATTGCTCTTGAAGATGCAAAGGAAATTAACCCGGCATATGAAATCGGTGATGTTCTCGAACAAGAGGTAACACCTCGCAACTTCGGACGCATCGCGGCTCAAACAGCAAAACAAGTTGTAACACAAAGAGTTCGCGAAGCAGAGCGCGGTATTATTTACGAAGAATACGTAGATCGCACAGATGACATTGTGAACGGAACAATTGAACGTCAAGATGCCCGCAATATTTATGTAAGCTTAGGTAAGGTGGAAGCTGCATTACCTGTAAACGAACAAATCCAGGGTGAAGCATATAGACCGCAAAGCCGCATTCGCGTTTATATTACGAAAGTAGAGCGTACAACACGCGGACCTCAAGTCATCGTTTCTCGTACACACCCGGGATTACTTCGCAGACTATTCGAAATGGAAGTTCCAGAGATTTTTGAAGGTATCGTTGAAATTAAATCGATCGCTCGTGAAGCCGGAGACCGCTCGAAGATTTCCGTACATGCCCACAATCCGGAAATCGATGCAGTAGGTGCTTGTGTAGGTGCCAAAGGTGCACGTGTACAAAACATTGTGAACGAGTTAAATGGAGAAAAAATCGACATAGTTGAATGGTCTGAAGATCCAATTGTATTTGTTGCAAATGCTTTAAGTCCCTCAAAAGTTCTTGATGTAATCGTTAACGAAGAAGAAAAGTCGACAACTGTAGTGGTACCTGATTATCAATTATCATTGGCGATCGGTAAACGCGGACAAAATGCGCGCCTTGCAGCAAAACTAACAGGCTGGAAAATCGATATTAAGAGTGAAACAGATGCGCGTGAAGCGGGAATTTATCCAAACGAATCAAGTCGTTTTGTTCCGGCTGATGACGCTGACAATGATAGTGATTTCTATGATGAAGATGTAGCTTACGATCTTTATCAAGATGACGAAGAATAAGCAATAGTTGCATGAGCAGGGCACTCGCTAAAAGTATCAGTAATTATAAAGTTTTTGATATTGATCAATGTCTAGCTCCAGCGCCCAGCCCCTCGAGGTCGCTTCAGTTCCTCGGTCGAAAGCGGAAAAGATGCTTTCGATTCGGACCTTCCAGCGCTTGTCGGGGCTAAACAGGGCACTTGCGCTTTTCTAAAAGGAAGGTGAATTCTTATGGCAACACAAAGAAAGGTTCCTTTACGCAAATGTGTCGTAACAGGCGAAAACTTGCCTAAAAAATCAATGATCCGTGTCGTTCGTTCCAAAGAAGGCGAAGTATCGGTGGATGTGACGGGAAAGAAATCTGGACGTGGAGCTTATATTTCCAAATCGGAAGAGGCTGTTGAAACTGCCCGGAAGAAAAATATATTGGAGCGCCATCTGGAAGCCAAAATCCCCGAAGAGGTTTATGAAGAATTGATTAAGCTGATTCGCAGGGAGTCCATTTTATGAGTGAAAGACTACTCCAATTACTAGGTTTAGCAGCTAGAGCTAGGAAGATAGTTACTGGGGAAGAGTTAGTAGTGAATCAAATACGTACAAATAAAGCTAAGCTGGTACTACTAGCATCAGACGCCTCAAAAAATTCTAGCAAGAAGATTCAAGATAAATGTACGTATTATAACGTTGAGTATCATGTGTTTGGTGATCGCTACCAGCTAGGGACTGCAATTGGTAAAGAAGCACGTGTCGCAATTGCTATTGTAGATAGCGGATTTGCGAAAAAGATGTCTAGTCTACTCAACGAAAATTAATCGGGGGTGAGCAGATGACCAAATTAAGAGTTCATGAATATGCGAAAAAAGTAAATAAATCAAGTAAAGAAGTAATCGAAGAACTTAAAAAAATAAACGTTACGGTTTCAAACCATATGTCGATGCTTGAAAGTGATGCTGTAACAAAATTGGATTCTGTTTTTAAAGGTTCTGCAACAAGAAACACAGAAGTACGAAATGAGAAGAAACAAGCTTCACCAAACGGTCAAAGGTCACAATCAAACGATAATCGTCCGAACCGTCCAGCAAATGGTTCAGCAAATAGACCGTCAAATAGCCAGGGCAATCGACCATCCAATGGTTCATCCAATAGACCGGCTAACAACAATTCAGCGAATCGTCCATCAAACAATTCAGCGAATCAACAAAAACCAATGTCACAAAATAGTGGCGAAAAATTTAAGAATGCAAAAGGTAACCAAAATCGAAATATGGCCCAAAATAATAATAACAACTCAAACAACAATAAAAATAAAGGCGGCTTCAACAACCAGCAACGCAAAAAGCCGGGTATTCACGGAGGCAAGCGCCGCCATCCAAAAACACATCAGCCAACTATTCCACAAGCTCCAAAAGAGTTGCCGGAAAAAATTACGTTTTATGAATCTCTATCAGTAGCGGAATTGGCGAAAAAACTTCACCGTGAACCTTCTGAAATCATCAAAAAATTATTCATGCTTGGCGTGATGGCAACGATCAACCAAGAATTAGACAAAGATGCAATCGAGCTAATCTGTGCTGATTATGGCGTAGAAGTTGAAGAAGAAGTGCGTATTGATAAAACGGACTTAGATGTTTACTTCGACCAAACAGAGGTTGTGGAGGAACAACAAGTAATACGTCCACCAGTTGTAACAATCATGGGGCACGTTGACCATGGTAAAACGACATTGCTTGACTCAATCCGTAATTCAAAAGTAACTGCTGGTGAAGCAGGTGGGATTACTCAGCATATCGGTGCATACCAAGTTAAAATCGATGACAAAAAAATTACATTCCTGGATACCCCTGGACATGCTGCGTTTACAACAATGCGTGCTCGTGGTGCAAGTATTACGGATTTAGCAATCATCGTTGTTGCTGCTGATGACGGTGTAATGCCGCAAACAGTTGAAGCAATCAACCATGCAAAAGCGGCAGAAGTGCCAATTATTGTTGCAGTGAATAAAATGGATAAGCCATCAGCTAACCCGGATCGTGTAATGCAAGAATTGACTGAGCACGGCCTGGTACCTGAAGATTGGGGCGGCGATACAATTTTCGTTCCAATATCTGCCTTAAAAGGTGAGGGTATTGATACGCTTTTAGAGATGATACTATTAGTGTCTGAAGTAGCTGAATTAAAAGCTAATCCAAGCCGTTCAGCGATCGGTACAGTTATTGAAGCACAGCTGGATAAAGGCCGCGGTTCTGTTGCAACATTATTAGTTCAAGATGGAACATTGCGTGTAGGTGACCCAATTGTAGTAGGTCATGCTTATGGACGTGTTCGTGCGATGGTAAATGACCTTGGCCGCCGAGTAAAAGAAGCAGGTCCTTCAACTCCGGTTGAAATCACTGGTATTAACGAAGTGCCGCAAGCTGGTGACCGTTTTGTAGTCTTTGAAGATGAGAAAACTGCCCGCCAAGTGGGTGAATCTCGTGCAATGACGGCAATCCAGGCAAACCGTTCTGAAAAACAACGCGTAACGTTGGATAACCTATTTGAACAAATGTCTCATGGCGAAGTTAAGGAATTAAACTTAATCGTCAAAGCCGATGTTCAAGGTACTGTAGAAGCAATGGCTGCATCTTTAATGAAAATCGATGTAGAAGGCGTAAACGTGAAAATCATTCACACTGGCGCTGGTGCGATTACAGAATCAGATATTTCATTAGCTGCTGCTTCAAACGCAATCGTAATTGGATTCAACGTTCGTCCGGACGTGAATGCAAAACGTGCTGCCGATGAAGAAGGCGTAGATATCCGTTTACACCGTATCATTTACAAAGTGATCGAAGAAATCGAAGCGGCGATGAAAGGGATGCTGGATCCAGAATTTGAAGAGAAAATTATTGGTCAAGCAGAAGTTCGCCAAACGATTAAAGTATCAAAAGTTGGTACAATCGCTGGTTCTTATGTAACTGAAGGTAAAGTGACGCGTGATTCAGGCGTTCGTATCATTCGCGAAGGAATCGTTGTTTTTGAAGGCGAATTGGATTCACTGAAACGTTTCAAAGACGATGCAAAAGAAGTGGCTAGAGGCTACGAATGTGGTATCACAATCAAAAACTTCAATGACATCAAAGAAGGCGACATTATCGAAGCCTTCGTAATGGAAGAAATTAAACGATAATGATCGTTTATGCGGAAGTTGAGTTCATCATTTCTGATTCACATTCGTTAAAAGAAAAGCGAGCTGTTCTCCAGCGAATGATTACCCGAACAAAACAGAAATTCAATGTTTCTGTTGCAGAAATAGATCATCAAAATGTGTGGCAACGGACAAGAATCGCTCTTGTCTGTGTGTCCTCATCCAAGATGAGTGCAGAGCGAGAAATCAATCATGCACTAAACTTCCTACAGTCCAATCCATCCTGGGAACAACTCGAGGTTTGGACGGACTACTTATAACAAGAAGCGTAAAGAAAATTTTCAAGATAATAAATTGTCCTCTTACAACACAACTCGTTTGCTTTTTCCAAGCATTGGGTAAGTGACACAAGAGGCAATTTTTTATCTATATTTGAGAGGTGTCACTATATGTCATTACGTTCAAATCGAATAGCAGAACAGATGAAAAAAGAGCTTGGTGATATCATCACTCGTAAATTAAAAGACCCGCGTGTCGGGTTTGTAACAATTACAGATGTAGACGTTACTGGTGACTTGCAACAAGCAACCGTCTATATTTCATCTCTGGGCAATGACCGGGAACGTGAAGATACACTAAAAGCTTTAGGCAAAGCTGCAGGGTTCATCCGTACTGAAATTGGTCATCGCATCCGCTTGCGTCGAACGCCGGAAATTACATTTGAATTTGATTCATCTGTAGAATATGGCAACAAAATCGATGCACTATTACGTTCACTAAATGATGAATAATTGATCGATTAAAAGTAAAGTCTACATCTGCATAACTAAGTGCGATGTAGGCTTTTTATTGTTGAGAATTAATCGGATCTTAACTAGTTTGAAGCGGCTTGAATTTGATAAAATTATGTCGAGACTAATAAAAATACGATTAGTTATTTTGAAGTGGCGAGATTATTGGGCAAAGTGGCTAGAATTCGACAAAAAGTGGCTAGATTATCAGTCAAAGTGGCTAGTATATCAGCAAAAATGGCGAGATTCCCACAAAACACCAGCTGTACATCGAATTTCAACGCAAAAACAATCATAAACAACTTCCAAAGGAGAACACATATGAACGGGATTTTACCTCTCTGGAAAGAACGGGGCATGACAAGTCATGATTGCGTCTTTAAATTACGAAAAATATTAAAAACAAAAAAGGTAGGCCACACGGGCACACTGGATCCAGCTGTTGAAGGCGTACTGCCAATTTGCATTGGACAAGCTACAAGAATAGCAGAATACTTAACCGATGCGGGTAAAACCTATGAAGCAGTAGTATCAATCGGGAGAACAACAACAACTGAAGATGCAGAGGGCGAAACGGTTGAAGAGGATTTAACCTATAAATCAATTTCTCGTGCAATGCTCCTGGAAGCCCTTGAATCATTAACAGGAGAAATCGAACAAACACCACCCATGTATTCAGCGGTGAAAGTTAATGGGAAAAGGCTTTATGAATATGCGCGTAAGGGTCAAATTGTAGAACGCCCAACAAGAAAAGTAACGATTTATGCTTTAGAACTACTTGATGATGACCAAAACTTCGATGGAGAAGAAGTGACTTTCCGTATCCGCATCGCATGCAGCAAAGGGACGTATATCCGCACGCTGGCTGTTCAAATTGGCGAAAAACTGGGTTACCCAGCACATATGGCTTCACTTGTACGAACAGCATCTGGCACATTTACCGAAAAAGAATGTGTTACTCTAAAGCAGGTGGAGGAAATCATGAATGAAGGAAAGATTAATGACGTACTTCTACCGGTAGAATACGCACTGTCACCCTATCCCTTCATAGAAGTTGACGAAGCCAATGAGAAGCAAATTTTGAATGGACAAGTACTTCCCATTCATGCATTATTGAAAGAACATGATAAAATTGTTTATAGCATTCAACATAGGGCGTATGCTGTTTATACACAACATCCAACAAAAGAAGGGTTCATGAAGCCAGAGAAAATGTTCCCGAACAATTGATTAGGAGGCAAATTCCGTAATGAAGGTCGTTCATTTAAAATATCCGCATCAACTAAATCAATCACATGAATTCTCTACTGCCTATTCCCTAGCGGTAGGCTTCTTTGATGGGGTACATAAAGGGCATCAAGCTGTAATACAAAATGCAAAGGAAATGGCAGAGCAGCTCAATATCGAAAGTGCTGTCATGACCTTTGATCCACATCCCTCGATCGTTTTAGGCGGACGCAGGGAAAAGGTTTTTTACATAACGCCGCTCCAGCAGAAACTTGATGTATTAAAAGATTACGGGGTAGAAAATGTCTTTGTCGTTCAATTTACCTCTGATTTTGCAAAACTATCGCCAGAAGATTTTATCCAATATTTTATAAAAGATCTGAATGTAAAACATGTTACGGCCGGCTTTGATTTCTCTTTCGGCCAATTCGGAAAAGGCAGTATGGAGACGATGAAAGAACTAAGTAACGGCGAGTACGGTGTGACGATCATTGACAAACAAAGTGATCAAGAAGAAAAAATCAGTTCGACAAGAATCCGTAATTACCTGCAAGATGGCGAGATGGATAGTGCTGCAAAGCTTCTGGGACGTGCATTTGAAGTGCCGGGGATTGTGGTCCATGGAGACAAACGAGGCCGTACAATTGGTTTCCCTACTGCCAACATCCAATCGATGGAGGGAAGTTTTATTCCGGCAACAGGCGTGTACGCAGTCAAGATTCTTGTTCAAAATAAATGGTATGACGGGGTTTGCAATGTAGGGTATAAACCGACTTTTAAAAACCCTGAGGACAAACAACTATCCATCGAAGTGCATATCCTGGACTTCGATAAAAATATTTATGGTGAAGAAGTAAAAGTAGGCTGGTATAAACGAATCCGCAGCGAGAAAAAATTTGATGGCATCGAATCTTTAAAAGCCCAAATAGAAAAAGATAAAAACGAAGCCATCGAATATTTTGCGTCCTATTCGTTATAGTTGAATGTCAAACAGAAGTATGGTACTATTCATTAAGTGCCAAAGCACAAACCTTGGCTCGGCTTTTCGATTCTCCAACGACTGCTGTGCCACAGGGGTAAAATAATTATTATTAGGAGGTCCATTCAACATGGCAATTACAAAAGAACGCAAAAATGAAATTATCGCTGAGTACCAAACTCACGAAGGAGATACAGGTTCTCCAGAAGTGCAAATCGCAGTATTAACTGCTGATATCAACGCTTTAAACGCTCACTTAAGCACTCACAAAAAAGACTTCCACTCTCAACGTGGTCTTCTTAAAAAAATCGGTCGTCGTCGTCACTTATTAAAATATCTTCGTGAAACTGACGTGCAACGCTACCGTGAATTAATCAAACGTTTAGGCTTACGTCGATAATAAATGTGCAAAGCAGCTACTTTGGCTTGAAGCTACAGCATCTCTCCATGAGAAGCGAATATGCTAAAAGCCAAGCTGCCTAGCTAGACATAAGGAAGCGGGCAACGTTCCTGTGGTTAGAGAAAGCGGGAACATTCCCGCTTTTTATTTATGTAAAAAGTATATGGTCAAATATAACAATTTCACCGATACAAAGTATTTAATTGTAAAATTTGGACATGTTAAAAGAAGACAATAAATAGGTCGTATTCAATCATTCGTTGAAAAATGAACTGATTTTAAGATAATAGATAAATATCTCCTAAAATAATTGTAAAAATTATACGAATTAGACATAATTAAATTGAAAATATTTAGCATATAAATTGGTTTTTTGATACACTTACTATGATTATAGTCGTGAAGTAGTGTGTTTCAAGAGAAAGGGGTTCATTAAATGACCGAAAAGAAAGTCTATTCATATGAATGGGCTGGCCGACAACTAGTAGTAGAAGTAGGACAGCTAGCAAAACAAGCAAACGGTGCTGCATTAATTCGATACGGTGAATCAGCGGTACTTTCAACAGCAACAATGTCAAAATCACCTAAACCATTAGATTTCTTCCCACTAACAGTGAACTATGAAGAACGTCTATACGCAGCAGGTAAAATTCCTGGAGGATTCATTAAACGTGAAGGACGTCCATCTGAGCATGCGATCTTGGTTTCACGCCTTATTGACCGTCCAATCCGTCCAATGTTCCCGGATGGCTTCCGTAATGAAGTACAAGTTATTTCAATGGTAATGTCATCCGATCCAAACTGCCCTACAGATGTAGCTGCCATGTTCGGTTCTTCTTTAGCTTTGGCTGTTTCGGATATTCCATTTGATGGCCCTATCGCCGGAGTTCATGTTGGTTATATCGATGGCGAATTCGTTCTTAACCCAACAACGGAACAATCAGAAAAAAGTACGATCCACCTAACTGTGGCAGGAAACAAAGATGCCATAAACATGGTTGAAGCTGGTGCTTTGGAAGTACCTGAAGAAATCATGCTTGAAGCAATTATGTTCGGTCATGAGGAAATTAAGAAATTAATCGCTTTCCAAGAACAAATTGTGGCAGAAGTAGGCAAAGAAAAAATTGCAGTTGAGTTATATGAAATCAACGAAGAACTTCAATCACAAGTAAAAGCTATGTGTGAAGAGGAAATGATTGCTGCAATCCAGACAGTAGAAAAACATGCCCGCGAAGAAGCGATCGGTGTCGTGAAAGAACGCGTCATGGCTAGCTACGAAGAACAAGAAGCAGATGATGAAACACTAAAACAAGTAAGAACAATTCTAGATAAAATGGTGAAAGAAGAAGTTCGCCGCCTAATTACACAAGACAAAGTGCGTCCAGATGGCCGTAAACCGGATGAGATCCGTCCATTATCTTCTGAAGTAGGATTATTGGAACGTACTCACGGTTCAGGGTTGTTCACACGTGGACAAACTCAGGCTTTATCCATTTGTACATTAGGACCGCTGGGCGATGTTCAAATTATTGATGGCCTAGGTCTTGAAGAATCGAAACGCTTTATGCACCACTACAACTTCCCGCAATTCTCGGTTGGGGAAACAGGACCAATCCGTGGACCAGGTCGTCGTGAAATCGGTCACGGTGCTTTAGGTGAGCGTGCATTATTGGCAGTTATTCCTGATGAAGCAGACTTCCCATACGCAATCCGTTGTGTATCAGAAGTGCTGGAATCGAACGGTTCAACTTCCCAAGCTTCTATCTGTGCATCAACTCTTGCAATGATGGATGCAGGTGTTCCAATTAAAGCTCCTGTTGCTGGTATCGCAATGGGTCTTGTGAAAAAAGGCGAACACTATACAATCTTGACGGATATCCAAGGAATGGAAGATCACCTGGGAGACATGGACTTTAAAGTAGCTGGTACGGCTAAAGGGGTAACGGCACTTCAAATGGACATCAAAATCGATGGTCTTTCTCGCAACATCCTGGAAGAAGCTCTACAACAAGCAAAAGCAGGACGCATGATCATCCTTGAATCAATGCTTGCAACACTTGCTGAGTCTCGTACAAGCCTATCGAAATACGCGCCGAAAATCGAAGTGATTAAAATCAATCCGGACAAAATCCGCGACGTAATCGGATCCGGCGGTAAAACGATCAACAAAATTATAGATGAAACAGGCGTGAAAATCGATACAGAACAAGACGGTACAATCTACATCTCTTCTGCAAATGAAGAAATGAACAAACGTGCCAAAGAAATTATCGAGTCGATCGTACGTGAAGCTAAAGTAGGCGAGTACTACATGGCAACAGTAAGACGTATCGAAAAATTCGGTGCCTTCTGTGAAATCTTCCCAGGAAAAGACGGTTTGCTGCACATTTCGGAAATTCAAGAAGAACGTACGAACAAAGTAGAAGACGTACTAAAACTTGGCGACGAATTACTAGTAAAAGTCATCGAAATCGACAACCAAGGCCGCGTCAACCTTTCACGCAAAATCGTGCTGAAAGAAGAAAAAGAACGCGCTGCACAAGCTGAATAATCGTAGTGAGATGAGTGGAGAAAATGTATAATTTTCTCCGCTTTTTTTTGTTGGGGAGAGAGTTGTTTGGATTAGGATTTGGTTTATCTGAATTGAATGAAAAAGATAGTCATCTGAGTGATGAAACGCGTTATGAAGGAAATGGGAGTGCAAGATGTGTTTGATAAGGGAGATGAAACGTGTTTTGGAAGAAATGGGAGTGCAAGCTGCGTTTTATAAGGGAAATGAAACGCGTTTTGGAAGAAAAGGTAGTGCAAGATGCGTTTGATAAGGGACATGAAACGCGTTTTGGAAGAAATGGAGTGCAAGATGCATTTGATAAGGGAGATGAAACGCGTTCTGGAAGAAAAGGTAGTGCAAGATACGTTTGATAAAGGGGATGAAACGTGTTTTGGAGGAGAGAGAAGTGCAAGATGCGTTTGATGAGAGAGATGAAACGTGTTCTGGAAGAAAAAGAAGCGCGAGATGCGTTTGATAAAGGGGATGAAACGTGTTTTGGAGGAAAATGAAGCGCGAGATGCGTTTGATAAGGGGGATGAAACGTGTTTTGGAGGAAAAGGTAGTGCAAGAGGCGTTTGATAAAGGGGATGAAACGTGTTTTGGAGGAAAATGAAGCGCAAGATGCGTTTGATGAGAGAGATGAAACGTGTTCTGGAAGAAAATGAAGCGCGAGATGCGTTTGATAAAGGGGATGAAACCTGTTTTGGAGGAAAATGAAGCGCGAGATGCGTTTGATAAGGGGGATGAAACGTGTTTTGGAGGATAATGAAGCGCAAGATGCGTTTGATGAGGGTGTTAGATGAAACGCGTTTTGGAAGAGAAAAAAGAGCCAGATACGTTTCATAGAAAGGATAAAACGCATTATGGTGAAAGTAAGACAACCAGTTGAGGTTTCAAGAAGGATATAAATCAAAGCGCAAAAAAAGAGTCATCTCACAAATCGGCCCAATTTCACCACCGATTCCCAAGGTAACTCTTTTCTCTTTTACAATTCCTGTCTCAAAGCTTGAATCACTTCAATTTTCGTAGCATTTCTGGCTGGTCGTAAGCCGGAGAGAATTGCGACCGCCAAGCTAATGCCTCCTGCAATCACCACTAAACTCCACGGGATCAAAGAAAACGTAATCTCATAAGACGACAAATCCTCGTCCGATAAAGCGAAAGATACAACATACGGTAAAATTGCATTAGCTGCAAAACTTACTGCATATGAAACGATTACCGCTAACATTGTGCCCAATAAACCAATAAACGTACTCTCCATCAAGAATAGGCGCTGAATTAATGAAGGGGAAGCACCGATCGCCTTTAAAACACCGATTTCGCGTGTCCGTTCCGTAACTGCCATCGTCATCGTATTAAATATGCCGATGGATGCAATCAGGATCGCAATGGTACCAATGAAAATCAGTCCAATTTTAAAAATTAAGAAAAACATGTCCAGTTCTTCTAGTTGTTCTACCTGGGAATAGACTTGATAGTTTTGTTCTTTTAAAAGTTCCAAGACAGGCATTACATTTTCAATGGAATCTACATAAATCGTTGTTGCCGGATAGGTAATCAACTCAGGAAACTCACCCAGAAGTGAATCGCTAAACATAATTTTCGAATCAACAAACCATTCATAAGAAGGTCTGCTTAACACCCCGACAATAGTAAAAGTAGCCGGTTCCATATATTCCTGTGTGTTCTCATCGTAAAACTGCAGCGTTACTTCTTTATTTAATAGCTCACCCTTGTAGCCTTCCTCTGAACTGTCATAATAAGTGCCCTCTTGTTCCGCCTTTTGGGATTTTTGTTCAATAGCGGCTATATCCTCTTCATTCAGTAAATTTTGAGCATAATGATAGCCGACAACAATTTCATTCGGTTCCTTCGGTAATCGGCCTTCACTCAAAGTAGAAGGAAGTTGTTGCTGCGCTTCCATATCAACGATGGATGCGTTGGATTCGCCTTCACGGTCCTCTAAGGTTGATTTAACCATTCCGCTGATGTCTGCCTTATTTAAAACAACATTGACATGATCGATTCCCTCGATATACTCCTGGTCTTTCTCTGAAAGGATTTCATCTCCCCAAAGTTCAATTTGCGTAATGGCTTCATCATTCAAAATCTCATTTTCCATCGTTTGCTGGATACCAAATCCAATCGATGCCAGCACAATTAAAAAAGCACAGCCGATCATGGCGGCCAATACGGTCATGGTAACCCGAAGTTTATTTTTCTTCATATGTTGTAAAACGAATTGTAGTTGATCCTTAAATAACATGCAGCATTCCTCCAACCAATACGCCATCTGTCATGCGGAATTGGCGGTCTGCAATGGAAGCCACTTCTTCGTCATGGGTAATGATGACAAAAGTTAAATTTTCATTTTTGTTCAGTAGCCTGATAAGAGAGAGAATTTCCTGCTCTGTTTGGGAGTCGAGGCTTCCAGTAGGCTCGTCCGCTAAAATTATCGGTGGGTTTGTAATCATTGCTCTGGCAATCGAAACACGTTGCTGTTGCCCACCGGAAAGTTCATTTGGATAATGATCGGCAACTGATGTCAATCCGACTTTCTTCAGTAATTCAGCCACTTTCTTTTCCCGAATTGCCCGACTCACCCCTTTTAATTTCAATGGAAGTTCGATGTTTTCGAACACTGTTTGAGATGGGAGTAATTGGAAGTTCTGAAAGATGAAACCGAAATGATCGAGACGAAATGCCGCACTTTGCTTTTCTGTAAAACCAGCAATTTCGGTATTATTCACTAAAATTGAGCCAGAATCCGGCTTCATAAATCCAGCGATCGTTTGCAACAGGGTAGATTTCCCTGACCCGCTTTTTCCGACAATGGCCACAATTTCCCCTGTCTGTATGTGAAAGTTAATGCCTTTTAGGACCTCGACCTTCCTTTCGTGTCCCTTCTTGCCGATGGAGAAGGTGTGATGGAGAGATTTAACTGTTATCATATGAGTTCATTCCTTTATCTAATGTGATAACTTCATTGTAGGGTTTGAATATGAAGATAAAGGAAGGAAAATTCTGAAGAAATTCTTAAGAATCATTCCATAAGAAGCGTAGAATAAAAAGTTTCTAAGTTGAAGGTTCGAACAGTTTAGCATATGATTAATCAAATGGGCATTAAAGATGTTCGACTGGCGTATAATGACGTCTCAGTAAAAGAAAAGCAGATAGGTGAGGGGAAAATTTGGTTAAAGTTTATACTTGTCAAAATGGTGTTCGAATTGTTTCAGAGGAGATTCAACATGTACGTTCCATCTCGGTTGGTATTTGGGTAGGGGCTGGCTCTCGATTTGAACTGCCGGAAGAAAACGGAATAACACATTTTATTGAACATATGTTGTTTAAAGGGACAAAAACAAGATCAGCTAGACAAATTGCTGAAGAGTTTGACCGCATCGGAGGGGAAATTAACGCCTTTACATCAAAGGAGAATACTTGCTATTATGCAAAAGTATTAGATCATCATGGTGAACTGGCTGTTTCGATTTTGGCCGATATGTTTTTCAATTCAACTTTTGATGCAAACGAATTGGATAAAGAACGTCAAGTCGTTCTGGAAGAGATCCTTATGAGCGAAGATGCTCCGGATGATGATGTACACGAGCAATTATGGCACGTGATGTATCCTCAGGATGCTTTAGGACTGCCAATCTTGGGGACGAATAAGACGCTTGCAACCTTTACGGGTGAAACAATTCGTCATTATATGGAGAAATATTATTACCCAGAAAATATTGTGATATCAGTTGCCGGAAATGTAACAAAGGAATTACTTTTACATATTGAAAAGCTCTTTGGTCAGTATGAACGTTCATCCAAAGCTGTTGATACAACACTGACGCACCCAGCATTTCATTCGGGCAAATTTGTAAAAGAACGGGATGTGGAGCAATCCCATCTTGCAATTTCCTATCCTGCTATAGGGGTAAAGGATCCGATGTTAAATAGTTTTATTGCGTTAAACAACATTGTTGGAGGGAATATGTCTTCTCGACTATTCCAGGAAGTAAGAGAAGAGCGTGGTTTAGCCTATACGATTTACTCGTATCAGTCCTGCTATGCGGATGTTGGTGCATTTACCATTTACGGAAGTACGAACAATCAACAACTTTCCGTGATGCATGAAACGATCAACACAACATTACAAAAAGTGCGGACAGACGGAATCACTGAAACAGAACTGCTCAATGCAAAAGAACAGCTGAAAGGAAGCTTTGTTCTGGGATTGGAAGGCACCAATTCCCGCATGAGCCGAAACGGCCGAAATGAATTGATTCATGGTCGACATAAATCCATCGATGAAATTATTTCGGATATTGATGAGGTTTCTATGGATAAAGTCAATCATCTCATCGATACAATCTTATCGGCTGAACCTGCCATCTCCATCATTGGGCAAGGGGTAAAATAATCAAAATGGTTGTCTTCTATATATAGGAGATAGCCATTTTTTTGTCTATCATGAACCTTGCTAGAATTGGCGAAATTTATGTTTTTCTTGGTGGATTCAGTAATAATATGAAGGTCTCTTTTAGTAAATTAAACTATCTGCATACTTTTGCAGAAAAGAAAACAAGTTGATTTTAACAAAAATTTCCATAAGACTACTTGCTATAAAATGTTCCTGCTGAACTTACCACTTTCAAAAACGGAACTGCAACGCGAGGAAACTTCCCTGTTAATGGGAGATTCGAAAAAAAGGGCACCAACAATTCTTGTGTAGCATATAGTATCAATAAGCTCATGGAGGAGGGAAAACATGCTGCTATCGGAGCTTGCGGAGAAGGAATTGATTGAAATGGAAAACGGTGTGAGGTATGGCTATTTAGCTGAAACGGAATGTCTGTTTGATCCCAAAACAGGTAAGATTTTTGGTTTTGAACTGCATGAACAATCATCAAAAATGCCATTCCAGAAGAAAAAAGCAACTACACCGTTATTTATTCCTTGGGAAGAAATTCATCTCATTGGCGAGGATCGAATTTTATTCCACCGAACATCATCAAAAAGAAGGCAGTTTGACTAGATGACTGAAGAGAAATGGCTCGTTGTTGGTACAGATATGCGCATGAAAGTGTTAGCGAAAAATTTAAGCAATGATCACCGGACAGTTTATTATAAAAATTTGGCAGTGTGGGATGAAGAGCTAAACCGAACAGTTCTTGAGTTTCATCCTGATTTTGTTGTGCTGCCCATTCATCCATTAAAAATAGAAGTGCCGCTTGTTTTAGGGCTTTCCAATGCTGTTGTTTTTGCTGGAAAGCTAAATGAAGAATGGCAAGAGATACTAGAAGATAACGAAACGCATTTTTATTTGGAAGATGAAGGGTTCATATGGCACAATGCCGTTTTAACAGCTGAAGCATTTGTATCAAGTTTTTATAATACAAAAAGGGCGATCATGGGGAAAAAGTTTATTGTTACCGGTTTTGGCCGAGTAGCGAAAATGGTTGCACATATCCTAAGCAGTATGGGAGCGGAGGTTTGCATTGCGGTGCGTTCCAATGTGCAGCTGAACGAAGCCAGGGCATTCCGATATCAAGCCGTGGATTTAAATGATGTCGGAGAAATTGACGGGGATTTCTTTATTAACACGATTCCTGCAAAATGGCTGGATGAACAATTCAATAAAAATATCACTATGCCGATTTATGATTTAGCCTCCTATCCTGGGTGTTTACAAGATGGTATCATTCGCAAGCAGTATGAACTGTTGCCTGCATTGCCAGGAAAGTTTTTCCCTGAAGATGCTGGAAATGTACTATATGAATCAATTGTTGAACAATTAAGGAGGAGACACACTTGCTAGAAGGTAAACGAATAGGGCTAGGTATAACAGCATCCCATTGTACGTACGAAGATGTCATACCGAAAATTGAGAACTTCACCAAAGTGGGAGCCACAGTTGTTCCTATTATTACTCATTCCGTGTTAACGGCTGCAACGCGATTTGGAACAGGGGAAGAATGGATTCAAAAAATCGAGGCACTGACAGGAGAAAAGGTGGTTTCTTCTATAGTAGAGGCTGAGCCATTCGGACCGAAAAACCCTCTGGATTGCATGGTCATTGCACCGATGACAGGCAACTCAATCAGCAAATTTGCCAATGCCTCAACAGATAGCCCGGTATTGATGGCGGCAAAAGCAACTCTTCGAAATGGATCGCCTGTTGTGCTGGGAATTTCGACAAATGATGCCCTTGGTTTAAACGGCATCAATATCATGAAGCTCATGAACTCCAAAAATATTTACTTTATTCCATTCGGTCAAGATGATCCAATTAACAAACCAAACTCTTTAATCTCCGACTTCACCAAAATGGTAGATACCGTCGAGCATGCGATCAATCACAAAAAACAGCTGCAGCCTCTTCTTATCCAGTATTCAAAATAACTAAAAATTCTAACACAAATAGTTCTTTTTATGATACAATTTTCAACATTATGTTACTTGTATTTGAGGAGAGATGAGTTATGGCGAAAGAATTGACAGTTGCAATTGTAGGTGCAACAGGTGCAGTAGGAACAAAAATGAAGGAACAACTTTTAAAACGCAATTTTCCGATTAAACATATAAAATTTCTAGCTTCAGCTCGTTCGGCTGGAACAGAAATTGAATTCGGCGGCAACACGTATACAATCGAAGAAGCAACTCCGGAAGCATTTGAAGGGGTAGATGTTGCATTATTCTCTGCTGGTGGTTCAGTTTCGGCGAAATTAGCACCGGAAGCTGCTAAACGTGGAGCAGTGGTAATTGACAACACAAGTCACTTCCGCATGCACCCGGATGTACCTTTGGTGGTACCGGAAGTAAACAGAGAAGACCTTGCAAAGCATAACGGTATTATCGCAAACCCTAACTGTTCAACAATTCAAATGGTTGCGGCACTGCAGCCAATTCGCGAACAATTTGGTTTAACGAAAGTGATTGTTTCGACTTATCAAGCAGTATCAGGTTCAGGTGTTTCGGCGATTGAAGAACTGCGTACGCAAAGTGAACAATGGGATGCTGGTAAAAACGTAGAAGCGAACATCCTTCCGGCGAAATCAGATAAAAAACATTATCCGATCGCACGTAATGTCATTCCGCAAATTGACGTATTTACGGAAAATGGCTTTACATACGAAGAAATGAAAATGATCAACGAAACGAAAAAAATCATGCACATGCCAGACTTACCAGTTGCGGCAACATGTGTACGTGTTCCGGTTGTTTCTGGACATTCGGAGTCTGTTTATATCGAAGTAGAAAAAGAAATCAGCGTTCAAGAGATGTTTGATGTGTTAAGAAATGCTCCAGGCATTGTTCTACAAGATGATATTTCAGCACAAGACTATCCAATGCCTTTATTTGTTGAAGGGGAAGATCCGGTGTATGTTGGCCGTATTCGCCAGGACCTGTCGAACAAAAAAGGATTCCACCTATGGATCGTATCAGATAACCTACTAAAAGGTGCTGCTTTAAACTCAATTCAAATTGCCGAAAGCATGTTAGAGGATAACTTACTCTAAGGGGTGTTTATTAGTGGACCTAGGTCGAGTTGCTACTGCCATGATTACCCCATTCGACGACAATGGAGCAATTAATTATGAAGTAGCAGAACGAGTAATTGAGCACTTGATAGCAAATGGTACGGATTCGATTGTGGTATGCGGGACGACGGGAGAAACGCCGACATTATCCATCCCGGAAAAACGCGCTTTCATCGACTTTACGATTCAGAAGGTCAATAAGCGGATTCCGGTTATTGCCGGTGTCGGGTACAATGACACTGCATACACAATCGAAGCAACGAAAGTGGTTGAAGCTTTTGGTGCTGACGGCATCATGGTCGTGGCACCTTTCTATAACAAGCCAAATCAAAGAGGAATTTACGCTCACTTTGAGGCGGTTGCGAGAACTACGGAGTTGCCAATTGTCGTGTACAATGTCCCGGGACGCACGGGTGTCAACATTTCATCTGACACGACGATAGCCTTAAGCAAAATTCCAAATATCCGAATTGTGAAAGAAGCAAGCGGCAGTTTGGAACAAATGACCGAAATCCTGAGAGGCGTTTCTGATGACACGTTTGTGTACAGTGGCGATGATGCCTTAACACTGCCACTCGTTTCCATCGGGGGTAAAGGGGTCATTTCCGTTGCCTCTCACGTGATCGGGAACGAAATGCAAGAAATGATCCGCGCCTATGAAGAAGGGCGACACCAAATTGCGCACGAATACCATCAAGCAATGCTGCCACTAGCCAAACAATTATTCGTAGATCCAAACCCAGTCCCAGTCAAATACGCACTAAGCAAACTCGGCTTCCCAGTCGAACACGTACGCCTGCCACTCGTAGGAATGCTGGACGAAGACAAAAAGAAATACGATGCAATCTGGGAAGAGTTTCAGGAAAATGTTCTTGATATAAAGAGCCACTCGTGAGGGGGGTGAAGAAAAAGCAAACACTGCGGTGTTTGTTTTTTTTTTGAATAAATAGCCAAAAATAGAGGACAGCAAAGGCGGTGTGATGAGAGGTATGGTGCCATAAGTTATTATAGAGCTATAAATTAATAGATTTGCATTTACTCATAATACGACCACTTGTGTTCCCCTAACTGATTAAAATGCTTTTTTAAGCTGCGTTGTATTCGCTGTTTGGAGGAAGTGATTTTACACCATTCCACCATTTTAATTGTAGTGATTTTTTCGTTTGGAAAAAGAATTTTAAATTCTTTCACATTCCTCTCTACAGCAGAATCAAATAATTCGGAATATCCGCAGTTCGGACATGTACATTTTAAACCGATAATTTTAATTTCAAAGGAGTCGCAGAGCGCGCAAGTCATTCCTTTTTTCATTTCATTGAATTCAAATATAGGGAGTTGTTGGTATGGATTTTCTTTGATATGAAGGGATCTAAGTGTTTCAGCTAGTTCCTTATGCTGATCGTTTAAGTTTGTATGGTCTTCATTGAGCCTATTCATCAAACGTTTAACTTGACCGGGGAAGATAAAAGGTTTATCAGTTGGAGCATGATACATAGTAAATTCGGGGTTTATGAAAATTACTGAAGCTTGAATTGGAATAGCTATATTGAGTTTACGCAACATTTGGCGTAATAATGTTTCGGTACGAGATAGTTGTATTAAAGGGTTGGATATTTCTGTACGATCATTATGGAATAATCGATCTGATTTGTAATAATAATCACCCGAATAATTTTTTATCTCAAAAACATATATCTGATTGTTCATAATGATTAATGAATCAATTTGAAAAGTTTGATTGTTCGCTTTAAGTAACAAATCATTCAATATGAGACAGTCGCTCGTTAGATTCTTTGTTAAAGAATCAAACATTAACTCTCCTTCATATCCCTTCTTTAGATTCAAGTAGTTTTGTAAATCCGTTTTAGACAACTGCATTCGACGATTTAGTAATCTTAAAATAACTAACTCTGTGGGTTCAATTCTAGACTTGAAAAACAGATTCCTCATCCTTTCTTCTATTGTTAACTTATATTTTAGTAGAAAAAATCGAAATAAGTAATAAGTTTTTTCATTATTTAAATATTCGAGCATCTGATATAGATTCCAAAAACTTTCATGCATCTTCATATGGAGATCAAACGCGTTCTGAGAGAAAAAGAAGTGCAAGATGCGTTTGATAGGGTGGATAAAACGCGTTTTGAGGGAAAAAGAAGAGTGGGATGCGTTTGATAGGGTGGATGAAACGCGTTCTGAAGGAATAAGTAGAGTGAGATGCGTTTGATAAGTGGAGTCAAACGCGTTCTGAGGGAAAAAGAAGAGTGAGATGCGTTTGATAAGAGGGATGAAACGCGTTCTGAGGGAAAATGAAGAGTGAGATGCGTTTGATAGGGTGGATGAAACGCGTTCTGAAGGAAAAAGAAGAGTGAGATGCGTTTGATAAGTGGAGTCAAACGCGTTCTGAGGGAAAATGAAGTGCAAGATACGTTTGATAGGGTGGATGAAACGCGTTCTGAAGGAAAAAAAAGAGTGAGATGCGTTTGATAGGGTGGATGAAACGCGTTCTGAGGCAAAAAGAAGAGTGAGATGCGTTTGATAAGAGGGATGAAACGCGTTCTGAAGGAAAAAGAAGAGTGAGATGCGTTTGATAAGTGGAGTCAAAAGCGTTCTGAGAGAAAAAGAAGTGCAAGATGCGTTTGATAAGGAGGATGAAACGCGTTCTGAGGGAAAAAGAAGCCCAAGCTGCGTTTGATAAGACTAAACAAGTTCGTACTTAACTAAAAATTTTTGATTACTCTACCTCCTACTCCTACCGCCACTACCTCAAGAACCTAACTCATCCATCCCCCACACCCAAAATCCCCCAATCCACCCCGAACCGCCATACTTTGTAAAAATTTCGCTTTTTTATTTGTGCTTCCACCAACGACACCGTATAATGGGGTATAAGTGGTTGCGTTCGGGATATTATAGGAGGAAATCAAGTGACAAAGACTAAAAACGAAGTAATCCGAGTAATCCCTCTTGGCGGAGTTGGAGAAATCGGAAAATCGATGTATGTAATTGAAATCGATGACGAACTTTTCATTGTGGACAGTGGATTAATGTTCCCCGAAGATGAAATGCTTGGAATTGATATTGTCATCCCTGACATTACATACCTGGAAGAGAACAAAGAGCGTGTGAAAGGGATATTCCTGACACATGGACATGAAGATGCAATTGGTTCGATTGCGTATGTATTGCAAAAGATTAAAGCACCGGTTTATGGTTCAAAACTGACGGTGGCTTTAGCGAAGGAACACCTGAAAGATCTACAAGTTTCACAACCCGTGAAGTTTTTTGAAGTAACAAATAAAAGCCGCATGAACTTTAATACGACGTATGTAACATTCTTCCATACGACACATAGCATTCCGGATTCATTGGGAGTTGTTTTCCATACTTCGGAAGGGGCGATCGTGCATACGGGGGAATTTAAATTTGACCAGTCGGCAAAGGGCAAGTTTAAACCGGATATTGCGAAAATGGCGCAGTTGGGTGAAGAAGGCGTATTTATGCTGCTTTCCGAGTCAACGGAAGCAGAGCGTCCTGGCCATACAACAAGTGAAGTCGTGATTGAAGAAAAACTGGCGAAATACTTCCATGCTGCACCTGCCCGTATCCTTGTGGCTGTGTATGCATCGAATTTCATTCGCATTCAGCAAGTATTCAACCATGCCCAGGAATCTGGCCGAAAAGTGGCTGTTGTTGGGAAGAGCCTGGAAAAAGTAATCGACATCGGTTTAAATCTTGGCTATTTAACGGTGGATGAAACAACACTTATCCCGGTCAACACAATTCAGAAGTATCCGGATGAGGAACTCATTATCCTGGTGACGAGCAATCAAGGTGAACCACTTGAGGCGATCGATAAAATTGTCCGAAAGCAGCACCGTGATATCCGCATAAAAGACACGGATACAGTATTGATTACGTTTACGCCATCTCCAGGGATGGAAGTTCAAATGGGAACAGCCATGAACAATCTTGCGAAAGCAGGGGCAAATGTTCTGGCGGCCGATAAGAAAATTCACGTTTCAGGTCATGGCAGCCAAGAAGATTTAAAAATGATGCTGAACTTAATGAAACCAAAATATTTTATCCCGATCCAGGGCGAGTACAGAATGTTAATTGCCCATTCCAAACTGGCACAACAAGTTGGGATGAAAAAATCGCAGATCTTTATCGCCGACAAAGGGGATATCGTTGAATACAAAAATGGTAAAATGAGGATGAGCGGCCGTGTACAAGCAGGCAATGTCCTGATTGACGGAATTGGTGTAGGTGATGTAGGGAACATCGTCTTGAGAGATCGTAAATTATTATCCCAAGATGGCATTTTCATCGTTGTCGTGACACTAAACCGTGCACAAAAAAGAATTGCCTCCGGTCCGGAAATTTTATCGCGCGGATTTGTTTATGTGCGTGAGTCAGAAGAGTTAATCCTAGAAGCTACTGAACTTGCACGAACTGTTATTGAAAAGTATGTTAACAAAGATACATTTGAATGGACAAACATTAAACAAGAAATCCGTGATACACTAAATGCTTACTTATTCCAAAAAACAAAGCGCCGCCCAATGATTATCCCAATTATCATGGAATATTAAGCGAAAGATTAGGTGCGTTGTAGACAATAAAATACGTTCTTCCTTTTTCGGATGTGAGGAACCGTCGCAACAAAAGGATTTTCTTAACCGTTTCTGGTCGAGGAAATCCTTTTTGTCTTCAACAAAAGTTATAAAGAAGAGGTGAATTCAGGTGGCAGAAAGAAAGACGAAAGCCAAAAAGGGACTACATCCATTAGCATATGAAATTATCGGTTTATTATTAATAGGTTTTGCCATTATCATCTTCTTTGAATATGGGGTGGTCGGGAGAACGATACAAACCGTTTCGATGTTTTTGTTTGGCAATCTTCACATTGTGGTGCCATTTTTTTCGGTACTGATTGCCGTCTTGCTAATGATCAATAGAGAAGGAATCAAGTTTACGGACCGTATTGTGCAAGGTTCGATTTTAATTGTGTGCAGTTTGGCGATTTTTAGCCACAGTGTGCTTTTTGAGGAATTGCATAATAGCGACAAATTATTAACGGACTCCGTTATCCGCGAAACTTGGCGTCTATTAATCGATATGGAAGGAATCCAGAATCGCAGCAATGCCATAGGCGGCGGGATGATCGGCGCCTTGCTTTTCAGTATGTTCCATATTTTGTTTGATTCCACGGGTGCGAAAATTGCCGCATGGTTTCTTTTCTTCACCGGCATGATTTTGATTACCGGTAAAGCACTTGTACCCATTTTGGTCGAAAATGCACCGAAATGGAAAAAGAAATTTCCCCGAAAAAAGCGAAGAGCAAAGCCTGTTGTCAAAGATGAAAAGAAACCAAAACGCTCACGCTCAAAGAATGAGGGGGTTTCGGATGAAATTGCAGCAACCTCTGCAGAACCGGCACGCGGGAAAAAACAAAAAAGGAAACGTCAACCCGAGCCGGTGATTGAACAACTCATCGATGAAGAAGAGGATGATTTCGATGAAGAACCGATCATCTCTGCCTTTACACAGCATATTCAGCATACACAGCCGGCACCTGCCCAAATTACCATTAAAGAAGAAGAGCCGGAAATTGAAGATAAATCGAATATCGACGAAGTGATTCAAAAAGCCGTGGAAACAAATATTGAAAATGTTGATTATCGACTACCTACCATGGATTTGTTACTATTGCCTCCAGCTTATGACCAAAGTGGGGAATATTCGGTCATCCAGGCAAATGCCAAAAAGTTGGAGCAGACCTTCTTAAGTTTCGGGGTGAAGGCGAAAGTGACACAAGTGCATCTTGGCCCTGCTGTAACCAAATATGAGGTAATGCCGGATGTAGGAGTAAAAGTAAGCAAGATTGTCAGTTTAACAGATGACTTGGCATTAGCACTTGCGGCCAAGGATATTCGGATGGAGGCGCCGATTCCGGGGAAATCTGCCATCGGGATTGAAGTGCCGAATAGCGAAATTGCGATGGTGACATTGCGCGAGGTTCTTGAAGCAAAAGAAAATAATAAACCGGATTCAAAATTATTGATTGGCTTCGGTCGGGATATTACGGGACAAGCCATCTTGGCCGAGTTGAATAAAATGCCTCACTTGCTTGTGGCAGGTTCGACAGGTAGTGGTAAATCGGTATGTATCAATGGAATTATCATTTCTATTTTAATGCGGGCTGCACCGCATGAAGTGAAAATGATGCTAATCGATCCGAAGATGGTTGAACTAAACGTCTATAATGGGATTCCGCATTTGCTGGCACCCGTTGTGACAGATGCACGAAAGGCATCCCAGGCACTGCAAAAAGTCGTATCGGAAATGGAACGACGATATGATTTATTTTCTCATACCGGTACTAGAAATATTAAAGGATATAACGATCACATTGATAAGCACAATTTGCAAAATCAAGAAAAGCAACCAAAACTTCCATATATTGTCGTGATAATCGATGAGTTGGCCGATCTTATGATGGTTGCCTCCCATGATGTCGAGGATTCAATCACGCGTTTGGCACAAATGGCCCGTGCTGCCGGAATTCATTTAATCATTGCCACTCAACGTCCATCCGTGGATGTTATTACGGGTGTCATTAAAGCCAATATCCCTTCCCGTATCGCTTTTGCAGTCTCATCTGCAATCGATTCGCGCACAATACTGGATATGGGCGGTGCTGAAAGGCTGCTTGGAAGAGGGGATATGTTATTCTTGCCGGCTGGCTCGTCCAAACCGGTGCGGGTTCAAGGATCATTCCTATCAGATGAAGAAGTAGAAGAGGTAGTGGACTTTGTTATAGAACAACAAAAAGCCCAATATGACGAAACGATGATTCCGACGGATGAACCGGAAAAATCCTTTGAAGAGGAAACGGACGATCTCTATGATGAGGCTGTCCAGCTTGTAGTCGAAATGCAGACCGCATCCGTATCGATGCTCCAAAGACGCTTTAGAATTGGCTATTCCAGAGCTGCCCGTATCGTTGATCAAATGGAAGTCAGGGGGGTAGTCGGTCCACCGGATGGAAGCCGACCAAGACAAGTGCTATTGGATAAGGCGAATGCAGAATGATGGGTAAAGTTGTAAAATACATCAATATGTGATAGTTTTTCTACATCTTGTTACCTATTACACAACAGTTTTTTATTTTTACTATTTTCATTATTCGAGAAAAATGGTATATTATGAATCGATTAGTAGGAAAGTTCAACATCAGATGTCTGATCTTGCGTTGTATGGTGGTGATGAAATTGTCGATAAAAACAGATCATCGTCATTTATATCTCCAAGTTATTGATCGATTAAAGGCGGATATTGAAAATGGTATCTATCGTGAAAATGAAAAGTTGCCATCGGAATTCGAATTATCGAAAAAACTTGGTATAAGTCGAGCAACTCTGCGTGAGGCGCTTCGGCTATTGGAAGAGGAAAATATCATCGTCAGGCGTCATGGTGTAGGAACGTTTGTGAATCCAAAACCTGTGTTTACATCAGGAATTGAACATTTATCAAGCATTTCCTCCATGATTGAAAATGCTGGAATGACACCGGGGACCGTCTTCATTGATGCCACCGAATGTACTCCTTCAGATGATGATATAGAACGCTTTCAATGTGACAAGGATGACCAGGTATTAACAATTGAACGTGTTAGAACTGCTGATGGGGAGCCAGTTGTTTATTGTCTAGATAAAGTACTAGCCAAACATCTTCCAGCTGATTATGTTCAAAACAGGGAAGTATCCATTTTCTCGGCGCTTGAACAAGCAGGTGATATCCATGTTGCCTATGCAGTCACTTACATAGATCCAATAGGCTATCATGAACAAGTATCGCCCATCTTGAATTGTGGCCGGGAAACAGCATTACTCGTATTAAAACAACTTCATTATGATGATAATGATCGTGTTGTTCTTTATTCCAAGAACTACTTCAGGGCTGATAAATTCAGCTTCCATGTAATTCGAAAACGAGTGTAGAACATTTCTGAAATTAATTTCCTGCTAATTACAAATCTTTGGGGGGTAACACAAATGAAAAAACGTAAATTTGGTTTAGCTCTTGCTTCAATCTTTGCGGCCGGTTCAATCCTTGCTGCTTGTGGCGGAGGCGAAGACAAAGAAGAAACAACAAAAACAGATTCTGGCAATACTGAAGAAACTTCAGATTTCTCAGTAGCAATGGTTACGGATACAGGTGGGGTTGACGACAAATCATTCAACCAATCTACTTGGGAAGGTATCCAGGCATTTGGTGAAGAAAACGGTCTTGAAAAAGGCGACGGTGGTTTCGACTACCTGCAATCAGCTGCAGAATCTGATTATGTAACAAATTTAAATAGCTTGATCCGTCGTGATTTCGACTTAGTATTTGCAGTAGGTTTTGCATTACACAATGCTGTAGCGGAAGTTGCTGATCAACAACAAGATGCAAAAATCGCAATTATCGATGAAGTAGTAGCTGAAAAAGATAACGTGGCTTCAATTATGTTCCGTGCAAACGAAGCATCTTACCTTGCTGGTGTAGCAGCAGCAACAGAAACAAAATCTGGTAAAATCGGTTTCCTTGGTGGTGTAACTGGAGAAATTATCGGTGGATTCCAAGCTGGTTTCGAAGCTGGTGTAGCAGCAGTTAACCCTGATATTGAAGTTGACGTAGAATATGCAGAAAGCTTTACTGACGCTGCAAAAGGTCAACAAATCGCTAAAAGAATGTATGATTCTGGTGTAGACATTATCTTCCATGCAGCTGGTGGTGTAGGTAACGGTTTATTCACGGAAGCAAAAGAACGTAAAGCAAAAGATCCTAACGCTAACGTATGGGTTATCGGAGTTGACCGTGACCAATATGACGAAGGACAAGTTGATGATTCAACTAACATCGTATTAACATCTGTATTAAAACGAGTAGACGTTGCAGCTAAAGAAGTTGCTCAATTAGCTAAAGACGGTGAGTTCCCTGGTGGTGAGGTAATCACTTACGGTTTAACTGATGGTGGAGTTGACCTTGCTGATTCTCGTGGTGCTATCTCTGAAGAGACTTTAACAACTGTTGAAGAGTACAAACAAAAAATCATCGATGGTGAAATCACAGTTCCAGAACAACCAGAAGAATAATCACTTTATTTGATCATGAAGGCTAGCTATGCTAGTCTTCATGTTTTGTAAAGAGGTATTCGTTTAAATCTTCAGTAAACTTATATTCATAAAAAAATTTTGCCTAAAACGTAAGGGAAATCTCGAAATCGAATCATATTTGCTTTGCTTATTTACGAAGTTAATTTTCAGAATAAAGAAACTTGTGAAAGCGCTTTTTGCAAAAAGCCTTGGTATGACTGAATTGATAGATGAAAGGTTTGAATTTATACGTATTTTACATAAATTACTGTCTTAAATTAAAACCTTTCTTGTGTTAATTTATATACAACACTAGTAATCTCTTTTTCATACTGATATCAATCTAGTAAAAAGGACATCAGGATGAAAGAAACATAGATTTGCACTTTTTGGCGAATTTATGTTTTCCACTATTAAAAAGTATCCAAGGGAGTGAACACATTGGAATATGTAATTGAAATGCTTGGAATCCGTAAGCAATTTGGGGATTTTGTAGCCAATGATAACATCACCCTTCAACTTAAAAAAGGCGAGATTCATGCACTTCTCGGTGAAAATGGTGCAGGGAAATCTACGTTGATGAATGTCCTGTTTGGGTTATATCAGCCTGAAGCCGGAAAAATCCGTGTTCGTGGGAAAGATGTAAAAATTACTGACCCGAATGTAGCCAATAAGCTTGGCATCGGAATGGTGCATCAACACTTTATGTTAGTTGAAAATTTTACGGTGACTGAAAACATCATTCTTGGTAATGAACCTACGAAGATGGGAACGATCAACATCAAAGACGCTTCAAAGAAAGTACAGGCACTATCTGAACAGTACGGCTTGAATGTAGATCCATACGCAAAAATAGAAGATATTTCTGTTGGAATGCAGCAGCGTGTCGAAATTTTGAAAACACTTTATCGTGGTGCTGACATTATTATTTTTGATGAACCAACCGCTTCGTTGACACCACAAGAGATTACGGAGCTTATGCAGATTATGAAACGCTTAATTGCAGAGGGTAAATCAATTATTCTTATTACGCATAAGCTAAACGAAATTATGGAAGTATCCGATCAAGTAACTGTTATCCGCAAAGGTAAAGGAATTGGGACTGTTACTACTGCAGAAACGAATCCAACAGAACTTGCCGAGCTAATGGTAGGTCGTCAAGTTGTGTTCAAAACTGAAAAAATTGCTGCTAACCCAAAAGAAGTAGTTCTTCAGATCGATTCACTGACAGTGGCAGATAACCGTGGAATTGATAAGGTGAAAAACCTTAACCTGACAGTGCGTGCGGGTGAAATTGTAGGGATTGCAGGGATTGATGGAAATGGTCAATCCGAACTGATCGAGGCAATCACGGGACTTCGCAAAGCCAAAAACGGTCACATTAAACTAAATGGCAAGGAAATTACTGGCTTAAAACCTAGGAAAATTACCGAATCCGGTGTAGGTCATATTCCTCAGGACCGTCATAAGCATGGACTGGTTCTGGATTTCCCAATCGGTCACAATATTGCATTGCAAACGTACTATAACAAACCAATTTCCAAAAACGGTGTGATTGATTATAAGAAAGTAAATGAATTTGCTCGTCAAATCATTGAGCAATATGATGTACGTTCTGGTGAGGGAGAAATGTCCCTGGCCCGTTCACTATCAGGTGGTAACCAGCAAAAAGCCATTATTGGTCGTGAAGTAGAGCGTAATCCGGACTTGCTTATTGCGGCATTGCCAACTCGTGGTCTTGATGTTGGAGCAATTGAATTTATCCATAAACGTTTGATCGAACAACGTGATAAAGGAAAAGCTGTTTTATTAATTTCCTTTGAATTGGATGAAGTAATGAACGTTTCGGACCAGATTGCTGTTATTTATGATGGTTATATAATTGATACAGTAAATCCTCATGAAACAAATGAGCAAGAACTAGGATTGCTTATGGCTGGGCAATCACTGCAAGATAATAAAAAGGTAGGTGGTACTCAATGAGTAAACGAATGGTGAATATACTCGTTCCACTTATCTCGATCCTATTAGGTTTAATCATTGGTGCGATCGTAATGGCAATCAGTGGTTTTAACCCGATAGATGGATATATGGCACTATGGAACGGTATCTTTATGGATACTTATACAATGGGTGAAACGGTCCGCCAAATTACACCTTATATATTTTCTGGTTTGGCTGTAGCCTTTGCATTCCGTACAGGACTATTCAACATCGGGGTTGAAGGTCAGCTGATCATGGGATGGCTGGCAGCTGCCTGGGTTGGGCAAGCTTTCGAATTGCCGGCAGTGGTGCACGTACCTTTAGCATTAATCGCTGCAGCATCAGCAGGTGCTTTATGGGCCTTCATTCCTGGTTTACTGAAAGCAAAACTTCAAGTCCACGAAGTTATCGTTACAATTATGATGAACTATACAGCATTGCATGTTGCAAACGCATTAATCGGCGTGATTTCCGGCGGCGAGGAACGTACAGAAAAGATTCACGAATCTGCATCTTTACGTTCTGACCTCCTGGAATCCATGACTGATTACTCACGTCTGCATTGGGGATTCATCGTTGCATTATTAGCAGTAATCGTCATGTGGTTCATCTTACAAAGAACTACGCTTGGGTATGAGTTAAAAGCAGTAGGGTTTAATAAAAACGCATCCGAATACGCAGGGATGAATGTAAATAAAAACATTATTTTAGCCATGGTTATTTCTGGGTCTTTCGCCGGACTCGGTGGTGCGATGGAAGCACTAGGAACATTTGAAAATATGTCGAAACTACATGCCGCTACAGGTATCGGGTTTGACGGAATCGCCGTTGCCCTGCTAGGTGCCAACCAGCCATTCGGAGTTCTTTTAGGAGCAATTCTATTTGGTGCATTAAAAAATGGTGGTTTAAATATGCCGAGTGAAGCAGGCGTTCCAACCGAAATCGTTTCGATCGTTATTGCGCTGATTATCTTCTTCGTAGCTTCAGGTTACATTATTCGCGTGGCGCTTGAGCGTTTCGGTAAAAAGAGAAAGGAGGAAAAATAACATGAGCTTTTTAGAAGTGCTATATTTTATTATTCCTTCTGCCATCTTCTATGCAGCGCCATTAATCTTTACGGCAATCGGTGGTGTATTCACTGAGAGATCAGGGGTTGTCAACATTGGTCTTGAAGGGATTATGATTGTTGGTGCAGCCAGCAGTATTATTTTCAACCTTACATTTGCGGATCAATTAGGGAATGCAACGCCTTGGATAGGATTGCTTGTTGCAATGGTCTTTGGTATCCTGATTTCATTAATCCTGGCTGTTGCAGCAGTATCATTGCGAGCAGACCAAACTGTTTCAGGGGTTGCGCTAAACCTGCTGGGTCTTGCCGTTGCAGTCTTTGTTGTTAAAATGATTTATGATAAAGGGCAAACAGACTCGATTACAGAACGTTTCTCACGTTTTGATATTCCTGGTTTGAGCGAGATTCCGATCATCGGGAAAATGTTCTTCGTAGACGTATATGCAACTTCTATTTTAGCGATAGCCGTTGCCTTCATAGCTTGGTATATAATCTACAAAACTCCTTTTGGCTTACGACTAAGATCAGTAGGGGAACACCCAATGGCTGCCGATACAATGGGTGTAAATGTAACGAAAATGCGATATGTTGCGGTTATGATTTCCGGAGCACTGGGAGCTATCGGTGGTGCGATTTACGCACAAGCAATTTCCGGAAGCTTTGGTGCTTCCACAATCAGCGGGCAGGGCTTCATGGCCATTGCAGCGATGATCTTCGGTAAATGGCATCCACTAGGTGCTCTAGGCGCAGCCCTATTCTTCGGTTTCGCGCAGGCACTAAGTGTTGTGGGTGGGTCCATTCCATATGTACAAGACGTACCAGATATCTTCCTATTAATCTTGCCTTACGTCTTAACAATCCTGGCCTTGGCTGGATTCATCGGAAAAGCCAATGCTCCAAAAGCAAGTGGTGTACCTTATATTAAAGGTAAACGTTAATTTCATGTGATGAGTTTTAATGAAAAACGTCTTCTCTGTTGTGGAGGAGGCGTTTTTTTGCTTCCTTTTTAGGTAGGGAGAGTGCTGCTCCTGATAATCTCAAGCCACTTTTTGTCGAAATCTAGCCGCTTTTCGCAATAATCAAGCCACTTTTTGTCGAAGTCTGAGCCGCTTTTCGTAATAATCTAGCCACTTCAAATTTCAGGAAGTTTACTGACCCGATCAATATTAAATTCTTTCTCCCGCCAATTTCATGAATCAAACCTACAATCAAGGGCAAAATGTATAAATGGATAAGGTAGTTTAGAAACAAATTGGATTATTTTTGCATAATCACCAATTCTACATGTATAGTAGTATTATCACTCTTTTTTCAAGTCCCACAAGATTCGCGGGACCACAAACCTAGTTAATAAACAATCAGTGTGCATGAGCAGATTACTGATGACGATCGGAGGAATTTTTTTGTTTTTATCGACACAGATTGCAGAGGGTGTAAATCTGCATATTCGACAAACGACACAATTCAAAACTGTGAGTTTTTCAATAAAATTTAGAGCCCCATTAGATCAGCAGACAGCTGCAGAACGTGCAGTATTGTCAAATGTTCTTCAGCACAGTAATGGGAAATTTAAAAAATCGGCCGAATTTAGAAGCTATCTGGATGATTTATTTGGTACGGTTCTTTATTTTGACGCGTCGAAACGCGGCAGTGAGCATACACTTCTATTAAATGTTGAGACTGTAAATGATCAATATCTACAGCAAAACAAAGTATTTAATGAAGTGCTGGAGCTTATTAATACAGCAATTCTGGAACCGAATTATGAAAATGGAACTTTTGTGCCATCAATTGTTGAGCGTGAAAAGGAAATGATCATCCAGCGTATTCAGTCCATTTTTGATGAGAAAACACGCTATGCACAGCACCGTCTAACACAAATTCTTCGTCCGAATCACCCGGCTTCCATCTCGGCAAACGGAACGATTGATACAGTTAAGGCAATCACGCCGGAATCGTTAACTAAAGCCTATGAGACAATGATTAACGAAGATCGCATCGATATCTATGTGGTAGGAGATATCGATGTGGAAGCTGTGCAAAAGAAGCTAACTGAAGCTCTTCCATTTAAAGACCGTACGCCTAAGAAAGCAGAGCCAGTTACGAACGAATCAAAACCGGAAAAAGAGTATACGAAAGAACAGCAGGAAATGAAACAAGGAAAGCTGCATATCGGCTTTAGTACACCAGTGCGTTTTGGCGATGAAGATTATGCCAAGATGCAAATTTTCAATGGTATCTTCGGCGGCTATGCCCACTCTAAATTGTTCATGAATGTTCGGGAAAAAGAAAGCTTGGCTTACTATGCTTCAAGCTCTTATAATTCCCAGTACGGTTTGGTTTATGTTGTGTCGGGAATTGAGCCTTCCAATGAAAAGAAGGCAACAGACGTAATTAAAGAGCAATTGGAAGCCATGAAAAATGGTGAAATCACGGATTTGGAACTTTCTCAAACAAAAGCCATGCTTGTGAACCAGCTGAAAGAAACACTTGATCTTGCACGCGGGCAAATCGAGATTTTCGATCAGTATAAGCAGCTGGATGAAACTTTCTCCGTGGATACTTGGAAGGAACGTTGGGATCAGGTAACAAAAGAGGACGTGCAAAAAATGGCTTCTCAAGTACAGCTGGAAGCAATTTATTTCTTATCTGGGAAGGAGGCCTAAATCGTCATGAAAACGATTGAATTTAAACAACTAGATGAAACTTTATTTTATAAAAAATTACCAAATGGATTAGATGTCTATATTTTGCCGAAAAAGGGGTTTTCGAAAACCTTCGTAACGTTCACGACGAAATATGGCTCCATTGACCGTACCTTTGTACCAATCGGAGAATCGGAAGCCATTACGGTACCGGATGGGATTGCCCACTTCCTGGAGCATAAAATGTTTGAAAAAGAGGATGGCGATGTATTCCAGCAGTTTAGTGAAGCCGGCGCATCTGCAAACGCCTTTACGTCATTCACACGTACTGCGTACTTATTCTCTGCAACAGACCATATTTATAAAAGTACAGAGACTTTACTGAACTTTGTTCAAGAGCCTTACTTCACTGAAAAAACAGTGGAGAAGGAAAAAGGGATCATTGGTCAGGAAATCACGATGTATGATGACCAGGCAGATTGGCGCCTGTACTTCGGTGCGATTGAAAACATGTACCATAATCATCCAGTAAAGATTGACATCGCCGGAACAATTGAGTCAATCGACAAAATTACGGCGGAGCATTTATATACGTGCTATAACACGTTCTATCACCCATCGAATATGTTATTGTTTGTTGTTGGTGCGATTGACCCGACAGAAATGATGGCGTTTATCGAAGACAATCAAAGCAAAAAAGAGTTCCCTGAACCGACGCAAATCCAACGTCATTTTGAAGAGGAACCTACGGATGTGGCGATCAAAGAACGTGAACTGAAGATGGACGTCCAAAAACCGAAAGTATATGTCGGTCTAAAAGCGAAACAAACAGACTTGAGTGGTGATGAAATGCTTAAGCATGAGCTGTCTGTTCAAATTGCGCTGGAATGCCTGTACGGAAGAGCATCGGATTTCTATACGGATGTCTATGAAAATGGCTTGATTGATGAATCCTTCGCTTATGACTTCTCCTTGGAAAAAGGCTACGGCTTTGCTTTAATCGGTTCTGATTCCAGTGAACCTGATCAATTAGCCGACAAGATTAAAGAAGTCATCAATAATGCAGAAAGCTTACTGACTTCCGATGGCATAGAGCGCGTGAAACGCAAAAAAATCGGTTTCTATCTAAGAGCCTTGAACTCCATGGAATTCATTGCGAACCAATTTACGCGTTATGAATTCAATGAAATGGACTTATTTGACGCCGTTCCTGCAATTGAAAAATTGACGCTTGAGGATGTGGTGGAAGCCTTGAAAACAATCCAAGGGGAATCACAGCAAACGGTATTCAAAGTCTTGCCTTCAAGTGAGCGTGCAGAGTAAATGAAAAAATTCGCACTTGTAGTAGGTGCTTCCGGTGCGATAGGTAATGCAATAGCAAAGCGACTGGCATCTAATGGTTGGTCGCTCTATTTGCATTTTAACAAAGGTCGTACAAACGTAGAGCATTTAATGGCACAGCTAACAAATGAGTTTCCAAAACAGGAATTTCTCATGGTTCAGGCAGATTTCGCAGAGGAGGACGGTGCAGACCGTTTAGCTCCGCAAATCTATTCCCTAAAGGCAATCGTTTTTGCTGGGGGCCATAGCTTTTATGGACTCATCGAGGATACCCCGGTGGATGAAATGAGCAGGCTGTGGAAGGTACATGTACAGAATCCGATGAGACTGCTTGCACTCCTTTCTTCAAAACTTCGAAATAATGACAAGAGCCATGTACTATTTATCGGGTCGATTTGGGGAGAAACAGGTGCCGCTTTTGAATCGGTGTATAGTGCTGTAAAGGGAGCACAGCATGCATTTGTAAAGTCCTATGCCAAAGAAGTAGCCTACAATCATATCCTGGTGAATGCCATAGCGCCAGGCTTGATTGATACATCAATGAACAAGCATTTAAATGAAGAGGAAAAACTGGCCCTATATGAGGAAATTCCATTAGCCAGAGCTGGAAATGCAGAAGATGTCGCAAACCTTGCCAGTTTTTATTTAAGCGGCCAAGCAAATTATGTAACTGGACAAATTATCAGAATTAATGGTGGATGGTACATATAAAATCCGAACCTGCACATAATAATTGTGCAAAGGAGGAGAGAAATATGCTATTAGAAAACTGGGAAAAATGGACATCATTTTTAGGTGAACAAGTCACAGAAGCTAAAGAACACGGTATGTCTAAAAAAATGATTGAAAAATCAGCTGTGCAGATCGGTGATTATTTAGCTAAAAATGTAGATCCTAAAAACGAACAAGAACGCGTACTTGCAGACCTTTGGGCAGTTGCGGACAGCGAAGAAAAACACGCTCTTGCCAACTGTATCATTAAACTAGTTCAAAGCCATCGCGTGCAGTAGTATCCACTCTTTATGCCATAAGGCTTATATAAGTAGCTGCTTTGCACGAGCTGTGCACAGGAGCTGCTTCCTTTCATTCAAAACTTATATCATAGAACAAAATCTTTCGTTTCATCATATCTTCTAACTACTCTTTAAGGAGGCTTGTCCTCCTTTTTCTTTCTCTTTTCGCATCAAGGGAAAACGACTTTATGCATTTATGCATTTAACGTTCAGGCTGACACTTTCTACAAAATTTGACATTGAATTTCTCCTGTATGTTAATTTTTACCCCTTCGATGATAAAATTTAATAATTTGGAAGAAAAACGACTGTTTCTAACTTTTCAATACATATAAAATCCGCTATGATGAAACTTATAAGAAAAATTTTCGTTTCGTTAGTAGGGGGACGTTTTTTATGGGCGAATGGTACTTTGAATATGAAATCCAAGTGAATCGTCCGGGTTTATTAGGTGACATTGCATCACTCCTGGGGATGTTACGTGTTAACATTGTTTCGATTAATGGAGTAGATGAAGGACGACGGGGAATGCTATTAAAAACAGAGAAGGAAGAATCCATTCGACGTTTTATTTCGATTGTTTCAACAATGGAAAATATTAATGTGACGAAGTTCCGGGAACCGAAAGTACGCGACCGTCTAGCTGTACGGCATGGCCACTATATAGAACGGGATGCGGATGAAAGAAATACATTCCGCTTTGTGAGAGACGAACTCGGTATTCTCGTTGATTTTATGGCAGAATTATTTAAAAAAGATGGGCATAAATTAATCGGAATCCGTGGAATGCCGCGTGTAGGCAAAACAGAATCCGTTGTAGCTGCCAGTGTTTGCGCCAATAAAAAATGGCTGTTCTTATCATCAACCATGATCAAGCAAACGATTCGCCACCAGTTAATGGGGGATGAGTTTAATGAGAATAATATTTTTATTCTTGATGGAGCAGTAACACGCAGATCGACGGATGAGCGGCATCAGCAGCTCGTTCGTGAAATGATGCGTGTTCCGGCAATCAAAGTAGTCGAGCATCCCGACCTTTTTGTTCAACATTCTGAATATAAGATAGAGGATTTTGACTATATTATCGAACTGCGGCATCACCCAGATGAATTGATTACTTATGAAATCATAGAAAGAAATGAGATGATGTCACAAAACGACCATTTTGGTGGTTTTGGTGATGGATTCAATTTTTAAGCTCCAAAACTGAAAATAGCTATGTTAGGTTTTAACTGTACAAACGTTGACAGATCCACAAAGTTGTGGCCTAAACTCCTGGAAAAGTCACACATTTTAAAATGAATTGCTTTTACATCCATATTAAAATCGTGGACGACAAAATCCCCGAGTTGAAATGATTAAAAAAAGTAGGTGTTATGGTTGACAGAACTCGGAACTCGCCTTAAAGAAGCGAGGTTATCTAAAGGATATAGTTTGGATGATCTTCAAGAGATTACAAAAATACAAAAACGATACTTGGTTGCGATTGAAGAAGGAAATTATTCAATCATGCCCGGTACCTTCTACGTACGAGCATTCATAAAACAATATGCTGAAGCTGTTGGACTAGAGGTAGATGAAATTCTGGATGAGTTTAAGAAGGAAATTCCAAATCAACCGAAAGAAGAAGTTGCCCAATCGATTTCGCAAAGCCCGACCCGTCGTAAGCTAAACACGCGTTCGACGAATCGTATGCTGGAAACGATGCCCAAATTCATTGTTGGATTGTTTATTGTGGTGACTTTAGTGGCAGTTTGGTTTTTATACCAACAGAAGATGGCATCCAACCAACCGGAAGAAGAAGTAGACGAAACCGAAGTGGAGTACGAACAACAAGTGCCGCCGCCAACTGATCCTGCTCTGGAAGAGGAAGAAGAGCCGGCAGCCGGGGACACAGAAGAGCCTGTAGTGGAAGAAGAGGAAGAAGAGCCGACTCCGACCCAAACCATCTCTGAAGGTGTGCCGGAAGGCGAAACAACTTCGTATACATTATCCGGAACAGAAACGATGAATGTGCGTATCGAGGTTTCGGGTGACACATGGGTGGGTATCCGTAACGCAGAAGGAAGCGAGCAAGTGGAGGCCCGTGTTTATACAGCCGGTGAGGTAGTGGAATTTGATGCTACTGCAAATGCCTACGCTCGTATTCGTCTAGGAAACGCAAACAACACAAAAGTGTTTATAAACGATGAACCACTTCAATTTGTTCAAACAATTACAACACAAAATATCATCATTACATTACAGCCGGGAGAATAGTCATCGCTTAGATGGCTATTTTTCACAAGTTTCAGCAATTATCAACATAATCGAAGAAGCTCGGGGGATGGCACCTCATTTTGAAGGGGCCTTCCGCCAGATGTTTCACTTTATTTCGAATGAAAGGTGTTAGCAAATGAATATACCGAATAAGATTACAGTCTCAAGAATACTATTAATTCCAGTCTTTGTGATTGTAATACTATTTGACTTTGGATGGGGAAATATGAATTTCCTGGGAGCAGAAATGCCGGTCAATCACTTTGTGGCGGGGTTAATCTTCATCATCGCTTCATGTACGGACTGGGTAGACGGGTACTATGCCCGCAAATACAACCTTGTCACGAACTTAGGGAAGTTCCTTGATCCATTGGCAGACAAGCTATTAGTAGCGGCTGCTTTTATTGTGTTAGTGGAGCTTGGCATGGCCCCATCCTGGATCATCATCATTATTTTGAGCCGTGAATTCGCGGTTACGGGATTACGTGCGATTTTGGCAGGGGAGGGTGAAATCGTCGCCGCCAGCCAACTGGGGAAAATCAAGACTTGGGCACAAATCGTAGCCATCTCATCACTTCTGTTGCACAATACTATTTTCACTCTAATCAACATACCATTTGATATGATTACGCTTTATATCGCATTGATCTTTACGGTATGGTCCGGATGGGAATATTTCTATCTAAACCGTCGTGTCTTTGTAAACTCTAAGTAAGGAGGGAACATCATGAATGCAGAAATCATTGCTGTTGGCTCGGAGTTACTCCTTGGGCAAATTGCCAATACAAATGCAAAATTTATCTCAACGCAATTATCTGAGCTAGGCATCAATGTTTTTTTTCATACGGTTGTGGGAGATAATGCGAATCGCCTAAAAAGTGCGATTGAAATTGCGGAATCCCGTGCGGATCTGATTATCTTTTCTGGAGGCCTGGGACCGACAAAGGATGATCTTACAAAAGAAACCATTGCAGCGCATCTAGATTTGCCTCTAGTTTTCGATGATGTGGCATTATCTTTCATCGAACAATTCTTTGCTGCACGTGGCCGCGGTATGACTGAAAACAATCGGAAGCAGGCCCTCGTTCTGGAGGGCAGCAAAGTACTGGCGAACCACCATGGCATGGCCCCTGGAATGTTCTTGGAGAAAGAGGGACGCACCTACATATTGCTCCCAGGGCCGCCAAAAGAGCTTGAGCCTATGTTCCAATTTGAAGCAAAACCGAAACTTGCTGCACTTTTGAATGTCGGTAGAGTGATCCAGTCCCATGTGTTGCGCTTTTACGGGATCGGGGAAGCCGAGCTCGAAGATCGTGTGCAAGACATACTGGATAAACAAACGAATCCAACCGTTGCACCACTTGCCAGTGATGGGGAAGTGACACTTCGAATCACGGCAGGGGCACAGAATGTTGAAGAAGCCTGGACACTCATTAAAGAGAAGGAAGCTGAAATTCTGGCCATCGTAGGCGAGTACCACTACGGCTATAATGATGATTCCTTAGCATCGAAATTGGTGGAAATGCTCAAGCATAACAATTTAACGATTTCGGCGGCAGAAAGCCTGACAGCCGGGCTCTTCCAATCCGAGCTTGCCGAAATTCCAGGTGTGGGATGCAGCTTGATAGGCGGGGTTGTAACCTACACGCCGGAAGCCAAAATAGAGCATTTGGGGATTGAAAAATCGCTGCTCGACCAATCCGGAATTGTAAGCAGTGAGTGTGCCGGTGCGATGGCCAGTAAAGTGCGGGAGAAGTTTGGCACGGACATCGGGGTTGGCTTGACGGGCGCTGCAGGACCAGATCCCCATGATGGGGAAGTGCCGGGAACAATCTGGCTTGGTTTTAGCATTGGCGATCAGGTAGTCACTCACAAGCTGTTGCTGCAGGGAATGCGCAATACCAACCGTATTCGTACAGTGAAATTTGCATGCAGCTATTTAATGCGCTTGCTTGTTGATAGAGGATACAAAAAGATATAATATAATAGAGTAGTATCACTTTTTTAAGAAGTGTTGCTAGTTTAAATGCGCGGCTTTACATGCGTGTTTGAAAATTAGAAATTTGGGCTGCATAAAATAGCTCAAATTTTTATTTTGCCCCAAAAACGAAAATATGTTCGCTTTTTTCTTGAAACTTGTCTCAAAAAGAAGTATAGTAGAGACATAAGAAATAGAACAAAAGAGAATTTAGTTTTATATATATAAGGAGGAAATATTTTGAGTAATGATCGTAAAGCTGCCTTAGATATGGCGTTAAAGCAAATTGAAAAGCAATTCGGTAAAGGCTCTGTTATGAAGCTGGGTGAACAATCAGATCGCCAAATGGAGACTTCTTCAAGTGGTTCACTAGCAATCGATGCAGCATTAGGTGTTGGCGGTTATCCAAGAGGACGTATCGTGGAAATCTACGGTCCGGAATCATCAGGTAAAACTACTGTTGCCCTGCATGCTATCGCTGAAATCCAAGCTAAAGGCGGACAAGCTGCATTTATCGATGCCGAGCACGCATTAGACCCTGTCTACGCACAAAAATTAGGCGTTAACATTGATGAATTATTACTTTCTCAGCCAGACACTGGTGAGCAAGCATTAGAGATCGCTGAAGCATTAGTGCGCAGTGGTGCGATTGACATTATCGTAATCGACTCCGTTGCAGCCCTAGTACCAAAAGCAGAAATCGAAGGCGAAATGGGTGACTCTCACATGGGTCTGCAAGCTCGTCTAATGTCTCAAGCATTACGTAAACTATCAGGTATCATCAACAAATCTAATACACTAGCAATCTTCATCAACCAAGTACGTGAAAAAATCGGTGTTATGTTCGGTAACCCTGAAACAACTACTGGTGGACGTGCCCTTAAATTCTACGCATCAATTCGTCTAGAAGTACGCCGCGCAGAAACAATCAAGCAAGGCACTGAGATGATCGGGAACAAAACAAAAATCAAAGTCGTGAAAAACAAAGTGGCACCGCCATTCCGTACAGCAGAAGTAGACATCATGTACGGTGAAGGGATTTCAAAAGAAGGAGAAATCGTGGACATCGGTGCAGAACTGGATATCATCCAAAAAAGCGGCTCATGGTACGCTTACGATGGCGAACGCATTGGACAAGGTAGAGAAAATGCAAAAGCCTTCCTTAAAGCAAACCCGGAAATTCGCGAAAAAGTATCCAACCAAATCCGTGAATCTTACGGCATGACAGCCAACTCCTACACTATCGGCGCACATGACGAAGAAGAAGAAATGGACAAAGAACTAGCTTTATTACTAGATGAAGAATAAGATTCTTGAATACTCGCCCGTCCCAACTTGTTGGGGCGGGTTTTGCTATGTGCTGAGAATGTGTGAAAAAGCAGGAAGGAGAGAGTAGAATTAAAGTGATAAAAATTTATGATTGCTAATAAAAACTTGCAGCGCTAATGGACTTGACGGATTTATTGGAGAAGTTGGCGGATAACTTAAAAAAAGGGCGGATAAAATTCAAAATGTGGCGGATTTCTCGGGCAGGGAGCGGATAAAATTTGAAGTGGCTAGATTATCGAAGAAAGTGGCGAGATTATCCGGAAAAGTGGCTAGAATATTCGAGAAAGTGGCTAGATTATTTAGAAAAGTGGCTAGAATATTCCTGAAAGTGTCTAGATACTCTAAAAAGCAGTTAGATTCAAAAGTAACCTCAAATACAAAACCTCATCACCAACACAATTTTAACAAACTCGGTCCCCCGAATCGTTCACAATAACAAAAACCCCACCCTAAAAAACTTACTTTCTTCATTCCCAAATTCCACGTTATTATACGGATTTTCTCTTAAATTGATTAGAATTGATTAATTTTGCCAATAATAGTTAGAAATATCTTTTTAATTTGGTATTTTAGAAAATTTAGTAAATCGTTAGACTCTCGCAATAAGAAGACTACTAATTCTAAAGACTTATAAGATAATTGCTGGCTGATTGAAACTGCTTACACAATTTAGACACATCTAGTGGGAAACCTTGACATTACTAGGTTAGAGCTATACAATTAAAATTGTATAATTTCTAAATTTCGAAATGAAATAGGCAGTATGTTGAAAGCGTAAGTTTTGTTAACAATAGATTATCAAATCACTTTGAATTTGGTATATTGAAAAACTTTAGTCAATGTATGGGCCGATGAAAATGAAACGAATATAGCAAGAGGAGGTGTTCGAATGATGGAATACATTATCTCCGCTTTGCTTGGACTCATCTTCGGTGGCGTTGTTATCTATTTCTATATGAAAAAAGTGAACGAATCAAAAGTAAATGGTGCGAAAAATTCAGCTGAGCTTATCATTGATGAAGCTAAGCGAGAAGCGGAAGCTATGAAAAAAGAAGCACTACTTGAAGCAAAAGATGAAACTCACAAAATTCGAACTGAAGCAGAAAAAGACATCCGTGAACGCCGGGCAGAGCTTCAGAAACAAGAAAACCGGTTATTGCAAAGAGAAGAAAATCTTGATCGCAAGGATGATGCTCTGAACAAGAGAGAATCAGGCTTAGAGCGAAAAGAAGAGGCTCTAACTGAGAGACAACAGCATATTGAACAGATGGAAAGTAAAGTGGAAGAGCTAGTACGTGAACAAACGTCAGAGCTTGAACGTATCGCTGCCCTAACTCGCGAAGAAGCGAAAGGAATCATCCTGAAAGAAGTTGAAAATGAACTTTCAACAGATATTGCTGTGATGACTAAAGAAGCAGAAACACGTGCGAAAGAAGAATCTGACAAAAAAGCTCGTGAGATATTATCACTTGCACTACAACGTTTTGCAGCAGATCACGTTGCTGAAACAACAGTATCCGTTGTAAACCTACCGAATGACGAAATGAAAGGCCGCATTATCGGTCGTGAAGGGCGTAACATTCGAACACTGGAAACGCTGACGGGTATCGATTTAATTATCGATGATACACCAGAGGCAGTAATCCTTTCTGGCTTTGATCCAATCCGTCGCGAAACTGCACGTCTTGCACTAGAAAAATTAGTACAAGATGGAAGAATCCACCCAGCTCGTATTGAAGAAATGGTGGAGAAATCACGCCGTGAAATGGACGAGCAAATCCGAGAAACAGGTGAACAAACAACGTTCGAAGTAGGCATTCACAATTTACATCCAGACTTGATGAAAATCCTAGGCCGCATGAAGTATCGTACAAGCTATGGCCAAAACGTATTGAAGCATTCAATCGAAGTAGCTCACCTATCCGGGCTTTTAGCAGCAGAGTTAGGGGAAGATGTGACATTGGCAAGACGCGCGGGCTTACTTCATGATATCGGGAAAGCCATTGACCACGAAGTTGAAGGCAGCCACGTAGAAATCGGTGTAGAGCTTGCAACAAAATACAAAGAGCATCCTGTTGTAATTAACAGTATCGCTTCCCACCATGGTGACACAGAAGCAACGTCTGTCATTGCAGTAATCGTTGCAGCTGCCGATGCATTATCAGCAGCAAGACCTGGTGCGCGCAGTGAAACACTTGAAAACTATATCCGTCGTTTAGAAAAACTGGAAGAGATTTCAGAAAGCTATGACGGCGTAGAGAAATCATTCGCGATTCAAGCAGGTCGTGAAATTCGTATCATCGTACAACCTGAGAAAATTGATGATCTTGCCTCCCATCGCCTGGCGAGGGACATCCGCAAGAAAATCGAGGAAGAGCTCGATTATCCGGGCCATATCAAAGTTACGGTCATCCGTGAAACACGTGCAGTTGAATACGCTAAATAGAAATCAAACCTCTTTTGACATTAATGTCGAAAGAGGTTTTTATTGTTTATGGAAATTGCTATTAGGGTCATTCAAAGGCGAAACCGCTCCAAACCGTAGCAAAGCGTGTTCAGCCAACGAATTTTAACTTGCACGATCCCAGGAGGTTTTAAAATCATCGAATTTAGGGAAAAGAGTTACTACTTGTCAACGGTGACTTTCTTGCTCAATGAATAGGTGCAACAGGGAGGGTTCAACTAGAAGATCTAGGGGAATAAGAGACGACAGGTAGAAACAGAGTGATAGAAGGGGTGGTTTATTTGGGGAAAAAGGACAAGATTAAAAGGTTAAAGGATCAAGCGATTGCGAATCTTCATTTGGTTGAAATAGAGTACAAACAAATTGTTAAGAAATCTTCTCAGGAGCCCGATTCGTTCAATTGGGGAGAACTGTTGAACGATGCAGAATTAAAAGGATTGTATAAGGTCCGCAAAGACAGAAAATATGCGTCCTTGACCGTCGAGCTTTACGCCATTATTGAGCAGCTATTAAAAGATATTTATCATACTTTTTATGATAATCAATATGTGCAGACGCCGGAAGTCAATATCATTCTGGATTTGGAGGAAAAGTTGGGTCATCGTGTAAATTTTAAAAATAATACGAAAACGCTCGCTGATTTAAGAAGTATTATTATCCATGAAGACTTTTCTTTAAAAAAAGCTAGGAAAAGCGCAAATATCGATACCAATAATCGAAATTTATTTAAGCAATTACTGAAAGATGCCGAAAGCTATATCAAAAATATAGAAATAACATCATAGAGGTCCCCACGCAAATATTCAAGCCCCGCCCGGAAATCCAGGTGGGGCTTGTTATTTAATTGCGATTAAATTGAAGGGGAATCCTTAATTTCGCCAATTTGTGTACGAATAGGAGTTTCTTCCTCCGTAGACTCCTCTTGGCGGTAGTAGGCATGCTTTTCCTGAACAAAAAGGATTGCAATCCCTCCAAGCAGTGCCGCCAAACCGATGAGTGTGAAGTTCATCTGTGCAGACAAATTCATCGTCAAAAGAATCCCCACAAACGTCGGTGCAAAAATACCGCCCACGCGTCCGAATGCCATGGCCGCGCCTACACCGGTAGAACGAACTTCCGGCCGGTAATACTGCGATACAAGGGCATTGCTGATATTTTGGACCCCTACAGAAGCCGCCCCGATAATGCCGATTAATAGATACGCAATCATCGTGTTGTTTGTTAACCCGATGGCAGACAGGGCAATGGCGCCAAGGAAGTACAGCGGAACCATGACTTTCTTGAAGCCCCAGTGATCCGTCAATCGGCCAAAAATAACCGTTCCGACGATTGCGCCGACGTTTAAAGCAACGACAAATAAGAGACTGTTGCCCAAGCTGTAGCCTGCTTCAATCATCAGCTTCGGCAACCAGACGTTCATGGCATAGATGAGCACGAAGCAGGAGAAGCAAGAAATCCAGAACATGATGGTGCTGAGGGCCAGCTTGTTTTTAAACAGCATGGCCAATGGCGAACCTTTTGCTGCTTCTGCTGGTTTCGCAAAGACCGCATTCGGAGCAAGTGGTTCTTCTGGTGTTAAGCGGTTCATGATTTTTCGTACTTCTTCCTCTTTTCCTTTTGACAATAGGAAGCTTGCCGATTCCGGAAGCTGTTTCACCAGGAAAGGAAGAAACAATAGTGGAAGCGCGGCAATCCAGAATATCGGTTTCCAGCCCATTGCCGGTAAAATCGATTTACTGAACATGGCAGCAGCAATTGCACCGATGGAATATCCACAGAAAATGAACGATACAATCGCGCCCCGGATTTTCTTCGGTGCATATTCCGCTGATAGGGCAATAACGTTTGGCATTACACCGCCCAGTCCAAGCCCTGCGATAACGCGCATGATCGTGAACAAAATTGGACCTCCTGCAAATGTCGATAGCGCTGTAAATAGACTGAACATGATTGTACAAAGCAGGATGACCTTTTTTCGTCCGATCTTATCGGCCATTAAACCGAAAAGGACGGCGCCGATTGCAGTTCCGGCCGCCGAATAGCTTCCGATCACGCCAGCCTCCACCGTCGTAAGAGACCATTCCTCCATCAGGGCAGGTACAACCGAACCATAGATGACGACATCATAGCCATCCATCAAGATGATGAAAAAGCACCAAAAAATTAAGGAAAGATGGAAAAAACGAAAGCGACTTTGGTCGATTATTTTGTGAACATGAACAACATTCATTTTTGGACACCCCTAACAGTATTGGTACTTTAGCGCTTAAAAGCTTCAACGCGCCTACGCGCTAAAGTGAATGGGTAAAAAAAATTAAATCTCAAAATCCACGATAATTGAATCCTCAACACCAATCTCCTTCAAGAAAGAAAGGACTTTCTGGTGCTCAGGGTGGGGGAGGTAATTTTCCAGCGCCTCACGATTTTCAAAACGCACCGTTAACCCGACATCATAGCCTTTGCTTCGCTCGGAAAAATTGATGCCCTGCTGGATATCGATCACACCCGGAATTTTTTCCTTGAGCAGCAGCGTTCTGGCGATCAATTCCTGTTTTTGCTCCAGGGTTGTAGCGGGTGAAAACTTTATCAACACAATATGTTCAATCATACTGAACTACCTGCCTTGCTGTTTAATGTTTCGCGGTCGAAACCTGCTACCTGCTTATATTTATTGGCAATTTCCGCAAGCTCTTCATATGAAATGACGTCGTCCAGGTTATCAAAGCCGTTTGGAGCGCGCTCTTCAACAATCTGCATCACTTGCTCCGGTCCATTTTGACGATTCATCAATACGATGTTTGCGGTAGCTTCACGTCGCTTAGCCTCGTATTCTTTCAAGGCAGTTTCCACGTCCTGTTGTCCTTCAATGACTTGCCCAAGGGCATCCGCATCCAAGATTGCCTGTGACGCACCATTTGAACCAATTGGATACATTGGATGTGCTGCATCGCCCAGTAATGTCACACGGCCAAACGTCCATTGCGGCAGCGGGTCGCGGTCCACCATCGGAAATTCATAGACTGCTGTTGCTTCCTCAATAATTTTCGGAACATTCAACCAGCCAAAATTCCAGTTTTTAAAGGCAGGCGCAAACTTTTCCTTATCAATTTCCTTGTTCCAGTCCGCGCGGTCCGGCATTTCATCAATGGAAAGTTCGGCAATCCAGTTCACAAGCGAACGTCCTTCTTTTGCCAGCTCTGGACTGATTGGGTAAGCAACGAATTTTTGGTCCTGGAATCCTGCCATGATCATTGAGCGGCCGGTTAAATACGGTTCAGATTCCGTGATGCCGCGCCATAAAATACGTCCGCTGTATTTTGGCAGACCTTCGTTTGGATAGAAATGCTTGCGCACAACCGAATGGATGCCGTCTGCTGCAATCAGGATATCCGCGCGATAGGACCCGATATGTTCGCCTGTTTTTTTATTTTCAAAATGTGCCACGACGCCGTCCGCTTCATTTTCAAAGCTAGTTAAGTGGTGTCCCGTAAGCACTGATTCTTCACCCAGCTGCTCTTTTACGGCATTCAGCAGCAGCATTTGCAGCTCGCCGCGGTGGATGGAATATTGTGGCCAATTATAACCGGCGTTTAATCCGCGCTCTTCCTGCCAAATTTTCTTTCCAAATTTATTGACATACATGAGCTCTGCAGTTGGCAAGCCTGTTTTTTCAAGCTTTTCCGTTAACCCCAGCTCTGTAAGCACTTTCACTGAATGGGGCAATAAATTGATGCCAACCCCCAGCGCCTTTATGTTATCGACGCTTTCAAACACCTTCACTAACACGCCAACACGTTGAAGTCTTAAAGCTGTCACGAGCCCTCCGATTCCTCCGCCGACGACGATTGCTGTTTTGATATTCGACAAAACAATCCCTCCATCAGATGTAATAAAAAATATATAGTTCCTGTTATTATGACATAACTTTGGTTGCTAAGACTAGTAAACTTTTATAATTTCAAGAATATTTTAAATTATTTGTGGAGAGTCCTGGATAGTATAAATCGAACTTTAAGTGGACAATCAAATTCGATAATTAAACCAGTTTTTATAATGAAGGTTTGGGGAACATAATTGTAGAATAGCAAATATGCAAAGTTTCTTATGGAAACCCTCCAAACAAATTGAAAACAGCCTAGAAAGCGGGGGAATGATTTTTGGAAAAAAGAAAGAATTTATTCATGGTATCAATGATTTTATGTTTTGTAGTTATCAGTTTTTTTGTGACATCTAAAAGAGGGGGGAACGGCTCCTTGAAAAGGGAACTCGCTGGGGTGGAAGTCTCCCCAAAATACTCCAACTACTACTTGCAGAAAAAGGACATTTTCGAATCCACGGAAACTACCCGTGTTGATAAAATCTTTGTTGGCGACAGCATTACGGATCATGGAGAGTTTCAGGAGTTCTACCCGGATCAAGTAGTATTGAATCGGGGAATTAGTAAAGATACTTCCGCAGGGGTGCTGAATCGGATTAATGAAGTGGTCGGCAGGAATGCCAAGGAAGTATACTTGCTGATTGGGGTAAATGATATAAGAACAAAAGTGGAGCAGGATGCTTATATCGGAAACATCCGAAAAATTATTGAATCTTTTGCAAAGAGCAAAACGGAAATCTATATCCAATCCATCCTCCCGGTAAACAACTCGATTTATGGCGATAAAGTAACCAATGACAAAGTCAAACGCTTTAACAAAGCGCTAAAAGAAACAGCAAAAGAACTCAATGTTCACTTCCTGGACCTGTTTCCGTATTTCACCGATGAAGAGGGCCAATTGAAAAAAGAATACACCATAGATGGTATTCACTTGAACGGAAAAGGCTACAAAGTTTGGACCCAACAGGTGCCTGATACAAAAACAACTTCGAAATGATTATGAATCGTTTCGGAGTTTTTTGTGTGCCCCACTATAAGGGGCTAGCGGCATCGAACGGTGGAAAAACGATAGGTATTGCGCAGTTGTATAAGGGGGAACCTTCCTAACGGTAGCAAAGGGGTAGCTATTACGACGATACAAAAGGGAAACTGCTTCAAATGGTAGGAAATTTAGTGGTGCGTGCCCGGCACCCAAACTATTCAACGCTTGATACATAAACAAAACAGTTCCTAAATATATGTAATGATATTTTATAGTATTTTAATGTTTGCAATCTATTTTTTATGGGAAGATATTTGCATAGATAGGTATGAATTGCTTAGGAGGTAGTGTCTGTGGAGACTATGGATATTCAGGAAGAGTTTAAACAAATTTTGGAGTATGCGATACAGCGCGGCAATGAAAATGAGCAAATTACGGTGAAAGAATTAGTCAGCGAACTGGCAACACATTTGAAACCATTAGTAGAAAAAACGAATGCAAAGGGATTGTCTGCTACTCGCTAAGACAATCTTTTTTTAGTTAACATCTGATGTCATACACGAAATCGATTTGCGCACCTGCGAAATTAGGGGTGCTATCCTTAATACTTTTGTATTCATCGGTAAGTATTAATTCACCTATCACCAAAATAAACATCAACCACAACAAACCACGCAAAAAAATGCCCTCCATCAATTAGACGAAGGACATAACTTTCACGTGGTTCACTGCTCTTTGCTTTTTTTCCTTTCACTGCGCGCTTACGTAAGATTAACAGCTTTCTCCTGTTCCGCCTCACCATTCAAACGCGTAATCTGCTCTTCCTCTAAATCCTCATATTTCGTGATAACACGTGTATCTGGAGCGAAGAGAATCAGCACCAGGGAAATCACAAGGCTGACCATCATAAACCCGCCAAATACCATAGGGGAAGCACCATAATTAGTGCCCATGGCTGTCCAGATCATCGGGCCGAATCCTACGATGGCTGCAGCAATTTGATAGCCGAGTGATAGCCCGGTATAACGAACTTTTGCAGGAAATAGCTCAGAGAATAATGTCCCTTGCGTCGCAAAGATGGCTCCCCATACAACCCCAAGTAAAAGCACTTGCATTGTGAAGAACCAGCCAGTACTTACCGGAATCGCCATGAAATAAGGAATGGCTAAAACAAGCATGGCTATCAGGCCGCCTGTGTAGATCATTTTACGGCCGATAAAGTCGGAAAGATAACCGGCGATTGGAATCGTAATGATCATCGTTGCACAGCTTAGCGTTAAGCCCAATAGTGCCGTATCACGGGAGTAATCCAAATATGTTGTAGCATATACCAATATAAAGGACATTAAGAATACATTGAAGAAGCCATCACCCAGTTTTAAGCCAATTAGGCGGAAAATATCTTTTTTGTTGTATTTGAAAACTTCCACAACGGGAATTTTCGCAAGTTCACCTTGTTCTTTTTTCCTCTGAAATTCTGGTGTTTCCTCGATGCCGCTTCGAATCCAAACGGCGATGACGATCAACACGATACTGAATAGGAAGGGAAGGCGCCATCCCCAAGCCATGAATTGGGCTTCAGTCGTCAAAGCACTAATTAATGTGAAACTGAATGTACCCAATACCAACCCAATCGGCACCCCTAATTGAGGCACGGAACCGAAAAATCCGCGGATTCCTTTATTGGCCGATTCAGTTGCCAACAGAACAGCTCCACCCCATTCACCGCCAAGAGCAATTCCTTGCATCAACCGCAATAAAACTAGTAGTGCAGGTGCCACAATACCGATTTGAGCATATGTTGGCAAAAGCCCAATCAAAAACGAGCTTCCACCCATCCCGATAAGCGTCAGCATCAAGGAAGCCTTGCGTCCGATACGGTCACCCATATGCCCAAAGATAATGCTTCCGATTGGTCTTGCCGCATACCCGGCACCAAATGTGGCAAATGCAATCAAGATGGACACTGCCGGATCATGGTTTGGGAAGAAAAGCGTGGAGAATACTAAACCTGTTGCCGTTCCATACAAGTAAAAGTCATACCATTCGATAATGGACCCGACTAAACTAGCCATTAAAATCTTCGCTTTTTTCATAAAGAACCTACTTTCTCATTATTTAATAGAGTACGAATTTCTTAAAATATGTTTTTGAATCTTTCCAACGGGCGTTCGCGGAAACTCCTCCACAAACTCGATGGAATCGGGTACCTTAAATTTTGCTAGCCGAACCTTGCAGAATTGAATGAGTTCTTCTTGTGTAACGCGCATTCCCTTATTTAGAATGACGAAAGCCTTTATCGCTTCATCTCTCATGTCATCAGGAACGCCGATTACCGCCGTTTCGTAAACGGCTAGGTGTTGTGTTAAAACGCTTTCAACCTCTTGCGCGGCGACATTTTCACCCGAACGTTTAATCATATCCTTCACACGGTCAACGAAGTAGAAATAGCCATCCTCCCCGATACGGGCATTATCACCGGTCAGCAGCCAGCCGTTTTGCAGGGTTTGCCGTGTGGCTTCTTCATTCTTGAAATATTGCTTCATGATGGTCCTGCCAGGTACTCCCTTTACCGCAATTTGTCCAACAGCTCCGTTGGGGACTTCATCTCCGTTTTCATCAATCAGTTTTACTTCATAGCCGATACTCGGTCTGCCGATACTGAGGTTTTTCCGAATCCCGTTTAATGGATTGATAAGCGGGATGCCTACTGTTTCGGTCATGCCATACAACTGCAGCAATTTTAGATCAAACTTTTCCTCAAACTCCTGAATTTGATGCTCCGCAATCGACTGGGCAAACAGAACCAACCGAATTGGATTGTCTTTGTCGTTTGCATCATAATCCTTTGCCAGAATCATGCGGATCGGTGCAGCAAATAAGGAACCGACCGTGGCACCAAGGGATTTGGCTTGCTTAAAGTAACGGGATGCACTGAATTTCTCCGTTAATGCAATACTTCCGCCAACGACCAATGCGGGCATTGATGAATAATATTGGGCATTGCCGTGGAAAAGCGGCAGGACGATAAACATCCGGTCATCTTCGGTTGCGACGATACATTTAGACATCAACTCGCCGGTAAAGATATAATTTGCATTTGTCACTTGCACGCCTTTTGGTTTGGATGTAGTACCTGATGTGTAAAGCATACCAACGACATCTTGGGCCCGAACTTCTGGAAAACGACTACTATCTGTAGAAGCTTTGGCTATGAGATGATCGTAATTTAAGAGTGTGGTAGATTGGTTCTTAAAACGGGTTAATATGATGTGTTGTATCGTAGGAAGTTCCCCTGTCATCTGCAGAAATTTTTCCACATGCTCTTCCTCTGTAATCAATAAAACAGATTCCGAATGATTAATGACGTAATGCATTTCATCCGCACTCGACAAGATATTGGTCGGGACCATGATTGCCCCGATATGTGCCAACGCAAACCAAGTCGTCAAAAACTCGATATTGTTCGGCAAATGCAATGTAACATGATCGCCAGGCTTTATATTCAAGTCCAGCAGGGCATTGCCCAGTTTCAGCACTTCTTCATAAAATTCGCGATACGCTTTAGTCGTTTGATTCCCCTCGACATCTTCAAAAGCAATAAAGAGCTTCTCTGGATGAATATCCACTTTTTCCTTCAACAGTGCTGGCAGCGTGCGATCCCCCATAATATCCATCGTTAACCCCCTCCCCATAATTGCAAAAACGATTTCATTTAACTCGAAAAAATAAATTTCATAGACTCTAGTCTAAATAATAAAACAATGATAAATTAAAAGTCAATACTATTCTGACAATTCTGATAAATTGAGAAAAATGACATTTAAGTGGGCGATAATCTTAACTAAAAATACATGGGAATGGAGGCAAGCGATGAGGAAAGGGAATCGGCAAATGCAGGCCGAAAAAACAAGGCAGCGGATTTTCGAAACGGCATTGGAGTTATTTCAGAAAAAGGGATTTGATCGAGTTACGGTGGATGAGATTGTGGAAAAAAGTAAAAGTTCCAAAGGGGCATTTTATGGCCACTTCCATTCGAAGTATGGAATCTTCCTGGAAAAATTTAAAGAAATCGATACTTTCTACGAAACCTTCGTCCAAACGATAGCTGAAGAAGACGCTCTTAAAGAGAAAATTTTAAAGTTATTTCAAGGTCAAATGCATTATCTTGAGCATGAGCTTGGCAAAGATTTAATGAGGACGGTCTATTCAAATGGCTTAAACGAAAGCGAGAATCACTTCTTTAACAATACCGAACGAAGTCTTTATAGAATACTTATTCATTTTGTGAATAGTTCAATTGAACGCGGGGAATTAGTGAAAGAGGCAAACGCGGAAAGAATTGCGGTGTTGATTACTAGATGTATGCGCGGCAATCTCTATGATTGGATCGCATTTGGCGATCACTACAGCCTTCAGGAGGAAAGCAAACAGTTTGTCGATATTTTTATGGAAGGAATACTGATGCAATTCGGCAGTGATGGGGAAGAGAAAGATGAGAACGGTATCAGCTCATAAAAATTAATAAATATTTGCTATTCAATGTTATAATACAGTTATATTACTATAAATATGTCGATGAGAACGGTTTGCTTGAAGGGAGTGCTGCGTCTTGAATTTACCCAAAATTGATTTTTCACAAAATATAATAGAATCCCAGAAACATTGTGAAAGGATTGGAATGGATCCAGATAAATTTCCAGCAACAAGATATTGTAGCGATGCAGATTTGCAGAAAAAATTACTTGAGTTTGCAAAGTTATTTGATGTACTGGACTTTTTTGCCGATCAGCTATTTCAAATGGTACAGGGCATTCCGTTTCTGCTGATTGTCACGGATGAGGAAGGAACCTTGCTGGACATCAAGGGAGATGACAAGCTCAATCAAAACTTCGAAAAACTAGGAGCCCGAATTGGCATTGAATGTACGGAAGAAGACTATGGAACGAACTCCATCAGTCTGGCGTTAACCTCAAACCAACCAACTCAAGTTGTAGGGATGCAGCATTATAAAACATTCTTTCATGGAATCGCCTGCTATACAGTGCCGCTGACATTTGAATCTGATGGAAAGAGAAAGGGCACAATGACCATCATCACGTTATTGGAATTCCAGAGCCCACTTCTCTTGACCATGCTGTATTCCGTCGTCAATGCGATTGAAAGGGAAATCCAGTTAAAAGATTCCAATACCAGATTAAATATACTCAATCAAGTTGTCATTGAATCCTCGAAAAACGGCATCGTTGAAATTGATAAAACCGGCACCATCACTGCAATCAACGAGATTGGACAATCCTATACAGGTTGGGAAAGAAACTCTGTAATTGATGAGGAAAGTTACTTTGGCGCTTATCTAAAGCAAGTATTACAAGGAAAAGATTTTTCAAATATCGAGATAAAGTTTTTGGATAGAAAGACAGGAAATCAAGTTATTGCCTTGTTCGATGGAATTCCGCTTTATAACCCCAATGGAGAACTGACAGGTGCATTTGCACAGCTCAAAGATATAACGGAACGGCATAAAACCAAGGAACAGATTCGCTACCTGGCCTATCATGACGAATTAACGGGACTTCCGAATCGAAGAAGCTTCAATGGAACGCTGGAAGAAAAGCTGGGATTAGTGAAAGAAAATGGAGGAACCTTATCGATTTTCTTGCTTGATCTGGACCGATTTAAATTTATCAATGATACGCTGGGCCATGAAAAAGGGGATTGGCTTTTGACCGAGGTAACCAAGCGTTTGCATGATTCCTTGCCCGACAATGCGGAGCTATATCGTATGGGTGGGGATGAGTTTACGATCATCCTGACCGATTATACGGATTTACGTGAGGTCACTTCATTTGCCGAAAAAATACTGGAGTTATTCAAAAGAAGTTTTGTGATCGACGAATATGAGTTCCATATTAGTACAAGCATCGGCATTGCGATACATCAGGACTGCAACCCTGAGGCGGGCTCATTGTTCCGCAGGGCGGATACGGCAATGTACCGTGCAAAAGAAAAGGGGAAAAATAATTATGTCTTGTATGACTCGGAAATCGGCCATCGCTATTTTGAAAAATTAACCTTTGAACAGGATTTAAGGCACGCGATTCAGCTGAATCATCTGGAATTGTATTATCAACCGCAAGTGAGCTTGTGTTCGCAAATGATTATTGGTCTAGAGGCGTTGGTACGATGGAATCATCCTAAGCTGGGCCTCATTTTGCCGGGGGACATCATCCCCCTTGCCGAGGAAATGGGAATGGCCACACTTTTGGGTGACTTTGTTTTGCAGCAAGCCTGTCAGCAACTGAGCAGCTGGAAAGCCCGTGGACTTCCACTTGTCAAAATAGCCGTCAATTTATCTCCGCAGGATTTCCTGAGCCACTCAATTGTCGAGAAAGTACACCAAGCATTAACACAATCTAATATTGAGCCGCACTACCTGGAAATCGAAATTACGGAATCCATGGCAATGGATGTGAAGCACGCCATATCGGTAATGGAAGAATTAAATCAGTTAGGTGTGCAAATCGCGATGGATGATTTCGGAAAAGGCTATAGCTCACTCAATTACCTGAAAAACTTCCCGATTCATCGGTTGAAAATAGACCGCTCCTTCATCCATGAACTAATGGTTGACCAAAACGACGCGAAAATTATTAATGCCATAATCCATCTCGCCCACATCCTGAACCTGGAAGTCATTGCCGAGGGCGTCGAAACAAAAGAACAGGCAGCCTTCCTGTACGACTTGAAATGCAACGAAGCACAGGGGTATTATTTCGGAAAACCGATGCCTTTGTACGATATTGAAGAGTTGTTGTTTGGAAATAAGAGAATTTGATAGACTTACCGGCAAAATTCTATATTAAAAGTGCATTCGAAAAGAAATCATTTATTAAATACCAAAAAGAGGCTGGGACAGAAGTAAGAATTCTTTGAATGATGGAAGAATCCATATTAAGAAATTGATACTGTATAAATTGATTGGAGTGGAGGGGCGACTCCTGGGGGAACAGCACGAGGCAGAGACGCTCGTGTCGAGCCGTGCCCGAGGATGCGCGTCCCCGCAACGGAAATCAATTTTAGCTATATCAAAAAAACGCCATTTTCCTACTCG
>NZ_JAUHTQ010000009.1 GCF_030418165.1 Ureibacillus aquaedulcis
AGAGGCTAGCCGCTGCAGCTAGATATTAAAAGCGTAAGCGGCTCGTTTGCCGCTACAGCTAGAACTTGTTTAAGTATATTTAAATAATATATGAAATGCCGGGAATTCTCTACCGTAAATAATTGCAACTAATAAGCCAATGAGCATAATATAAGGACTGTCGAGTTATAACCCATTTAAATATCCTTTAATCTATCTGTTTTGGTTTAATAAAAATTCCAATTAAAAGCAAAGTAATGCCGATTAAAAATAGTATTGGGAACATGATTACCATTAGTCCCATTCCAGCAAAGCCATCTCCAACATATATAGCAAAACCAATACTACCTAACCATGTGAAAAAAGGGGCGATGGCAAGCATTGTTGTTATCCCCCAAACAATCAGTTTTCTTTTGGTTGACTTGCCCAACGAAAAATAAATAGCTGTTCCAAGGGCTAGCACTAAAATGATTATTACTATTCCAAATGCCATATCAACAACTCCTTATCTAATTGTGCAGCTTTAGAAAATCAACATCAATTCTATTGGAGTGAAAACCATTAAAGGAAGTTAAAGACTTCCATTCTTTGACCCAGGTAGTCCCATATTAACCTAAATCACTGATAGAATTCCAGGATAGCTAGTAGAACACAGAAAGCTGCCAACGATATAAAAATAATAAAATTCTTTCGACTCCTTCTCATTTTATATGCATAAGCAAAAAAGAAAACAGCCGCAGCTAGTTTAGCAAAGCATTGAATAGAAGGATGTCCCGAGAAAAAAGAGCTACTAAAAACAATGGAACTTAGTAAAGTTGTAGAGATAAGTATTTTAAACCACAATGGCTCACCCAAAAACTGTTTGAACATTATTTTTATCTGCATATGTATTAGCTCCCTTATCTTATATTTAGTTTAATATATGATTTGTTTCGCCAAAATTTCCCGCAGTATATAAAAGTCCTACAACATATTAATTTCAAGACTTCAAGGAAAAAGCGTCAACCCCTTCTTATTGGATTAACGCTATCTACCCTATTCCATTTTTCTTGGTATCTTGACAAGAAAGGTACTTCCTTTTTCTAATTCACTCGACACTTCAATTGTCCCTTTATGTGTTTCTACAATCCATTTCGCAATGGAAAGCCCCAAGCCATGTCCCCCCATTTGACGGGAGCGTGATTTGTCCGCTCTGTAGAACCTTTCGAAGATATGATTCAAATCCTTATCTTTGATTCCTACTCCTGTATCGTTTACCGTAATGTAAACATAACACTCTTCTTGTGAAAGTGAAATCTTTACCGCTCCACCTGCTGGAGTATACTTAATTGCATTATCCAAAAGAATATATATTAATTGAGATAATCTTTCGGGATCCGCTACAACCATTAGATTTTCAGGTGCATCGAGACTAGTGGATATTGTTTTTTCATCTGCAAGCGGGCGAACAGATTCCAAGACATCCTCAGCCATCTGTCGTAAATTAAACGTGTCCTTTCTAAGTTCAACTGTATTTGAATCTGAACGTGCCAGTGTTAATAGATCACCTACCAAACTAGTCATTCTTTTGACTTCCTGGCGCATATTTTTTAGTAACTTTTCAGTAAATTGGTCCTTCTCATCTCGCAAAGTCATATCCATTGCATCCAGTGAAGATTGCAAAACGGCTAATGGTGTCCGCAATTCATGGGAAGCATCAGCGGCAAATTCTTTTTGTCTCGTAAACGCCTTCGCAATTGGAACCATGGCTTTTTTGGACATCTTTTGACTCATAAATAACGCAAGCCCTATAAATATCAATCCTAATACAATTAGAATAATCAATACCCATTGAAAAAGCTGAGAGGCAAAAGTGAAATCTCTCCCAATATAGAGCTGGCCGATCGTTTGTCCCTTAAATGTAATCGGATGACCAGCAATCATTAATGAAATATCCTGGTCACTTTCGGGTCGATGAAATTCTCTCTTATTCCCTTTTTCATCTTGGTTCCCTTCAAGATGGAGGGATTCCAAAAAAACGCCATTTCCCTTTGTTATTCTCGACTTCAGTAAAGGGGGCAGCACGGCTTGCAACCGGCTATCCTCATCATTTCCCATGATGATTTCACCATCTGAATTCATTACATAGTAAAAGACCTGATTGACACCTGAAAACACAATCTCCTGATTTTGTATATCCCGGAAATCCCTCGTTCTATTCTCTAGTAAGTATTGTTCAATATATTGTGCTTCTTGATCTGCAAGGGACTCCAATTCTCGTTCGGAGCTTTTTAAAATGGAGTAATACAGAATGCTATATACAATGACAATAAAAAGCATCAGGAAAAGAATGAGCAGCCCACTATAAATCCGCGTTAATTGTCCTTGTGTACGACTGAACAGATCTTTTCCACTAGGCGTTATGAAACTCTTGAGGAATGGTAAAAGATTATGCTTCAAACTTATACCCCACCCCTCTTATACTTTGAAGTAGCTGCTCTTTCTTAACTTTTTTCAACTTCTTTCGAATTAATTTCACTGTAGCATCAATTGTTTTGGGGGCAACATCGGAATCATTTCCCCATATACGGTCAAGTATCACCTCACGCGAAATTACCTGCCCTCTATTTTGGACCAATAGATCGAGCAGTTGAAATTCTCTTTTACTAAGTTGAATAACTTCATTTCCCAGACGAACGACGTGACTCATTCGATTAAACACCAGATCTCTAACTTGAATCTCTTCCTCTACTATTGGAGCATAGTTACGACGTGCAAGAGCACGTAATCTTGCCATTAGCTCATCAATTTCAAAGGGTTTGACAAGGTAATCATCCGCACCAGAATCCAACCCGTCTATTCGGTCTTGAACGCTATCTTTTGCAGTAAGCATTAAAATCGCACCGGAATAACCTTGTTTTCGTAAACGCCCGCAAACCTCCACACCCGTTCCATTCGGCATCATCCAATCCAGGATCAAGACATCGTAGTGGGCATTCGTTGCGTAATAAAAAGCATCTTCGCCTTCCATTACCCACTCAACATTATACCCGCCCTTTTTCTTAAGCATAAAAACGATAAGCTCTCCAAGCGTAGAGTCATCCTCTGCCAGTAAAATATTCATTGTTATGCACCTTTCGCATTATGTATTTAATTGACTCTCGAAACATCTATTTTATAGATGCATATTTAATCCTCTTATAGCTAGCTTGTTAATTTATATTAAACAAAAAAATTAAGCGTTATGTAAATGAATTATTTCGTTCATTATAATGTTCTTCTCTTTAAAGGAAAAGAAGTACCTAGCCTATTTGACCGGTACTTCTTTTCTATCTGACCATTAACTTAACTTTAGTTGTTTTTCCTTTTCGTTCTTTAGCTTTTCGATTTCTTGGTTGATATCCTCATCATTGACATGATTCTGATAGATGACATCTTGTACAAGCATAGGGCTGGTAAAATGTCTGTTGGCTTGCACTTCCGATTCCATTAACAGAATTTGATCTTCTGCTTGTGAAATCCCCTTTAAAATATTGCCCGTTTGGAAGGAGGCAGTTGTTGATTGGATTTGTTTCATAGATCGCGCCACGTTTGCTCGGGAAGCTAGTAAAAGCTTTCTATTTTGCAATGCCATAAAAGTATTCTGCAGTTCCTTCAATTGCTCCTTTAGCATATTTGATTGTTCTTGGATTTCTGCATATTGCAGTTCATACATACCGAGATAGTTTTCATACATTATCTTTTCTTCAATGGCCATTCTTGCAATTGCCTCTTCCCCGAAATCCAGGGCTAAGTTTGCTTGTCGAGTTCTTTTTGCGATAATTTCTTTTGTTTCATTAATAAGTTTAGCTTGCTTATTCTCTATAAAAATCTGACGGGAGAGTGCTTTTTGTGCTTTTGCCATTTCCTGTTCCATTTCTCTGGAATATTCATTTAACATGGCAATTGGATCTTCTACCCCATCTAACAATTCATGTATATTCGCGTTTGTAATCATTTTTACTCTTCTGAAAATCCCCATTTTACACATTCTCCTTTTTATTTAATTCTTTTTCCCATTGATCTAAAATATGTTCATTTTGGCTATTCATCGATTTATATGGACTTGCTAAAGTTGTTTGAATAAAATGCTCCATTGAAGGAGTTTTTGATTTGTTTTTCAGCCATTTCACTAACAAAACAGCGACAGCTATTCCAATAATGAAGAATACAAGTAGACCTAACCATGGAAACCCTGCATGTTGAGGGCCAAACATTACATGATGTCCACCAAATTCTCTCATTGTCGGCATTCCTCCAGGGCCATGGCCATGCATACCAGCTGCCGAAGCACGATATCCCCCGAGTATCAGGGAAACTCCCAAAATCAATGAAGTGATGATGCCTCCTCTAAGCACTAATTGACTTAATCTAGTATTCATTCGATTTCTCCTTTCTTGTTGAATGACTATAATTTATTCTTCGTCGGTGAAAACTTGGTGAAAAACTAGAATTCATCTATAAAAAATCTTTTTCATGCTAGATTACAACCTATAGAAACTAGCAACTACTATTTCAAACTTCTATAGTCCCCGAGATTGCGTTAACATCACTGATAATTACCTTTTTTCCTTTTGAAGCAGTTTTCCTCCTGAATCGTTATAATAACCTTCGCTTCCAATTAATTACTAATCTACAAAAGTAATATTTTATTTTCTTTTCACCATTTTTTCACTATTGGGGAGTAAAGTATGAATTGTTCATTAGAACACAATGTTTGATTAGCTATGAAATCAAGGAGGAAAAGTAAAATGAATAAAAACAAATTATTTGGATATGTATTGTCAAGTGCCCTAACGCTAGGAGTTATCGGAGGTTATAGTACTCAGGCATTTGCAGCAATGGAAAGCACAACCAACTCAAGTGCAGCTGTGGAACAAGCAAGCAATGTGAAAGCTTCTCTTGATAGTGATACAAAACAAAAAATGCAAGCGATAATGGACGAGCTAAAAACGAATTTAGCGGAACTTGGGGTGGACTTGCCTACTAAAGGAAACAAAGATGGTCGTGGCGATTTCTTAGCTAACCTTGATGATGCAACAAAGGAAAAAGCTCAAGCTATTCTAGACCAACAAAAAGCGGGTACTATCACACAGGAAGAGGCTCAAACTCAGCTTGCTGCACTTGGGGTGGACTTGCCATCTAGAGGAAATAAGGGTGGCCGTGGAGATTTCCTAGCTGATCTTGATGATGCAACTAAAGAAAAAGCTCAAGCTATTCTAGACGAACAAAAAGCGGGTACTATCACACAGGAAGAGGCTCAAACTCAGCTTGCTTCACTTGGGGTGGACTTGCCATCTAAAGGAAATAAGGGTGGCCACGGAGATTTCCTAGCTGACCTTGATGATGCAACACAGGAAAAAGCCCAGTCTATTCTTGACCAGCAAAAAGCAGGTACTATCACACAGGCAGATGCCCAAACTCAACTTGCCGAACTTGGGGTCGACCTGCCAACTAAAAAAAGCAAAGGTAGTCGCGAAGATTTCCTGGCTGACCTTGACGATGCAACAAAAGAAAAAGCAGAAACTCTAATTGATGAAGCTGAAGCAGCATTAGCAGAGTTAGGAATCGAACACCTACCTTTTAAAGCTCTTGGAAGTACGACAGAAGAATAAAAGATCAATTCTTTCATGAAAATAAAAAACACCCCGTAAATGTAGATTCGTCCCTAACATTTACGGGGATTTCATGCATCCTCAATCATTTTATTTCCGGTTTGCTCAAAATGTTAGAACTATCCACTGACAGTGGTACATTTAACTTTGTCACCAGCTAAGCAATTAATAGCCCAATCCAAAATACTGCACCAAAACTTTTAAAAAGCGATTGCTCTTGTAATTTAGCAATTTCACTAAAATCTCTAGTAAATCGGTAAATATATCTGTACTTCCTCTTCATCGTCCATCGGGTGGTAAGTCTCCACAATATATGACTCCAGGTTCCTCTTATGCCCTTGCTCGTTTGCCCATTGCATTAAATTTGAATGAAGGCTGCTAATCGTGGATATTTTGCCAGTCGCTGTGACATATTTTTGGTCTATTTCAATAAACTCCATTCCCATAGGGGGACTTATGGAATTCCTTACAAGCAACCCTACAATATAGTGCCCTATATGGTGAGCTCCCTCCCTTTTCGGTTCAAAAAATGCGATTTCAATATGTAAATGGCTTTCAATTTCACCTGCCCGAGCCAATAACTGTTTTGCAAGTGCTGGTACTTCCTCACTAAAATGCTCAAAGGCTCCTCTACCTTTAAAGCCTACTGCCTTAAAATTCCTTCTACAAACCTCAAAATTCACAGTATCCCTCCTATTCCTCAATATTTAGAGTTTCTCGTCATAATGTAGAAATCCTTTTTTAACGAAAAAGAAGCGACAGCACAATCCATGCAACCGCCTCTCTCAAATAAAACTTGATTATAGTCGAAAAGATGACTATTATTTTATAATTCATTTTTTAGCATTTCCGGAATCTCCTCGAAAGGTATCGGCTTACCGAATAGATAGCCTTGGATATAGTGGCATCCCAGTTCCTGCAAATAGCATAATTGGTGTTCCTCTTCAACACCTTCAGCAATGATTCCTTTTTCTAAACTTTCTGCCATTGAAATAATCGTGCGTACAATCGTTTCCTGACACATAGAATGTATATTTTGTATAAAAGATTGATCAATTTTAAGCGTATTAATAGGAAGTACTCCCAAATAACTAAGAGAAGAATAGCCTGTCCCGAAATCATCCAAAAACACCCCAACTCCGATTATCTGCAATTGATTTAGCTTCTCTATTACATTCTCTACATCTGTCATCATGATGCTTTCCGTTAACTCTATTTTGAGGTATCTCGGATTAAAATTCGTTTCCTCCAGAATCTTGATAAGCTTCTCCACAAATTGTTTATTATCAAATTGTTTTGTTGATACATTGACAGAGAGATATGGGGAGAACTCACTATTCCTATATAATTCGTTGAACTTTAGGCATGCTGTCCGGATAACCCACTCCCCAAGTGGAACGATAAGACCGGATTCCTCTGCAATGGGTATAAATTCTCCTGGGGAGATACTTCCCAATACCGGATCATTCCAGCGTAAAAGAGCTTCGAAACCAACTATCTTTTTAGTCCGCGCATCCACAATCGGTTGGTAGTTTAGAGTTAACGAGTTATTGTTATTTATTGCCTGCCGTAAAGTTTGGAGTATTTCGAGTTTTCTGAATACCCCATCGGAAAATTCCTTTTGATATAATTTGTAATTGTTTTTACCATCTCTTTTCGCTGCATTCAAAGCCTGGTCGGCGAATGTGATTAACTTCTCGGCATCGCTAGTATGATCCGGGAAAATACATATTCCAATACTGGCTGTAAGTACATAACTTCTATCGCCTAAAAAGATCGGTTGAACAATATCATCAATTAGACTTTGTGCTTTTTCTTCAATATGTAGCAGCTCATCTATATCCTGTAGGAGAATGATAAATTCATCCCCGCCAACTCTTGAAACAATTCCTTCTTCCCCAACAATCGTTTTCAACCGTTCTGCTATTACTTTTAGAACCTTGTCCCCGATTATATGTCCGAGCGTATCATTAATCCATTTAAATTGATCTAAATCAAAGTAAAGAACTGCCATTTTCGTGTTTGTTATTTGAGCATTCAAAATGGATTCATTTAAAAGCTGTTCAAATCTTCTGCGGTTCGGTAATTGTGTTAATTCATCATTGAATGCCATAAATTCCAGCTGCTCTTCAGCAAGACGTCGTTGCTGAATATCTGCGACGACCCCATTCAACCTGATAATATCCCCCACTTCGTTAAAAATGGGTGTTGTATAATTTGAGACCCATTTTACCTTTTGATTAGCGTCAATAATGCGGTATTCCAGGTTAAGCGTCTGCCCTTGTTCTAATTTAGCCTGCATCGCTTTAACATAACCCAGATCATCCGGATGAATCACTTCCATCCAAAGATTAGGGTTCTTTCTAAACTCTTCTTGAGGGTATCCGTATATTTTCTTGCAAGCGTAAGAAATTTGGAAAACTACCTCATGCTCAAAATTACTTGACCAGACACAGACATCGATGTTATTGAAAACACTTTCCAATTCAATTTTGGTTCTCTCTAACTCTCTTTGCATCTGATTCTTTTGCGTCATATCTTTTACGATCCCAGCTATACCAACTATATTATTCTCCACAATAATAGGTACCGAGGTTCCATACAATTCGATTATTTTGCCTGTTTTATGTTTAATCGAAACATCGAAGCTTGTTGTTATCCCATTGGTTAGTACATCTTTGAATATTTCTAAAGTAATTTCTTTATGTTCATCGGCCACGATTTCCGTAAAAGAAAACTCGGAGAACTCCTCGCTTGTGTATCCAGCCAAGTCCATTGCCATTTTATTTATGATGATAAATTTCCCGTTTTTATCCAGGGCGTAGCATGGATCGGGATTCGATTCAAAAAGGGATTTGTATATTGCAAATAAAGTATTTGAATCATCGTTGATGGGATGCATATGTACTCCTCGCTTCAAGAATTATAGTATTAAAAGAATATATCAGTTCTTATGAATATTCAATTTCTTTTTATAATTTTCTACCCTCTTAAAGCTTGATGGAATCATGAGTTTAAAGTATTTCCAATCGACCGTTTTCAAAAGTAGCTCGCGGGCTATAGCTGCCCTTCGGAAAAATAAACGTCCAGGGCATACTTACTTTTGATGGAATCATCAGTGCAGGCAGAGTGAAGATTTCGTCCGCTATTGCCTCCCCCTGAATACTATAAAGTAATCTAGTATTGTGAAAACTTAGCACATGACTGGTAAAATTATGGATCAATACAGTCACAAGCAATGCCTCTTCATGGTTGATTGCTTCTCTTATCGGAGAGAAAAGGCAATCGGAATGATTTAAATCTTTCGTTTCATCAAAGATATTTTTTATTTTTAGTCGGTCCTTGGCAGCCAATGCCTTGTCCCAAGATGCTTCAAATTGTAAGTGCTGCATAGCTATAATCACCTCTTGTAGAATAAAGTTTATCATAATAGTGTGAGAAAGCGGGAATCTAGCTAATGAAGCGAGCAGTTACTTTTTATCGTAACTACTCACTCAATAGTTCATTTATTATTAGTAATAGGAAAAAAGCTTTTTACATAGATTTTGATAGGTAGCGTTTTTATAAGGAGAAAGGATTGGAGATGATGATTGAATGACGGTAACTTTTTTAGAAAATATAAAAGAGTTATCTACATTGTTACTCCCCGTATCTTGCGTTATTTATAGAAGGCAACTGAAGCTAACAAAGTGGAAAAGAAAACTCACTAAAGGCGAGCTGATTATGTACCTGATTACTTCCTGTGTCATTCCAGTTTACGCAATCACTTATTTGATGCTGCTATTTGGAGTAGAATAAGTTACCTTGGAGTTGGAGCCCTATTTCATTAAAAGAAGATGTTCTTCAATAAACTCAATACTTTGAGGGCTTTTTGCATAGGCTAGAATTTGCTCTTTAATATTTGGATATAGAACAATATTTTTCAATTTGTTGAGGGGAATCCATTTAACACCGATTTGATTTGGATCCGGGTTGTTAGGAAGTTCGGGAATTGAGTCATCTATAATTTTACAATCGAAAATCAATTGTAAAGAAGGTGTTTCTCCAAATCGATTAGCATTCAAATGTGGGGCATATTCAAAGACCAAGGCTAACGGTCCAACCTCTACTTCAATTGATGCTTCCTCTCTAGCTTCCCGTTTAACAGCTTCTATCACAGATTCGTTCTGTTCAACCCCACCTGCCGGCAAGTTATAATGCACCCCGCGTTCGTCTTCGAATTCTACCAATAGAATCCTATCGTTTTCTATGACAAGTGCACATGCTCTAACTCTTATTGGAAAAGTCATTAATAATCCCTCACTCTCTTTTAGTTGATTAAATACCATTTTATTACAAAAGGTCGGCGTTAAACAATAAGAATTAAACAAAAAATCACTCCCACCTCATTATAAGGGAGAGTGATTCATGACTATTCTACGCTGTGAAGTTGCCGTCATAACTTAACATAATAGCTGATTTGACGCCTTCAATGCCGGATATATTGTTGATAAAGCTCATATCATTTTCTTTAACACGAATTTCGTAGGTTACTTCAAAGTCATTTCCCGGCATAATGGATTTTGACTTAACCGAATGTTTTTTAACATGTTCGGAAATGACGTGCTCCATAGATTTTTCAATGGAAGTTTCATCATAGCGAACAACTAATAGATATGGATTTTCTACTTTAATACGGTTACCGAAAAGGATTAATACAAGGCCGATTAAAATCGAACCAATAATTACTAACGGGATGAATCCTGCTCCGCATAAAATACCTGAAACAATTGCCCAAAAAAGATACACGATATCCATCGGGTCTTTAATCGGTGTTCGGAAACGCACAATCGATAAGGCCCCTACCATCCCAAGGGACAACATGACATTGGACGAAATCCCAATAATGATTAAAGCAGTTGTCATTGACATGATGATTAAAGATATATTGAATGTATGGGAGTAAATAACACCCGTGAACGTTTTCTTATATACATAATAAATGAATAACCCTATGAAAAAGGCTGCCAATAATCCTATAGCCGAATCCACAATTGAAAAGCTACTTGTTTTTTCCAAAATACTCGATTTAAAAATATCATCAAAATTTACAGTTTCCATAAAAATCCCTCCAACTTTCTTTCCATCTTAACCGAACATTCGGCTTACTTGATATTTGGAATAGGTCCCTTTTTTCCGATTTCCAAGCTGCAGCAAATACTTTATGACATCCGGGATAAACTCGTCATATTTTACTTCAAGAATGACAACCTCCGGATTCGTTTCAACCATAGCTAAATCGGGATTCAACAAATCGTTATTCCTGAAGCTCGTTTTGATATCACTGTCAAATGTTACACGGACATTGCCTTGATCATAGATAAATACTTCCCTTTCATAATCAACTACCGTTACGGGCTTTATTTGAAATAGGTTCATCTGGATATACAAATCCTGGATAAGCGGTCTTGAATCATTCTCCATCCAGGCGATGTCCCCGTTTCTTATTTTTTCATATTCCTCTGCTGAAATCGGGCACTTTTGCTTATACGTAAGATTATTTCGCTTACTTTTTTTCTCCAAATTCAAGAAATTCATATTGTAATCGTAGAGCCTTACCCGAAATTTATCGCGGTTATAAAAACCTTCTTTTTTCTCGGTTAAGACCTTATTATCGAAGTTATCAAAATACACACTGCGAATTAAATATTTGCCGTCCTTCTTTGCGTAGGGATCCACCCTCATGAAATGCTTTAATTTATTTCTGAGAAGATAGCAATCCATTTTGGTAATCTCATGCTTAAGTTCCGTTCGCCCCATCACACCATTCAAGCGTCTTCCTTCCATATGCCTTTCTCCTTTGCTGTGTGTTCTCTTATGAATCACATTATTGAGGACGAACCTTAAACAAACCTTAAAGAAAATCTGGAAGAAAAATAAAATTTAGAAGTTTGTATATTTGTTTAATGTTTTACTGTAAGTTACGATGCGTTTCATTTCCTTGGTGAAACGCGTTTCCGACCGACAAGATGCGTTTGAAACCCTTGATGAAACGCGTTTTCGACCGAAATTAACTTCAAGATGCGTTTGATTCCTCTGATGAAACGCGTTTCCGACCGAAATTAACTTCAAGATGCGTTTGATACCCCTGATCAAACGCGTTTCAAACTGAAGTTGACTCCAGGATGCGTTTGATACCCCTGATCAAACGCGTTTCGAACTGAAGTTGACTCCAGGATGCGTTTGATACCCCTGATCAAACGCGTTTCAAACTGAAGTTGACTCCAAGATGCGTTTGATACCCCTAATCAAACGCGTTTCGAACGGATATTAACCTCAAGATACGTTTGATACCCCTGATCAAACGCGTTTCGAACTGATATTAACCTCAAGATACATTTGATACCCCTGATCAAACGCGTTTCGAACTGATATTGACCTCAAGATGCGTTTCATTCTCCCATCTTGATACCCAAAAGATAACTCCAAATTTCAGCCCACAAAAAAAGAGATTGCATTTCTGCAATCCCCTACTTTGGTAGTTTAATAATAAAAGTGGTTCCCTTATTTTGATTTTTCATCACTTTTATGGAGCCTCTGTGTTTTTCGACGATCCATTGGGCAATGGATAACCCTAAGCCCACTCCGCCCGTTTCTCGGGACCTTGCTCTGTCCTCACGATAGAAACGTTCAAAAATATACTGCATATTTTCCTCTTTTATCCCGATTCCGGTATCACTCATCTCTATGACTACCCGCTGATCCTCAAGATAAGTTTTGACACCAATACTGTCATTTTCTACAGTGTACTTTAAAGCATTATCCAACAAGATGACGAATAGCTGGTATAAACGGGTTTCATCGGCGTTAATCGCAATCGGGCATTTCAAATTAAGCCAGAAATGCTTATCCTGTGACTCGGCAATTTCCTGATATGGCGCACAAACCTCACGCACCAATTTATCTATTTCCACATTCTGTAAAGTAAGCTCTGTTTCTGCTGAATCTGCTCTGGCTAATGTTAATAAGTCTGAAGTGAGTTTTGATAAACGACGCGTTTCTGAAAGGCTTAAGGCGATGTTTTCAAATTTATCGGCTATTCTTTCGTGCGGTGCCCTTAGCAGCAACTCTAATTTGTTTTGGATGATGGTTAACGGCGTTCTCAGTTCATGGGAAGCATTTTCCACAAACTCCGCCTGCTTATTCCAAGACAGCATAATTGGTTTCATCATCTTTTTTGATAATATATAACTTGCTGAAATTGAAAGAATAATGAAAATCACCGAACAAATCGTTACTAGTCTCATAAAGTTGGAGATTATGGTTTGTTCCGCATCCACATTGATTAAAAGCTGTATATAAGCAATGTCATCTTGCTCATTGACATCCTCAAAAAGAAGGTATCTGAAATGGTACAAATCATCAATCGATGTCATCGTGATTTCATCTAGCTGAGTCTTATCGAGCTGGTAATCCGTGAGATAATTTTCATAAAATAAAGAGCCAATTTCTCCTTCGTTCAAAATCTTGCCGGTGCTATCCCATTGAATCACAACAATCCTCGGATTCGGGTTCTCCCGTTTTTTATCGATTGGAGAAAGATCCTGATTGCCTTTTCCAGGCATGGGCCTCACTTCATCTCCCTCCAAACCATTCACAGCGTCCGTTAGTCTCTCTTTAAATAATTGCAGCTCCTCATCTGCATGGGAGTACAATGTTCTTTGGACTTGTCCAAAGATGATGAAGCCAAAAATCGCAAAAATGACAGTAAACGCAAGCAGATTAAGGAGCATGAATTTAAGCTGCTGCTTTCTGAAGATGGTTTTATTAAACATTTTATTCACCATTATCCGTGAGCATATAACCTAGTCCACGGAACGTTTTGATATAGTGGTCATAGCCGTATTTTTTTAAGTTTTTCCGCAAATTACTTGCATACACTTCTACTACTGTCATCGAGGTATCGGATTCAAATCCCCAGATTCGATCAAAGATTTGTTCCTTCGTTAAAATCGCATTTTTATTATTGATCAGGTACTCGAGGAGATCAAATTGCTTCCCATTCAGTTTCAAAATCTCTCCCTGAATCTCCGCGGTTTTATTTTTAATATTCAACTTTAGTTCCTTAAAGGTAATCACGTTTTCCTTTAATAATCCACCCGATCTTCTGACCATTGCCTCCAGTCTAAGCAACAGCTCTTCCCTATGGAACGGCTTAACCAAATAGTCATCTGCACCTACTTTAAATCCTTGAATCTTGTCATCAATGCCATCTTTTGCCGTCAACATAATGACAGGCGTCGTTATGTTTTGCTTTCTCAGGTTTTGCAATACCTCATAGCCGTTCATGGAGGGCAGCATTATATCTAGAATAATGACGTCAAATATATTTTGCTCAGCTAGAAATAACCCCTCTTCACCGTCGAAAGCCTGCTCCGGCTCAAACAATTCCTTGACCGTTTCGCATATAGAATCAGAGAGATATTTGTCATCTTCAATAATTAATAGCCTCATTTACCTGCTTCCTCTTTTCTCTGTTCATTTTCTACGTTTGATTATATGTCCAATTTCCAGAATTGCAAATTTAATTTTTTTAAGGTTGATTTAAGGTTGACCCTTAATAATTGCCTCATAAGTGAAAAAAGCTTTTAAATCGAGAAATGAAAAGGAGTCAATTTTAATGAAAAATAGAAAATCCAACCTTAGCAAAATCGCAACACCTCTTGTGATGTGTAGTGCGTTACTAATTGCTTGCAGTGATACTACAGAAGAAAACTCATCGACTAGTATTCCAGCAGTTGCCGAAGCGGAGAGCCTGAGTACGATTGGCAATCAGGAGATAGCCAGTGTGATCCAAGACAAAGTCTCGTATTCAGACGATGATAATTATACTGATTGGGACAACGCAACCTCTATCAAGCTTGAAGGTGACAGTGCAAGCTTTGATGGAAACGGCGGAGTTGTCATTGATGGAAGCAACATCACAATTCGAACTTCGGGTGTGTATGAAATTAGCGGGAAGTTAAATGATGGACAAATTATTGTGAATGCAGAGGATGAAGGAACGGTTCGACTAATTCTTAATGGAGTGGAAATCAATTCATCAACGAGTGCACCCATCTTTGTAGAAAAGGCAGAGAAAACGGTTGTTTCATTGGAGGATGGGACAACAAACACGCTAAGTGATGGCGAAGATTATGTATATGAAAACTCAGACGATGATGAGCCAAATGCTGCACTTTTCAGTAAAGACGATTTGACGATTAATGGGGATGGTACTTTAATCGTTAATGGCAACTATAATAACGGCATTGCCTCTAAAGATGAGTTGAAAGTTACTGGTGGGACAATCCAGATTAAAGCAGCTGATGATGGATTGATGGGACGTGACCTCGTTGCTGTAAAAGATGGGAAAATTACGATTACAGCTGGTGGAGACGGAATCAAGTCGACAAACGACAAGGATGCTTCAAAAGCAATCATTGCGATTGAAGGCGGTACCTTTGACATTGAGTCGGCAAATGACGGCATACAGGCAGAGACTTCCCTTCTAATTGCTGATGGAAATTTCACAATTACATCCGGTGGCGGCAGTCCGGAAACAATTGAAACAAATGAAAATAATCAGATGCCAGGCATGCCTGGGGAAATGAAAGATACCGCCGCTACAACTAGTGCAAGTACGGAGACAGAAACCGAAAGTACGAAAGGTCTAAAAGCCGCTGTTGAAGTAGCGATAGGTGGAGGAAGCTTTACGATTGATACATTGGATGATGCTGTACACAGTAATAATTCAATTACCATCACTGGCGGAGTTTTGGAAGTTGCAACTGGAGATGATGGAATCCATGCAGATACCTCCATTTTGACAAAAGGCGGAACTATCAATGTGACAAAGAGTTATGAAGGCGTGGAAAGTAAAAGCATTACAATCGCTGATGGAGAAATTCATGTGAATGCTTCAGATGACGGTATTAACATTGGTGGCGGCAATGACGCTTCCGGTCGTGACTTTGCAGCAACAGAAAATACAGAAGAGAATGTCCTTTCCATTAATGGGGGCTACGTTTATGTAAATTCCATGGGTGACGGCCTTGATTCCAATGGTTCGATTGCCATGACAGATGGGACGGTAATCGTTAGCGGTCCTACCAATAATAACAATGCCTCTCTGGACTATGATCAAAGCTTTAATATAGATGGTGGCTTACTTATCGCTTCAGGTAGTGCAGGTATGGCAATGGCTACTTCTGAGGAGTCTGCTCAACAATCTATTATGATGACGTTTACTGAAACACAAGCAGCAGGAACGGTGCTTCAGCTAGAGGATAGCAATGGGGAATCTGTATTGACTTTTGCACCAGACAAAGATTATCAATCCGTGGTAATCAGTTCACCGCAACTGAAGAAGGATGCTTCTTACACACTCTCTTCTGGAGGAAAAGCAACAGGAACCGAAAGTGATGGTTTATTCACAGAAGCAAACTATGAAGGCGGAACGAATGAAGTCGACTTTACGATTTCCGATACGGTGACATGGTTAAATGAGTCTGGTGTTACAGAGCAAGCTGCGACAGGTCATGGCGGAATGGGAGGTCCTGGTGGTACAGCCGGAGGCCGTGGCGATATGTTTGCCGATTTGGATGAGGCAACGAGAGAAAAAGCACAAAGCATCATGGAACAACAACGAAACGGCACGATTACCCAAGAAGAAGCACAAGCACAACTCGCTGAACTTGGAGTTGAGCTTCCAAGCGGAGGACAAATGAAAGAACCTGTTCAACCGGAATAGAATAAGTGAACATGGCCCAAGTTACTCAAGGAATTCAAGATGAGTGGCTTGGGCTTGTTTTTTTTGCGCGCATCCTTTGCCATTGTAACCAAGCATAAAAACCCAATAAGATTTATGCTATAATTTTACAAAGGGGGTATTTTATGAAGTTCCTCAAATCTTTAGATTCTATTTTTATATTGGCTATCACACTTTTATTTGTTTATGACTTTTTCCCTGATATTCCATTTGCTGATGCCATTCCAAAAGGCGTTTTGATTATTCTTATTTTAGTATGTCTCGTGTTTAGTCTTTTGTCCAAAAAACATAGAAATCCAGACAATAAAACTACACTAAAATGGCAAATATTTTTGACACTATACATAATGATGTTAATGGTGATTTTCCCTCTATTAGGCGGCAAGTCATCTTCAGGCATTTCCTTCGATAGTGAATTTCTATGGATAATTATCCTAATAGCATTGTTCGATATTTATTCTCAATGGAAAAAAGTTAAACGCTCAGAAGCTTAGGGGATTTAAATTTTCCCCTAACTTTTTTTATTCATTTCGTTAAATAATCCAAAACCTTTTCAATATATGTATCTATACGGTTACTGCTGTCAACCACTAGAAATGGATGATTGTCAGGTCTTTTACTATTATTAATTGTGTATTGAAAGTTCTCAATGGATTTCACTTCTTTTATTTGGCTCATCTTACTTATTCGATTTTTCAAACGGAAATTCACTTCATTAAAATCATTTAGATAGCACTCAACATATTTGTAAGGTACTTTATATTCTTTTGCCAAACTTGTTCCTTTGATAAACAGGGGCTATCAAATATCACGCTTTGTCCCTGTGATAAATAAAACTCAATCAGCGCCCAATCCATATCATATGAAATCCTGCCTAATAGCTTTTCCGCTATCTCAATTTCCTGTGTAGATTCCAACAATACCGCTTTCAAAGTATCATGATCCACAATGATTGCGCCCGTTCTTCTGGCTATTTCATGAGCAAGTGTCGATTTTCCCGAACCGGGATAACCAGACATTTGTACAAAAAACATTAGATTCCCTCTTTTCACTTTATGGATTGTCGGCGAGACGACTTCTCCAATAGCATATAATCATATGTTTTTTATACTGGAATCGAATGTTTATCAGTAAAATCATTTAATCCTACACACACATTTGCAGGTTCAAAATTTATAATGCGTATGTTGAACCCTTTTTCGACCTTTATAATGGCACTTTCTTGCTCCAACCAAATCGTATGAATCTTACCTGTTTCACTTCATCTGGATAAAGTCCTCTTTTATAAACCATGATTGTAAAGAGCAGGATTTCATAGGTAAGCGTACTGTCTTCAATGTAGAATTTATATCTTAGAGAAGTGAGTACAGTGATTGCTGCTAGCACGGCGATTCGTATTACCCATCCCTCTGCTTCTAGACCATTGACAGTGACTGTTGTATTAACTACAAAGATACCCAATAGAAAAATAATCGGTCCACTTCGTACTTTAGCTGTGTAATTAAATTTAGATTCCTTAACTCTATTCCTTTTATCGTGCACACTTATTATAATCATTGCTGATACTCCAACAAGTACCGACATTAAGTAAATATATTCCCAATCGATTGCTTCTTTGAACAAAAAAACCTTCAACAGGAATACGGCAATTTGCGGCAACAAAATAACCATGCAAATAGTTAAAAAGCGTTTAATCACCAAATCTCTCCTTGATTTTGTCCTATACTCTGTAAGGTTAGTAAACTAGTTATGATGAGTAGTTAGCTGTTCAAGTGTATGCCAGCTTACAATTTTCTCATTTTCCTCCCCATTACTGTCGAAGTTGATTTTTACTCGTCTTTCACTATTTTTCTCTACATCATGAAGTATAGGAGTACCACTATTTTGCCTTCAGCTTTAATTTCTAAATTATTGATACTTGTTACGATTCCTAAGTTTGGTTCCGCATAGATGCCCGGTGATTTTATTGGATCTGCACCAAATTTCCCTAATAGAAATTCACCTTCAATCGTTTTCTCCTGATTGCTACAACCTATAAATAGGAATAATGCTAATACGAAATTTATGCCTATTAGAAATTTCTTCATAAAATGCACCTACTAACATCCATATTTTCCCATACCAATTTTATTCTAACACAAAATATTTGGCCTTATGTACTTTATTTGATTGGGACATACTAGAAGCTAAATAGGAGGAGAGACACAATGCCACGAAAGCCAACACAAACAAATGAAGATCCAGAAAATGAAAAAATGGAGAATACGCCAAATAATCTACAAAGTGAAATCGATAATCTTTCACGAATGTTAGCAGCAGTACTGGACTATTTGGCTGATGAAGAGAATGAAGAAATCGATATCGAATATCTTTTCGATAAAACGGAAGGCCTGCGGGAATGGCGCAAGCAGCATCAGGAAAAAAACAGGAAGCTGATTGAGGAAGAAATCAAAAAATCTCTTGGTGATTTATCTTTCGAAGATCTTCAAAAAATCCGGGAACAGATCAAGGAAAAATAGAAGTTTTCTAAATGTTATTGGATTTTAGGTCCCCCAGATTCTTAAAAACACTTTCTTTAAGATGGTTATACTGTTTTTCATTAGTATCCGCATACGCCTCTTCTCTATGTGAAGGAATATCACTGTATGCAATCAGTTCTTTAAATTGGGAAGATGTAAAATCATACCGTCTCCCATCAATACAATTGTAAAAGTGCCATCCGTCAGGTAATATGGTTTTTAAGATTTCTCCACCCAATAGATCATTTACTACCAATGCTGTTACACCACACTGGCCTTTTGCAGGGTTTTCCATACTCCATTTCGAACTGGACTGTATTGACCATGAGGTAGACAGGGCTTTAACTATTCTTTCTATTTGTATTTTGTAATCAGTCACCATAAACCTTCACTCTTTCACTGAATATTATTATAGGAACATCAAAACTTCGGAATTTTAATCAGGACATATTTTTTCGTCCACATTTGGGTAGTAGCAATTAAGCTTTCACCGCTTTTTTCAAAGAATAAACCACTGCCGTTTTGCTCTTTATACACCCAACCTTCAGATGCCACCAACTCTTTGATATTTTCATGAGTACTCTCTATGCCTTTATTTTCACTTCTTGCTATATACCATAATGAGTCTTCTTCTTCTGCAATTTGAACAATCTTGCTGTCGGACGCATTTAAGCTACCAATTGCTTCCTTTGCTGTTAATCCCTCAATCGGTAGTAGAGGATAATATAATTTATTTACACCTACAAATGCTGCAACAACCAGTATTAAGACACAAATAATTATTTCGAGTTTCTTCAAGTAAATTAACTCCTCTCAAAAAATCCGATTTTAATAGAAAGCTAATTAAAATTATTCGATATACGATGGGCTTCTTTTTATAAGGGGGAACTCATTTTGGATACCCCTCTTATGGCTAACTGCCCCACTATATAGATTGCAGCAACCCATATTACAGCTGCATCTCTTCCAAAGGGCTTAAACCAAGACCCATCATCTTCAATAAATAAATGGCCTAACCCCAGCGAGATAAACGTCATTAAGATACTTACTCCAAAAAACAATGATATTTTAACCTTCCTCATTACTATTCCGCCTAGAAGTATCATGAAGATAAAAGCCGGAGCTAAAAAAACAGGATCTTGTCTAGCGAGATGGCTATTATATTCATATAAATGAAATAAAAAAGGAATAGGAAGCAGTGATAAAACAAGTTGAAAAGCTTTCATAGTTACTCCCCCTTCTCTACGAATCATTCTGTCCAAATTACCGAAACTTTTCTTATTTAGGTGGATTTAATTCATCTAAACGCTTCAAAGCTTCTTCTTTTTCAAACGAGCTAAACCAGCGATAGTTATTTTCATCCAAAATACGATAGTGATTGCTAATCACATTTTGCTGTAATCGGAAATTGCCTTTCTCAACAATTTCTTTCCACCAAAACATCCCACCCATCGTTTTTTCCTTCGGCGTGTCTTCGCTATTATTCGCAATTAACCGGATAAGATAGATTGGTTTATCGCCAATGACCGATAACAACAATTCACTATCATTAAACAGGGCACAAAATGCTATAACAGTCGTCCAATTCGCCGGTGTTCTGCCTTTTTCGATTTGTACAAGCGTCTTTTTGGAGATTCCCAGCATTTCAGCCATTTTATCTTGTGAAAAGCCTTGCTCCGTTCTAACAAGTTTCATTCTATCGGATATTAATCTGATAAATTTTTCTTTTTCCAAGTAGCAACACTTCCTTATAGTGTAATTTTACACTATTTATATTTGTTTCAACAACTTAATTCATCCAATTTAAGAGGTGGGGACAATTAAAAAAGAACATAACCACTAACTGTTATGTCCTTTCTACGAGAGCCAACACATTCCAAGTCTATTAAAAAGGCTAAGAAACGCCCTTCCCGCCCACTGCTTTTAAGGTACTGATTCTTTCCATTCCTGTTATGATGGGTTTTGCTCGCTGTATTAACTTTTGTGTAGCCTCTAGCGTTAGGGATGCTTGGTGTGCCTCTTCATTGCTCCAGACTTCATAGACATAAACTGAATCCGGTTCATTATCGGCAATATTTACGAGATAGATCTCACATTCCTCAAGGTCAGCCATTGATTCTGCAGCTTCGAGCAAAATATTCACCATTATGTTTTGTTCACCAGCTAGCACCGTAAACTTCCCAAACAAACTAAATTTGCTCATTTCGTCCTCCAACATTTTGACTTATGAGTATTGTTTCTACATACAGGCTGCATTAACCTTTGTATCGCAAATATATACGATAATTGTTGTTATTCTTAGAATTTCTATTTCCTATTATGGTATATCAACAGAAGCGAGAAGATAATTAAAAATAAAAATCCCACAAATGACAGGATATCTGCCATTAGCACAATAAATTGCTCTAGTGTATTGGCTCCGCCTCCACTGAATACTCCCGTTATAGCGGAGCCCAGAATCGGACTATTTAGCAATGCCAGTACGGCACTTCCGATTAAACAATAAAGTAATCTCGAGTTTTTAGTCAATGTGAAAACACCTCCTTATGCTATTTTAATAAGGAACAGCAAAGAAGGTTACTCAATAAGGATAAAGTTGATTGCTTTACCCTCACATAATATTCAAAAGGGATTCCTTTAAAATGTCCCGATCCTCAGTGAAAGTAAGTTCTAAATCTTGTATTTCATCTATAGTTTTCCATGCAATCTCATAAATCAAATTATCAGGATCCTGAATAGCCATAGCTCCACCCACTTGTTTGACCAAAAAATAATGGACTTCAATGGAGATATTCGCTTTATCATATCGCGCCTTTTTCACTTGAAGTTCACTCAGAATCTCAACCTTATACCCGGTTTCCTCCTCTATTTCCCTAATACAGCATTCCTCGAAGGTTTCATTGTTTTTCCTTCCACCAGAAGGGATTGACCAAGTTTTCTTTTCATCGGGCTTCCCCTGCAAAACCATTAGAAGTTGCCCTTTTTCATTGATACAAACACCTGAGGAGCCATGCCATTCCAACATATCAAATTCACTCCTTTTCCACTTATCTCCCGGTACATTTCTAAATTGATAATTAACTTAATTCCACAAAAAAGAGCGTTAATCCTTTTTGAATTAACGCTCTTAAAAACATAAGGGAGAATTATGCACACACCCTTTTTTTATATATTCTAGGTAGTAATTGCTTCTTTAATTCTAAAAGGCGAAGTTCCATCTAATCCGAATAAGAGCCACCCGGTAAAGTAAACACATAGAACCCATTATCTCCTCGCAACTGCCATCCTTCAAAATAATTGCTGTCATGAAATAGTTCAAGATATATACTGTCTTCAAATTCAACCACTAAATCTGAAATCTCTTCATAATGGTATATCTTCGTGATTCTTTTCCCCATTAGAATTTTTTCAACATTTTTATGCGAGTACTCCCCTGGTGCCTGCAGATAATCCGACTGCCCAATTGCCACTTCACTGGAAACTCTCAATCTCCATGGGCATTCTACGTTTAAATCTCCCCATTCAAAAGAAATGCCAAAAGGATAATTTTTTTCTGCGTTTACCTCCGTAAGCTTTTGGTCAATAAAATAACTAAAATCTAGTTTACTTAGTTTTTTGTCCATACTCATCCCTATTCCTGCTTGTGTCCCACCCACGTCTAATACCAGGGACCGCGTTAGTTTTAGTTACAACTATTTACTCTACCAGATATACTTAATCAGTCGAATCAACAATCTTGGTATTAACATCAGGATGTTCCAAAGTACTTCTATTAAAATTGTACTCCCAATCTCATATAGAAAATCTTTAAAAACCTGCCAACCCCTCTTCTTTCTTTTTTTCATTTTCATCTTCCCTCTCCCAACGTTTTAATCTTTACTGCCCCTTCTGGAAATGCTATATGTAAATTAGTTCAATACTCTTGCGTTGCATGATGAACATGTTCTCCAACAATATACCAAATAAGTGCTGCCTATCTTATTACTGAAGCAAGGCCCGGTTAGATCCATTCATTAATGTGGAGCGACTTTCGATTGAAGTTCCCTGCACCCTTAGTAAGTATTGATTTTCTTTGAATTATTATACAAATCATATCATTGAGGAGAAGGAAAAATGCGAAAATTACTCATTGTTTTACTCGCTGTCCCGGTTTTCTTTTTACTTATCATAGGTCTAGTTTTGTTTGACTATATCTATTTTCCATTAATCAGCTCCAAAGCCGAAGCAGCTGCTGAAAGATATCTAGAAAAGAAATATGAAGAGGAGTTTATTATTGATGAATCTAGCTTCTCTAAACCGCTGGGTGATGATATGGGTACTTACAGAATCGATTCTCATCCTTCAAAAAACCCAAAACTTACTGTTCGGATAACAGTTGATGAAGATATGGAGCCGGTTTCCGACAACTACCTAGACATGAAATGGCGGGAGGAGCTCAACAAACTCTTTGGTCCAGTTTACAAAGAATTGTATGGGTCTGCAGAAAAGTATTCATTTATGGTCAATGTCTCTTTTCCACCTAAGGCATATGTGAAATACAATATCTCGAACAATTATAAGGAAATACTTAAGGAAGACCATGAAGGAATTGGCAATATCATATTTGCCAATGTACTTCTTACACCCTCCAAGAATATGAAACTTCAATTAGAGAAAGCTTACAATTTGATACAGTACCTGAAGAAACAAGAATTAGAGTATTTCACCATTAATATTGATTACTTCAATGAAAAACTTGAAAATGAAATCTCGGAAAACGACAAAAGCCTTGATTACTCAAGCTTTTTAAATAAACATCTCCAAAACAGGGACTATGTTTTTAACTTTTCTTATGATTCTAGATATGAAGGAGATAAACAGAAGCTCGAAGATATAAAATCCGCCAAGGACTTGGAACAATACTTGCGAAGCTTATAATCAGCTTACTAGCTGTCACGATTTCCAGAAAAAAGACCTGTAAAAGGCAATCATTGAATTGCCTTTTACAGGATACAATTTAACTCTACTCTCTATTTAGTTTTTTTGCGTAAAGAGTAGTTTAACCCCAAAACCAATAAGTACAATACCTGTTAGTTTTTCCAGATAGTTTTGAACATTTGCTGACATTAGCCACTCGCGAATATAGTTCAAACAGAAGACATAGAAGACAAACCATAGAACGGATAGTAACGAATAAATGCTTCCCATAACCAGAAGTTCAGTCATTGCATTATCTTGTGAACTAACAAATTGAGGTAGGAACGTGATGAAAAAGACTGCAACCTTTGGGTTAAGCAGGTTTGATAGAAAGCCCTCTTTGAATGGCGACCCTTTCGTATTGCGATCATTTTCAGTTAAATCGTCAGGGCTTTTACGAGATATCAGTGATTGAACGCCTAAATAGATTAAATAGATAGCCCCGACCCACTTCAAAATAGAAAAGGCGACTGCCGATTGCAGAACCAAAGCTGATAAACCCAGCGTGGCGGCTAGAGTATGGCCAAGTGATCCTGCCGTAATCCCTAAGGCCATTTGCAAACCATCTTTCTTGCCGCCAGAAATTGTTTGTTTTGTAATCAACGCTGTGTCCCCCTGGACTCATCACAACAAATAAGGTCATTAGAATAAACGAAATCATTTTTCCACCCCAATTAATTGTTTAATTACACTTAATATGTTAAATTAAATTTAACACTTAATAGATATTTAGACAATTCATTTTTGTAATTTCAAATTTATTGGGGGCTAATTATGAGTCTATCCTTTGTTGGAGTAAAAATTGAACAATACCGTAAAAACTCTGGTTTTTCGCTTAGAGAATTAGCGATGAAGGCGGACATCACCCCATCCATGCTAAGTCAAATCGAAAAAGGCCATACCAATCCTTCTATCCAGACCTTAAAATCGCTCGCAAAGGTGTTGGATGTTCCGGTATTTACATTTTTGATGGACGAAGTGGATACAAGAGAGCTTGTAGTGAGAAGTGAACAACGTAAGCAGATCGCGATTGATGGTTTGGAATATGAGCTGATTTCCCCTGACTTTACGAGCCAATTAGCAACTGCCATCATGCATTTAAAACCGGGGACATCCTCTTCCGACTCACCAATGTCACATAAAGGAGAAGAAGTAGCATTTATACTAAAGGGACCGATACAATTATCGCTTTTAGGAGACGAGTATACTTTAAAAACTGGTGATAGTGTAAAAATTCCCGCACAAGCCTTACATATGTGGCACAACCCAACCGATGAGCAAGTCAGTATTCTCTTTTCAGTTACACCACCTTCTTTTTAGGTTTAAAAGTTTCGAATAAAATAATCCAACTCGAAAGATTTTCAAGCTGGATTCATATCAAGCAAATACTAGTTTGTTTGTGGATTAGGAAGCCCACAATAACTGCAAAAGTTATCTTTAACGCCTATTACTTTTTCACACTGATTACATCGTTTATAGTCATCACTGCTTAATTTAATGTAGTCGATGTTTTCTTCGCCATCCTCACTCATTGTTGCAGCAACTTGAGTGGGTTTTTGACTTTGTTTCTTTTTTGCATTTTCTTTGCTTGGTGCACTTGAATCACTTGTGCCCTTTGCACTTGCAGCACTTGTTTCATTTTTGGCAGATTTGTTGGTTTTTATGGTCCAAATAATACTAACTGCAAAAAAAAGCAATATTATTATTTCAAGTGTTCCCATAACTCAATTCGTCATCCTCGTTGGCATTTATTTCTTAGGATGCTGTTTTTGCGTTGTAATTATTCGTTTCTAATTTGTGTATGTATCATAATCGTTATACGTTGACTTATAAGTCCTTGGCTAAGCGAATCATGTCTCTGCACTGTAGACCATTCTCAAAAATTTCTTCGCTATAATGCTTGATAAAAAAATCAAATTCAATACCAACAATTCGAAAGCCACATTTCTGATATAAAGCTAATTGACCAATACTTGAATTGCCGGTACCAATTTCAATGGTTTTATAGCCTCTTGACATGGCAACTTGGATTGCATCCTTTATTAACAATTTTCCTACACCTCTACCTTGCAGCCCTTCATGTACTGCTATATTCACTATCTCAACTGTTTTGGGCCTTGTTGGCAGCAATACATAAACTCCAACAACTTGTTGATCCCTTTCGGCTACAAAACAATCGCCCCTATCAATATATCCCTCAACTATCTCTTTTAAAGGATCAGCTAACAACAGCAACTCCATTGGGACTTTTTCATTTTGATCCAGTTTTCTTATTTTCATTATTGTTCCCCCTTTATAATTTGCTATTTCGTTCATTTTATCAGTTTTTTTGATTTAGCATCCCACCTCCTTCATTAAAATAAAAAAGAAAAGAGGTGCCCCTAAGAGCACTTCTTTTCCTATCCTATTCCCTATTCAACTATTAACTCCGAGCTTAATTTGGTTGTCAACCATTGTACATAAATGTGGACCGAACTTTGTTTTTACAATAAAGCCAGTTTCCGAGTGCTTCAGATAATCATTAAGTAAAAACGCACCCAACTCAGGAATTTCAACTTGTACATCAATACGTCGATCCAAGCCCTCTAGGAAATTGCCTATATTCATTAATACTCCATTGTCTACTTGATTTAGATAGAGGCAAATATCAATGTCGCTATTGGGGGTTGTAACCTGAATTGAAGTAGTAATTTCAAAACCTACACTTCCAGTTGGACCCCATACCAGATTGTACTTTTCAAATTCATTTTTCATACTGCTTAATGCGGAGTAATAAATACGATCATTAAACTCATCAATACGATTCACTAAAGAAACTGGTGATATCACCCGTACAATATTACTTTCGTGAATAAATGCCCCGTATCGCTGTTCTCTCATTTGACCCCGCAACCCAATTGGGACGGTTTTGTTCGTGATTGGCATTCTTCTAACGACACCAAAATTTTTAGCCGCTGGTGCATCTTTCACCCAGTTCGGAGGGGCTATTGAGTTTTCAATGTCATTGATTGATGCAAATTGAACGATATCATGAACTTTTATCTCCATTGTTGCTCAATCATTTCACGAACTTGTATGGATGCCTTTCTACCCGAAGATTGAGCGATATCTGATTTTAATCGGCACGATAAGTCTCGATTGTTATCATTTTTAATGTCGTTATAAGCTTCGGAAATGGCATTAACCAATTGATCCTTATCATCAGAATTTGGTTCTTTCGCATTTACACCCTCAAGTAATTTGAAAAGTGCTCCAAGTTTTTTAAATGAACCAATATCATAGGCCATTGAAGGTACTTCTTTAGCAGCTTCATCAAGCTCTTCAATTGTTCGTTGCGTAATAAGTGCAGCTGATTTCTTCGACATTACATGGACATTTACTCCGTCATCATTTAGTGCGATTAATCGATTTGCCTGCATGCCATGTGACAGGAATGCACCCGAAATGGCATTTCCCACCAGTGCAGCTACAATCGGATGACCGCTTAATCTTGCTGTTGCATAGGCATCAACAGCAGCTGAACAAGCTAAGTAGATGCCAAATAACTCTTCGTGATAACCGAATGCTTGGCTAGGTACATCAACGATTGGGATAATTAAACGTTTTTCAGTTGAGTTTTTATCCTCTTCAATTGCCTGGCGCACATATTTTGCAATTGTCCATCCTTCCAATAAGCCCACTTCTCCGTTACGCGCACGGTAATAGATGTTCTCAGGGTTTGGAACTACAGCAATCAATCGGGCTTTTACCCCCGAGATTACTGTATCTGCTACCAATACAGATGGAACTTCACTGATAGAAGGCTGGCCATTAGCTAGCAATTCAAACCATTTACTTCCTGTAGTATTTACAGCTTCGGTTGGAGCAGATAAATCTATATTCACATTCACTTGATTTGTATTTAAATATTCTTTTGCTTGTTGTGGCGTCACTTTTTCTTGCACATCTAATGACTTGAACAATGATAGGTAATAATCAACCTGTTTTGTACGGTGCTTTAGTTGAATTTCTCCATTCCAAATGCTTAGTATTGCTTCTTTATAATTCGGAATATCATCCTCAACGAGGATATCTGCAAGTCCTGATTCATACCGCATTGCCCCGCCGATCATTTGCCAAATCAATTGTTTATTTCGCGGATCAAGCTCACGCAAGCCTGCTTCTTGCTGGACAACTTCCGGTCCATTCATTCCTAAACGTCCCTCACGTGTCATGATTAACGCACTGCATAATCCTGCAGTTAAGGACATTCCGCCAAATGACCCTACTTTACCAGGAATAATCCCGACTACCGGAACAAATTCGCGTAACGCTACGATAGCTGCACTAATCTCAGCAATTGACAACAAGCCATAGTTCGCTTCCTGGAGACGTACACCGCCCGTATCATAGATAATGATTGGGTTGATTTTATTGCCTTTTTCACATTCTCTAATCAGTTTTTCGAGTGTACCGGCTAATTTTGCGCCCGAAACTTCACCGATTCCGCCGCCTTGGAAGTTCCCTTCGATGGAAATAATGACAGTTTGTTGTCCATTCAAGGTACCATTTACAATAATCATGCCATCATCAAATTGCGGCACAATGTTTTGTGCAACTAGATGAGGGGACTCCAACCCATCAAAAGGACTTAAAATTTCATAAGCGCTCCCCTTATCCAATAATTGAAATGCTCGTTCGCGTGCCAAGCTTTCTACCAGACTCTCAGTTATGATTTGTGCCATTTGTGCTCACCTCCACTGCTTGTGCTAATCGAATTGATACAACCCCGGGTGTTGCTCCAAAATCATTGATTCTGATTCGTGCCGAAACATCATTTTGACTAACAAACCGTTCGATTACTTTTTTCCATGTGTCTTGGAAGCCAGTTATACCTGTTCGAATTTCAACTACTGTTTTGTTCTCATCTGTCGGTTCAACCAAAATTTCCAAATCTCCAGATCCTACAACACCAACATGAGCTGGTTGTTCTACTGTTTTTGATGCTGGAAATGAATAAATTAATTTTTCCACAATAGCGCTCCCCCTTGATTAATGAATTGTAGCAAATTGCATTTTTTCTGATAATGTCATCTGGCAAACTTTATATAAGTAAATGGTTGCTGCAAGTAAATCCGCGCTTCCTCCAGGTGATAAGCGCCGTTTTTTAAATTCTTCATTCATTGTTTGAAGTTCATTTAAGTCTCCGCTTTCCAGGACTATGCCTGCATACTGTTTCGCATAATCCAGACCTTCTATCCCACCACGATGCAGTAAACAGGTGTCATCCAAATTGGCCATCAGTGCCAGGAATGAGCGAAGCTTCGCAACTTCATAGCCAAAGTTGTTTAAGGAAGATTTGAAGATTGGCAAGCTAATCTCACGAATATGCGGAAATGCCAATTGCGCTTCTACTTTGGCACCGTTAACGCCGTATCTGTTAATCGCTTTTATCCCATTTGTTATTTGGGAAGGGATAAATCGATCTTCAAATTTTGCAATCTCCCCTGCAGTAAAGCAGAGTACTAGTTCACCACACGCTTCTTTGTGACTTGCTGCTGCAGCTGTTAATAACCCAAGCGACCAAATAGCTCCTTTATGTGTATTGACACCATTTGTCACTTGGTACATTGCCTTTTCTCCCCTACGTCCAATCTCACCGATTTTTTCACGAAGATACTGGGATGGCTTTTCTCTGTAGGCGACCCTCGCCATTTCGTAAAAGGTGTTATGGAGGCAGTTTGCTGATTTCACCATCATGGAATAGTTCAAATCCTCATGGGAGCCTTGGTCCTTCTGGTCAACCAATCCCGGTTTAGGCGTAAGGGATACTTCTTCAATAAGTGAGGCTACTGCTAAATCTGCCAAAGTAGATGAAAAAATGTGTGCTTCTTGCAATCCCCTTTCCTCCTTTTCCTTACCAGCTACGGAATTTTGCTGGCGGCGTATACAAACCACCCGACCATTGAACAAGTTCATCTATATTTTTGGCAGCTAGTAGAGAGCGTTTCGCATCCGAACGGCGTATGCCCAAATCCTCCGGCAGTGCAATCATTCCTTTTTCGCGTAAACGTTCAGTCGTTTTTGGATTATGCTCCATGCCAATTGGTGTAATCCCTGCTACAGAGGCAATCATTTCCCGTCTTTCCGCCATACTATCCGATTTATATAGATAAGCGATTCCTTCCTCTGTTACGATGTGCGTTACATCTTCTCCGTAAATCATAACTGGTGCGACCGCTAATTTTGCCTGGTCTTTCACACTGATTGCATCAAGTGATTCTACAAATACCGGCTTATTTGCTTCCTGGAATGTTTCTGCCACTTGTACAACCAGCTTCTGACCACGCGCCAACGGATCATCCGAAGTCTTCAAGTCGAACCATGCATCAGTTGAATGTCGGCGTCCACCTGGATTATGTCCCATATTCGGTGCTCCACCATACCCTGCTACACGTCCTCTTGTTACCGTAGAGGAGTTTCCTAATCCATCCATTTGCAGAGTTGATCCGATAAATAAGTCAACAGCATACTGACCAGCAAGTTGTGCCAATGTACGATTTGAACGCATGCTGCCATCTTTTCCTGTAAAGAAAATATCCCTTCTTGCTTCCACATACTTCTCCATTCCAAGCTCTCCACCAAAGGCATAGACACTTTCTACCCATCCCGCTTCGATAGCCGGGATTAGTGTTGGATGAGGATTCAGTACCCAGTTTGTACAAATTTTCCCCTTAAGTCCCAAAGATTCACCATACGTAGGCAATAGTAATTCAACAGCAGCGGTATTAAAGCCGATACCATGGTTCAGTGATTTTACACCGTGTTTTTCGTAGATGCCCCGAATGATCATCATTGCCTGCAGAATTTGAATATCTGTAATATGTCGTGGATCTCTTGTAAACAACGGTTCAAGCTCATACGGCTGATCTGCTACAACAATAAAATCTACCCATGAACTTGGAATGTCTACGCGAGGCAATTCATCGACAATTTCATTTACCTGAGCAATGACGATGCCATCACGGAAAGCTGCAGCTTCCACTAATGTCGGTGTTTCTTCAGTGTTCGGACCAGTATATAGATTCCCACTGCTATCCGCTTTATCTGCAGCAACTAATGCTACATTAGGAATTAAATCTATAAATAATCGCCCATAAAGCTCTATATACGTATGCAAGTCTCCGAGTTCTATTTTCCCGTCTTCAATCATCTGTGAGATTCGAAGACTTTGTGGACCAGCATAGGAAAAATCGATTTTTCTAGCGATGCCATATTCAAAAACATCCAAGTGTTCCGGCCTTGAAATACTGGACATAATCATATGCAGATCATGAACCTTTTTCGGGTCGATTTGCACCAAAGATTGGGATAGGAAAGAAGCTTGCTTTTGATTATTCCCTTCGAGTACAACACGATCTCCTGTTTTGATCAATCGCTCAAGTACCTCTACAATTCGGTCGGTCGGAATTATTACACCATCAACCAATCCCTTTACACTGTCCACTCTTTCTTTTTTTGCTTCAACTCTAGTTGTCCATGATTTAGTTGTTTCTTCCACTTTTTTCACAACCATTTTACACACCCCTATTTATGAATTTGACATTACATAGAAACAATCCTCAATGCTATATTTAGAAATAGGCATTGTTCGAACTTCCGAGAATGCCTGTTGTGCCAACTTACTTAATACATCACCCGGCGGCATTTCGATAAAAATTTGTGTACCGGATTCATAAAGCAAATTCACTGCATCATGCCAGCGTACCGGATTACAAATGCTTTTTGCCAAATCTTCCTTTACTGCATCCGCTTGCATTAATAACCTTGAAGTAATATTACTGGATATCGGAATTTTCGGTCTCTTTAAATCAAGTCTATTTAACTCTTTCAACAGCTCTTCGCTCACATGATCGAATAAAGGACAGTGAGAAGGTGTGGATACATTTAATAACTGAGCGGACGTTGCTCCATGATCCTTCACATAGTCTACTATTTTTTGTAGACCTGTTAGGGAACCCGATAGTGTGACTTGTGTTGGAGCATTTCGATTCGAAACATATACTGGTTCACTGTCAAGGAAATGCTTGTTAACTATTTCGGATAGCTGATATTCATCCAAACCTAGTACAACAGCCATTCCATACCCTTCGCCACATGTCTTTTCCATTAGTTCCCCACGTAAAGTTACTAACTTCAAAGCCTCTTCAAATGTAATCACTCCAGAGGCAGTTGCAGCCCCAAATGCGCCAACAGAATGACCAGCCACGTAATTCGGGATTAGTCCATTCTTTTCAAATATTCTATACGTAGCTACAGAAGCAATTAGTAAACATTGCTGTACCGCCTTTGTTGTTGAAAGCGCTTTTTTACTATGCAGTGAATCGATCTGTGTGTTCAAAATTTCGCTGCTTTCTTCTAAAACTTCTTTAACAACGGGTTCATCAGGTAGATTATGTAGCATCCCTTCGTACTGAGAACCTTGACCTGGGAAGAGAAAAGCACTTCTCAATGTTATCTCTCCTTTCTAGAAAACTGTTTTACTGACATTGAAAATTACGTTTTCTGTATGGTGACGCAGCAGTTCAATAAATTCATCTATTTCGTTTCGTTTTAGATATTCATAGATTTTCCGGTGTTCCTCTTTCGATTTTTCAATCGTTTCTGTTTGCGAGAAGTGGATGCCTTGAATTCTTAATAACGGAAAACTAATTTTGCTATAAACCCCTTCCAACACAGAACTTTCACTGAATTTTATAATTGTGTAGTGGAAAGCATAGTTCAATTGCACATATTGAGATTGATTTGTACATTTCTCCATCTCTTTTAACAAACTTTTCAGTTCATCCAGTAAATCTTTCTTTTTATGTGGCTGATCTATTCTTTTTGCTGAAAGAAGTTCGATATTATTTCTGACATCCAATAAATCTTGAATTTCTGATAAAGTATATCCTTTAACAAAAGCGCCTTTTCTAGGTATTCTTTCAATCAATCCTTCTGTGGCAAGCATATAGATCGCTTCTCTAATCGGAGAACGACTAGTGCTAAACATTTCTGCATATGCGCCTTCAACTATTTTATCTCCAGGCTTCAACTCTCCATTTAAGATTTGCTCCAGAATTTTTTCTGCCACAATTCTCGATAATGCATTATCTAACGGATAGTTTAAAAAAAATTCCATTCAAACCACATCCTTAAGTACTGATTCAACCAAATAAAACGGTCGACTGTATACATAAATAATAAAACAGATAATTCTAAATTTCAATCGATTTTTACCGTTTTTTCTGCTTTACGGAAAATTTTTAGTTGATTTATATATTTTTATATTTTATGATGTTCACAGAATACAGTCGACTGAAAATTCTTTCAGTTCACTACTATACTAATACTTGATAAAGGGGTGTCGAGTTTTATGGTGATTTATGGGGTTGCTATTCTAGCGGGGTGTTTTTTAGTAGGCACAGTTGTCGGGGAATTGATAGGGGCAGTAATGGGAGTAGATTCAAATGTTGGTGGCGTAGGGGTCGCTATGCTACTTTTAATCATTGTGGTTGATAAGCTTGTAAAGTCTGGGAAAATAGCAAAAGCCTCTCTGGACGGTTTAAGTTTTTGGAATCAGATGTATATACCGGTTGTTATCGCAATGGCAGCAAGCCAAAACGTATTGGGTGCTTTAACTGGCGGTCCATTGGCAATAATTGCCGGAATCGCAGTTGTAGTGATTAGCTGGGCATGTGTGCCTCTTCTAAGCGGGAAACAAAAAGAAAAAGAATCTTCGTATTCCAATGCAGCTATAAGGGGTGAAGCGGATGCTTGATATGATTAAAAACGTTTTTGTAGATAATGGACTAGTTACAGCATTCTTGGTTGTCGGACTAACGATGTGGATCGCTTACTTTATTTCAGGCAAATTAACAAAAGGCAGAATTCATGGTTCTGCTATTGCGATTGTACTGGGGCTGGTTTTAGCATATATCGGTGGAGTGGTAACAGAAGGTACAAAAGGAATTTCCGACATTAGTTTCATGGCAGGAATGGGTTTTCTGGGCGGAAGTATGCTGCGTGATTTTGCCATTGTAGCAACTTCTTTCGGAGCAAACTTCGATGAAATTAAAAAGGCCGGCTTCCGAGGAGTAATTTCCCTATTCCTGGGTGTAGTCCTGTCATTTGCTATCGGTGCTATATTCGCTTTCATGTTTGGATACAGAAATTCAGTAGATATTGCCACAATTGGTGCTGGAACTGCAACATATATTGTAGGACCTGTAACGGGTGCTGCGCTAGGGGCAAGTTCAGAGGTAATAGCAATAAGTATTGCTGCAGGATTAGTTAAGTCTGTATTAGTGATGGTTGGAACACCATTTATCGCAAAATATATTGGCTTAAATAATCCAATGACTGCCATGGTTTATGGCGGTTTAATGGGAACAACATCCGGTGTAGCTGGAGGTCTTGCTGCTACCGATGCAAAATTAGTTCCTTATGGTGCCGTTACTGCAACGTTCTATACAGGATTAGGCTGTTTGCTGGCTCCGACGGTTTTGTTCTTAGTAACAGATTTAATTTTTTAATAGAACTCTATTTGTCTTTAAAGTCGGTTTGTAAAACAAATCGACTTTTATTTTATTACATGCTTTTCAATCAGCCTTGTCTCCCCTTTATCAATGCCTTTCCAATAGAGGGAAAATAGTTTTTATAGGTAATAAAAAGGATACCATAGCTAAGCCATAGTACCCTCCTATCATAATTTGGAATCTTAATTCCTATCTAGGCAAGCTTGAATTGTTGAATTAAATCATTTAGTTCCTTGGCCAGGATTGCCAGCTCCTCTGAACTTGCCGCTACTTCTTCCATGGAGCTGCTTGTTTGTTGAGTAGAGGCCGAGGTTTGTTCCACGCCCGCTGCTGATTCTTCTGAAATGGATGCAATTTCCTCTATAGAGGAATTCATCTGCTGGCTTGTCGATTTAATCATCGTTAAACTATCGCTAACCGTTTGGATATTATCAACCATCACTTTAACAGAATCGGAGATTTTTTCGAATGTCTCGCCCGTTGTTTTAAGTTGATGGGTCCCCTTTTCTACCTCTGTATAGCCGCTTTGTAATGCATTCGCTACCTCCGAAGAATCCGTTTGAATTTTTCCAACGATATGCGTAATATCCGAAACAGAATTCGCTACCTGTTCCGCAAGTTTTCTCACTTCTTCCGCAACTACCGCAAAGCCTCTCCCCTGTTCTCCAGCACGGGCTGCTTCAATCGCAGCATTCAAGGCAAGCAAGTTCGTTTGTTCTGCTACCTCTTTAATTACCGTTACTAATTTAGAAATTTCATTTGATTGGACATCCAATTGTTGAACCTTTAGAACAGAGTCATGGACAATTCTGTCTATATTCCCCATCTGTTCAATCGATTGAAGCATTAGCTGAGAACCGCCTTCTGTCAATCGCAATACTTCATAGGATGATTGATGGATTCTTTCGCCATTCTCATTGGCTTCCTCAACCTTCTCTACATAAGTCCCCATAGCAGAAGAAAGATCGGATGCATGACTTGCCTGTGACTCTGTGCCAAAAGCAATTTCCTCCATCGTTTTAGCCACTTGTTCCGCGCCTATTTTCACCTCATTTGCCGATTGCGTCAGTTCCTCACTATGACCTGTAATCATTTGAGAAGCTTGCGAAATGTTTTGAATCATGGAACTTAACTTACTTTGCAAGCTATTTAAGCCACTAGCCAGCTGCCCTGTCTCATCCTTGGATGTGATTTCAAGTGGATTGCGTGTTAAATCCCCTTCTGCAATATATTCCATCTGTTCCGTTACTTTTTTGATAGGGTTTGAAACGTGATTTGCAAACAGCCATATGATCAAAACCCCAATCACAAGTGTAATCCCCATGATGATTAGGTTTAATTGGAGTATTTCATTGGCTGGTTGGTTATAATCGACCAGATAAGAACCTGCAACTACTACCCAGCCCCACTCGGGGAAAGCTTTTGAGTAAGTTACTTTTTCCTCAATTATTTCTTGGTCACCGGGAAGTGGAAAATAATAATATGTAAATCCCCCGCCACTTAATCCTTTTTCTATAAATTCCTGTGCATAAGTTTTACCGTTTATATCTTCTTTATCCCAAAGGTTAGTTCCCTCGCTATTGGGGTGAGCAACCATATTTCCTTCACTATCAGAAACAAAAACATATCCGTTTTCGCCCAGGTCAAAATTTTTGTTGATTGGTCTTGTTTTATCTTCCTGCATTTCCCCCAGGATGGAGATTTTTACTTTTTCCTTTGCCTCATCTAATGAAATGTCTCCATTTTCAACTTGTTCATTTAACACAGTCATTAATTCGATTGTGTGTTGAACACTATTTTTCAAATTCGTCTGACCAAGTTCATTTAGGCTATCACTACTCTTCTGATAGCTGAAAATACCCAGAATAACTAATGGAATCGTCAGTAGCAATATAGAAACAGTTAATAGCTTTAGTTTGATTGATCTAGCAAAAAAACCTTTTCCCTTGGATTTCATCTATAACATCCCCACTATTTCAATATAATTTTTCTCTATTTCCAACCTTTTATGCTAAAATAATCCAACTTATTCTTTTCCCGATTATATTCCTACTAGACTAAAAATTCAATAGATTATATTAATAATTGATAGTATTTTTGAGACGAAAGACCTCCTACTATTTTAATAGAATAAATAAAAATAGCGCCTCTACAGAAGGTAGAAACGCTTTGCTTTATAGTTTATCTACTAAGACTTTTCAACTATAGGAAACCTTTTAATCTGGCAAGATTTTCTTCAAGAAAAAGAGCATTCTTCTCGATTCCACGGCGTTTGCACCAACCTACACTGTTAAAGGCATCTGTAAAAAGATAAAAAGGCAAGACAACTTCCAAATCGATTAAAGGCCTGATGCTTTGATAGCCTTTTTTAAAGGCTGCATATAAAGTCGGGCTGTGGCATAAAAAATCACGGTATAGTTTAGTAAAATCAATGTCTGTTGAACCAAATCGGACGCTTTCAAAATCAATCATGCCAGAAACCCGATCCCCATTAATAATAATATTTGCCGGTCGAAAATCCATATGTACAAAGCTTGGGCCATCTGGAGAAGGTATGCGTTGTTTCATGGCTTCATATTTCTCAATAGCTTGATTATATAAACGTTCATCTACTACCTCTTTAACATCCTCGGCAAAGCTATAAAATTGTTTTTCTATAAATTGGGACCAGTATGGAAATTCATCTTCTATACCGGATAATATTTTCCCCTTTGGCGGCTGTATGCTATGCATTGTTGCTTGAAGAACCCCGACTTGAAATGCGGCTGTTGGTGAAACGTCAGTTGTTAACGGTTTCCCTTTCAGCTCAGACAATACAAAAGCACCCGGACATTCTTCATCACCAGAGCAACAATCCAGCATTTCGGGAATGGCTACACGCCCTTTTAAAATTTCATAAGCTTCCAATTCTCGCTGATACTTCAATTTTGTATAAGGAATTTTTAAAAATATATTCTCACCGTTATGTAAGGTACATTTATAAACGGTTGAACTATGTGAATCTTCTACCTCATTCATAGATGCTACCCGCAACCCAAGTTGTTCGATGACACGATTTAACAACAAGCATCCCCCTAAGACTCTTATTAGTGATTCAACAAGAAAAGTTAATCCCAACTAACCCATAATATTTCGTATAAAATCAACATTCCACCTATTTAAAACATAAAAAAGAATTTGTCGCAGCGCATGCAACAAATCCATTTTTACTTTTAGCAGAAATTATAACCCCAGCTTTTCTTTAACTTCTTTAATTTGCAATATATGACGCATTTCATGGTAGCCAACAAACGGAATCCATTGTTTCAAGCTCATCTGTCCAAAAACCGGATGAGGGAATCCCTTTACTTTCAATACTTCCTTATCTGCTTCTTCCTCAATGTTCAGCAGTTTTTGATGTGTCATATTCAACTTCTTTTTCAACTCTTCCAATGTGGCAAAATCATTGCTTGGTTTCGTATATTTCGGAGCATCTATCTTTACTTCACGGTTTATAGCAGCTTCAATCGGCTTGATTTCAGCATTCACCACTTCGCCGTTTTCTAATTTACCTTGGATTGTTTTCGCTATGGCACCTTCCATTAAATATAAGTGTTCTACGATCTGCTTTATTGACCACTGATCATCGGAGGGTTTTTTATTCAAGTTGTCAGCTGAAATTCCGTCAATCTCATTAAATAATTCTTGTCGTGCTTTTTCATTTATTTGCATCTTCGTCATCCTCTAAGTTCAGACTTGACGATATCCTCCGGGTTCACATTTTTTTTAATTGCATAATCCCTTGCTACCTCTGACTCGGCAAACCTGTCTCCCTTTCCCTTGCCACCAGTAAAGAAGATTTTATCTACATATCCATTCTCATATAGCCAAATAGAATGATTGACTCTTTCCCGCAAAACAGGCGATGGTTCATCTTCCCAAGCCGCAGCGCCAAGCACCACAGCTACATCCGCCTTTACTAATTCGATCCTCTTACTAAAAGACCAAATATTAACTGCTGAATAAATCATAAAAAGAAGTATAATGCCGATAACGATGGAGCTAAACCTGAACCAAGTTTTTTTCAACTCATCCCCACCTTGCTTTAGAAGTTGCTTTAAGTATAGTGTGTCGTCTTTTTCAGGACCAAACCTCTTTAACTATTCATCTACATCGAAAACTACTCTTCATACTTCCAAAGTAGTAAAGTATCCAATTCACCAATTCTTCTTGCCTAAGTGTTCCTTGTTAGCAAACTCAATATATTCTTTTATAATCGGAAAGTCTGGTGGACTTATATTGGAAGGAAGTTCGTTCACATGGAAGAATTTCAATCCTTGAACTTCCCCGTCTTCTTTTCTTAGTAGCCCTTGATAATCCTTGCATATGTAAGCTGCTACAACATTATATACCTCATCCCCGTGAGGATATTTATAATAGAATTTCTCACCAGAATAGATATTGAATAATGTTAAGCTGTTGGCAATTAGCCCGGTTTCTTCAAACAGTTCCCTATGAGCTGCTTGCTCTAAAGACTCCCCCAGATCCATTGAGCCACCAGCTAATCCCCAGCAATTATTATCCTCACGAAGCTGTAATAGCAGCCTATACTCCTCATCTATTAAAATGACACATGCTCCAGCCATAATAAGAGGACGGCTTCCTACCATCTTTCTTAAGTCCCTGATATAGCCCATAAATCACCCAACCAATTAAGTTTTTTTACCCTTCCAATAGAACATTCATCTCTTTAACATAAACTGCATTCCCTGTTATCTGGATATCAAATGATGCTTCACTTCTTTGGACATGTACGACAACGCGACCATCCTTCTTAATTTCATGACCTTGCTCAACTATAAGATCCAGCGGTTCCATCAAATTTTTTTTTATGTATTTTGCATAAAATGCGCCCATTACGCCAGAGGCTGTACCCGTTACAGCATCCTCAATCGTTCCTGAATATGGTGAAGAGAAGTGTCGGGCATGCATATCCGCATTGGGGTCATACGTTTCCATACAAAAAGGATGAACAGAAGCTTTGGGCATTTCCTTCAAGATTTCTGGAAACATCTTATTATTAGGCTTCATTTTTTCAAAAGAATCAAGTTGTTTGATGGGTACCAGCAGGGTCCAAGTACCTGTACTTCCATAAAGTATCGGATAATGAGCATGAAGATCGGATTCTTTTAATCCGATTGAATTCGCCAACGCCTCTCTCGAACCTGTAAACTCCTTAAACTCGGGAGAAGCCTGTTTCATTGTGATAAGTATTTTATCATCAACAGATGTATTAATTTTAACCGGAAGAATACCCGCCTTTGTTTCAATTGTTATATCTGTTTTGTTTCCCAATAAGCCTTTACTTTTCAGAGCATAGATAGTAGCCATGGTTCCATGACCACATAAATTCATTTCATGACCCGGAGTAAAATACCGTATTCTGATATCCGCAACATCCGAATTAATTGCAAAAGCAGTCTCATTAAAGCCAACTTTGAAAGCAATTTCCTGCATTTCCACATCCGTCAATTCCTCTCCAGGCAACACTACTCCTGCAGGATTCCCCTTATTCGGTTCCCCGCTAAAAGCGTCATAATGATAAACTGTTATCGATTTCATATCCTAATCCTCCTAGGTATCTCTCATTATTTTACCATTAATTTCTAATTGTTGATAAACAAAAACACCTTGTTGATTGAATATTGATTGAATATTCAATAATTTATATCTCCTCACAGACCTAGTTGTCAATCTAAATCGGACAAAAAATAGATATTTCTCCCACCATCAGTTGTATTTGAATCAAAACGGGTAACAATAGAGAAAGGAGTGATTCCGTGAATACATTTATTTACTTCCTTCTTGCTTTTGGATATGTCGTTCTTTTAGTATGGGGGCTGATTCTGTCAAAAAAGAATATGTGGAATCTGACCAATGTGCTTTTGCTCGTTATTATTGGACTTATTTATGATAATTTCATCATTGCAGCAGGGAGATTTATCGGTGAAGGACAACTACTGGAAGGGTTAAATTATGCGCGATTTTGGTTACATGCCCTTTTCACGCCTACACTAGTTCTGTTTGCTTTTGGTATTTGTTCAAAACTTGGTTTACCTTGGGCCAAGAAGACATTCTGGAAAGTCATCTTCGGTTTGATAACGTTGGCGTTAATTCTTTATGAACTCTTTACTTCGGCCATTGGACTAAATTTGAGGACCAGGAAGGAAAATGGCCTCCTAAGCTATGAAAGTGTTGAGTCGGCTGGTCCAATCATGGTGATTTTGGTTACAGTAGTACTTGTCATTGTGGGAATCATTTTACTTAAAAATTTCCATTTCCCTTGGCTATTGATTGGGACACTTGTAATGATAGGCGGCAGTATATTAGGCATCTGGATTAAGAACTTTCCACTTACGAATATACTGGAATTTCTATTAATCCTTTCATTACTTTTGACGAAGCAGTTCCAAGTTAGACTGTCGGAAATATCGACCACTGATTAAAAAAGAGTCGTCTCTACTATTTGGGACGACTCTTTTCTATCCTTGTTCTATTTTAAATAGAATGAGGATCCATCAATCACTTCAACATCTTCTCTTTTTTTAATTTCACTCATTAAAGTAAAGAGTGCTTCGTCCTTCTTTTTGGCCTCAATCATACAATCGATTTGCGGGATTGTCCCTTTGATTTCCTTCAAAAACTTAAAGAACATATTCACATCCACATAATCGGCGTGATGACGGAATTCGGCTTCACTTTTTGGACTTGAAATATGCATTTTGATTGGCAGCGGGGAATCACTCCACGTTCCTAGGACACGGTCCCAATTCTCTTCCCAGTGTTCATTTTGATGGTGGGCAAGATGGTGATGATAGTCAAACACAAGCGGAATCCCCAATTTTTCACATAAATAGAGCGTATCGTCCAGTGTAAAGGATTTATCATCATTTTCAAGCAGTATCATTTTTTGGATGCCTGCTGGAACATCCCCCCAATTATCTATAAAACTCTCCAACGATTTCTCGGGTTCCATGTATTTTCCTCCTACATGGAGCACACAACGATGTGCAGGATTAATATTCATACCTTTGAGCAACAAATAGTGCATTTTCAAGTTTTTTATCGAGCTAGTGAATACTTCCCTTTTGTCAGAATTCAGAACGACAAAATGATCTGGATGGAAGTCGATTCTCATGTTATTTTTTGTTGCATATTCCCCTACTTCTTGCAGCTTTTCTTTAAGCGGCCTCATATAATTCCAATCAAGAAGTGCTTCATGGTTGGCCAGTGGTATTAGTCTGGAAGTCAGGCGATAGAAATGAACTTCATTAAAAAAGTTATTTTTCAGCAGTCTGTGCGTATTTTCTAAATTTTTAAGTGCAATCTGCTCCAATTTGCGGATTGCCGCTTCACGATCTTCGATTTTTTGAAATTGGGCAAAAGTCATGGTTTGGGATGGCGAAGCATTCTTGAGTTCCATGCTCATCGCAACATAGCCTAGTCTTATAATTGTCATCTTTCCACCTCAAATTTAGTATGTGGAGAAATGATGTTAGTAACCATGTATATCGCGGGATATGTCCAGAAATCAGAACGCAATAAAAGGAAAAAGCCTAGCAAATTCGCTAAGCTGTTCGTACTATTTAGCTAACTAATGGATCAAAGAAGCCCTTAAATTATTTATGCCATTTTCCAAATATGCCTTCAAACAAGTTAATGTATAAACCCAGCCTTCTTTTTGCCCGAGCATTTTGTTCATTACTTCTGGGTCAGTTTCATTCAGTCCCGATTCATTTACTTCTATAACGGTATTTTCAGAATCCAACTCATTTAGTGAAATGGTCACGATTGTTCCTTCACCCGATTCATCGCCCCATGAAAAGACGATTTTCTTGGCCTGTTGGATTTCCAATACATGAATGGTGCCTTCTGCATTGTATTCATCATATCGTAAAGTAATCGTCTTCCCTTGTTCCCATCTGTCGGAACTCGATGAGAACCAGTAATTTCCGATTTTTTCTGGGTTCACTATGGCTTCAAACACTTCATTGGCTGACTTACTTATTTGAAGTTTCGTTGTTATTTTTGTATTCATGACAAATCATCTCCCGTTTAATAAATAAGTGGTTCTATAGTATTTTTCGTTTTTTCAAAAAGGATTGATCCTTCAGTTTAAAAGGCATCCGGGACGATATTCCAAATAAGATAAATGACAATGGCTATATGGAATAAAACCCCCGTACACAGAGTACGGATACTGAAGCTTTCAACTATGCGATTTATTAAGTAATATAGCCCAAAAAAGATAAAGCCATAAACGACAGGTAACCCTACGCTGTAAAATAATTTGCTTGAATCCGAAATATCTCCCGGTGGTGTATCAGCTGCAGTAAATAAAATGCCGCCAATTAACAGGGATAAAAATAGCTCAACAAAATAAGTAATTATACTGGCAATTAGAAAATAGGCACCTGGAACAATAGCTTGTTTCAACGAAAAACCTCCTTACCCCTATCCAAATTATAGCATTTCCTTGCTCAAATAACTTTTTTCCTACATGTAAAAATGCCCTTGGCCGTGTTTCCAAAAGCCTGGCTTGGGTAAGCTAAAGCTAGAAAGGAGTGACATAAAGATGACAAGAAAACTGATTAATGCTATTAAAGAGCAAGCCCTTCCACTCAACGACCAAAGTTTGGACAAGATGCTCAAGGCTATTGGCAATGCCAGAATTGTTATGATTGGTGAAGCATCCCATGGTACATCCGAGTTTTATACAATCCGTGCCGAGTTCTCCAAAAGGCTCATAGAACAAAAAGGCTTTAATGTCATAGCCGTTGAGGGAGATTGGCCTTCTGTTCAGGCTATCAATCGGTATGTAAAAGGCTACGAAAGTGATGATACCACTGCAAAGGAGATTCTCGTAAAATCGTTTAATCGCTGGCCGACCTGGATGTGGGCAAATGAAGAAGTCGAAGCGTTTACGGAGTGGCTAAAGGAGAAAAATACTTCAATGGCTGAAAAGGTTGGGTTTTATGGAATCGACCTTTACAGTCTCTATGAATCCATTGATGAGGTACTTAAATTTTTGTCAGAAAATCCTCAGTACAAAGTTGACTTGGAACATGCAAAAAAGGCCTTTTCCTGTTTCGAACCATACAACAGGATGCCGGAACATTATGCCCTATCCACCGCTCACTTTACAGGTGAATGTATCAGTGAAGTATCCAGCTTGTTGACATCCTTGCGAAGCCATGAAGAACAGTACTCAGATGAACATGAAGAGGACTTAAATGTCATCATGAATGCTCTTGTAGCCAAAAATGCAGAAGCCTATTACCGGGCGATGATGCAGGATGCAAAATCATGGAATACCCGTGACTCGCACATGGTCGAAGCGATTAATGAAATAATGAAGTACCATGGAGAGGATACGAAAATCATCATCTGGGAACATAACACACATATTGGCGATGCTTCCCAAACCGATATGAAGGAAGATGGGCTATTCAATGTCGGACAACTAATGAGAGAGCAATACGGCATGGATAATACTTATGCAATAGGATTCGGTACGTATGAAGGCACAGTAATTGCGGCAGACAGCTGGGGAGATCCAATGGAAGTGATTGAAGTACCGCCTTCCAAACTCAGCACATGGGAAGGACAGCTTCATGCGGCCGGTGCTGAAGACAAAATCCTTCTTTTCAATGAAGAAAACCGTGAGATATTCAATGACTGGATTGGTCACCGAGCTATAGGTGTTGTATATAATCCCGCATTCGAGGCTTACGGGAATTATGTCCCTTCAAGGGTTGGCAGTAGATATGATGCCTTCATTTACATTGATCATACGAATGCTTTGAAGCCATTAAAGGAGTAGATCAAGCCTTTATTCATCCTGTCTTACTGCAATGAAAAGGAGCATTAGCTACTTACTTGAATCCTCATTCCGATAATGCAAATAGAATAAATAAAAGTAAGTATCAACCCTTGATGGATTGGCACTTACTTTTAATTTAATAGTAATTTTATGAGCTAAAGTTGTTTTTACTTGAACAAAATATCAATAAGTTCCGAACCGCCCAGGTATACAAACATTGCAACACACGCGACCAGGATAACATTCGGTAATGTCTTATTCCGTAAAGGCTGCTCAATTTTCTTGGAATTCAGCAATATTAAAAGTGAAATTGCCAGGAAAGGCATAAATAGAGATCCAAGAGCACCATAAATAATAACGAGTTCTACTGGTTTCCCGAAGAAGTAAAGGATCATTGGCGGGAATGTTAACCAGAATAAAAAGAAACGATATGCTTTATCTGTCTCTTGCACTTGCCTGCGTGGGGCATCCTTCTTTTGGCGGATTGTTTGCACAAAGTCCGCAAATAAATAAGGAACACCATTCCACACCCCTAGTAATGATGAAAAGGCTGCTGACCAAAAGGCAACTAAAAATACCCATTTCATCGGCTCCCCAAACTCTTGGCCCAGTAGTCCGGCTAAATCTATAAGCCCCTGATCACCTCTTAGATTAACGTCTGTGCCGAAGAGGAATTGAGCGCCAATAACTAGCCCGGCAATTGTAAAAATAGCCGTTAAAGTATAAGCGACTTTGGAATCCAGACGCATAGTCGACACCCATTTAGGACCCGACCATTTCTTCTCGGCCAGCCAATAACCGTACGAGGCCATTGTAATTGTACCTCCTACTCCGCCGATTAAACCCATCATCAGCATGAATGAACCGTCTGGCACACGGGGCACAAAACCACTCATGAATTCTCCAAAGCTTGGCAAGAACAATAAAGCCGTCCCAATAATAGTAATAAACATAATACCGATTAACACTGTCATTACTTTTTCAACTACATGGTACTTACCAAACCACACTAGTAAAAATCCGGCAACTGCATGAATTGCTGCCCATGCCCATAATGGGATAATCGGGAATACTGCATACAAGGCCATTGCACATGTCGATGCGGCCGTTGCTCCGTATACAAATCCCCAAAGAATTGAATATACACCAAAATATCCAGTTGCCCATTTACCAAGTTGCTGCCACCCTTGTACCATCGTACGTTCTGAAGCCAAATGCCATCTGCCTACACCTTCATTTAAGAAGTATTTCAGTATGGATCCGACTAAGATTGCCCATATAAAGGTCATTCCAAATTGTGTTCCAATTACAATTGATGTGATTAAGTCAGCTGTCCCCACCCCAGTTGCCGCTACTACAATACCTGGACCAACCTGCTTAAGTTTCTGTCCCATTGTTTCTGGCGGTGATAGTAAATAATCCGGCACAGCATCTGCTGTTGTAGCCGCCACCCTTTCATTTGTATGCGTTTCCATTTAACCCCTCCTTAATGTACGCATTTCGTACTAAAGTACGCTATTAAATTAAACGTAATATAAGGATAACAAGTATGTGGCATAGAGACAATACCTTTATCGGAATTTTTATAATATTTAAAATTGGATCCAGGTATCTTTTGCAATTGCTCTAACATTTTCCATATCCATGGAATTCTCCTCCCTGATTAAGAATTCGTAACCTCCCCGATTTAATTTTTTAAAAAGTATCCGCTTTGGTAAAACCTTTTCATTTCATTAACCAAATTATTCCTTCTCTATATTTCCATCAAAATGGAAAATGGTTGGTATTAAATGGTCCACTTAAATAATTTCAACAAAAAAGAGCTTTACTCCTTCCCGGACTAAAACTCCTTAGATGATCAGGTCAATTTCTTACTTTTTTATATGCCAATGGTGTCATATTCATCGACTTACGAAATTTATCGATGAAGTAACTCGTACTATTAAAACCTACTTGATAGGCGACATCCGTTACAGTAAGATGCGATTGTTGCAGTAATATTAGGCTTTTTTGAATCCGATATTCCGTCACGTAGTTTAATGGCGATTTTTTTAAGAATCGTTTGAAGTAACGGCAGCATTCTGAACGGCTTAATTGCCCAGCTTGTGCAATATCTTCAAGAAGGATTTTTTCGGTATAGTTTTGATGAATCCAATTTAGCATTTGCTTCATCCTTAGATCTTTTATCGTTTCCTTCTCTTTGAACTCCAATTGAAGCCCATTTTTTATTAGATTCATCCATATACATGTAATTTCCATACTGATGTCAAGCTCATAGTATGGAAGGCGTTGGCTAATTAACTGTTCAACCTTTGCAATGGCAGCCAAAATGCGATTCGCCCAGGAATTTCTGGAATCTAAATGCAAATATTGAAGATTCGTTGCTTGAATATAGGGAGACACAAAAGTCGTATAAAGTTCATGTGATACCACGAAATGAGGAGAAACATTTAGACAAATGTAGACACACCCCGTACTTTTCTGGTCTTTTGCCCTATGCAAGCGCCCACTATTGATGAATAAGCCTTCTCCTTCTTGAACTAAAATGGTTTCTTCATTTATTTGAAAATTAGCGATCCCTTTTAAAACGACTACAAATTGAAATTCATCATGCCAATGAAGTGGGATATGGCCATTTATATTCTCGCTTATGGTCGTTACATAACAGGCAACCGGCAGCACAATTGTACGGTGCTCCGTTAGTTCCTTTAAATTCCGGTCAACAATAAAATCCCTTATTTGCACGGTATCACCTCAATATTCTTATACTTTTCAATTCAATTTACGTATTATTTCTAATTCACTTCATTTATCTTAAAGATATTATAATACTATTTTCATATTTAAAGGCGGTTTTAGGATGAATCGAAACAAAGGTATGCTTCTAGTTATCACAGGAGCCATGTTTTGGGGGATCGGCGGCACAGTTGCACAAAAACTTTTTCAACAATACGGGGTTGATGTTGATTGGCTTGTCACAACTCGATTACTTATAGCGGGCGTTTTACTATTGGCAGTTCAGTTTGCCTTTAAGGATCGTTCGCAAATTTTAGGAGTATGGAAAGAAGGAAAAGTAGCTATTCATTTAATCATTTTCGGTTTACTTGGTATGTTGGCAGTCCAGTATACATATATGGCATCGATTAAACACGGAAATGCGGCCGTTGCAACACTCTTGCAGTATCTTGCTCCCGTCATGATTATCATTTACGCCATTCTCCGTAAACAAAGCTCTTTGACTCGAGGAGATGTATGGACAGTTTCATTGGCCTTGATTGGTTGCTTTTTCTTATTGACAAATGGCTCCATCTCCAAATTTTCAGTACCCCCGCTTGCTATTATTTGGGGTGTTTTATCAGGCGTAGCCCTTGCTTTTTATACGTTATATGCAATCCCTTTATTAAAGCAATTTGATTCCCTCGTCATCGTTGGTTGGGCTATGATTATCGGAGGCTTCGCTTTAAGCTTTATCCACCCTCCATGGCAGATCGACATGAATAGTTTTACAGGGGAAGCTTATTTTTACTTAGTGTTTGTTATTATTTTCGGTACGATGATTGCCTTTTGGTTTTATATTGAAAGTCTGCAAAGCCTGGCTCCTAAAGAATCAAGTCTTTTGGGAAGCATAGAACCATTGGCAGCGGTCTTAACAACCGTCTTTTGGTTAAGAGAGCCTTTTGGGATATTCCAATGGATCGGTGCACTCTGTATCCTTATTATGATTGTATTCTTGGCTATGTATAAGAAGAAAGATAGTGCCCCACAATCTTCTGCAAATACAGGTTGAGCCGCTGTTCCTCAAAAATTGGCGATAATCAACTTTTAGGGTCACCGCCAATTTTTGAGTTTTTTATTATGTACTAAGAATATTGTCAGTTCTATTCAATAATAAATTCTGCTTCATGTTGCTCCAGATACTTCTCTAAGAAATCATTGACTGTTGGCTCCAGTGCATAATATTCTAAATCCAGTTTTAGGAATTTCCCCTCTTCCGTCGCCTCAATATAATCCTCTACATCGTCAATACTTGATAGCTGCATGGTGTTAAAGATGTTGACTGCCCTAGTGAGAATAATGGCTTGTTGATTTGCACCTATTTTATTTAGAGCATTAACACTTTCCTTTACCAATTTTGCCCCCCGGTTAATAAAATATTATAAATGCCCTCCATTTTGGACTTCGGAATCATACCAAAAACAAAGTTGTGCAACCTTTTGTATTTGAGTTAAATCCCCGTATTCCTCCATAGCAAGCAGATCAATAAATTGATTCCACTTTTCATACGGGTTTTCATTTAACATTTCCTTTGTTACCATACGTTTTATCATAGTAAAGCCCTCCTAATTCCGGTCCGCATGAAAAACACTGTTTTGATTTCGATTTTATAGTTGATTTAGTTTTAAATTTCCCATAAAAATTATTTCTAACATGACGTATGATAAATTTTATTCAGTCTATACTATAAGAGATTTCACTTCGATTCCAATGAATTGGGAGGGTTAACCCGATGAGTGCGGATGATCGTTTTCTCTAAGGAAATCTGACTTAAATCGTGGATACATGTGTAATCAGGCCCGGAATTTATTCCGGGTTTTTTCTTTTTGGCGCATGAAATATGCAAATTCGTCTATACTATAAGAGATTTCACTTCAAATCCAATGACTTGGGAGGGTTAACCCGATGAGTGCGAATGGTCGTTTTCTCTGAAGGACCGTCTAACTGAATAAGCTTGTGCAATATCTTGAGTTCATCTTAAGGTACAATGCGAAAGCGAGGCAGCGTGTCATGGATAACAAAATGTAGTGTAATCAGACCCGGATTAATTCCGGGTTTTTAATTTTTCTAAGTATAAAACATAGTAATTGTCCCATACTATTAGAGATTTCACTTTAAATCCAATGAATTGGGAGGGTTAACCCGATGAGTGCGGATGGACGTTTTCTCTAAGGAAATCTAACTGAATCGTGGATCATGTGTAATCAGACCCGGATTAATTTCCGGGTTTTTTCTTTGCCTTCCTAATTGTCCCCCGACGACCAACCAATCCCCTCATCTAACTCGGGAAATACTCCATCGGCTCCTTACAATGTACATAGCCATTTTTAAGATAATAGGGAATCGCTTCATCACTTGGCCATACAATCACAAACTCATATTCGTTTTCCTCAATCCAATTATTAATAAAGCTAAGCAGTTTACTTCCAACGCCCATATTTCGATATTCCGGCACTGTATAGACATTTGTCATATAAACAAATGGATGTGTAACTCTACCCGGCCGCGGTACTTTGTGTATTAATTCTATGTATATATGGGAAACAATCTTTCCAGCTTCTTCTACTACCCAAACAAACCATTGACCACTGGATAAAGCCTTTTCAAAAAATGAGTGAAATTCCGACGCAAACTTAGTATAGGAACAGTTGATTTTACTCTCATCGTGCTCAATGGTAAAATCCCAGCGCATCTTGATTAATTGCTCAACGTCTTTTGCTTCGGCAAGCCTTATGTTCATCGAATTCCTCCCTGTGTTCAAATTATAAAATGAGCTCATTTATAATAATTTCCACAAAAAAAAAGCAAATCCTTGTTGGAAATGCCTCTTTATACAATAAATTTACAAAAGCATTTACTCTGCCAAAATGCTTCTTTTATAAGCATAATATTTAGCATCAAAATCCTTATCGAAGCCAGTCAGTCCTCTTTTTTATATTCCTAACTATCATTTTTATAAGTAAGCCGATGCCTATTCCTAAAATCAAAAATAATATCGGCAAAAAGACAGGACCAAACAAAACCCCGAACAACTCCAGATTTGAAGAATAGATTACCCCGATTGTTCCGAAATAGGCGCTAAAGACAAAGGGCATAAAAGAAACCGTTCCTGTCTCTCCCTTTACTTCCCGATAGGCATCCCATATAGCGAACATATAAAGACATGGATAAAACATGAGCCAATCATAATTGGTACTTTCAATAGCTCCCTTCATGTTGCCCTGAAAGCTGTAAACAATCACTTTGTTTAGATTTGCTTGAACATTGATTAAAACTTCTAATCCAACAAACAATACACCCTTAAGAAATTGACCATTCAGAATTTGCCCGAAGCCAGGTAGAGCAATACTCCAAAGGATTTTCTCAATTTGACCTTCCTTTGCCATCTCGAATCAATCCACAGTATTTTTTTTCTTCGTTAGTAGATCCTTGTCCTTTGTTCCTGGCGGTTGTTCCAGCCATCCATTTTCAATCAGGATGTCGGAACCGTCTTTTGCATATTGGGCAATTTCTAGGGATAAACGTTCGTAGTTAAGAATCAAGTCACTTCTTTGGCTTGCGGCTGCTGCCGTTGCATAATTTCCTATTCCAGCTGTAACAAGCAAGGCCATATGGAACATTATTAATTTATCCGAAAAGGGCGAAATCGTAGAATCTGTTATACAAACATCAGGTGAAACAGGTGGTTGTATATCATTATCAAGCAGGGCTTTGGTAAATATCTGAATATGTTTCTGTGAAATTTCTTTTCCCTTTAAAAACCATTTTTGAATTTTCTCAACAGGTGATGCTTGTGCAAAGCTTTGAGCAATTTTGCTTCCTAGTGCATTTGTTTGAATATTCATGTATAGATAAGATATTTCAACCATATTTAAAGGACGTTTATTACTGAAGGGATTTAGCCCGCTTAGATATTTTTTACTGTCTACATAATCTGTTTTGGTTGGATAGGCTACATATGGCGCTCTTACAAATAAGCCTTTTGCAAGAAGCACTTTCGAACTCCTCTCGAATAACTTCGAGGATTCATTAAGACCTTCAATGAAGTAATTCCTTATATCATCCCTGGCGCTCAATGAAGTAAATCCGCTAAATGCAAGCATTCCAACTTTTGCCATATGGTTTATATAGGTTAACATATAGGTATCAGTATACATTCGTGGGGCGTTTATATTCACATCATTCTCAGTAAATCCCGAAGGCATCGGCATTTGTTCCTCATTGTAAATACTTGTTAACTTTTCAATATGGGTTGCGGATAGATTGTAGGAAAATTGGATAATGGATTTAATTTCCTCATCTTCTACATGATTTAAGAAATAGCTCAACACACACTTAGACATACTATCATTCATATAGTTCGTCCATATCGACGCAATTTCACTAGATGTAAGCATTGTTTGTTGCTCAGACATAACGGTTGCCCTCCAAAGAATATTTTTACTGCATAAATCTATTCTTTGCAAACAACGGTTTTTTATTACTGAATCTTATACATATTGGAACATTGTGGAGATTTTATTGAATACGCAAAATCGGTTTAATTGCCTCGCCATTTTTGGATGCCAAGAATGCTTCATTAATTTGGTCGAAATCGTAGAATTTTACTAATTTATCAAATGGGAATTGACCAGCTTTGTAGTAGTCAACTAATTGCGGAATAAAGACATTAGGTACTGAATCTCCCTCGATGACACCTACCATTGTTTTGCCTTCAGCCATTATATCGTTATGAACATCTATATTCATTTCAGGTGTCACACCAACGATTGCTGCGACGCCCAGTGGTCGCAAAGCTTGTAAACATTGACGAACTACAGGCGGTACCCCTGTTGTATCTACTGCGTAATTGGTACCGCCACTTGTTAATTCTTTAATTTCTTTTACTACATCTACTTTTGTTCCATTAAATGTATGTGTTGCACCTAGTTCTTTCGCTAGCTCTAAGCGTGAGTCGTGGACATCAACAGCAATAATTGTTTTACTGCCTACAATTTTTGCCGCCATAACAGCACTTAAGCCAACAGCACCCGCACCATAAATGGCAATCGTTGATCCGAATTCTGGCTTGAGTTTATTAAGAACCGTACCCGCCCCTGTTTGAATACCACAACCTAAAGGACCGAGTAATGCTAAATCTACTTCTTTATCAACTTTTACAACATTGCGTTCGTGAGCAACAGCAAATGTGCCAAAGGAAGATTGACCGAAGAACGTTGAAAGTGGCTGTCCATCTTTTGACAACCGGTGGGTGGAATCATTATGTGTACCCCCAAAGTTTAAGTCATTAAATGTTTCGCAAACTGTTGGGTGACCTGTTAAACAATGATCGCAATGACCACAATGTGCAAATGATAATACTACGTGGTCGCCTTTTTCAAAACGAGTAACACCTCCACCCACTTCTTCTATAATCCCTGCCCCTTCATGCCCTAATACCGCCGGCAGTGGTGCAATTGCTGCATCGCGTGCAACTGCATCCGTGTGGCAAACACCTGTCGCCACAATTTTCACCAACACCTCATTTGCTTTAGGTGCTGCCAATTCCACTTCTTCAACAATAAAATCCTCACCTTGTGCATTTGTAACTGCAGCTTTAATTTTCAAATTTCTATCCTCCAATGTGGTAGCTAATTGAATTCCACTATCATTCTGAGCGTCAGAGGATCGCTATGACCCAATCAAGTGAATATCAATATTATTTTGATTCATTGGAGGCAAGAATATGCAATTATTGCTACATTGCTAAAATGCTCTTCCATTTATCACTTTTAAAAGGTTATTTCCCAGCCTTAAGTGGAATGCGCATCTCATCATTAGGGTGATTGGTTGTATACTGATAAATGTAAATATCGAGCTCTGTCTTGTCGAAGTTTTCATATATGTCCATATTTTTATTATTCCCATCGCCCCTTAATCCCAGCATCGCAGGCTTCCCATAATTCCTGTCATTACCATTCAGATAATAGGTTTGAGTGACTCCTCCGAACGTCGGGTCTGAGCTCAAGGATTCTACATATAAATTATTATCCTTCAAATAATAAGTCCATGTGACCGGATACCCAGCTATTTTGGTAGTTATGCTTTGTTGCTCACTTGATATGTCGGTCAAACGAATCGAATTGTCGTTGCCTTCAAATATATCAACACGGTGTTTAGCTATTAGGCTCACGGGTTGTTCTGCAAGAGAAGCCCAGTCCAGTCCGGACATTTCGAAGCGCAACTCCATCTTATCGGGATGCTTGGTATGCCATATGGCCCCGTCTAACATAGTTCCACCTACGTCTAGTTGATAGTCCATGTATGGAAGAAGAATGTACTTTTCATTAGTAAGGATTAGGCGAATCTGGGTAGGTGTTACGATCATTTCATGGAATTCTGTTCCTTCAACCCCACCTTCAAATGGGATATTTAAAACCTCCCTAAATGAACCATTTTCCAACTTCTTTTTAGATAGAGCTAAATCCAAGCCCCAAGTTCCCTCAACGGTTTTTAGTGTACGATCATAGAAAAGCTGGAATTGAGTTCCTTCAGCACGTAAAGTGTCAGATTGGAATATTTGCTCGCTCACGTATTCTCCGGATGCTCCCGGAGCTCCGAATTTTGAAGTTTCAGCTTCCCGAATCGGTTCATTCCTTTCATTGATGGCGTGGATGCGCACCCAGCTTTTGTTCTGCATTTCGGGATTCGTAAATGTAACGGACGATTGAAGCAACACACGATCCTCGGCTTGTTCAAAAGATTGCAAGGTCACGCTGCCAATCCCATCCTTTTGAATTTGGAATTCTTGCTTTTTAGAATTGTTGGGGTCATAGTTGATGGACTGTTTCCCATCATCAATGAACTGGATATCCTCCATTGAAAATTCAATATTGGCCGTAGTTCCTTCAGCAATCCAGTCGGTCTCAAAGTAACCTTGAAATAGACCACTGTCTTCATTCCAGCGCTGTACATAATGACCTTCGATGAAGTTACCCCCGTCATCTTTCAGTCCGATTCGATCAAAGCTTATATTCTTTCCATCCCATGATGAGTCAGGTTTCAAACTGTAGAGCAGGAAGGTTCTATTATCATCGATAAACGCCGTATGTACGGTTAACGTAATGCCGTCCTTAGTAATGGATTGTTCAATCGTTTGTCCAAGTCCTTTTTCTAATGCGGACTCAATACCCTGTCTATGAGATAGAATATCTGACCAATCGTAAGTCAGGGCTGCATAAACCGGTGTAGCCAACAACGCTACTGATAATCCTGCAACCATAGCAAATCGCTTTCTATTCCGTGAGCGTACCGCAATCGGTTCCATGCTGGTATCCTTCAGCTCATCTTGCTGGATACTGCTCCACATCCGATCAAAGTCTGGATAAGGTACTTTATTTGATGTCTTTAGCTCTTTTTTAAGTTTTCCCTCAATGCGTTCCATATTGATTCTCTCCCTTCAACCAAATGTTGTGATTGTGCTCGAGTTTTTTTCGCAGGATTTTCAAGGCTTTGTTATTTCTTGATTTCACGGTCCCTACAGGAATCTTGAGGATTTCGGCAATTTCCTTAATAGTTAGCTCACCAATATAGCGAAGAGTAATAACGGCCATCAATTTATCTGGGAGCTGCTTCAGCAATTCTCCCCACTCCTCGGCAACCGCCCTTTCCATTACAATAGTATCTACGGTTTTAACCGTTCCTGTCGTCTGCTCATGGAACAATTGGACTTGGTTTTGCTTTTTCTGCTTCGATTGATTCTTTTTAAGTAGGTTTAAGCAGTGATTCATGGTTATGCGCAGTATCCAAGCCCGTATATGTTCAACGCTTCTCCAATCCTGGCGGAAAACGGTGACAAATACGTCATGACAGAGATCTTCTGCATCTTGTTCGTTACGCAGCATGTAATAACAAGTTCGGTATACATCCTTGTTATAAGAATTGAATAGCTCTCTTTCTGTCAATCCAACGCACTCCTTTCTTTCCGTTATACTGTATAAACAAATGACTTTTGGAAAAGGTTCATCTTTTTACTTCGGAAACCACACAAAAAGAAGGCTTCCCCTTATGAAGAGGAGCCCCTGTTAGAAGAAAATCAATAGTAATGTCCCTACTATGAAACAATAATATGTAAAATAAACGAGCTTGCCCGTTTTCATAATGCCCATAAACCACTTCATTGCGAAATAGGTCATAAAAAGTGTAGCGATAAATGCAGCTAAGTAGGGGATTGCCAGATCTGCTTTATTAGGTTCATTTAAAAAGTCAGAAAAACCTAATATAACTCCCCCAAGACTCACCGGGATATACAACATAAAGGAAAAACGAAGTGCCGTATCTTGTTTCATTCCAACGGCAATTGCCGAAATAATCGTTGCACCGGAACGGCTAATTCCTGGCGTTAAAGCAACAGCCTGTCCTAACCCAACAATGAACGCATCCCTACTCGTGATATCACGTTCATCCTTCACCCCTTTTATATTACGAATTATCCACAAGGCCAGCCCCGTGACAAATAACATGAGGGCAATGATTGTCATACTGACATTTTCTGCAATATAGTCATTCAATAGAACACCAAGAACCCCTGCAGGAATCGTACCAATGATGATAAAGCAAACAAAACGGTAGTCGCTCCGATAACGGCGATTTTTTGTTTTCAAATATTGAATGGAATTGCTGGCAAGCCTTATAATATCTTTTCTGTAAATGTAAAGAATCGCAAGCAGCGACGCCGTATTGGTTAGTATAGCGAACATAAATCCTTGTTCACCGAGTCCCAAAATTTCACTGACAATCATTACGTGTCCACTGGACGATACCGGTATCGGTTCTGTAAAACCTTGAACTAACCCAATAAGTATCATTTTAATAATGAGTACAAAATCTAATTCTCCCATGCAACTCCTCCTATAGGTACACCTTTATTACACAAAACGCAAACCATATAGAAAATGTTTCCATATAATGATTTGATTAGGTTAATTATCCTCCTTACCCCGTCTTCTTTTATAAAGATTTTGCAATTGCTTCATATTTTTTATAGCCCATGTGTAATGATGGGAAGTATTAGCTGCAAAATAGCTGTATAGATTACTCCATTTCGTCCACTTATACTACTTTTTTGCGATTATTTCTTCATTGGTATGTAAGTTTATTAGATTCATCACTCGTTTATGACTTAACTTCCTCGCTACTTTCCAGTAGAATTTCTTTTTCACTTTTTGCGTTCATGCTAATTTCGTCTTTTTCAATTTATGGGATGATTAAATGATTGCCTCGTTATTTAGCTTTTCTTCACCAACTCTGCAACGTCCAATTCAAGATACTGCGCAACCGCTAATGCTTGTGTATAATTTGTACTTTCAGATTGGAGTAATGTCAATGTTTGTTGTACCCAAATTGGATTTCCCGCTATTACTTCAATTGTGTCATTTACTGATTGCCGTTCATGACTTTTCCAATTGGCAGCGTATCGTTCCTCCCATATCTCCTCACTTTCGTTCATGTACTCAGCTATACGTGTCAATATATAAAATTGCTCCAGATCACGACAATGTGTTTTCGCATGATGGGTATAACGCATAAGCACCTGGCCGGCATATTCATAGTCATCAATTGCTTGATATGCCTCATTACCTAGTAGCCCTAAGATGATTTCCCCAGCGCCGATAAATAACTCTTTTGAAATATCTGATTCATGCAGCATAATATCGAGCTTTCCCTTTTCAGCACAAATAAGAGAAGAATTGCTATTCATCACATTATTTTTTGTACCTTCAGTTAAAAGCCAGAATTGAATCTCTTCCGTATTTGGCTCTAAAAAGTTAATTGCTTCAATCTTTCCCCAACCGTTTACGGACTTGGCAATTTGCCAAATTGTCTCGTTCGCATTGCTTGTCCCGTTTTTGAGTGCAAACAAAGCAACTCCTGTAAATTCTTCATGTAAAGCTATCACCTGTAGTCGATCCTTTATGCTTTCGCAGTTCATGCATCCCAGAATAATGACTGCGAATTTCACGACTTCCCGGTGGGCTGCATTTTCAAGTAACCAAATCGCTTCTTGCTTTACCTGCTGCTCATCCTTATCTTCCTGTGTGAATAGCTCTATCAGTTCATGGAAATAACTGATTGCTTTCTCATCTTTAATTTTCTCATAGGTTGCTTTTCGTGTTTGGTTTGTTGGATTTTCGACTTGCTCCATAAATAATTTGAGGAGTTTTTTTGTATAGAAGGGTGTCACTCCTTCGGAAACTAACTGGTCCGATAAGCCAGGAGCCAGCTTTGGATGATTTTCATCTACTAGATAAGCATCATCAGGTAAATCTGTATTAATAATTTTGTTATGATCTTTTATCTGTTGTTCAAGATATGGGACGATCATTTCTTTGTTTGCCCATGGTAGAAACTCAAGTGTTATTACTTCCTTTAATAGAATCTTTCCATCGACTTTCACCGAAATATTCAAATGGACAAATCCACCTATTTTTACATGCACTTTATGGAGCTTACCATCATTTGTTTGAAATTTACCCGACAAAGTTGAATACGGGAATATATGGGACCAAATGGACTTCCGTTTATTGCTTGCAATCATACGACCATCCACTAGCAAACTTTCTTCCAGCATTTTATTATGTATTTCGACCTTGTGCCCTTCAAAATCGATCGACCAATATTTGTCGACCTCTTTAGCTGCATCATTCTTGATATTACGCATCTCTCGCTTAAATTCTTCTTTAAAGCCCATTGTGTACCTCCTTTTAACCTTTTAGATTCCTTTTCCTTTCTGCAACAACATTTATAAAAAAGAAAGCAATACATTTTTATATAAAACGTATTGCTCAATTCAAGATAGATCATTTCCTTTTTTAACCATATTTTACCGCAATTCTAGTAAAATTTACAGAAGTTAAAGAATTGATTTTGTCATTATATAGTCACTCTGTTCTTCCTCGCCCATATAAAATGAGTGGACCCCTGTTTGAACAAATCCCATTTTCTTATAAAACGCAATGGCATTCTCATTCTTTTCCCATACGCCTAGCCAGACTTCCTTTTTATGGAGTGCTACCGCCATTTCAATCGCTTGACTGAGCAGATACTTTCCAAGTCCATGCTTTTGAAATTTGCTTTTAATGTAAATTCTCTCTACTTCAAGTGATTGATCGCCTATTTTTTCGGACTGGGCATCGCCAGTATTAACCTTTAAATAACCGGCAACTTCCTCATTAAAATAAAGCAATAGGAATTGTGAAAATGGATTTGATAACTCCTCTTCCAATTGTTTTAGGTTGAATGCTCTTTCCAAATAAGTTTTCATGTTTTCAGGTGAATTCTGGTCCTTAAACGTTTCGTTGAATGTTTCGATGCTTATTTCTTGAAGTGTTTGCAAGTCTTCAAATGTACACTTTTTTATTTTTATCGTCATATTAATTGGCCCCTCCATCAGTAATCTCTTTTGTTCCCCTTTTTTACAAATTCCCAATCTTTTTCTACATTAGTTCGCACTCTTTGAAGAAGATGATAGATGGATTCTGCTTCTTCTTCAGAAAATCCGTTTAATGCAACAAGATTGGAATAATCATGTTCTCTTTTAATAAATGGATAAACTCCTTTCCCTTTTTCTGTTGGAAAAAGCCTATTTATTTTTTTGTTACTTTCATCATCTTTCTTTTCAATAAAGCCATTACTCTCCAGTTTTTTGATGGCCCGAGCTGCTGTTGTTCGATCTACTTTTATCATTTCCGCTAGCTTTTCCTGAATGATTCCAGGATTTTCAAATATTCGCACAAGGTACAAATACTGCCCTTTTGTAAGGTCCAATTCTTTAAACTCTATATTACTTATCGAATCCAGTGCCCTTGCAATCATTCCAATTTCACGAAGTATTTCCTTCATCTTGGACTCCTTGTTTTTATATTTATGTTGCAAATGCAACAAAATTTATTATATATTAAAGTTAATTCAACTTTGTTGTAAATGCAACAAATAATCATGTTATTAAAGGACTGATAATAATGAATGCAATTAGAATAGTGAATCAGGAAGAGTTAAACGCGGCATTTGCGATAAGAAATGATGTGTTTGTCCTGGAACAAGGTGTTCCATTAGAGGATGAATACGATCAATTTGATCATCTGGATGGACTTTGCGAACACATACTGGTTCATTACAATGAGCAGCCAGTTGGTACGGGAAGGGTCCGGTTTGTTGATGGTGTAGGTAAATTGGAAAGAATCTGCATCCTGAAAGCTTACCGCAACTTCGGACTTGGAAAAGTCATTATTAAAGCATTGGAAGAAATTGCCCAAGAACGCGGTGCTTCGCAAGTTAAGCTGCATGGTCAGACTCATGCAGAAGGTTTTTATAAAAATCTTGGGTATTATACTGATTCAGACATCTTTATGGAAGATGGCATCCCACATGTTCTCATGCGCAAAGAATTGCCTCGTATTTAGAGGTAGAGAAGAGTGAAGTATGTTTTTTATGTGATTGGCATTTTATTATTAACTCTTGGAATTACCTTCTCTATACAATCGAACCTGGGTACTTCCCCTTTTGACGCTCTTTTAGTAGGATTAGCCAAAAATGTGGGGCTTACTGTGGGGAGTTGGGAAATAGTAATTGCTGCATTATTGATTGGTTGTAATGCCATTTTAAAAAGACGAAGACCCGAAGTTTCAGGGTTGCTAACAGCAGTAATAACGGGAATTGGTATTGATGTGTGGCTATTTTTATTGCATAACTTAATAACTCCTGATCTATGGTACAGCAAATTAATCTGTTTTGGAATCGGCTTAGTTGTAATAGGACTCGGAACTGCCATCTATTTGCAGACTAATTTTGCCCCTATTCCTGTTGACCGGCTGACATTAATCATTCAAGAATTAGCGGGAACAAGCATCTTCTGGTCGAGAACAATTATATACGTGTTATTCTTGGTTATGGCTATGATTTTTAAAGGACCAATCGGCATTGGAACTATATTGACAGTTTGTTTCGGTGGGCTTCTCCTTCATTACTTTATGCCGCTCACAAAAAAGCTCATAGAACACCACTAGCCTATACCAGTACATCACATAATATTGATAAAGATTAGTTGGATTGATTTTACGCTGTTGATACCTTAATCAACAGCGTTACTTCTTATATTTCATAGTAATTATTTCACCACTTCTATTATTTCTTCTATTGAACTACCATCAACAAGCTCGTATTCCTTACCGCGAATGTCGATCATTCCATTATTCGTTATTGCCATATGGAATGAATTCAGTTGCTTGCCATCTGTCATAATATCTAATTCAACTATTTCCTGACTATAATCCATGTCTTTAAACATGGCTTTTTTCACTTCCCAACTTCTTAATTCAGCAAGTACTTCATCATATTTCTCATCAGTCGGCTTCAGAATGGCTACAATTCCCCCATCCTTCCTAATGTTAATACCTTGCACCACTTCCTCTACGTTTTCTGGGCTTGTAATAAATGCATCCATAAAATTCCTTGTTTTAAATTCGGGATAAAAAATGAAGAGAGCTGCCAAAATCCACAACCCCAGTAATGGTAAAATCAGTTTTTTCAACTTAATTCCCCCCCTGACTTCATTTCGCTATGTCGATCAATTCTTCCATGGAACTGCCACTTATAAGCTTGTATTCCTTGCCATGAATATTCATCATCCCATCAGGTGTAATCTTGAGTACGACTGGGTTAATTGGTTGGGCATTATTTGCAATATCCATTTTGTACATGTTTGTATAATCTATATCTTGGAATAACGTTCTTTTTACTTCCCATTCACTTAAAGCAGCAAGTATTTCATCAAAGTCCTCATCACTTTGGTTGAAAATTGCTAAAGCTTCAAAAGATTCATGATCCCCTTCTCCCCAAATCGTCACACGATGTACTTTATCTGCTAATTCATCAGGGTTTGTGAGAAATGCATCCACAAAATTTACTGTTCTAAATTCGGAATAGAAAATAATTCCACCTGCCAAAAGCAAGATTCCTGCTCCCGCTAAAAGTAGTTTTTTCATGCTAAATCGCCCCTCTTGTTGTCGTTTATATTTTATCTACGTAAATATTTTCTAAAAGTTTCGTAAATAACATTTTTATACAATAAGAGTAAGAAAAAAATTTTTGAAATTGGGCTACTATCTGTTATATATCAGAGATTAACTAAATATACTGTTATATATCATAATTAAGGGAGTGTTTAGATGATTACAGAAAAAGAGCGACAAAACATGGTGCAATTTCTAATTAGATACTTCGGTGTGGATCCAAACCAGTTAGTGAATATTAGCGATTCGCTGTTAGAAATCACTTATGATTTTGCCTATAAAAGAACTGAAATGGAATGTGATTTTTAAACAAAAACAAGAAAGGAGTCGATTCATATAAAATTGAACCGACTCCTATAATAATGAGACATTGATTATAAATTTGAGTAGCCTGGGTTAGCTGCCCTATCCTATTTTAAATTTTTTAATCTGTTCATTTAACTTGATTGCTAAACTATCCAACTCTTTCGCAGAGCTTGCGATGCTTTCGGTGGAAGCTAACTGTTCTTGTCCTGTTGCGGATATTTCTTCTGTGCTTGCTGCAAAATCTGCTGCTTGTGATGTCAAATCCAGAATTTGACCGGATACCATTTTAGAATTTCCGTTTACTGTTCCCATAGCTGCCGCTGCATGCTTTAATGCGTCTACAATTCCCTCATACATATTCTTTATCTTTTTAAACGCTTGTTCCGTAATCACCAATCCATCTCGTTGTTCATCTACCAATTGATTGGAATGTTCAATTTTTGCAACAGCTAAATCGGTCATAGCTGAAGTCTTTTCAATAATGGCCGTTATTTTACTCGCTGAACTAGAAGTCTCTTCCGCCAGCTTCCTGATCTCATCTGCTACCACGGCAAATCCTTTGCCGGCTTCACCGGCTCTAGCTGCTTCAATAGAAGCATTTAAGGCTAATAGATTCGTTTGGCCAGCAATAGAAGTAATGATACCAACAAATCCGGTAACTTGATCAATCATTTCTTTTAATTCATTTATAGAGCGATTCACTTCACTGGATACACGAAGAGTATCATCCATTTTCCTCGTCTGCATATCAACACTTAGTTGTCCTTCATGAATAGACGCCAACGATTGGTAAGCTTGTTTTGCACTTTCAGAAGTTTTTGTGGCAATCTCATCTATTAGCGAAACCACATCTGATAGCGTTACACTAATTCCGCTCATTGTCTCGGCTTGCTCTGAGTTACCCACTGCCATTTGGTCTATCGTTGATACTACCTGTGTTATCGCTTTCACATTTTCGCCTGTATTTCTAGTAAGGTTGTCAGATTGATCTGTAACAGTCGAAGAGACCATTTGTAATTCAGAAGCTATAATCTTTAATTTTTTTCTAGTTTCATATAACGCTCTTGCCATATTGCCTGTTTGATCTTTTATCTTAGTCAATTCTTCCAATTCATCATCTGTATCCGTCAGATTTAAATCCGCTGTCTTTTCTGCGAACTCTGTCACTTTAACAATCGGCTTTTCTATTGATTTCCCTAAAAAGTACGATAAAACAACTCCAATTACTAAAGAGATGATCAGTCCCCATAATACCGGTGTGGGAATCATGATTCCTGTTTGCATTTGTTGCACCGCATCTTGATTAGCAATAGTAGATGTGTCACTCCCACTTTTTCGCATAATCAATGATGCTCCTACATTAATGGCTGCTACCAATACTGAGTTTATTAATGATAAGAGAATAATCTTTGTAGATATTTTTTTCATTTGATCCTGGCCACCTATAATAATTTTTAATTTAAATTTATTTTCACAACCTTAACTTGCTTTCAATTATCATAGATGTACCTTAAAAAAACCTTAAAAGCCAAAAAGCGTTAATCCTTTTTTCGGATTAACGCCCTGTGTGCTTATTAAAGTTCTGCTGTTCTCGCTTCCACTTTCTTAGTAGAAAGTTCATTGCCCGGCTTCTTCCAGAACATTGTTAAAATAATACCGAATACTAGTAGAACTGCTGAAAAATAGTAAGGATAGTTGATATCTACATCAAACAACATACCACCTATGATCGGTCCACTAATGTTCGCTAGACTTGTAAACATGGAGTTCATCCCACCAATAAAACCTTGTTCATTGCCGGCGATATTTGAAAGATAGGATGTCACAGCTGGCCTGAATAAATCGAACCCTACAAAGACAATAAATGTAACAAGTAAAATAGAGAAATATGAATGAACTACTGTCATTAAGAAGACTAATATGGCTGATAATATCAGGCTGTATCGGATGAGTTTGATTTCTCCCCAAATACGAGTCAGCCTATCAAAAAGGACTACTTGAGCAATTGCCCCAAATATTGCACCACCCGTGATGACAATTGCTATATCAGATGGTTTAAATCCAAATTTGTGATCGGCAAATAAACTAAAGAAGGATTCAAAAGCGGCCAAACCAAACGAAGCTATGAAAATTAATATAAACGCGATCAGATATTTTGGTGCAGTGATGCGCTTGATGCCAACTTTGCCATCATCCGTCTGTTCATGCGTGACTTCGATACGATCTGGCTCTCTCAATAAAACAATCGAAAGCAGCCCTGCCAATAGTCCAAGTCCCCCTGCAAAGAAGAATGGTATACGTGTACCAAATTCCGCCAGAAACCCTCCAATACCCGGTCCAATAATAAATCCTGTGCTAATTGCGGCCGACATATATCCGAGTGCCTTGGCGCGATTATCCAAATTGGTAATATCGGCAATAAAAGCTGTTACCGCCGGCATAATGAAACCTGCGCTAATCCCGCCCAAAATACGGGAAATAAATAACACTTCAATTTCTTTGCCGAGCCCAAATAACAATTCTGAAAGTCCAAAAATAAATAAACCAATAACAATCATAATTTTTCTGCCAAATTTATCAGCTGCTTTACCTGCAAACGGGGAAACAATTAGCTGCGCAACAGCAAAGGCAGCTGTTAAATAACCAACCGTTGTACCGTTTATCCCTAAATCATTCATCAGCGTCGGTAAAACCGGAATTACTAAACCAATCCCCAAAAAGGCTATAAATAAATTCATCAAAAGCAATCCCAAGGTGACTTTATGCGTCTTCATCTTTTTCATTCTCCTTACAAACTAATTACTACTCACTAATTTGTTCCGTTTATTAAATATTTACAACTCCTATCCTAGTATATATAGTAACTATATAGTCAAGGGTGGTGTTGTAAAAATTGAGTAAAAAAGATGGCAAATATTTAACAACCGGTGAATTCGCGAAGCTTTGCAAAGTAAACAAGCAGACACTCTTTTATTATGATCAGATTGGGCTTCTAACACCGGTTATGAAAAATAAAAACGGGTACCGTTTCTATTCTGTTCATCAATTAGAGCTATTTTTTGTTATTGATTTATTAAAGGACCTCGGTATGTCACTTGGCGATATCCAACAGTACATGCAGAATAAATCACCCGAAAAATTTCTGGCATTAATGTATCAACAAAAAGAGGAAATTGTAAAAAAGCGCCAAGAGATTGAAGCGAAAGAAAAAATGATCGAGGCTAAAATCGCTTTAATGGAAGAGGCCTCCAACATTCCTTTTAATCGGATTACGCTTGAACAATTACCGGAAGCCACACTATATTTGAGCAGGAAAATTGAAAATATCACGGATGAAGAATTTGTGGAAGTCATTTCGGATTTTATCGAGGAATTGAGCGTATCGTACCTGGATTCCGGTTATCCCATCGGCAGTATAACGGAACGCGAGCAAGTGTTGAAGGGTGAATACTCGAATTATAGTTATTTATATATCGAGCAACCAACTCCCAAAGAAGGTCATCCCTATTTTAAAGCTGTAAAGGGCGATTTTCTTATTGGTTACCACCTTGGGGATGAAAATACAATCGGCACTACCTATACCCGTCTTTTTACAGAAATGGAACGCTTAAATCTAGCCTTGGGAGATTATGTTTTTGAAGAGCTTGTTTATGATTCCGTCGTACAGAATCAGTCCGAGCATTATGTAACGAAAATCATGATGCAAGTAGAGCCAAAATAACTTTCATCTATACATAAAGACCAGAGCATACTTTGGATAGTTTCCAAAACATGCTCTGGTCCTTATTCTTAATCAGGTGTATCTTGAGGAGGATTCTTCAGTAATAACATCGACGGTACGCTTTATCGTTACCATTTTGAAGCCAATCAGCAATTTTAAAATGCCATCAATCAATGCGAAGAAAATAAAAGGAACACTGATGAGCATGATTCCTATAGTTCTATTGATAATAGTTAATATTCCCAGAATAATCATTAGTTTGCCTTGAGAAAAATAAAAGCCAAAAAAGTGAATGCCCACTGCGATAAAGATACTTAACCAAAGTAATCTTAAATCCTCGAAACCTATGATCATCCCACAAGCTGTACATAAAAGTACATTTACCACAACAGATACATTATCCATTCTGTCCTGGAACTTTGTGTTTTCTCCAAATGCCAATTTGCGATTGACATACGGCAATACGAGAATTCCTATAAAACCTATAAAATATCCTACACCTAAAATGAATGGTTGTATTAACAAATCACTGCCTACAAGAGCTGAAATTATAATGACCAAACCTATGTAAATTAACCACACACCACAAGTCCTTTGTGTATTAAATCCACTTCGTTCAGCATTTAATTTTGACAAGACCAACGCCACCCCCGTTAGTATGAAAAGTAAACTACCGTTAACGAGCAACCTCATTTATATAATACCATAAAAAGGTAAACCTTCCCTACCTCTACAAAGAAACATTCTTTGTAATTAATTGTAATTCCTTTAAAATGAAAAAACTGTTAGCAAACTTGTGATTAAAGTTTGCCAACAGTCTGAGCACTGGAATTGAAATCTCAACTTTTTTACCTTTATTTTTTAACTGAATCTAAAACAAAATCTGCTTTTTCTAGGTCATGCTTCATTTGTTCTTCAAGATCATAAGCATGGTACATTTCATTTTTAATCATATATTGAGCAATCTTGTCATGTGTGTCGATTGCAATATCCAATTCACGGCGCAACAGCTTTTTCACAGAAGGAGTAGCCGTTTCTGTAATGGCTGTTGCCAGATTTTTTACACCAGCTTTAGCGGAAATAAGTAAATCGGTTGCGATTGCAAGGTCATCAAGCATTGCCGTTTCAAGCTGTTCGTTATTTGTTTCATCTGTCTTCTTTGTAGCCATTATCAATCTTCCTCCATTCAGTTAGGCACTTGCATCCGCAAGTACTTTTCTTAAATCCTTGATTGCTTTTGTCGATAGTTCTAGGTCTTCCTGGATGATTTCTTTTAGCTTCTCATCTTGAACCAGATTCACAAATAATTTACTTTTCGTTACACACGCTGTTTTAAAAATCAGCACCTCATGTACTTCCAATTGTTCGTGCAGTGCAAGTTCCTTGGTTGCCATTCCATTACCTCCTAGTTCTGTTATGGTATTCGATTACCCGGTCAAACTCATTTTAATCATGTTTTTTAATAAGATCATATCTCTTTTTCCGGCAACTTCACTTAAATGACTTTTAATAAAAAAAGCACTTTCCCTCTTTAGGAAAGCACTTTTAGAACTTAATTTAAGTTAACTTGTTTTCATCCTACATACGTTAATTGTATGTTGTCACGGTATACTTCGCTGATAGTTCCGCCACCTAGGCATTCTTCTTCTTGATAGAAGACAACTGCTTGTCCAGGCGTTATGGCACGGATTGGTTCGTGGAAGGTAACTTTAACTTTGAAATCATTCAAACGTTCTACCGTTACTCGATTATCCTGCTGGCGATAGCGGAATTTTGCAGTACATTCAAACTTTTCGGGTAGCGCGCTATTGGAAATCCAGTTCACATGATCAGCAATGAGGCTATCCGAGTAGAGCATACCATGATGGAATCCTTGTTCCACATATAGGACATTTCTTTCCATATCCTTTCCAATGACAAACCAGGGTTCGCCGTCTCCGCCAATACCCAATCCTCGTCTTTGGCCGATTGTATAATACATTAATCCATCATGTTGTCCCACGACTTTGCCATCGAAGGTTTCCATATTTCCCTTTTGGGCTGGCAGGTACCCACTTAGAAACTCTTTGAAATTTCGCTCCCCAATGAAACAAATTCCTGTAGAATCTTTTTTGGATGCAGTTGCTAAACCTGCATCTTGGGCTAATTTCCTTACGCTTGGCTTTTCCATTTCTCCTAACGGGAATAACACCTTACTTAACTGCTCTTTTGTCAATTGGTTGAGAAAATAAGTTTGATCCTTACTTTCATCTTTTCCTCTTAACATAAACGTTTTTCCGTTTGCTCTAAGTACGCGTGCGTAATGTCCTGTAGCCACAAAATCGGCTCCAAGAGTCATGGCATAATCCAAAAATGCCTTGAACTTAATTTCCTTATTGCATATCACATCCGGATTCGGGGTTCTACCTGACTTATATTCCTCAAGGAAGTAGGTGAATACCTTGTCCCAATATTGCTTTTCAAAATTTACGGAATAATAGGGAATACCCAGTTGATTACAGACACGGATTACGTCCTCATAATCCTCTGTAGCCGTACAAACACCAAATTCGTCCGTATCGTCCCAGTTCTTCATAAATATTCCGATTACATCATATCCCTGCTCTTTTAAAAGCATGGCAGCAACGGAGGAATCTACTCCACCTGACATACCAACAATTACACGTGTGTCTTTTGGTGCTTTCATTATTTCGTTTCACCCTATCTCTAATATGTGCTTTCCAACAACATGTTTTGTTTTTGTGCGTCTTCTATGTTTTTCATTTTGTTATCCCAACAGGTTTGACTTAAGACCACTGGGTACTCTTCAGGATATAAGGAACGTTTGTACTCTTCCCATAAAAGATCCAGCTGTTGCTGTACATAGGATTGAATATCTTGAACCCGTGGAAGCTGATAAACAAGTGTGCCGTGTTCTATAATATTTTCGTGCAAATCTTTGAGCGTGAAATTGGTTACGAATTTTCCTATGTACGTATGCACTGGATGAAACATGTGCAGCTTGGCTTCTGTCCCTGGTTGTTCATTAGCAAAGGTAATATAGTCTCCCTCTGATTTTTTCGTATGGTTGTTGATAACACGATATACCTTTTTCAATCCTGGAGTCGTTACTTTTTCAGGGCTAGAGGAAATTTTAATCGTATCGACCATCTGCCCCTTATCGTCTTCAATGGAAACCATTTTGTACACAGCACCCAGGGCAGGTTGATCGAAAGCGGTGATAGCCTTAGTACCAATACCCCATGCATCGATTTTTGCACCCTGTGCATTTAAATTCATCATCGTATATTCATCAAGATCATTGGAAGCAAAAATTTTAGCGTCAACAAAGCCAGCTTGGTCCAATAATTTTCTTGCTTCTTTTGACAGGTAAGCCAAATCTCCACTATCTAGCCGGATGCCTATAAAATTTATGCTGTTTCCCAATTCTTTTGCGACTTTGATTGCGGTTGGAACACCTGATTTAAGCGTGTCATAGGTATCCACCAGAAAGACGCAATCCTTATGGCGTTTGGCATATTTATGAAAAGCAATGTATTCATCCCGATACGCTTGTACAAAGGAATGAGCATGTGTTCCTGAAACAGGAAGACCAAATCGTTTTCCTGCCCGCACATTACTAGTACTAGAAAATCCACCAATGTAAGCCGCTCTTGTGCCCCAAATAGCTGCGTCGAATTCATGTGCACGTCTTGTACCAAACTCCGATACAGGCTGGTCACCCGCTACCTGTTTGATTCTTGAAGCTTTGGTTGCAATAAGAGTTTGATAGTTCACGATATTTAACAGGGCCGTCTCAATGAGTTGCGCTTCAAGTAACGGTGCTTCGATACGAAGAAGCGGTTCGTTGCCAAATACAACTTCCCCTTCTTTCACCGATCTGACTGTACCCGTGAAACGCACAGTTCGTAAAAAGTCAACATAGTCTTCTTGAATCCCAAGGTCTTTTAAGTAGTCCAAATCACTTTCAGAAAAATGAAACGTTCGAAGATATTCAATGATCCGCTCCAGTCCTGCAAAGATTGCATACCCGTTCCCGAATGGCAATTTTCGAAAATACAGTTCAAATACGGCATTTTTGGTATGGACGTTATCTTCCCAATAGGCTTCTGCCATATTAATTTGGTACAAGTCCGTGTGAAGGCCGTAACTATCATCAATATACTCGTTCATATTACTACCCTCCTAAACTAACTTAATAAGGTTGGATTTAATCACAAAAAGTGGATACTCACAAATTGGTTTCATTGCTTTTACGCAAGAGATCTTTAGTAAAGTCAACAAGTTGATGGGCTTCTTCGGTCCGAAGATACTTTACATCCAAACCAGCTGGACCTAGACGGAATCGATCCAGTGCATCTGCATCCTTAAAAATCTGGTACAGCAGTACAGCCCGTTCACCTAAACTAGGCGCTTTTCTAATCTCTGATAAACCAAGAGAATCATCCTGGTCATGGTAATAGGTAATGTAATAAGTCTGTTCATCATATGGCAAATGGTGCTCACGGCAATACTCTTTGTAATAGTGTGCGGCGCGACTGCCGTGTCCTTTATCGATTCCATCATCAAGGCGCCTGGAATCATGAAAAGCGGCTGCCATTGCCAATGCATCCTGTTCCTCCTTGCTTAGTCCTTTTTGATGTCCGATAAGGAGGGCTAATAACAGCACGCGCGCGCAATGAGTTTTCGTATGCCATTCACTCTCCGGAAGCCAAAACTCTATCTTTTCTTCCATGAATGTATACCACTGTTCATAAGGCTTTTTGATTGGTTGGAAGGCAGATTCATTCAGAGCATTTGCTAGAAACATCATTCAAATCTCCTTTTGTCATCATTCAATTCGATCAACTTATTTCATCTTTGCCAATTGTTGCAGGACTTCGGCAATATTGCCATCAATACCAATCGATTTATCAGCAATTGCTTCTGGAATATAAAGCTCGCTGCCTCTATTGAAAGTAATATAGGTTGCCTTTTCCTCAAAACTTGTTATTTTCATAAACGGAGCCTTGATTAATTGATTTCTTGCACCTACTCCCAATTCAAGCAGGACTATTTTTTTCCCGTGCGCTTTATTGATAAAATCTTGATAAGCCTGGTAGCTTGTTTGCCAAGATTCCCCTCTCAAGAAATTGTGGTCAACTTCGAGATGCACCTGCATTGGACCGCCGCATTCCGGACACTTAGGAATCAGGGAGGCAGGAACTTTTCCATCTTCCTGGCTTTGGGCCATCTCGCTTAACACATCATCGCCCCGATAAATAGAATCATGGCAACCACTTCTGCATTGCAGATTGCTGCAATTCCCTTCTATTTCGAAAAGACGGTCCTTGGGAAATCCCGCTTGTCTAAAATGATCATCTATATTAGAGGTAAGCACAAAATAATTTTTATCTTTTATTAGTTCATAGAGATTCTTCATAACCGGACTAACTTCCTTCTTCTGGTATAAAAAGTAGCTGTACATTCGGCTGAAGAATGCCCACTTTTCCTCTTGGGAGGGAAAAGAATAAAAACATCCCTGTATGATGCTGCGTATACCGTACTTTTCACGGAAATCCCCAAAATTCTCCTGGAAGTCCGCATTATCCGCAAAGATATGAATACCTTCCGAAATGGAAAGGCCATTACTTGCCCCAATTACAATTGCGTCAGCTTCTTCCAACTTTGATAATATCTCGTAATATTTCTCTTCCATATGCTTCCCCATCCTCACCAGGTTTTAAATATAATCGCAATACTTGGAAATCCCATGCATCGTATAGATTGATCGATTTTAAATCGAACCTTGTTTGCTACCTGATTGCTGTTCGGCTAGAACATGGTGCAATACTTGGGCAATATCTTTGTGGACTGCGAGGCCCTTATCCTTCAATTCCTCCGGCAGCAAGTTGTGCTCCGGATTCGGATTGATGGTAATGTAGTATGCATCCGGCCAATTGTAAGTCATGTTCCAGAATGGTTCCTTGATGAACATTGGAGTCATCATACCAACGCCCAACTCCAAAAACAGGACTTTCTTCTCCTGGTTTTCCACTAGGAATTCACGATATTTCTTATGCTCGTCTCTAAATTTAGCCCCTTCCAAAAATACAAAGGAACGTACCCATAATTCCATTGGACCTCCGCACTCTGGACACTTCGGAACCATGCTGGATGGGATTTTTGTCCCCTCGATGTGGGTACACAATTCTTTTGCTTGTTCCGCGTATGGATAAATTCCATCGTGACAAGGTTCACTACACTGTAGATACGTCCAGTTGCCTTGGATGGCACTAACTTTTTCTTCCGGGAACACTTGCAAAAATTGTGTATCCTGGTTTGTCGTTAAAATATAATAATTTTTATCTTTTAGAATTTCATATAAATCCTTGTAGGGCTGCCCGATCGGGACCTCCGCTACAAAGTTAATCAATGTAGCAAGATATGCCCAACGCTCCTCTTCAGTGCGGAATCTGTAGTAAAACCCTCCAAAGATACTGTCAATTCCATACTTTTGGGCAAATGCGTTAAAATACTTTCGAAAATTTTCATCATCCACATACCAGTTGTATCCAGAAGCTGCAGACATCCCTGCTGCACCGCCAACAACAATCGCGTCGGCTTCTTCAATTTTTTGAAGTATTGTTTCTATATTGTCTTGATATTGTTGTGATAACATAATGTACTTGTCCTCCTATTTCTTGTTCTGCCCCGTTACTTTTTCAGCTACAACTCCTCATTTAACTTCATATTTAGAGCATCTTGAAAAACACGGGCAATATCATAATTAATTGCAATTCCTTTTTCCTCTATTTCTCCAGGAACCACCCCATCGTTGGGGTTGATGCAAATGTAGTAAGCTCGCGGCAAACTATAAGTCATCTCCCAAAATGGCTCTTTAATAAACATCGGTGTCATAGTGCCTACGCCCAATTCCAGAAATAGAATTTTTCTATATTTATTTCTCATGATATATGCTTGGTATTTACTTATTTCGCTTCTAAAAGAACTTCCTTCTAGGAACACGCGTGAACGTACCCACGGCTCCATATCCTGCCCACACTTAGGACATCTTGGAACCAACTCTGTTGGAATTCTTGTTCCCTCGATGTTTGCATACATTTCTTCAATCAGCTCTTTATTTAGATAAGTCTGATCATGGCAAGGGACACTGCATTGAAAATACCGCCAATCCCCTTGGATCGCCGAAACTCTCTCTTCGGGAAATGCCTTGGAAAATTGTGCATCTTGATTAGTTGTCACAATAAAATAATCTTTTTCTTGAATTAGTTGAAGTAAATCAAGATAGGTCTGGCCAATTTTGGAATCATAGACAAACCTGATTAACGTAGCAATATAAGCCCAGCGCTCCTCTTTCGTTGGAAAACGGTAATAGAAGCCATAAAATATATTTTCGATCTCATATTTTTCAGCAAACTTCCCAAAATATTTCAGAAAGGTTTCGTCAGTTTGGTACCAGTTATATCCCGCAGCTGCGGACATGCCAGCAGCTCCACCTATAATAATTGCATCTGCTTCTTCGATTTTGTGAAGTAATGTTTCTATATAATCTTCATATAGTTGATCTACAAACACTTTATTTTCCTCCTAATAATTTACCTAATATTATTCTCATATATATAACCTTCAGATACATAATAGAGTGAGAAGGCATCACCTTCGTGTTCAGTTAGACAACTTTACTCCGATATAGATGTATTATATAGTTGGTATAAATTAACGAACAGTATGCACTTTTTAGACGCATACTATCTTGGAGGAAAGTATAAATATGAAAAAATCCAAAGTTAATATCGCCGACAGCCAAGAGACCTTTTTCGGCTATACACTCTCCATCATTAACGGCAAATGGAAACTTTTGATTATCTACTATTTATCAAAAAATGGCGTTGTTCGATATAATGAACTGCAACGCATGATTGGGAAGATAACATATAAAACACTTAGTACAACATTAAAGGAAATGGAAAGCGATGGCCTGATCCATCGTCAGGAATATCCACAAATCCCTCCAAAAGTGGAATATAGCCTTACCGAAAAAGGACAGACACTTTGGCCGATCATCCAGGAAATGTGCCAATGGGGTGAACATAATCAAGAGAATTAAAAAAGCAAAAAAGGGTATAACCCCTCATTATTTGAGGAATTATACCCTATTTCTTTTTGTTCTTATAGATAAGCAGCTACTTATTGTCATGTAGCAATCAATGGATTCTGTTGTTTAACCTCTTGTATGGATAAGTATAGAGTATAGTTTCCATATTCGAGGATTTTATTAAGCAAAAGATTTAATTGTTCTTGGGAGTTCACTTTTATTTTTAAATGATAACAGCCTTCCCCGGATACTCGGTGAGCTTCAACTACCTCATTTTGATGATTGATAAAACTTCTAAAAGAATCATGGTTTGCTGTTTTCATATATATGATGATAAACGCAGTATAGGAAAGTCCCAATTTCATTTCATCAATTATAAGAGAGTAAGCTTTAATGACACCACTATCCTCAAGTTTCTTTATACGGTTTCCTACCGCTTGTCCTGTCATATGAATTTGTTCACCTAAGTCTTTCCACTGAATACGTGAATTTTCGGATAGTATTCGAAGGATTTGAAAATCAATGTTATCAAGTTCCATAATAAATTCCTTTCATCATGAAATGGTTTGATTCAAAAGTGTTTCGTCAAAGTATCGATAGAAACTAAGATATCATATATCATCTTACTTGTAACAAAAATTTTATAACGAGGTGGATATTAATGAGTACAGCTTTAATCATTGTGGATATACAAAACGACTATTTTGCAAATGGAGCGATGGAGTTAAGCAACCCTGACAAAGCGGCTGCAAATGCTGCCAAAGTTCTTGAATGGTTTAGACAAAATAACAAAGATAATATCTTCCATGTTCAACATATCGCAGGTAGTCCAGAGTTAGGTTTCTTCCTTCCAGATACAGAAGGAGCAGAAATACATGAAACGGTTCTGCCATTAGAAAATGAAAATCTTATCGTGAAGAATTTCCCTAACAGCTTTTTAAAGACTGACTTAGAAAGCCAATTAAGAGAAAAAGGTGTAACTAAGGTAATAGTTATCGGTATGATGACGCATATGTGTATCGATGCAACAGTTAGAGCTGCAGTGGATCTAGGTTTTGATACTACACTTATTGAAGATGCATGTGCAACTAGAGATTTAGCTTATCAAGGTAATGTCGTTCCAGCTGCACAGGTGCATAATGCGTTTGTTAGCGCACTTGGAAGTATGTACTGCGCTGTAACTACAACCGAGGATTTCCTGCAACAAGGTAACTAATTAAAATATAAAAGGGAGTTGTTGAAAAAACAACCTCCCTTTTTTGCTTTTGATTAAAAGCTCCTGAGTAACAAGCAATTATATAAGTCTAACACATCTATTTATATTGCTCCAATATGTTCGAACTTCCGCAATCGATAGCCCAGGAGAGTTAATATGATTCCGTTCATTAAAAATTGATTACTCTGAGCAACTGCCTATCTCTCTTTCCTTAAGTATAACCTCATCACAATAACTGTACCTATAACTGAATAGACCATTACCCAGATTGCTAGTTGCATAAAAGTACCATCCAGTTGGACTATTTCATCTTCTTTTAAGTAACTAAGCGTATGTGTGACTGGAGGGAATATGAACAGTATCCATTTTAGTAAATATATTTTTTCCACTAAGCCTTCATATGAAAGCGAGATTGTAACAACCAGCAGGGCCGACAGCCATGTATATTTTCTGGTTGAAAATGAGGTAACGGAGAAAAACGTGCCGACTAGTATGCCAAACCAGGCTAAAAAGAGATGACTATAAATGGATAACCCTATATGTATGGGTCTAATTGGACCTCTGAAACTGTCTATCCCTAACGGATAGAGAATTGCCAGCGCCATAAAAAGAACGGCGAAAAATAAACAAATGGCCCATTTCCCCAGCAAATAACGGGTTTTACTATTCAATTGCACAAACAACATATTTTTTTCCGTCTCTTCCTCGATGGAAAAGACAGTCATCGCTAACCAAGTCATTACTAAATAAACCGCCATGCTTGATACTGCGAAACTGCTTAAAATCGGAACATTGCTATATGCATAAAGTAAAAATATCCATACACCAAAAACAGTGGCTGGCGGAATCATTTTCAAAGAACGTATGTAGCTAATAGATTGATAGTGTATGAATCCTCTCATACTTCCCTCCTTTCCTTCACTTCGAGTATCGAGCAGTTGTTATTTAATAATGCCAGCAATAATTCATCGGACTTGGTCGTGTCTACCGTGATGAATGCCGTGTTTCCTTCATATGTAATTTGGTCTGGATTTAGTTTTCTAAGGATGGATTGATCTTTAAAATTCACTTTGATTAACTTCTGTAAAGTTCTAAATTGGGGATTATGTAGAACCTCCCCCGATTCGACGCTAAAAATAGCATCTGCCAAACTTTCAATCATTTTCTCTTCGTGCGTTGTGAAAATGATCGTTACTTGCTTTTTTAGCTTCTCCAGCAGATAAAATAATTCACTTTGAGTTGCGCTATCCAAACCTGTCAGCGGCTCGTCTAAAAGAAGAATGTCCGGTTTCATCATAAGTGCCTGGATGATGCCGACCTTTTGCTTCGTCCCTTTTGAACATTTCTTTAACGGCGTATTAACATGAGCTTGCAAATTAAACATTTCGATATATTTTATGAGGTCCTCCTCAATTTGCTGTTTAGGGATATTTTGAAAAGAAGCAGTTAGAATTAAGTATTCTTTTAGCTTAAATCTTAGACTCTCGGGAAAATGTTCAGTGACATAGCCAACTTTCCGATTCCCCCTGTTAACCACACCACTAGTGGGCTCATAAATCCCAGCTAAAATCTTCAGCAAGGTACTTTTACCAGAGCCATTGGAACCCCTGATTGCAAGCGTTGTATAGTCCTCACATGTGAAGGTTATATTTTTGAGAATCTTTTTCCCGCCTATTTCTTTACTGACATTGCTTACTTCAAGTATATTTTTATCCATTTTTCCGTAATCTCCTTATGCGTAGATTCTTTGCATAATAATGCAGCCTTTTTAGAGCTGGACACCATTCAAGAAGTACAAGGCCAACCATAGCTACTATTTCAATATGATCCAGCTCTATTCCTTCAAATACCGACTATTCTTCGTATGTGTTTAGTTTTTCTGATGAAACGTATTTCATGTTGGATTTCCCTTGAGGATGCGTTTCATTCCTCTTATGAAACGTATCTCACGCTGGATATCCTTTCAAGACGCGTTTCATCCCTCTTATCAAACGTTTCTCACGGTGGATATATCTTCGAGATGCGTTTCATCTTCCTTATCAAACGCATCCCACGCTGAATCTCCCTTCAAGATGCGTTTCATCTCGCTTATCAAACGCATGTCGCGCTCAAATTCCCTTCAAGACGCGTTTCATCTTCCTTATCAAACGCATCCCACGCTGAATCTCCCTTCAAGATGCGTTTCATCTCGCTTATCAAACGCATCCCACGCTTAAATTCCCTTCAAGACGCGTTTCATCTTCCTTATCAAACGTATCTCGACCTCCAATTCCCTTCAAGATGCGTTTCATCTTCCTTATCAAACGTATCTCGCCCTCCAATTCCCTTCAAGCTGCGTTTCATCTTCCTTATCAAACGCATCCCACGCTGAATCTCCCTTCAAGATGCGTTTCATCTCGCTTATCAAACGCATGTCGCGCTCAAATTCCCTCCAAGATGCGTTTCATTTTCCTTATCAAACGCATCCCGCGTTCAAATTTCCTTCAAGACGCGTTTCATCTTCCTTATCAAACGTATCTCGACCTCCAATTCCCTTCAAGATGCGTTTCATCTTCCTTATCAAACGTATCTCGCCCTACAATTCCCTTCAAGCTGCGTTTCATCTTCCTTATCAAACGCATCCCGCGTTCAAATTTCCTTCAAGACGCGTTTCATCTTCCTTATCAAACGCATCCCACGCTCAAATTCCCTTCAAGACGCGTTTAATCTTCCTTATCAAACGTATCTCGCCCTCCAATTCCCATCAAGATGCGTTTCATCTCCCTTATCAAACGCATCTCGCCCTCCAATTCCCTTCAAGATGCGTTTCATCTCCCTTATCAAACGCATCCCGGCCTCCAATTTCCTTCAAGACGCGTTTCATCATCCTTATCAAACGTATCTCGGCCTCCAATTTCTTTCAAGATACGTTTCATTCCTCTTATTAAACGCATCCCGCGTTCCAATTCCCTTCAAGATGCGTTTCATCTCCCTTATCAAACGCATCTCCGGCCAAATTCCTCCATAAAGCTTTCACCTCTCCTTGGTTCGTACACTAACAAAAAAGGGCATTAACCCTTTTTGGATTAATCCCCTTCTTTTTTTATGAAAAATCTCCCACCCTGACTCTCTTCAAATAATCAAAATAGAGCGACACAATCAACAAACTAATCAAGGCTGAATCGATCACTCGAAGGACCAGAATGCCATACGATTGAATCGATACTTCATCCATGAAATTCCATAAACAAAATAAAAGTGCAGTGAACAATGCAATATGGCCCCAAAACATAAATTTTTGTTTTGGGCTTACGATCTCATGATGGTTGCTGCGATTTCTTTTTGCGCGAATGTACATATAACCTAAAATTAAAGTAATCCCAATAATCGTACTGCCGTGCTGAAGAAACTTAAAAATCGGAATTTGGTAATCCATGATATGAACAGGATAAGTTAGAATCGATAGGCTTCTCACCATATCCCCTTCCAAATGAGTGAATGAGTCCCATACGACATGAGTCAGCATCCCAAATAGAGCAGAATATAAGAAGATCGCGATTTTCAAAAGCCCTGCTGAATCGGGCTTTTGGGAATAAGAATCTTGCCAAATTGAAGGAAGATGCTGAAATAAGGTTCTATGTATATATTTCTTGTAAATTAGATAAACGATGATGATAAGAGGTAGATTAAAAGCTACAAAACCAATATAGGTATGACCAATCTCGCCATAAGGCATTCCACGAAGGAAGTACTCAAAATCTGGGGACATGCTACCTAAAACTAATGCTAAAAAGTTCACGTATTTACTCTTCCTTGAAAAAGGTAAAACGGCTGCTGGATGTGCAAAGGTCAACGGCATCTTCGGTCACTCCTAGAAATATTCTTATTAAAAAAACTCCTCAATTAATGAGGAGCCCTAAAGTGATTATGCCATATTTCTGCAAGCTTCCGCACATTCACGGCACACTTTTGCGCATTCTTGGCAATGATCATCCTGGAATTGTTCACAATGTGATGCGCATGCTTCGCAAATTTCAGCACATAATTCACAAATTTCCTTAGACATAGTGCTGTTGCGGGACATCAAAGCTACTGCTTGGAAACAGATATCTGAACAGTCCTGCATCATTTGTATACAGTGGACCCTAGCTTGTACGTCCGGCTCTTTTAAACAAGCAGTTTTACATTCACTGCAAGCTCTTGCACACTTAATACATAACTCAATACAATGATCCATCTCAGTTGGTGATATTGATAAAACTCCCATTCGAATAACCCCTTTCAGCCATATTCATTCATCATCTTTCTACTCTACTTATTCACTTATTTTCAAGATCTAAAACTAGAATAATAATATGACGTATATCTCTATACAAAAAAGAGCGCAATTCCTCATCCGAATCACACTCAATCGTCGAAAATATATTAAAATCTCATAGATTTTGAAGTTCTACCCTTAACTTTAACTAAAGTAAATTTATCTAATTTAACTTTCAGGAATTCTTAACTAATCAATCAACTTACTTCTCAAATATTCCTCAAAAGTAATTTCCCCTATTTTTTCCATAGAGTTTGTATTTTTCCCTTCGATTAAAGAGCTGTAGAGTTTACCAGCCAGAGGAATACTTAATACATTATTTTTTTCGTTGTTAATCTTTATTTTCAGTTCCGCCATTTCTTTTAATGTCAGTATTTCCGGACCACAAAAATCTCCCGCTTTTCCTTGGGGGCCTTTATTGACCAAATCTGTTAGATATCCTGCATATTCACCAACGTCCACGCTTTGAAATTTGACCTTTCCAGGGATAACATATCTATTAAAAAGTGGTTTTGATAGTAGTAAGTTTTCAACAAAGCTATGAAACTGAGTAGCACGTGCAATGGTATAGGGAATGTTGCTATTCTTTAGCAATCTTTCCGCTTCGTACTTTAGTCTATAGTATTTGAAAGGGATATCCTCAATACCTACAATGGATGGATAAATAAAATGCTGGATGTGCTGAGCTTTACTTAGAAAATTCCCGAAACCTGTAAGCTCGATGGCTTCAGATTTTTTTGTTGGACTTGTTGCAGCGTGAATAATCACATCTACATCTTTTACTGCTTCATCCAGGCCTTCTCCGGACAGTAAATCGCTATAAACCCAATTGAAATCTTCCATACTTTCAGGCTTTCTTCTCGAAGTTATTTTCACTTGATAATTGCAATCTCTTAATTGACTTAACAAGGCAGTACCAAGCTGTCCCGTTGAACCAGTGACCAAGATCCTCAAGCACACCACTTCCATTCTTACGGATTTACTTTTTATTATACTAATTAAATGCTTTACTTTATTCTATACAATTGTGACCAAGATGGAAACAATATGGAAGTACACATCCTTATCCTTACCTTTATAGAGGAGAACAAGCCGTTCGCTATTTCCTTAAAATGAAAATAGACGCATTTCCTTATGAGAGGAATGCGTCTGAAAACTGAATAATATTGTTTTGTCCAAGACAAATTGGCGATATCTCAACCTATTAACAATACCCATTAAAAATTTTATAATTGTTCTTCCCTGCTGCCTTTGCACGATACAAGGCGTTGTCTGCATTTTTAAGAAGGGTGTTCAACTGGACACCGCCATTAGCAGAATATGGTACAATTCCAATGCTTGCAGATAATTGATATTCAGTATCCCATGTATTTAGATAGTTAATTAGCTGTTCGGCTCTTTGGCTAATTTCTTCCGTCGAAGAGATCCGAGGAAGATTTATAATGAATTCGTCCCCCCCCAGCCTTACCGCAAAAGCATCATCATTAGGTTCTTTTACAAATTTCTGCAGCCTTAAAGACACTTCCTTCAATACTAAATCCCCAGTCTCGTGGCCATAGACATCATTTACTTTCTTAAAACCATCCAAATCAAGGAAGAATAATACGCCTTCTGTGACAGAAAAGTCTTCGAAGTATTTATAAAGGTACTGCCTGTTATACAGTCCCGTTAAAGAATCCCTATAAGCGAGACGTTCCAAATCCAGATAATAAGAAAACATTCGCGCTATTCTTTGGAGCATCTCTACGCTCTTCTTGTCAAAGTGACTGGCCTCATGATGAGCCACACATAGGGTCCCAAACCGCTCCCCGTCAAAAAGAGAAATAGGGATTCCCAGATAAGCGTTGATATTCACGTCCGCGAGCGTTCTTTTCAACCCATTCAAGCAAGTTTCTCTACTTATATCTTCATAGATGAGAGGTTCGTTTCTTTCAAAATCGATTCGATTACAAAGGGTTTCGTTAAGGTTAATAACCATGCCTTCCGTCACGAGAATACTTGTATTGGTATCCGAAAGTTTGAGTATAATTTGTTGTTTATCATTTAAAGAATTGATATAAATCAGTTTGTCAGGCAAGATTTCCTTGGCTAAGGCAAGCACATCGCTAGCAAGTTCGTCAAAATTCTTATACATATGCAATTCTTGTAAAGGTATCACTTTAAAGCACCTCGGACAATAAAAATTCTTTATTAATTAATATTTAAAAAAATTATTATACCAAAAAGTAACATAATGCTCAATGCTGCTCCGTTTAAAGTTTCTTCACTGCCCGATAACTAACCACCAGACGGGATACCATATAATACCAAATTATTATAATGTTACCCTTTACCCTCATCTATCAAACGTTAAGATAAACACTCTCATTTTTTATTAAAATACCTTTCTACTATAAATTCGAATGGAAAGCATCCATGAAAAAATGTAGAGAAGAACAACAGATAGCACAACTCTTAGGTACAACAGAGCGTTATCAAAAGATAGGACCGTTTGGATTCCCTCTCTTAATCGATCATTTAAATTGGGTATAAATTTGCTGATAATGATTAGATACAGAACAAACAATACAGCAATACCAATCATTAAATACTGGTTTTTAAATTGAAAAGAAAATGGAAAGGCAAATGAAATAAAGACCGCAACAGTGCAAAAGATAAACAGCAATTGTTTCCACTGTGTTATTTCTCCGTGGATAACCAAATTGCCTACAAAAAGAATCGATAGGATAAGGAAAGTAAAAACAAAAGCTCCCAGATACTTCGAGCCAACAATTTCCTTTCGGGTATGCGGTAAAGAATTCAACAGAAGCTGGATATAAGATTTTTCATCCATTGAAAAACTTTGCTTAATAAGCGCAATACAAAACAGAACTCCGACCCAGTTGAAGATGTGCCTACGAATAAATAGACAAATAACAGCGGCAGGACAATCATTAATGTTCTTTTCTGCAAAACAATTTCTTTACGAATGAGATTTAACATATCGCTCTTTTCCTTTCTGTGTATATAGCACAATATCCTCAAGTGTAGGTTTCTCCAGAATGATCGTCTCACCAAAGATACTCTGTGTACGCTGCTTAGAGGCGGTTAATGCTTCAAAATCATCTTAACGCTTTAACGAATGAATTAGATGGAGTTATTAAAGCATTGAAAGTTTAGTTCGAATTAGTGAAAGTAACATGAGACTTGTTTTTGTACAAGATTCTCATACCCGAGGAATCATCGCCATAACTTATTTTAAAGAGGTCGTTTCATAAGTAATTGAAACGGCTTTTTTCGTTGAGAACTATGTTAATGTTTTGCTAGAGTTGATAAATAAATCGCTGCTAAAATTCACTTAAGTAATTTTTTGTAAAACTTTCAAGAGTTCAGTAGACTAGTATATATAAATTGACCAGGAGGGTTTTGATGACAAAAAACACAGTTACCTTAGTACAAGGGGGAAATACGCCCATCGCCAAGGATTCTACTCATGATATCGTCATTGAGTGGAGGTCCTCCCCTGCTGACTTGGATGTAAGTTGCTTTTTGGTCCAGGCTGATGGAAATGTGCCATCCGATGACTATATGATTTTTTACAATCAACCGACTGATCCAACCCGCATGATTACACTCCATGACAAGGCACCAACAACCAAGACATTTTCACTATCCCTCCCTTCCCTCCAGCCATCCAATATCCAAAAGTGCGTATTCGCGCTAACGCTTGATGGACCAGGGACTTTAAAAGAGGTGCAAGACTTAAAGATTACTGTAAAATCGGCAACCGATGAAATCCTATTCAATATACATCAACTAAGTGAGGAAACTTCTCTTGTTCTGGCTGAAATCTACCGTTACAAGGATTGGTTCAAATTCAGGGGAATTGGCCAAGGGTTTAATGGTGGCCTCAAGCCTCTTGCAGAAGCACATGGGGTTGTCGTAGAGGATGAGACTAATACTTCTGAACAAATACCTTCCGCACAGCTCGAATCACCCGCTGCCCCTCCTTCAAATGTAAATATGACGAAAATAGATTTGTTGAAGAAAAAAGTAGCGGTTTCTCTTGAGAAACACAAATTAACTAAAGAGAAGGCTCGAGTGGCTGTAGTTATTGATGCTTCCGGTTCAATGTCCATGCTATATAGTAAAGGGACGGTTCAGCGGGCTTTTGAAAAGGTTTTGGCAATCGCTGCATGCATGGATGACGATGGCGCGTTGGATGTGTGGTTTTTCGGCGATAAATTTATGCGAGCACCGAGTGTAAGAGAAAGTGATTACGAGGATTACGTCAAACGCATCTATCCAAAACCCCGTCTCTTTGGCGGAGTTGGCGCTGGCAATAATGAACCGCGTGTTATGGCAGATGTCATTCAAAAATTTACTGTGGAAGAGCCCACTAAAGACCTCCCTACCTATATCATTTTCTTTAGTGATGGCGGGATTTATGAAGAGAAGAAAATTTCCAGTCTATTAGTCGAAAGCTCCAAAGAAAATATCTTTTGGCAGTTTGTCGGAATTGGCAATGCGAAGTATGGTGTACTCGAAAGGCTCGACAATTTAACTGGGCGTGTTGTAGATAATGCAGACTTCTTTGCCCTCGACGACTTGGATAAAATTGGTGATGATGAGCTATACAATCGTTTATTTAATGAATTCCCGCAGTGGCTTAGAGAAGCGAGACGATTGGGAATTACGAATTAGAGTTTAAAAGGCCTCCATTTGGAGGCCTTTTGTTAATCCTTGCTACCGCATATAAACCATCGAAATATCCGGTTCTACAACTGCCACATTGGGAGTTTGGATACGCGGAGGCAATTTGGATTCTATAAATAAAGTTGAATAATACGCATCCGCAATGGTAACAAAATAGACTAAAAATAATAGCTTTTTCAGTCAATGATTCAAAGTAAATCTTTTCTCCTTCTAGCACATAAACTTGGTGACATGTCGCCACATTTGTGATTCTTATTTATATACGCGTGGTGACTATATAAGTTTCACTTTTAAAGAGAAATTAAGGAGTAGTATGCCAGCTATTGAGATGCAATTTCCTTTATAAGAAAACCTCAAAAAAAGAGGCATCAATCCATCTTGGATTCATGCCACTCGTTTAGAGCTATATATTTATATTTCTTTGTAAATTTAAAAGTAGTGACGACGATCTAAATACGTATAGTCTACATTGAGCTCTCGATCTACGGGTGTCGTGTCTATATAGTCATCATCCATATCATCATTCAGATAGATAAGGACGCCTCCATCTTCTACAATCTGTTTGTAATACTCAAGCTGTGAACCTGGTATGTCAATTCCTTTAAGACCTTCCATAACAGCATCATCACCCGTGAAGAGTGATTTAAATTTGTCTACAGCATTTCCTGTACGATGCAGATCAACATCAGCGTCCCACTTCAGTTCGGCAAACGCGTCTAGATCTTTTCCTACTAAATGAATTTGACCCATTGGAGTTCCACTAGTCTTCAATCGTTCGATAATTTCCATTGCCTCATTTCTTGTGTGGGCCACCTCAATATGATTGCCTGGATCATTAAAGTTTGATGAATACAAGTCTGAATCCCTCCTTTTAATAGTCTATTAAACTACTACCCGTGGCGAGGTTCACTAAACCAGTTGGATTGAAAAGGAGGCGTTAACCCCCTCTAGGATTAACGCCCTACTGTTAATAAACGCTTCCGCCTTCATTAACGTTCTGGAAGTAATCGAGCCATGTCCTGCTCTTGTTCAGTCGATTTAAATTAATGGATTACGCTCATTTGAGTATGAATCAAGTCCTGTATTTAAATCGCGTTCTACCACCGTCGTGTCTATATATTCATCGGTATAAATCAGCACACCGCCATTTTCGACTACCTGCTTATAATGAAGCAGCTGACTTTCCGGTAAATCAGCATCTCGTAAACCTTCCATCACGGCATCTTCTCCCGTAAAGAATGCTTTAAATTTATCGCCAAAGTTACCAGCATTGTGTACATCCACGTCTGCATCCCATTTTAAATTCGTAAATTCCACTAAATCTTTCCCTACAATGTTAATTTGGCCTTTTGGAATCCCATCATTCTTCAATCTGTCAATAATCGCCATTGCTTCTTGAGTAGTATGTGCTACCTCAATGTTGTAGCTGCCGTTCATATTGTTTGAATACATTCTTGAATTCCTCCTTTTAATAGGTTATTACTTTTGTACCCGGGTGAAAAGTTTATAAACATTATTTAGAATTCCCTACTTGACAAAACAGCTTCAAACTGCTCTAACCCTTTTAAAGCAATATCGTATTGAAAGAGGTTGACTAGTTAGTGGCAGGAAGTATATAAATTGTAATCTTATGCGAAGTGACCGGCATTACGGCAAAATAAAAAAAGCATTCATCTTGATTATACGATGAACGCCTTCTCGTGCTATTTCTATTCATTAAAATCTTGTACCATCATCATAGGTATTTGAATCGTCTATGATATTAGGATCCCTTACTATTTGATTTGCAATTTTTGTCGTGTCCAAGTATTCATCTGTATAGATTAGCACTCCGCCGCCATCTATAATTTTCTTATAGAGATGGAGATTTTCTTCAGGAAGCTTTGCATGCTTCAAGCCTTCTATTTCGGCATCTTCTCCCGTTAAAAACGATTTCAGTCGATCTCCTGTATTCCCGATGCGATGCAGATTGATTTCGGCATCCCATTTCAAATTGGCAAATTCAATTAAGTCTTTTCCGACTACATGAATATCGCCCTTTTGTATGCCATCCGCTTTTAAATTTCCGATGATTGCAAGTGCCTCCTGTTTATCGTTGGCTATCACTATATGAGACCTTCCCAGGTTTTCATTACCTAATGGATACATATTGTTTCCTCCTATACTAAAGTAGTATATTTGATACCCCTTTGGATACTTGAATAAACCTATATGTGAATCTAAAAAGTAAATCATAATAAAAAACTGCCTGTCTCCCAAGCAGTTTAAAAGAATCGAATTTTTTAGTCGATGTAAACTTTTTAGTATAAATCCCTGGCACAGTTAGTTGAATTTTGCTTTGCGCTTTTCTAACAAGGCCGACACACCTTCTTTATAATCCGGCAGTTCAGTGACAATCCCCATTTTAGATGAAATATAATCTAGTGAAGAACGTAAACTCATAGTCTGACTTTGATAAACTGCACGCTTAATAATACGCATAACCTCCTGTGGACCATTCCTTAGTTTCTCGACATAATCCTGAACAAAGGAGTCTAGCTCATCATCCTCTACAACAAAGGTTACCAATCCTTTTTCTTTTGCCTCCTCTGCCGATAAAACACGGGCAGTCCACAACAAATCCAGTGCTTGATCGATTCCCACTAATTTCGGTAAAAAATAAGCCCCTCCATCTCCCGGTACAATCCCGACATTGATATAGCTTTCCGAGAATTTGGCAGAAGCAGCGGCAATCCGAATATCGCACATTAACCCCATATCCAGCCCTGCCCCCATTGCATAGCCGTGCATTTGGCAAATGACAGGCTTGTCAATTTCCTCCAAAAGAAGTGGAATACGCTGAATTTTCTTCCACAGAGAATTTTTTCTGGCAAGGCCAGTTGATGTGATATCCTCCTGACTTTCAAAAAATCCTTTTCCTGCGACCATCGCCTTGACATCACCGCCAGCACAAAACGATTTGCCATTGCCTTTTACAAGAACAACTCTTATTGAATCATTATCCCGCACTTCTTCCAATGCCTGAGTCCAAAGTTGAATCATTTCCTCGCTGAAGGCGTTAAAACTCTCCGGCCGATTTAATGTAATTGTTGCAATCCCGTTATTCACTTCAAATAGTAAGTCCGCCATTGATACAACTCCTCCTTAACTATGTTCAACATGTTTTTTCTTTGTTAACTCTTCCCAAAGGGTGTTTGTTGAATGAATCCACTTATTAGCCAATTCTTTTTTCCAATACTTTTCATGGAAATCCTCGTCCCGCCATGCCCACAATCTGCGTGTATAGTGATGTAATCGGTGTTCATGCGTGACCCCGATTGCTGCATGGACTTGGTGTGCACTTGTTGCCACTATGCGGCTGGCATCATCAAGTTTTAACCTGGCAAAGGCTACTTCATCATTTACATCACCTTCTACGAGTAGTGCAATGATATTTTCCAGTGCCGCAGCTGAAAGTGCTTGCTCTCCAGCTAAAATGGCAAGATGTTGCTGTACTAATTGGAATCGGTGGATTGGACGACCAAATTGTTCACGTTCTTTACTGAACTGCACCGCTAACTCAAATGCGCGATCGATTGCGCCCACCATTTTGCTTACTGTAACTACGGTCTGTAATTTTGCAAAGAATTCACGCTGCTGTTCTGTGAGGGGGTAACTTACTAGTATGTTGGCATCGGTGAATTTGATGTGATCTCTTGGCTCTGCTGCTAAGTTGGTATGGTTTTCTATTGTTGCGTCCTTTAAATCGATTAAAATTAAGGACTCTTTCCCTTGCTCCGCTCCGAGTGTCACGAGCTTTTCAGCGTATCTCGCCCAAGGGACATGCTTTAGGCTGCCGGTAGCCTTCCCTTCCATAATATCTAAAGGCTTTGCGGCAATATGAATGGTTGATAACTCGCTACGAGGTTGAATATTACTATTTTCTAAAATAAGGTTGGCCAGTGTATGTTCGATAAACGGAATCGGTACGGCATATTTCCCAACTAACCGATACAAGTGAAAGAGGTCCTCATAGTCCCCACCTGCACCACCTTGTTCTTCTTTTATGGCAACTTTTTCAATTTCATTTTCCAGTAGGAGCTGCCAAACATCTTCTCCCCACTTTCCCGCTTCCAACAAATCGACCGTTTCTTTTTCCACCTTTTCCTTGAACATTCTTTCTACGACATCGACAATCATATCCTTCATTTCACTCATCCTGCCAACACTCCCTTCGCGATAATGCCATATAGCACCTCGGATGTTCCCCCGCGAATTGTAAAGCCCGGTGCATGAAGTGTGGATTCTGCCAGGAAACGATCTAGTGCACGATCCGCTTTAAGGTGTGGATACACATCCAGCAACAATCGAACAACTTCAGGAATTTTCTGTTCAAATTTCGTACCCACACTTTTTACCAAGGCTGCTGGCACACTTACTTCTCCACCTTCTTCCAGTACTTTGGCAACACCTATTGATAGATTTCGCAAACTCCATAATTCTGCTACAAGTTTGGAGGCTTGCGCTAAACCTTCAATATTTTGCTGCCGTTTAAGCTCCTCCATTGCTTCATTCAGCAATGGGAAAGTACTTAAAATACGCTCTGGCCCACTACGTTCAAATGCCAATTCAGCAAGCCCTTGTGTCCACCCGTTTCCTAATGTGCCAACGACCATCTCGTCCGGGACAAACACGTTATCAAAAAATACATCATTAAAATGATGTTCGCCTGTTAGATAATGAATGGGCGTAATGGTTACACCCTCAGATTCCAGGTTGATAATTAATTGACTCAAGCCTTGGTGTTTCTTTTCCTTTAAGGGTTCGGTGCGAACGAGTGTTACCATATAATGTGCATCTTGGGCGTTGCTCGTCCATGTCTTTGCACCATTAACAATCCAGCCACCTTCCACTTTTTCAGCTTTCGTTCGAACCGAGGCAAGATCCGAACCACTATTAGGTTCACTTAACCCAATGGCAAAGAAGCATTCCCCTTTTATGATTTTGGGTAAGAAGAAATTCTTTTGAACCTCCGTCCCAAACCTCATTAGCAAAGGCCCTGTCTGACGATCGGCGAACCAGTGCGCTGCAACCGGTGCTCCAATGGCCAAAAATTCCTCCGTTAAAATATATCGGTCAATCGAACTTCGTTCAGCGCCGCCATATTCTTTTGGCCAAGTCAACCCAATCCAGCCCTGCTCAGCAATCAATTTGGAAAATCCCGGATCGCTTCCACTTAACCAGGAATCACATTTTGTTTGAAAAGACCCCTTTTGCAGCTCTTCTTGCAAGAATGTCCGAACCTCTTGTCTGAATAGTTCTTGCTCCTTTGTAAATTGAACAGTAGGTAATTTCAATCCAGCCACCCCTTTTACGAAATTCTTGTGCAATCCTTTCGCTGTATAAATAGTGTATATTTTCAGAATATTGAACGTCAATGGATTTTAGACAAATAATTTACATTAGATAGAAGTATATTGTTTATAATAGAAAATTCTTTCGACGCCTTCTTTCATTGTAAATATGTATAGATTATTTGTTTGTGGTAGTAGGCTAAGTGCTGGATGACCTAACATATGAGGAAATAAGTTGATAATTTTCGGGGCTCGGAATCTGTTGCATAAAGATTGCTTTTATTTATCCTTTTTAAAAAAGATGTCCCAAAGCAATGCTTTTAGGGACATCCTACAAGTTACTATGAAAAACTATTAATTATCGATCTCACATTGTGCTTGTGTCAATTACGAATCGGTACTTTACATCTGAAGCTAATACTCGTTCATAGGCTTCGTCAATTTGGTCGGCTGAAATTACCTCGATTTTTGGCGTTATGCTATGTTTTGCACAGAAGTCCAACATTTCCTGTGTCTCACGAATACCTCCTATCATGGAACCAGCATATGAACGACGGTGACCGATTAGATTGATCACACTTAGTGAGACTGGTTCTGCAGGAGCACCAACGTTTACCAGAGTGCCATCAACAGCAAGAAGTCCTAGATATGCATCCAGGTTAATCTTTGCACTTACTGTGTTGATAATAAGGTCAAAACGTCCGGCAAGTTTCTCGAAGGTTTCAAGATCACTTGTAGCATAATAATCATCCGCGCCTAATTCCAGACCATCCTCTTTTTTCTTCAATGTTTGCGACAATACCGTCACTTCGGCTCCCATCGCATGTGCAATTTGAACAGCCATATGACCAAGACCACCCATTCCTACGACCGCAACTTTTTTACCGGGACCTGCATTCCAATGATTCAATGGTGAATAAGTTGTTATACCTGCACAAAGTAGTGGTGCTGCAGCATCAAGCTCCATGTTATCCGGAATTCTGAGTACGAAATTTTCTGTTACGACAATATGGGTAGAATAGCCGCCTTGAGTAGGCTCTCCGTATTTGTCGACAGCTGCGTAAGTGTCAGTTTTTCCATTGTGGCAGTATTGCTCTTCTCCATTACGACAATGCTCACAATCTCCGCAGGAATCCACCATGCACCCAACCCCTACACGATCTCCTATTTTATATTTTGTAACAAGAGGTCCTACAGCTGTCACAACTCCGGCAATCTCATGTCCGGGAACAAGAGGATAATTTACTGGTCCCCATTCTCCGTGAGCAGTATGAATATCAGAGTGACAGATCCCAGCATATTGAATTTCTATCAGTACATCATGCGAGTCCAGATCGCGCCGTTGAATCTCAGCTGGTCGAAATGGTTTATCAGGACCATCCACAGCCCGTGCTTTAGCAGTTATCATAAAAAAACCTCCAATAATAGTATTCTTCACAAGAGTGCAGTAGGACAGGTATAAAAGAAGAAGTTTTTTATACTTGTTCATTCCTGTCTACCCTACTTTTTCCTCTTATCTATTAATGTTAATACTTAGAGTTAACTCGAGGTCAATGCATTAATTTCATTTTTGGTGCCACTTTGATACTTAGAAAATAACCTGATAGAATTCTTCGCTATAATAGAGTTAACTCGAGCTCTATTTGCTTAGTAAAGGAGATAAAAAATGAAGACATATTCTATCAGCGAGGTTGCTAAAATACTGAATCTTACCGTGTACACATTACGTTATTACGATAAAGAAGGTCTTATGCCATTTATAGAACGAACATCCAGCGGAATCCGAATGTTTAAAGAAACCGATATCGATGCTTTAAGAATTATTGAATGCTTGAAATCAACAGGTATGCCGATCAAGGAGATTAAGAACTTCATTGATTGGTGTTCAGACGGAGATTCCACTTTGCAACAGAGATACAACATGTTTATAGAAAGAAAGGCTACGGTAGAGGCACAAATGGAAGAACTAAAAAAAACATTGGAACTTATTGAGCACAAGTGTTTCTATTACGAGACTGCATTGGAAGCCGGAACAGAAGATATTCATAAAAAGAATAAAATAGAGATTACATATTAACAAAAGAGCCCAGAAGTTTCCCATTAATCGGATCAATAAAACTTTTGGGCTCCATTAATTATCGTCTTAATGAACGATACTTTACGACTGTTCGAAGTATGGATGAGTGCATACATATTCAATAACCCCCTTCTTCTTAATTAGTGGATATTTATCTTTAGGTAATCCATAAGTTTTTACCTTTCGAATTGAGAACAGGTCATTTCTGAAATAAATAGAATTTTCAAATTGACATTTTGTGGAGAACTAGCATATTCTATATATGAACATATGCTCATATATAGAAACTAAAGGAGTGAACATATTGAGTGAAGAACAAAAATTTAAAGTGACATTCAATGAAGAGACGCAGCATTTGGATGAAGAGACGTTGTTTGTCGTTTCTCAAACATTCAAGGCATTAAGCGACCCAACCAGAATACGAATTTTGAACTTATTATGTACGGGCGAACATTCCGTTAATGAAATTGCCGAGACCCTAAATTTAAGCCAATCGAGTGTCTCCCACCAATTACGATTCTTGAAGAATTTAAGATTAGTTAAATATAGAAGAGCCGGAACCACTTTATTTTATTCTGAAGACGATGAACACATCATGAATTTATTGAAGCAGGCTATTGAACATGCGACACATCATTAATATAAGGGGATGTTAAGATGGGACACGATCATGGACATGACCATACACATGGTGCAAATAAAAAGACATTGAAGATAAGCTTTATTTTCATTACAGCCTATATGATTATTGAAGCAGTTGGCGGATTTATGACCAACAGTCTTGCGTTGCTGTCCGATGCAGGACATATGCTGAGTGATGCTGTATCACTTGGAATTGCATTACTTGCTTTAACACTTGGAGAAAAAGCCGCTAACTATCGTAAAACCTATGGATATAAACGATTTGAAATACTGGCCGCTGTTCTTAACGGGGTAACCCTTATCTTAATTGCGCTTTACATTTTCTATGAAGCCATTCAGCGTTTTCAAAATCCACCTGAAGTCGCTTCTGCAGGGATGTTGATCATTTCTTCCATTGGCCTGGTTGTAAATATTGTTGTTGCCTGGATTATGATGCGTGGTGGAGACGTAGAAGAGAACTTAAATATGCGCGGTGCCTACATGCATGTGATCAGCGATATGCTGGGTTCGATTGGTGCCATAATCGCCGCACTGCTTATCATTGTCTTCGGTTGGGGCTGGGCAGATCCACTTGCAAGCGCCATTGTTGCCGCCCTTGTCTTACGCAGCGGCTACTATATTACGAAGTCGGGACTTCATGTACTGATGGAAGGAACGCCTCAAAATATAGAAATGGACAATGTCATCCAAACAATCAAAAATACAAAAGGGATACAAAGTGTCCATGACTTGCATGTCTGGTCGATTACAAGTGGGTTAAATGCCCTCTCCTGCCATGCCGTTGTGAGTGGTGAAATGTCGATTACCGATAGTGAAAAATTGCTCCATAAAATCGAACATGATCTTGCACACCAGAATATCCACCATATGACGATTCAATTAGAAACGTCTGCCCATCCGCATGACAACACGATTTTATGTAAAGCGAAAGCTGAAGCATCCGGACACCATCATCATCATTGATGTATAGCTAATTAAAATCTAGAAACCCAGTTACTTTCGCCTATGAATTTAGCTGGGCTTCTATTTTTGCTTTCTATTTCTTAACAAGCTAGAACCGTTTATAATTCATGATCTACCTTGTCTTCTTTTACTAATTCCAAAAATACGTTTAATGCTTTCGTTTTGAATGGGGATCGCAAGGCAACCGAAAATTCCCTTTTCATGGGCAATTGTTTAACATCTATAATTTTCATTGTGCCTATTGTACACTCTTTGCGAATTGCCCACCAGGAAAGCAGACTTATCCCAAGGCCTGCTTCGACTGACTCTTTAATTAATTGCGTGCTTCCAAACTCCAGAGTTTTTTTCGGAACAAGCCCATACGAACCAAACATTTTTTCGGTTATTTCCCTAGTGCCTGACCCGTTTTCCCTTACAATCCACGTTTCCTCTGCGAGTTCTGCCAAGTTCATATCACCGTTCCTTTTAGACAATCTATGTTTTGGTGAAGCTACAACATACATGGCATCCTCTGCAAAAGGTTCAATTAATAGATGATTATCTTCGATTTCCCCTTCTATGATTCCTACATCCAATTGATGTTTTCGAACTAATTTTGCAATTTCTTTCGTATTGCCGATTGTTACGGTCGGAATAATCAAGGGATATTGCTCATGCATTTTTTTAATCACATGCGGCAAAACATATTCCCCATAGGAGTAACTGGCACCAATTGAAATCGATCCACTCGTTTTATTGGTTAAATCATCTATTAAATAATTCATTTTTGTATAGATACCTAATATCTCCTTGGCGTGGTGATAGACAATTTCTCCCGCTTTATTTAAGCGCACATATTTATTGCTGCGCTCCAGTAATTTTGTTCCCATTGTACGCTCAAATGTTTGGATGTATTGGCTTACTGCAGGTTGCGTCATATGTAATTTTTCTGCTGCACGCGAGAAGTTTTCCATCTCTGCTACCGTAACAAAAACACGTAATTGTTGGTCCATTCCCTCTCTCCCCCTTATCGACCATTTTTTACTATATTAATTTACTTATAATAAGTATAACAAATAATAATTTTCCTTATAGCTATAGAAGGATTAGTCTGAAATAAAGGTGGTGATAAGATGAGCACGGAATTCACTCAGGAAAATGAGGAATTTACTCAACATCAAAAGAAATCCTCATCTTATATGAAATGGATCGGCGGCATTGGCTTTACTTTTTTTATTGCTCTTTTAGGCTTTTTGTTGGCAAAAACTCCTGGATTTGATCATGTTGGTCAGCTGGCATCCGCCATTGTGATAGCCGTCTTGTATCGGCAATTCTTTGGTTACCCTGAAATTCTCCGTTCAGGCATAGCCTTTTCCTCAAAAAAACTGCTGCGATTTGCGATTATTTTGTATGGACTCAAGCTTAATATAGGTACAGTCTTACAGGATGGCCTAGGCTTGCTTGCTCGAGATATCGGAGTCTTAGTCTTTGCTATCATCGTTACAGTATGGCTGGCTAAATTATTGAAAGCGGATAAAAATATATCGCTGCTTCTTGGCGTAGGGACAGGAGTTTGTGGCGCTGCCGCAATTGCTGCTGTTGCACCAATCGTGAGGTCAAAAGATGAAGATACAGCTTTAAGCGTTGGTATTATTGCATTAGTTGGTACGGTTTTTGCCATAACTTATACAATTTTACGGCCCTTCCTGCCATTATCAGACGAAGAGTATGGCATTTGGACCGGAACAAGCTTGCACGAAATTGCCCATGTTGCGTTGGCCGCGGCACCAGGTGGCCAGGAAGCTCTCGCTATGGGTTTACTTGCAAAATTAGGTCGGGTGTTTTTACTTGTCCCACTTTGTTTCCTTTTCATGTACATCATGAAGAAGAAGGCGACTGGGGAAGAAAACGCTGATGCGAAGATTGAATTCCCCTGGTTTTTAATTGGATTCATCTTGATGAGCCTGGTGGGTAGTTTTGTTATAGGATCAATTATTCCAGTATCAGGTGAAATTCTAGATGGCATTTCCAGTTTAACAACCTGGTTACTAACGGCAGCGATGGTCGGGCTTGGGTTGAATGTGAATCTTCGAGATTTGCGCACAAAAGCATTAAAACCTTTAATCGCGATGGGGATTACATCGATTTTCCTCTCCATTTTAACTTATTTTATTGTATAAGTAAGAGCTTGTTAACCGAAAGAAAGGACGCGACATTCTGCTGCAGTACCGAATCGCGTCCTATTTATAGAATGTTCTCTTACAAAATTCCAGATTATCTTGGGAAGGCTTCCTCTTTAGAGACACGTACCATTTCACTTGGATAATACTTTTTAAAATACTTTTCCACTGCTGCATGGATATTCTTTCGATACCACTTCGACAGGTCATTTTCCTCAAAAACGGTAGGCATTCCTAATCTTTCAGAACGCTTGCCATTTGACCCGTCCCCGATCGTCAACGTGTCTATCCAAATATGATCCACTATTCCGTTAAGTACATTAGGGAAATCCGGCGTAAATGGTAAAACAGGCGAAATTGAAGCCTGTGTAGTTATGCCTGTATCATGAACTTCCTTTAGCGCTTTTAACCTTAACTTGATTCCAGGTGCATAGGGAGCAAAAATCCGCTTGATATCTTCCCGGTCTGTTTCAATGGTCATCGACACGAGAACTTTACATTTTTCTTTTAACTTTGTTAACAAATCGATGTCTCTTGTAATCAGTGGACTTCGAGTTTGTATTTGAAGATAATCAGGCGGGTTCTCCAGCATTTCTTCTAATATCCCGCGTACAATTTTCGCTTTACGTTCGATTGGCTGATAAGGATCGGTAGCAGAAGACATAAAAATAACCACAGGCTTATTTTTCTTCCGAAGTTTTATCATCTCATTGCGGTAATTTTCTGCTGCATTTAGTTTTATATCCAGCCATTCTCCCCAAGGAATTTCCTTGAATCTCTGGATCGGCATTTCTCTTACATAACAATAGCGACAAGCAAACGCACAACCACTATAAGGGTTTAGGGAATGGGTAAAACCTACATCCAGATAGCCTTTTGCTTCGGTGAGAATTTTCTTTGAAAGGATTTCCTTTATTTGCATCGCCATGTGCTCCCTCCTTTCTTTAAAGACTGCCAGGAAGTTTTCAATTACGAACCTTTATTGTTTTAATCTTTTTAATAAAATAATAATGCTTGTAGAATGCTAATAAGGCTAAGAGAATTTTAATAAAAAGAATATCCACATAAATAATTGAGAGGACGATAAAGAAATCCGCAATTAGGTTGATTCGAATTTTCTCTCTTTTCGTCATACCCCTTTTTTGAAGAAAGGCTTCCACATATTTTTCATATATAGGGGTACTTTTAAACCAGGCTTCAATGCGTTTGGAACTTTTGGCAAAGCAAAACGCAGCGAGCAAGTAAAATGGCCCTCCTGGCAAAAGAGGAATCACCGTCCCTATAATCCCAAGGCCCAGAAAGATAATCCCAAGTATGAAAAATAGTATGCTTTTTATTTTTTTCATCGTTATCATTTATATTTACCCTCTATAATGAGATAGTTTATTTGCAAAATTTATTTCTTAGTCATATGTGTATTGTACAATAGCATGAAATATAATTGGCTTGGCAATTTTCAATTTGATTAAAATCCTTGGGCAGATAAAAAATTCTTATAAAATTCATTCATGATAGTAAAAACGATGCTCCTTTGCGGGAGATTGTCGAATGGTATTCCATTCCCGAAACCATACAGCGTTAAGCTTATGACTCGATTAATTTGCTTTTCAAATAGTAGATAAAAGGATGCTCATTTTCATCGGCTTTCCTTGTACATATAAACAGACTTTGATTGATTTCTGCCTGCTTCACGAAAACTCGAGCAAGCCTTCCTTGTGCTAATGTTTCCTTTACACTGCAGGCTGGCGCGAGTGCCATCCCATAACCTGCCTCAACAACCTTGATCGATTCGAGTACACCTTCTATTTGCAATCCAAATTTCGGCAATGGGCAATTATGGGTATAGAAAATTGCTTCCAGCAAATCAAGCGTTGAGCTGCCTTTTTCCCTATAGATAAAATCATGCTCACACAACTCAAAAATCGAAACCTCTTTATTCGCTAAGGGATGTGTTGGATGCACAACAAACCAAAATGGGAGATCTGCTATCTTCTCAAAGTGCAAATCTTCATGACCAATCTTGCTCTGTACAACAAAACCAAAATCGACTTCATAATTTAGGACACGGCGCTCAACCGACTGCACATTTCCCAACGATACGTACACATCTACATCTGGATGTTCAAGTTTATAACCAGCGATTATCGGCGGTAAAATATAATTCGTTGAAATATACGATGAAGCAATCTTGACCTTCTCCTTCTTCTCCAAAAATGTCTTAAACTTTTCATCAATCTGTTCTTCTAGTTGAAACAAGCGTAATCCTTGCTCATAAAGAAATTCACCTTCAGATGTAAGCTCTATCCCTCTTCCCTTGCCTGTAATCAATTTAACCCCAATCTCCCGTTCCAGTTTTCGAATCTGAGCTGTGACGGCTGGCTGACTAATATGCAGCAAGTTTGCCGCTTCTGTAATACTCCCCAGCTTTGCAACATTCGTAAAAATACGTAAAGTATGTAAATTCATTTCTTCACCCATTCATAACTAGAATTTATGAATCACCTAAAAATATATATTTGTTTTATGAATAGTATAGCAGTACTTTAGGTGTAGGGGGGATACGTTTGGCAAACTTGCTGTTGGAGTGGCTATCAATCAATGGTCTTGTATTATTCGGGATTGGCGTGCTTGCCGCAATTATTGGTGTTATGTTTGGTGCGGCAGGCTTCGTATTACTCCCGTCATTGTTATTAGTAGGTATCCCGATTCATGCCACGGTTGCAGTGAATAAATTTGCAACTGGTGTATCTTCATTTACGACAGTCCTTGTACTTGTATTAAAAAAGAAAGTGCAACTTAAAAGAATGCTTCCACTTATGTTCTTCGCCAGCCTTGGTGGAATAAGTGGCGCATTTCTCGCAACACGATTATCGGAACTGACAATGAATGCCGTTGCCTGTATTGTGCTAATCGCCATGTTTATTGTTGTTCTAAAAAGCAATAAAACGGGTTTGGTTAGTGAACAGCAAGACCAAGAACAACCCGTCAAAGAACAACGCTCCACCTTGTTGGCCCCATTTTTTATCGGGATCTATGATGGTGGATTTGGGCCAGGTTCCGCGCTTTTGAACATTACATACTTTTTGAAAAAACAATTCAGTTATGTAAATGCTGCCGAGATGACTCGATTTATGATGTTTGGAAGCTGCATGAGCGCGTTTTTATTTTATTTCTTCTATGGAATTGTGGATTGGGGCATTGCCATTCCAGTAACAGCTGGCTCAATCATTGGTTCGCATATCGGATTGAAAATCGTCCCTTATTTAAAAGGAAAATGGCTTCAGGTTTTACTGCCGATCATCTTTTTACTCTTAATTGTTCAAGTTGTATTAGATTTATTATTTTCTTCATAACCAATCACAAGCGAATAAGGGTTCTTCCAATTGAAAAGTAGAGTCGGCATCCATTCAGTTAGAAGAAAATGGTATATTAAATTAAATCACTAATGTGAGAATACTAGCTTAGAAAATATAATATATATCTATAGAATAGAATTGTGAGGAGGAAGAAAGATGGACGAATACGTAGTGGAAAAGGCTATTCAGGATATTTATCCAGATGACTTTGCTTGGTGTTATGGATGCGGCAGATTGAATAAAGATGGTCATCACATTCGAACTGGTTGGCAAGGAGAACAGACTGTGACGTTCTTTGAACCCCATTCAAAATACATGGGGATTCCAGGATTTTTGTATGGCGGCGCCATTGCCTCTTTAATCGATTGCCATGGAACCGGGTCTGCTTCACTTGCATTGCACCGGAAAAATGGAAACGAAATTGGTGATGGGTCAGTGCCGCCCCGCTTCGTAACGGCAAGCCTCAATGTAGAATTCCTGAAACCAACGCCCCAACATGTTACCTTAAAAGCAGTCGGGACAGTAGAAGAAATTCATCCGAAACGATGGAAGGTTGCTACCGAGGTTTATGCCGAGGAGACACTTTGTGCTCGAGGTACAGTTGATCTAGTCGTTATGCCAAGTACTTTCCAAAAACAGAATGATTAGCACTTATCGAACTTATATATACGAAACAAGTTAGCCTAATGCGGGTTAACTTGTTTTATTTTTCCAAAGTGTTGCTACTCATAAAAAATAAAATAGGTACACTTCCTAAATAAAGAAATGCACCCTTTCCTAGCATCATATACTGATGATTTGATCGTCCTTTTACTTACGTCCTTGGACCAAACAACTGTATTACTGATATTTTTAGGAAACCGTTCCTAGAAGCTTGATTAATTAAATCACCAATAGATTGTTTTGCATTCTCCATTTGGATAGTTGCCACAGAATCAGGAATAGAAGTAAGCATTCAAGTGTGTTCAAAAAAGAAAGGTAGCCATTTATCCATCACCTTATCACTCTATTCTTTGCCACTCATTCTTATGAAGAGTGTAGTGATAATGTGCTTCATCTTCAATTTCCACCTCACCTAAAAACCTGAAACCGCATTTTTGAATGACTCTATTCGAACCTAGATTTCGCTTTAGCGCAACCGCATTTAAAAGTTCGACATTTGTATTCTCGAATAAATACTTGATCAACCCCTTGGCCGCCTTTGTTGTGTACCCTTTATTTCTGTAATGTTTTGAGATGGCATAAGCAATTTCTCTATTGGGGGCTGGTAGTTCTTCTTTGATGCCTGTATTGCAAAACCCAATAAATTCACCTGTTTCCTTTAATACGATTCCTAACCTCAGGTAAGTTTGTTCCTCTATATTGGGCACCGCAGTTAAAAATTTCTGGTTCAATGGTATTTCGTAATTTGTTACCCAGTCAAGTCGCTGCTCTCTTGTCGATTTAAAATCAGGCAGATATTCATAAACTTCCGGTTGGGAGGTAATTTCATAAATCGCATTTGCATCCTCCACTCTATACTCCCGCAGTAAAATGTCTCCGCAATCTATAGTAAACAATTGATTCAAGTCTCCATCTCCCAGTTCTCTTTTTCTATAAAATTATTCTCTAAAGAAAAGAAGATTCCTTCTTTCATCTAACCTTTCCTCTTTTGCCTATAAACTTAGTGCAGTACTTCTTTCTATTGATTTATTTCACAAATGATCCCTGTATAAAAAAGCGCATTTCTAATCAGAGAAAGAAATGCGTCAACCTTCTTTGCACGGCATTAAACTCAACCCACTAATGTCGTTATGAGGCTCTTTTCGAGATTTTTCCGGTGTCCGACCAAACCATATATCCTAGCCAAATTAATGCTACTCCCATTGGTACCGCAAGTATTCGATCAAACGGGTGTGGAATGATTGCAGCCGCGAGCGTCACTACTGCACCAAAGGAAAGCAATGCACCTGCCGAACGTGGCAACACTCTTGCACGAAATGTTGAAACGCCAAGCAAGAGACCGCCAAGCATATAGAGCACCCCGGCCACCGGAGCCAATACTGTGAAAATCCCCAGATTCACCTCACTTTTGTTTCCACCAAAGATCCCTACTATACCCTCGACAAATTTAGGAGCATCATTTGTGATTAACGGCAAAACAAATGCTTCATTGAAACTGAAAATCATTGAAGTTAACCAAAACAGACTAAAGATGGCAAATCCAATTAGACCAAGCCAACCGCTTTCTTTCACTTGTTTCGCATATATTCCGGTAATCCCCATCAGGCTGAAGAGGGACATAACCATGGTCAAGCACGCAACCATTACCCATTTGCTTGAGTTGACTGATGATAGGTTGTCTGCTGGATGGATGAACTGAATAAGGATGTATAGAATCCCAGCCATTATTGCAAATACGCCTAACCAACGGATAACTCCGGTTCCCGTAACTTTCCACTCTTCCTCTTTTGTGTGATTGATGTTCATGTGTGAACCTCCTTCAAAATAATTAAAACTTTCCAGCCTGCATATGTTAAACTATAGGAAATTTATAGAAAATACTTGGTATAAGGTGATAAGATGGAACATTATGAAGTCATTGAAAAGGCATTGCTCTATATTGATGATCATTTAGAGGAATCGCTGACATTGGATTCTGTTGCAAGTAGATTCAACCTTTCAAAATACTATTTTCATAGACTTTTTTCTGCAATGATGAATTGTTCTTTAAACCAATACATACTATCCAGAAGATTAAATGCATCCCTAAAATTAGTTCAAGACGAAAACCTATCCTTGACCGATATTGCCTATCAACTTAACTTTGGCACTCCATCGTCCTTCACCCGCGCATTTAAACGGCAATACGGTATTGCCCCAAGCATGATTAGGGATAAAAATGAAACACTCCCTCTAGCACCAGTTCCATCAGTGGTTAAGAGACCGATAAAAAACATCAATGGTGATATTGTTTCCGATTTTACTCTTAAAGAATTCGAAGCTGTTCGATTATGCGGGATTGCATTTGAAGTTGATTTGGCAACTGAAGATTACAAGGCGAAAATTCGCTCTCATTCCAAAATGCTTTTAAACCATATAGATAAAGATATCAATGGCTCCTGCTATGTCGTCTATTCAAACTGTCAACCGAACTCAACTCGATTCAAGGTTTTGTTTGGAGTTCCATATGATATCCAAATCGACAAACCCTATTACTTTACTGTGGATGTTCCGCAAATCTTTTGTGCCAGGTTCAAATATTTTGGCGATCTACTCGACATAGGAAATGTTCTTATTACTGACTTTGCTAGGTTCTTGAAAATTTCAAAACAGGAATCGGAGAATTCCGATATCGAGCTTATTCAAGCTTTTGAGGATATTCACCATCTTGATTCCGCTTATCACATATACGTACCAATCAAAAAACAGCCCATTGATTCAGATTGTTGATCCCTTTTGCCTTTTAATACACCTCCAATTCGCAAAAGTAATATTCTTTACTGTTAAAGAAAGGATACCACCATAGGTTCAAATGGACTTTCCAAATCTTGCTGTAATTTGCTTTGGGATTTCAAAGGCCGTAATCTGCGATGCAAGAAGCGCCTTTTTATAAAATTTGACTATTTAAACCTTAAATAAAAAAACACATCTCCATAAGAAATGCGTGCACTAGTTTATTGAGTTATTCCCAAATTCTATGTACTGTTAGAAGCTTTTTCCCTAAAAGTTCCAACTTATATATATCGGGTTTAGAAGTGCTCTTCCAGAACTCGTATCCATAATCCTTATTGAAATGATTCATAATACTGGTCATTACATTTCCGTGAGTACCTATAAGAATCGTTTTTCCCTGGTAGTGGTTCAAAAGATCATTGATAACAGGGATAGCTCGATCTTGCACATCTTTAATTGACTCTCCTTCTTCCAAATGAAAATCAATATCTTCATAGGATGTTTTTATTGCTTGTTGTATTTCTTCTTCCGACAATTTAAAAGCACCTTTTAACTGTCTTTCCCTCAATTCTTCAAATATCTTTATATCTAAACCCTTACTATTCGCAATTCCTTCAATGGTTTGCAGCGCTCTTGTATAAGGGCTGGAAACAATTAAATCAATATCCTTATTATTCATAAGATCAGTAATTTTTTCTGCATCCAGCTCACCTTGTCGGGACAGTTTTCTTGTTCGCTCCTGCCCAATAACAAATGGCGATTTTGCGTGTCTTATCATATAAATAGTCGTATTCATAACTGCTTTCTCCCCACCCATTTATTTAACTGCTTTCCAAATTGTCCATCTATCTCTTTCCACTATGTTAGCTTCTGTCGAGATTGCTTCATCTATATAGTTAATTAATACGTTTAATTCCGAGTCGTTCAATTCGTGTAAAATACTTCTGCCTGTTCTCTCACTCAGGTCGTTTAGTAATTCTTGCTTATTTTCATACACTTTTCTTGTTTCCCACAACTTAACTTCTTGAATTTCCCTAAACCCAACTTCCGACAGTGTTTTTAATACAAATTGGCTGTTATATCTGCGACCGATCTCTTTCTCAATTAATTTCGGGAACAGCTCAAAAAAATAACCCCTAATATGCCGATCATTCCCTTTTAATAGGCAATCTTCTGGTGTACGGTCTTGAACAATATAAATTCCCTTGTCCTCCAACAGTCTATAGGCCTCTTCAAAGCATTTTTGCAAATCTTGTATATGATGTATTAGGGCTCTTTCAAGAAGTAAATTGTAATCGTTGCTTTTTAAGCCTGTATGAAGAGCATCGCCTTGTTTAAATGATATGTTTTGATATTCCTTACAGTTCTCTCTTGCGGCTTTCAGAATTTCTTCTGAAAAATCGACGCCAGTAACAGATATTGCTCCCATATCAGATAGTGCCTTTGAATAAATTCCTCCACCACATCCTATATCCAATGCTTTGGAAATATTGTTGAACTGTATCAAATCCTTTATAGCGTTCACCCACGAACTATCAGCTTTTCGAGTTGAAAAAGTCTTGCGGTTTTTTGCATTGTGAAAATCAATTCCCATCTAAAATTCCCCCATTTCAACTTCAATTTGTTACAGCAGGAAGGTTTAATTACACTTGCATTCACCTATTCGAATTACCTTTTATTTCCAATTCTACATCAATAGTTCCATAAGTAAATTTTTAAATAATTATAAATAGACATAAGTTTACTTTATAGACCGCTATTACTTATTAATAAACTGGTCCAACCTTAAAACAAAAAAACCCCGTCTATTCACACGGGATTTAAACTAACTTTTTTTTAATCGTTTTTTATGTTCATTTTAAACTTCTACTCATATAAAATAATCTGTTTAGCTTCTACTTTTCTACTAATTTCACTAGGCTCCATTGTTTTGGGTTCTTTAAGTGTTACCTGGATAGTATTGCCTTCGCGGAAGTCTTCAACACTTAAATTTTCTCTACTTTGGTTTCTCAGAGTAGTATTCTCTGTAATTTGGACTATGCATAAATAACCAACATCCGTGGAGTAATCCCCATTTTCCCTAACGGCATCCGAACATTCAACAAAGAATATATTTTCTTCGATTTTTGTAAGCTCTCCGTATATTGAAGTTGTTTCCGAACAACCTGTTAGTATAAATACAAGAAAAAATAGAATGCCTGCAAGATCCTTCAAATTAGCATCCCCCCTTCATTTCGTTTGAATCTATTTACACTTAAGGAATGATAGTGTTTCTCCAAATGTATGCCGAGCTGATTCTTCATTGTATTTAGAAGAGTATGGATCACTAAATCCGTGTTCCCCTTCACAGGTATGAACTTTTATATTTGGTTTATTTAAATTGTAAACTAATTCATCTACATTAAATGAATTTTCCACTTTCGGAAAAAACAGCAATACTGGGCATTTTGGCTTTAAATCGGCAAAGTCCCGAATCCGCGATCCATAGTAGCCAACAATGCCATCAATCCCATCTTCCTGACTACACAACCAAGCAACCGTTGCCCCTATACTGAATCCCATGATATAAATTTTTGTATATTGCTTTTGCAGAGTTAATAATAATGTTTTTACTTTATGTAATGCATTTGTGAAACCCACACTCTTCACAAAATTATGGTAAGCCTCTTGCTCTTGGGCATAATCATAGGGGTTACCTTGTTCTAATAGATCGGGACAAATGACATCAAAGTCTTGTTCTGCCAATAATTCACAAACATACACCATATGTTGGTTGATTCCATATATTTCATGGAGGACAAGTACTAATTTTTCGGATTTTTTGTTTATCCTCAACATCCTATTCCCCCTACTGATTTTTCATTGTACTACCCAGTTTAACAAGATGAGCGGTCATAAAAAAGTGCTCCTACTAGTGTGTCCCGGTTTTCTCAACACACTATTAAGGATAATGCTAATAAAGAAACAAAATTAAACCATTACCGATTATTGCTATGGCAACAAGTACCTGAATTTTTAAGTTCATTTTAGCCAAAATATTAAGGCAGTGAACAAAAACTTGAAAGAGAAGGTGATGTAGATGAAGGCAAACATGAGTAAAATTTTACCGATTTTTGCTTCAGTGGGAGTTGGAATCGCTGCTTATCAGATGTTAAGTGGAAATGGCGGCAAATCGACTAATATGATGCCAGTTGTCTCTAATATGCTGGGAATGGGAACTGGGACGCAGGGACAAAATCAGCAACAGTAACACTTAGAAATAAGGGTTTTTCATCTTAAGTATTTCCTTCTTACTCAAAAACAAACCCCGTTAAAGATGCCTACAGGGAAGTTTTGATTTATACAAGCCTTTGCATGAATAACGCTTTATACAGTGGGAAAGTATTCATTTCCCACTGTTATTATTTTTAGTCATAAAAATATTAAGTTTATTATCGAATTAGTCTATTTGTTGGCTCTACAACTTTTCTAATCGATTTCGTTTACTAACACCGCACTACTTGGAGCAACAATTGCTTCAATTCCCTCTGCTATGTAACTAACGAGAATTGATTGGTTGTTTCTGGCCAGATGGAATGTATCCGAACTAAAAACGAATTCTCCGCTCTCATCCAAAACCGGTGAATAGGTAATCATATAATGGTATTTTATGTCCCTGGCATCGCTTGGCATATCCGGTTCAGGGTTGTAATCCTCCGGAGCATCCGTTGTGACGTATCTAAAAGCAAATTGGATGTCATTGTCTTTTACTTTCTTGAAAAGGTCATATTTGATTTCTTGCGTATCCATACCATCGAAGTAGGTCGTTACTTTTTGTTTATTGGTAAGGGGCAGATAAGGAACCGCTGCTTTTGCCAATTGGGTAACCTTTATTCTATTAATTTCTTTGCCTGATTTATTATAGATCAACAGCGTTTTGTCCATATTCCCCATTAAATCGTCAATATTTCCAACTAAAAGATGATTATCAAATGTTAAAAACACATTATCTCTTTGCAACTCCACGCTATAATCATTTTCAACAATTTCCATCTCCTTATTTATTAGATGATCTTCAAGGACATATTTTAATTTTCCAAAACCCAACTGCGGAATGATTGCTGCAATTATCATGGTTAAAATGAGTAATCCGACTTTATTGCCTAAACTAATTTTGTTAAAAAGAAATATGATCGGAATTCCTATAAGGAAAGTAACGATCAGTAATTCGACATAAGCAAAAAAAGCAGCTAACCCTATCCCACTTTCTTCGTAAGTATTTATATATACCAGCATACCAAGCAGAAGTATGGCGATTACACGTATCAATTGGTTTTTCATCCCTTACCTCTTTCCTATTAGGTGTATAAGAATTCTCGAGTCCAAAAAAAACACTCCCTATCATTTTCTCTAACCACCCCATATTTTAACATAAATAACCAATTCGAGATTGATTACTCCACTCACGGCGCCTATCAAAAAGAACACTCTTGATAGATGGTGCTTAGAAAAAAATGAAGCATATGAGGAATGAAAAAAGCCAATATTTCAATAATAAGGAGTAATTTCAATTTAGGAAGGGGAATTTCGATGAATAGATTATTGCTGACGGGTCTCATTTTGCTCGTTTTCCCAATTTTCGCGATAGGAACATCCAGTGCCTCTGCCTCACCACAGGTTCCGGCCATTAGTCAGGCTGAGGTAAAGTTCGAAAATGACTTCAGGAGGCTTTGGTTTGACCATGTATTGTGGACAAGTAATTATATTACAAGTGCCACAACAGCAGATGCCGAGGATCAAGAACAGGTACTGGCCAGGCTGCTGAAAAATCAGGAGGATATCGGGAATGCCATTAAGCCGGTTTACGGAGAAAAAGCCGGGAACAAACTGACGGAGTTGCTTAAGGAGCATATTGTTCTGGCGGGAAAAATCGTTGATGCGGCTAAAAACGGAGATGAAGCCTCCGTAGATCAACTAAACAAAGAATGGTATGAAAATGCTGATGAAATAGCAGCTTTTCTCAGTGGTGCCAACCCGAATCTAAAGAATGAAGAATTGAAAAATCTGCTCCATAGGCATCTGGAATTGGTGGCGAATGACCTATCTGCAAGCTTGAATAAAGATTGGGACGCGAGAATTACTTCAATTGATGAAGGTGTTACACATATCACCCTATTCGCAGATACTATTTCCGAGGCAGTTGTAAAGCAGTTTCCGGATAAATTTAAATAATCATCATAAGAATCTCCTGCAATCTGTTGGAGATTCTTTACTACGAGGAATACCCCTCTTGCCATAAACGTTCCATTTGCACCACATTGTTTTTGCAAGTTAATACAAACACATCCGGATTACTAAGACGTTTCCAATGCTCAAAATCAAAACCGTGATCATAATTCTTCAGCAGTAGCGACATTAAATTTCCGTGGGTAACAATGATTGTGTTTTCAGATTCACTTTTAAACACTTCATCCACAACATTTACGATTCGTTTCATGGCTTCTTTGCTCGACTCTCCACCTTCAAATTTCAATTCCAGATCATCGAAAGTGGCTCTAAGTTTCTCAAGCCAATCAGGTAAATCCTGTGTACTGAGTATGCGTTCCGACAAACGGTTATCAAGCTCTATTTTTATATTCGTTTCCTTACTTAAAGGTTCCACTGATTGAATAGCACGTAAAAAAGGACTCGAAACTATTCGGTCAATTTCAGCAGTTAATAGAAAGTTGGATAAATATTTTGCTTGTGTAAATCCTTTTTCTGTTAGTGATGCGTCGTGAGCTTGCCCCTGTGCTTCACAATGTCTCACAATATAGATCCTTTTGTTCATACAAATTCCCCCAAGGTTTTGCTGAATTCATCACCCAAAAGTATAAAATGATCATCCAGACAGATAATATACAACAGATAAATTAAAGAAAAGAGATTTAGTGATGGATATCAGCTTAGATTTTTTTCCAGCATAATAATGTGAGAGCGTGAATAATACTCTTGATTTATCTCCGAAGTAGATATCTCCTGATAAAAATTCACAAATCAAAATAGAGGTGTAACTATGGAACATTTTCCGACTATACATACAAATTTCTGGGATGCAGTAATAGCTGTTCCTGTAGTAATGATCATCACTCAATTATTAAAGAAATCTCTCCATATTAAGCCCTTTTGGGTTCCAACAGTAGCATTACTGGTCGGTTTACTGATATCGATTTTTATTAGTCACAGGCACAACTTTTTGGCAGGTTTATTTATGGGATGGTTCTATGGGTACTCGGCTATCGGTAGTTTCGCTTCTTTAAAAACAAGCATCAATGCCTACAGAGATAAAAAGATAAGAAATTCTAAAAAACAATAAACAGACGATTGGCTTACTTCCGACAAGAAACATTCCCCTATCGATTTTCAATCTTAAGAAGCATGTAGTGATACGTTCCCTGTTCGCTGCATTTTGCTACGGCAAGCTTAAAAAGGAAACTATAATTTCTTCTCAAACAAGGTTAACGACAGCCGCTCATTTACGATGATTTCTTTTAGCTTCTGAAATCCGTTCTTTTTATAAAGATGTACTGCCGGGGTATTTTGGGAACCTGTTGCGACCTTTATTGTTTCAACCTTGTATTCTTTTTCAATGAAATTTAGAAGCGACTGTGCGATTCCTTTTCGAAAATGGTCGGGATGTACGATTAATCGATGTATATCGACTTCCACACCATCTGCTTTTATGGATATTACTCCGCATAGTTCATCATTTTCGTAATAACCAAAAAACATTTCACCGCAAATTTGTAAAGTTTGAACAGTATCCTTCAATGGAGGGATATCAAATGAGCCAATTAGTTCGGCCTCAATCCTATAAGATGGTATTTGTATGTTTAAAACAGCTTCCGCGTTTTTTCCATTACTAATGTCAATACTTTTAATCAAAGGAGCCCCTCCTTTTGTTCCAATATCCTTGCGTCAAATCGACCTTTTCCGAATTTTTGCTTATATCTTTTATTTACAGGAAACTGTCCAATTAATAGCCAAGAAATCTTGTTCAACTTCAGGTGTTTTATTATTTTCCACGCAGCTATTTTTCGCATTTTCAAGTGAGTTATAGTTAAGTGCAGCAAGCATTACAAATAATAGAAAACTGGAAACTAGTATCATATAGAACTTTTTCTTATTACTCTTCATAAAGATCAACCTCCCTGACTACTTCACCCATTCCACTCTTGCACTGCCCTGAAATGAAAATCCTATTAGTAAGCGATCCCTACACGCATTTTTAAGTAATCACAACTATTTATTTGGCTATATGCAAATTCGGCTGTATCCGGCACTGAAATTTGAGTACCACCCTCAGGCAAAAAGTTACCTTCAGTTCGATATGTAGCTAGCCTTTCTCCATCCGGCAGATAAGTAGGACAGACAATCGTCCAATCAAGCTCCGATGCCTTTAGCATATCGTAGGCTTTGTGATGTTCTTCAGCTGCACGGGTTAACTTGCGCTTCGATTCACTTGATTGATAACGCAATAACTCCGGAGTAATCCTGCTTTGCAAGATTCCGGCAGTTCCTATCGTGATAATTCTTTTTATCCCTTCATTTTCCATGGCCTCGATAATAAGCAGCATACTTTCCGTTAAAGTGGTTGCTCCATCTGTACCCAGCGCACTGATCACAACATCATTTCCCTGCATCACCTGTTCGATATCCTCTTTATTTAAGACATTTCCTTTTATAATCGATAAATTTTCGTGATTGTATTCGATTTTCTCCGGAGAACGGACCAATGCCGTAACATGATGTCCATCATGAAGGGCATGAGTTACTATTTGACTCCCAACTCGTCCAGTTCCACCTAAAATTAAAATATTCATGAGCAGCCCCCCTGTTTTGTTAAGCTCGGATTACTTTAAGTATATCATTTTAGGATTCCTTTAAAAATTTGGCAAGGTGATCTTTTCCTTTAAAGGTGCGACAATCCTATATGGCCTTAAAATGAAAACAAGCGCATTCTTTTTAAAAAGAAAGCGCCTCATTTGTAGTTGATTTAAAGTTTTACTTTTACCCCAGTGCCATCCTTCAACTTTGTGTCAATAAGGATTAATCCGCTATGCCTCGAAATTTCCTTCAGTAATGGCTTCAAATTGCTTCTTTCAATTTCAGGTAAGAAGAATTTGCTTCCATCCTTCGTGATTGCTTTATTTATGGAACGATTCACCCATTTGGATGTAATAATAAAAGTAGCAAAATTTAAGAACAGATAAGGAATGGGGATAAGCAATCGTTTGTCCTTTGCTTGTATAATAACTTTTAACATCTACTCGATTACCACAGCAACTTTATCGCCATTGGCCGAAGTGATGTCAACAATCTGTCCGACTAATTCATTTTCAATGGCTTCGATCAGCAAGTCAACGTTAATATCTTTTACGTATTTTTCGGCATCAGGTATTTTTTCAGCAATATTAGTTCCTACCTTTAAAACGGCCTTGACGAGGTTGATTGGTAGGTTCACATTTACATTATCGCCGTTTTCCGAGGCTATCCGAACCTTTAAGATTTTATTTCCATAAGGGAAGTCTTTCTTTAGCGCCACTTGCCCTGGATGATCTTGACCTTGCAGGATCGCAATTAATTCACTTGCTTTTTCCTTATCAATCTTTCCTTCCTCCACCAGCGTTAAGACTCTAGAAATTTCGTCCTTCATTCTACTTCCCCCTCTTTTAATAATTGAATGGCTTTCTCTGCCGTAATCTCGCCTTTTTCCAATAACGATACAATTCTCTTCTTATCCACTTCGGGTTTCTTTTGAGTGGAGTATCCCAGGTTAGAGATAATTTCATCCAATTTTCCCCTGACTGTCGGATAGGAAATGCCAAGTTCTTTTTCGACCTCTTTGATATTCCCCCGACATTTAAGAAAGATTTCAATAAAGTGCAGCTGTTCCTTCCCAAGAGCCGCCAGTTTTGAAACTTCAAATTCATTTTCTATCGTTGTCTGGCAATGGTTGCACTGCAGCTTCGTTATTTGGAGCGCCTTGCTGCAAACAGGACAATTCGTGAGTAAAGGATACGCCATATTGTTCTCCTTTCTTTTTAGTTATTTCCATTTTAAACCATCTGAGAAAAACTTTAAACCTATTTTTAAAATTATTTATTATAATCAAAAGAATAATTAAAGAATTCAATATATGTATTAAAAAATTAAAGTTGTCGATTACATCACAAAACAAAAATGGGCCAGTTATAAATAAAGTACTACTATGTAAAAACCCAAAGCCCCATCAAAATAAAATTCATTGAATATCATAGATGGAATAAGTATAGAAAGGGAAATGTTCCGATGCATGATATGAATATGAATTCAATGAATCATCATGATGCAATCCAGCCTAGTGAACTTTGCCAGAAGTTCGCCAAGATTTTGGATGCCACTCCTGCTGTGATTAATGGTGTCTGTACTGCTACACGTTCGCGCACAAATATTCGTCCAACTGTCTTGGGTCGCCCAGCAGAATCGTTTATGTTTGTGCCGCAAGCATGGTCATTTGAAAGTATGGATGCTCGAGGCAGAGCGTTATGCCTAGGTGAAACGGTAGTTCTTGAGGAAGAGGCAAACCCGTATATTTCGAGATTAAGAGAACAGGGAATTATCGTAACGGCTTTTCATAATCACTGGATATTTGAAAAACCGAGGCTTATGTATATTCATTACCAATCCATCGATGAGCCGCTGGAATTTGCTCGCAAGGTTCGAAATGCAAATAAAGTGCTGAATAATCAAAGTGTAGTAGGTCCAAGTCGTCCGAGTGCAAGTACGGGCAATGCTATGGAACTTTGCAGTGAATTCAACAGAGTTCTTGGCGGCATGGAAACGTTTGAAGATGGCGTTTGCATGGTAATGGATTCCCGTTTAAATATTCAAACGACAATCATGAATCGAAGAAGCCGATCCTTCCTTACCCTCCCACAAATGTTCAATTTTGAATCACTGACGCCAGATGGAAACGCACTTTGCAGTGGAGAGACTGTCATTCTGCAAGGAGAAATCAATCCATTCATCAGTCAGCTTCGCAAAAACAATATATTGGTAACAGGGTTCCATAATCACTGGTTATTTGAGGATCCAAGGTTGATGTACATTCATTTCGTGAAGATTGATCAACCAGTAAACTTTGCAAAAGATGTAAAAGAAGCTTTAAAAGTCTTGACGAATAAAGTGGTAAGGCCTTAATTTTTGAACAGCTTTTTTGCTAACTAAACTTGGCGCTTAACCTTGCTTGTGGTTAAGCGCCATTGTTTGTTAAAAAAACTCCATATGCGTTTTCTCTTGCTTGTAGTAATCCAACCGATTTTGTAAGGTCCCTGTATGGAATTCAAATTTATGGCCGTCTGGATCTGTAAAATAAATTGATTTTTTATCTCTTGCATCTCTGGAGCGTCCGGATAAAATGTTCACATTCAGCCTCTCTAGCTTTTCATACATTTCATCAAACTTTTCCTCTTCAATCGAAAAAGCGATATGTGTATAGGATTGGTGAATCTCATTCCGCGGTATATCTTCTTCTACATTCAGTGCCAGCCACATGCCATTTAGATCAAAGTAGGCCGTTTTCCTTCCTTTTACTAGCAACTTCGCTTCAAAAACATTCTTATAAAACTCAATGGAAACAGCTAAATTAGAAACGGAAAATAATAAATGATTAATTCCTTTTATCGACATTCCATCACCTCTGTTCTTGGTCAAAACTAGACTACCTTAACCATGCAATCCGGAATTTTTCTATATGTACATTTTTTCGAAACGCATACTCCAATACTATTCTATAGAATCGGTCGGATACAATTAAAAAAACGCAATCTCATATCTGAAATTGCGTTTCAATGTTAACTTACCGTATTCGCTAAAAACTTATCCCCAAATCTCTTTCGAAATATCCACGATATACTTCAGCTTCTCCCATTGCTCTTCCTCAGTCAGGATATTGCCGTGGTGAGTTGAAGCAAATCCGCATTGCGGACTGATGCATAGTTGCTCTAATGGTACATATTTTGTTGCCTCTTCAATACGCGCTTTGATGTTTTCTTTATCTTCTAATTCCCCATGTTTTGAAGTGAATACTCCTAGTACTACTTGTGCTCCACCATTCGGGATATGTTCTAGTGGTCCGAAATCACCTGAACGATCATCATCATATTCCAGGAAGAAACCGTCTACTTTTTCTTTTGCGAATAGTGTTGGCGCAATTTTAGCATAACTGCCTTCAAACGCCCACTTCGAGCGGTAGTTCCCACGGCAAAGGTGAGTCGTGATAATTAAATCTTCCGGTTTATCTTCCAGAACTCCATTGGCAACACGAAGAGCCAAGTCGATTAATTGTTCACGAGAATAACCGCTATCATTGAATGGAATATCCGGTGCATTCAGACCCGCAATATAGACATCATCCAGCTGCAAGTAACGGCAACCCGCATCATAGAAGGCCTTGATTGCATCGCGGTATGTTTGGATGACATCCTTTGTATATTCTTCAATGTCTGGATAGATCTCAAGATTACGAATACCCGCGTTAAATAATTGGTTTGGACTTGGAATTGTTTGCTTGGCAACAGCACGGTCCCCAACAATTTCCTTGAACTCGATAAATTCTTTAACATGTGGGTGATCTTGGTTAAATGAAACTTTGCCGATTACTCGTACATTGTATCTTTCTGTTTCTTCCCCTTTGAATGCATAGCCTTTTTCCGGAACGTATCCCTCTACCCCATTTAGATGTTCAAGGAAATCCGTATGCCAGAAACGTCGGCGAAACTCGCCATCTGTCACAGCTTGAAGTCCGACTTCGATTTGCTTATCCACCACTTTTTTAATTTCTTCTGTTTCAATGGCATATAGTTCATGTCTCGTAATATCGCCTGCTTGAAAAGCCTTTCTTGCCTGATGAATGCTCTCTGGTCGTAATAAACTTCCTACATGATCTGCTCTAAATGGCGCCTTAATAAGTGTTTTTGTCATAATTTTTCTCCCCTTTGTGTTTTTTAAAAGCCTCTGCCCTTGATGTAAGATTAGTGTAGCATAGGGAAATTAATATAACGTAACACATAAAATCTATTCCTCGCTATAGCTTTTGGCTATAGCTAATAAATAAGGAAACTACCTTGAATCAAATCGAGAGCAAAAAAATAGAGGCTGGTACAGAAGTAGAAAATTTTTAGATGATGGAAGATTCTATATTTAAGAAATTGACACTTTATAAATTGATTGGAGTGGAGGGGCGACTCCTGGGGGAACAGCACGAGGGAGAGACGCTCGTGTCGAGCCGTGCCCGAGGCTGCGCGTCCCCGCAATGGAAATCAATTTAAGCTACATCAAGAAAAAACCATTTTCCTACTCGAGGAAAATGGTTTTTTCGGGTTATGTCCCAACCTCTACTATTTCTAGCTATGTTGTATGCTTTTAGCAAGGTTCTAGGTTCTACCTTACTTATTCAGAAACACGCTCTTCTTTAATACGAGGGGAATTTTTCTTTTTATTGCTAGCCATACTTTCATCTATCCCTTTTTGTATTGAAGTGCCTTCAACATCAATATTTGGCAGGATTTTATCCAACCAGCTTGGCAAGTACCATGCCGCTTTCCCCATCAATGTCATTACAGCTGGTACGATTGCCATTCTCACGACAAATGCGTCAAAAATGATACCAAACGTCAAGGCGAAGCCCATTGATTTGATGATTGGGTCGGGAGCAAGCATAAATCCTGTAAATACTGCAACCATAATTAGACCTGCAGCTGTTACTACTCCCCCACTATCTTTTATCCCTGCAAGAATTGCCTTTTTGGCATCTTTGGAATGTGTAAATTCTTCACGCATTCTACTTACCAAGAAAACCTCATAATCCATTGCTAGACCAAATAAGATACCTATGACGATAACAGGTAAAAAGGCCAAGACAGGGCTTGCAGTAGGGAAACCAAATAAACTATAAAAGTTTCCATCTTGGATTACGAAAACAACAAATCCTAATGTTGCTAAAAGTGATAGCAAGAAACCTAAAACAGCTTTTAATGGTACCAGGATTGATCTAAATACCAACACTAGTAAAATAAAGGCAAAACCTACAATAAGAGATGCAAATAATGGTACTGCATCATTCAACTTTTCAGATATATCAATATTCACTGCCGTTGGACCAGTAACGTACAATTCCACTTGTTCTTTGTTGTTGTCTGACAACTCTCTAATTGAGTGTACTAAATCGTTTGTTTTACTATCGTTAGGTCCTGTTTTTGGCGTAATCGAAATCATGAAAACATTTCCTGATTTACCTGGAACGGGAGGACTTACACTTTTTACATTCGCTAGGTCTCCCAATTCTTCTACCACTTTATTGATCTTCGGCTGAATATCCTCACTATTTTTATCTGCTTCAGCCAGGACTATTAATGAGGAATGATATCCAGGACCATATGCTTCACTTAGTAAGTCATACGCCCTTCTTTCTGTTGTTTCATCTGATTTGGTTCCATTATCAGGTAGACCCAGTTGCATATGGAAGAATGGGATACTAACTACTACCAGAAGAAGTATACCTAGGATTGTTACTGTCCAAGGTCTTTTAGTAACAAAATTCCCCCATTTATTTGATTCTTTAGTGTTCTTTTTGCTAGTGAATTTTGCTAAAAATCTATTTTTTCTTGAAGGGCCAATTTTATGGCCAAATACCGCCAAAATTGCGGGTACAAAAATAACTGCTATTAAAATCGCAAAAAATACACAAACTGCTGCAGAGATTCCCATCATTGTTAAAAATGGAATTTTTGCAACGCCTAAACCTAGCAATGCAATAATAACTGTAACCCCCGCAAATACAACCGCACTCCCGGCAGTTCCATTTGCAATAGCTATTGCTTCTTTCACACTATGCCCTTTTGCTAATTCTTGTCGGAATCTTGACATGATAAATAGAGCATAGTCAATTCCCACTGCTAGTCCTAACATGGCAGCTAAAGCTAAAGCGAATGACGGAATATCAAGATAATTAGTTCCGATTAAAATAGATAAAATTCCTATTCCTAAACCTATGACTGCAGTAATAATCGGCATTCCAGCTGCCAAGAAGGATGTAAACGTAAGTGCAAGAACAATATAAGCAATGACTACCCCGATTACTTCTGAAATCCCTCCAATTTCTAATTCAGAAAAGGCAACCGTCCCTGCCAACTCCGTCTGAATGCCTGCATCTCTCGTATCTTCAATACTCTCAAGAATAATTTCCTTCGATTGCTCTGTTACCTTACCTGCTGGTACATCATAAGTCACTACTGCATACCCAATTTGCTTATTTTCATTGTAATTACCTAGTTCTGCAGGTGTAGCAACAGAGACAACGGATTTGTCCTCTTTGATTTTATCAATTGTCTCATTAATGGCATCCACAACTTCACTAGACTCTAAAGTTTGGCCTTTAGGCGCTTTTAGTACTAGATTTACAGTGCCAGGTGCGGGCTCATTTGATGACTGAAATTCTTTCTCTAGAATTTTACCTGCCTCAGCAGATTCTGTATCCGGGATGGACATCTCATCACTAAAAGCCGGACCCATACTTAATGCAACGATCGCTATAATAATGAGGAAACCTAAAGTTCCTCCAATAACTTTCTTGTTATGATTGACAACCCATCTTCCAAGTTTATATAAATACTTTGCCATACTTAACTCCTTTCGAAAGCTTTTTTATTTCCTTACCTTCTATTCATAAAGGAGTGAGCAAAATAAAAAATCGTACATACGGGTAAGTCCCCTATGTACGTTTGGGCAATTTATTTATCTAGTAATCGGAATAGACCTTGGTCGATCGCAATTGCAACGGCTTCAGCTCTGGAGTTAACACCGAGTTTATTGTAAATATTGGTTAAGTGCGCTTTTACAGTGCGTTCGGCAATTCCCATATCAAAAGCGATTTCCCTACTTTTAAAACCTTTTGCAACTGCCTGTAAGATGAATAGTTCTTTATCTGTTAAAGAAGCTGATGGCTGAGTATAACTATTCGATTTTTCCTGCTTGTATTTTAAAATTTTCGCCATGACATCAGGCTGTAGAAGAGTTTCACCTCTGATTGCGGATTCCAGCGTCCTAAACAGATTTTCCCTGCTTGTATCTTTCAATAAAAACCCTTTGGCTCCCAACTCTATTCCTTTCACCATCAAATCATCTTCATTATAGGTAGTTAATATAATTACTGGAATGGTGATACTTTGTTCGCTCATCGCTTTTAATGTTTCCAATCCGCTCATTACGGGCATATTCAAATCCAGCAGAATAATATCCGGTCTTGTTTTATCGATCATATCCAATGCGACCTTACCGTTATTGGCTTCACCTATCACTTGAAACGAATCATTAGTCTCCAAAATTAATTTTAGTCCTTCTCTTACTACCAAATGATCATCCACAATTAGTACTTTATATTTCTGCTTATACCCCCTGATCAATAGGAACTGTTATAGTCAATTTCGTCCCTTCTCCTGGTATACTCTCTATTGCTATTTTGCCTCCAACTAACTTTACACGTTCTTGTAAGCCTATAAGACCGTATTTCCCGGTTTGTTTCCCAACATTTTTGGTCGAGAAACCGATTCCGTTATCAGTGACTTCCATATATAACTGGTCATCTTTTGGTTTAATCGTAATGCATACCTGATCTGCCTGTGAATGCTTCATAATATTGTTCAGGGATTCACGGATTATATAAATACCATATTCCATTGACAAATTAGATAAAGAATAAACCGGGCTTATTTCTTTTTCCACATGGATGCCTGTTATTTCTTCAAATTTCTTTATTTCCTCCAGTACAGCCCCATTGAAATCCGTATTCCCCAATGAACCGGTTCTCAAGTTATCGATTACTGTTCGGGCATCCTTCAAAGTTCCTCTTGCCTGCTGCATTGAATTATGAATAATTTCATTTGATCTTGTAACATTTCCTTTGTTTATATGAATACTGACAGCTTCTAATTGCATTATGAGACCTGCCAGACCTTGTGCTAATGTATCATGTAAATCCCTGGCCATTCGCTGTCTTTCATTTAACAAAGTGAGTTCCTCAACTTTTTGATAGGCCATTTCCAACTGCTGCAAATAAAATTCCATACGCTCTCTTGCACGAACTTGGCGGTTGTAGCTAACCGTATAGACAATGACGATCAGCAAAATAACAAAGAAGATTGGAATAAAAATGGGAAGCTCACTTGCTCCGTAATTTATTGCCATCGCAATACAATACAATCCATAGGAAAATATAAAAAACAGTATCGCCTTTACTTTATTCTTCAGAATAATGATGCTTTGTGCAATTAAAACTGGCAGTAAACCAATTAATACGATAGGAGATCCTTTTGGTAGAATAAAAGCTGAAATAAACAATAAACATACCTGGACAAAGAAGTAGTACCAACCCCTATCTCGGTTGGAGGAACTTGGGTAAAAATATAACACTGTGTGGACCGCTAAAATTAAACTGAAGATTAAACTTGATATAAAAGTTGGCTGTTGTATATTTTGCAGTATTAATGCTCCTATATAAACTAAAAGAATCCAGAAAATGTTAGACAACTGCGAAAATATTATTCCTTCGCTTGCCTCATGATCGAACGTTTTAGATAATGGATGAAATTTCTCCAAATCCTTTCACCACCTTACTACTAGTTTATACTATATAGTAAAATTATTAACTGTCCATTCGTGCACACCCAAAAGGGCAACAGGTTCATTGAACTTTTGCTGAATAAAGGTTAAATCGTTTCATCTTGACTATATACAGACATAAAAACTTTCAGGAGGAAGAAACCAAACTAAATGAAAAATTAGATAGGTTTTCCTTAGTACATTTATAATTTTGGGCCTACGTTTTTTTAGCGAAGAAATTAAAATCTGGCAGCCAATTTTTCTTTCCTGCATTTTGCACCAGATCAATTACTAATGATGAAATAATAACCGTCAGAAGGGAATACACAATTCGATGAAGCGGTATATAAGAGAGCGACATTAACAATACCGCAGTATCTGTTATGAGGTACGCAAATGAAATTCTGCAGTTTGTCAGCCTGGAAATTGTTAGTGCCAAGGCGTCATCACCACCACTGGCACCTCCTTGTCTAACGACTAATCCAACCCCTACTCCAACAAACAAACCACCCAACAGGGATGCGATAAAAGGGACGGAAGAAAGATTTGGCAGCATTGGTGGAAATTGTTCCCACAACCTCAGAAAACCCGCCAGCGATACGGAAGCAAGTATTGATAACTTAATAAAATCTTTTCCCAAATACTTATAAGCCAAGAAATAAAATGCCAGATCAAGTATTAGAGAAAGCGTTGACGGTTTTAGCCCCAACCAATAATTCAGCAACAGTGTCAGGCCTAGAATTCCACCTTCCGTTATGTCCGTTTGCTGGTGAATATTATACAGGCCAAACGAAACGAAAGCAGTGCCCAGTAGAATCATCGCTACTTTCATTGGGGTAAATAATTTCCGATTTTCTTTAATGATATTGGTAAAAAACATGGTAGATCCGACCTTTCCTTGTATTCCACGCGTGAAAGCCTTAATTTAAGGCTAAACCCTAGTACAATACTAAGGTCAATTCTTTTATTTCAAAAATCTGGAGGAAATATGAAAGATTATTATAAAATCAATGAAATATCAAAACTTTACGGGATCGGCGTCGATTCCCTACGGTACTACGAAAAAATAGGAGTACTGGTTCCACGACGCGATACGAACGGCTATAGACTTTATGGTCTTAAGGACATATACAAGCTGAATATAATCCGAGATTTACGCCAATTGGATTTCTCCATGCAGCAGATCAAGGACTACTTGGATCATCAGTGCATCGAAAATACGCTTGATCTACTGCATCAAGAACAAGAGCTTATCCAAGTTAAGCTCAACGAACTTCAAACCATTCAAAAGAAAATTCAGGAGAGAATACAAGTACTATCATCTGCTTCTCGGATAAAGACGGATACTTTCACGATTAAAACATTGCCCGCCCGCCCTTGCTTGGGGCTAAATACGCATATTACGAGAGATGAAGAAATGGACTTTGCTATTAAAAGATTGCATCGAAAACATGAAAGCAAGATTAAGGATTTTGGCAATCAGCTATATGGAGCATCTGTCTCTGTTGAGGATCTGGATAAGGGGATAAAAGATGTATTCAATTCCAACTTTTTTATTTTGGAGCGTGAATACAAAGAGTTTGATTTTGCCCTCCCGGCAGGAGATTATCTCTCCCTCTACTACCAAGGCGATTATCGCCAAAACAGCGATCAAATACTTGCTATGATGACCTATGCCAAAGAGAAAGGTTACAAAATCGTAGGTGATCCTTTTGAAATTTATGAAATTGATAATCGCGATACTGTTCTCAGTGAAGAATTCTTGACGGAAATCCAAGTTAAGATTGAAGTTGAATAGTTTGGAAAATGTCCTTATGGAGGCTAAAATAAACGCTACAATAAAAAAGATCACTTTACCTCATGAAGAGCCAAGTGATCTTTTAACTTCCTTTTCTTCTATTCGGATTCCCTTTTTTGTTGAAAAAAGAATCTGTGAATACGAATATTACACATCCAATTAAAATGACAAACGATATGAGCACTTTCCAATCGTCATGTCCCCAATGCTTGAAGATGCTGTAAAGTTGGAACAATGCCAAAAGAATAAGAGCATATTTGGCTGGCATAAAGAAGGTTCTCATTAATTTCCCAGCCCTCCTTTCTTTTTGCAGTACATCTCTCACTGGAGGATGGAATGAGAGTTAAACTCTACCCGTTTGCAGTGCTTTTACCCAATCGCTTCTTCCGTTTTTTTCGCTTTGTCTGATAGCCTCATCTCGATTGTAAGGAATGAGTATCTGTTCGATGAAACATTCATCTTCTTGTTTGGTTACAATTGTATAATTTCCATAAGGGGAACCAGACTCCATTTTGTGATAGATTGGCAGTTCATCTTCATAGGCTGGGAGTCCAACACTACCGGGATTAATAACGATTTTATGATTAGGCAAATAGACAACTCTCGGTATGTGAGTATGTGCACAAAAAATAATGTTCTGCGAAATTCCCTTTACCAATTCCATAATATCTTCCGTCTTCTTAAGCATAGAACCATTTGGGCTCATTTCCTCCAACAAGTACCCCACATCACTACTGGGTGTACCGTGACAAAAATAGAAATCTTCCGTTTCCAAGGAAAAGGGCAAATTCGAAATCCACTCCTTCTGGTCTTCTCCCAATAAATCTTGAACATATTGTACAGTTGCATTATCTGTATCGCTGTCCAGTAGAATTCTATCGCAATTGCCCCTAATGCTTTGAATCTTCTCTTTTACTAACAATCTATAGGTTTCTATCGGAAATAGTGGTCCATAAAGGCTGTCGCCTAAATTATATATCTCCTTAATACCGCGATTTTTAATATCCAATAGTACCGCCTGCAATGCATCTAAATTGCCATGAATGTCAGAAATAACTGCAATCTTCACGTGTAAGAGCCCTCCTTTAGATTCTTCACAATCTAATTTTGTTTTTCTATGTATTCTTGAGGTATCCCCTGCAATCATGGGGACAAGTTTCCCAGAAACTTTGGACTTTCATTAAAAATCACCCTCTCAAGTCATCATCCACCTTTTCCTTTAACCAAAAAATCCCTTGACCAGCTGCCCATCGCTAGTATTCTTTAACATAACTTGTATGTTTAAAGGATTTAATCCGTTTCAATGTTACTCCCACCATCTTGAATCCAATAACCCCTCCAACAATGTTGATTAGCAGGTTAATGATTAGTGTAAGCGCGCTGTTGCGTATCGTAACCAATCCCATTGCTTCAAGTAGAATGCGGCATATTTCAATTCCAATACATGTTAGGAAAACAATGGATACTGCTTTCCTGATAGCTTTTAAGTTGAAGAGAACCGCTAAATAGAATCCTAAGGGTACGAATAAAACGAGATTATAAAATATTGCGGAATAACTCCAAATAGAAATATTAAAATGCATCGTATCAAATATTCCAAACCAATTCTCTTGTATAATATACGTTCTATGAGTGTCGCTTGGGTTTATAGGGGGAAGTGTAATCCCTCCAAACTTTGCTTGAACCACACTTAAGATATAAAAAAGAAAACTGTATAACAGAACTCTTTTCACATTACTTCTTTTAGGCGTTCTAAAATAATCTAGAAATATATCGATAAAGATGTAAACTAGCAGAATCATGAATCCAAAATGCACGATATTATAGACAATATACGTTGATGTCAGATGAATCTCCCCCTTTCACCAATAAATACTTTTGTTAAATTTTACAATATATAACACATATAGATAAATCCTGATCTAACCTTAACTGCCTGATAGTTTTTGATCCAGACATTCACTATTACCACTTTGTCTAATTTGTGCTGAACGATACTCCTGCTTTAAGAGTAATTTTAATATCTCCCTCTGTTTTCTTCCCAGTTTGGATCTCTTTTCCAATGATAGGTATCCTTAAAAATATTTAATCTATGGTCATTTATTTCAATTATTTCGTTATCTAACCATCTTATATTTACTGTACTTTCGTCGTAATTCCAATAAATCGTTTTTGTTTCGTTGCCAAAATCAATTTCCACTCTTATTGCAGCTCTTACTGTAGCCCCACCTTCATCTATTAAAAACGCTCTAGCTATATAATCATTCTTGGGGGATGGATGCTCTGATAAAAATCGACCTTCAGATAATTCATCCAGCTCAACAACAAGAAAATCACAGATAGCATATAGGGGTAGCCCAATAATAATAAAGATTACAGCTAAGATAAGAGCCCATTTTCCCACCCATTTCCCCCTTCTTTCCTAAGCTTAATTTACAGTACCTAATAATTTGACGAAGTTAATTGGTAAATGTTTCCTAGACAGATTCACTCATACAGGGATTCAATTTTAATCTTTCATATTCCCAAACACCTAGTTTCTAGCTTACTCAAACAACCTGACGTTTGGCTCCCGCTTTAGCACATGAACGATCATTGAGTGCAACTGCCCACGATGATGGAATAGATGGGCCTGCGTATCCAACAGCCATTCGTACCGGGAATGAGTTACCCCAAAAAACGAAGTGGTTTCCCGCAACAGTTCCTCTTCCGTCAATGAGGCGATGCCTTCTTTTAAATATTGATAGTTTTGAACAAGAGCTTCGGTAATTGCATTTTTATTCGCTTCCGGCTCAGCCTCTACATAAAAACGCTCAAGCTCCTCCTCGGAAGCGCCGGCTCCTATCAGGAAATCGGCTTTGCATAGAACCGACATGTGTGAGAGGAGCTCACCAATCGACCATTTTTCCTGTGTCGGTTTAATTGCCAGGTCTTCTTCTTTCAAAGTATCTATTAGCTTAATAATAGATTCGACTGCTAAATCCATCTGTTTCATAACACCCCTGCAGTAGACGTTCATATCTTAATTCCCCTTTCAATCCATATTCATTGGATATTATCTTATTCAATAAAAATATGTATTTACCCTTCTAAAACTATCTTTCTTGGGTATCCATCTAAGTCCGCACTCTCTATTAACAGTTATAAAAAGAATGACATTGACATTGAAAAACAAAAGAACCCCAGATACTTTCATATCCAGGGTCCGCTTATATTTTTACATATACTATTAAGTTGTCTTAATTGCTTTAAGTTGATCAAATTGCGATCTCTAACTTCTCCTTTTCCATTTGACTGATTTTAGAAGTGCTAACACGATTGGTTAGGAAAATAGCTGAAAAAGTTAGAAAACTAGATTGTTCAAAGAAACTAATGTGTTCCTCCATTTGCAATTAAACCGTCCAGACGGTACAGTTACAGTATCGCCTAGTTAAGGGGGAGTTATATGTCAGTTTCTAATCCTGAAGAAAAGAAAAAAAGGCTATTATCTGCTGCTTATATGATTGTTAAGGAAGAAGGCGTTTCGAACCTTACATTAGAAGCAGTTGCCAAAAAAGCGGATGTAAGCAAAGGCGGATTATTATATCACTACTCAAACAAAGAAGCCTTAATTAAAGCAATGGTTCGCGATTGGAGCTTAGGTTATTTTAAAAGCATCGAGACTCTCGTTAAAAATGCGTCCAACACTACTGGAAAGTGGAGTATGGCATATATCAACGCTGCACTTCTCGATTTAAATAACGATAAGCATTTAACTTCTGCCCTGGTGGCGGCAATGTATACGAACCCAAGTCTATTGGAGGAATACAGGAAAGAATATGGCACCTTGCTTGATAAACTCATGAAGGATGGGATAGATCCAGTTAAAATTACAATCGCACGGCTAGCGATAGATGGATTGTGGTTTTCGGAGATATTCGATTTGGCCCCACTGGATGAAAAACTTAAAGAGGATGTTATTCATGAATTAAAAGAGATGATTAAGGAGGACGACTAGCTGATGGCTTATCTATATCTGGCACTGGCGATAATAGGAGAACTGATCGGGACTTCCCTTCTCAAAGCATCTGAAGGGTTTTCAAAGCTCTATCCTACCATTGGTTTAGTACTTGCGTTTGTTGCTTCATTTTTCTTTTTATCCATGGCGATAAAATCGATTCCCTTAAATACAGCTTATGCTATTTGGTCGGGAGTGGGTCTTGTTGCAACTACCATTATTTCTGTCCTGATTTGGAAAGAGAAAATCAATGTTGCCAGTGTTGTAGGCATCTCATTGATTCTTATAGGGGTTGTCATTTTAAACCTTTATGGACCAGGTCATGGCGAGGCAAGCAGTAATGAAAAAACAAATGAGTCCTCGGTCGTTCTAAATAATGAAATCGAATAAACGACTGATTCTCCACAGTTATTAGGGGGCTGGGATAATTCCAGATCCGTTTCAATCTTCCTTGGTTTTCTTGAAATTACTTGTGTCCCAGCCCCAACTTTATTGATTCGCAAATGTATTTTTGTGAATGCTTTCTATTTGTTTATCGGGAATACGATAGGCTGCATCAAATTCATATTCCTTACAATCATTGTAACAGGAGTCCAACTGATATTTAATTTTCACTTCTATATCCCCAGCATCAAATTCGGTTATTTCTTTTGTTTTTACGTTTGCGACCTTTATTTTTTCTTTTACAATGCTATCTTCTATATGCTCAATCGCTAGATTTACAAATCCTTGTCTTTCAGTTTTAGATAAATGATCATACAGGGAGTTTTTAGCCGTCATTGCATAAAGTAGACACGCAACTAACAAAACACTTAATATACTATTCCAAACCACCAAATGTTTTTCCTCACTCATCAACCTTGCAACGATTGCAAACACAGCCAAGAAAATTGCTGCGATCACTGCAAGGAATAGAAAAGCAACCATGTTCTCAATGAACTGAGCAGTTTGCAACTCACGTTTATACCCGGCAAATAAGATAACTCCATATAGGAGAATCAATAGAACATAAGAAAATCCTCTTCTTTTTAGAAAATCGATATTTTTATTTTGGATGTTATTGTTCATCTTAAGTCCTCATTCAACTTTCTCTTGTTATTTCATATATGAAGAGTTTACTATCAATAATTACTATCATTTTATATGTATACGAAAACGAAAACAATGCCCCGCTTTTTGACTTTCTTAAAAGAGCAGTACAATCTTTATTTAATTAAAAAGCAAAAGGATACATCTATAAAGATCCCCTTATTCAGGATATTTTATAGGATACTTAATTTCTGCACAGGAAGAAAATCCAGTGCCATGTAACTCTGGATATGATTGGCAAGTACGTGAGGAATGGTTTGATTGGTGTAAAGATCTTTCAACTGAGATTTGAATAAAAAGCGTGCTGGAGGATTAGGAAGCATCATAAATCAATTTCAATTAATTCATTGTGAACAAATCTGGATTAACCAAATGAAGGGCATACCAGTAGTAAAATATGATTTTTATTTCGTTCCAAAGCCCACTAATCCTACAATTCGATTAATGGGCTTCAATATTTTATTTGCATCTCTTAATATAGCCCCTAAAGGATTTGCCACTCCAACTTGAGTATACTTATCCTCCTTAAGCCTTGCCCTTTAAATCATATTCCCTTTAGGCATTTAATCGTTCTCTTAAAAATTGCTTGATAAGATAGGCACTAATCTCCAAGTCCTCTTCTAGAGGAAAATGTCCGGTATTTAATAGATGAACTTCGCAATCTCTAAGATCTTTCTGGAAGGCCAATGCACCTTTTGGTCCAAAGAAAACATCATTTTTTCCCCATACTACCAATGTAGGCGGTTGGTGAGCTTTAAAATACTCTTGCCATTCTGCATACTGTTTAACATTATTTTGATAATCGTAAAACAGAGCAAGCTGTATTTCTTTATTGCCGGGACGATCCAAAACGAATTGATCCATGTTCCATGCATCGGGGCTCATTCGTTCTGGGTTACGAGTTCCATTTGTATATTGATACTTTGTAAAGTCTGCCGACAATAAGGCTTTAATGTTATTCTTATTTTCCTCTACAGGATTTTCCCAATATGCGCGTATAGGATCCCAAGCAGATAATAATCCTTCCTCATAAGCATTTCCATTCTGAGTGATAATCGCTTGAATCCGTTCAGGATTTTTCGTTGCTATTCTGAATCCCACGGGTGCTCCGTAATCGTGAACATAGATACTAAATCTGTCTAACTCCAATTTTTCTATAAAAGCATTTAATAGTTGAGCTAAACTATCAAAAGTATATTTAAATTGCTCCATATCAGGTTGTTCACTATTACCAAAACCCGGATAATCCGGTGCGATAATATGATATTCACCCATCAGTTCTGTTATTAGGTTTCGGTACATATGGGAAGAAGATGGGAAACCATGAAGCAGCAAAATTGTAGGATTACTTGGATTACCTGCTTCTCGATAAAAGATATTGATGTTATCAATAGTTTCTGTTTTGTATTGTACCAACATATTTTCACCTCATATTATTGGGGTCTGTGCAGCAATCGACCCACTTATTCTCTTGCCTAGTTCATTTCCCGTTCGTCTGATTGGTTACTTAAAATCTCTTCAATTTAAACACCCATAGCATCCCCCTTATTTTATAACCCCTATAACTTTATTTTAATGGTTATACATTACCTCATTTTACCTAACTTGTAAATAACATTTTAGCGGTTATAATAGTTGTTGGGGTGATACACTCATGGATAAGTCAAGATACGTTTTAGGTGGATCTACATGGATTAATCTTTTAAATACTACGTATACCGACGATAAACATTCGGTTGATATACTTCTTGATCCAGCAGAAACTTTCCAATGGTTGGAGGAGAATAACCTTTTACGGAACTCTGACGTTCTGGTCATCGAAGACAAGGAACGATTGGATCAATTAATCGAGGAGCTCCATTCGCTTCGCCAATTTTGCAAAGTGCTACTGTCTGACCTAAAACAACAAGGAGAACTTTCTCCCAATACAATCGAAAGATTAGAGACTCTTGTTCAACAGGTAAAAGTTAATTTGTCCATTGTTCAGAGGGATAACAAATTAAATATGATTTCCGAGGGATTAACAGCAAAAGATCATGTTTCATACATTATTCTCTCGTCTATTATTCATACATTGAACAATTTCTCGATTGACCGCATCAGGGAGTGCGAACATCATGAATGCATTCTCCACTTTGTTGATACGTCAAAATCTGGAAAAAGGCGTTGGTGCAGTATGGAACTTTGCGGGAATCGACAAAAGGCAGCTGAATTTTACGCTAGGAAAAAGAGTAAAAGAATATAATTATTTGGGGATATCTGTCATCCTATAGTCCAACAACACATTTTGGGAAATGAAAATAACCTTGATGCAGCAATGAATGTGCTGTACCAAGGTTTACTCTTAGTGATGGGATGATTCACCTCAAAGATGCCGGAAAAATAAGATATTATAAAAAGCTAAGATATGAATTCTTGGCTTTTTTGCACTCATATTAACCAAAGGTATTCTCACGGAGGGTGAAAGTAATATCTTCGAAACAGTAAACTATGCTTCTTTAAGCCTTCTTGAAATAATCTCTACTGCCTTCATAAATTCTGCAACGAACTCTTCACGATTTACTGTGTGGAGAACATGCACGTTTGGTGCTTTATTTGTACGATTCGTGTAGTCAACCACTGTTGCCCCGGACGCCATGCCTTCCAGTGCTACTTCAACATAGCAGTCTTGACCTTTAAACAATTCCGGTTTTAATAAATACATCACGGCGCATACATCGTGAAAATGCAGCACTTGATCATAATTTTCTTCATGGAAAGGTGTTTTCTTCATGACATCTAAATAATAGGTCACGAGTTGATAAGCTTTGTCTGCAAACTCGCCGCCAATTTCTAAAATCTTTTTCGCCTCATCTATTGTTACAAATGCCTTATGTGTTACATCCAGGCCACTCATCACAATCGGAATACCAGAACGGAACACGATTTCTACTGCGTGTGGGTCCACATAGGCATTGAATTCCGCCACCGGAGACATATTGCCGCCTACTGCCGCACCGCCCATCCATGAGATTCGCTCGATTTTCGGCTTTACTTCCGGATGTGCAAGCAGCAAAGCCGCCACATTTGTTAATGGTCCTGTTGCTACAATTGTTATCTTTTCATCGCTTTCCATAATGGTTTCCAGCATGGCTGTAATTGCAGGACGGTTGCTCACTGGCAACGTTGGCGCCGGAAACTGTACATTTCCAAAACCGCTTTCTCCGTGGATATCTTCGGCTACTTCCAGTTCACGGAAAATGGGCTGTTCCAAGCCACGCGCAATTTCTACATTCGCACCTATATAACTTAAAAATGTACGGGCATTGTAGTTTGTCTTGTCTTGTGAAATATTGCCCGAGCAGGTTGTGACTAATCGCACGTCTAGTGCATCCTCCTTAGCAAATGCCAAAGTGAGCATCATTGCATCATCAATCCCTGGATCTGTATCTATAAGAATCGGTAATTTTGTCATATAATAAGCTCTCCTTTATAACGGTAGTTTAACTATCATCGGATAATCGGTTGGCTTCATCGATAAGTCCAAGATTGATCATTGCGTTAATCACTATTTTATACAGTTCTTGGTTGTCTTGTAAGACATAATTTAGCTGAATGTCCCTAAACAACGCAAGTCGTGAAGCAATTGGTGCGGAACAAAGGTATCCCTGCAGCAATTCCAAATCAATCTCTGTTTGCTCGTCAATCGGGAACTGTATGTGTTTTTCACCTTGAAGTCAAGTAATAACGCCCAGTCCGTCCTGTGTATTGATACTTATATTTCCTTGCCGCTCAAGCTCCACGCCTTGAACATAACGATACGGATTATCGATAATGGGCATCTGAATATTCTCCATTAAAAACTTTGTGACTCCCTCTCGAACCAAGTTTTCATCATCAGTTTGTTGAAATGCTGAATCAACTGCCTCTTCAGCCCATTGACCTCTAGCTATTAAATACTTTTCTTCACTGCCAAATTCATTATAGAACAATTCGCAGTCAGTCAAGTTAACTCTTAAAAATTCACATAGATTCTTTGCCACTATACGAGTAGGACGTTCAAAACTCATTGGACTAACGCAGACAATAGGTGCTGCTTCAAGATTGGTTACAGCCCCATAATCAGTAAGGAATCCATAATGAATACCATTCATACCTATATTTCCAAAGACCACCACATCACTTGGTGTATTAAAATATCTATAGTCCTCAAGAGAAATGTAAAAATTAAGACCAAGGTAGAATTGTTCAGGGTCACCAAGTATATCTTGCAAGTCAATTAATCTTTGAAGTGTAGGTGGTACCTCATACTTACCAAAATTATTCTTCATTCAGTTATCCCCTGCTTTGTTTTATATAATTTTACATATTAACTTCAATAAAAACTATACCTTCCACTAAATGGCCCTTAAAATATAAAAGGCACATTCCCTTTTAAAGAAATGCGCCTGGTATTGAAGAAGAAATATTTATTTAGTTCCTGTTTTCGAAAACCATCCTCCAAAAATGAGGATTAGTAATTTTATGATTTCCCAAGAATTTTGCGATTTTTATCTATTATTTCTTTATTCTTAGCTATTGTTTCCTTTATGGTTAACGACACTTCTTCACTGTTGGTTTCATGAGTGCTCTGCAGGTTTTCATCTAAGTGAGGTACTGATGGCTTATTCTTTTCAATATCCATTTAATCCCTCCTCGAATGATATTACACTTAGTATAAACGATAAATTACGACTTTTATATTAAATTTAGATAACAAATATTTTTTCCAAGTAACAGACAATGTTTAAGAATCATCTACAGAAATACATATTTTTAATGCGCCAAATACAAAAACAAAAATAAAGATCAGGGGCATAAATCTAAGAAAGAGATTACCGGTTATAAAACTTGATAGAATAAAAGGTATTCCAATCATTGCCGTCAGCGACGTAAATCTCGTATAGCGGATAGCTTTTAGGGATGGTTCCGGCTCATCTTTATACATCCACTTCTTCCCTGATAAAATACTTTCCTCCGGCTCAATGTACGACCAGATTAAAAAAATATATAAAGGGATTAGAAAGATAGAAATAAATACAATTTCAACAAAAGATATCATGTTTGCCACCCAGCACGCCTTTTTCTTTTCAAATGGATATTTAAAAAATATAAAACTACACTATAAATGCTCAAACCAACTATCATCAGAATTGCTTCACCTGTGTTGCTAATCGGTTCAAGTCCGCTATGGTTATTAATATGATATTCTTCCCCTTTGTAACTGAACCAAATAGCAGCAGAAAAAATACCGTATAAAATAATCTGGAATATATACTTTATATAAACAATCACTTTGTTACTCGATGAAACCATCTGCCATGTATATATATAAAGACCTGCATATATAAGCATTATAATGAATATTTCAGAAATCCCCATTTCGTCCCTCCATAATCTGATAGAACTTAATATTAGCTATGACCGGTAAGTTAATTAAAAAAATGCGACCGTTAGCCAAATAGTATATATACCGACAAAGAAACAAAACGTTCCCGATATAAAAGAAAGGATCCCGGTTACTTTACGCTTTTCTCTATATTCCGTAATGCCTGTTAGAAAGATCATGACCCCAAGGAGTAAAAGTGAATATGGCATTGGACCAAATTCACCTGTCAATAAACTATAACCTGATAAAGCACACACTATAATTGCTAAGATAAGTCTAATAATTTTCATTAACAACCCCTCCCCCACTTTATGGCTATTTATCATTAAATCTATCCTAGATAAACATGTAATGGTCTTTAGTCAAGTTGCATTTTACAGGTTATACCAATTTTAACATAAACATTTAATTAAATTCCCCTTAATTGACAGAAACACTTTCCTTATTCGTGGAACCCCCTTAAATAAAAAAGACGCATTTCATAAAGAAACGCGTCCGATTACTGGCGATCAATGTCGGTGTATTTTTTGTCCTCTCACACCTAAACAAAGAAAAGTGTTTATGCCATAAAGCAATCCTGTTGCTTGTAATATAAACAAAGAATTTAGTCCAGGTAATGTTTTTTGAAATCTGGATGGATAGAAAATTTGCGGCGTAAATGGACGAGATTTTCTCCAAAACTTTCTTCAAGAAGTTCCTTATGCTTTTCCATGATTTCCATAAGATACAGATCGTGAATCATGACTTCCGTAATTGGCATTACCAGCCCTACATGCATTGTCCAAGCTGCACGGCTATCTTTGCCCAGCGAGACGATTCCTGCTACCACCTCTGAGTCATCACCACTAATAACAATCCATCTTCCACCATACTCTTCCGTTATTTTATGTCCCATGTAGTGGTGGTAAACATTAGCAAAGTCGGAGACGATTTCACCATAGGCAATAACCGTTACATTTACTCCTCTATCAGCTGCCTGACTTAGTTCGGACTCTAATTCTTCAAATTCATCATTCCAAATTTCTAGGAGAATTCTTTTTTTGGCAGATCGTATACACGCTTTTACCTTTTCAAGTATTTCATTACGTCCCCTGATATTCCAAATATTCTCTCGATCATTTGCGGAATGTTCGAATTGCTCCAATGATTTTTCTGCCAGTTCGAAGTTTTCCTCCGCCTTCATTCGGCGACTTTTAATTAGTTCCTTTGCCGGCACTGGCGAGTACTGTGGTGTATTACCGGGACTAACCAGAATATCCCCCCGTATTACAAGGCTGTCCAGAACTTCATATATTCTTGAACGCGGTACACCGGAATTTTTTGCTACAGCATAGCCGGTTAGCGGCGATTCTTCCAACAAAGCAAGATAAGCTTTTGCTTCATACTCGGTAAAATTTAAGTTTTTTAATATTTCTAGAATGTTTTCTTTCATAAGCCCTCCAACATAACGCTAGTTGCTACCTTAGTAACTAGTATTTTATCAAAATCAGTTGAAAATTTTCAAATGATTCTGATATACTCATGATGGAAGTAGTTACTTTGGTAGTCACTGTTAGAAGGGGAAGGATAATATGGATGGCCTATTAACGTACATGTCAATTGCTGCAATGATGGTTGTTATACCGGGAGCAGATACAATGCTCCTAGTGAAAAATACACTAAGGTATGGTCCTAAAGCTGGACGTTATACGGTTCTCGGAATGGCGGCAGGACTTTCTTTTTGGACGCTTATTGCTATTCTTGGATTGTCTGTTGTCATTGCAAAGTCTGTCATTCTTTTTAGTACAATAAAATATCTGGGTGCTGCTTACTTAATTTATCTGGGGATAAAAAGTTTCTTTGCAAAAAGTGTGTTTTCTTTAGAGGAACTTCAAGCACAAGCAAATGCACCTGCCAGTTCTTCAAGGAAGCATCAGAAGGAATCCTTTATGCAAGCCTTGCTCAGTAATGTTCTTAATCCCAAAACAGTGTTGGTTTATATAACTATCATGCCTCAATTCATCGATTTGAACGAAAATGTAAACCAACAATTGATCATGTTAGCCTCCATCCTTACCGCATTCGCTGTATTGTGGTTTCTAACGCTTGTATTTGTAATCGATTATGCAAAAAAATGGTTGAATAACGCCAAATTCCAGAAAGTATTTCAAAAATCAACCGGCTTGATTTTAGTAGGTTTTGGTATTAAAACAGGAATTTAAATAAAACATAGTTAAATCCTCTCCGTTCAATTAAATTGAACGGTTTTTTCGTTGCCTGCAGTCTAAGTATTCTGAATTGCGTGTGTGCCAGGCACCCAAAATAATTCTAAATATCAATTCTCCTAACTTCGAAACCTTTTTCACCTTCCCAACATATGATGATAATGATTGAAAAAGGCGAAAAGGAGCTGTACTATTGGAAATCCCTGTTTCAGGTTTCATGTATCATTCAGACGATTCTGATCCCCAACATTCCCATCAGCTTTTCATTACCCGATGGGATGGAAGACCCGTACCTGCCCATATCCACGAATTTAGAGGTGTGACTTCTTTCGATGTAGGACATAATCACAGATATGTCGGAACTACGGAACCGGCGCCAAGTGGTGTCCCACACACTCATCGTTATTTTACTTTTACTTCCGTCGATAATCGACATAGACATGAGATTCGTGGAGTTACTGGTCCAGCTATTCCCCTTCCTAACGGCGGTCATTATCACGAGTTCAGTGGTTTTACAACTGTAGATGGAGATACTCCCCATAAGCACAGCTACAGCGGAAGAACAAGCTCATAACGGCAGTTCCGACCCGCATTTTAAATAAAAATTAAAGTATAAAAAACTTACCGAGGAATGCACTACAAATTAGGAAGAAAATAATCAACGGAAGCTAAGGGACCTTCTCTTGGCTTTTTGTTATTTTGCACCTTAAGTTTACCGGTGGCCAACTTCTAGAATAATAGTTTTGCTACGTGTAAATAAACATATCCGGAATACTGGTCTATACCTTCATAGAGAAATTTTCAAAATTGCGTTATTATTAGAATACTAATGGAAGGAGTGTTGATTTATGGAAATTAAGATTCCAGAGGTTATGTTAAACGATGGTTTGACTTTACCCGTGATTGGTTTTGGTACATACCCACTTAAAGGAAATGATGGAGTAAATGCCATCGTAAGTGCCATAAATAATGGTTATCGCCTTATTGACTCGGCTTATAACTATGAAAACGAAGGAACGATTGGAGAAGCTGTTCGCCGTACTTCAGTACCAAGGCATGAATTACTCATCACCTCCAAGCTTCCCGGTCGCTATCAGGAATACGATAAAGCGGTAGCAGCCATTCAGGAATCTCTATACCGAGCTAACCTTGACTATTATGATCTATACCTTATTCACTGGCCAAACCCGAGACAAGCTAAATATGCAGAAGCATGGCAGGCTTTGATTGATGCTAAAAAATGGGGCCTTATTCGTTCCATCGGGGTTTGCAATTTCTTGCCTGAACACCTGGAGGATTTGGAAAAACAAACCGGTGTCAAACCGAGCATTAACCAAATTGAATTGCATCCATTCTTCAACCAAGCTGAACAAAGAAAATATCATGAAGAGAACAATATTGCGACGGAATCTTGGAGCCCATTCACCCGCGGAATCAAGGACTTAGAAATTGATACACTCCAAACCATTGCCGCCCACCATAATAAAACGATTCCACAAATCATTTTACGTTGGCACTACCAGCTTGGGGCAATTTCCATTCCTAAATCGGCGTCACCAGTTCGCCAGTTAGAGAACATATCTATTTTTGACTTCTCACTGGATAATGAGGAAATGGTCATGATTTCAGCCTTAAGCAAGCCTGACGGACGGATTGCAGACCAGGATCCTGCGGTTTATGAGGAATTTTAATCAAGTTTGTCTGTTTTCCTCGTACACCTTGCATGCAACCCTAATGAATATAAGAAAAACCGGGCTTTGCCCGGTTTTTTTATATTTCAATAGATTCATTCAAATCGCTAGTAAACTAACCTGCCCCATCAGTTTAACTATATCTCTTCACTATGCCACTTAATTCTCAAGCATAAATATCCAGATATTTATTCATAAGTCTTATCCCATACAATTATCCACCGCATAAAGATGGAGCGTAAAGATTATTAATGGTATTCAACTAAAACCAATGGTTACTATATGTACAATTTTTATCATATCCTCAATAAAGTTAATATAATCCATATAGAAAGTAGTTACTCAAACAAATTAGTCTCAATGCTGGGACAGGCACAATTCATCTTCATGAAATGCACCTGATTGCTGAAGATTTCCAGTAAATACCTTTTCAAAGTACAAATGCTGCGGTAAGCCTTAAAATGATTATTTATATCTACTCTTAAAAACTGATAATGCAATCAGGTCAACAATACCTATTACAACCATTGCGAGACAATAATATAATACTCCCATACCTTGACTAATCCCATCTGTTTCTGTTAAAAACCACCAATAACTCCCTAACCCTAAAATTACAACATTGATTAAAAATGAAATTAGAAACGATAACCAAAATTTATTGGTGCGTTTCATTTGAAACTGCCCTGAAAATAAAGAAACAATTAATGAAACAATCATCAATCCCAGATATATAACTAATTTCATATTCGCCCCCCTTTTTTGAATTAAATATTTTTTAACCTTATCCTCTGAAGTCTTAAGAGATTGTATTATACAAAACCCTTCTACAAATAAATCCCCCTTCAGATATCGATATTACTAATCAAAAGATACTATAAGTGTAATATTACACCTATAGTATCTTTTGTCAATAATAATTCTTTATAAAAAAAGCAAGGAAGAACCCTGCTCTAATATGTCATGAAAACTACTATATTTCTTTAATGAACTATACATGATCTTTAAGCAAAACCCTTACAATTACACCTTTTACAGACGTCACGACTCCTGGAAAATGGGCGTCAAAATATGTTAAGTCCCATGTAAATAAAACAAGCTAGTCTTCTTTTTAGACCAGCTTGTTTCCAAAGGGGTTCCATTGACCTTTATAGATTTCTGTCCAATAGACTCCCCAATTGTTCCGCCACGACTTGTGCTGGTTGGGATAATCCTTTAGTAATCCATGACTCCACAACCTCTACAATAGCCGCTCCAAAGAATCTTAGGATTAATTCCTGATTTAATCCCTTATTTATCCCTTCCACTACATCTACATCATTTTTTAATTCATCAATCACAAATTCCAAGAAACGACTACGAAACAAAGTGGCCCCTTTACTTGTTAACATGGTTGAAAAGAATGCGTAATTATGTTCAAAGTATTCAAACCAAATGAGATTCCCCTCAGTAAAACTTAATTCAGATGCCGATCGACACAGTATCCTTAGTTCATTGATATGTTCTTCGATCAGCTTATCCAGCAAATCATATTTATCCAAATAGTGAAGGTAAATCGTTCTACGGCCCACATTTGCTTTGTCGGAAATATCCTGCATTGTGATCGCATCCAAATTTTTTTCAGACATTAATTCAATAAAAGCATTTTTTATGGCTTCTTGAGATTTGATTATTCTTCTATCTACCTTAGACATGACGAGACTCACCAGTCCTTCTTATAAATAATGCTCAATTTAAATAATTATGTGCAATAATGCACGAAACTGAGCCAATTGGACATTGCAGACAAACTCTTTCCTTTTATAATTATACACAGATGCGCATTAATGCATATATGTATTTCTCTTTAAACTGGACTTCATGAAGATCATATTGGCTTGCGCCGACTATTCCTGAAAAACAATAGAAGCATGTAAAGGAGACTAAATTATGTTTAACGAAACTTACAAATTATCAAATGGTGTAGAAATTCCAAAATTAGGTCTTGGTACATGGCTCCTTGACGATGCACAGACAGAGCAGGCAGTCCGCGACGCGGTAGCAATCGGATATCGCCATATCGATACTGCCCAGGCTTATATGAATGAAGCTGGTGTAGGTGAAGGAATCCGTTCTTGTGGGGTCGCAAGAGAAGAACTTTTCATCACGACAAAGGTTGCTGCGGAAGCAAAGACCTACGATGCAGTGACCCAATCCATTGATGAGTCATTATCAAAGCTGGGACTGGATTACATTGATCTTGTGATTATCCACAGCCCACAGCCATGGGTAGAATTCCGTGAGGAGAACCATTACTTCGAGGAGAACAAAGAAGCATGGAAAGCAATGGAGGCTGCTTATAAAACAGGCAAAGTAAAGGCAATCGGTCTTTCAAATTTCCTGCAAGATGATATCGAGAATATCTTTACAAGTTGCGAAATCAAGCCTATGGTAAATCAGGTCTTGGCACATGTAAGCAATACTCCTTTTGAACTTATTGAATTCTGCCAGAAAAATGACATCCTGGTGGAGGCCTATTCGCCAATAGCACACGGTGCAGTTCTTAATAATGCCGAGGTACAGACAATAGCTGATCAGTACGGCGTATCTGTTGCCCAACTTTGTCTGCGTTATGCCATCCAGCTAGGTCTTGTCGTCATTCCCAAGACGGCAAATCCGGATCATATGAGAAACAATGTAGAACTTGATTTCACCATTAGCGATGCAGATATGGAGACTTTAAAGAACTTGGAGCGCATCCAGGATTATGGTGAACATAGCTTCTTCCCTGTATTTGGCGGGAAATTGAAATAACAAGGTTTATGGAGGAATTGCAATGGCAAAACATGAAGAAGTAAAAAATGGCGTTATTTTCCCCGTCGGAGAAAAAAATGAAGCCTATGCACAATTTTTTGTAGGACAAAGCTATCTTAAAACATTAATAGCTGACCCTAAAGTGAGTGTGCGTGTAGGGAATGTAACCTTTGAACCGGGATGCAGAAATAACTGGCATATTCATCGTGATGGATTTCAAATTTTATTAGTAACGGGTGGCGAGGGTTGGTACCAAGAAGAAGGAAAACCTGCTCAATACCTGAAAGCCGGAGATGTGATTGTCACTCATGATGGTGTAAAACACTGGCATGGTGCAGCAAAGGACAGCTGGTTTGAACACATTGCGATTACGGCAGGCACGCCGGAATGGTTGGAACCTGTCGATGATGAGACTTATAAGCGTTTATAATACACAATATCACTTTCACATAATAAAAGTTGGAGATTAGAAAGAAATAATCTCCAACTTTTTTGATTACCTTTGATATCTGTTGATTAAATCAACAAATGTATTCACAAATGATTGCAGAAACTCGGTTGTACTTTCATTCATTTTATCGTTTTCGTCAAATAATTGATGCGAATTTGCAAGGTAAACTTCAGGTTGTTGTACGGTTGGCATATTTAAAACGACAAGGATTTGACGTAAATGATGGTTTGCACCAAATCCACTTAGATTACCGAAAGATTGGCTGATTACACCTGCTGGTTTGCCATCCCATGCACTCTGACCATATGGTCGTGATGCCACATCCAACGCATTTTTTAATGCACCTGTAATTGAGCGATTATATTCAGGTGTTACAAAAAGTACAGCATCACTTTCTTTAATGGTTTTTCGAAATGCAGCATATTCTGCAGGAGTATTGCTTTCTGTATCAATATCCTCGTTGTAAATTGGAAGGTTTCCTATTTCCACCAATTGCGCTTCATATCCTTCCGGGAATAGCTCCCCTACACTTTTAGCAATTTTTGTAGAAATTGAGCCTTGTCTTAAACTCCCACTGATTAATGCAACTTTTACCATATGATTACCACCAATCCTTGTTTATTTACATGAGTATTTTTTTAAGTGAATGCAAATCAATTACAAAACTTAGATACTTAGCATCTTCGCTTTTAGATTTTTTATTCATTAACTGTTTACTTCCCAAAAAATAATTTTTATAATCACTTACTTATAAAATGATTGTAGGAATGACTTAGGAATTCTATCTATTTTTTGTATAAATCTTACATATATTACATTTATAAACTTCCAATGTTATAGTAGATTAGGGAGGAATAGCATGAAGATCTTGAAGGTAATCATAACTTTTAGTATGTTGGGCTTTTTAATAGATTGTTCGAATAAAGAAGAAAGTTCTTCCGCTCAAGATAACACAACGCAAATTGACAAACTTAAGGAAGAAAATCAGAAATTAAAGGATGAATTGCAGCAATTAAATAGTGATTACAGTGTCTATCTCCAACAATTTGATAGTACCTCAAGAACAATCATAAGGTTAATTAAAGAAGAACAGTATGAACAAATAAAAAAGGAATATAACACTAATTTTGAGGTGTCTAATGGGGAAATCATCTTCAACACACCAGAAGATGTGATAAGCGCAGGATTCCCAATTGAGCAAGCAAAATTCCCAATGTCCATCGCCTATCTAAATTTACAAACGGAAAAATCAGAGATTGGGTATTACCTAGATGACCTGGAAAACGGCGAAAGGTTTTTGATAACTTTTGTCTACGATCAAAACGGTGATTTCCAATATATTTATATTGGTGAAGTTTGATGAAATAAGGCACCCAGGACTATAATGCGAAAAATAAAAAGACTGCAGACACTTTGAGCTTGTCTACAGTCTAAACGCTTTTATTAATTACGATTTCTTAGATGTAATTAGATTCCACTATTTAAGGCTTGTTCTTCCAATTCCAATAGTTTTTCAAATGGCAGCACATATTCGCCAGATGGGATTCCAATGGAAAAATCAAATTCTTCATTTACATTCGATTTCGTTTTAATGGATGACAATTTAAATGTAAAGGCTTCTTCCTCTTCCACAATAACCGTCACATCAACTGTTCCTTTACCGTAGCTAATATAGTTATCTTCAGTAATAACGATAATCTCATCCAATTGATTAATTTTCAGGAATTTATTAAACTCTGCAACTACTTCGTCCACATTAATTTCTTCTTGGGCTGCATACGCCTCTTTTAATAATTTAATATCTTCAGCAGTTAACCCAAGAGTTTCCAAATACTCAGGATTGTCTAGAAGTTCAACAAATTTGGGTAGCATGTCATTAAGAACTGTATCGATAAATGGTTTAATTGTTTCGTTTGTTAGTTCGAATTTAATGACTTTATCTGCCTCTACACCTTCTGGAATCGTTACAGTACTTGGATCTACCTCTTTATAAAAGTCTTTTCCAAATAATTCAACGACTAAATTCATAATTTCCGCATTCAATTTCATTTGCAGATCATAATCAAGCGTACTAGCAGGTTGCCCTGAAAGCTCGGCTAGTTCAGCTAAATCATATTCAATGAATTTCCCTTTTAACTCTTTAGGTAGTGGTAGTAAAGGTGAATCAGGAAGCTTGACCCACATTTTTTCTTGAGTCATGACCATTGGCATCGTGAATTTTGTTTCAATATCACCTTTTAGTGTAAGGTCGATATTGGCTTCTAATTGCATTGGGTCTTTTTTGTATGCACCCGAAATATCAATTTGAATATCTTTCAACATTTCAAATATCATAGCCAATTCCGGCTCTACTTCCTCTGTTTCAGGTAAGATCAATCCTAGATTAATGTTCCCATCAAATTTGTATGAATCTAATTCTTGTTCGTTCGCATAAACATCTTTTAGTAATTCAGTAATTGTGCTTGTCCCAGCACCCTCTTTAACATCTTTTGAAGATGCAGCATCTGCTTGTTGAAATGGCAATGCTAAAAGTAAAAGAAGTGCAAGTAAAACCGATACAACTCTAGTTTTCTTCAACTTTTTCCCTTCTTTCCTATAAAATTTACAATACATAGGAATTATAACATAGTTTTCCATATGATTTTATGGAGATTTTCCAAATAAATGAAAATAATATATAAGGGTTAGAGAAGAATTGAGGGTTTTTGTTATGGAGTATCTGTAGCTATTTCACGTTCATTTCTACATTTGGGGCGCATATCTTTGGGAAACTCGTTTTGTGACTTGCTTTGCACTATTTGATGCGGTTTTCCTTTTGAACCGTCACAATAGCATTCACTTTGCTACCGTTTGAAGCTAATTTTTTTGACTCGTCGCATTAGCTCTGGCTTTGCTACTGTTTGATTCACCTTCTCTCGTCAATCGTGGTAATCACTCTCGCTATTGCTTCTATTACTCTATTATGATTTTTTGCTTATACATAAAATAATAGCATGAAGGGTAGTCAAGATAACGCCGGCTATGATTGCAATGGCTAAGCCGATAAAACCAAGGATGCGAATCCAACCTATGGTAAATGTCATGAAAATAAAGAAGTACACCCCCCAGCAATTATCAGCGCAAAGGGAACATTAAATGGGAATGTTCGTTTCCAACCAAAAGTCAGAAGAACGGTGAAGATTACTAAAATGGACATCAGCATTGTGTTCAACATACCCCACTTGAACAGAAAACGGGATTGAAAGGCATCGTCATGCGGCATTGGTGTATGATCAAGTAAACCTAATGCATCAAATCAACCAATCACTCCCCAACAAACAAGACCTATAAAGACAAACCAATTGATTTTTTGGAGTGTATCCTTATACTTCATTGCCTTCTCCCCCCTGTTTAGGCCATTTGCTGAATCCCCTTTTAATGGATGATACTATGTTGCGACTAAAGAAGAGTCCCACGCCATTTATTTCAACTATGCCCTTACTAAACTTAGTTGATTTTTTACATGTACTTCTTTAAGCTAAACATATCTAGATTATTAGTTAACCGAGAAAGTTGGTTGTTTAAAAAATGGACCATCCTGAATTACTTTTTAAAATTGATAACCACTCACCTTTGCCAATCAATGTACAAATCAAGGAACAGATCAAATGGTTAATCGGAAAAGATATACTTAAACCTGGCGATACACTACCTTCAACGAATCAGCTAGCTGAACAACTTACCGTTAATCGTAATACGATTCAAGCGGTCTACTCTCAACTGAAAGAAGAAGGTCTGTTGCTCATTCAAAAAGGGAAAGGTACACAAGTTGCCGGTGAGGAAGTAGTTGCAAGGTTTAAAAGACAACATTCCTACTATCCATTTGTTGAAAAACTAGCGAAGGAAGCGTACGAATTAGGTTACAGTCTGGAAAAGGTTCTATTGTCCGGATTTGCCTACATGCAGCTCTTTGGCCAACCTCTCAAACAGGAAAGACGTTATCTTTTTATTGAATGCACGCACATTCCATGCACTTTTTATCTGGATGAGATTAAAAGAATGACAACAGCATCGATTGATAAAATTGATATCTCGGATTCAACAGATACAACCCTAATTGAGGCCATTCACCATAGTGATGTGATTGTAACACGATTCGATTTGGTGGATAAGGTAAAGAAGTTTGCTGATGCGGCTCAAAAAACAGTCATTTCCGTGGGGTCCACGAATGATGTATCACTGTTGCTTAATATGATAAGAGGATAGTGATGAGTGCTGTTTTGCTATTAACATGTAAATACAATAGATGTATATAACATTTGAAAAATAGGAAGTTAGAGAATGGCTATTCGATAAATGATTAGCGACTTTTTGTTCTTTTTTTGTTTGACTTTACAATAGGAAGATGGATAATTAAATAGAATCAAAGATAAAATAGACCAGAAAGAAAAAAGGAGAGATACGATGTTCGACCAAGCTGCATTTTTTATTCTAGAAGCACTTACCGTTTTAACTGTTTTAGTTATTGTGATTGGAATCCCTCTTGGAGATACATTGCTTCGCAGAAAATAACTCTGAATGAGGCTGGGACATAACCCAAAAACATCATTTTCCTCAAGT